>NZ_JAQQGK010000004.1:0-592234 GCF_028550695.1 Pseudomonas sp. BLCC-B112
CCTGCCGGGTTACCCACGGCTCAATGCCTGCGTTCGGCCATCGTGGTTAACGGGGCGTTCAGATCAAGATCAAGAGCAAGATGGCGGCCTGGCGGCCGGCCTTGTTTCATTTGTCCTTTACAGGGCGACGTGGCTCTTGGCAGGGCGAAGGTCCTGCGGACCTTTTCGCAGCTTCGCAGGCTCAGCAGCGGCTACAGGGCCAATGCCGAACGGGGTTGTGTAGCCGCTGCCGCAGGCTGCGAACGGCTCCGCAGGAGACGCGGGGATCTTAAGGCCGCCCAAGATCGGCAGGCGATCGCCAAGCAAGGTCCTGCGGACCTTTGCGCAGCTTCGCCGTGGCTCAGCAGCGGCTACAGGGCCAATGTCGATCGGGGATTTGTGTAGACGCTGCCGCAGGCTGCGAACGGCTTGGGCGGCATTCCGAGGCAGCAGACGCTAAACCTGCTACCCCCTGCGCCGCACCACTCAAAAGGAGCGGATGATCCGCCCCAGGGTTTCCATGGCCTGTTCCGCCGCTTCGTTCCAGGGGCTGCCGTAGTTCAGGCGGATGCAGTTGCGAAAGCGCTGGGTCGGGGAAAAGATCGGTCCGGGGGCGATGCTGATGCCCTGGGCCAGGGCCATCTGGAACAGTTTCAACGAGTCCATCTGCGGTGGCAGTTCCAGCCACAGGAAGTAGCCGCCCGCCGGCTGGCTGACCCGGGTCTGCGCCGGGAAGTAGCGGGCAATCGCCGCCAGCATGGCGCTCTGTTGTTCTTCCAGGGCGTAGCGCAGTTTGCGCAGGTGGCGGTCGTAGCCGCCGTGCTGCAGGTAGTCGGCAATCGCCGCCTGGGCCGGCATCGAGGCGCACAGTGAGGTCATGAGTTTCAGCCGTTCGATTTTCTGCGCGTAACGCCCGGCGGCCACCCAGCCAATGCGGTAGCCGGGGGCCAGGCTCTTGGCGAAGGAGCCGCAGTGCATCACCAGGCCTTCGGTGTCGAAGGCCTTGGCCGGTTTCGGCGCTTGCTGGCCGTAGTACAGCTCGGCGTAGACGTCGTCTTCGATCAGTGGCACTTGATGCTGGCGCAGCAGTTCCACCAGTTCCTGCTTCTTGGCCTCGGGCATGCTCGCGCCCATGGGGTTCTGGAAGTTGGTCATGCACCAGCAGGCCTTGATCGGGTGCCGCTCCAGGGTCTGGGCCAGGACGCCGAGGTCGATGCCGTCTCGCGGGTGCACGGGTATTTCCACCGCCTTGAGCTTGAGCCGTTCCAGCACTTGCAGGCTGGCATAGAAGGCCGGGGCCTCGATGGCCACCAGGTCGCCGGGCTCGGTCACGGCCTGCAGGCACAGGTTCAGGGCCTCCAGGGCGCCGTTGGTGATCAGCAGCTCCTCCATGGGCAGCATCAGCCCGGCCACCATGTAGCGCAGGGCGATCTGGCGGCGCAGTTGCGGGTTGCCCGGGGACATGTCGGTGACCACCACCCGCGGGTCCATCTCGCGGCTGGCGCTGGCCAGGGAGCGGGACAGGCGTTGCAAGGGGAACAGGGTCGGGCTGGGGAAGGCCGAGCCGAAGGGCACGGTGCTCGGGTCCTTGATCGAGTCGAGCACCGAGAACACCAGTTCGCTGACATCGACTTCGGTGGATTCGTTGACTTCGCTGCTGATCACCGGCTCGGAGAACGGGCTCGGTGCGTGAGCATTGACGAAGTAGCCGGAGCGCGGGCGGGCACGGATCAGGCCGCGACGCTCCAGCAGGTAATAGGCCTGAAACACGGTTGACGGGCTGACCCCGTAGGTCTGGCTGGCGTAGCGCACCGAAGGCACGCGCTGGCCAGGGCCCAGGACCCCGGAGCGGATCAGTTCGGCGATGTCGTCGGCGAATTTTTCGTAGCGTTTCATCTGCGGTGCAAGATCCAGTCTGGTCATCGGGTCTAGGTGTTCAGATTCGCAAGGGAGGGCTCGACGGCCAGGGTGGGGGCCATGGCGGCGTCGAGTACAGGGTTCCCGTGGCCGAGGGACGGCAGCAGGCTCCCTGGCCACGGCATTCTAGAGGCTCAGCGGTTCATCGGCGCAACAAAACGGCTTTTGGCGATGGCGTAGACGCTTGGCTCATCGCTGTCGGCGACCTTGAAGCTGATGGCCTGGGAGCTGCTTTGTGGGCGGTCCTGGGTCATCGCCACCGAGACCGGCAGGTCGGTGATTTCGCCCGGGGCCAGGCTCAGTTCGGTCTTGCCCTGCAGTTCGAAACCATCGCCATCCACCAGGGCCAGGCGGTAGTTCTGGCGCTCCTGGGTCTTGTTGATGATCTTCAGGCTGTAGATGTTCTCGATCTGCCCCAGGGCGTTCTCGCGGAACAGGCCACGGTCCTTGCTCACGTCCAGGGACACCATCGGCCGTTGTACCAGGGCCAGGGCCAGGGCGCCGATCATCACCAGCAGCACCGCGCTGTAGCCCACCAGGCGCGGCCGCAGCAGGTGAGTCTTGCCCCCTTGCAGTTGGTGTTCCGAGGTGTAGGCGATCAGGCCCCGGGCATAGCCCATCTTGTCCATGATCGAGTCGCAGGCGTCGATGCAGGCGGCGCAGCCGATGCATTCCATCTGCAGGCCGTCGCGAATGTCGATGCCGGTAGGGCAGACCTGCACGCACACCTGGCAATCGATGCAGTCGCCCAGGCCGACGTCGGCGGGCTTGACGTCACGCTTGCGCGGGCCGCGGCTTTCACCGCGCACCGGGTTGTAGGAAATGGTCAGGGTGTCCTTGTCGAACATCACGCTCTGGAAGCGCGCATAAGGGCACATGTGCATGCACACCGCCTCGCGCAGCCAGCCGGCGTTGATGTAGGTGGCCGCAGCGAAGAACAGCACCCAGAACAGACTCAGGCCACCGATCTGCAGGGTCAGCAGTTCCTGGGCCAGAGGGCGGATCGGGGTGAAGTAGCCAACGAAGGTCAGACCGGTGAGCAGGCTGATGCCCAGCCACAAGGTGTGCTTCATGGCCCGGCGGGCCAGCTTGTTCAGGCCCCAGGGCGCAGCTTGCAGCTTGATGCGCTGGTTGCGTTCACCTTCAGTGACCTTCTCGCACCACATGAACAGCCAGGTCCACGAACTTTGCGGGCAGGTGTAGCCGCACCAGACCCGGCCGGCGAACACCGTGATGGCGAACAGGCCGAAGGCGCAGATGATCAGCAGCGCCGAGAGGAGGATGAAGTCCTGAGGCCAGAAGGTCGCGCCGAAGATGTGGAACTTGCTTTCGGCCAGGTCCCAGAGCACCGCTTGGCGGCCGCCCCAGTTCAACCAGACCGTGCCGAAGAACAGCAGGAACAGGAAACCTGCGCCGGTCATGCGCAGGGTACGGAACAAACCGGTGAAGCTACGGGTGTAAACGTGTTTGTCGGTGGTCTTCGACTTCATCTGTTTAGGGGGTGAAGGTTCGAAGGTCTCTACTAATCGGACGGGGATTCTTTCGCTCATGGTCGTTCGCTCATCAGCCTCCATCAGGCCGCGCAACTATGACCACGGATCTGTTTGCATAACAGACTCAGGTATTTGATAAAAAACCGTATCAGATGAGCCTTTACGGTGCCCCTGCGACAACTTGCTGCACCCCCTCAAGAGCCACCAGGGAAGGCCGCAGGGGCCTCTGGCACAGGCCTTCGCGGCGAGCCCTGATCCAGATCAGTCAAATCACCGAATCACCGTCGGTGGCCTTCAGATGGCGCCGACCGTCGGTGGCGCCTGCTACGGTCAAAGCATCGGCTTCTGCTTCGGTGACGTAGATGCGTTCTCCCGCCAGCTCCACCGCCGACATGGATTTGGCACTGTCGGTGATGACGGTCAGGGCGCTGGCGGGAAGGCGTTGGTGGAGGGTGTCGGTGTCGATGTAGCAGGTCTGGTTTTCGATGCGCAGGCTCATGATGCGTACCTCTTGGCAATGGGCGTACAGATTAGGCTGCAGGGCCTGGCCAGGGTTCGGCAGCGGCGATCAACGGTGGTCGTTGCAGGCCGCGGGTGCAGGAGCCGGCTGCCGGCGAACAGGCCCGTCAAGAGGGCGGGCGTTTTGGCCGGCAAGCTGGCTGCTGTGGTGTCAGCGGGTCGACGCTCCATGCGTGACCACCACCGGCGGCATGGTATTGGGAGGATCGCCCTTGGGCGGTGGGGTGGTCTCTGGTGGTTCCTGCTCGGGAACCGGTTGCGGCTCGCTGGGGGGCAGGGTCGGTTGGTCGATGTTCGGATCGGGAGTTTCTGCCGGGATCGGGATATTCATCGCTGTGGCCTCCTTTGTGCTTGTCGATGCACGGGCTCTCTGGGTGGACCTTGGGAGCAGGGAATTGATTCCCGTCGATTTGGCCAGCGATCGCGGTGAACTTTCGCCGATGCCGGTGGCTCGGAAACAAGGTGCATTGATTCATCGGGGCGCTGGGCGCCCTGCGACCAGAGCGTCCATGGCGCATTAAAGGGGTGATGCTCAATGACTGCAGAAAAACCGACTGAACAGCAATTCCAGGCGCAGTTGCCCTTGTCTCAGGCCTTGTTGCTGCCGCGCATTGCCATCGAGAACACCCGCCCGGTCCTCGACGGCGGGCAGTTCGCGGTCAAGGCGGTGGCCGGCCAACAGGTCGAGGTGACGTGCAAGGTGTTCGCCGACGGCCACGACAAACTGGCCGTGCGGGTGCGCTGGCGCGAGGAGCAGCAGGACGCCTGGAGCAGCCAGGCCCTTGAGGACCAGGGCAACGACGGCTGGCTGGGGCGCTTTCCCGTGCCCACCGTGGGTCGCTATCGCTTTTGTATCGAAGCCTGGATCGATCAGTTCGCCAGCTACTGTTACGAACTGGAGAAAAAACACCGGGCCGGGGTGCCGGTGAGCCTGGAGTTGCAAGAGGGGCGGACTTCGGTGCAGCAAGCCGCCGAGCGTAGCGAAGGGCCGTTGCGCGAGCGGTTGCTGGCGCTGCAACAACAGCTTGCCGGCTTGCTGGAGACCGAGCAGGTCGCCTTGTTTCTCAAGGATTCCAGTGCCCGGCTGATGGCCGAGGCCGACCACCGGCCCTACCTGAGCCTGAGCCCCGAGTACCCGCTGGATGTGGAGCGGGTACAGGCGCAGTTCGCCAGTTGGTACGAGCTGTTTCCGCGCTCGATCACCGAGCATCCGTCCCGCCATGGCACTTTCAACGACGTCCACTCGCGACTGTCGATGATCCATGACATGGGCTTCGACGTGCTGTATTTCCCGCCCATCCATCCCATTGGCCGCAGCCACCGCAAGGGGCGCAACAACGCGTTGACGGCGGCCCCGGGCGACCCCGGCAGTCCCTACGCGATTGGCAGCGAGGAGGGCGGCCACGAGGCGATCCATCCGCAGTTGGGCAGCCTGGATGACTTCCGTCGTTTGGTAGCCGCCGCTGCCGATCACGGCCTGGAGATCGCCCTGGATTTCGCCATCCAGTGTTCCCAGGACCATCCCTGGCTCAAGCAGCACCCGGGCTGGTTCAACTGGCGCCCGGACGGCACCATCAAGTACGCCGAGAATCCACCGAAGAAGTATCAGGACATCGTCAACCTTGACTTCTATGCTGCTGACGCCATACCCAGCCTGTGGCTGGAACTGCGGGACATCGTCATCGGCTGGGTCGAGGAGGGGGTCAAGACCTTTCGCGTGGACAACCCCCACACCAAGCCGCTGCCGTTCTGGCAATGGCTGATCGGCGACGTGCGCCGCCAGCACCCGGAGGTGATCTTCCTCGCCGAGGCCTTTACCACCCCGGCGATGATGGCGCGCCTGGGCAAGGTCGGTTACACCCAGAGCTACACCTACTTCACCTGGCGCAACACCAAGAGCGAGCTGGCCAGCTACTTCAGCGAGCTCAATCAGTCGCCGTGGCGCGAGTGCTTCCGGCCGAACTTCTTCGTCAACACCCCGGACATCAATCCGGCGTTTCTGCATGACTCGGGGCGCCCGGGGTTTCTGATCCGCGCGGTGCTGGCCAGCATGGGCTCGGGACTGTGGGGCATGTACTCCGGGTTTGAACTCTGTGAATCGGCACCGGTGCCGGGCAAGGAGGAGTACCTGGATTCGGAGAAGTACGAGATCCGGCCCCGGGATTTCAACGCCGCCGGCAACATCATTGCCGAGATCGCCCAGCTCAACCGCATCCGCCGGCAGAACCCGGCGCTGCACAGTCACCTGGGGCTCAAGCTGTACAACGCCTGGAACGATCAGATCCTGTACTTCGGCAAGCGCAACGCCGAGGGCGGCAACTTCGTCCTGGTGGCGGTCAGCCTCGATCCCTTCAATGCCCAGGAGGCCCATTTCGAACTGCCGCTGTGGGAGCTGGGGCTGGCTGACGATGCCGCCACCCAGGGGGAGGACCTGATGAACGGCCATCGCTGGACCTGGTACGGCAAGACCCAATTCATGCGCCTGGAACCGGCGCAACCCTTCGGCATCTGGCGCATCAGTCCCCTGTAGGAGCCGGCTTGCCGGCGAAGAGGCCCGTGAGCCTTGCGCCGGGCTGGCTGACGCCTTCGCTGGCAAGCCAGCTCCTACGGTTGTCGTGGCGCATCGGTAGGTGCGTCGGCGCTCATTCATTTTTTCAGGAGTCCGACATGGCCAAGAAACCCCGCTCAGCGACCTTTATCAAGGACCCGCTCTGGTACAAGGACGCGGTGATCTACCAAGTGCATGTGAAGTCCTATTTCGATTCCAATAACGACGGGATCGGCGACTTTCCAGGGCTGATCGCCAAGCTCGACTACATCAAGGAGCTGGGGGTCAACACCCTCTGGCTGTTGCCGTTCTACCCCTCGCCACGCCGTGACGATGGCTATGACATCGCCGAGTACCGCGGGGTCAGCCCCGACTACGGCACCCTGGCCGACGTCCGGCGCTTTATCGCCGAGGCCCACAAGCGCGAGCTGCGGGTGATCACCGAGCTGGTGATCAATCACACCTCGGACCAGCACCCCTGGTTCCAGCGGGCGCGCAAGGCCCGGCCCGGTTCGGCGGCGCGCAACTTTTACGTGTGGTCCGACGACGAGCAGAAATACGCCGGCACGCGGATCATCTTCCTGGATACCGAAACGTCCAACTGGACCTGGGACCCGGTGGCCGGCCAGTACTTTTGGCACCGTTTCTATTCCCACCAGCCGGACCTCAATTTCGACAATCCCCAGGTGATGAAGGCGGTGCTCTCGGTGATGCGCTACTGGCTGGACATGGGCATCGACGGCCTGCGCCTGGACGCCATTCCCTACCTGATCGAGCGCGATGGCACCCACAACGAGAACCTGCCCGAGACCCACGACGTGCTCAAGCAGATCCGCGCCGAGATCGACGCCCACTACCCGGATCGCATGCTCCTGGCCGAGGCTAACCAGTGGCCGGAGGACACCCAGCTGTACTTTGGCCAATCAACCAATGGCGACGACGGCGACGAATGCCACATGGCTTTCCACTTTCCACTCATGCCGCGCATGTACATGGCCCTGGCCCAGGAAGACCGCTTCCCCATTACCGATATCCTGCGCCAGACCCCGGAGATTCCGGCCCACTGCCAGTGGGCGATCTTTCTGCGCAACCACGATGAGCTGACCCTGGAAATGGTCACCGACAAGGAGCGTGACTATCTGTGGAACTACTACGCCGCCGACCGCCGGGCGCGGATCAACCTGGGGATTCGCCGGCGCCTGGCGCCGCTGATGGAGCGCGACCGGCGGCGCATCGAACTGCTTAACAGTCTGCTGCTGTCGATGCCTGGCACCCCGACCCTGTATTACGGCGACGAGATCGGCATGGGCGACAACATCTACCTGGGGGACCGCGACGGCGTGCGCACGCCGATGCAGTGGTCCATCGACCGCAATGGCGGCTTTTCCCGCGCCGACCCGGCGAGCCTGGTGCTGCCGCCGATCATGGACCCGCTGTATGGCTATCAGTCGGTCAACGTCGAGACCCAGTCCGGCGATCCCCACTCGTTGCTCAATTGGACCCGGCGCATGCTGGCGGTGCGCAAGCAGTCCAAGGCCTTTGGCCGGGGCACGCTGAAGATGCTGTCGCCGAGCAACCGGCGGATTCTGGCCTATACCCGGGAATACACGGGGCCTGACGGCAAGCAGGAAATCATCCTCTGCGTGGCCAACGTCTCGCGCAGTGCCCAGGCGGCGGAACTGGACCTGTCGGCCTTCGCTGGCATGGTGCCGGTGGAGATGCTCGGCGGAAATGCCTTTCCTCCCATCGGCCAGTTGAGTTTCCTCCTGACCCTGGCGCCCTACGGCTTCTACTGGTTCGTTCTGGCGGCAGAAAACCAGATGCCCAGCTGGCATGTGGAACCGGCCCAGAGCCTGCCGGACTTCACCACCCTGGTGCTGAAAAAACGCCTCGAAGAATTGCTCGAAGCGCCATCGCGCACCACGCTGGAGCACAGCGTCTTGCCCCACTGGCTGCCCAAGCGCCGCTGGTTCGCTGGCAAGGACAGCGCCATCGAGCAGGTACAGATCGCCTACGGTGTAGGTTTTGGCGATCCCCAGCATCCCGTGCTGCTCAGCGAGATCGAGGTCACCAGCGATGGGCAGCGCCAGCGCTATCAACTGCCCTTCGGCCTGCTCGCGGAAGAGCCGCTCGGCAGTGCCTTGCCTCAGCAACTGGCCATGGCCCGGGTGCGGCGCGGGCGCCAGGTCGGGCTGATCACCGACGCCTTCGCCCTCGACAGTTTCGTGCGCAGCGTGCTGCAGGCCCTGCAGGCGCAGACCCGGCTGGACAGTGCTGCCGGGCAGATCCGTTTCGACGGCACCGAGCGGTTGGCCGAGTTAGGGCTGACCGGCGACTCCGAGGTGCGCTACCTCTCGGCGCAACAGTCCAACAGCTCGGTGGTGGTGGGGGGCAGCCTGGTGCTCAAGCTGATTCGCAGGGTGGAAGGAGGCATTCACCCGGAACTGGAAATGGGCGCCTTCCTCACTGCCGCCGGATTCCGCCATATCTCGCCCTTGCTGGGCTCGGTGGTGCGCCGCGATGAGCAGGGCGAGGATCATCTGCTGATGATCGCCCAGGGCTACCTGAGCAATCAGGGGGATGCCTGGGAATGGACCCAGAACAACCTGGAGCGGGCCATCCGCGATGAGTGGGCGCAGGCCATGTCCGAGCAGGAACAACACTACAACGCCCTCGGGGAGCTTGAGGATTTCGCCGGCCTGCTGGGGCAGCGCCTGGGAGAAATGCACCTGTTGCTGGCGGCCCCCGACAGCCCACCGGACTTTGCACCGCAAGTGAGCACCCTCAAGGACACCCAGGCCTGGAATCGTCAGGTGGCGGCACAAGTGGAACGGGGGTTGCAGTTGCTCCAGCAGCATCAGGGCGAGCTGAGTCCTGGCGACCAGAAACGGGTGAGCCGATTGTTGCAGCACAAGACGAAAATCCTCGGTCACATCCAGCAACTGGCCAGGCAGTTGGTGGGTGGGCTGCGGATCCGGGTGCATGGTGACCTGCATCTGGGGCAGGTGCTGGTGGTCAAGGGCGATGCCTACCTGATCGACTTCGAGGGTGAGCCGGCGCGGCCTCTGGCAGAGCGTCGGGGCAAGCACAGCCCGTACAAGGATGTCAGCGGGGTGTTGCGCTCCTTCGACTACGCTGCCGCCATGGCCCTGGAGACGCCAGCGGTGGAGGGCGCGCAGGTGGCCGAGCAGGCCCGGCAACGGGTGGTCCGTCGTTATCTGCAGGAGGCGCGGCAAGCCTTTGTCCAGGCGTATCGGCTGGCGACGGCTAGTCTTGCCCATGAGTGGCAGGACCCGGCGGCTGCGGATGCCGCACTGGCCCTGTTCAGTCTGGAGAAGGCCGCCTATGAGCTGGCCTATGAAGCGGAAAACCGGCCCACCTGGCTGCCTGTGCCCTTGCACGGCCTGGTGGGGCTGTTGCGTGAACTGGAACCCTTTTCCGATCTTGAGCGTGATGGAGAGCAGTCATGAGTGTCTCGAACAAGGAACAGGGAAAGAACCAACCGGCATTGCTCCCTTCAGCCGAGGTCATCGATGCCTTGGTGCGGGCCGAGCATCCTGATCCGTTCGCTGTGCTCGGGCCCCACGGAGACGGTGCCGGCGGGCAATTCATCCGGGCCTATCTGCCCGGCGCCCTGAGCGTGCAGGTGCTGGACCGGGAGCAGCAGCAAGTGCTCGGCAGCCTCCACGCCGCCGAAGTGCCCGGGCTGTTTGCCGGGCATTTCAGCCAGAGCCGGCCCTATCTGCTGCGGGTGCAGTGGGCCGGTGGCGAGCAGGTCAGTGAAGACCCCTACAGCTTCGGCCCGTTGCTGGGGGAGATGGATCTGTATCTGTTCGCCGAAGGCAATCATCGGGACCTCGGCTCCTGCCTGGGGGCGCAACCGACCACCGTGGACGGCGTCCAGGGCGTGCGCTTTGCAGTCTGGGCGCCCAACGCCCGGCGGGTCTCGGTGGTGGGGGACTTCAATATCTGGGACGGGCGGCGCCACCCCATGCGCCTGCGGCATCCCTCCGGGGTCTGGGAGCTGTTCGTTCCGCGCCTGCAACCTGGAGAGGCCTACAAGTACGAGATTCTCGGGCCCCAGGGCATCCTGCCGCTCAAGGCCGACCCCATGGCCCTGGCCACCCAGTTGCCGCCGGACACCGCGTCCAGGGTCGCCGAGCCCTTGCAATTCCACTGGCAGGATCAGGCATGGATGCAGGCCAGGGGCGAACATCAGCGAACCGATGCGCCCTTGTCCATCTACGAGTTGCACGCCGGCTCCTGGCAGTGCGAAGTGGATGACCTTGGGGAAGTGGCCCGCCAGTACAGTTGGGCCGAGCTGGCCGAACGCCTGATCCCCTACGTCAAGGACCTGGGCTTCACCCATATCGAGCTGATGCCGATCATGGAACACCCCTTCGGCGGCTCCTGGGGGTATCAACCGCTGTCACAGTTCGCCCCCAGTGCCCGCTATGGCTCGCCCCAGGATTTCGCTGCCTTTGTCGACGCCTGCCACCAGGCGGATATCGGCGTGATCCTCGACTGGGTGCCGGCGCACTTTCCCACCGATACCCATGGCCTGGCCCAGTTCGACGGCACCGCGCTCTATGAGTACGGCAACCCCCTGGAGGGCTTTCACCAGGACTGGGACACCCTGATCTACAACCTCGGGCGCACGGAAGTGCACGGTTTCATGCTGGCCTCGGCGCTGCACTGGCTCAAACATTTCCATGTCGACGGTCTGCGGGTGGATGCGGTGGCCTCGATGCTCTATCGCGACTATTCGCGCAAGGCCGGTGAATGGGTGCCGAACCGTCACGGCGGCCGCGAGAATCTGGAAGCCATCGACTTTCTGCGCCACCTCAACGATGTGGTGGCCCTGGAAGCGCCGGGCGCCCTGGTGATTGCCGAGGAATCCACCGCCTGGCCCGGGGTCAGCCAGCGCACCGACCAGGGCGGCCTGGGCTTTGCCTACAAATGGAACATGGGCTGGATGCATGACTCCCTGCATTACATCCAGCAGGACCCGGTGTACCGCGCCCATCACCACAACGAACTGAGCTTCGGCCTGGTGTACGCCTGGTCCGAGCGTTTCATCCTGCCGATCTCCCATGACGAGGTGGTGCACGGCAAGCATTCGCTGATCGACAAGATGCCTGGCGATCGCTGGCAGAAGTTCGCCAACCTGCGGGCGTACCTGAGCTTCATGTGGGCCCATCCGGGCAAGAAACTGCTGTTCATGGGCTGCGAGTTCGGCCAGTGGCGCGAGTGGAACCACGACCAGCAACTGGACTGGTACCTGCTGCAGTACCCGGAGCACCGGGGCGTGCAGCAATTGGTGGGCGACCTCAACCGGCTGTATCGCCAGTACCCGGCGTTGCATGACCAGGACGACGTGCCCCAGGGTTTCCAGTGGCTGATCGGCGACGATGCGATCAACAGCGTCTATGCCTGGTTGCGCTGGAGCAAAACCGGCGAGCCCTTGCTGGTGGTGGCCAACTTCACCCCGGTGCCGCGCCAGGCCTACCGCGTCGGCGTGCCGCTGGCGGGACGCTGGAGCGAGCTGCTCAACAGCGATTCGCAACTCTATGCCGGTTCCAACTATGGCAATGGCGGCGAAGCCTTCAGTGAAGAACAGGGCAGCCATGGCCAGGCCCTGTCCCTGGTGCTCAACCTGCCGCCCCTGGCGGTGTTGATCCTGCGCCCCGACAGCCTTTAGCCGCGGGTGGCCGGTAATGGTCAACATCAGGCCATTACCGGCACCGTCCTGGGTGCATCACCAACGCATGCGCACGCCCAGGCTGCCGATCAGGCCATTGAGGTCGTTGTCATCCACATCGCTGCTGTAGTCGGCACTGACGTACAGGCTCACGGCGGGGGTGACCCTGGCCACCAGCCCCAGGCCAACCTCTACGGTGGAGGATTTGCGGCTGCTGCTGATCTTGTCCACCTGGTCCAGGCTCAGGGTCTCGCCGCTGTAGACCGTATGCCAGAGGTTGGTGCGCACATAGGGTTCCAGGGGCAGGCCGTGGACGTCATAGCGCCCTTGCAGGCGCGCGCCGACCCGGCCGCTCCAGGCGTTGAGGTCGTTACTGCTATTGCCACCGTCCAGGCGAATGCGTTGGTTGATCACCTGGGCCTGGGGTTCGATCACCCAGTTGTCACTCAGGCCTATGGCCACGCCGCCCTGCACGGAAAAGGTCATGGCGTTGCCTTCGGTGGTCATGCCCCGGCCCTGCTCATTGCGACTGAAACCGCTGACCCGGCCGCCGCTGGCGGACATGTCCAGGTGCCAGCCCTCGGCACCCTGCAGCCTCCAGAAGGCGCCCAGGCCTTGTCCCTGGACGCTGAGCCCGGCATTGCGTGGGTCGTTGACGGTGCTCGGGGCGCTGCCTTGGGTGAGGGTGTAGGTGTTGGGGGTACTCAGCAGGCCGATCTGTTGGGTGGTGCCGTTGTTCTGGATGCTGTAGAGCAGGGGGCCTTTGCGCGGTTCGCTGCCAGCGCCGGGCAGCGCCAGGTAGCCGACTTCAAGGTGCGTCGGCAGGCCGGGCCGGTCCAGGACCGCGAAGTCGCTCGGTCGCGGGCTGCCCAGGGGTGGGGCGCTGATCGGCAGGCTGCTCAGGGTTGAGGGGTACCCGGTGTTGTCGGTGTCCTCCCCCGGGGACGCCGCGACCTCCATGGAGCACAACAGCAAGGATGTGTACAGGCTGCACAAGGCGAACGGCAGAGGGCTTGAGGTGAGTGAGGTATTCATGGAGGCCTACCTTGCAAATGCATGCTTTATCTCGTTGGGGGCGCCTCTCCCACCCCCGTTCGAGAGGCAGCCGGATTCAATCGGGTAAAGTCCGCCGACCCGCTCTGCAGCAGGTTTTTTCGGCCCTTTCCCGGTTACTTTTTCCAGGGGTGGTCATTGGTAGCTAAGGAGAGAGCAGGGGGCTCGTCAAGAAAATGACTGACAAACGGAAGGGTTATTTTTGGGCGGCCAAATCACTGAAAAATGGCACTTTGTCCGGATGCCAGGGATGTGAGGTGGGCAGGGCGATCAGGGGCGACTCCAGCCCGTGGATTTGCTCGTCGCCAGGGTTCAGCAGGTCGACCAGACCTGCTGCCACTGGGCGGCACCGCCCCGGAATCCGTGAGCCGGGACGATCGCGGTTTTAGCGTTCATCGCTCGATGTCCGCGGTGCGGCCACGGGCGGCAGTTGCACCTCCACCGCCAGGGGCAGGTGATCGGAGAGGTGGGTCCAGGGCTTGTTGCCGAGGATCTGTGGCCGGTGGCTGCTGGCATTGCGCAGGTAGACCCGGTCCAGGCGCAGCAAGGGCCAGCGCGCGGGGTAGGTCTTGGCCGGGCGGCCGTGATGGCGTTCGAAGGCTTCGTGCAGGTCGTCGCGCCGGCCCAGGGCGACATTGCCGTGCATCTGCCAGTCGTTGAAGTCGCCGGCAATGATCACCGGCGCGTCCTCGGGCAGGGATTCGAGCAGTTGGCAGAGCAGCGCCAGCTGCAGTTGCCGGTGGCTTTCCAACAGGCCGAGGTGCACGCAGATGGCGTGCACCTCGGCGTATCCGGGTACATCCAGGACACAGTGCAGCAAGCCGCGGCGCTCGGGGCCGGTGATGGAAACATCCAGGTTGCGGTACTGGCGGATCGGGTACTTGGACAACAGGGCGTTGCCGTGATGACCGTCGGGGTACACCGCATTGCGTCCGTAGGCGTAATCGCTCCACATGCTGTCGGCGAGAAACTCGTACTGCGACTGCTGCGGCCAGTTGTCCAGGCGCGACGCATGGCGTTCATGCTCGCCCAGCACTTCCTGGAGAAACACCAGGTCGGCCTGGGTGCTGCGTACCGCTTCGCGCAGCTCCGGGAGAATGAAACGTCGGTTGAGGGCGGTGAAACCCTTGTGGGTGTTGACGGTCAGGATCTGCAGACGCTGGATGCTTCCCGGCTGGGGCTGGCGGGTGGACTCGCTGCTCACGCTCACTCCTGTGAATCAGTGACGGTTTCTCATGGGACTGATGGCCGGCACTCGCGTTCAGGTTATTTTCCGCCCGGGCCCGGCCTACATCAGGATGATTTCGTAGGGCAGGCGCAGGCGCTCCAGCAGAATCGGCGACAGCGACGGTTCCAGGCCGATTTCCGGTTCGCCCTGCAGCTGGCTGGCATAGGCGTGGGCCGCGTGGCGCTTGCGGGCCACGGTCCAGGTGTCCAGGCGCAGCTTGCGTGCCCGCTGCCAGGGAATCTGGTGCTCCTCGCGCGAGGACCAGTGCCAGGCCCAGATCGGAATCTCGTAGAAGCGCGCGCCTACCTGGCCGGCAGCCTTGGCCGCGGCCCGGCCCACGGCTTCGTGATCGAGGTTGCCGTCGCCGCGCCAGGTGCTGAACACCACGTCGCTGTCGCGCAGGTAACGGCTGATGAATGGTGCCAATTGCTGTTCGCGCTCGCTCAGGGCACTGTCGGCAAAGCCACCACGAATCCACTTCAGGCTGTGCAGGGGCAGCCCCAGGCGGCGCAGGGCCTCGGCGCTTTCCTGGGGCCGGAACACGCTGAGGCGGCGCTTGGGCCACAGCTCGGAACCTGGGTGACTGGCGCTGCCGTCGCTGATGGAGATCAGTTGCAGGGGGTGGCCATGGTGGGCCAGCACTTGCAGCAGGCCGCCGCTGGCCACCACTTCATCGCCGGGGTGGGGGGCGATGATCACGGCCCGGGAGCCGGGTGGAACCAGATTGCCGAGGTTGATGGGGGGAACGTCGGCCAGGTGGCGGGCACCGTTCCAGATCTGGCTGGGCCAGCTGTTGTCTATTGCGGTTATGGCTTTCATGAGGTGTCACATCCCTGTTTTCCGGGTCACGGCAATGAGGCCTGAACATCCGTTCAGTGGCGACCCTGGGTTTGCACGTACGCTGATTCCATGGCATCTGCCTCAGCGTCATGTACCGGTGCTCCATACCTTTGGGGCACCCTGATCCGAGCGCAATCATACTCAGCCCGTGGCTGCCTACACAGAGGGTTGAGTTGAATTTGTCGATTGCGACCCGTTTCTCAGGGTAGTCGCATTTTGTTGCCAGGCCCGAACTCCTGACGAATGCCTGGAATTTGCCGACGCTTGGCTTGTCGGCCAAGGCGGCATCGAGGGCGCGCTGCAAGGCTGGCGCTCAGTCGTCCTGTTCATGCTCAAGCTCGAAGAACAGCAGCGATCGCCCGGTCACCGAGTACTCGTGGCCAAAGGCGAAGCGCTCCTGGCCGTGCACCGCCGGCTGGTGGGTGTCGAGCATGCAGGTCCAGAACTCACCGGCCGGCACTTGCGGCAGGCGGAAGTTGACGATGTCGTGGTGGGCGTTGACCACCAGCAGCACCGTGGCGTCGGACCCGGGGCGGCGGATGCCGGTTTCCTGGGCGCGGCCGTCCAGCAGCATGCCCAGGCAGCGGCCATGGGCATCCTGCCAGTGCTCGGTGGTCATTTCGTTGCCATCGGGAGCCAGCCAGGTGACGTCCTTGACGCCGATGTCCTCGTTGTAGTTGCCCACCAGGAAACGCCCGCGGCGCAGGATCGGGTAGCTCAGGCGCAGCTTGATCAGGCGCTTGACGAACTTGAGCAGCGACTTGCCGTCGGCATCCAGGTTCCAGTTGATCCAGCCGATCTCGCTGTCCTGGCAGTAGGCGTTGTTGTTGCCATGCTGGGTGCGGGCGAATTCGTCGCCGGCCACCAGCATCGGCGTCCCCTGGGCCAGCAGCAGGGTGGCGAAGAAGTTGCGCATCTGGCGCAGGCGCAGGGCGTTGATCTCGGGGTCGTCGCTGGGACCTTCGACGCCATGGTTCCAGGACAGGTTGTTGTTGCTGCCGTCCTGGTTGTTCTCGTCATTGGCCTGATTGTGCTTGTCGTTGTAGGACGCCAGGTCGCGGAGGGTGAAACCGTCGTGGGCGGTGACGAAGTTGAGCGAGGCATAGGGGCGGCGGCCGCGCTGGTTGAACATCTCCCCAGAGGCGGTCAGGCGCCCGGCAAAGTCCGCCAACTGGCCGTCGTCGCCTTTCCAGAAGGCCCGCACCGTGTCGCGGAAACGATCATTCCACTCCACCCAGCCCGGTGGGAAATTGCCCACTTGATAGCCGCCGGGGCCACAGTCCCAGGGTTCGGCGATCATTTTCACCTGGCGCAGCACCGGGTCCTGGCGGCAAGCCACGAGAAAGCTGTGGCGCTCGTCGAAACCATCGTGGTAGCGGCCGAGGATGGTCGCCAGGTCGAAGCGGAAGCCGTCCACGTGCATTTCCGTGGCCCAGTAGCGCAGGGAGTCGGTGACCATCTGCAGCACGCAGGGATGGCTCAGGTCCAGGGTGTTGCCGGTGCCGGAATCGTTGATGTAGAAGCGCTTGTCGTCGGGCATCAGGCGGTAGTAGGAGGCGTTGTCGATGCCGCGCATGGACAGGGTCGGGCCTTGCTCGTTGCCTTCGGCGGTGTGGTTGTAGACCACGTCCAGCAGCACCTCCAGCCCGGCCTCATGCAGGTGCGCGACCATTTCCTTGAACTCGGCGATCTTGCCGCTGGACAGGTAGCGCGGGTCCGGGGCGAAGAAGGCGATGCTGTTGTAGCCCCAGTAGTTGGTCATGCCCTTGTGCAGCAGGTGCTGGTCATTGACGAAGGCATGGATCGGCAGCAGCTCCACCGACGAGACGCCAAGCTTGCGGATGTGCTCCAGCACGTCGTCCACCATCAGCCCGGCAAAGGTTCCCCGCAGGTGTTCCGGCACTGCGGGGTGGGTCATGGTGAAACCGCGCACGTGGGTCTCGTAGAGGATGGTCTTGTCCCAGGGCACGCTGACCCGATGGTCGTGGCCCCAGGTATGGGCCGGGTCGATGACTTTGCACTTGGGCACGAAGGGCGCGCTGTCCCGTTCATCAAAGCTGAGGTCGGCGTCAGGATGGCCGATGGTGTAGCCGAACAGCGCCTCGGACCATTTCAATTGGCCCACCAGCTGCTTGGCATAGGGGTCGATCAACAGTTTGTTGGGGTTGAAACGGTGACCGTTGGCCGGCTCATAGGGACCGTGCACTCGGTAGCCGTAGATCAGCCCGGGGTGAGCGTCGGGCAGGTAGCCATGGAAGATTTCGTCGGTGTACTCGGGCAGTTCGATACGTTCGAGCTCCACTTCGCCGGCAGCGTCGAACAGGCACAGTTCGACCTTGGTGGCATTGGCCGAGAACAGTGCGAAGTTGACGCCCAGGCCATCCCAGGTGGCGCCCAGAGGGAAGGGCAGGCCTTCACGGATGCGCGAGGGTTCGTTCTCGGGAGTCGGCGGAGTCTGCTTGGATCTGCTCATGGTTGCTCCTGCAAAAAGGATCAGGGGCCCCGCCGTGGGTTTTCCAGGGCGAAGCCATCCAGGGTGGCGTGCGGGCGCGCCACCGGTTCAGGGCGATAGAGGGGCGGGAGTGTCGTCAGTGGGCTGGCGGCTTGCGCGGTGCCCGGGGTTTCTTCGGCGCCGCAGGCTTCTCTCCCGGCGGCACTACCACCGCGGCGGCCGACTTGGCCTTGGGTTTGCTGGCGCTCTTGCCGGGCGGACTGGCGGCGGCAGATTTGCTCTTGGCGCCCTTGGGCGGCTGGCTCGGGGCCAGGGCCTCGGCCTCGGCGAGCTTGCGGGCCATTTCCCAGTGTCGGGCTTCGTGGCCCTCCGGTTTCCCTTCCGACTCCCAGATCTGATAGGCGAATTCACGTATGCGTTTGTCGTCGGTACTCATCGCAATGCTCCTGGACTGAACTCAATGTTGAATCAAAAGGTTGAGTGGAAAGTCTTGCAATACGGCGCTGATCAGCAATTCCTTGTGGGGTGTGACTGCTCCGGTTGAAAAAAGTCCATTCAGGTTGCGGCCCGAAGCGGTGAACGGTAGTTGCACCCGGGTATCGCCCCATCGCTGCGCATCCACCTTGGGGATTGCACTGTCATCCAGCAGGCCGGCGACCTGGATCGGCACTATCACCACGGCTCGTTGCTCCTGGTATTCACGCATGAACGCCAGCACCCGGCCGGCTTCCTGCCCCAGCACCGTCAGCGGCTGGTAGCTGCCGCGCTGGAACAGCTGCGGGTACTGACCGCGCAGGCCCAGGGTGCGGGCAATCAGGCCTTGCTTGATGCGTCCGTCACGCCACTGGGCCAGCCACTGCCGAGGATCGCGCGGGCTGTCCAGGGCCCGTTGCCGGGCCGGGTAGTCCGGCAGTCGGCGGTTGTCCGGGTCCACCAGGCTGAAGTCCCAGAAGTCGTTGCCCTGATACAGGTCCGGCACCCCTGGTACGGTCATGCGCAGCAAAGTTTGCGCCAGGCTGTTGAGGGCGCCGCCAGGGGCGATGCTGTTGGCTGCCGCCGCAAGCGACTGGCGCAGGGCCAGGCCTTGCGGCGAGACCAGCACGGCGCTGACAAACGCCTGAACGCCCTCTTCGTAATCAGGATTGGGGGCTGCCCAACTGCTGTGCAGCTTGGCTTCACGCAGGGCCTTGAGTTGCCATTGCCAGATGCGCTGGGTATAGCGCTCCAGGCCCGGCTGATCCTCGGCCTGCAAATCCAGGGGCCAACTGCCCAGCAGGGTCTGATAGAGGATCAGTTCATCGCCTGCCGAAGGGGCGTCGGGGTGCTGGTGCAAGGGGGCAGCCAACAGCCGCCAGCTGGCCACTTGGCGGGCATACCAGGGGGCCCGCTCACTGAGCAGGGCCAGGCGCGCGCGGCTGTCTTCGCCGCGCTTGTGGTCATGGGT
The DNA here is from genome assembly GCF_028550695.1 of Pseudomonas sp. BLCC-B112. Lineage (NCBI taxonomy): Bacteria > Pseudomonadati > Pseudomonadota > Gammaproteobacteria > Pseudomonadales > Pseudomonadaceae > Pseudomonas > Pseudomonas sp. BLCC-B112. Next base: position 19,175 of record NZ_JAQQGK010000004.1, read on the forward strand.
GGCGCTGGTCAGCAGGTTGTCGGGGAAGCTGTCCAGGCGCTGCTGGCAAGCGCTGTGGAAGGCCGAGATCGGCGCGCTGAACTGTTCGCTGTTGAAGCCCACGTCATTGCGCGCCAGGAGCACCGCGGAGCGGTAGAAGGCGGTGTCTTCCACGGCCTTGGCCGCGGCCGGCGAGGTCAGTTGCTGGAAGCGCACGCAGGCGTGGCGCAGCAGCTTGCGCGCCCGGCCCGGTGGTTGCCGGCGCCAGCCCTGGCCGCCGAGCCAGCGCTCCAGGCAATCGAGTACCGGCCAGTCGGTTTCGCTCAGGCGGCCTCGGGCGCCGTCCATGGCCTGTTGGAAAAACCGCTGGTCCTGGGGCCCGCGGCCCAGGGCACCGATGTAGGTGCGGTACACCGGAAAGTGCACGATCAGCTCCTGCAGCGCCCGGCGGATGGCCCCCAGGGTCAGGTCGCGGCTCATCAGGTCCAGCCGCGCCACTTGCAGCAGCGCCTGGGCCACGTTTTCAAAGTCACCGGCCAGGGAACCGTTGAGGATCTGCTGGCGTGCCTGCAGGGCTTCCTCGCCGAACTGCGGCGACCGCTGGCTGTGCCGGCTCCACAGCTCTGCCAGCAGCGGCTGGCCGGCGGGGGCCTGTTGCAACAGCGACAGCTGGTTCATGAATTCGTAGCCGGTGCTGCCGTCCACGCCCCAGTCGCGATGCAGGGTCTCGCCCGCGCCGAGGATCTTCTCGACGTAGATCGGCAGGTGCTGGCCCGGACGCAGGCGGTCGACCCGGCGCCGCAGCTTGCGGCAGTAACCCCGGGGATCGGCCAGGCCATCGATGTGGTCGATGCGCAGGCCATCCACCAGGTTTTCTTCGATCAGCTGGAAGACCTTGGCGTGGGTGGCTTCGAACACGGCCGGGCGTTCGACCCGCAGGCCCCCCAGTTCATTGACGTCGAAGAAACGCCGCCAATTGATGTCATCGGCTGCGGTGCGCCAGCTGGCCAGACGGTAGCTCTGTTGTTCCAGCAACTGATGCAAACGGGTGAAGCCGCCGGCCTGGCGCGAGTCGTAGCCTTGCAAGTGGGCGTCGATGGCCTGGCGCACTGACGGCTGGCGCAGTTGGTGTGCCAGGGCTTGTTGCAGGCGCCGGGCCTGGGCATGGGCGGCGCCGTTGAAGCGCAACGCCGCAAAACCGTCGGCCAGGGATTTCAGGGCGCCGCTGGACTCGGCGTCCAGCGGCTCCGGAAGTCGCAGCAGTGGTGCGTAGTCCCAGGGGCAGATGGGAAAGCAATGTTCGTGGTGCTGTACGTGAAAGCCCCCCAGGTCGTCGTCCAGGCGCAGCTTCAAGCGGCCTTCCTGCAGCGCCACGCCATAGTCGCTGTCGAGGAACGGCAGGAGCAACTGGCCTTCCATCAGCGGGTCCGCGGAGTGCCACTGGATATCGAAGAATTCGCCATAGGGGCTCAGCCGCCCCCATTGCAGCAGGTCCAGCCACCAGGGGTTGTCGCTGCCGCCCACGGCCATGTGGTTGGACACGATGTCGAGGATCAGGCCCATCCCTTGTTGACGCAGGGCCGCCACCAGGCGCCGCAGGGCCGCTTCGCCCCCCAGCTCCGGGTTGATCTGGGTCGGGTCCACCACGTCATAGCCGTGCTGGGAGCCAGCCCGGGCCCGGAGCAGGGGTGAGGCATAGAGATGGCTGATGCCCAGGCGGGCGAAGTAGGGCACCAGGGGTACGGCGTCGTCGAGGGTGAAGCCTTGATGAAACTGCAGGCGCAGGCTGGCCCGCAGCAAGGGCAGGGACGGCAGGTTCATCGGTCACGCTCTAGGGCTTGTTGCCGGGCACAGGCCAGCAGTTCCAGGCGCCGGGCGGCATCGCTGTCGTCCAGCAGGCGTCGGCTGGCACTGGCCAGGCGACGGCGCCAGTTGGGGTGGCTGTCGAGGGTGCCGGGCAGGTTGGCCTGTTCATCGATGCCCAGGGCATCTTCCAGGGGCAGCAGCACCAGGGGCGCACGGGTATGGCCAAGAAAGCGCACGCTGGCGTCCAGCACTTGGTCGGCTTCGTGGGCCTCTTGGTGAAAGTTCTGTGGGTCCTGGGCCAGGGCCTGGCGCAGGCCGTCACGCTCGCGCTGGCGGTGTTCGCGCCATTGTCGCGCGCCCTGTTCATCCACCATGCCCAGGCGCAGGTTCCAGTCGATGTCGCGGCCCTGCCACCAGCCGTTGAGGGTGGGCAGATCGTGGGTGCTGGTGGTGGCCAGGGCGTTGTCCGGCCAGTCCAGGATCGGCTTGAAGTGGCAGCCGTGGTCCTGTTCGAACAGCAGCACGCGCATGCCGAGCATGGCCCGGGCGGCGAGCTTTTCCCGCAGGCCGTCGGGCACCGTCCCCAGGTCCTCGCCGAGGACAATGGCCTGGTGCCGATGGGATTCCAGGGTCAGCAGGCGCAGCAGATCGTCCACCGGGTAGTACAGGTAGGCGCCGTCGCAGGGCGGCGCTCCCGACGGGATCACCCAGAGCCGTTGCAAGCCCATCACATGGTCAATGCGCAAGCCGCCGGCATGGGCGAAGTTGGCCCGGAGCATTTCGATGAAGGCGCGATAACCATGGCGCTGCAAACCTTCGGGAGAGAAGGCACAGATGCCCCAGCCCTGGCCCTGGCGATTGAGGATGTCCGGTGGCGCACCCACGGTCAGGGACGCCAGCAACTGCTCCTGGCGGCTCCAGGCCTGGCTGCCACCGCCGTCGGCACCCACCGCCAGGTCGGCGATCAGGCCGATGCCCATGCCGCTGCTGTGGGCCGCGCTCTGCGCCCGTTCCAGGCTGCGGGCGATCAGCCACTGGCAGAAGGCATGGAAGCCGATTTCATGGGCCTGCTCCTCGGCGAACCGGGCCAGGGCCGGGCTCGCCGGGTTACGCCAGTGTTGCGGCCAGTGACGCCAGTCCAGGTCTTCGCCGCGGGCGGCGCGCTCGGCCTGGATGGCCTCGAACCGGCAGTGGTTTTCCAGGGCTTCGCCGGCGCTGCGGCGATAGCTGGCGAAGTCCTCGTGCAGGGGGTGCTGGCCGTGGCAGAAGCCTTCGTACAGGGCGCGCAGTGCTTGTTGCTTGGCCTGGGCCGCCTGGGGCCAGTCGATCAGTGGTTGCTGCTCCAGGGCTTGCAAGGTCTGGCCAAGGCCACAGGATTCGATGGCGCTGCGCCAGGCCCGGTCGCCGAGAATGGCCCCGGGAGCGGCGTACAGGCTGTTGAGAAACAGCCGGCTGGAGGGTGAGTAGGGGCTGTAGCGCTCAGGATCGCTGTTGAACATGGCGTGCAGCGGGCTGATGGCCAGGGCATCGGCGCCGCGCTCGGCGGCTTGCCGGGCCAGCTCTTCCAGTGCCTGGGTATCGCCGAATCCACCGTCACCGGGGCGGCGCAGGGCATACAGCTGTACGCTCAGGCCCCAGGCTCGCGGGGTCGGCTGGCCCACGGCGTCGGCCACGCTGTAGCAGCGTGCGGGGGCCACCGCGAGGGTGAAGTGTTCCTCCTCGATGCGCACCGAGTGGTAACCCACCGGGATCTGCCCTGGCAGCACGCTCTGTTCATCGAGCTGCAACGACAGCGGTTCGCCGTTTTCCAGCTCGATGGCACAGCGGGTCCCGGGTGCGAAGTACCGGGCCAGGTCCAGGCCCTGGCCGACGTCGGCGGTCAGCAGCGGTGGCAGGTGCCGGCTTTGCTGCAGTTGGTGCAACTGCTGCAGGCTGTCGGCGATTTCCTGGTCGCTGTCGGCAGGGTGGCCCAGGCCCGCCAGCACGGCCCGCAACACCCGGGCCTCAACCTTTTGCGGTCGGCCGTTGGCGTCGATCCAATCCACTGCCAGGCCGGCGCGGCTGGCGAGTATTTCCAGTTGCGCATCGCTCATCGGCGTTCTCCATGGGGGGCGGTGGGGCAAGGCCCGCTGTCCAGTTGCACCACTGCGCTGAAGGCGGGTAACCAGCCCTGCTGCCAGTGTTCAAGGGCTCGCGGTGGGTGTTCAAACCACAGTTGTGCTGTTGCTTCGGGCTCCAGTTCGACCCGGTGTGGGCTGAGGTTGAGGTCGATGCGCAGCAGGCTGCCGTCACCCAGGCGCCAGCGTGCGCTCAGGGCGCCTTCGGCCAGCACCCGGGTGTCCAGGGCCTGGGCGCCGGGCAGGCGCGGGATCAGTTCGCGGTGGCGGATACGCAGCAGGCTGCGGTACAGCTCACGGGTCGTCTCGGCCTGTTGCGACTGGGGCCGGGGCCGTGATGCCTGGAAGGTCGAGGGGGCGTTGGGATCGGGGATGCGCTGGCGCTGGGCGGCGTCGGCAAAGGCGCTGAAGGCGGCGAACTCGTTGCGCCGGCCCTGGCGCACGGCCTCGGCCAGTTCCCCCTGGTGGCTGGTGAAGAACAGGAACGGCTCCTGGGCCGCCACTTCATCGCCCATGAACAGCAGCGGGATCATCGGCGACAACAGCAGCAACACCGTGGCCGCCTGCAGCGCCTGGGTCGGCGCCAGCTGGTTGAGGCGCTCGCCAAAGGCCCGGTTGCCGATCTGGTCGTGGTTTTGCAGGAACAGCACAAAGGCGCTGGGGGGCAGGTGGCCGCTGGGTTCGCCCCGGGATTGGCCGTGGCGGTTGGCATGGCCCTGGAAGGCGAAGCCCTGGCTCAGGCAGCGGGCCAGTTGCGCGGTGGGGTCGTCGGCGAAGTCGGCGTAGTAAGCGTCGGTTTCCCCGGTGAGCAGCACGTGCAGGGCGTTGTGCCCGTCGTCGTTCCACTGGGCGTCGAAACCCTGCTGCAGCAGGCTGGCCTGGTTGAACTCGTTTTCCAGGTTGAGCCACACCTGGCGCGACGCCGGCACCGCCTGGCGTACCCGCTGGGCCAGTTCATGGAGAAAGTCCGGGTCGTCGATGGCGTGCACGGCGTCCAGGCGCAGGCCGTCGAAACGGTACTCCAGCAGCCACATCAGGGCGTTGTCGATGAAGAAGTCGCGTACTTGTCGACGGCGGAAGTCGATGGCCGCGCCCCAGGGGGTGTGCAGATCCTCGCGGAAGAAGCCCTTGGCGTAGCGCTGCAGGTGGTTGCCGTCGGGGCCGAAGTGGTTGTAGACCACGTCGAGGATCACCGCCAGGCCCAGGCCGTGGGCGGCGTCGATCAGGGCCTTGAGGTCGTCGGGAGCACCGTAGGAGGCTTCCGGGGCGTAGGGCAGGACGCCGTCGTAGCCCCAGTTGCGCTCGCCGGGGAACTCCGCCAGGGGCATCAGCTCGATGGCGGTCACCCCCAGGTCCACCAGGGCCGGCAGGGCCTGCTGCACCGCCAGGTAGCCGCCCATGACCCCGACATGCAGTTCGTAGATCACCGCCTCGTGCCAGGGCCGGCCACGCCACTGGGGCTGCTGCCAGGCGTAGGCGTTGTGGTCGACCACCAGGCTGGGGCCATGCACATCGCCGTCCTGGGCCCGGGAGGCCGGGTCCGGCACCTGGATCTGCCGATCGATGGTGTAGCGGTAGCGGCTGCCCGCCGGGCAGCGTGCCTGAGTCACGAACCAGCCGTCGGCCTCGGGCCGCATCGGCAGTGACTGGCCGTCCGCCAGTGCAACGCTGACCTCACGGGCATCCGGGGCCCACAGGGCGAACCGGGTGTGCTCGCTATCCAGCATCACTGCGCCGTGGGTCCAGCTGTGCAGGGTGCTTGATGGCATGGGTCCAGGCCCCTTTATTGTCGGGTGGCCTGCCCCAGGGCCTTGGCCACCAGTTGTTCGTAGAGTTCGGCGTAGGGTTCCACCGCCTTGCACCAGTTGAACGGGGCGGCCATGGCCCGGCAGCGCATGGCGTTGAGCAGCGCTGGATAGGCGAAGACCTTGAACGCCCGGGTCAGCGCCTCCTGGTAGCTGGCGACCGTGGATTCGTCGAACAGAAAGCCGGTGACACCATTCTCGATGGTGTCCGCCAGGCCGCCGGTGTTGCGCGCCACCGGCAGCGAACCGAAGCGCTGGGCGTACATCTGGCTCAGCCCGCAGGGCTCGTAGCGTGACGGCATGAGCAGAAAGTCGCTGCCGGCGAACATGCGCCGGGCGTCGGTTTCATTGAAGCCGATATTGACCCCGATGCGCCCGGGAAAACGCCGGGCCAGGGCGCGCATGGATTGTTCCTCTTCCGGTTCCCCGCGGCCGATGATGGCGATCTGGCCGCCGTTGGCGACGATGAATTCGGCCACGCCCTCGGTGAGGTCCAGGCCCTTCTGGTAGACCAGCCGCGAGACCACGGCGAACAGCGGGCCGTTGCTGGGGTCGAGACCGAACATCTGCCGCACATGGGCGGCGTTGGCCGCCTTGCCGTCCCAATCACCCATGCTGAAGGGGCAGAACAGGTGCGCATCGGTGGCTGCGTCCCAGCTTTCGTCGATGCCGTTGGGGATGCCACTGAGCAAGCCTTGCTGGGTCTTGCTGGCGAGAAAACCGTCGAGGCCGCACCCGAAGGCCGGGGTAGTGATTTCCTGGGCGTAGGTGGCGCTCACAGTGGTGATGTGGCTGGCGTAGGCCATGCCGGCCTTGAGGAACGACAGCTTGCCGTAGAACTCCATGCCTTCCTGTTGCAGGGCGTGTTCGGGGATGCCCAGCTCCGGGCACGAGGCCAGGCTGACCACGCCCTGGTAGGCCAGGTTATGGATGGTGAACAGGGTCGGGGTGCGCTGCCCGCGCCAGTGCATGTAGGCCGGGGCCAGCCCGGCGGGCCAGTCGTGGGCGTGCACCAGGTCGGGGCACCAGTGGATCTGCGCCAGGTTGGCGGCGATGTCGGCGGCGGCCAGCCCCAGGCGGGCAAAGCGAATGTGGTTGTCGGGCCAGTCGCGGCCATTGTTGGCGCCGTAGGGCGTGCCTTCGCGCTCGTACAGCTCCGGGCAGATCAGCACATAGATCACCAGGCCGTCGGGCATGTCCATGCGCCCGATCTTGCAGGCCGGCAGCGCCGCGTGGCCCCCCAGCTCGCCGATGATATGGATGGGGTTCTCGCTGTGCAGCACCTGGGGATAGCCGGGAATCAGCACCCGCACATCGTGCAGCTGGGCCATGGCCCGGGGCAGGGCGGCGGAGACGTCGCCCAGGCCGCCGGTTTTCACCAGATCGGCGATTTCCGAAGTGACGAACAGCACCCGCTTGCGGTTGGGATTCTGACGAGCCAGCGGCAGCAGGGTCTTGCCTCCAGGGATGGAAATCGCCTGGGGGGCACGTTCACCGGCCTGCTGTTGAGGATGCTCTCCCTGAGTGTCCAATGCGGCGCTGATCATAGGTCTCTCCCGTTTTATTGATCTGTTCTGCTGTCTCAAGCGCTGCTGTCGGGCCATTCCTATGGCCGGGCGCAATTGCGCCACACATCGATCAGCCTGAGCTGCTCGAGCGCTGCAGCAGAAAGGGTGGAGGAGCCGTTGCAAGGAATGCACCAGTGGCAGCGACCCTACCTTTAACCTGACCTTGGGCCGACGCGAAAAGTTTCGACTTTTTCAATGCCAAAGTGACCGCTCGGTCACAATGCGAAAATCAGTCTAGGACAGAACCTAGAGCGGTGTCGGGCAGAGCGGGGCGTTGATTCGGCGCGGGCGCAGGGCGACGGATCTATCCCGACGAAAGGTCGGCCGTGCACCGCAGCAGAGCGCGGGTGAAATGGCCTCGGCGCGAAAACGGTGAGGGCGCGCCAGGGGTTGGTGCAGATCGCTGGTGGCCTTGCCCGAAAATGGGCAGGGCCCCGGGGATTTGTTTGCGACCCAAGGTCCGGTTGAGCGCGGAGCGGCTCAGCCGAGCCAGCCCAGGGTCAGCCACACCAGCACGGCGTAGCGGGCGCCTTTGGCCAGGCTGACGATCAGCAGGAAACGCTTGAGGGGTTCGCCCATGACGCCTGCCACCAGGGTCAGCGGATCGCCGATCACCGGCATCCAGCTCAGCAGCAGCGTCCAGTGGCCGTAACGCTGGTAGTGCACCCGGGCCCGCTCCAGGTGCTTCGGACTAACGGGAAACCAGCGACGCTCCTTGTAGGTGTCAAGGCGCTGCCCCAGCCACCAGTTGACCAGGGAGCCCAGGACGTTGCCCAGGGTTGCCACCAGCCAGAGCCCGAGTACCGTCAGCTGGCTGTTGTGCAGCAGGCCCACCAGCAGCGCTTCCGACTGCAGGGGCAGCAGGGTGGCGGCGGCGAAGGCGGCGAGAAACAGGCCGAGGTAGGCGCTGGCGATCAACGGGCCGGGTAGTCCGCTACCACGACATCCTGGCCGTCACGGGTCAGGCCGATGACTTGGAAGGCGTCGGCGCCCATGCCGTCCATTTCCATGCCGGGGGAGCCCATGGGCATGCCCGGGGCGGCGATGCCCAGCAGGTCGTCGCGCTTGCGCAAGGCCAGGACCTGTTCAGCGGGCACGTGGCCTTCGACGAACTTGCCGTCGATCACCGCGGTGTGACAGGAGCCCAGGCGCGGGGCCACCCCCAAGCGCTGTTTGACCGCGCTCATGTTGCTTTCCACGTGGTCGGTGACGGCAAAGCCGTTGTCCTGCAGGTGCTCGATCCACTTTTTGCAGCAGCCGCAGTTGGCGTCGCGGTGCACGTCGATGGGGATCAGTTCGCCCGCCTGAGCCAGGGAGCCGATCAGCAGGGCGGACAGGGCCGCCAGACGCAGTGAAGTTTTCATCGAAAGTCTCGTTGTCGCTGTTGAATAAGGGGCGCTGGCAGGGCCGGCCCTTGTGGGGACACGCTGGGGGTGGTGCATTTTGCGGCTTTTTTTGCCAGCTGCCGGCGGCTTTTGTTTCAAGTTGATACCAAGCCCCGGGCGCGGAGCAAGGGTTCTAGAACCACATTCGCAGCCCCAGCACCAGGCGAGCGCCGTTGTCCGGTTCGCCGTCGTTGTGGGCGTAGTCGGCGGTCCGCCCATGGCTGCGGTTCCAGGTCACACCTATATAAGGTGCGAATTCCCGGCGCAGTTCATAGCGCAGCCGCAGGCCGATTTCGCTTTCGGCCAGGCCGGCGCCCTGGCCCCGTTGCGGATCGTTGCGGCCGTACAGGTTGAGTTGCGCCGACGGCTGCAGGATCAGGCGCTGGGTCAGCAGCAGGTCGTAGTCGGCTTCGACCCGCAAGGCGCTCTGGCCGCCTTCTCCAAGATAGGCGGTGACCTGGCTTTCGACGTTGTACAGCGCCATGCCTTGCAGGCCCAGGGCTGCCCAGGTCTGGGCCGTGCCGGGCTTGAAGTCCTGACGCAGGCCGCTGACCAGCTCCCACCAGGGGCTGATGGCGTGGCCCCAGAGGGCTTGCAGCTCGGCATGCTCAGTGACGCCCCGGGTGCGTTCACCCTCGCTGCGCAGCCACAGCCGGTCACGGTCGCCACCTATCCAGCCATTGACCTCCCAGCCCAGGCTCGTGCCGCGCTCGGCGTCCTGCCATTCGAGCCGCTCCACCAGGAAAAAACTGTTCAGCGACTTGCCGTGGAGGACATGACCGGCCGCGCTTGGATAGACCGCCCGGCGATCGGCATCGGTCAACGGCGCAATCGGTGTACGGCTTTGCAAGGGGGCTGCGACTTGCAGGCCCGGCATCGCTGAGTGATCCATGCCGCGCATGTCGTGTCCGGGCATCTGTTGTGGTGCCCGGGTGTCGTGGTCCATGCCGGGCATGGACTGACCATGGGCCGGGGTACCGGGCCAGGCCAGCAGGACGATGCCCAGGCCGAGACCGGTCAGCCCGCCCGGCAGCAGTGGCAGCAGGGGCGTCTCAATCGGCATGGGGCACCTCCCGTTCTTCGACCCGGACTTCGCGGAACATGCCGCTCTCCATGTGGTACAGCAGATGGCAGTGGTAGGCCCAGCGCCCCAGGGCATCGGCCGTGACCCGGTAGCAGCGGCGGGTGCCCGGCGGCATGTCGATGGTGTGCTTGCGCACCTGGAAGCGGCCGTGTTCGTCCTCAAGGTCGCTCCACATGCCATGCAGGTGGATGGGGTGGCTCATCATGCTGTCGTTCACCAGTTCAATCCGCACCCGCTCGCCATACTCCAGGCGCAGGGGCTCGGCCTCGGCAAAGGCGATGCCGTCGAAAGACCAGGCGAACTTTTCCATATGGCCGGTCAGGTGCAGGGTCAGGGTACGGCTCGGTTCGCGGCCGTCGGGGTCGGCGAAGGTGCTTTTCAGATCGGCGTAGGTCAGCACCCGACGGCCGTTGTGGCGCAGGCCGAGGCCGGGGTCGTCCAGGCGTGGCTGGGGATTCATGGCTTGCATGTCCACCAGCGGGTTGGCGGTTTCCGAGGCTGGATGGGGGATCTGGCTGCTCATCGCGCTGTGGTCCATGCCGGGCATTGAGGCCATACCCATGTCCTCCAGGGTCAGCAGCGGCCTGGGGTCCAGGGCCGGCGCACGGGCCTTGAGGCCGGGGACGCTGCTCAGGGAGCCCAGCGCGTAGCCGCTGCGGTCCATGGCCTGAGCGAACAGACTATGGGCACCGGCGCTGGGCTGCACCAGCACGTCGAAGGTTTCTGCCACGGCGATCCGCAGCTCATCCACCGATACCGGCTCCACGTGCTGGCCATCGGCTGCCACCACGGTCATTTTCACGCCGGGAATGCGCAGGTCGAAGTAGGTCATGGCCGAGGCATTGATCAGCCGCAGGCGCAGGCGTTCGCCGGGGCGGAACAGTCCGGTCCAGTGGTTGTCCGGTGCCTGGCCGTTGAGCAGGTAGGTGTAGGTGGCGCCGCTGACGTCGGCAAGGTCGGTGGGGGTCATGTTCATCTGCGCCCACATTGTGCGCTCGGCCACAGTGGCGGCCCAGCCGTCGCGGCCGACGTCTTCGATGAAGTCAGCGAGGGTGCGTTTGTGCCGGTTGTAGTAGTCGGACTGCTTTTTCAGGGTGCGCAGGATCTGTTCCGGCGCCTCGTCGCTCCAGTCCGACAGCAGCACCACGTAGTCGCGGTCGTAGGTGAAGGGCTCCGGCTCCCGGGCGTCGATCACCAGTGCCCCGTACACCCCCAGTTGTTCCTGGAGCCCGGAATGGCTGTGGTACCAGTAGGTGCCATGCTGCTTGACCGGGAATGAATAGCGGTACAGACCGCCGGGCTCGATGCCTTCGAAGCTCAGGCCGGGTACGCCGTCCATGTCGGCGGGCAGGATGATCCCGTGCCAGTGGATCGACGTCATCTGGTGCAGCTGGTTGCGCACCCGCAGGGTGACCCGGCCGCCCTCGCGCCAGCGCAGCAGGGGGCCGGGCAGGCTGCCGTTGACCGTCATGGCCTGGCGCGGCTGGCCGCTGAAGTTCACCGGCAACTGGCCAATGGACAGGTCGAAATCGGTGCCTGCCGCGACCTCGGGCTGACCCGGACTGCTGATGGCCCAGACCGGATTGCGCCACAGCCCCAGACCGGCGAGAACGCCTCCGGCCGCCAGGGCCTTGACGAAGGTGCGTCGGGACGGGCTGTGTCTTGATGGGGGGAACGGCATGGCAGGCTTCCAGTCGGTCAGCGGATTGGAGGGGACTCTAATCAGCGCTGGCTGTCAGGAAACTGAGGCGGGCATTACAGATTTGTCAGTCGCCCGGATGCTCCAGGCGTTGCTTGAGATTGCCCAGGGCCTGGGTCGACAGTTGTTCCATGCGCGCCCGCAGGCCGCTCAGTTGCAGGTCGGTGCAATAGTCCAGCATGTGCCGCAACAGCGTGCCGTCGCTCTGCTTGTTCAGTTGGTAATGGACAGTGCCGTCCAGGGCCGCGGAGCTGAAGACGGCCTTGAACTCCTTGGGAAATACCGCGTTCAGCACGCGATAGCTCATGGGGATCTGTACTCCGAGGAGATTCATGACTTCGCTGAAGCGGTGACCCGCCGGCAGCGAGCCACAAAAGCCGGTGTCGGCCCGCAGGCAGGAGGGCTGCCACTCCGGCCAGCGGTCCGGCTGGGTCACGTAGTAATAGACAGTGTCGATATCGGCCTGGATATACAGCTCGTGGCTGAGCCGCTCTTGCAGCAGATGTGATTGGCGCTGACCCATGATGCACCCCACTTCCTTGTGACCGGAGCCTCCAATATAGTCCCGCCGCCTGGGGGTGCCAGCGGCGGCGGTAGACCGTTCAGCGGACTTTGAAGCGGCTCATCAGGTGGCTGACCTGGGCATTGGCCTGCAGCAGGCTCTGGGTATTGCTTTCACCGGCTCGGGCACTCTCCACCAGCTCCTCGACCATGTGTCGGATGCTGACCATGCTGCGGTTGATCTCCTCGGTCACCGCGCTCTGCTGTTCGGCAGCGGTGGCGATCTGGGTGCTCAGGCTGTTGATCTGGTTCACCGAGTCGGCCATTTCATCCAGGCCGCTGTTGACCCGGGCTGTGGCGTCCGCGGCGGACTGGCAACTGGCCTGGGTGTTTTCCATGGCGCTGACCGAGGAGCTCACGCCCTGGGTCAGGCGGCTGAGCATTTCGTTGATTTGCGAGGTGCTGTCCTGGGTCCGCGCGGCCAGGGCCCGGACCTCATCGGCGACCACGGCAAAGCCGCGTCCCTGTTCCCCAGCCCGGGCCGCCTCGATGGCGGCGTTGAGGGCCAGCAGGTTGGTCTGCCCGGCAATGGCGCCGATCACCCCGAGGATCTCGGTGATGCGCTGGGCGTCGGCTTGCATGGCCTCGACCTTGTGGGTGGCATCGGCCACTTCGTCGATCAGCGCAATCACGCTGCCGGAGGCTTCGCCCACCACCACCCGCGAGTGTTCGGCATGCTCGTTGGCGCGCCGGGTGAAGTCCGCGGTCTGGGCGGCGTTGGCCGCGACGCTGTCGGCCGTGCTGCTCATCTCGGTGATGGCGGTCACGGTCTGGTCGGTTTCCGAGGCGTGGCGCATCAGGATCTGCTGGCTGTGGGCCGAGGTCTGCTGCAACTGCGCCAGGCTGCCGGCCATGGCTTCGGTGGCCTGGGTGACTTCGCCGATCATGTTCTGCAGGTACTGGATGAAGTGGTTGACCGAGTGCCCGATGGCCCCCAGTTCGTCCTCGGCGCGGATCACGATGCGCCGGGTCAGGTCGGCGTCACCGGTGGCCAGGGCATCGATATTGCCCTTGAGGATCTTCATCCGCTGCACCAGTTGGCGGATCGCATAGACCTGCAGCAGCACCAGCAGGATCACCATGGGGATCTGCAACAGGCTCAGGGTGCTCAGCACATCGTCGCGCTGGGCGGTGATCAGGTGGGTGGGCAGGGCGCTGGCGAGGAACCACGGGGTGCCTTCGATGGCGCGCATAAAGAAGGTGCTGGGCACCCCGGCGTTATCGAACTCGATACGTTGGGCGCTGTTGTCGCGACGTTCCAAGGCGCTCTGCACCTGGGCCGCGAAGGGCGAGCCGGCGGCCAGTTCCCGGATGTTCTTCAGCACGATCGGGCCATTGATCCGCGAGCTGTTGCTGATGACCTTGCCGTCGGCCTCGACGATCAGCATCTGGGCGTCGAGCGCTTTCTCCTGGCGGGCCACCAGGTCGTTGAAGAAACCCAGGGTGACGTCGATGGTGGCCACGCCCCAGGGTTGGCCGTCGCGGCGGATGGCCATGGCGCAGTTGGTGCGTGGCTCGGCGCTGGCGTCGTCCTTGTAGGCCGCGGCCCAGGCGCACTGGCCGGGAGCGCTCTGCAGGCCGCCTTTGTACCAGGACTGGTCGTAGTAGTTGGGGGCCGGGTCGCTGTTCCAGAAGGTGTTGACCACCAACTGGCCCGACGCATCACGGTGCCAGAAGGTGCTGTGCTTGTTGCGTCTCGGAGTGCGCTGGCCGGGCAGCGGCCAGATCCCGCCGCCGAAGACCTTTTGCTCGCCGTACTGGTCCACCAGACCGGGCAGGACCTTGTCGATGCTGTCGCTGTCGAGCAGGGGCACGGTCTGGGTGATGCTGCGTTGCTGGGCCTGGACCTTGTTCAACTCGCCCTGAATGCGCTGCGCCACTTCGGCGATGCGATTGAGGACCACCTGTTCCTCGGTATGGCGCAACTTGGGCGCCACCATTTGGCTGATGCCCACGACTGTGAGTACCAGCATCAGGACAATGAACAGGACCAGAAAGAGCGTGTAGCGGGCTTGAATCGTGCGCAAAGCGGGCATGGGACCTGTCCTTACCGAGCGTTTTTTATTATTTGGAGAGGGGGAGCCTTGTCGGGGCATCCTCAGGATGTCGGCGCGGTTTTTCTGCTCTTTAGTACGATCGTCCAAAAAACTTCGATGTCGTTGAAAAAGTGTCGCAGGTGACACAGAGGAGGATCAGACAGCCGCTGAACGGTTCGATTGCAAGCAGGAAAAGATCAGGGTTTGCGGGTGCTGCAAACAGCCGGCGCCGCTTAAATCGGGCCTTCTGGCTAATTGTGTCGAGTTTGTACAGAAATTGTAATTTGTGGAAATAAAGCGTTGTTGGGAGGTCGTCCTGGCGTTGATACTTGCGCCCATTCAGATGATTCAACACGGCTTGCACCCAGTTTCAGGCGCCAGGTAAGACTTTTCCGGTCCTCTCTGAGCCAGGCTGAACAGGAGGATTGGCAAGCCGGACTACAGGAGTGTCAGCATGGCAATCGGATACGTTGGAGGCTGGACCAGCAAGGCGGGTCTGTTGGTGCAGGACGGCGGTGGCAGCGGTTCCTCCAAGCCGGTCTCGCAAAGTGCCAAGGTACGGCAGATGTTGAGCCTGGTGGGAAGCAACCCCACCGTGCTGGATATCCGCAAGATGGACCAGTTGAAGCTTCACAAGCAGATCAAGGGTTTCGATCCGACCAACGTGACCACCAAGTCCCTGGGTGGCATGAGTACCTTCCTCAAGAACAACGGCCTGATTTCCGACATCACCGCGTTGAACCTGATCAACGCCGGCGACAAGTTCGACCGTTTCGGCATTCCGAAGAACCCGGATGAGCCGTTCAATGCCCTGGAATACTTCGCGATGAAGCTCGATGACATCCAGAACAACAACATCAAGGGCAACAAGTACGCCAACTACCTGGTTCCCGAGTACAAGAAGGCCATCTACGTCCTGCAGAGCCTGCAGAACTATGGCAAGGGCAACGGCACTACGGTGACCGACAAGAACGTCTCCGCCAAAGCCTGATCCAGACGCGGCGCGCGCTCTTGCCGAGCCCGCGCCGCGTTCCTTGCGTCAGCGATTCAGCAGCGCCATCACCTCCTCGGTGTACCGGGGACCTGCGGTGGCCTGCGGGCTGAAAATGCCCTCCAGCGAAGCCAGCTCCGCGGCACTCAGGCGGATCTGCAGCGCTGCCACGTTTTCCTCCAGATAGCGCCGTTGCTTGGTTCCGGGAATCGGGATCAGGTAGTCGCCCTGTGCCAGCACCCAGGCCAGGGCCAGTTGCCCGGCGCTGACCTGTTTGTCCGCCGCCAGTTGCTGCACCTGCTTCACCAGTTGCAGGTTGCGCTGGAAATTCTCGCCTTGGAAACGCGGGTTGGAACGCCGGAAATCGTCGGCGGCAAAGTCATCAGGACTTTTCAGGGCGCCGGTCAGAAAGCCGCGACCCAGCGGGCTGTAGGGGACAAAGGCGATCCCCAGGCGCTGGCAGGCGGCCAGGCAGCCGTTGTCTTCCTGATCCCGGCTCCACAGCGAGTATTCACTTTGTAGGGCGCTGATGGGGTGCACTTTGTGGGCGCGCTCCAGGGTACTTGCCGACGCTTCGCTCAGGCCCAGGTAGCGCACCTTGCCGGCCTGGACCAGCTCCGCCATGGCGCCGACGGTTTCTTCGATGGCCACGTCCGGGTCGACCCGATGCAGGTAATACAGGTCCAGGGTTTCTACGCCCAGGCGCCGCAGGCTGCCGTCGATGGATGCGCGCACGTATTCGGGACGGCCGTTGACGCCGCGAGCCTGCGCATCGCCCGGATCGCGGACGATGCCGAACTTGCTGGCCAGGAACACTTGCTGGCGCTTGCCGCGAATCGCCTGGCCGATCAGTTCCTCGTTGCTGTGGGGGCCGTACATATCGGCGGTGTCCAGCAGGTTGATCCCCAGTTCCAGGGCGCGGTGCAGGGTGGCAATGGCCTCCTTGGGGTCGTTGCCGGTGGTGTAGAAATCGCTCATGCCCATGCAGCCCAGGCCAATGGCAGAAACCTGCGGACCCTGATGGCCCAGTTGTCGAGTGTGCATCGCTCAATACTCCGATGAGGGGGAAAGAGCGCTCAGTGTGCTACTCGACAAAAACTGTATAAACAGGCTAAAATCGCTATCACTATTATCATTATCTAAATAATCCTGAGCCTGTTTCATGGACCGTTTCAACGCCATGCGTGTCTTCACCCGAATTGTCGAGCTGGGCGGCTTTGCCAGGGCCGCCGAGGATCTGCACATGCCGGCGGCCTCGGTCACCATCCTGATCAAGCAACTGGAAGCTCACCTGGGCGTGCAGCTTCTGCACCGCACCACCCGTCAGGTGAGCCCGACCCTGGACGGCGCCGCCTATTACCAGCGCTGCGTGCGCCTGCTGGCGGACCTGGAGGAGGCCGAAGCGGCATTTTCGGTGACCCGGCACAACCCCCGGGGGCTCTTGCGCATCGATATGCCGGTGGGCATCGGTCGGCTGATCGTGATTCCCGCGTTACCGGAGTTTTCCGCCCGCTACCCGCTGATCGAACTGGAGATCGGCCTCAATGACCGCCCCGTGGACCTGATCCGTGAGGGCGTGGATTGCGCCTTGCGGGGCGGCCCGACCCTGGATGACAGCCTGGTGGCCCGGCCGCTGGTGCAGTTGCAGCAAGTGACGTGCGCCAGCCCGGGCTACCTGCAGCAACAGGGAACGCCCCAGTCGCTGGCCGACCTGCAAGGGCATCGGATGGTGGAGTATTTCTCCAGTGTCAGCGGCAAGCGTTATGGCCTGGAGTTCTACATCGATGGCCAGTTGCGCCCGATGGAGTTGCCCAAGCAGGTGGCGGTCAACAGCGCTGACGGCTACCTGGCGGCCTGCGAAGCCGGTTACGGACTGGTGCAGACGCCGTATTACAACGTTGCCCGACAGTTGCGGGCCGGGGTCTTGCGCGAGGTCCTGGAGGATTTTCCGGTGCCGTCGCTGCCGCTGACCGCGATGTATCCGCCTCAGCGTCATCTGTCCACCCGGGTGCGGGTCTTCGTCGACTGGTTGCTGGAACTGTTCGCCCGTCCTGGCAATGGCACCTCGCGACCCTGAAGGTTTGTCACAAAGAGCAGAACGCCCGCAGCGGGGCGGGCGTTGGTTGGGGGAGTGGCAGATTCAGCGGGGCCGATGGACTGGCCGAATGACTCAGCGGTGGTAGTAGCCCGGGCCGCCGTCGTAGTAACGGTGATGCCCGCCATCGCGGGGCATGATGATGCAGCCTGACAGGGTCAGGATCGCCAGCAGGGGAATCAGCAGTGTGATTCGACGGAACATTTCTCAATCCTCAAAGGGCACAGGGAACTCGACAGGACGATGAAGGAGAAAAATCTCTTTCGCGCCTGTACCATGTGACCCCGATTTCCCCGGCGCATCCCCGAATCCGGGTAGGTGCTTGGCATCGTTCTTGATACACGGCGGATACATTTTCAGCTTCAGGACCCCGCAATGACCCAGTCACAACGCTTGAAATACTCGATCCTGATTTCCCTGGTGGTACTGGGGATCATGCTTGGCCTTTCCTACCTGCAGAACCACGGCGTCATCAGTGAAAAACTGTTCCAGTACATCGCCATTGGCGTGGCGGTGGTCGTGGTGGTGATCAATGGCGTGATGCGCCGCAAGGTCAAGCCCTGAGCCGTGGCTCGACCGTCTCAGGAGAGACCGTCGAGCACTGCCGCAGCCTGCTGATGCAGGCTGTAGCTCTTGTCGGCGTTGAGGGTCAGCACGCCCTCGCTGCACAGGCGCTTCAAGACTTCTCGCACGCTTAAGAACGACAGTGGAATATCCAGTTCCAGCAGTTGACTGTGGACCCCCCGCACACCCAGGGAGCGCTCGCTCTGGGCGGCGGTGAGCAGGGCGTCGATGACTTTCAGGCGAATCAGGCTGGTGCGCAGGCCAAAGCTTTTCAGCAGCTGCTTGATCCGTTCGTTACTGTTGCGCTCGGCGTTCTTGCCGAAGACACCGGCGCCGGCATTCAGGGAAGGCGTGTTGTTCACGGTGATGCCGTCCATTGGCAGTTGCGGGTTGTACATGCAAAAACTCCTTAGCAGAGCCTTATCAGGAAAAGAATGATGGGTGCTCTAGTAACTAGACGAACGAGCACGGCAAATCATGAAGCCCGGGATGTAGAAAATTGTCGGTATCAAGTCGCTGACCTGTCAGCGCCAGGTCGGTGTTGACCTCCGGGGGGTAATTTTTTCGGCGGCCATTCGTCCATAGGGGCAGGCAGGCGTCGGTTGATCCGTGCGCGGCCGGATTCCCAGACTGGCGGCGTTGCCCAACCCTTCCTGCACACCAGTCCTGGTTCTGTATTTTTGCATCAGGAGTCGGCGTGATCATTTCCAGGCAGTTACCGCATTTTTGCCTTGCAGCCCTGTTTCTAAGTCTCAGTTGCGGTGCCCATGCACAGGCGCAGCCCGAACCGACCCGTGCCGAGATTCGCCGCACCAGCTTTGGTGTCCCGCATATCCGTGCCAGCGACGAGCGCGGCCTGGGTTATGGCATCGGTTACGCCTACGCCCAGGACAATCTGTGCCTGATGGCCAATGAAGTGCTGACGGTGAACGCCGAGCGGGCCAGGTACTTCGGTGCCGAAGGTCAGACTCTGGAGCAACGGGATAACCTGAGCAGCGACGTGTTTTTCAGTTGGCTGAATACGCCTCAGGCGGTGGCCGGCTTTTGGCAGGCGCAGCCGCCGGCGGTGCGTGAGCGCATGCAGGGTTATGTCGAGGGCTACAACCGCCAGTTGGCGGAGCGCCGGGGCCAGGGGCTGCCTGAGCAGTGCCAGGGCGACTGGGTACGGCCGCTGGCCACCTCGGACCTGGTGAAGCTGACCCGGCGCCTGCTGGTGGAAGGCGGCGCAGGGCAGTTCGCCGAGGCCCTGGCGGGAGCCACGCCACCGGGCGTCACGGCCCAGGCGGCGCTGAGCGAGGGGCACTGGCAACTGGCGGCAGCCCGCCAGCAAGGTTTCGCCCTGGACCGTGGCAGCAATGCGGTGGCCATCGGCAGCGAGCGTTCGTTCAACGGTCGCGGCCTGCTGCTGGCCAACCCGCATTTCCCCTGGATCGGCGCCATGCGTTTCTATCAGATGCACCTGACCATTCCCGGCCAGCTGGATGTGATGGGGGCCGCCTTGCCCGGCCTGCCACTGATCAATATAGGTTTCAACCAGCACCTGGCCTGGACCCACACGGTGGATGCATCCAAGCATTTCACCCTGTACCGCCTGCAATTGGACCCCAAGGACCCGACCCGCTATTTGCTGGACGGCCGCTCGCAACCCCTGGAGCGCCAGAGTGTGACGGTGCAGGTCAAAGGCGCGGATGGTCAGTTGCATAGCGAGTCGCGGACCCTCTACAGCTCGGTCTTCGGCCCGGTGGTGCAGTGGCCGGGGGAGCTGGACTGGGACCGCGAACATGCCTACAGCCTGCGTGATGCCAACCTCGACAACACCCGGGTGCTGGCCCAGTGGTACGCGATGAACCAGGCCAGCAGCGTGACGGGCCTGCAAAACAGCGTGCATCAGCTGCAGGGCATTCCCTGGGTCAACACCCTGGCGGTAGATGACCAGGGCCGTGCGCTGTACATGAACCAGTCGGTGGTGCCCAACGTCACCCAGGCCAAGCTCGCCCAATGCAGCGATCCACGGGTCGGCACCCAGGTCATCGTCCTTGATGGTTCCCGCAGCAGCTGCGCCTGGGACATCGACCCGGCGGCGGCCCAGCCGGGGATCTTCGCCGCTGGCCAATTGCCGCAACTGGCACGCAACGACTACCTGCAGCATTCCAATGACTCGGCCTGGATGGTCAATCCGGCGGCGCCGCTGCAGGGCTTTTCGCCGGTGATCAGCCAGCAGGACGTGCCGCTGAAGATGCGTGCGCGTTTCGCCCTGGATCGCTTGAGCCGGATGCCCAAGGCCCAGGTCAGCGATCTGCAGCATATGGTCACCGATGATCAGGTGTACCTGGCCGGTCAGGTGATGCCGGACCTGCTGCAATTCTGCGCGCAGGACCTGGGGCCCGACGCCCAGCGACTGGCCGCGCTGTGCGCCAGCCTCAAGTCCTGGGACCGCAGCGCCGGGTTGCAGACGGGCCTGGGCTTCGTGCATTTCCAGGGCATCATGCAGCCGCTGTTGCAGCGTCCGGATATCTGGCGTGTCGCCTTCGACCCCAAGGACCCGCAGCACACGCCACGGGGCCTGGCCATCAGCCGTCCAGCAGTTGCCCAGGCCCTGCGTGAGGCGATGCTGGCCTCGGCGCTGCAAGTGACGCAGGCCGGGCTGGGCGCCGATGTGCGCTGGGGCGATATCCAGCAGGTGAGCCAGGGCGGGCGGCCGACCCCGGTGCCTGGCGGCCCGGAAAGCCTGGGGGTGTACAACGCTATCCAGAGCGTGCCGGGTGCCGACGGCAAGCGCGAGGTGGTGAGCGGCACCAGCTACCTGAATGTGGTCAGTTTCGATGAGCAGGGGCCGCGGGCCCTGGGCCTGCTGGCGTTTTCCCTGTCCAGCGATCCGGCGTCGCCGCACTTTCGCGACCAGACCGAGGCCTTTGCCCGGAATCAGTGGAGTGTGCTGCCCTTTACCGAGGCGCAGATCCGCGCCGATGGCCAGTATCAGTCGCAACTGATCCAGGAGCCGCGCCAGGATTCGCAGCCATTGGCCAAGTAGTGGGTGTCAGAGGTTGACAGGAATCGAGGCCGCCCCCCTAACGGGGCGGCCTTCAGCTTTTTGGCGGGGACTGGGGCAACGAATTGATCACCGGGTTGCCGTCGCGATTGCGCGTCAGGTAGACCGGCAGCACCTTGGGCAACGAAGTCAGCAGGCTCCTGATTTCCCGGGTGTTGTAGATGCCGCCCACGCGGATCTTGCCGGTCGAGCTGTCAGCCAACTGCACCGGGGTGTCCAGGTAGCGATTGATCAGTGGCAGGGCATCGCTGAGGGCCAGGTTGTCCAGCACCAGTTTGCCGTTGCGCCAGGCCAGGGAACTGTCGTTGCTGTAGGTCTGGCTGATCTGCGGCGCGTAGTCGCCATCCTTGTAGTGGGCCTGCATGCCCGGTTCCAGGCGGAAACCTTCGCCGGGCAGCGCGGTATTGCTGGTGACCAGCACCGAGCCCTGAAGCAGGGTGACCCGTACCTGATCCTCATACATCCACACGTTGAACTGGGTGCCGGTGACCTTGATCTGGCCTTGGGCGGCCTTGACCACGAACGGATGGCTGCTGTCGTGGCTGACCTTGAAGAACGCCTCGCCCTTCTTCAGGGTGACCCGGCGCTGATCCTTGTAGTTGCTGTAGGTCAGGCTGCTGCCCAGGTTCAGTTCCACCTGGCTGCCGTCGGCCAGGGTCACGTTGCGCAGGCTGTCGCCGGCTTCGAAATGTTCGTAGGACGATGGCAGCCAGCCCAGTTCCCAACCGCTGTAGGCGGCCAGGGGCAGGGCGCATAGGGCGACGGCCGCGGCCGCACCGTAATGCTGCCAGGTGCGCCGGGGGGCAGGCTTGACCGGAGCCGGCGCCAGAGTGGAGGGCGGCAGTTGATCGGCCACTTCCCATATCTCCCGCATCGCCTCGTATTCGAAAGCGTGCAGGGGGTCGGCATCATGCCATTGCTGAAAGGCCAGACGCTCCGCATCGCTGCAGTCGGCTTCATGCAAACGCATGCACCATTGCGCCGCAGCTTGGGTAATGGCGTCGTATTCGGCTTCTGAGAGGATCTGTTCGCTCATTGACTCTTCCTGATTTCCCGCATTCTACCCTCCGGCGCAAGGCTTGTAGAACAGCCGTCATGGCTAATGCGCATCAAAGTGAACTTATTTTCATCGGCCATGCCCTGAAAACCCGCTGTGTATCGAAAGTGTCTACAAATGGGCACGCCTTGCGGCCGTGTCTGTTGGCCAGCAACTCTGGCACCTTCCTTGCGCGCCATGGGATCGGGTTGACAGGGCCAACAGTCAGCGTTGTTTAATCGCCGGGTCACACGCTGTCGCCCCCTCCAATAATTACTCTGGAGCTTCAGATGTCTGCATCGTCCCTGGTTGTTGAAACGCCTTGCCAATACCTCTCTCTGCCGGCCCTGGTGCAGTTGCTGGAGACGATTTTCCTGCGTCATGGCTGTCGCGCCGA
Source organism: Pseudomonas sp. BLCC-B112 (assembly GCF_028550695.1). Taxonomy (NCBI): domain Bacteria; kingdom Pseudomonadati; phylum Pseudomonadota; class Gammaproteobacteria; order Pseudomonadales; family Pseudomonadaceae; genus Pseudomonas; species Pseudomonas sp. BLCC-B112. The sequence goes on from NZ_JAQQGK010000004.1 coordinate 41,347, forward strand.
AGTGGCCCGTTGCCTGGCCGAGAACTGCGCCGCCGCCGAGCGCGACGGTGCCCAGAGTCATGGTGTGTTTCGTATCCCCGGCTATGTCTCGACCCTGGCCAGTGGCTGGGTCGATGGTCGGGCGGTGCCTGTGGTGGAAGACGTAGCGGCGGCCTTTGTCCGGGTCGACGCTGGCAACGGCTTTGCTCAACCGGCCCTGGCGGCCGCTCGCGAGCTGCTGGTCAGCAAGGCCCGCAACGCCGGGATCGCGGTGCTGGCGATCCGTAACTCGCACCATTTCGCCGCACTCTGGCCTGATGTCGAGCCCTTTGCCGAAGAGGGGCTGGTGGCCCTGAGCGTGGTCAACAGCATGACCTGTGTCGTGCCTCACGGCGCTGACCGGCCGTTGTTCGGCACCAATCCGATTGCCTTCGCCGCGCCCCAGGCCCAGGGCCAGCCGATCGTCTTCGACCTGGCCACCAGCGCCATCGCTCACGGCGATGTGCAGATCGCCGCGCGCAAGGGCGAGCGCTTGCCCCTTGGCATCGGCGTCGACAGCCTGGGGCAGCCGACCCAGGACCCCAAGGCGATTCTCGAAGGCGGCGCCTTGCTGCCGTTTGGCGGCCACAAAGGTTCGGCCCTGTCGATGATGGTGGAGTTGCTGGCCGCGGCCCTGACCGGAGGTCACTTCTCCTTCGAGTTCGACTGGTCCAACCATCCTGGGGCCAAGACGCCCTGGACCGGGCAGTTGCTGATCGTCATCGACCCGAGCAAGGCCGCCGGACAGAGCTTCGCCGAGCGCAGCCAGGAATTGGTGCGGCAGATGCACGCGGTGGGACTCAAGCGTCTACCGGGGGATCGTCGGCATCAGCAGCGCGAACGTTCGCTGCAAAAGGGAATCGCCATTGGCGTGGAGCAACTGCAACAGCTGCGGGCGCTGGCGCAGGCCTGAAACGAAAAAAGGCCAGGCCGCCACTGGCGCACCTGGCCCTGGAGCGAGCGGGGCGGTTACGAGCGCCGGCCCAGCAGCAGGCCGACCACCAGGCCAACGCCGGCGGAGATGGCCACGGTCTGCCACGGGTGGCCACCGATGTATTGCTCGGTGGCATCCACCACCGGCTTGCTGCGCTCGCGCACGTTGTTCACCGAGTCCAGCGCCTGCTTGAGTTTGAGGCTCACTTGCTGGCGCAAGCTTTCACCTTCTTCGCCCACCAGGCTGGCGCTGCCCTTGAGCAGCTTTTCCGATTCTTCGATCAGCGCCTGCAGTTCGCTGAAGGCCTGGTCCTTGATTTGATCGTTTTCCGCTTGCGCGGCAGATTTGCGAGCCATGAAGTTTTTCCTTGGAAATGTGGTCGGTGGTGCAAGGGCACGCCTGCGGTATCAGGCGTATTGCCCAAGTCGATAGCAGCCTGCGGCAGCGGCTGCAGTCATCGGGTACAAGCAATGGAGTCCGGCGCTGGGGCAAAAGTTGCAGCCATTTTGCACCTTGCTCGCCACCCTTGAGTAAAACCGTCAGCCCCTACAGTGTAAGATGGCGCCTATTTTACGCAGCAGGAATTTCCCATGAGTTTCAATCTGGCTAACAAGACCCTGGCCGAACGCGCCGCCATCGAGGACGAGAAGTCCCGTCTGTTCGACTTGTGGCAGAGCAACCTGGGCAAGGCCAAGGGCGAGGCGGCACGGTTGTTCGGCGAGCGCGGCAAGCGCAAGGGCAAGTGGGCCGAGTGGGTGCGCGCGGAACTGGACGGCATGTCGCCGCCGGAGTACTCCAACATGGTGCGCAGTGAAGTCAATCGGCTGATGGCGGCGAACAAGTAACCGCGAAACACTCGACAATCGCTTCACGTACCTTTACCAGCAGCGGGTCTATCTGCGGGCTGGTGCGCCAACCCAGTTCGATCGGATAGCGCGGCAGCGCCAGGGGGCAGGGCAGCAGCTGCAGGCCGGTGAACTCGGCGATGCGCCGTGCGGCATGGGCAGGAATGGTCGCCACCGCCTGGCTGCCCTTGAGCAGAAAGGGCAGCGCGGCAAAATGCGTGGTCGAGGCGCAGACCTGGCGACTGAGTCCCAGATTCGCCAATCCTTCATCGGTGATGCCGATAAACCCTTGTGACGACACCAGCAGGTGTTCGCGCCGAACGAACTCCTCAAGGTCGATCTGTCGTTGCCCGGGTTCCAGGCTGGCCGGGTCCGCCAAACACAGGTAGTCGCCTTCCCCCAGCACCTGCCGACTGAGCAGGCGCTCGGCAAAGCCACCGGCACTGATCGCCAGGTCGACGCTGCGCTGCAACAGCGCCTCGGCGACGATCTGGCTGTGGGTCTGGCGGAAGATCAGCCGCAACTTGGGGGCACGGCGGGCCACGGCTTCGATAAGGCGCCGACCGTAGGCAATCTCGAAATCATCCGACAGGCCGACCGTCACCGAGCGTCCCTGATAATCGGCGCTGTGCGGGGCAACCATGGCCAGGCTCTGGCGACATTTGTTCAGGGCCTCAGTGACCACCGGCTTCAATTGATTGGCCTTGAGGGTCGGCGCCAGGCCGCGGCCGGTGCGAACGAACAATTGATCGCCATACAACTCGCGCAGGCGGCGCAAGGCTGCGCTCATGGCCGATTGGGTCACTCCCAGGCGCAGGGCTGCGCGGCTGGCGCTGGACTCGTCATGTAGGGCTTCGAAAGCCTTGAGCAGGTTGAGGTCGACGCTGGCGATATTCATATGGTTCATATCATTAAGCACTGGGTTGGGGTTTATCGATGATCAGCGGCGGCAGGACAATGCGCAACACCTGATCGTTCGAGGAGTCATGTCATGCCCAAGTCCATCGTCGCCGCGCTGCAAATCGGGGCCTTGCCAGAAGGCAAGGCCGCCACCCTGGAGCAGATCCTCTCCTATGAGGGCGCCATCATCGAAGCGGGGGCGCAGTTGGTGGTGATGCCCGAAGCGCTGCTGGGGGGCTATCCCAAGGGCGAAGGCTTCGGCACCCAACTGGGTTATCGCCTGCCGGAGGGGCGCGAAGCCTTTGCCCGTTACTTTGCCAATGCCATCGATGTGCCGGGTGCGGAGACCGAGGCGCTGGCCGGGCTGTCGGCCCGTACCGGAGCCCATCTGGTGCTGGGGGTGATCGAGCGCAGTGGCAGCACCCTGTATTGCACGGCGCTGTATTTCGATCCACAGCAGGGGCTGGTGGCCAAGCATCGCAAGTTGATGCCCACCGGCACCGAGCGCCTGATCTGGGGCCAGGGTGACGGCTCGACCCTGCCGGTGCTGGACACCCAGGTGGGACGGGTCGGCGCGGTGATCTGCTGGGAAAACATGATGCCGTTGCTGCGCACCGCGATGTACGCCCAGGGCATCGAAGTCTGGTGCGCGCCCACGGTGGACGAGCGCGAGATGTGGCAGGTGAGCATGCGTCACATCGCCCATGAAGGTCGTTGTTTCGTGGTCAGCGCCTGTCAGGTCCAGGCCTCGCCCCAGGAGCTGGGGCTGAAGATTGCCAATTGGCCGGCAGAGCGCCCGCTAATTGCCGGTGGCAGCGTCATCGTGGGGCCCATGGGCGATGTATTGGCCGGGCCGCTGGTGGGCAGCGCCGGGCTGATCAGCGCCGAGATCGACACGGCTGACCTGGTGAAGGCCCGCTATGACTACGACGTGGTCGGCCACTATGCGCGTCCGGATGTGTTTGAACTGAGCGTGGACCAGCGCCCCCGATCCGGGGTGCGTTTTATCTGAGTCGCCGGTGTTGCTCAGCGTCGGCGGCACCACTGCTCGCGGGTGATTTCCCAGATGTCCAGGGGGAAATGCCCGCCGACAAAGTCGCCGCTCTCGGAGCGCACCAGGCGCATGCCGCCACGCTCGGAGATGCGCCGCGAGCCCTGGTTCGGCGCAGCCTTGGGCACCCGCATCAGCGGTCGTTGCAGCACTTCGAACCAGAACTCGTCGACCACGGTGCAGGCTTCGCTCATGTAGCCCTGGCCTTGCCAGGGCGGGGCCAGCCAGAAGCCGCGGTTGTTGTCGGCTTCGTCCATCAGGCTGATGCTGCCGATCATTTGCTCAGGCTCGCTGCGCAAACGGATTGTCCAGTGCCATTCTGTGCCCCGGGCCATGGCCGGCAGGGCCATGTCCCGCAGGTAGCTCAGGGCGCCGTCGGCCGGGTAGGGCCAGGGCACCACGGCATTGAGGTAGCGCACCACTTCCCACTGCGGAAAAAGCTGCTGGATGGCCTCGGCGTCCGCCAGTTCCAGGGGACGTAGCAGCAGGCGTTCGGTGTGCAGGGTGGGAACAGGGTCGATCATGAGCGGGACTCCTTGTGGGCGTTGCCTAGCCTCAGTCGCTGGCTGAGAAAGTCGACGAAGACCCGCAATTTTGGCAGCAAGTGCCGGCTGCTGGGCCAGAGAATGGAGAACTTGCCGCGCTCTTGCTGATAGTCGTCCAGCACCGAGATCAGGCTGCCGTCGGCCAGGGCGCCGCAAACCACGAATTCGGGCACGTAGGCGATGCCCAGGCCCTGGCTTGCGGCGTGGATCAATGACTCCAGGTTGTTGCTGGTCAGGGCGCTGCCCAGTACCAGCGGCGGCGCGCCGTCGGGCAGGCGCAGATTCCATGGCTGCAGCACGCTGCCGCCGGGGAACTTGTAGCGCAGGCAGGCGTGCCGCTCCAGGTCCTGGGGGGTGTGCGGGATGCCGCGCTGGGCAAAGTAGCCGGGGGCGCCGATCAGCACGAAGCCGAAGGGGCCGAGGCTCCTGGACTTGAGTTGGGAGTCTGGCAGCTCGCCGCTGCGGATCACCGCGTCGACGCCTTCGGCGATCACGTCGATCAGCCGGTCGTTGAAGTCCAGGTCCAGCTCGATGTCCGGATAGCGCGCGGCGAATTCCGGCAGGATCGGCAGCAGCATGCGATAGCCGATGGCGGGCAGGCTGACCCGCAGCCGGCCCCGGGGCTTGTCGCTGATCCGCGCCAGCTCGGCCTCGGCCTCCAGCACCTCGTCGACGATACGCTGGCCGCGCTCGTAGAACAGCGCGCCTTCGTCCGTCAGGCTCAGGCGCCGGGTGCTGCGATTGAGCAAACGCACACCGAGTCGTTGTTCCAGGCGCGCTAGGGCCTTGCCCACCGCTGAGGCGGACAGTCCAAGACGCTCGCCGGCCCCCACCAGGCTGCCGCTGCGGACCACGCAGACAAACACCTGCAGGCCGTTAAGGTTGTCCATCGCTCACCTCGATTACAGCGTTTTTGTCCGTAAAGAGCGGAAGAATGCCTGGTTTTTCGCCTATTGCGGCACACCTATCATGGATTTTTCTGCAAATCGCCCGGGTTGCCAGGGCTGAGGTGTGTGTGTGAATCCTGAACTCGAATTGTCCCTGGGGCAGCCGGCCCGTGCCCGCGAGCGGGCTTCCTATGGCGTACTGGCTGCGGTCTGTCTGGCGGCCTTGATGTTACCCCTGACCTTTGTCGGCGTGGCGGTCGCGACCCCGGCCATTGGCCGCGAACTGGGGGGCAGCCCGCTGGCCCTGAGCTGGACCACCAACGCCTTCATGCTGACCTTTGGCAGTGTGCTGATGGCGGCCGGCACCCTGGCCGACGAGTACGGTCGCAAGCGTTTGTTCAGCCTGGGGGTGGCGCTGTTCGGCCTGAGCTCCCTGGCCCTGGTGTTCGTGCCGTCGCTGCTGTGGCTCAACCTGTTGCGCGGGGTCCAGGGGCTGGCAGGCGCCGCTGCCCTGGCCGGTGGCTCGGCCGCCCTGGCCCAGGCCTTCGAAGGGCCTGCGCGAACCCGCGTCTTCAGCCTGCTGGGCACCACCTTCGGCGTCGGTCTGGCCTTTGGGCCGATCCTTGCCGGGGTCCTGATCGAGCACAGCGGCTGGCGCGGGATCTTTGTCTCCGGAGCGCTGATCGGCGGTCTGGCCCTGGGCTTTGGCGTGCCGCGCATGGAGGAGTCCCGGGACCCCGAGGCCCGGGGCGTGGACTGGCCCGGCACCTTGAGTTTCACCCTGGCCCTGGTGCTGCTCACCTGGGGCATTCTGCTAGCGCCCCAGAGTGGTTGGGACAGCCCCTGGGTCCTGTTGTTGCTGGCGGGAGCGCTGCTGGCGCTGGGGCTGTTCATTGTTGTGGAGCGCCGGGCCTCGCGGCCGATGCTTGACCTGTCGCTGTTTCGCTACCCGCGCTTTGTCGGGGTGCAAGTGCTGCCCATCGCCACCTGCTACTGCTACGTGGTGCTGCTGATCCTGCTGCCGATCCGCTTTATCGGCGTCGAAGGCTACAGCGAGATCGACGCCGGAATCCTGATGATGGCCCTGTCGGCGCCGATGTTGGTGGTGCCCTTTGCCGCGGGCTGGCTCAACCGCTGGTTCAGCGCCGGCAACCTGTCGGGCCTGGGTTTGCTGGTGGCTGCCGGCGGGCTGTTCTGGCTCAGTCGGATCGAGCCGGGGCAGGCCGCGGTCGAGCGGGTCTGGCCATTGCTGGTGATCGGCCTGGGCAGCGGATTGCCCTGGGGCTTGATGGATGGGCTGTCGGTGAGCGTGGTGCCCAAGGAGCGGGCCGGCATGGCCAGTGGCATCTTCAGTACCACCCGGGTGGCGGGTGAGGGCATTGCCCTGGCCTTGGTGGTGGCGCTGCTGGCGGGGCTGTTGCAGCACGGCCTTGCAAGCCTGGCACCGCCGGGGGAGTCGCTGCTGGCCGCGCGGCAGTTGGCCGGTGGCGATCTGGCGGCCAGTGCCGGGTCCTTGCCGACGTTGTCCCGGGAAGGGTTGCTGCACATCTACTCCCAGGCATTCAGCCAGCTGTTGCAAGTGTTGATGGTCATCACCCTGCTGGCGGCCCTGGTGGTGAGGGTGGCGTTGCATGAGCCGCGCCACCCGTGTCAGGCCCGTGACTGATCAGCGGAACTCGAAGAACTCGTAGTGCAGGTTGCCTTCGGGAATCCGGTACTCGCTCATCAACTCCCGCACCTGGGCCAGCAGGCCCTTGGGTCCGCAGAAGCTGATCTGGATCTGCTGCGGGTCGGTTTCCGTGGCCGTGCGTTTGAGGGTCTGGGCCAGGGACTCGGTGCCGCCGCTGTTGGCGACGAAGTCCACGCCACGGGCCTGGGCCATGCCTTGCAGGGTGTCGACGCTGGGAAAGGCCCGGGACGGGTTGTAGCAGTACACCAGGGTCGCCTTGTCGAACTGCCCGGCGGCCGAATCCTGCAGCCAGGAAATGAACGGCGAGATGCCCACGCCGCCGCCGATCCAGATTTCCCGAGCCGCTTCTCGGGGCCGCTTGAAGCGACCATAAGGCGCGTAGAGGTCAGCGCGCATGCCGGGTTGCACCTGCTTGCGCAGCCGTTGGGTGTAGTCGCCGAGGGCGCGGATCACGAATTCGATACGCCCGTCTTCGCTCTGGGCGCTGGCGATGGTGAAGGGGTGCGGCTCGCGCAGGCCCTTTTCCTGCATCGACAAAAAGGCGAACTGTCCGGCCTTGAACGGAAAGCCCCGACCCAGGGGCGTCAGTTCCAGGTGCAGGGAGTTCTTCTCCACCTTGACCGCGCTCACCTGGTATTCGCCGACCTTGGCCACGAAAGGGTAGAGCAGCAGCTTGTACAGGGCCCCGAGCACCCCGAGGATGCACAGCGCGCCGAGCCAGATACCCGAGGGCGAGTCCAGGGTGATGGGCGACTTGAAGCTCAGCCCGTGCAGGATGACGATCAAAAACAGCGGGCCGGACAGCTTGTGCCACCAGCGCCACTGGCTGTAGGGAATGTTGCGGTTCAGCGCCAGGAGCACGATCAGGCCCAGGGCCACGTAGCTCAGTTGGCGCACCAGACGTGTCCAGTACTTCGACAGTTCGAGGATCGGCACGCTGTTCCATTCTTCCAGGTTGGCCTTGAACACCAGGTGATAGCTGGCAAACGCCAGGGCCCAGATGCCCAGCCATTTATGCACCTCGTAGACCCGGTCGAGGCCGCCGAACAGGCGCTCGACCAAGCCCCAGCGGGCGGCCAGCAGGCAGGACAGGGCCATGTAGGCCAAGGCCGTGCTGCCCAGGATCATGCTCAGGGTGGCGGAGGTCAGCCAGGTGGCGGAAGGAATCTCCAGCAGGAGGGTGAAGGTGGTGATCAGCAGGACACCGACGATCGTGTGCCAGGTTTTCAAGGGTGCATGACTCCGCTCAGGAAATGCCGTCATGGCATGAACATCGACTGCCGCAAAGGGCCCCTTTGCAACGGGTGGGCGCTGCCAAAGGGAGCGATGCATGGAATGGTGTGGCGCTGGGGCAAAGCTGGATATGACAGGTTTTTGTGCGCGTGACCGAGTGCCATTCTAGCGCTTGAACCTTAATTCAAGCTGATTTTGGTCATCGATCCGGTGTTTTATGATTGCTGAAAATGATCGAATCTCAATTGCATTTCGATTTCATGTGCTGGGCATTGCTGCAACTGGCGAGTAGCAGCCGGCTTGCCGGCGAAGGGCCCCTCAAGACCTGTGCAGGGCTAGGGAGTGTTTGGGCTGACAAACCGGCTCCGCGATGGCGTTGGCCCGGCTAGCGCCTGCGAGGTGCGGAGGATTTGCACGCGGGTGTGCTGCGCAGGCTCTGGCGCGCGTCTAGCAGCCATAGCCCCGCAGCCGTATCGGGGCCCGTGACGATGAGCCCGACCATGCAAGCCCTGTTGAACCAGATCCTCGATGAAGTCCGCCCCCTGATCGGCCAAGGCCAGGTCGCCAACTACATTCCCGCCCTGGCCGATGTGCCAGCCAACCAGCTGGGGATTGCCGTGTATGGCAACGACGGCCAGGTGTTCAGCGCCGGTGACGCCGATACGCCGTTCTCGGTGCAGAGTATTTCCAAGGTCTTCAGTCTGGTGCAGGCCATCGGTCACTCCGGCGAGGCGATCTGGGAGCGCCTGGGTCATGAGCCTTCGGGGCAGCCGTTCAACTCCCTGGTGCAACTGGAGTTCGAGCGGGGTCGGCCGCGCAACCCCTTTATCAATGCCGGGGCCCTGGTGATCTGCGACATCAACCAGTCGCGCTTCGCCGCGCCGGCCTTGTCCATGCGCGACTTTGTCCGGCGCCTGTCGGGCAACAGTCAGGTGATGGTGGATGGCCGGGTGGCCGATTCGGAATACCAGCACCGTGCCCGCAACGCCGCCATGGCCTACCTGATGCAGTCCTTCGGCAACTTCCATAACGATGTGGAAGCGGTGCTGCGCAGTTATTTCAGCCACTGCGCCTTGCGCATGAGCTGCGTCGATCTGGCCCGGGCGTTCTGCTTTCTGGCCAACGACGGTTTCTGCAAGCACAGCGGCGAGCAGATCCTCACCCGGCGCCAGACCCAGCAGGTCAACTCGATCATGGCCACCAGCGGGCTGTATGACGAAGCCGGCAACTTTGCCTATCGGGTCGGCTTGCCGGGCAAGAGCGGGGTGGGTGGGGGGATTGTCGCGGTGGTGCCTGGGCAGTTCACGGTGTGCGTGTGGTCACCGGAACTCAACAGCGCCGGCAACTCCCTGGTGGGCATGGCGGCCTTGGAGCTGCTCAGCCAACGCATCGGCTGGTCGGTGTTCTAGGACTTACCAGGCGCCCGGGTTGCTCAGGCTGATTTGCCCGCGATCGATGAAACGCTGGGTGCCGAACAGGCCGCCGGCCAGCTTGCCTCGCAGTACGTAGGGCAGGTTGTCCAAGGTCTGGGTCTGGCTCAGGCCCAGGGTCTGGCGCAGGACGGAAAACGCCGAGACGCTCACCGGAATCACCAGGATGTCCTCCGAGTAACGGCCGATATGCCCGCGCTGGTCGCTGACCCCGGACGCCAGCGGGCGGCCGTTGACTTCCAGGTCCAGGGCGACGCCGTTGTAGTCGATGGCATTTTCGTTGGGGTTCTGCAGGCGCAGCTTCACCGCGAAGCGCATTTCCAGCTCCTGGCTGGGCAGTGGCTCGATACCCACCACGTTGATCGCCAGCGGGTCGCGGTTGGGCAACAGCGCACAGGCGCTGAGACTGAGCAGTACCAGGGTCAAGGCGATCAATCTACGCATGGCATACCTGTCGGCAATGGAAATGAATGGCGGACCGGCACCTTGTAGCTGCTGCCGAGCCTGCGAGGCTGCGACAAGGCCCGCAGGGCCTTGCCTGGAAAGCCCCCGACCAACCTCCAAGGCCGAGAGCCCATCACCCGCGCACGCAGCATAGACGCCCGCCAGCCTCAGGAGTTCGCTTTAGCGCTCATGTCCGGGTCTTGCATCACCTTGAGGGTCGCCGCTTCGGGGTCGAACTCATCCTCTTCCAGCTCAAGGAATTCCTCCGGCAGGAAAATGTTGAGGAAGATCGCGCAGAAAGCGCCCACGGTAATCGGCGACTCGAAGATATTGTGCAGCGCCTTGGGCAGCTCACGCAGCACTTCCGGCACCGCCGCCACCCCCAGGCCCATGCCTAAGGAAATGGCCACGATCAGCACGTTGCGCCGATGCAGGCCGGCTTCGGCGAGGATCTTGATCCCGGCCACGGCCACGGTGCCGAACATGATCAGGGTGGCGCCGCCCAGCACCGGTTTGGGCATCAGTTGCAGCACCGCGCCGATCACCGGGAACAGCCCCAGCAACACCAGCAGCCCGGCAATGAAGTAGGCCACGTAGCGGCTGGCGACGCCGGTCAGCTGGATCACCCCGTTGTTCTGGGCAAAGGTCACCATCGGCAGGCTGTTGAACACTGCCGCTACCGCCGAGTTGAAACCGTCCGCCAGCAGCCCGGACTTGATGCGCTTGATGTACAGCGGGCCTTTCACCGGCTGCTGGGAAATCATCGAGTTGGCGGTCAGGTCGCCGGCCGCTTCCAGGGGCGAAATCAGGAAGATCACCGCCAGGGGAATAAAGGCAATCAGGTCGAAGGAGAAGCCGTACTTGAACGGCACCGGCACGCTCACCAGCGGCACCTCGGGCATGGCCGCCATGTCCACCCGGCCCAGCATCCAGGCCACCACGAAGCCCAGGGTCAGGCCGATGACGATCGAGCCCAGGCGCAGCATCGGGTGATTGAAACGGTTGAGCACGACAATGGTCAGCAGCACCAGGGCCGCCAGCCCCAGGTTGCTCGCCGCACCCAGGTCGCTGGCGCCGTAGCCGCCGGCCATGTCGGTGACCGCCACCTTGATCAGCGACAGGCCCATCAGGGTGATGATGGTGCCGGTGACCACCGGGGTGATCAGCTTGCGCAGCTTGCCGATGAACTGGCTGAGGAACATCTCGATAAAGGCCGCGACAAAGCAGATGCCGAAGATGGTGGAGAGGATGTCGTCGGTGCTGCCGCCACGACCCTTGACCATGAAGCCGGCGCTGAGCAGCACGCTGATAAACGAGAAGCTGGTGCCCTGCACGCACAGCAGCCCCGAGCCGATGGGCCCCAGGCGCCGGGCCTGGACGAAGGTGCCCAGGCCGGAGACGAACAGCGCCATGCTGATCAGGTAGGGCAGTTCGCTCTCAAGGCCCAGCACGCCGCCGAAGATCAGGGTTGGGCTGATGATGCCGACAAAACTGGCCAGCACATGTTGCAGGGCGGCGAAGATCGCCGCGCTGAAATGCGGACGGTCATTGAGGCCGTAGATCAGGTCGGACTTGTAGCGGGGAGGGGAACGATCAGGTGCGGTCATGGGAGAAGGCCTGCCAGTGGCGTGCGAAAACGCCAGGGCGCACGCCGGAAAGTGGACGGGACTTGGGCCGCAATGTCATGGCATCAGACAAGACTTGCGCACCCGGTCAGAAAAAGGAGGCGCAGGATGCCAGAAAGGTCCTGTTGTCAGAAGGGCAAACAGGCGCGAAGGGTCAATTTTGCAGAGATACGAAAGATACTGTTTCTCATTTGCCGTTGTGGAATAATCCGCCTCCCCGATTTGCGGACCTTCCCTCGATGCTGCCCATACCCAGCCTGCTGCGCAGCTTTCAAGAGCACTACGACGATCTGCTGAAGTTTCTCACCCGGCGCATGAGCGATCGCCAACGGGCGGCGGACGTGGCCCAGGACACCTACCTCAAGCTGCTCAAGGTCGACCAGCAGACGGTGGAGGTGCACAACGATCGCCGTTTCATTTTTCGCGTTGCCGGCAACCTGGCCATCGATACCCTGCGCCGCGAGCGGCGTCTGGCGGCCAATCTCAGCGACACTGAGCAACACAGTGAAGTGGTGGACCCGGCACCGGCGCCGGAAGCGGTGCTGCTGGCCAAGGAACGCCTGGCGGTGCTCGACGAGGCCCTGGCGCAACTCTCGGACAACGCCCGCCAGGCCTTGCTGCTCAATCGCCTGGAAGGCCTGACTCAGGCGCAGATTGCGTTACGCCTGGGCGTTTCCGAAAGCATGGTGGCAAAATACATCGGCCAGGCCCTGCGCCATTGCCGCGACTGGCTGCAACAGCATCATGAGTGATTCCCCCTTGCCCGCCGCCGACATCCCCATGACCGAACACTCCCAAAGCCTTGAAGACGCTGCACTCGAATGGCAGGTGTTGCTGCATTCCGGCAACGCCACGGCGGCCCAGCGCATGGCCTATCAGCAATGGCGCCAGACCAGTCCGGCCCACGCGGCAGCAGCGCAAGAGGCGCAGCAGCTGTGGGGCGACCTGGGCCAGACCCGGGCCGCCGAACAGCACCGGGCGGCGACAGCCACCGGTTCCTGGCGTGGTTGGCCGGCGCTGGTGGCGTCCCTGGTACTGGCCGTGGCCAGCGGCGTCGGTTGGTGGCAGTGGCCGGCCCTGACCTCGGACTACCACACCGCGGTCGGCCAGCAACAGCACATCACCCTGGCGGACGGTTCCAGGGTCACGCTCAACAGCGGTAGCGCATTGTCGGTGGCGTACTCGGCGGGCGAGCGCCGGGTGATCCTGCAATCTGGCGAGGCGCTGTTCGAGCCGGTTGCCGACCCGCAACGGCCGTTTGTGGTGCAGGCCGACGCCCAATACCTGCACAGTGCCGCCAGCGCCTTCAGCCTGCGCCGCGACGGCAGCCGGTTGACGGTGGTGGTGCGTGAAGGCCAGGTGCAGTTCACTGGTGATCATGCGCCAGTGCTGCTCCAGGCCGATCAGCGTCTGCAGTATCAATCCGGCCAGCCGCTGCTGGCCCAGCAAGCCGTGGACGCTGCCAGTCTCACCGCCTGGCAGCGGGGCAAGCTGATCTTCAACGGTCGCCCCCTGGGGGAGGTGATTGGCGAGCTGGAGCGTTATCAGCATGGTCGCATTCTGATCTCCGATAGCCAGTTGGCGGCCCTGGCCATCAGCGGTGTGTTCGATCTGCACGACCCGCAGGGTTCGCTGCAGGCCTTGCAGCAGCGCTATCCGCTGCAGGTTACCTACCTGCCGTGGCTGGCGGTTTTGCACTGAGTGGATTTTTTTTGCTTGGGGCACTGCAAGTTCTTTCCCGGCCAATCGTCGTAGTGAGACTGAGAAGACAATCATTCTCATTGACGTCATTTCAACGGGCTGGGAAGGAACACGTGAAAGCTATGTTCAAGCTGTCGATACTGGGGCGCGGTCAACACCTCATGCGCCGCACATTACTGGCCCAGGCGCTGTTCGCCGGTGCCGTGAGCCCACTGCTGGCCCAGGCGCAGGACGCCAGCTCCACCAGCCAGGGCAGCAGCACCCAGGAGCGCCGGGTGGCGCTCAAGCTGGTGGCCCAGCCCCTGGATCAGGCGCTGACCCGTTTTGCCGATCAGGCCGACCTGCGCCTGCTGTACACCACCGCTGATGTGGACGGCCTGCAAGCACCGGCCCTGAATGGCGAGGTCACGGTGGCCCAGGCCCTGCAGACACTGCTGGCCGGCAGCGGCATGAGCTGGTCCTTCAGTGATTCGCGTACGGTGATCCTGCGCCGCGCGGCGCCGGCCGCCAGCCTCAACCTCAAGCCGACCCAGGTCAGCGTGGCGTCGCGCACCAGCACCGCCATCAGTGAGATCCCCGGCACGGTGTGGGTGGTGGAGCAGAGCCAGCTGCGCGAGCAACTGAGCACTGGCGTCAGCCTCAAGGAAGCCATTGGCAAGCTGGTGCCGGGCCTCGACCTGGCCCCTGAAGGGCGCACCAACTATGGCCAGAACATGCGCGGGCGCAACGTCCTGGTGATGATCGACGGCGTCAGCCAGAACAGTTCCCGGGGCCTGTCCCGGCAGTTCGACAGCATTTCGCCGTTCAACGTCGAGCGCGTCGAAGTGCTGTCCGGGGCCAGCGCCATCTACGGCGGCGGCGCCACCGGCGGCATCATCAATATCGTCACCAAGAAAGGCGAACCGGGCCCGGCGCGGTTCGAGACCCAGCTGGGGGCCAGCAGTGGCTTCAACAACAGCGACGACCTGAGCACCCGCGTCGCCCAGTCGGTGAGCGGCGGCAACGAAACCATCAGCGGCCGGCTGGCGGTGGCGGGGGAGCAGAACCAGGCGTTCTATGACGGCGCCGGCAAGCAGATCTTCATCGACAACACCCAGACCGACCTGCAGTACAACCGCACCCTGGACCTGATGGGCAGCCTGGCCCTGCAGTTCAATGACGAGCAGAGCCTGGACCTGCTGGCCCAGTACTACGACTCGGGCAACCACGGCAGCACCGGGATCTATTTCCCCAACCTCAAGTACCGGGCACCGTCCAACCTGGAAAACGCCGAGCTGCGGGGCGGCTATTCCACCGACCTGGAGCCGCGTACCAAGCGCCTGCTGCTCAACGCCAACTATCACCACAGCGATGTGCTGGGCCAGGACTTCTACCTGCAGGCCTCGTACCGCAAGGAAGACAACAACTTCTTCCCGTTCCCCTACTACAACAGCGGCAGTCCCGCTGGCTCCAAGGGCGTGTACTTTGCCGCGTCGCAGCAGAATTTCGAGGTCACCAGCCTCAAGGCGCTGTTCGCCAAGGAGCTCGATGCCTTCAAGCTGACCTACGGCGTGGACCTGGACCGGGAGCGCTTCAACGCCGAGCAGAGCACCTTCGATCAGCAGATTTCCTCGGACAGTGGCGGTCTGGATCTGGTGACCCTGAGCAAGGCGCCGCGCTATCCCAGCTATCGGGTCGACGGCCTGTCCGGCTACGCCCAGCTGGACTGGCATGCCACCGACAACCTGACGGTTTCCGGCGGCTACCGGCGTCAGCAGATGGACGTGGATGTCGGCCGCTTCAAGAACGTCCCCGGTGGCAGCAACCAATATGCGGTCAACCTGTACAACCTGGGCAGCATCTACGACTTCAAGAACGGTCATCAGGTCTGGGTCAACTACGGCGAGGGCTTCGATCTGCCGGACCCGGCCAAGTTCTACGGCAAGCCGGGCCTGAGCGTCGACGACAACCCCCTGGCCGGGATCAAGAGCCGCCAGGTGGAGACCGGCTGGCGCTTCTCCGATAGCGACTGGGAGGCCCAGGCGGCGCTGTACTACATCTGGTCGGACAAGGTGATCAGCACCGACCAGGCCACCCTGACCATTGACGTCAAGGATCAGAAA
Organism: Pseudomonas sp. BLCC-B112; assembly: GCF_028550695.1. NCBI lineage: Bacteria > Pseudomonadati > Pseudomonadota > Gammaproteobacteria > Pseudomonadales > Pseudomonadaceae > Pseudomonas > Pseudomonas sp. BLCC-B112. Next base: position 56,752 of record NZ_JAQQGK010000004.1, read on the forward strand.
AGCCGCGACTACGGCTTTGAGAGCGCCCTGACCCGGCACTTCCAGAGCGGCTGGGAAGTGGGCGGCACCCTGCATGCCGTGCGTTCCGAGGAGGAGAACAAGAACGGCGGCTGGAGCAAGCGCGACGCCCGTTATGCCTCGCTGTCGAAACTCACCGCCTTCGTCGGCTGGAAGGGTGACAGCAGCAACGTTCGCCTGCAGGGCAACCACGCCTTCACCCTCAAGGACGATGCGGTCAAGGTCATCGACGCCACTCACAGCGTTGATGCCCCCAACACCATCGACGGCTACACCACCTTCGACCTGCTGGGCAGCCACGACACCGACTTCGGCACCTTCAGCGGCGGTATCCAGAACCTGCTGGACAAGCAATACAGCACCGTCTGGGGCCAGCGCGCCAAGCTGTTCTACTCACCGACCTATGGGCCGGACTACTTGTATGACTACCAGGGTCGTGGCCGCACCTACACCCTGAGCTGGAGCATGGCCTACTGAGGGGCCATGCCCCGGGATCGGCACGGCCCAGGCAAAGGCCCGCAGCAGGTCTTCCTCGGTGGCGTGCCCTTCGACACCGGCACCACCAGTCGTTGCGGAGCACGCTTCGGGCCCGTGGCATCCGTGGACATTGCCTGTCTCGCCTCGCAAGCCTCCTGACACTGACTGTCAGGAGGCTCTGATATTCTGCGCCGGTGTTTTTTCTCCGGAGTCCACCCAAGGTGTCGCGAGCCAGCCGTTTACTCACCCTGTTGCAGATGCTGCGGGGCAAGAGCCGTCCCGTTACCGCGGCCACCCTGGCGGCGGAGCTGGAGGTGTCCGAGCGCACCCTGTACCGCGATATCGCCGAGCTCACTTCACTGGGCGCGCCGATCTACGGTGAGGCGGGCATCGGCTATGTGTTGCGCAGCGGGCTGTTCCTGCCGCCCTTGATGCTCAATGCCGACGAGACCGAGGCCGTGGTCCTGGGCTTGCGTTATGTCGATCAGCGTGGCGACGAGGTGCTGAGCAAGGCCGCGGCCGATGCCATGGCCAAGATCGCCGCCGTGCTGGCCCCGGCGGCCCAGGATGCCCTGCGCAATCCGACCTTGCTGCCGGGCCCCGCGGGCTGGGGCTTTCCCGACAACAGCGTGTCGTTGAACGTGTTCCGCCAGGCGATCCGGCATCAGGCCAAGCTGTTGATCGACTATGCCGACGTCAATCGCAACCCCAGCCAGCGGCTGATCTGGCCCTTGGCTCTGGGGTTTCTCAACGAGGCCCGGGTGATCGTTGCCTGGTGTGAGCTGCGGGGCGATTACCGGACCTTTCGCACCGACCGCATTGCCGCGGCCCAGGAGCAGGGACAGACCTATCCGGGGCGGCGCAGCGATTGGCTGCGAGCCTGGCGCCAGTGCCTGCAAAAGGACGAGCATGGCGGTCAATTCACTCCTGACAGGAAATGACGCGCGGGGCTTTTAACATGGCGCGATCATCGACTCATCAGGAGCTTTTCTCATGTCAGGTATCGACGTTTCACTGGCCCCGGCGATCCGCGCCTACGTGATGGCGGCCAACACTGGCGACAGCTCGGTGGCGGCGGCGATCTTTGCCGCCGAGGCCCAAGTGTTCGACGAGCGAGAACACCGGGTCGGGCCGCAGGAGATTGCCCGTTGGATGGACGCCAGCCATCGCGTGCGTCCGCGGCTGCAGATCCTCGGGGTCCAGCAGCGCACCGGCAAGGTGTTGCTGGACAGCCTGGTCTGCGGGGATTTTTCCGCCAGCCCCCAGACGCTGCGCTACACCTTTCGCCTGGACCCGCAGGGACGGATTGCACGGCTGGATATCTCCCGCTGAGGCTTGTCGACCGGTGTGTCGAGCGGTTCGTCGGCAAGCCGGTTCCTCCATGGAATGGGGCGCGGTGGCATACTGCGGCTTTTTTGCCGGGAGGCCCGCGGCCCATGCCATTCGATTCCCCCTTGAGCGCCTATCGGCATGCCCTGGAGCAGGACGGCTTCGTCGCCGACGAGGCACAGGCGCGGGCCGTGCAAGCCTTGCAGAACTGTCACGAGGCCTTGCATCAGGGGCGTACAGCGGTGCAAGGGGTCTATCTGTGGGGGGCGGTCGGGCGGGGCAAGACCTGGCTCATGGATCAGTTCTACCAGAGCCTGCGGGTGCCGGCGCGGCGTCAGCACTTTCATCACTTCATGGGCTGGGTGCACCAACGTTCGTTCCAGCTCACCGGCACCGCCGATCCCTTGCAAGCCCTGGCCCGAGAGCTCGCCGAAGAGGTGCGGGTGCTGTGCTTCGATGAGTTGTTCGTCAACGACATCGGTGACGCGATCATTCTCGGGCGCCTGTTCCAGGTGATGTTCGAGCAGGGCGTGGTCATGGTCTGCACCTCCAACCAGCCTCCCGAGCAGCTGTATGCCGAGGGCTTCAATCGTGAACGTTTCCTGCCGGCCATCAGCGCCATCAGCCAGCATATGCAAGTGGTGGCGGTGGACGGCGAGCAGGATCACCGTCTGCATCCGGGGGCTGCCGCGCAGCGCTACTGGCTCAGTGCCGAGGGCCAGCCCAGCGCCCTGGAACCCTTGTTCCAGCAGTTGAGCGGCGGCCAGGCGGTCTCCACTGAGCCGCTGCTGATCGGCTATCGGCCGGTGCAGGTGGTCAAGGCCGCCGGCAGCGTGATCTGGTGCCGTTTTGCCGATCTGTGCGAACAGCCGTTTTCCGCCATGGACTTCATGGCGCTGTGTGACAGGTTCAGCGCAATCCTCCTCAGCCAGGTCCCCAACCTCAGTGCCCAGCAACGCCCGGGACGCATTGCCCGAGGCACCGAGGATGGCGCCCAGCGGGTGGTGGCAGGGGATCGCGAATTGCCGCAACTGTCGATCCATGACGACAGCGTGCGCCGCTTCATTGCCCTGGTGGATGAATGTTACGACCGCAAGGTGCCGCTCTATCTGGAGGCCCAGGTACCGATGGAGCAGCTGTACACCGAGGGTTACCTGGAGTTTCCCTTCCGCCGCACCTTGAGCCGCCTGCAGGAAATGCAGTTGCAACGGTTTGCCAGCCAGCCTCGCGCTTGAGGGGAAGAGCTTCCGGCTGTGGTTCATCCTGGCCAATCATTAGGATTTTTCTGCAGAAGGAGGGAGAAAAATCTTCGTTTGGTCAAATCCCCCAGCCTACAATCGAGGCTGCCTGAGCCCTGAACGCTCACTTTCACTGCATTGATCGAGGATGAACATGGACGTTGTCGATGTCGTGGTGCTGCAAGCCAGTTACAGCAACCCGGTGCATGCCGAAGCCATAGGTGTGCTGCTCAATCATTACGCCCAGGACCCCATGGGCGGCGGCCAGGCCCTGGCGCCGGACCAGCTTCAGCAACTGCCGGCAGAGCTGGCCAAGCGACCTCAGGCGTTCAGCGTGCTGGCCTTTGCCGGTGGCCAGCCGGTGGGGCTGGTGAACTGCTTCGAGGGCTTTTCCACCTTTGCCTGCCGGCCCCTGGTGAATGTCCATGATGTGGTGGTGCTGGACAGCTTTCGCGGCCAGGGCCTGAGCAAGCGGATGCTGCAGAAGGTCGAGGACATTGCCCGGCAACGGGGTTGCTGCAAGATCACCCTGGAAGTGCTGGAAGGCAACGCCCAGGCCCAGGCCGCCTACCAGGCCTGCGGTTTTGCCAATGCCATGCTCGATCCCGCCCATGGCCGCATGCTGTTCTGGAGCAAAGCTTTGTAATGTCCGATGTCAGGCCCCCCGGCTGATTGGCGCCCTGGTGCTGTAGGGGAGCGGGGCTGACTGCTCTAAGCGTCGTGCAATGCCGGGTCGAGTTTGGGGAACACCAGGCGGAACTCGGTGAGGCTGTCCGGTACGCTGTCGACCTCGGTGCGGCCCTGATGCAGGTTCATGATCGAGCGCACGATTGCCAGGCCCAGCCCGGTGCCGCCTTCGGCTCGGGCGCGACTGCTGTCGACCCGATAGAAACGCTCGAACAGATGGGGCAGGTGGCAGGCGGCGATGCCCGGCCCGGGATTGCCCACGGCGAGGCTCACGCTCTGCAGTTGGCGCTCGATCCGCAGCTCGATCCGGCCCTGATCCGGGCAATGGCGGATGGCGTTGGACAACAGGTTGGAAATGGCCCGCTGGATCATCAGGCGATCCCCCAGCACCCAGGCGTCACCGCGCAGTTCCAGCTGCAGTTGCCTGTCCTCGGCGCTGAGGGCAAACAGGTCCATGACCCGCCGTGCTTCCTCGCCCAGAGACACCCGGGCAAAGCGGGCCTGGGAAGCCGGCTGGCTGACCTGGGCCAGGAACAGCATGTCGGCGACGATTCGTGTGACCCGCTCCAGCTCCTCGATGCTGGCCTCCAGCACGGCCTTGTATTCCTCCGGGGGGCGCTCGCGGGACAGGGTCACTTGGGCCTTGCCCATCAGGTTGCTGATGGGCGAGCGCAGTTCGTGGGCCAGGTCGTCGGAGAACTGCGACAGGCGCTGCACGCCGCCATCCAGGCGCTGCAGCATGACGTTGATGCCCTGGCCCAGTTCCGCCAGTTCCCGGGGCAGCTTGTCCAGGTTCAGGCGATGGGTCAGGTCCTGGGTGGTGACCTTGGCGGCGACCCGGGTGAACTGCTGCAGGGGCAGCAGGCCCCTTTGCACCAGCCACCAGGCACCCATGCCGATCAGCAGCAGCAACAGGGGCAGGGCAATCACCGTGGAGCGCAGGTAGGCGCTGAGCAGTGCCTGGTCATTGCCACGGTCCAGGCTCAACACCACTCGCACCGGCTCGCCATTGCGCAGGTTCATTTGCCGGGTGGCGCTGAGCAAGGGATTGCCGCGGCTGTCGCGCCAGTCGAGGTAACCCTCGGCGCTGCTCTCCCTCAGGGCCCGGGGCAGCGGTTGCTCAGCGATGCCGCCAACATTGAGCAAGGGTTCGGCCAGAGGGGCGCTGCTCAGGATGTTCAATTGCAGATTGTCGTGGCCCATCACCAGGTCCAGCAGGGAATGGGGGCGGGCGGCCAGGTCGCTGCTCTTGAGGTCGCTGGTGAGGCTGTGCTGGATCTGTTCCAGCTTGCTCTCCAGGCCCTTGCGCGCCAGGTTGTCCAACTCGTGGTTCAGGGCCAGATAGGCCAGGGTCGCCAGCAGCAGGACCAGGGCCGCCCCCATCAGGCTGACGGTCAGCCCCAGGCGCATGGACAGGCTGCTGTTGGTCGGCGCCGCTGGCTGGGGCGTCATTGGCGCACTTCCAGGACATAACCGACACCGCGCAGGGTGTGGATCAGCTTGACTTCACTGGCGTCATCGATCTTGGCCCGCAGGCGGCTGATGGAGACTTCCACCACATTGGTGTCGCAGTCGAAGTTCATGTCCCAGACCAGGGAAATGATTTGCGTGCGGGTCAGCACTTCCCCCGAGTGGCGCATCAATACATGCAACAGGGTGAATTCCTTGGTCGTGAGATCTATCCGGCGGTCGCCGCGATAAGCCCGATGCCGGCGAGGATCAAGTTGCAAGTCGGCCACTTGCAATACTTGCGGCTGGGACACGGGTTCGCTGCGGCGAATCAAGGTCCGGACCCGGGCCAGCAACTCGGGAAATTGAAAAGGTTTGACCAGATAATCATCGGCGCCCATATCCAGCCCTTTGACTTTGTCTTCCAGGCGCCCGCGAGCGGTCAACATCATGACCCGGGCCGGAGAATGTCCGCGCATATGTTCCAACACTTGCCAGCCATCTTGGCCCGGCAGGTTTATATCCAGGATCACCAACTCGTAAGGTTGTTGCTGTATCAGGTGCAGGCCGTCCACGCCATTGTTGGCACGGTCCACGACATAACCACTTTCACTCAGGCCTTGATGCAGGTAGTCCGCTGTTTTGGGTTCGTCTTCAACCACCAGAATACGCATTGCCAGATCCTCTCCAAACCGCTTGGGCATTATCGAATGAGTGCAGGGTGAAGCCTGAAGTAGCTACAGGGTCAAGAAAATTAATCAGCTAATTCATAGGATTAGCCAGGTCACCCGATAGCGGGTGAGTGCTTGGGCGCAGGCATGCTAGTTGATTGCACGCAGGGAAAGTGGCGGATGACAGAGTTGTAATATTCCTGTCATTGGCGTGACAGTGAGGGCCTGCCAGCGGATAAAAAAAGGCGCCCTATAGAGGGCGCCAAACGTCCATCTCTGCCAAAGGAGCACATTGTCCAGAGTGGGTACTGCGTTGAAGAGGTATCAGGCGCCGGGCTGTTGTTGCTTGGCGTCCGGTGCGGAATAGTGGGTACCGGCCTTGTCTTGCTCGGTCTTGGCGAGGTTCTGGTTTTTATCGCCGTGAATCTGTTGCTGGTTGACCCGGAAGTTCTCGTAAAAGCGTTGCATATGCTCGGCTCCGCCTTCGGCAAAGGCTGCACTGGAAGTGGCGAGAATCAAACCGCTAAATACCAAAGTTGAAAGTTTCATACTGCGTTTCCTACTTAAGAGTGTTCGGTAACTTGTTTCGTCCCTGCACAAGAAGTGATGGGGCAAGTTTCAGCGAAGTGTATTAAGTGAGGGTTAACGTCAGCCTGAGCGGGATATTACATTCTTGACATTATGTGTCTGCAGACAATCAAAGCCTGTAGCAGCTGGTTGGCCAGCGAGGGCGTCGCAGAGCTCGCTGCAAGGCAGGATGGCGCCTTTGCCGGCATGCCGGGCCCCGCAGGGATGGGGGCCGTTGCGGCCCCCGAGTCGGGTTCTTATTTCTGGACCACGGTCGCTTCCGTCGGCGCTTTGGGTTTCATCAGGCTGAAGTCGATCAGCGCCTTGCTCTGGCGCGAGTAGGGATCGCCAATCAGCAGCGGGCGCGGCTTGAAGCTGTCGCTGACCAGGCTGCGGCTGTGGTCCAGCTGGTCGAAACTCAAGCCCGCCAGATCGGCCCAGGTATGAATCAGCTGGGAGCTGCTGTAAGGGCGGCTGAGGTCGGAAGCAAAGTTCCAGTCATGGGTTTGCCGCCACTTCGGCGAGGCCCAGGCCATGAACGGGATGGTGTACATCGGCGCCGTGGGCTTGCCTTCGTTGCGTCCCAGGGTGTCGTGGCCGGCGGAGTCGAAGACGTCTTCGCCGTGGTCCGACAGGTACAGCAGGAAACCGTTGGGGTCGGTCTTGGCGTAATCCTTGATCAGGCTGGAGACCACGAAGTCGTTGTACAGCACCGCGTTGTCGTAGCTGTTGTAGGTCGGCAGTTGATCGTCACGCACACCGGCCGGCACGCCCTGGCGATCGGTGAATTTGTCGTAGCTTGGCGGGTAGCGGTACTGGTAGCTCATGTGGGTGCCCAGCAGGTGGACCACGATGAACTTGCGCGGGGCGCTGTCGGCCAGGGCCTTGGAGAAGGGCTCGAGCACGTCGCCGTCGTACTGGCGGGCGTTCTGGTTGCGGTTGTTGTTCAGGTACACCTGCTCGTCCGCCTGCTCGGAGAAGGTGGTGAGCATGGTGTTGCGCTTGGTCATGGTCTGCTGGTTGGTGATCCAGTAGGTCTTGTAGCCGGCCTGCTTCATCACGCTGACCAGGGACGGGGTCTTGAGGTAGAGATCGGGGTTTTCTTCGTCGGCAAAGGTCAGCACCTGTTGCAACGCCTCGATGGTGTAGGGGCGCGGGGTGATGACGTTGTCGAACACCGCCAGCTGGTCCTTGAGCTTGTCCAGCTCCGGGGTGGTCTGGCGCGGGTAGCCGTAGAGGCTCATGCGCTGGCGGTTGGTGGACTCGCCGATCACCAGCACCAGGGTGGCCGGCTGGTTGGCCATGCTGTCCTTGAGGTTGGTCAGCGGCGGGATCTTGCTGACGCTGTCGAGCATGCCCTGCATGCCGTTCAGTTGCTCACGGTAGCGGCGATAAGCGACCACCATCTGCCACGGCACGGCGGGTTCGATACGGGTTTCGAATTTCTCCAGGCCCTCGGCCAGGGTGTCGGTGCGAGCGATTTGCTTGATCAGCGGGTAGCCGACAATCGCCACCAGGATTGCCACGGCAGCCGCCAGGGCCTGGCCCCGGGGCAGGTACACCGGGCGCAGGCGGGTCCAGAGGAAGAGGGCGAAGGCGGTGTGGGCCAGGAACGCCAGGAGCATCCACCAGGCAAAGTACTGCGTCAGGTATTCACCGGCCTCCGAGGGGTTGGACTCGAACATGATGAAGATGACGCTTTGCGAGAACTCCTGCTGATAGACGAAGAAATAGCCCAGGCTGGCCATGGAGCAGGCCCAGAGCACCACGCCGATCACTGCCGCCATGACTCTGGTGCGTGCCGGGAACAGCAGCATCGGCGCCAGCCAGATGGCGCTCATGAAGAACGCCTGGCGGAAACCGGCGAAGCCGGACGTGTCCGTCAGTTGAATCAGCAGTTGGGTGATGCCGGAGAAATACCAGAAGAACAGGAACAGCCAGAGCAGCCCCATCCAGTCAAAACCTGTCGCAGACGTGTTACTGCGTTTGAACAATGCCATTCAGCGCTCCCCGCCGTTCCGTGATCATTGCGCGCCGGTTCAGCGCTGCGAATGAAGGCCGCCGTCTGTAACATGACGGCCACAATGGCCGGGAGTATCGATAGGCAAGTGTGAAAAGTTCGTTAGCGCAGCGTTGGATTTTTGTCCGGCGTAGCAGGCGGCGGGATCAGGTGTGGCGGGAGATAGGTGACAGGAAAGGGAGCGGGTAGAGCGGTGAACGCAGGCCGGGCCTGCGTTCTGGGGCACAGCTGAGGTTGCTCAGGGGCGCTGCAGCGCTACGGCAGGGGCTTGTCCCTGGTTCTGCAACAGCAGGCGCAATTGGGCGAGTTCCCGTTGCAGTTGATCGCGCTCGTCTTTGAGTTGGCGCAATTCGTCACGACGAATGGTCACGTAGAGAGTCTGTGCTGGTCGTGCCGGTAGTACTGTGCCCATTGCTTCACCTCGCAAATGGAGTGCCTCAACTATGCTTCGCTGGTCGCATCCCTTGCGCAAAGCACTATCGTCGGCAGCGCGAAAATGACGGTGTCAGGCAACCGTCTTGCCTTCACTCGTGACGTTTTCACGCAGCCTGAAGGCGGCAATTTTATTTCTTTTTAGCGCAATTGGAACTTTTTTATTTTTCGTGGTCGTTGTGCCTTCCTGGTGTTTTGCGTCGTTATCCCCCCAGTTTCTGAGAAACTTCGCCCCCAGTGCCGGGACTAATCTCCACGCGGTTCGCGCCGGCCGAGGGGCAAGAGATCGGGCTTGGGCGCGCTGCGTTGCGCGCAGGTGGCCGCAAAAACTGGCGTTATGTCTGAAGATTGCGCTGTCTTGGAGCGTCTCGCCTTGTATAGTTGCGCCCCTCGACGTTTGCACCCAGCCCTTTGGGCTATACATTTTTGATCTGAATTTTTTGCAGTAGGAGCATCAGCACATGCAACTGGGGATTATTGGACTGGGCCGCATGGGCGGCAACATTGCACGGCGCCTGATGCTCAATGGGCACGAGACCGTAGTCTTTGACCGCAACACCGATTTCGTCAGCACCCTGGCCGCCGAAGGCGCCAAGGGCGTCGCCGACCTGCCGGCCCTGGTGGCCGGCCTGGAAAAACCCCGCGCGGTCTGGGTCATGCTGCCCGCCGGCGCACCCACCGAAGAGACCATCGACACCCTGAGCCAGTTGCTGGAACCGGGTGATGTGATCATCGACGGTGGCAACACCTACTATAAGGACGACATCCGCCGTGCCCGGGACCTGGCGCAAAAGGGCCTGAAGTACATCGATGTCGGCACCTCCGGCGGCGTCTGGGGCCTGGAGCGCGGCTACTGCATGATGATCGGCGGCGATGCCGATGAAGTGCTGCGCCTGGACCCGCTGTTCGCCGCCCTGGCCCCCGGCCTGGGTTCGATTCCACGGACCAAGGACCGTGTTTCTGATGACGACCGTGCCGAGCGTGGCTATATCCATGCCGGTCCTGCCGGTGCCGGGCATTTCGTCAAGATGATCCACAACGGCATCGAGTACGGGATGATGCAGGCCTTCGCCGAGGGCTTTGACATTCTCAAGACCAAGTCTTCGGACATCCTGCCGGAGGATCAGCGCTTCGACCTCAATGTGGCGGACATCGCCGAAGTCTGGCGGCGCGGCAGCGTAGTGTCCTCCTGGCTGCTGGACCTGACCGCCGATGCCCTGGCTGGCGATCCGAAGCTCGACGGTTTTTCCGGTGCCGTGGCCGACAGTGGCGAAGGGCGCTGGACCATCGAAGCGGCCATGGAGCAGGCGGTGCCGGTTCCGGTGCTGTCCAACTCGTTGTTCTCCCGCTACCGCTCCCGCGGCCAGGGCACCTACGGCGACAAGCTGCTGTCGGCCATGCGCTTCGGCTTTGGCGGCCACGTGGAGACCGGTAAGAAATGACCTCTACGCGAAAGAAGTCCAAGGCGTTGCCCGCGCCGCCGACCACGCTGTTCCTGTTCGGCGCCCGCGGTGATCTGGTCAAGCGCCTGCTGACCCCGGCGCTGTACAACCTGAGCCGCGACGGCTTGCTGGATGAGGGACTGCGGATTGTCGGCGTCGACCACAACGCGGTGAGCGACGCTGAGTTCGCCACCTTGCTGGAAGACTTCCTTCGCGATGAAGTGCTGAGCAAACAAGGCCAGGGGGCGTCCGTGGACGCCGCCGTCTGGGCCCGCCTGACCCGTGGCATCAGCTACGTCCAGGGCGACTTCCTCGACGACTCCACCTATGCCGAACTGGCGGCGCGAATTGCCGCCAGCGGCACCGGCAACGCGGTGTTCTACCTGGCCACCGCGCCGCGCTTCTTCAGTGAAGTGGTGCAGCGCCTGGGGGCTTCGGGGTTGCTTGCGGAGGGGCCGGAGGCCTTTCGCCGGGTGGTCATCGAGAAGCCCTTCGGCTCCGATCTGCAGAGCGCCGAGGCCCTCAATGCTTGCTTGCTCAAGGTCATGAGCGAGAAGCAGATCTATCGCATTGACCATTACCTGGGCAAGGAAACGGTCCAGAACATCCTGGTCAGCCGTTTTTCCAACAGCCTGTTCGAGGCGTTCTGGAACAACCATTACATCGACCACGTGCAGATCACCGCGGCGGAAACCGTCGGGGTCCAAACCCGTGGCAGCTTTTATGAACACACCGGCGCCCTGCGAGACATGGTGCCCAATCACCTGTTCCAACTCCTGGCGATGGTGGCCATGGAGCCTCCAGCGGCCTTTGGCGCCGATGCAGTGCGCGGCGAGAAGGCCAAGGTGGTGGGGGCGATCCGCCCCTGGTCCCTGGAGGAGGCGCGGGCCAACTCGGTGCGCGGCCAGTACCGCGCCGCCGAAGTGGCGGGCAAGGCCCTGGCGGGTTACCGCGAAGAAGCTAATGTCGCGCCGGACAGCAATACCGAAACCTATGTCGCGCTGAAGGTGATGATCGACAACTGGCGCTGGGTCGGGGTGCCGTTCTACCTGCGCACCGGCAAGCGCATGAGCGTGCGCGACACCGAAATCGTCATCTGCTTCAAGCCGGCACCCTACGCGCAGTTTCGCGATACCGAAGTCGATCAGCTGTCGCCGACTTATCTGCGGATTCAGATCCAGCCCAACGAAGGCATGTGGTTCGACCTGCTGGCGAAAAAGCCCGGGCCGAGCCTGGACATGGCCAATATCGAACTGGGCTTCGCCTATCGGGATTTCTTCGAAATGCAGCCGTCCACCGGCTACGAGACGCTGATCTACGACTGCCTGGTCGGTGACCAGACGCTGTTTCAGCGGGCGGACAATATCGAGAACGGGTGGCGCGCCGTGCAGCCTTTCCTCGATGCCTGGAAGCAGGACGCGAGCGTGCAGACTTACCCTGCGGGTGAGGATGGCCCGGATGCCGCTGATGAGTTGCTGGCCCGGGATGGCCGCGTCTGGCACGCCCTCGGATGAAGGGGGGCAAGGTGCGGTCCATCGCGTTCCTGTTCAGCGATATGGACGGCACCCCGTTGCACCCGGATCAGCGCCTCAGCCCTTCAAACATCCTCCAGCGCTACAACCAGTAACTCACCGCATACCAGCCCAGCAGGCCCATCACTACGATGTAGGGCAGGCCGTCGAGAAAGGCCGCCCCCCCTCTCTCGCAGCAGCCAGCTTGCTGGCGAAGGCAGCCCCAAGGTCGATGTTTGAGGGCCATTCCTACGCTCAGGGGGTGCGTTTGGCAACCAGGGTCAGGATGTCGTAGCTGGCCACCAGATCACCCAGTTGATTGGTCACTTCCACGTCCCAGGCCACCACCCCCTGCGGCGTGCCCTGGGGGCTCTGTTTGCCCTGGTCGATCTTGCGCTTGCAGGTCAGCCGCGCCTGCAGGGTGTCGCCAATGCCCACCGGGCTGATGAAGCGCAGGCTGTCCAGGCCATAGTTGGCCAGCACCGGGCCCGGCGCCGGGGACACGAACAGCCCGGCCGCCGCCGAGAGCACGAAGTAGCCGTGGGCAATACGCTTGCCGAATTGGGAGTCCTTGGCGGCGATCTCGTCGAAGTGCATATAGAAGTGGTCCCCGGACAGGCAGCCGAAGTTCACCAGATCGGCCTCGGTCACGGTGCGGCGGTGGGTCAGCAGGGACTCGCCGATCTGCAGGTCCTGGAAGTGCCGGCGGAACGGGTGGACCTCGGTTTCGATGACCTTGGCGCCGCGCACGTATTCACCGGTCACTGCCGCCAGCATGCTCGGCGAGCCCTGGACAGCCGCCCGCTGCAGGTAGTGCTTGACCGCCCGCAGGCCGCCCAGCTCTTCACCGCCACCGGCGCGACCGGGGCCACCGTGCTTGAGTTGCGGCAATGGCGAACCGTGGCCGGTGGATTCGCCGGCGCACTCGCGGTCCAGCACCAGCAGCCGGCCGTGCCAGCTGGCGGCCCGGGGAATGACCTGGGCGGCGATGCCCGGGTCCTTGGTCACCAGGCTGGCCACCAGGCTGCCCTTGCCGCGAGCGGCCAGGTCCAGGGCCTGGTCCAGGTCGTCGTAGGCCATCAAGGTGCTGACCGGGCCAAAGGCCTCGATGTCGTGGGCGCCGCCCTGAGCCAGGGGATCAAGGGACAGCAGCAGGGTTGGGGCAAAGAACGCGCCCTGGCTGACGTTGTCGCCCCGGGGCTCGAAGCCGTCCCGGGCGCCGAACAACAGATCGCTGCTGTACAGCAGGCTCTCCAGACGTTCGGCCACGTCCCGCTGTTGCTCATGGGAGGCCAGGGCGCCCATGCGTACGCCTTCCACCGACGGATCGCCGACCACCACCTTCGACAGGCGCTCGCGCAAGCCCGTGGCCACGGCATCCAGCTGTTTGGCCGGAACGATGGCGCGGCGGATAGCGGTGCATTTCTGACCGGCCTTGACCGTCATTTCCCGCACCACTTCCTTGATGAACAGCTCGAATTCCGGGTCGTCCGGGGTCACGTCCGGCGCCAGGATCGCGCAGTTCAGCGAGTCGGCTTCGGCATTGAAGGGCACCGAGTGGCGGATCAGGTTGGGGTTGGATCGCAGTTTGCCGGCGGTGACGGCGGAACCGGTAAAGGTCACCAGGTCCTGGCCTTGCAGGCGATCCAGCAGGTCGCCGGTGCCGCCGATCACCAGTTGCAGGCTGCCTTCGGGCAGCAAGCCGGATTCATGCATCAGACGCACGGCGGCCTCGGTCAAGTAGCTGGTAGCGCTGGCGGGCTTGACGATGCACGGCATGCCGGCGAGGAAGCAGGGGGCGAACTTCTCCAGCATGCCCCAGATGGGAAAGTTGAACGCGTTGATGTGTACCGCCACGCCGCCCCGGGGCACCAGGATATGGGTGCCGGCAAAGCTGCCGAGCTTGCTCAGGGATTGCGCCGGGCCTTCGTGCAGCAGGTTGCCCGAGGGCAGCTCGCGGGCGCCGAGTCCGGCGTAGCTGAACAAGGTGCTATTGCCGCCTTCGATGTCGATCCAGCTGTCGGCCCGGGTCGCGCCGCTGTGGTGGGACAGGGCGTACAGCTGTTCCTTGCGTTCGCCAAGGTACAGCGCCAGGGCCTTGAGGCGCTGGGCCCGCTGCTGGAAATCCAGGGCCAGCAGCGCTCGGGCGCCGTTCACGCGTCCATGTTGCAGCGCTTCGGCGAAGTCCAGGGGCTCTTCATGGGTACGCGCCACTTCATCGCCATCGATGGCGCTGCGCAAGGCCTGGGCCGGGTGCTGGCCGATCCAGCGGCCGCCGATAAAGCTTTGCAGGGTAGGAGACTGAGGCATGGAAGAAAGGCTCCGAAGGGTCAATTGAGGGCCGGCGCAGCGTGCTGGGCGCCGGGAAGTAACTCAGTGATGGCTGGCGCCGGAGGCGCCGATGCCGGTCATGGAACGGATGAACTGCGCCAGGTAGCGGCCGCGCTCCAGCTCGGCCCGGGGCGAGCGGTCGCTGACGGACAAAGCCCAAGCGGCAAAGAACGCCAGGCTCATGGAGAACAGCGCCGGGTTGGCGTAGGGAAACAGCGCCTGGGGGTGGTGCAGCACATTGACCCAGACCGCCGGGCTGAGGATCAGCAGGACAATCGCCGAGATCAGCCCGGCCAAGCTGCCGCCCACCGCGCCCCGGGTGGTCAGGCCTTTCCAGAACATGGAAAGAAACAGCACCGGGAAATTCACCGACGCGGCAATCGCCAGCACCAGCCCGGAGAGAAAGGCGATGTTCTGCGACTCGAACAACAGCCCCAGCAGCACCGCCAGGACACCGATGCACAGGGTGGCGATCTTCGAGACGCGCATTTCCTGCTGGGTGCTGGCCTGGCCTTTGCGCATCACGCAGGCATATAGGTCATGGGACACCGCCGAGGCGCCGGACAGCGCCAGCCCGGCCACCACCGCGAGAATGGTGGCGAAGGCCACGGCCGAGATGAAACCCAGGAACAGGTTGCCGCCCACCGCCTGGGCCAGATGCACCGCGATCATGTTGGCGCCGCCGATGATGGCGCCGCTGGCGTCGCGATACTCGGGCTCGGTGCCGACCATGACGATCGCGCCGAAGCCGACCACGATCAGCAACAGATAGAAGTAGCCGATGAAACCAGTGGCATAGAGCACGCTCTTGCGCGCTTCCCGCGCGTCGCTGACGGTGAAGAAGCGCATGAGGATATGGGGCAGCCCGGCGGTGCCGAACATCATTCCCAGGCCCAGGGAAATGGCGTCGATGGGGTTCGACAGCAGCCCGCCGGGGGCCATGATCGCGCTGCCTTTGGCGTGTACCGCACTGGCTCGGGCGAACAGCGCCTCGGTGCTGAAACCGAAGTGCTTGAGCACCATGAAGGCCATGAAACTGGTGCCCGACAGCAGCATCACCGCCTTGATGATCTGCACCCAGGTGGTGGCCAGCATGCCGCCGAAGGTCACGTAGCAGACCATCAGCAGGCCCACCAGCATCACCGCGTGGAGGTAGCTGAGGCCGAACAGCAGTTCGATCAGCTTGCCGGCGCCGACCATCTGCGCCACCAGGTACATCAGGGCCACGGTCAGGGTGCCGAACGCCGAGGTCAGGCGCACCGGCGTCTGGGCCAGGCGATAGGAGACCACGTCGGCGAAGGTGTAGGTGCCCAGGTTGCGCAAGCGTTCGGCGATCAGAAACAGGATGATCGGCCAGCCGGCCAGAACCCCCAGGGCGTACAGCAGGCCGTCGTAGCCATTGAGGAACATCATCGCCGAGATGCCGAGGAAGGACGCCGCGGAGATCATGTCACCGGCAATCGCCAGGCCGTTCTGCAGGCCGCTCATGCCGCCGCCGGCGGTGTAGAAGTCCTTGGCCGAGCGGGTCCGCAAGGCGGCCCAGCGGGTGATCCCCAGGGTCAGCAGGACGAACACCAGGAACATGCCGATGGCGTTCCAGTTCAGCGCGCGGGCGCTGTCGTCGGCGGCCAGGGCCAGGTCCGAGGCCAGCAGGCAGGGCAGCAGGATGACTCCTGCACCGCGCTTCATGACCGGTACTCGCGCTTGAGTTTGTCGTTCAGCGGGTCCAGCAGTTGGTTGGCTTGGTAAACGTAGAAGCCGGTCAGGGCGAAGGCCAGGACGATCATCGCCACCCCCACTGGCATGCCGACGCTGGTGGCCCCGCCGGACAGCGACTGGCCCAGCAGGCCGGGGTGAAAGGCCACCAGCAGGACGAAGCCGTAGTAGGCCAGGAGCATGATCAGGGTCAGCGACCAGTAGAGTCGCTGTTTGCGCCGCACCAGCTGGATAAAGTCCGGGTGGCAGGTGATGCGGTCTATCTCTTGTGGGCTCATGAGGTTTTCTCTGTTGTTCTTGTTATGGGCACGCGCACTACCGGTTCGCTCAGAGCTGGTCGAAGTCCAGCACCACCTTGTCGCTGACCGGGAACGACTGGCAGGCAAGGACGTAACCGGCCGCCACTTCGTAATCTTCCAGGGCGTGGTTGCTGTCCATTTCCACCTCACCTTCGACGACCTTGCATTTGCAGGTGGAGCAGACCCCGGCCTTGCACGAATAGGGCAGTTCGGCGCCTTGGGCGTTGCCAGCGTCCAGCAGGCTCAGGCTGTTGCGCGGCAGGTCGAAGGCCAGGGCCCGGCCATCGCTGATCACGGTGATCTGGCTGACCTGCGGGTCCTGGGCGCGGGTGGCTTCCCGGGCCTGGCGCTTCTGGCTGTCACCGGCGGCGTGGAACAGTTCGAAGTGGATGCGCTCGGCGCCCATGCCGGCTGTCTTGAGGCTGTCGCGCACGGTCTCGGTCATGGCTTGGGGGCCGCAGATGAAGGCCGCGTCCAATTGGCTGACGTCGAGCCAGCGGGTAAATAGCTGCTGGCACTTTTCCTGGTTGATGCGGCCGTTGTAGAGGTCGACGTCCTGCTGCTCGCGGCTGAAGACGAACACCAGGTTCAGGCGCTGCAGGTAGCGGTTTTTCAGGTCTTCCAGCTGTTCGCGAAACAGCGCCGAGGCACTGGAGCGGTTGCCGTAGAGTAGGGTGAAGCGGCTGAGCGGCTCGCCCTCCAGGGTGCTCTTGATGATCGACAGGATCGGCGTGATGCCGCTGCCTGCGGCCACCGCCAGGTAGTGGCCGTGACGCGCCGGATCAAGCTCGACATGGAAGCGGCCTGCGGGGGGCATGACGTCCAGCGACTGCCCGGGTTTGAGCTGTTCGTTGGCAAACGCCGAAAAGCGCCCGCCGACGACGCGCTTCACCGCGATGCGCAGTTCGCCGTCATTGACGCCGCTGCAGATCGAATAAGAGCGCCGTACCTCCTCGCCCTCAAGCTCGGCGCGCAGCACCAGGTGCTGGCCCTGGGTGAAGTGGAACTGCGCCTGCAGGTGCTGGGGTATGTCGAAGGCGATGGACACCGCGTCGCGGGTTTCGCTGCGCACGTCCTTGATGGTCAGGGAATGGAACTGGCTCATGCTGATTCTCCTCTGAGGCGGCGAGCGGCTCAGATGCACTTGAAATAGTCGAAGGGTTCCAGGCAGTCGCGGCAGCGGTACAGGGCCTTGCAAGCGGTGGAGCCGAATTCGCTGAGGCGCTCGCTGTGGGCGCTGCCGCATTGCGGGCAGAGCACTTCGGGCACCTCCCCCAGCAGGCTGCGCTTGCTGCTGCCCGAAGGCGGCGCGATGCCATAGGCTCGCAAGCGCTGGCGACCGCGCTCGGTGATCCAGTCGGTGGTCCAGGCCGGGGTCAGCTGGCGTATCAGCCGCGGGGCCTGGAAACCGGCCTGTTCCAGGGCCTGGCGGATATCGCTCTCGATCACTTCGGTGGCCGGGCAGCCGGAGTAGGTCGGGGTGACCGCCACCTGCAGATGGCCGGCCTGCCAGTCCAGGTCGCGCACGATACCCAGGTCGAGCACGCTGACCACTGGCACCTCCGGGTCCATGACCTGATCCAGGGTGCTCCAGGCCAGCTCCAGATCGCCTTGTTGCAGCGCGCGCGCACCCTGGTCGCTGCCGATCAATTCACCAGACCGCATCGGGATAGGCCCTCGGCAGGAATTGCATCTGGGCCAGCAGCGGGCCCAGGTGCTCGGTGTGCAGGCCCTGGCGCGCATCCAGGTAGAAGTGGCTCGGGGCTTCGGGCACGGGCAGAGTGGCCCGGGCGAACAGGGTTTCGACGCAGGCGCGCCAGGCGTCGGCCACCTGGACCGGATCGGCCCACAGGCCGGCCCGGTGCAGTTCGATTTCAGCGGCGTGTTGGTCGATCAGCTCGCCAGTGAAGCGCCACAGCCGCGGGATCGCCTGAAGCATGCGCTGGTGGCTTTCCTCGGTGCCGTCTCCCAGGCGCTCGACCCATTCGCTGGAGCGGCGCAGATGGTAGGTGACTTCCTTGAGCGCTTTGGCGGCGATGCCGGCCATCCGTTCATCCGTTGATTGGCTCAGGCCCTTGAGGGTTTCCAGGTGCCAGGCGTCGTAGAAAAACTGCTTGAGCAGGGTGACCGCGAAATCGCCATTGGGCTGCTCCACCAGCAACAGGTTGCGGTAGGCTCGCTCGTCCCGGCGGAAGGCCAGGTGATCGGCGTCGCGCCCATCGGCCAGCAGTTCGGCGGCATAGTCCAGCCAGTTGCGGGCCTGGCCCACCAGATCGAGGCCGACGTTCATCAGCGCCAGTTCTTCTTCCAGGGCCGGGGCCCGGCCGCACCATTCGCACAGGCGCTGGCCCTGGATCAGGGCGCTGTCGCCGAGGCGCAGCAGGTGGTTGATCAGATCGTTTGCAGGGGTCATGGCCGGCCTCACATGTGTCCGACTTCAGGGGGCAGCTGGTAGAAGCTGGCGTGGCGGTAGACCTTGTCGTCCGCAGGATCGAACAGCGGGTCCTTGTCATCCGGGGAGGAGGCGACGATCTGCGCCGAGGGCACCACCCACAGGCTGACGCCTTCGCTGCGTCGGGTGTACAGGTCCCGGGCATTGTTCATGGCCATGGCGTCGTCGGCGGCATGCACGCTGCCCACATGTTTGTGATTGAGGCCGTGCTTGCTGCGCACGAAGACTTCGTAAAGGGTCCATTCAGACATGGCATTGACTCCGGATCAGGCTGGGCGCGCTCAGGCGGCGTTCTTGTTGGCTTTCTTCTGGGCTTTCTTCTGGGCGTGGGCCACGGCGGCGGCCCGGACCCAGGCGCCGTCGTCGATGGCTTGGCGGCGAGTCTCCAGGCGCTCCTGGTTGCACGGGCCGTTGCCCTTGAGCACCTCGTAGAATTCCTGCCACTGGATTTCGCCGAAGTCGTAATGACCGCGCTCGGCGTTCCATTTCAGCTCCGGGTCGGGGCAGGTGCAGCCCAGCAGCTCCAGTTGCGGGATGGTCTGGTCGATGAAGCGCTGGCGCAGTTCGTCGTTGCTCTGGCGCTTGATCTTCCAGGCCATGGACTGGGCACTGTTGGGGGAGTGTTCGTCGCTGGGGCCGAACATCATCAGCGCTGGCCACCAGAGGCGGTTGATGGCGTCCTGGACCATCTCCCGCTGTGCCGGGTTGCCCTCGCGCATCATGGTCAGGAGGATTTCGTAGCCCTGGCGCTGGTGGAAGCTCTCTTCCTTGCAGATGCGCACCATGGCCCGGGAGTAGGGGCCATAGGAGGTGCGTTGCAGCACCACCTGATTGACGATGGCGGCACCGTCCACCAGCCAGCCCACGGCGCCCATGTCGGCCCAGTTCAGGGTCGGGTAGTTGAAGATGCTCGAATACTTGGCCCGGCCGCTGTGGAGCTTGGCGATTTCCTCGTCGCGATCGGCGCCGAGGGTTTCCATGGCGCTGTACAGGTACAGGCCGTGGCCGGCTTCGTCCTGGATCTTGGCCATCAGTTGCAGCTTGCGCTTGAGGGTCGGGGCGCGGGTGACCCAGTTGCCTTCGGGCAACATGCCGACGATTTCCGAATGGGCGTGCTGGGAAATCTGCCGGATCAGGGTCTGGCGGTAGGCATCGGGCATCCAGTTCTTGGCCTCGATCTTGATTTCCCCGTCGATTTTTTCCTGGAAGGTGCGCTCCTGCTCGGACATTTCTGCCAGCGGCTTGATGCGCTTGATCCCCGTCTCTACCAGCTGTGCGTACATGAGTGTCTCCCGGGTTGCAGGTGTGGGTGAGGCTGTGAATGTTTATATGTGATACACAAATAAATATCAAACACAAAATAACGTGTCATGTTTTGTTTCCGTATCGCTTTGCCTCGCGGCTTGAATGGCGGGCGAAAAAAAGCCCCGTCATGGCGGGGCTCCAGTGCTTGCGTCAACGCTATTTGCGGCGGTCGACCACTCGGCAGGCCTTGCCTTCCGAACGCTTGATGCTGAAGGGGGGCTGTAAAACGATACGTGAGCTGATGCCGATATGGGTCTTTATGTGGCGACTGAGCTCGCTGCAGATGGCCCTTTGCTGTTCATCTCCCAGCTGCTGATGCTCGCTCTTGAGCTCGACGTGAATGTCGACGCTGTCGAGGTTGCCGTGGCGATACAGATGGATCTCGTAACAGGGGGCCAGGTGCACGGCTTTGAGCACTTGCTCCTCCACCTGGGTGGGAAACACATTGACTCCGCGAATGATCAGCATGTCGTCGCTGCGCCCGGTGATCTTGTCGATGCGTCGCATGGGCCGCGCCGTCCCCGGCAGCAGGCGGGTCAGGTCGCGGGTGCGGTAACGGATCATCGGCAGTGCCTCCTTGCTCAGGGAGGTGAGCACCAGCTCGCCCATTTCGCCATCGGGCAGCACCTGAGCGGTCAGCGGGTCGATGATTTCGGGGTAGAAATGATCCTCCCAGAGGGTCGGGCCGTCGCGGGTCTCGGCGCATTCCATGGCCACTCCCGGACCGATGATCTCCGACAGCCCGTAGATATCCAGGGCGCGGATGCCCAGGCGCTGCTCGATGGCGCTGCGCAGTTCGTCGGTCCAGGGTTCGGCGCCGAAGATTCCCAGGCGCAGGGCCAGCTTGTGGGGATCGAGGCCCTGGCGTTCGATCTCGTCGGCGATATTGAGCATGTAGGACGGCGTGACCATGATGATGTCCGGCTGGAAATCCTTGATCAGTTGCACCTGCTTCTCGGTCTGGCCGCCGGACATGGGAATCACGGTGCACCCCAGGCGTTCGGCACCGTAGTGTGCCCCCAGGCCGCCGGTGAACAGGCCGTAGCCATAGGAAACATGCACCTTGTCGCCGGGCCGGCCGCCGGCCGCGCGGATCGACCGGGCCACCACCTGGGCCCAGGTATCGATGTCGTTGCGGGTATAGCCCACCACCGTGGGCTTGCCGGTGGTGCCGCTGGAGGCATGCAGGCGTACCACCTCCTGCATGGGCACCGCGAACATGCCGTAGGGGTAGTTGTCCCGCAGGTCGGACTTGGTGGTGAAGGGCAGTTGGGCAAGGTCCTCCAGGCGCTGGATGTCCTGGGGGTGCACGCCCAGGGCGTCGAAGCGCTGGCGATACAGGGGGACGTTGGCGTAGGCGTGGTTCAGGCTCCAGCGCAGGCGCTCCAGCTGATGCTGGCGCAAGTGGTCGATGCTGGCGGTTTCCATCGGGTCCAGCGGCGCTTCGGGCACGGTTCTGGCTATCGGCATGTTCATGGTGTCACTCGTATTGTTGTTGTCGTTCAACCCGTCACTGCGGGTTCTGAGTGCATGACCCGCAAGAGGCACGAAGGGCTTGCGGGGAGTTCTGCAGGCGCGGGTTGGCGCCTCTGGAGGATCAGGGGGGGCCCATGCCCCGGCACCCACTGCGGCAGTCTCTGCGCTACGACGCAGCGGGGCCATGTCAGCGCCCCTTGAACACAGGAGGGCGCTTGTCCATGAAGGCGCTGACACCTTCTCGATAGTCTTCGCTGCGTCCCGCCAGGCGTTGCAGGTCGCGCTCCAGCTCCAGTTGCTGGTCGAAGCTGTTGTGCAGGCTGGCATTCAGGCTGCGTTTGATCAGCGCCAGGCCATAGGTGGGTTGAGTCGCCAGGTGTCGGGCCAGGCTCAGGGCTTCATCGCGCAGCAAGGCGTCGTCCACGCACTGGTAGATCAGTCCCCATTGCTCGGCCTGTTCGGCGCTCAGGCGGTTGCCGAGCAGGGCCAGGGCCTTGGCCCGGGCCATGCCCACCAGCCGTGGCAGCAGCCAGGTGCCGCCGGAATCGGGAATCAGCCCGAGTTTGCAGAAGGCCTGGATAAAGCTCGCGGAGCGCGCTGCCAGTACCAGGTCGCAGGCCAGGGGCAGGTTGGCGCCAGCGCCGGCGGCCACGCCATTGACCGCACAGATCACCGGCAATGGCAGGTCGCGCAGCTCGCGCACCAGCGGGTTGTAGAACTGTTCGATGGATTCCCCCAGGTCAGGCGCTGCATCGCCGGGGGCGACGTCGCGCTCGCCAAGGTCTTGCCCCGCGCAGAAGCCGCGGCCTTCGCCGGTCAGGAGTAGGACCCGCACCTCGGGGTTGTTGCGCACGTGCTTGAGGGCCGCCTGCACCTCGCCATGCATCTGTGGGTTGAAACTGTTGAGCTGTTCGGGACGGTTGAGGCTGAGGAGGGCGACGCCCTCGCTGATGGAGAACAGGATGGTGGCAAAGTTCATGGTCGGGTGTTGAGGCATGGCGGATGTCCTCGGAGTGATGCGGCCGGTTGCCGGCTCGATTGTCGGGTCGGCCCGGGAGCCGGTTTTCGCCGAGTATATCGCCAATGCGATACATAAAATCAAGATTAATAGATTGTTAATGTGTCCTATCTTTCGGCTTCAGCTGCGTTCTATTCGGGGCGGCAGGTCGATGGGATGCTGCCTTGGGCCGGTAATTGAGGCCGTATCCTTTATGCTTTGCGGGTTGTGGCGCCTGTGGCGAGCCAGGCCTGTGTCTTGGAGAACGGTTGTGTAGCGAGAATAACCTGATACAAAATGCCGTCCGCGTTGTATCGGTATCCTGGATTGGGTGGCGTCGCGCATTCTCGGCGTTGTATTCGCAGGCAAGTGCAGCGCCCCCCAGCCGCTCCAACAACAGCAGTTTCTGCTGATCAGAGAGGGAAGCAGCATGACGTGCTACAGCCTTGATGGCTTGATTCCGGTGGTCGATCCCAGTGCCTATGTGCACCCTTCGGCGGTGCTGATCGGCGATGTGATAGTCGGCCCCCATTGCTATGTCGGCCCCCTGGCCAGCCTGCGGGGGGATTTTGGCCGGATTGTCCTCGAAGAGGGGGCCAATCTGCAGGACACCTGTGTGATGCATGGTTTCCCCGATAGCGACACGGTGGTGGAGCGCAATGGCCATGTCGGCCATGGCGCAGTGTTGCACGGTTGCCGGATTGGCGCCGACGCGCTGGTGGGCATGAATGCGGTGGTGATGGACAACGCCTTCATTGCGCCGCGTTCCTTCGTTTCGGCGGCGGCGCTGGTCAAGGCCGGTTTCGAATGCGCGCCGCAATCGCTGGTGATGGGCGCGCCGGCGCGGGTCACGCGTCAGTTGAGCGACGAGGAAGTGGCCTGGAAGCTGGCCGGCACTCGGGAGTACCAGCACTTGACCCGTCGCTGCCTGGAGCAGATGCAAGTCTGTGAGCCGCTGTCTCGGGTCGAGGACGACCGGCCGCGAATCGCCGACGGCGGCTTTCGTCCCAAGGCCGGCCAATGAACACCCCGGGCCGCTGCGACGGCCTGAAACCGGCTATATTCCTTCCTTTTTTTCCGGTACGCCCATGTCGTCCCTAGCGCCACTGAACCATCTGATCAAACGCTTTCAGGAGCAGACCCCGATCCGCGCCAGTTCGCTGATCATCACCCTGTACGGCGATGCCATCGAACCCCATGGCGGCACCGTCTGGCTGGGCAGCCTGATTCAACTGCTGGAGCCCATGGGGATCAACGAGCGGCTGATCCGCACTTCGATCTTCCGCCTGAGCAAGGAGGGGTGGCTGACTGCCGAAAAGGTCGGGCGCCGCAGTTATTACAGCCTGACCCTGGCCGGTCGCCGGCGATTCGACAAGGCGTTCAAGCGGGTCTACAGCGCCGGTGTGCCGGCCTGGGATGGTTCCTGGAGCCTGGTAATGCTCGGACAACTGCAACCGGAGTTGCGCAAGCAAGTGCGTGAAGAGTTGGAGTGGCAAGGGTTTGCCGCGATGGCGCCGCTGATGCTGGCGTGCCCGCGCAGCGATCGCGCCGATATCAATGCCACCTTGCTGGAGCTTGGCGCCCAGGACGACACCATTGTCTTTGCCACTGCACCCGAGGACGTGCTCGGCTCCAGGGCCCTGCGCCAGCAGGTGCGCGAGAGCTGGAACATTGACGAACTGGCAGCCCATTACAGTGAATTCATCCAACTGTTTCGCCCCCTCTGGCAGGCCCTGCGCGAGCAGGAGCAGTTGCAACCATCCGACTGTTTCCTGGCTCGCCTGCTGCTGATTCATGAGTACCGCAAGCTGTTGCTGCGCGACCCGCAGTTGCCGGACGAACTGCTTCCCGGCGATTGGGAGGGCCGTGCGGCGCGCCAGCTGTGTCGCAACATCTATCGCTTGATCCAGGCCAAGGCCGAGGAGTGGCTGGCCACGGCTCTGGAGAGCGCTGATGGCCCGCTACCGGATGTGGGGGAAAGCTTCTATCGGCGCTTCGGTGGGCTGCTCTAGTTTGAATAAGGATTGACCTTGGAATTTGTCTTGTTCTAGGGTCGCCAGAGTCCGCTGGGCAACTAAGGTTGAGTGTTTCAGGCTTGTTGCAGTGAGATGAAGTTCAGGTGATTGGCAGTAGTGAGTGCACGGCCAGGAGGGAGTATCCGGTCTTGCAGGGAAAGCAGGCAGATAAAGGAACTATCAATGAGATCGATACGCAAGGTGGCAGTGCAACTATGTTTGGCTGGAGTCTTAGTTGCTTTTGGGAGTCTGGCCGGTGCCTCGCAACTTGTTCCGGCACTGGGGCTGGCCAATGATCAATATGCCAAGTCTCCAGGGCCCTACAAGGTCACTACCAATGCGGTCTTGAGTGACTGTCGCGGTCTGTTGGGTGTATTGGCGAGGATCATGCTGCTGGACAACAGCGTTCAATGCAATTCGTCCTTTCCCTATGGGTTTGCCAGTCCGGTTTCCACCAGTGTTTATTATCCGAGCAATATAAGGAATCTGGACAAGTTGCCGGCGGTCAACTTTGTTGGCGGCATCCTTTCCAATCAGGGGCAATACACCGATTTGATGAGGCTGTGGGCGAGTTACGGTTTTATCGTGATCATCTCCTCCGACTTCATCAATACCGCGCCCACCATGCATGTCCTGGGTGCCCTTGAGCTGAGCAAGCTCAACCAGGACCCAACCTCACCGTTGTTCGGCAAGGTCGATCTGACTCGCACGATAGTGGCGGGGCATTCCGCTGGCGGCGGGGCGTCGATCCTCTCGTCGAGCCTGCTGCCTGGCACCTTGCAGGGCATCGATCCACAGCTGCGCTACATCGGCTCACTGCCCATCGAACCCGGTCCCATAGGCCTGGGCTCCACCGTCAAGACCCCGACCCTGGTGCTTACCGGGGCCGCGGATGTAGTGGTGCCGGCCTGGGCCTGGCCGCGGCTTTGGCAGGGCGGGTTGATCAAGGCGGTGCCGGGATGGAGTGCCACGGCCCATAACGCCACCCATTTCAGTCCGGTGCGCAGTGTCCGGGAAAACGAGTTCGCCGGTATTACAACGGCCTGGATTCTATATCTGGGCAAGAATGATCCGGGGGCCAAGGAGTACTTTGTCGGTCCGGACTACAAACTCGCGCGGGACCCGCAGTTTATCCGGCTGGCGTTCAATCCGTTGCGGGTTCAACGCAATGAAGTGGCGGACAATCTTCAGTAAGGCGACGGGTCGATATTGTTTCTGGACCTGGCTATTGATGACAAGTTTGCAGGCTCGGGTGTTTTCTTCATAAAACATTCTTTTGCAACCTTGAAAACATGGTCAATTTGCGAAGTCGCAGGTCTGGGCAATATCGGCTTGATGTAATTGCAATGGCAATGTCACTGCCTTGTTATTTGAAATGAATACTTTTGCTTGCAGCGTCATATATCGCGCTGCAACCACAAGGATTCAAAGACCCATGCCCAGTCTTTCACGCAGGAAGCTATTGCAAGCGGCCGCTATCGGTTCATTCTTTTCATCCTTGCCCCTGGCTATTCGCCAAGCCCTGGCCATACCGGCGAATAACCGTACGGGGACGATCAAGGATGTCGAACACGTAGTGATCCTGATGCAGGAAAATCGCTCTTTCGATCATTACTTCGGTACTTTTCCCGGGGTACGGGGCTTCAGCGACCGCTTTACCATTCCACTGCCCGGTCAGCGCACGGTCTGGGAGCAACAGGGTAAGGGCCGGCTGGTGATGCCCTATCACCTGGACAGCAGCAAAGGCAACGCCCAGCGCGTCAGTGGCACGCCTCATTCATGGGTGGATGCCCATTCGGCCTGGGACAACGGCCGCATGAGCGCCTGGCCGACCCACAAGACAGCGACGTCCATGGGCTATTACCGTGAGCAGGAGCTGCCATTCCAGTTCGCCCTGGCCAACACCTTCACCCTGTGCGACGCCTATCACTGTTCGGTACACGCCGGGACCAACCCCAATCGGTTGTTTCTCTGGACCGGCAGCAACGGCCCGAGCGCGGCAAAGGTCGCTGCGGTGGTCAATGAATGGGATGGCCCGGGTGCGGTAAACGTCGGCTACAGCTGGAAGACCTATCCCGAACGCCTGGAAGAGCAGGGTGTCAGTTGGAAGGTCTACCAGCACCTGCCGGACAATTTTGGCGACAACCCCCTGGCCGGCTTCCGTCAGTACCGCGCCGCCAGCGTACAGGTGGGCAATCCGGCCCAACCGCCCAAGGACTTCAATGCCTTTGTGCCTTACAGCGATGCCTTGAACGCCGTCGCTGCGTTGTACAAGGGCAATGGCAATACCTTGCCGGCCAGCAGCGGCAGCAATCTGGAGGCGATCATTGGTGGATTTCGCAATGACGTGCAGGCCGGCAAGTTGCCCCAGGTCAGCTGGATTGTGGCGCCGGCCGCCTATTCCGAGCATCCCGGCCCATCGAGTCCGGTCCAGGGCGGCTGGTTCACCCAGGAGATTCTCCTGGCGTTGACCCGCAATCCCGAGGTCTGGAGCAAGACCGTGCTGTTGCTGACCTACGATGAAAACGATGGCTTCTTCGATCATATGCCGTCGCCGTCGGCACCTTCCCAGCGTCAGGATGGCAGCTTTGCCGGCAAGTCCACGCTGGGTTTCGACAGCGAACTGTTCAAGCATCCGGCGCCACCCGGTTCGACCCAGCAACCGCTGCCCGATGGCGGCGTGTATGGTCCCGGGCCGCGGGTACCGATGCTGGTGCTGTCTCCCTGGAGCCGGGGAGGCTGGGTCAATTCCCAGGTGTTCGATCACACCTCGGTGCTGCAATTTCTCGAAAAACGCTTTGGCGTGCGCGAGCCCAATATCAGTGCATGGCGGCGGGCGGTATGTGGCGACCTGACGTCGGCGTTGAATTTCGTCGACCCCAACCATGAGCCATTGCCGGCGCTGCAGACCACCACCCGGCAGGCCGCCGACGCTTTGCGCCAGCGCCAGGAGAAGCTGCTCCAGGTGCCGCTACCCTTGGCCAGCCAGCAGTTGCCACCGCACCAGCCGCGGCTGGCCCGACCTTCACGGGCACTGCCTTATCGTCTGCATGTCGACAGCCAGGTGGACCCCAAGGCCAAGACCCTGTCCCTGAGCTTGCAGAACACTGGCGAGCAGGGCGCGGTGTTCCATGTGTACGACGGCCTGCACCTGAGCGATATCCCGCGGCGCTACACGGTGGAGGCCGGCAAGGCGCTGCAGGACAGCTGGCCAGTGGTGGAGCGCTACCAGCTGTGGGTATTGGGTCCCAATGGCTTCCACCGCAGCTTCAGCGGCCAACTGCAACAGCTCCAGCCTGAGCTGTTGGTGACGTCCAGCAATAACCAACTGCAGTTCACCCTGAGCAATCCGGGGACGCGTGGGGTATCGGTCACTATCGATCGCTGCCCTTATACCCAACAGGGACCATGGACCCTGGTCGTGCCTGGGGGGGCAGAGGTGCGCCAGGTTTTCGCCTGTGAGTCCAGCGGTGGCTGGTATGACTTGACCCTGCGCAGTGACGCAGGCTGGTTGCGCAGGGTAGCCGGACGACTGGAAACCGGGGCACACAGTATCAGTGACCCGCTGATGGGGCGGCCCTGAGAGGGCATCGATGAAGCAAAAGGGACACTGGTTGGAAATAGCGAGGAGGTGCAGCTTCTGCACTAGCGAAAACAACCACTACGCTGAAGATAAAAGTTGCAGCGAGGGAAAAATAGATAGCGTGCTTAGTTGTTTTGCCTAAATAGCGGATCACCTGTTCGGGTGATCCGCTAACAGCATCACTTACTTGGGCATGGCCCAGGACTGCAAGATATAACCTTCCTGGCTCAGTTCAGCGCGGGCTTGTTTGAGCAGGTCTTCCAGTTGGGCTGGATCGGAGTAGGCACTGCTGGGAATCTGGGTGTGACCGATACGGGTACTGGTACGGTCGATGACGCTCAGGCTGAGCTCGCCGTTCCCGTCCTGTGGGGCCCAGGCCACGCATTGAAAAGGCTTGAATGCGCGGTCGGCGATCAAAAGTGCTTCGTTTCTACGGAGCGGGGCGTTCATGGGGTCTTCTCTCTATGTGCCCAATCAGATGATGTGCCGTCGGTTGGGCTTACCGTTCGGCTGGTCACTTGTACTGATGCACTGAGGTAGTGATCGGGTCACACTGAAAAACAAGTTTTTACAACTTTCGTACGTGGGCCCTGTGACAACACCATTAGTTACGGGGTTCTTAAAAAAAGACTGCGACAATCAGTCGCTCGGGGCGAAGTTCTGGCAGCGCGTTAGTTCCTTTGGTAAGCAGCGCTATAAGCAATTGATACATTCAAGCGTCAAGTTCTTGCTAACGTTACAGCCAGGTTTGCCAAACCACTGTTTCTAATAACTTTTCCCTCTTTTGGCGCCAAGGACCAGTCATGCTCGAAGCTCCCGTGCAGCGCCGCTTGCTGGTGGTCGACCCCTGTGATGACTGCCATCGTCTTCTGCCCGGGCTGCGCGCTATTGGCTGGGATGTGGACAGCTGTGACCTGGAGTCTGCCCGCGAGCGCTCCTGCGATGTCGGCTTGCTGCGCCTGCAACCTTTTCACCTGGAGCGTCCGGAAGCGGTCAAGGACCTGATCAGCCACAGCGGCACCGAGTGGATCGCGGTGCTGAGTCCGGAAGTCCTGCGCCTGCAAAAGGTCGGTGACTTTGTCTGTGAATGGTTTTTCGACTTCCATACCCTGCCGTTCGACGTCTCCCGGGTCCAGGTGACCCTGGGACGGGCCTTCGGCATGGCCCGCCTCAGGGGCCAGGGCGCGGTCCATGTGGACCAGCCCGAGCACGAGTTGTTGGGGAGCAGCCGGCCCATCCGCGACCTGCGCAAGCTGCTGAGCAAGCTGGCGCCCACCGAGTCGCCGGTACTGATCCGCGGCGAGAGCGGCACCGGCAAGGAGCTGGTGGCGCGTACCCTGCATCGCCAGTCCCAGCGTCACGACAAGCCATTTGTGGCGATCAACTGCGGGGCGATTCCCGAACACCTGATCCAGTCCGAACTCTTCGGCCATGAAAAGGGCGCTTTTACCGGGGCGCACCAGCGCAAGGTCGGGCGCATCGAGGCGGCCCACGGCGGCACTTTGTTCCTCGATGAGATCGGCGATCTGCCGCTGGAGCTGCAAGCCAATCTGCTGCGCTTCCTGCAGGAAAAGCACATCGAGCGTGTGGGCGGCAGCCAGCCGATACCGGTGGATGTCAGGGTCCTGGCTGCGACCCACGTGGACCTCGAGGCGGCCATCACCAGCGGTCGTTTTCGTGAGGACCTGTATTACCGGTTGAACGTGCTGCAGGTGATTACCGCGCCACTGCGTGAGCGTCATGGCGATTTAGGGATGCTGGCCAGCCACTTTGCCCACTTCTACAGCCAGGAAACCGGACGCCGGCCACGCAGTTTCAGTGAGGACGCCCTGGTGGCCATGGGCAAGCACGACTGGCCGGGCAATGTCCGCGAACTGGCCAACCGGGTGCGCCGGGGCCTGGTACTGGCCGAGGGCCGGCAGATTCAGGCCAGTGATCTGGGCTTGCAAGGCCTGCAAGCCCAGGATCTGCCCATGGGCACCCTGGAGGACTACAAGCACCGCGCCGAGCGTCAGGCCCTGTGCGACGTGCTCAACCGGCACAGTGACAACCTCAGCGTTGCCGCCCGGGTCCTGGGCATCTCGCGTCCGACTTTCTACCGTTTGCTGCACAAACACCAGATCCGCTAGGGCGGCAAAAACGCCAAGGCCCGCTGCGATTGGGGAATCGCCGCGGGCCTTGGCGTTTTTGCCGGTGGATCAGAAGTAGTAAGGGAATTTCAGGCTGAAGGTGAAGGCCGGGGCGTCCTCGGTCAGGCCGATGGACAGGTTGGGCACAATGGTCAGGTTGTCGGTGGCCGCAATGGTCATGCCGACGTTGAAGTAACCGGCGTTGGCGTCGCTGGAAACCACCGACTGCCAATCGCCGCCATCCTGCTTGAGTTTGCTCTTGCGCTGTATCAGGTCGGACACCGAGAAGGACATGCTCATCTTCTCGTTGAGGGCGAAAGCCACACCGGCGCCGATCTGGAAGCTGTCGCCCAGGCGGACTTTGCCAGGGGTCTTGCTGCCAACCGTGGAACTGATGTCGTCAAACGACTCTTCCAGGTTGTGGGTGTAGGCCAAGGTGCCGAACAGCACCGCCGGATCGAAAGTCTTGACCAGGGAGATCCCGGGGGTGATCGACCAGACACCGTTACCGGTCGGCAGGCTTTCAGGTACGAACAGGTTGTTGTTGCCCGCAGATTGCACCAGCTTGATCCCGAACGGTTCCTTGCCGGTGGGGGCCTTGACTCGCAGGGTCGCCACGGCGTCGGGCCAGAACTCCGATTCGTCGAGGAATTTGTAAGCCACGCCGAAGTTCACGTCCCCCAATGTCGGGTCACGGGTCACCGATTCTTCGGTGGTCTGGGTGCCGGCACCGCCGCCACCACCGGACTGGAAGGTGGACTCGCGATACAGCACGGGGGCGTTGATGTCGAATTGCCAGCGGTTGTTGAGGTTATAGCGAGCGGTCAGGTCCAGGGTCCAGGTATCGGATTTGATCCGGTCCAGGTTGATGTTGCCGAGAAAGATCGAGTCCAGCGCAAGGAAGCCGTTGACCGTGAGTTGCCGAGCGTCGTAGCGGGCGTAGGTCAAGCCGGTCTCGACGCTGAACTTGCCGCCACCGAAGAAGCCACTGGCCTCGTCGTACAGGTTGCTGACGCTTTGGGCCGGAGCCGAATCGTCCTTGAGCGACTGACCGTAGGAAGCGCCCCCGGCTGCTCCTCCGGACGCCGCTGCGGCGCCAGTGCCGGCAACCTGTTGATTGCCTCTGAGATCAGCTGGCGATTTGGCCAGGCGCTTGGGCGGTGGCGCCGCGGGTTGGTCTTCTACCTGCCGGACTCGCTGCTCCAGTACCGCCAGGGCCTTCTGCTGCACTTCGTAACGTTGCTTGAGCTCCAGAAGTTCGCGTTTCAGGGTCTCTACATCGGCATCCGGCGCGGCTTGAACCAGCGCCGCCGGAAATAGAGTGCTTAAACACATGACTGCGCGCAGTGACACCGATCGGTACATGAAATAAACCGTCCCTTGTGAACCCCAATGGTCGAGAACCAGCGTAGTTCAAGATCAGAATTTGCGTAGAGCGTCGAGCGTTGTCAGGTTGCAGTCCAAAACACCGTTGCTGGGCCCGTTGTTTCTGAGCACCACATTGAGTTGAGTCAGGTTGTTGACCAGGTTGCTGTTACCCAACAACTGGGTGTTCTGCAACAGATTGCCCTGGGCCACTTGCTGCAGGGCGCTGCCCTGATTGCCGTTGGCCTGTATCGCCATCTGGATACCGCCATTGAGGGCCGATACCGCCACGCTACCGGCGGCGTTGCTGCCGGTGATGGTCTGGCCGCTCATCAAGGCCTGGCCGGCCCCAGCGGCCAAGGCGGGCGCCTGGTTGGCCTCTGTGACATTGATGCTGATGTTGTTGTAGGCAGAGTTGCCATCACCGGCGGCTCTCACGCTCTGGGTCACGCCCTGGCCACTGGCCAGGCCTGCACCGCCGATCACATTGCCGGTGCCTGGGGGCGGCGTGGTGCCGTCACCGGTCTGGGTGATGGTGGAGACGTAGAATTCCGGTTTGATGGTGGCTTGCTGGATCTGCAGCGAGGTGGTCGCACCGATCAGGTCACCGCTGGCGTTGCGCCAGGTACTGCTCATGACAATGCCGAAGCTGATAATCCGCCCCGGCATCACGTAACGGCCCCGTAACTGCGATAATTCCTGATCCTGGATAAGTTCGGGCTTGAAACCAGCATGGGCTGGAAGAGCTGCTGCCAGGCAGGCGGCGGCCAGCCAGTATGAAGTCTTCATCTGCTTGCTGCTCCCGGAGCGTCCTGCCCCTTTATGATTGTTCGGGCTTCTAGAAGAAGTCGCTCTGGATAAAACCGAAGTCCATCAGGTCCGTGTCTTTGACCGGGTAGAAACCATCGAGCTTGTTTTTCGCGGTCAGCGGGGCAGGCGGGTCGAGCAAGGCGTTGGTCTTGTCGTAGCCGGGACCGATGATGGCGAACACGATTCCATTCCAGCCTTTGACGAAGTCTTCATGGGAGTAACGCTTGTGACCCAATACCGGGTCACCGATGTAGACCCAGCCTTTCTGGGCCCGCTGCATCACCACGAAGTGCTTGTAGCCGCGAATTTCCATCAGTACCACCACCGGAATGGTCACCGCTTCGAGCTTGTCGGGCGGAATCCGGTAGCCTCGGGCGCGCATGCCGATGCTTTCCACGTAGCGCTTCATATCGAGCATGGAAAAGCCCTGGGTGCGGACCAGATTCTGATCCGAATTGACCAGCATGCCCTTGATGACGTGCTCCTCATCGACGTCAAGCCAGTAGGCCTGGCGCAGAACGGTCGCCAGCGCGGCGGCGGCGCAACTGAAGTCGGTCTTCTGCTCGACGATGTCGCTGAACTTGCGTTCACGTACGCTCTGCACCTGTTTGAAGATCAGGTTGCCACCGGGCAGGCCGGCGACGGCCATCTGCGCAGCCTCAACGGGAACACAGAGGCACAGCAGGAGGGAGAGGATCGCAGTACGCATGATCGTTACGCCTGAGCCGGACTGTGGAAAAGCCCCGTTTCCGGGGCTTTCGTTACGATCGCGATTACATGCAGGCTTTGCAGCCAGCGGCGATGGACAGCGAGTTGCTTTGTTGGTTGCCCACACCAGCCGAGACGTTGGCGCCACCGTTGCCGGAGAAGCCGTTCATCGAGTTGGTCATGCTGGCGTTGTTGACCACTGGGTTTTTCCAGCCGTCTTTGGTCAGCACTTGCTGGGTCCAGTAGCCAGCCAGTTCGATGGAGCCTTGTTCCTTGAAGGTGAATTTTTGATCGTCGTTGTCGTGGCCACCACCGCGGTTGTTATTGCCATAGCCGCCGCCGTGATGATCGTCACCTTCGATCGTGCCGCTGCCGGTGCCTTTGTAGCTGCCGCGGGCAACGAAGCCGCCCGAGAGGGTGTCTTTTTTGTAGGCCTGGACGCCTTTGTTCTCTACGACCAGATTGGTCGAGGACTGGTTGGCTGCAGCCGCTGCGGTTGCGACGCGGCCGCCGGATACGGCGATGGCCAGGTTGTTTTTCTGTTGGTTGAAGTTGCCGGCGGTGACGTTGATGCCGATGTTGCCGGAACCGTTGTTGCCGGAGTTATTCAACACAGCGTTGTTCTGTGTCGAAGAGTTTTTCACATGGTTGTTGCTATTGATCTGGGTGGCGCTGGAAGCTGCCACGGCGCTGCCGAAGATGAAGCTTTCGTCAGCGGTTGCCAGGGCAGCGGCGTTGTCTTGTTGGTTGCCGTCGCCGGCGGCGACGTTGGCGCCCATGTTGCCGTTGGAGTTGTTGAGGGAGTTGTCCATCTTGGCGTTGTTGTTGGTGCCCTGGTTTTTCACCACGTTGGAGGTGCTGGTCTGCACGTCGATCACTGCAGCACCGGCCCCGGCGGTGATTTGCAGCAGAGTGCCGAGATCTGGACCTCTATCATGATCGCCATGGCCATTGCCATGACCGCCGTTGTGACCGTTGTTATTTCCACCTGCCTGGGCGGCCATTGCCATGACTGCGGCCAGTGCGAAAACCAGTGGTTTGAGAGCCATTGTAGGTTTCATGGTGTTTCTCCGGTGCTTATTAGTTGGTTAAGTGTTGGTACTTTCTAATTGCACTACGAGGGGTCAATCTGCGACCCGTATGCTCAGGGTGTTAGCCATTCGGTTCCCCACCCCGGCACTCTGGTTCACCTGAATCACTCCACGGCTGCCGGTGAAGGCCTGGTCGCTGGTAACGACCTGGCGGCTGCCTTGTTGAGTGCCAGTTGCTCCCGAGTTTGGTAACAGCGCCACGTTCTGTTGGGACAGGGCGCTGTCGTCAATGCTTTGCGGATTGGCGCTGATGCTGATCCGCAGGGCATTGGCCATCTGGTTGTTGGCCCCGGCCGACTGGTTCACGCCCAGTGCGCCGCTGCCGTTGCTGAAAGAGTTGCCGCCGATGGTGCTGCTGGTATTGACCGAGCGGTCGGCTGGCGTGGTGATGCGTTGGTTGACGCTGGTGGTGGCCGTGGCGTTGGTGCCGATGGCAATGGCCCGCACGTTGGTCTGTTGTTGCTGGTCGCCGGCGGCCTGGTTGACGTTGAAGTTGCCTGTGTAGCCGGTGCCGGAGTTCTGGATGCTGGAGGTGGCGGCGGCTTGATTGGCGGAGTCGGCCATGGCCCCGGAGCAGGCGAGCAAGGCAAGGAACAGGACTGAGCGATTCATCTCATTGGCCCCCGATATTTTTCAAGGGAGCCATGCCGGTGTTGATGCTCCGATTGATCGAGCCGGAAATACTGGCCCCGGCGCCGCCGCCATGACCCACTGCCATGCCTGGCAGGCCATGGCTATTGCTGTTGCTCAGGACATTCATCCCCGGTACACCGCTGTTGCCGGACAGCACGGTGCCGCGGATCAGCGCGCCAGTCCTGATGCCGGCGAAATCGCCATCGGTCATTTCATTGCCGGTCATCTGATTGACCAACGTTGAAGGGTTGGTATTGACCGAAACAGGATTGGGATCTTTCTGCAGAGGCGCACGGCCAAGGGGCTGTGCCTGTAAGGTGCGCTGGATGATGATCTCGCCATTGCCCGCCGCCAGAACCGGAAGACTGGACACCGCGCTGACGGCACAGCCGATCAGCAGTAAGCGGGTGAAACTTTTGTTCAGAGTCCCCACGGCGGTATTCCTTCTTCTCAGTGCTGGCCCTAGTCAGCGTTGAGAGGGAGAGAGCAGAAGCCGTGCCGCTTTTGATTTCTTGCGAAGAATCAATGGGTTGGGAAAATGCTGGGAAAAAGGACGCAGCAGGTGTTTCAGGATTGAGACAGACACCACCGACGGCCATTGGCCATAACCGGGACAATGCTCTGGAACAAGGGTTGCTGCGGGGGTGTATCAGTGGCGCAACAGTTTCGCCGACAGTGGGCGCCGCCCCCGAAAATGGCGGCCTGATCGCCAGGGGAGTGTTTCAGGAATGGACACTCTGGGGGGGCGCACCTGCGGCGGGATCAGTCCAGCAGCAGTTGTCGAACCAGGGCGAAGGCCTGCTGCCGGCGCTCCTGCCAATCGCCGCGAATGACCCGATAAGGCTGCGCGTGCAGGTCCAGCCACTGCTGCGTGGCGTCGAAGAAAGCCTGACGCTGCGCCAGTTGCGGCTGGCAGCGCTGACCGTCGTCGCTCCAGGCCACATCCTCCGGGGACAGCAGCAGGTGCAGGTGGTAATGCCGGGCCAGCAACTGGGTTTCCAGCCACGGCGGGCAGTCGCCGAACAGGGTCCGGCTCCACAGCAGGTTGCTCAGCAGGTGGGTGTCGAGAATCAGCAGGGCGGGTTGCCGGGCCCGGGCCTGGTCCTCCCAGGCCAACTGGCCACGGGCGATCTCGGGGATGTCCGCCAGGCAGGTATCGCGGCACTCCTGCTCGATGAAGTGGCGCACGTACTCACCCACCTGGATGCCGCCGAAGTGCGCTTGCAGCTCGGCCGCCAGCCAGCTTTTGCCACTGGACTCGGGGCCGGTCAGCACCAGTACCTTCACGACTGCAACGCCGGGTCGGCGCGCCAGGTGCGCCAGCCCTGGACCGCCAGCAGGGTGAACAGGGCGTAGAGGGCCGCGGTCAGGTACAGCTCCTTGTAGATGAACAGACCCACGAAGATCACATCCACGGCGATCCACAGCGGCCAGCATTGCACGCGCTTCTGCGCCATCCACCATTGGGCTACCAGGCTGAAGGCGGTCAGGGCGGCGTCGAGCCAGGGTTGCGCGGCATCGGTCCAGTGGGCCATGGCCGCTCCCAGCATCAGGCTGCCCAGCGCGCCGAGGGTCAGGCCCTGGAGCAAGCCGACGGGCTGCAACTGGCTGACCGGGCGCCCCTGATGGCGGTCGCCGCCCCGGGTCCACTGCCACCAGCCATAGAGCTGCAGCACGGCGTAGACCACCTGCAGCAGCATGTCGGAATAGAGTTTGACCTCGTAGAAGATCCAGCTGTAGAGCAACACCATGACCAGGCCGATGGGCCAGCACCAGGGGTTCTGTTTAACCGTCAGCCAGACGGCAATGACGCCTAGCGCAGCGGCAAACAGTTCAAGCCCGGACATGGCGGTTCCTTGGGGAAGTGGAGGAGGGGGCGGATTGTACCCAGTCTGGGCCCTGGGCGTCAGCCCGGGGCCCAGACCCTGAAGTGACTCAGACGCGGAACTGGCGCAGCAGGCCATTGAGCTGTTCCGACAGCTCTTTGAGGTGGCGGCTGGCGGCGCTGGAGTGCTGGGCCGCCAGAGCGGTGCCCTGGGACAGGCCTGCCGCCTGGCCGACGTTGTGGTTGATGTCTTCCACCACATGGGCCTGTTGCAGGGTGGCGCTGGCAATCGAGGCGTTCAGGCCGTTGAGGGTACGCAGTGCCTGGCCAATGGCATTGAGGCTGGTACCGGCCAGGCCCGCCTGCTCGATGGTCAACTGCGACGCGCGGCTGCTGTCGCCAATCACCTTGACCGCCGCTTCCGAGTGATTCTGCAAGCGCTCGATCATGCCCTGGATTTCTGCGGTCGATTGCTGGGTGCGCTGGGCCAGCAGGCGCACCTCGTCGGCCACCACGGCAAAACCCCGACCCTGTTCCCCGGCCCGGGCCGCCTCGATGGCGGCGTTCAGGGCCAGCAGGTTGGTCTGTTCGGCAATGGAGCGGATCACTTCCAGTACGGTGCCGATCTGGGTGCTTTCTGCCGCCAGGGTGCGGATCACTTCCACCGCCTGATCGATGGTGCTCGACAGCTGATCGATCTGCTGCAGGCTGCCGTCGATATTGACCTGGCCTTGCTGGGCCTGGGCTTCGGCCTCGCGCACTTCACTGGCGGCGTGCTCGGCATTTCTCGCAACATCCTGAACGCCACTGGTGACCTGACTGATGGCTGCGGCCACCTGTTCCATCTGCTGGGACTGTTGCTGGCTGCGCTCCTGGGCCTCGGCGGCATTGCTGCCCAGCTCGCTGGAGGACTGTTCCAGGGCCGCGGCGCTGGTCTGCAACTGCGTCACGACCCCACGCAATTTGGCGGTGAAACCGTTGAAGTGTCGGGCCAGCTCGGTGACTTCATCCTGGCCATGGGTATCCAGGCTGCGGGTCAGGTCGCTTTCGCCGCTGGCGATATTGGCCATGGCGTGCACGGTCTCGCGCAGCGGGCTGACGATGCTGCGCACGATCAGCACCACCAGGCCCGCCATCAGCAGGGCAATCACCAGGCCGACAGAGGAGGCCCGCAGTACCTGGGCATAGAACTCCTGTTGCAGGTCATCGATGTAGATCCCGGAGCCGATGATCCAGCCCCAGGGCTGGAACAGCTGGATATAGGAGGTCTTCTGCACCGGCTGCTCGGCCCCGGGCTTGGGCCAGCGATAGTCCACCATGCCGGCGCTCTTGGACTTGGCCAGGGCTACCATTTCGTTGAACACTTCGAAGCCGTCCGGGTCCTTGACTGCCGCCAGGTTCTGTCCGTCGAGCTTGGGGTTGGCCGGGTGCATGATCATGACCGGCGTCAGATCGTTGATCCAGAAGTAGTCGTTCTGGTTGTAGCGCAGCCCGCGAATCACCTGCAGCGCCTGTTTCTGTGCCTGTTCGCGGCTCATGCTGCCGGCGGCTTCCAGGCCCTGGTAGTAAGTGAGCACGCCGGCGGCGGTCTGCACCACGTGCTGGGTCTTCTGCGCCTTGGCCTGGTACAGGTCGCCATGAATCTGCTTGAGCATCATCACGCCCAGGGTCACCAGGGTCAGCACCGCCACGATCAGGATCAGCCACAAACGCTGACTGATGGACATCTTGCGTAAGCTATTCATCATCCGGTCACTCCAGATTCTTGTTCTTGTCATAAAAGGCCGTGAGCATCCAAGCACGCCTGCCTTCGAGCGCCAACCCTACGGAAGTCCAATAACACCACAGGCGCATTTTGCGCCTGTCTGTTAGGATTTCGGCGCCTTCACGCAAAACCTGAACCTTTCTGAATTTTTCACAGAATTTTCATAGGTTTGTGTTGATCTTATGGGCGCCGAAAACTCGGCTACGCTCGTCGCAGTAATGGCTTTGAATACTTAAAAAAGAGGCATGCCTGGAGCATCGCCTTATGGGGGATTGATGGATTTTTGGACCGCCGCGCAGGCATTGATACTTGGGATTGTCGAAGGCCTGACCGAGTTTTTACCCATCAGCAGTACCGGGCACCAGATCATCGTCGCCGACTTGCTCGACTTCGGGGGCGAGCGGGCGATGGCCTTCAACATCATCATTCAACTGGGGGCGATTCTTGCGGTTGTCTGGGAATTTCGGCGCAAGATCTTCGATGTGGTGCTGGGCTTGCCCACCCAACCCAAGGCCCAGCGCTTCACCGTCAACCTGCTGATCGCTTTCCTACCAGCGGTGGTGCTGGGGGTGATCTTCGCCGACCTGATTCACGCTTACCTGTTCAACCCCATCACCGTGGCTTCGGCCCTGGTGGTTGGCGGCATCATCATGTTGTGGGCCGAGCGCCGGCAGCATCAGGTACATGCCGAGACGGTGGACGACATTACCTGGAAGGACGCGCTCAAGGTCGGTTGCGCCCAATGCCTGGCAATGATCCCGGGGACCTCGCGTTCCGGCTCGACCATCATTGGCGGGCTGCTGTTCGGCCTGTCGCGCAAGACCGCCACCGAGTTCTCGTTCTTCCTGGCGATGCCCACCATGGTGGGGGCCGCGGTGTACTCCGGCTACAAGTACCGCCACCTGTTCCAGCCGGATGATTTTCCGGTGTTCGCCATCGGCTTCGTCACGGCCTTCATCTTCGCCATGATCGCGGTCAAGGGCCTGCTGAAGTTCATTGCCAGCCACAGCTATGCGGCGTTTGCCTGGTATCGCATTGCCTTCGGCCTGCTGATCCTGGCGACCTGGCAGTTCGGTTGGGTCGACTGGACGGCGGTCCAGCCGTGACGACGGGCCGCAGCGAACCGCGCGCCGGCAGTGGCGCGCGCATCCACAATCTGAAGCTCAAGTTGCTGGTATGGGTCCTGCTGTGCGCACTGCCGTTGTTCGGCTCGTTGTCCCTGTGGTGGCGAGCAATCTCGATCATCCCCCTGGTCGCCTATGGCGCCGTCAGCCTGTTGACCTTCCTGCTGTACTGGCACGACAAGCGCCGGGCCAGGGCCGAGGGGCAGCGCACGCCGGAGAAGGTCCTGCACGCTCTGGAACTGGCCGGTGGCTGGCCCGGTGCCTTGCTGGCTCAGCAACTGTTGCGGCACAAGACCCGCAAGGTGTCCTATCAGACGCTGTTCTGGCTGATCGTGGCCTTGCATCAGGTCTATTGGATTGATCGGTTGTTCCTGGAAAGCGGGCTGCTGAGCCTGTTCTAGAGCAGCAGGCCGACCTGGGTGCGCTTGGGCAGCTTGCTCACCACCAATTGATGGGACGCTTGCAGCAGGGCCTTGAGTTCATCGGCCCCCAGCGGGTAGGGGCTGTGCATGATGATCCAGTGAGCCCGGGCCAGGTAGGGCGCCGGGGCAATGCCCGGACGGTCGACATGGCCAAGAAACAGTTCCCGGTCGACCTTGAAGGCCAGGGACTCGCCCCGCAGGTTCTGCAACGCAAACATCTTGTTGCCGGCAATCGAGAATACCCGCACGCCGCCCCATTTGTAGTCTTCCCGCGCGCCTGGCAGGCCCAGGCAGAATTGCGCCACTTGCTCTTCATTCAGGGTTGCAGCTTTCACAGGGCACGTTCTCCACAACGTTCGAAGGATTCACTCAGGTGCTCGATCCAGGCCCGCACGGCCGGCAATACACCCCGGCGGTGAGGATACACCGCTTGCAGCCAGCCGCCGGGCAGTGACCACTGGGGGAGGAGTTGCACCAGCTGACCGCTGGCCAGTTCCGCTTCGCAGTACAGCATTGGCAGCACGGTGCAGCCCAGGCCGGCGAGGGCGCAGGCGCGACGGACGATGAAGTCATCGATGCCCAGGCGCGCCTCCAGGGCCAGGTCGCAGGCGTTGCCCTGTTGATCCAGCAGCCGCAGGTGTACCAGCCGGTCGGCTTCCAGGGCGCCGAGTATGGGCAGGTGCCTCAGGTCTTGCGGGTGGGTCACCGGGTTGTCCCGCAGGAAGGCCGGGGAGGCGACCATCGCCGTTTGCGCCGGGCGCAGGCGCCGGGTGACCAACAAAGGGTCTTCGTCGCCTTGCTCGCGTACTCGCAGGGCCACATCTATGCCTTCGGTCACCAGGTCGACACGGCGGTTGAGCAACAGCATCTCCAGCTGCACCTGCGGGTATTTCTCCAGAAAGCTGCTCACCAGTGGCGTCAGCAATTCATGGGCCAGGCCCACCGGGCTCGACACCCGCAGGCGTCCCCGGGGTTCGCTGGCCATGCTGGCCACGGCTTCGTCGGCCATCTCCGCTTCCAGCAACATGGCCTGGCAATGGCGCAGGTAGCGCTCGCCCACGGCGGTGAGCTTGAGCTGCCGGGTCGTGCGCTGCAGCAGCCGGGCCTTGAGACGCTCCTCCAGTTCGGCGATGCGCCGCGACAGACGCGACTTGGGAATGCCCAATTGGCGCCCGGCGGCGGCGAAGCCACCGGCTTCCACCACTTTGGCGAAGTAATAGAGATCGTTGAGGTCTTGCATGGGGAAAGGCTCGATTGTCCTGCTGGTGGGACGAACTATCGCATTTATGCCGACTAATCAGCTATTGAATTCACCTGTAGGATTGCCAGCATCCGATCGCCCAGTGGCGGTCCTCACTTGGAGATCCCACATGAAACTCTTGCATATCGATTCCAGCATCCTGGGTGACAACTCGGCGTCCCGCCAACTGAGCCACGCCGTGGTCCAGGCCTGGAAAACCGCCCAGCCTGACCTGGCAGTGACCTATCGCGACCTGGCCGGCGATGCCATCAGCCACTTCTCTGCTGCGACCCTGGTGGCCGCCGGCACCGCCGCCGAGCTGCGTGATGCTGCGCAAAAGCACGAAGCCGAACTCAGCGCCCAGGCCCTGGCCGAATTCCAGGCCGCCGACGCGGTGGTGATCGCGGCGCCCATGTACAACTTCACCATCCCGACCCAGCTCAAGGCCTGGATCGACCGCATTGCCGTGGCCGGCCAGACCTTCCGCTACACCGAAGCCGGCCCGCAAGGCCTGTGCGGCGGCAAGAAGGTCATCGTGGTCTCCACCTCCGGCGGCTTGCATGTCGGCCAGGCCACTGGGACGGCTCATGAGGACTACCTCAAGGTGCTGTTCGGCTTCCTCGGTATCACCGATATCGAATTCGTTCGCGCTCACGGCCTGGGGTACGGTGAAGACGTGCGCAACAAAGCCATGAGCGACGCCCAGGCGCAGATCAGCGAACAGCTCTTCGCCGCGGCGTAAGGCTTGTGTAAAGACGCTTTCCGGCACGGCAAGCGCCACTAGACTCCGTATTCTGATGACTGTTTGAAGTGATCAGAATGCGGAGTTTTTTTGTGGGCGTTTTCAGTGTTGCTGGCCCAGGTTATGCAGGTTTTTCGAGGCTGGGAGTCGTGCTCCCTGGCCGTGCATTCGCATTGATGGGCCAATCTTGCTTCAAGGCCTTGGCAGCAAGGGATGGCAGGGGTAACGGGCTTTCTCGATCCGGCAGCAAAGGTGGGCGTGTGATGAAGCGTGTTTGTGCAGTGTTACTGATGTGCCTGCTCGGCAGCCCGATTTCAGTGCAGGCCGCTCCCGCGCCACACCCGCACTGGAGCGTCGGCTTCCATGAGATGAGCTTTCTCGATCCCCTGGACCTGCAGCCGATGCGCGCCATTGCCTTTTACCCGTCCACCGGTATCGAGCACCCCAGTCGGGTCGAGGGGTATCAGATCGCCGCATCCCGGGATGCCAAGGTCGCCATCGGCCGCTTCCCGATGCTGATGCTGTCCCACGGCAATACCGGTACACCCCTGGCCCTGCATGACCTGGCGACGTCCCTGGCACGCAAGGGTTTTGTCGTGGTGGCGGTGATTCATCCCGGTGACAACTCCAAGGACCACAGCCGCCTGGGCACCTTGAGCAACCTCTACGGACGGCCGATCCAGATTTCCGAAGCCATAACCGCCACCCTTGGCGACCCGATGCTGTCGCCCTTCGTCAATGCCGATCAGGTCGGGGTCATCGGTTATTCCGCCGGCGGCGAGACCGCCTTGATCCTGTCCGGCGCCACGCCTGACCTGGACCGCCTGCGGCGTTACTGCCAGGAACGTCCTGATGATCGCGATGCCTGCAATACCCAGGGCGAACTGATTGTCGACCGCGAGGATCTGCAGCCAGTGGCCGACCCGCGGGTGCATGCACTGATGCTGATGGCGCCCCTGAGCCTGAAATTCGGTCGCCAGACCCTGGCCGGGGTGCATGTGCCCGTGCTGCTCTACAGCGGCGATGGCGACCAGCTGGTGGCCCTGGACAAGAATGCCGCGGCCCTGGCGCGCAAGCTGCCCGTGGCCCCGGACTTCAAGCTGCTGGCCGGCGCCGGGCACTTCGTGTTCATGGCGCCGTGCAGCGTCGAGCAGTTGGCGGCCATGCCGGCCCTGTGCACCGATGCCGACGGCGTCGACCGCGAGGATATCCATCGCAACCTGATTGCCGAGGCCGGCAGGTTCTTTACCCATACCCTGGGCCGGCCGAGCCGGGCAGGGATGCAGACCGCCGACCAGTAACTCAGGCACCGGCCCGGCGCTTGAGCAGCAGCGTCAGTCCCAGGCCGGTGATCGAGAGCAGGGCGGCGCAGAAGAAAATCCACGAATACCCCAGGTTCAAGGCTACCGCGCCCATCAAGGGGCCGGCGATGGCCAGGGCCAGATCGAAAAACACCGCATAGGCACTCAAACCGGCGCCACGGCTGCTGTTGGGCACTTGCTTGATGGCTTCCACCCCCAGCGCCGGGTACACCAGCGACAAGCCGAAGCCGGTGAGCCCGGCGCCGATCAGCGCCCAGGCCGTGGACGGCGCCAGCCAGAGCAGGGTCAGCCCAAGGGTTTCGACGCACATGCAGGCAATGGCCGAGCGAAAGCCGCCAAAGCGGCTGATGCTGGAGATGAACAGCAACCGCGAGCAGATGAAGCACACCCCGAACACCGTCAGGCAATAGGCGGCGCCGGTCCAGCCGCGGCTCAGGTAGAACAAGGTAATGAAGGTGGTCAGGGTGCCATAGCCGATGGAGGCCAGGCTGAGGCTGGCGCCGAAGGGGGCAATGCGCCCGAAGACCGCCCAGAACGGCAGGCGCTCGCCGCGAATCACCGGCACCGAGGGTTTGTTGCGAATCAGCAGCAGGGCCAGCACCGCCAGAACCGACAGGGCGATGCCCAGGCTGGTGAAACCGTATTGCTCAACCATCACCACCCCCAGCGGCGCGCCGATGGCAATGGCGCCGTAAGAGGCAATGCCGTTCCAGGAAATAGAGCGTGCCGTGTGTTCCGCGCCCACCTGGCCCATGCACCAACTGATGGTGCCGACCCCGATCAAGCCTTGGGCCACGCCCAGCAGCAGGCGTCCGCCCAACAGCACGGCAAGGCTCAGCAGTGGCCAGTGTTCCAGCCACACTGAAATCAGGGTCAAAAGCCCGCTGAGGAGAATCCCCAGCAAGCCGTAGATGATCGAGCGCTTGGTGCCCACGGTGTCCGACATGCGCCCGGCCATGGGCCGGCTGAGCAGGGTGGCCAGGTATTGCGCGCCGATGGTCAGCCCGGCAATCACCGCGCTGAAGCCCAGCTGTTCGTGGACGTAGCCCGGCAGCACGGCGATTGGCAGGCCGATGCAGAGGAAGGCGATAAAGGTGTAGAAGACGATGGAGACGATCTGCAGGGTGATCGCCATGGAGCTTTGAGCGGAGGTCTGTGGCTCGGGCATGAAGGCTCGTTCGCGGGCGGCGGTTAGAGAACCGCATCATCGCGTGCCGCGATCATAAAAGGAAGCAGGCTAACTATCTTGCCCCTCCGCCCTGT
The DNA here is from genome assembly GCF_028550695.1 of Pseudomonas sp. BLCC-B112. Lineage (NCBI taxonomy): Bacteria > Pseudomonadati > Pseudomonadota > Gammaproteobacteria > Pseudomonadales > Pseudomonadaceae > Pseudomonas > Pseudomonas sp. BLCC-B112. The sequence goes on from NZ_JAQQGK010000004.1 coordinate 101,206, forward strand.
AGGAGCTGGCTTGCCAGCGAAGGCGTTCTCAGGGGCAATGCCGACTCAAGGGCCTTTTCGCCGGCAAGCCGGCTCCTACGAGAGGGGGGGGCGCATACGAAAAAGCCCCGTCACAACGGACGGGGCTTTTCTTGACGCTTGTAGTTTGAAACAGGCTGCCGCCTTAGAACATCACGCCCTGGCTACGCAGGTAGTCGTCGTAGGTGCCGCTGAAGTCGGTCACGCCGCTTGGGCTCAACTCGATGATGCGAGTGGCCAGGGACGATACGAACTCACGGTCGTGGCTGACGAAGATCAGGGTGCCCGGGTAGTTTTCCAGGGCCAGGTTCAAGGCCTCGATGGATTCCATGTCCAAGTGGTTGGTCGGTTCGTCCATCACCAGCACGTTGGGCTTTTGCAGGATCAGCTTGCCGAACAGCATGCGGCCTTGCTCCCCACCGGAAATCACCTTCACCGACTTGAGGATCTCGTCGTTGGAGAACAGCATGCGGCCCAGGGTGCCACGGATCATCTGCTCGCCCTGGGTCCACTGGCCCATCCAGTCGAACAGGCTGACGTCGTCTTCGAAGTCATGGGCGTGGTCCTGGGCGTAGTAGCCGATTTCCGCGCTTTCAGTCCACTTGACGGTACCGGCGTCCGGGGTCAGCTCGCCCACCAGGGTGCGCAGCAGGGTGGTCTTGCCGATACCGTTGGGGCCGATGATCGCCACACGCTCGCCGGCTTCGACGGTGAAGCTGAAGTTCTGGAACAGGGTCTTGCCATCGAAACCCTTGGACATGCGCTCCAGGGTCACGGCCTGGCGGTGCAGCTTCTTGGTCTGTTCGAAGCGGATGAACGGGCTGACCCGGCTCGATGGCTTGACTTCGGCCAGCTGGATCTTGTCGATCTGCTTGGCCCGGGAAGTGGCCTGCTTGGCTTTCGAGGCGTTGGCCGAGAAGCGGCTGACGAAGGTCTGCAGTTCGGCGATCTGGGCTTTCTTCTTGGCGTTGTCCGACAGCAGCTGCTCGCGGGACTGGGTCGCAGCGATCATGTACTCGTCGTAGTTGCCCGGGAACAGGCGCAGCTCGCCGTAGTCCAGGTCGGCCATGTGGGTGCAGACGCTGTTGAGGAAGTGCCGGTCGTGGGAAATGATGATCATGGTGCTGTTACGCGCCGTGAGAATGTTTTCCAGCCAGCGGATGGTGTTGATGTCCAGGTGGTTGGTCGGTTCGTCCAGCAGCAGCACTTCCGGATCGGAGAACAGTGCCTGGGCCAGCAGCACCCGCAGCTTCCAGCCCGGAGCGACTTCGGTCATCGGGCCGAAATGCTGTTCCAGGGGAATGCCCAGGCCCAGCAGCAGCTCACCGGCGCGGGATTCGGCGGTGTAGCCGTCCATCTCGGCGAATTCGGTTTCCAGCTCGGCCACGGCCATGCCGTCTTCTTCGGTCATTTCCGGCAGCGAGTAGATGCGGTCGCGCTCGGCCTTGACCTTCCACAGCTCTTCGTGACCCATGATCACGGTGTCGATCACGGTGAATTCTTCGTAGGCGAACTGGTCCTGGCGCAGTTTACCCAGGCGCACGTTCGGCTCCAGCATGACCTGGCCGCCGGACGGCTCGAGGTCGCCACCGAGGATTTTCATGAAGGTCGACTTGCCGCAACCGTTGGCGCCGATCAGGCCGTAACGGTTGCCACCGTTGAACTTGACCGAAACGTTCTCGAACAGTGGCTTGGCGCCGAACTGCATGGTGATGTTAGCTGTGGAGATCAATTACTTACCTACCAATGATTTAGCGCCAGCCTTGAATCCACGAAGCGCGATCTGGAGCCTTCCAGGTCGGGCCGGTCTGGGTGTGGAACTGAGCCAGCGGGCGTACGTCGAGCGCAACATTCCGGCGACGGGGCCGGGTTGCTGAGCAAAGAGTGCGGGGTGCATGTTGGAATTTGTGCGCATTGTCGCATATGTAACCGAGCAGTTGTATGACGCTCGGGTAGGGATTTTCGCCGCAATGGCCGATGTTCAACTGCCGTTAAGTGCAACCCGGGCCTGAGCCAACTCGTGCATGAACCGCTGCAAGTGCACGGCGGCCTCAGTGGGTGCGGCCTGAAGCAGGCAGTGGGGGCCGTCTATGGCCACCAGCCGGGCGTCCTTGCGCAGTTGCCGGATCAGGATGGATGCCGAGGCCGGCACCAGCCGGTCGTGGCGGGCCTGGAGGTAAAGCAGCGGTACATCCGTGGCCACCAGGGCCTGGCTAGCATCCACCGCAATCACTGACTGCAACCGGGCCCGCAGTACTTGGGGCGTCACCTGGGCGATGGCTGCCGCCAGGGCACTGCGCAGGGAGGCAGTGGAAAAGCCGCCGAGCAACAAGGCATCCATCGGCCAGAATGGCAGGTGTCGCAAGGGCAGCAGCTTGAGCAACGGTGACAGCGGCGCCAGTGCCGAACGTGGATTGCGCACAAAACTGCTGCACAGCACCAGCCCCAGCAAAGCGCTGGGTCGTCGGGCGGCGATGCTGACGGCCACCGGCCCGGAAAACGACTCGCCCAGCAACACGAAAGGACGGTCCAGCGGCAGTTGTTGCCATACCCGCTCTACCAGGGCGGGGTAGTCCAGCACCTGATCGGGGGGATAGCGCAGCACCTGCACCGCTACGTTCGGGGGCAGGGCGTGGAGCAGGGGGTCGAACAGCCTGCCGGTGCCATCCATTCCAGGCAGCAGGACCAGGATCGGGAGCGGTGTGGGGTCGATCAATTCAGCGATCCTTGCCGGGTACAAAGAAAAAAGCGCTCGGCAGGATACCTCGGGAGTCCGGCCAACACAGCCCGTTTGTGCCGGCCAGAGCGCTGGAGGGCATTTTATTGAGCTGGAGCAAAACCTGGCGCAATACAGGCAAATTTCGACAGAAGTCGCGCAGCTTTTCACAAATTTGAGTTAACCATTGGTTACAAACTGTGGCTAAAATGCGATCCGACGGCCGGACGCCGAGGGTCGGATCGACGACGAAGATGTTCGCCGATTGCGCTTTTTTCAACTCAGACGCTGCCATTTGCCTTTGGCCCTTCGGGCTTTCAGGGGCGCAGCATGCTCTCTTCTGAAGTGTGACAATTTCCGTGAAACTCATCATTGCCGCTGTATACGTTTTATCCATTGCGTACGTACACCTGCGGGGGCGCGTGCGCCACAAGCTGGGTCGCCAACTGAGTGATCACTCCACCTTCCTGGCCCCCATCAACTGCTTCCTTTATCTGTTTTCCAAGTTTCCCAACCGGCCCTACCTGGACCCGGCCGACTTTCCCGAGATGAACAAGCTGCAGGAACACTGGGAGGAGATTCGTGCCGAGGGCCAGAACCTGTTGCAGGCCGGTGAGATCAAGCGCTCGGATCAGTACAACGATGTGGGTTTCAACTCGTTCTTCAAGACCGGCTGGAAACGCTTCTATCTGAAGTGGTACGGCGACAGCCACCCTTCGGCGATGAAGCTGTGCCCGCGCACCACCGAGCTGGTGCAGAGCATCGGCTCGATCAAGGCAGCGATGTTTGCCGAGCTGCCACCGGGCTCCAAGCTGGTGCGTCACCGCGATCCGTATGCCGGTTCCTATCGCTACCATCTGGGGCTGTCCACGCCGAACAACGAAGGCTGCTACATCGAGGTCGATGGCGAGCGCTATCACTGGCGCGACGGCGAAGCGGTGATGTTCGACGAGACCTACATCCACTACGCGGAAAACACCACCGATCAGAACCGCATCATTCTGTTCTGCGACGTGGAGCGGCCGATGAAGTATCGCTGGGCTGCAGCGTTCAACGGCTGGTTCAGCCGCACGGTGATGTCCGCTGCCGGTTCGCCCAACGATGCCGGGGACAAGACCGGTGGCCTGAACCGTGCCTTCAACAAGCTGTACAAGATCCGCCTGCGGGGCAAGGAACTGAAGAAGCGCAACCGCACCCGTTACTACCTGGAAAAGTGGGCGATCTTCGCCGCACTGCTGTTGCTGTTCATCTATATCTGATGGGCCATCCGCCTTCTGCACAGCGGTAACGCGGCGCCGCCAATGGCGGGCCGCGGATACCGGGTGTTACATGTTCTGCAGGATTATTTAATTAACAAAGGCGAACCCTGGGCGTAGCGTGGAATCGTATTCGATACCTTGTCGCTCTTCAGGAGGCTTGTCATGAACAGTCTGGCTCGCAGGTTTGCCGCATTCATCGCGCTGAGTTGGGCCAGTGGCGCCGTCTGGGCCGCCGCTCCTGAACCGCTCCCGTCCCCGCACTTGCCCAGCACTCTGCTGCTGGCGCAGAACCTGCCCAACAGCGGCAACAACGATCCCTACAGCAACCCCATTCGCCGGGCCAATCCCAACAGCATGCAGGGCACCCAGCCCATCAGCCCGCCTGTGCGCGGCCCTAGTACCGCCCCCAGCGTCCGGCGGCCCACCCTGGAGAACGGCGGTATCGGCAACGGTTATCCCCGGGGCGGCGTGCAGCGCCCCAACCCCGATCCCCGAGTGCAAAGCCCCCGAGCCAACGATCCGAACAACCGGCGCTAAGATGCCGGTGTACTGCGTTGTCGGCGCCGCCTGCCTGGGGGCGCGAGGGAATTTCTTGATCCACAGAAGGAAGCGAGCATGTTGCGTAAAACCCTTTTCGCCACCTTGTGCGCCAGCGTCCTGCTGGGCAGCGCGTTGCCGGTCGCGGCGGCGGGCGAACAGTCGTTTCCCAGCGAGCAGGGCACTCTGAGCCTGACGCCGCTGGTGCAAGGTTTGAACCACCCCTGGGCCCTGGCCTTCCTGCCGGATCGCCAAGGCATGCTGGTCACCGAGCGTCCCGGCAGCCTGCGGCTGGTGAGCCCGGACGGCAAGCTTTCGGCCCCCTTGAACGGCGTGCCCAAGGTCTGGGCCAATGGCCAGGGCGGCTTGCTGGACGTGGTGCTGTCGCCGGACTTCAAGCAGGACCGCCTGGTGTATCTGTCCTACGCCGAAGGCGGTGGCGAGAACGGCACAGCCGGCACTGCGGTCGGCCGGGGCCGATTGGCCGACGACCTGAGCGGGCTCAAGGACTTCAAGGTGATCTTCCGCCAGGAGCCGAAGCTGTCCACCGGCAACCACTTCGGTTCTCGCCTGGTGTTCGACCGCGACGGCTACCTGTTCATCACCCTGGGCGAGAACAACAACCGGGCCACCGCCCAGGACCTGGACAAACTCCAGGGCAAGATCGTGCGCCTGTACGCCGATGGCCGGGTGCCGGACGACAACCCCTTTGTCGGCCAGCCCGGGGTGCGTCCGGAGATCTGGAGCTACGGCCACCGCAATCCGCAGGGCGCGACGCTCAACCCCTGGAGCGGCACCTTGTGGGAGAACGAGCACGGACCCAAGGGCGGTGACGAGATCAACCTCATCGAACGGGCCAAGAACTACGGCTGGCCTCTGGCGACTCACGGGGTCAACTACTCCGGCCAACCGATTCCCGAGGCCGGTGGCCAGACAGCGCCAGGCACCGTGGGCCCTCGTCATGTCTGGGAGAAGTCTCCCGGCATCAGCGGCATGGCGTTCTATGACGGTGATCGTTTCAAACCCTGGCAGCACAACCTGTTCATCGGCGCCCTGGCCACCCGTGAACTGATCCGCCTGCAATTTGACGGCGACCGTGTCACCCATGAAGAGCGCCTGCTGGGCGACCTCAATGCGCGTATCCGTGACGTGCGCCAGGGCCCGGACGGTTATCTCTACATCCTCACCGACGAGGATCAGGGCGGCCTGTACAAGGTTGGCCTGGAGTAATCCGCGCCATCCCCATCCCCATCCCCAACACCGAGCCAGCTCGCTGCTGTAGCTGGCTCGCCAGCCAAGGGCGACGGCGAGGGCAGGGCCGCTTCGCCGGCAAGCCGGCTCCTACGCTTGGGGGCGCGTGGAGAGGATGACGGCGGCCCGCAGTTTGCTGCTGCCGAAGCTGCACATTTTGTCGAACTCGCTGTGGCTGACCGGCAGGTGCTGGCAGTCCATCGGTTGGCGATGCTGGCTATGGTCGACATCCGGGTCATGCAGGTAGACAAAGTCCTCGTCGCAATCGGTGACTATCACCCAATGGGGCGCCTTGGAGCGGGTCAGGCGATAGCTGCTGATCAGCACCAGGGGCTGGCCGCCCGCACTCAGTAACCTCGGCAGGTCCAGAGGGCCACCCAGTACCTGTTGCACATCGCTGGCATCCAGCTCCTTGCAGAACTCGTCGTGGACCAGGCGCATGACGTCCTTTTTATGCTCGTCGCGCACGCCGCTGAGAAACAATGGCCCGGCGCTGTTGACCTGCAGGCGCACGGCAAAGCCGCGGCGCCAGGCGGACAGCGCCAGGCCCTGGGGACTGCAGCCGCCATGGCCGGCGGTCATGAATACGGTGGTGGCTTCACGCCAGATCTGCAGTTCCTCTCGGCGCTCCAGGGGCCGCGATGGCTGCAGGGCGGCCATGGCCATCAGCAAGCAGGCCGGACCGCAGGTGAAGTCGGTGGTCTGCTGGTAGTAGGGCACGCGGATGCTGCGGGTCTCACGGTGCTGGAGAATGCGTTTCTCCAGGCGCAAAGCGTCGGCGTGGTCTTCGTAGTAGTCGTGGATGCGGGCAAAACGCCGGTAGCCATGGCGTTCGTACAGGGCAATCGCGGCCGGGTTGTCGGTGCGCACTTCCAGGCGCAGATAGGCGCAGTCGTGTTCCAGGGCACAGGCCTCGATCCGTTGCAGCAGGCGCCGGCCCAGGCCAAGGCCCCGGGCGTCTTCGGCAATGGCGATGGAATACAGCCGCGCCAGCGAGGTGCCGCGATGAAACAGCACCACGGCATAGCCCAGCAATCGCGCTTGATGCTCGGCCACCAGCAGTTGCCCGTGGGCGCGGCTGATCATCCATTGGAAGCTGCGTGGAGTCAGCCGGTCGCTGGTGAAACATTGCTGTTCCAGGGCCACCAGCGCCGGCAGATCGTCGGGGGTTGCAGTGCGAAAGACAAGATCCATATAACCGCCGTAAAAGTTGCGTAACGAAACGAGACTTCGAAAAAAGTTCGTGCTTAATAGAAAGGGTCAGGTTCTTAAGCGAGAGCGAACTTTATGTCAGCGGTACAAGGTCATTGGCGAGAAGTATCCGAGCAAAGTTTGCCGGCGACAATCACTTCGGCAAGTTATTTTTCCCCTGGGGATAAAGCTTCAAGTCAGGTGATTATCATTGTCGAACGCAAGGAAGACTGGGCTTCCTACTTTCCCAGTGAAGATATTCTCACGGCCCAGGAGTACCTCGAGCAGAGCCGCGAACGTGCTCCGGGAAAACGGGTTCAGGTGATCAACCTGTGCCGCAGCTACAAGTACCTGGGACACGGCTACTACTGCTCGCTGCTGGCTGAAGCCCGCGGCCACCGGGTGATTCCATCGGTACGGACCATCAGTGAACTGACCCGCAAGGCCCTCTATGGATTGGCCCTGGACGACCTGGACAAGGCCCTGGAAAAAGCCCTGAGCAATCACCTCTACAGTGATACCGAAGGTTTTACCCTGACGCTGTATTTTGGCCGGACCCATATCGAGCCCTTGCAGGAACTGGCTCGTCAGTTGTTCGAGCTGTTTCCGTGTCCGATCTTGTTAGTTGATTTCAAACGAACTAACACATGGCGTATCGAAGGCGTGAAATCCGGGGCCTTGCATAAGTTGCGAGAGGATCAGGAAGATCAGTTCGCCAACTCTCTGGATAGTTTCAGTCGCAAGGTCTGGCGTATTCCACGCTCAAGGCAGTTGGCCCGTTATGACCTGGCGATACTTCACGATCCCCAAGAAGTCCTGCCGCCTTCCAATGCCCGGGCGCTGGAAAGCTTCATCCGGGTTGGCAAGGGGCTGGGCATCGATGTGGAGTTGATCGAGAAGAAGGATTACTCCCGTCTTGCCGAATACGATGCGTTGCTGATTCGCGAAACCACCAGCGTCGACAACCACACCTATCGTTTTGCCAAGAAGGCCGAGAGTGAAGGGCTGGTGGTGATGGATGACCCCACCTCGATCCTGCGCTGCACCAACAAGGTCTACCTCACTGACCTGCTCAAGGGCCATCAGTTGGGGATGCCCGCCACCGAGATCCTCTACAAGGAGCGACCGGAAGACTTCGAACGGGTCGGCGAACGCCTGGGCTTTCCCTTGGTGCTGAAGATTCCCGATGGCTGTTTCTCGCGAGGCGTGATCAAGGTCGAAAGCCAACAGGCCTTGCTGGCGGCCACCGCCGAACTGTTCGAGCACTCGGTGCTGCTGCTGGCCCAGGAGTTCTTCTACACCGAGTACGACTGGCGCATTGGCGTGCTCAACCGCAAGCCGATCTTTGCCTGCCAGTACTTCATGTCCAAGGGCCATTGGCAGATCTACAACCACAAGGCCAAGGGCCAGGACATCAACGGCGAGTGCCGCACCCTGGCGGTACACGAAGCGCCGCGGGCCGTGGTGGAGCTGGCCGTGAAGACGGCCAACCTGATCGGCGACGGTCTGTACGGGGTCGATCTCAAGCAGTCCGGCGACAAGGTGGTGGTGATCGAGGTCAACGACAACCCCAATCTCGACGCCGGTATCGAGGACGCCTACCTGCAGGACGACCTGTATTCCCTGGTACTGGAAGAGTTCGTGCGCCGCCTGGAGCTCAAGCGTCGCGGCCAGGCCTGGTGAGGCGGCGATGATCCACAGCTATCGACTGGCCCATGGCGGCCTGCAAGCCGTCCCGGAACTGGATGCCCAGGTCATGCTGTTCAGCAACCCGGACCTGGCAGAGCGTGATTTGCTGCACAGTGCCTTCAAGCTCGATGAGCACGCCCTGGCCTCGGCGCTGGACCCGGACGAGGTGTCGCGCATCGAGTTTCATCCCGATTACCTGTTCCTGATCTGGAAGCGCCCGGAAAACTATTCCGGCGGCGGTAGCCTGTCCTTCGAGGTGTCGTCCTGCGGCCTGCTGTTTTCTGCGGACCGGTTGCTGGTGATCGCTCCCGACGATACGCCGCTCCAAGGGCTGGGGGCGCGGCACAACCTGCACAGCCCGCTGGATGTGCTGCTGGACCTGCTGTTCAACAACATCCATCACTACCTTGGCCACCTCAAGGTGATCAAGCTGGTGGCCCGGGAGCTGCAGCACAAGTTCAACAGCTCGATGGAAAACCGCCACCTGATGCAGATGTTCAATCTCAGCGAGAGCCTGATCTATTACCTCAATGCCTTGCACAGCAACGGCGCGCTGCTGACCCGCCTGCGCAACCACGCCGAGAAGGAGCAGTTCGGCAGCCAGGCCATCGGCCTGATCGACGACCTGATCATCGAGAACAACCAGTGTTACAAGCAGGCGGAGATCTACTCCACGGTGTTCGCCGGGCTGATGGATGCCCGGGGCAATCTGATGAACAACAGCACCAACCAGTTGCTGCGCAAACTGACCCTGATCAACGTGGTGTTCCTGCCGCTGAACCTGATTGCCAGCATCGGCGGCATGTCCGAATTCAGCATGATGACCGCGGGCACGCCGTGGTGGATCGCCTACTCGCTGTTGCTGCTGGCCATGTTGCTGGCCGCTGGGGCCATGTCCCTGGGGCTGCGCCGGCTCACCGGCCATGGCGACAAGGTCATGTGAGCCTTAAGACGCTTGCAGGGTCAGCACTTCGAAGCCGTCGCGGGTCACCGCCACCGTGTGTTCCCACTGGGCGGAAAGGCCATGGTCGCGGGTGACCACGGTCCAGCCGTCCTTGAGCCCGCGGACCCGGGCACTGCCCTGGTTGAGCATGGGTTCGATGGTGAAGACCATGCCTTCGCGCAGTTCCAGGCCGGTGCCAGGGCGGCCGAAGTGCAGGATCTGCGGTTCTTCGTGCATCTGCCGGCCAATGCCGTGGCCGCAGTATTCGCGGACCACGCTGTAACCCCTGGCTTCGGCGTGAGACTGGATGGCATGACCGATGTCGCCGAGGCGAGCGCCCGGGCGCACCACCTTGATCGCCGCCCACATGGCCTCGAAGGTGGTGTCGACCAGGCGTTGAGCCTTGGGGCCGACCTGGCCGATCAGGTACATCTTGCTGGCGTCGGCGATGTAGCCGTGCTTCTCCAGGGTGATGTCGATGTTGACGATATCCCCGTCCTTGAGCACCGCCTTGGGGTGCGGCATGCCGTGGCACACCACTTCGTTGATCGAGGTGTTGATGCAGTAGGGGTAGTTGTACTGACCCTTGCTCGCCGGGCGTGCCTTGAGCTCATGGCGGATGAAATGTTCCACCGCGCTGTCCAGCTCCAGGGTGGACAGGCCGGCGGCGACAAAACCGTCGAGAAAGTCGAACACCTGGGCTAGCAGGCGCCCGGATTCGCGCATCAGCGCCAGTTGTTCCGGAGTCTTGATCAGGGCCTGGGTCATGGGCGCCCCCTGAGCAGGTCGGGTTTGTTCAGCAGCAGTTTATTGATCAGGTCGTTATAGGCCAGGTGTGGGTTGAGCTCGGCCAAGAGACCGATCTTGATCCAGAATTCGGCCTGGGCGTTGATCGAGCGGTCCATGGCGGCGCTGGCGACGCGGATCTGCTGGTGCAGTTCATCGGAGATTTTGACGATACCCATGTGGATAGGGGACTCTCTTGAGGGGATATATGAATCGTATATGTTTCGTATAGTCAGCCGCAAGCGGGGAGCAGGTGGGGGAGCGGTGTTGCTGTGCGTGAGCCTCGCAGAAATGCGTTGACCGCCAGGGGCTGGCGCGGTTAGTTTCCGGTCCATGACTTTTTCTGCCAATCGTTCCCAGCCAAGCATTATTACCGCCATTCCTGATTGGCGGGCTTGCTGACGACTGCACCCAACCCGCCCTGGAGGCGGGTTTTTTCTCTCTGTCTCCCGGGCTCCGAACACAGCCAGGAGATCCATCATGCATTGCCCCAGCCGTCTTGCCAGCACGCCCCAGCCCAGCGCCGACATGGCCCTGCTGGAACGCTATGTGAAGATGATCCTCGCCGCGCCGGTCTACGACCTGGCGATCTGCACGCCGCTGCAGGCGGCGCCCGCCTTGTCGCAGCGGCTGGGCAACCAGATCCTGCTCAAGCGCGAAGACCTGCAGCCGACCTTTTCCTTCAAGATCCGCGGCGCCTATAACCGTCTGGCCCAGCTCACCGCCGAGCAAAGGCAGCGCGGGGTGGTCACCGCGTCCGCCGGCAATCATGCCCAGGGGGTGGCCCTGGCCGCGCGGGAGCTGGGGATCAAGGCCAGCATCGTCATGCCCGACAGCACTCCTGAGCTCAAGGTATTGGGCGTAAGCAGTCGTGGCGCCGAGGCGATCCTGCATGGCGAAAGCTTTCCCTTTGCCCTGGCCCACGCCCTGAGCCTGGCCCAGCGCACTGGGGGCACCTTTGTTTCACCTTTCGATGACCCCCATGTGATTGCCGGCCAAGGCACCGTGGCCATGGAGATCCTGCGCCAGCAACAGGGGGCGCTGGACGCGATCTTCGTCCCGGTGGGCGGTGGTGGGTTGATCGCCGGGATCGCCGCCTACGTCAAATACCTGCGGCCGGAGATCCGTATCGTGGGTGTCGAATCCGAGCATTCCAATTGCCTGCAACAGGCGCTCGCCGCGGGGGAACGGGTGGTATTGCCCCGGGTCGGGACCTTTGCCGACGGCGTTGCAGTGGCGCAGATCGGCGAGCATGGCTTCCAGATCTGCCGCCATCACGTGGATCAGGTGATCAGCGTCAGCAACGACCAGTTGTGCGCCGCAATCAAGGACATCTACGACGACACCCGCTCCATCACCGAGCCGTCGGGCGCCCTGGCGGTGGCCGGGATCAAGGAATACGTAGCCCGCAGCGGCAGCAGCGGCCAGACCCTGGTGGCCATCGACTCCGGCGCCAACATCAATTTCGACAGCCTGCGCCACGTCGTCGAACGCGCCGCCTTGAGCAGCCTGCCGATGTAGACGCGAGCTTGCCAGCGAAGATGCCGGCTAGGGCGGCACCCGCCTTTCAGGCTTCTTCGCCGGCAAGCGGAACGCCGCCCGGCTGGTTCTTAGGAGAGCAGCGGGCGCAGGAAGCTGCGCTCGTAACTGAGGATGAATTTTTTCTTCATCACCGACGCCACCAGGGCCACGCTGTCCGGATCGCTCAGAGCGCTCTGGCGGTAGGCTTCGTAATCGGCCAGGGACGGGAAGCTGAACAGGCAATAGGCAATGTTGCTGGCCCCTTCCGAGGGCAGGAAATAGCCATGATGGGTGCCGCCCAAACGCCTGACCACAGCGATCCAGGCTTTGGAATAGGCTTCGAATTCGGCCAGTTGGTAGGGATCAATCACGTATTTGACATGGCAGGTAATCAAGGAGGGAACTCCGGGCGAGGGCAAGGATCAGCCTTGTATCAGGTGTGACTCTTCGAGCGGGCCACGCTGTTGAGCAAGGCTGGCACAACGACCCGGGCATTCTGTGGGGCGGCAAACCAACAGCGCAACCGCCTGCCATTCCCGGCGTTAAAGTCAAAACCCCTGGTACTGAGAGCGAAATCGAATTTAGCAAGGTCGCCAAAGCCGCTTACTCTGTAGTCTGGCTTCGTCTGTCAGGACAAAACGGACCTGAGCCAGAATCGCTAGCGAACATGGACGTCGCGGCCAGCAGGCATTCGCCCAATCATTGGTCGTGTTGAATAAAAGGAGAGCGTCAGCATGTTTTTATCTGCCCTGGAACTGCGCAACATCATTGAGAGCAGCTTTCTGCCCAAACGCTGCCAATGCACCCTGAGCCCGGACCTGTCGATGACGGTCAAGGTCTATGGCGACCATGAAACCGACCGGGTCGAGCTGGTGGTCAGCGGTATCGACGCTGCGCAGCTCAATGGCTGCCGGGAAATCAACGAACTGATCGCCGAACTGCGCTACGACCTGGCCAATGCCCCGGGCGGGCTGTCTGGCCTCAAGCGCAGGGCCCATTGAGCGCGGTCCCCTGACAACGCTCACCAGCGCGGGCCGCTCTGGCTACGGCTCGCCGCATCAGTTTTCGTACATGCAGGCGTGGGCGTGCTTCTGGTAGGAGATTTCCGCCAGTTCTCCAGCCTTGTTGATGTAGCGCATATTGGCGGTCACGACCTCACAGCGGCTGGTCGGCGGCTCGGTCATGGAGATGACCTTGGCGACGTCCAGGCGCATGCCGTACTCATAGGGCACCACCTCGACATTGACATCCGAGGCCTGGGCCAGGCCGCTGAATCCGCACAGGGCCAGGGCGGCCAGGGCAAAGCGCTTGTGTGTGTTCATACTGGTTCTCCATTACAGGCAATGACGGTTCAGTCTGGGGACTGAACCCGCTGCACGAAGCCCTGAAAGCGTTGCGGGCCAGTGCGCTCCGGAACAGAGTGCTGATTTATGATTAATCTATCATTAAGAGGTCATTGATAGATTTTGAAATATTTAGTTCCCGTCCCATATACGATCCAGCGACCGACTGCTCCCGGGTCACGCCCGGTCCGGTTTCACAGTTCGCTGTAGGCAATCCGCTGATGACTGGGCAAGGCGCGGTTCAACAGTTGCTCCAGGGATTGTTCCGGGGGCAGGTAATCGTCGCCAAAATCGCCGTCGGCCAACTGCGTCGGGTGGGCCACCACTTCGACCACCCCCGTGGGGATGAAGCCGTCCAGCAGATCCTTCGGCGTACACACCGTGTTCACCCAGCGTCCCGCGAGCCAGCTAATGCGCCGGTTCAACGCACTTTTGAACAGGCGCTTGAGGGGGCCGATATTGCCGCCGACATTGCGCGCCAGGCGCACCGGCACCCCTTGGCGGGCGGCGAAGCGGGCAACGATGGCCGCCACCGGCCACAGATTGTGCACGTGCTGGTGGGAGTCGATATGACTGGGCCGCAGCCCCTGGTCGACACAGCGCTGCCATTGCGCCGCCAGTTCCTGCCACACGGCCTTGGCGGCTGCCGGCGGCAGGCGCAGGACGGAGCGCGGCAGGTTCAGGTCGAACTGCCCCTGGGCATTGCAGAACAGTGCCTGGCTGCGGATGCCCTGGCTCAGGGGCGCGCCGTAGGTCAGGTTGAAATGCAGGCCTATGCGTCCCAGCAAGGCGTGCTCGTGGCTCAAGCGACAGGCATCCTCGAAGGCCGGCATGTTGGCCATCAGGGTGGCGGAGCTGATCACCCCGCGCTGGAAGGCACGCAGGGTCAGTTGGTTGTAGTCCAGGTCGAGGCCGAAGTCGTCGGCGTTGACGATGACCCGCTGCGCTCGGGTGACGGCCAGGGTGTGTTTCATGGGCGAGCCCCTTGTGCGGTGGTGGTCTGGCGGCGCTCGCGCCAGGCCTTGAGATGAGGTTTGAGCTGTTGCCAGAGGCGCTCGGCAACACCGGCCAGCAGGCCCCGGGGACGCCAGGAGTAGAAGCTCCAGCGCTGGTGCTCCACCAGGCCGCTCATGCGTTCATGCAACTGATGGCTGGAGCGGCTGAGGCTGACCCGGGAAGCGTCCACCCACTGCCAGCCTTCCTCCAGGCCCCAGCGAATCCATTCGTCCAGCAGCAGGCGGCCACTGCCCAGGTTGGCGTAGTCGGCGAGGAAGGCGATGTTGTAGTCATACAGGCGACCGCGCTCCAGCAGGCCCAGGCGATAGCTGATGCAGCGGCCCTGGTGTTCCAGCATCACCACCCGCACGCAACCCTCGGCCGCCAGGCCATGCAACGCCGTGTGCATCCACTGTTGGCGTTGTGCTCCGGAGAAGATCCCCAGGCCGTCGGCGCCTTTCCAGCTGGCTTGTTCCACCTCGCGGAGCATGTCCAGTACCGCATCGATACCGTCGGCCTGGGGCGTCACGCGGATCACCCGGGCGTCAATCTCCGCACAGCGCTTTTTCGCCCGGCGCAGCTCGTAACGCAGGGTGCCGCTGGCTTCCTCCTGGTCGCTGGGGACGATCAGGTGTTCTGGCGCGCGGCAGCTCAGGGACTGTTCGCTGTACCCGCTTGCCCGGCGCCAGGGCGCCAGCAGGGGGGCGGCATCCACCAGTTCATGGAATTGCAGCAGGTCATGGGGCAGTTGCCGGCGGATTTCCCGCAGGGCTGCGGGCATGGCGTCTTGTGCTTGAGCGGCCACCAGCAGCGCCAGGCGGTCGCTCAAGGGATGGCCCAGGTGGCGGACCACCTGCAGGGGCAGCCCGGCCCTGGATTCGCGGCCGCGGATCAGCGGCAGGCACAGCAGCAGGCGCTGGTCCTGCCAGCCCAGCAGAATCTGCAGCTGCTGACCCTGCAGTGCCTGTTCGGCGCCTCGCAACCAGCTCAAACGATTGAACGGCGTGGCCTGCTCGACGGTTTGTCGCAGCTGTTCATAGGCCTTTACCGGGAAATCCTGGGCACTCAGGCTGGTGCACCATTGCCAACGCAGGTTCACGTCCGCTCCTTGTCTATTTCAGTGGCTGGGGCCGGTGACTCGGCCAGGCGACCCCGGCGCAAGTGATGCAGGCGCGTCTGGTGATAAGGGCGACGCCGGTGGAAATGCAGGCAGCGCAGCAGGCAGTAGACGTGCAGGGATTCGCCGACTTCCTGGAAACCCAGGCGCATGTGCATCTTCAGCGCCGGCTCGTTGCGCACATTGACCAGGGCCCGGGTGGCTTTGAAGCCCCGCTCGCGGTACTCGTCCCAGAGCATCTTCTGCGCCAGGATCACCACCCCCGAACCGCGAAACGGCGGCGCGCATTCACCGGCGAACTGATACAGGCAGCCCGGCGGCATGCGCATCCAGCAGCGGTACAGCTGATCGTCGTAGTAATCGCGCTCGCTGACCCAGACCATCATCATCACGTTGCCGTCGGGGTCCAGGTGCGCGCTGCCCCGGTTGCCCTTGTCCAGCAGGCCGCGAATGGCCGGCAGCTGGGCCTTGAAGTACTTGTCGAAGGCCGGCAGCAACTCCCGGGTAATGGGCACCTGGGGCCAGCGGCTGGGGTTGATGGGGCAGGGCACCGGCAAGGCCAGGGAGCGCTCCAGGGTCAGCAGCTCCCAGTGGTAATAGAAGAAGCGTTCAGAAAAGACCCGCAGGCTGCCCCGCAGGCCCTTGCGACGGATTTTGGCCAACAGGCCGGTCAAGCGACTCATAGGGTTTTCCAGGTCAAGGCAAACAGGGTTTCACCGGGCACTTGGAAGCTGGCCCGGCCATCGCTGCAGTGCAGCTCGGTGTGACGGCTGCGGCCATCGGCGCCCAGCAGTTCGAGGGTGGGGTTTGCTTGGCAGATGGTGGCGTCGCCCAGTTCGACGTTTTGCGTGCGCGGCGTCTTGGCCACCCCCAGCAGGCTGTGGCGCTGACCGTCGCGCAGGGCCAGGGCATCCACCTCAAAGGAGGGGTTGTCCAGGGCTTGGACCTGGCCCAGCCAATGCTGCCGGATGAACTGCTGGGCCACGGCCACCGGCTTCAGGCTGAAGCGCTGGGCATCCTGCTGGGACAGCATGCCCTTGGGGTATTCGGGTTCGTCGGCGGCCTGGAACCAGTTGAGCATGTCCAGCAGACCGTCCTGGGAGGCGTTGATCACCACCGAGGTCCACCACAGCGCGGCGTAGTGGGTGTCCTGCTGATAGGGGCTCAGGTCCGGGCCGCTGGAGATGTTGGTCTGGCTCAGCAACAGCGCCTTGCGTGGCCGGCCCTGCTCATCGAGGCCCACCAGATCGGCGGCGGCGCGCACGCTGGTGCGATAGCGACGGGTGGCCAGCAGGTCGCGGACCATCCATTCGTGCCAGGCCAGGGCATCGATGTCGGCACCGTGTTCGGCCAGCAACTGCCGGGCCCAGTCGATGCCCCGGCGTTGCCCGGCGCCAATGCGAAAGGGACCGTCCAGCAGTCGTGAACTCACCGGCATGGCAATGCGCACTCCGGCGGCGCGGGCGTCGGAGTTGGCCTTGGTGTGTTCCAGCATTTGCGCAAAATAGGCGGCAAACGCTGCGTAGCTGGGGAAGTTGAGGTTGGGTTCGTCGGCAAAGGCCAGGTAATGCAGGCCCTGGTTGCCCAGGCGCACGCTGTCCGCCAGCCAGGCGTCGAGCCCGGCCAGGGTGGCGCTGTCGGCGTCCAGCACGGCCCGGCGGCCGGTGCCGGCCAGCAAGGTGATGTCGCGCTCGATCTTGAAGTCTTCGCGGTACAGCCGGCGAAAGGTGATTTCCCGCTGGGGTTCTTGCTGGATCACATCGACGAAGCTGTAGAAGTTGGCAGCCTGCGGGCCCAGGGCGCGCAGCAGTTCGAAGGTCGACGACGGCGGTTCGGCATAGGGCAGGGCGATCCCCAGGTGCGGGCTGGGACCGCGCACCTGGGGTTTGAGGCGCAGCTCGACCCGCGCCGGTGTCCATTGCAGCGGGTGCAGCTGACGCAGGTCCTGGGCGAACAGGTTGGCAGTGCCGTCGAGCCAGAACGCCACCTTGCCGGAGCCGCCCAGGGACAGGCGCCAGACTTCGTCCTGCTGGGCCACCGGCAAGGCGCTCTGGTCGAACTGCCCATAGTGCGGGTGCTCCACCAACGGCAGGCGTACCTGCTGGCCGTCGCTCAGGCGCGTGGCCTGAAGCACGCTGACCCCACCGTAGTATTTGCCCGCCAGCTGCGCCTGCTCTCCGGCGGCCACGCGAAAGTACAGCTCGACGCCGCTGGGCACATCGGCACTGAAATGCACCTTGGCCGGCTCGAACTGGGCCAGGGTCGAACGGTCGTGGCCGACCTTGAAGTTGCGAAAGCTGTAGCCCGGCACTTGCAGGCGATAGTCGCCGCGGGCGGCGGGCAGCTGGATCTCCCGCTGGCCGTAAGGTTGGTCGGCGCGGATGTCCAGCTGTTGCAGCAACTGGCCGTCCGGTTGCAGCAGGTACAGCTGTTCCTGGTTGGCGTCGCTTTGCCAGGCCGGGCTCCAGCGCAGTTGCAGGGTGTCGGCGCTGTCGGCTTGCAGGTACAGGCTGCCGTCGCGGATATCCCCCCATTGCATGGGCTCCGCGTGCAGGGATGAGGCCGCCGCGATCAGCATCAGGGCGAGCAGGGAACAGGGTTTCATCAGGCCGTTTCCTTAGGGCGCAGTAGGTGGCGCACGTAGACAATGTCTCCAGGTAGCAGGATCAGGGTGCGGTACCAGGCCACGCCGCTGAGGTGGCAGTACAGGCCGAGCATCACCAGGCTCACCGCCAGGTAGGCCATCGACGAGGCCAGGCCGGCGCCGACGATGCCCAGTGGCGCAATCAATACCGCGTTGAGGATCAGGTTCAGCAGCGCGCCCCCGGCCAGCAGCAGCGACAGGCTGCCGGGGCGCTGTTTGCCCAGCAGGTCCAGGCGCAGGATGCTGGCGTAGCACAGGCCGAACAGCCCCGGCAGCAGGGCCAGCAGCGCGTCGTAGGCTGGGGCGTAGGCGGCGCCGAACAGGGTGACGATCAGCCACTGGCCGATCAGCGCCATGCCCAGGCAGGCGCCAAGCATTACCGTGGCCGTCAGGCGCAGGGCCAGGGCCGTCAGTTCTTCGATACCGGAACCTTGTTGCAGCAGGCGTTTCATCAGCGGCGTGGTCACCGCCTCGGGAATGATCAGCAGCAGTTCGGCGGCGGCGCTGGCCATGGCGTACCAGCCCAGGGCGACGGGGTCCAGCAGGGCGCCGATGAACAGGTAGTCCGAGCGCAGCATCAACTGTTGCGACAACACCCCCGGGTGGCTCTGGGCGCTGTAGCGCAGCAGCTTGCCCTGCTCACCGGCCTGCCAGCGCAAGCGCAGGTCATGCCAGCGGCGCAGCCAGCACCAGCCGACCACCACCACCAGCACGGTGCCGCCCAGCCAGCTGACCAGGGCCGCCGACAGCGGCTGGTCGCGCCAGATCCACCACAGCCCGACGAACAGCAGCAGTGGCACCAGGGATTCCAGCAGACGCAGGGCATTGAAGGCTTCGACCCGACCGTCCGCGTTGTGCAGGGTCAACAGACCGCTCTTGAGCACGGTGATCGGCACCGCCAGCAACAACAGCCAGGCCAGGTCGCCCAGTTGCAGGCTCAGTTCCCAGTGGCTGCCCCAGGTGTTCATCAGGGCCAGCCCGGCCAGCGTCAGCAGGCTGGCCAGCAGGCAGCCGTAGACCAGCACCTGAGTCAGCAACAGTCCCATGGGGCGTTGGCGGGCGGCTTCATAGCCGACGGCGGTATTGAGGCCGCCGCTGGTCAGGGCCGCGATCAGGTCCGGCAGGGTGCTGAGCAGGGCGAACAGGCCGCGATCTGCCGGGCCCAGCAGGCGCGCCAGCAACACGTTGCGCAGCAGCCGCAGGCCGATCATCGCCAGTCGGGTGCCCATGCTCAGGGCCAGGTGCCAGAGGTAGCTGCCGCGCTTCATGCCCGGGCTCCCTGGAGCAGGCGCCAGGCCAGCAGCCCGGGACGTCCGGCGCTGGCGTGGCTGACATCGATGCGGGGCAGGGCCAGCAGCGGATTGCCATCGGCCTCGATCAGCCCCGGGCGGGTGCCCAGGGCATAGCGATAACCCAGTGCGGCCACCGCTGCGCGCACCTCGGGATTGTGATCGCCATTGGGGTAGCAATAGACCCCCAGCGGCGCCTGACAGTGCTCCTGCAAGGCGTGGTGGGAGCGCTGCAGATCGGCCCGCATCGCGGCGCCGTCGAGCCGGGTGAGAATGCCGTGGCTGGCACCGTGGGGACCAAAGCGCACCAGTGCCGAGCGTTCCAGGCGCTGGACCTGGCCCCAGTCCAGGCTGTGGGGCGCGCTGTCGTCGGGGCAACTGTCGGCCAGGGCTTGCAGGGTCTGGGGCGGCAGGCCTTTGAGCTGCTGCAGGTAGCCCCCGAGGATGCTGCTGCGAGCGCGGCTGGCGCCGGGTTGCAATAGCTCCGGTGGTGGTGCCAGCGCCAGGGCCCGCAACTGTGTCAACAGCGGTTGAGCGGCGGCGCTGTCGGCCTGTTGCCACAGGGTTTCACCAATGGACTCCCACCAGAAACCCTGGCGCTTGCCGATGAAGTCCGTGGACAGGAAGATGCTCGCCGGCACCTCGTAGCGCTCCAGCAGGGGATAGGCGACCTCGGCATTGTCCCGCCAGCCATCGTCGAAGGTCAGGGCCACCCGGGGCCGGTCGCCCGCGGGCAACTCCAGCAGGTGCTGCAAGGGCACACAGTCGAAGTGCCGGCGCAGCCAGCGCAGCAAGTGTTCGAAATGCCCCTGGCCGACGCACAGCGGCGCCCGATGGGGCAGGCTGGCGTCCGTGGAATCGGCCACTACCCGGTGCAGCATCAGCACCGCGCCGGCGTCGCTCAGGCGGATACGGCCGAAGCTGTGCAGATAGGCGCTGCCCAGCAGGCGCTTGAAGGATTGTTTGATGGCCATGTCAGCGATTCTGTTGTGGGTTCCACAGGGCGTAGCGCCGCCCGCGGAGAAACTGCCAGAGGCCCATGCTCATGCCGGCCAGGGTCACCAGCACGAAGCCGGCGAGACGAAATACCTTGGGCAGGCGCCCGCGACTGTCCAGCAGCCCCATCACGCCGGCCGCGTAACCCAGCAGTTGGGCCGCCAGGCCCAGGCTGTAGAAAGCGCCGGCGTTCCACAGCCACAGATTGCTCAACAGCAATGGCAGCAACAGCACCGGGGCCAGGCGGCGGATCAGCTTGTGGCTGATCAGGGCAATGGCGTAGGCACCGTGGCGCAAGGGGTTCATCAGCTCGCGGCGCTGAGCCAGGCTCTGCAGGCCGCCGACCGTGACCCGCAGGCGCCGGCGATATTGCTTGCCGGCTTCGTCCACGCCCTGGTCCAGGACCTGGGCCTCCTCCACATAGACGATGCGCTTGCCGGCCACCGGGGCGCAGGTGCTGATGAAGAAGTCATCGTTGACCTCGGCGGGAATGTGCTGGAACAGCTCGCGGCGCAGGGCCAGCAGCGCGCCGTCGGCGGACACCATGCAGCCTGTGCGGTTCTCGGCCTGGCGCAACCAGGCTTCGTAGTGCCGGTACAGGCTGTCGCCCAGGCTCAGGTTGTGCCCCGGGTCGGGGATGATCATGTGCCCGCCGCAGGCGCCGACCTGTGGGTCGGCCAGGGGCGCCAGGAGCTTGCCCAGGGTGTCGCCGGACCATTGGTTGTCGGCGTCGGTGAACACCAGGATGTCGTTGCGCGCCAGTTCCACTGCGGCGTTCAGGGCCCCGGCCTTGCCCACCCGGGGCAGGTCCAGGACCAGCACCCGCGAGTCGCGCACCGCCAGGGCGGTGGCCACGGTATCGTCGCTGGAACCGTCGCTGGCGAGGATGATCTGCAGGTCCGTGGCCGGGTAGTCCTGCTGCAGCAAGGTGCGCAGCTTGTGCTCGATGTGCGGGCCTTCGTTGTGGGCGGCGATGATCACGCTGACCGACAGCGGCTCACCCGTCTGCAGTGGGCGCGGCCGCACGAACAGGCTGAGCAGGGCCAGCAGCAGGGGATAACCGATCCAGGCATAGAAGGGCAGTAACAGGCACAGCCAGAAAATAGTTTTAGCCACGGTCAGGTCTCACGACAGAACGGTTGAACAGACCCTGCACCAGGGCCACGGCGCCCAGGTGCAAGCGCACCCAATGCAGCAGCCAGAGTTGCAGGACAAACAGCAGATCGCGCTGGCGCAGCCCCTGGCGCAGGGCCAGGACCAGGGGCGCCAGGGAACCCAGCAGCAGGCATAGCGCGGCGCCGCCCGGCTGGCCCAGCAGCAGGCCGAACAGCGCCAGCAGGCTCAGCAAGGCACAGCTCAGGCACAGCAGGGGAAAGCGCAACAGACGCAGATTGAGGCCGCCACCCT
This sequence comes from Pseudomonas sp. BLCC-B112, assembly GCF_028550695.1. NCBI lineage: Bacteria > Pseudomonadati > Pseudomonadota > Gammaproteobacteria > Pseudomonadales > Pseudomonadaceae > Pseudomonas > Pseudomonas sp. BLCC-B112. The sequence continues at coordinate 122,909 of NZ_JAQQGK010000004.1, forward strand.
TGAGCAGCTGCAGGTGGCTGCCCTGGCGCCAGCGCTCCTTGCCGGCCCATTCGCCCCAACTGCCTTCAAAGCCCCAATGCAGCACCTGGGGCTCAGACAGGCTCAACTGGCGGGCGCCGGCAGCGTGCAGCCGCAGACCGAAGTCCTTGTCTTCGCCGGTGCGCAAGTGTTCGTCGAAGCCGCCGACCCGCTCGAACCAGACCCGTTTCAGGCACAGGTTGGGGGTTGGCATCCAATGCAGCAGGCGCGCCGGCTGACTGCCCGCCAGGCTGCGGCGCTGCCAGGCCCGGGCGAACCAGGGCGCGCAGTCCGGGGCGGCGCAGTCCAGGGCAAAGACCTCGGCGCGGTTGTCCGCCAGGGCCTGCTGCCAGAGTTGCAGCCAGTTGCCGGGCACCTCGATGTCGGCGTCGAGAAACGCCAGACAGTCGCCAGTGGCCACGGCGGCGCCGCGATTGCGCAAGGCGCCGATGCCCAGGCCCGGGCACAGCAGCACTCGCGCCCCCAGCTCACGGGCCCGTTGCGGCCCCTGGTCGGTGGAGCCGTTGTCCACCACGATCAACTCGTAGTCGATGGCTGCGACCCGGGCGGCGAGGATCACGCTGTCCAGGGTCCGGGTGATGTGACGTGCCTCGTTGTACATGGGCACGATCACGCTGATCCTTTGCATCTTTGCCTCCCTTGGCCAGGTTTGCATTTATGAGGTGGGCGCCGGATCTTCTTCGGCTTCGAGCCGCAGCACGCTGGACAGGGCCAGGAAGATCCACAGGTACTTGTGGTTCGGCGCGCTGAGAAACAGCAGGAACAGCGCCATGGCCAACAGGCTCAGGCCCAGGTGGGTGGCGATGTCCGCCTGTTCACGCTGGCCCCGGGCGAGGAAGCCCTGGCGCGCCCGCTCGAAGTTGCGCAGGCCCATGAGCATCAGCACCACGAAGCTCAGGCCGCCGGGAATGCCCAGTTCGCTGAACAGTTCCAGGTAGGTGTTGTGGGCCCGGCGGAACAGGTCGGGCTCGTTCATGTTTTCCGAGAAGCTGCTGGCGAAGCCGGTCTGCGCGTAATGAATCGGGAAGGTGCCCAGGCCCGAGCCCAGCAGCGGGTTCTCGCGGATCATCTGGCCGCCCACCACCAGGTAGGAAGTCCGTCGGCCCAGGGAGGTGTCCGCCGAATGCGCGCCGGACTTGAGCATGCTCAGGGACTGAATTCGCGCCACGTATTCGGCGGGCAGCACCGCGATGCCCAGGGGCACGACGATCGCCACGGCGAACATGGCGAACCCCAGGTGCTTGGGCCGCAGGCCCTTGAGCCGGTCGCGGTAGTGCCACAGGCCAATAGCGATGGTGAACAGCACCACCAACAGGCCGGAGCGCGAGTCGGTCTTGGTCATCCCGGCCATCAGGGTCAGGCTGATGCCGACCCAGAACAGCCGCCCCGGCCAATGGGGCGAGCGCAGGGCGAGGAGGATCGCCGGCGGCACCGCCATGGCGATCAGCAGGGCGAAGTAGTTGGCGTCCTGCAGCAGGCCGATGGCCCGGCCGCCGACCTGATACTTGGCGGAGATCAGCGCGATCACGCAGGTGATGGCCACGCTGACCGCCAGCAGGCGGCAGAGCATCAGCAGGTTGGTTTCCCGGGCGATCAGCAAGGTGACGAAGAACAGCACCAGGCCCACGGCCAGTTCTCGCAGGCTGTCCAGGGACACCAGCAGGTTCTCGCTGTACATCAGGCTCAGCAGCAGGCACAGCAGGAACGGCCCCAGGGCCCGCCACAGGTTGCTGCGCAGGCGGGTATCGGGGATGTGCCGCAACAGCAGCTTGAACAGCATGATCAGGATCAGCGAGGCCCCCAGCAGCTTGGCCCCGGAGAACGCGCTGTCCTTGAACAGGCCCTCGAAGGGCACCAGGGCGCAGATGCCCAGCAGGCCCCAACCCGGACGGCGATAGAGCAGGGCCAGGCCCACCAGCCCGACCACCACCAGCGGCGCCAGAAACGGCCAGGGGCTGGCGAGCAGCAGCAGGCTGGCCAGGCCCAGCAGGAGGCCGAGAAACGGGGCGGCGATCATACCGGGGTGCTCTCCCTGGCCAGGCGATACAGCTCATCCCAACTGCGGGCCAGGGTGGGCAGGTGATAGTGCTTGCGCTGGGTGACGCGGGCGGCCTGGGCCAGTTCCTCGGCCAGGGCCGGCTGATCCAGCAATTGGCCGATGCGCCGCTCCAGGTCAACGCTGTCCAGGGGCTTGGCCAGCAAACCGTTCTGCCGGTGTTGCAGGACATCGGGAATGCCGCCGACGGCAAAGGCCACCACCGGGGTGCCGGCCTGCATGGCTTCCAGCAGGATCATCGGCGTGCCTTCGGTGCGCGAACTGAGCACCAGCACATTCAAGCGCTTGAGCCAGGGCTGCATGTCCTGCTGGTAACCGGGCAACAGAATGCGCAGCGACAGCCCGGCGGCGTCGATGCGCTGGCGCAGGGCCTGGTTCTGTTCGCCATCACCGAGCAGCACCGCCTTGAGCGTGGGGCGCTGCCGGCACAGGCTGATCAGTGCGTCGAGAAACAGGTCCGGGCCCTTTTCCGCGCTCAGGCGTCCGACGAAGCCCACCATCGGCTCCATCTCGTCGCGGCGTATTTCGGCCTCCCGCAGCGGCGGCCCTTCCTGGTTCACCGGCAGCACCCGCTTGGGCTCGGGCAGGCCGTTGGGAATGACCCGCAGCTTGCCCTCGGCCACGCCGGCCTGGCGGTGCAACTGGGCAATGCTTTGGGCCACACAGGCCACCCGGCGCACCTGAGGGCTGCGGCACAGGCGCAGGCTGATCCAGGTGTAGAGCTTCTGTTTCAGGCTGCGCGGCGTGAAGCCGTGCTGGGTCAGCACCAGGGGCAGTTGCAGGCGCCGGGCACAGACCCAGGCGAACACCTGGGCCTTGAAGTTGTGGGCGTTGAGCAGGCCGGGCTGCTGCCGCAGATGGGCCAGCAGCGCCTTCAAACAGTGGCAGTTATGGCTTGGCACTCCGGCCTCGTTGAACCGCTGCAGCAAGCTCTGCGGGGCATTGATGAACACCACCCGATGCTGTCCCGGAGTGATCCGGCAATGATCCAGCAGCATGCGTTCGGCGCCATAGAAGCCGCCGCTGTGGATCAGGTGCACGATAGGCTGTGCGGCCAGGCTCAGGTCGTTCACTGTTTGGCCCAATACCAGGCCCAGCGCCAGGTCCAGCGTGGATAGGGATTGACCTGTTGCTCTTCAACCGCGTTGAGCACCATCAGCACCGGCAGGCCAAGGTGATCGCTGACCTGGGCCGGGTGCTTGAAGCGGTGATCGAAGAACTCGTAGACATAACCCAGGGCAATCGCCAGCAGCAGGCCGGTGAGCAGGCCCAGGGGAATGATCAGCATCGGCTTGGGAAAGGCCGCTTCGCTGGGTTCGTAAGGCTGGCTGAGCACCCGGGCGTTGGACAGCTCGCCACTGATCAGGCGCTCGCCGCGGCTCTCTTCGTAGCGCTGGGTGTAGGTGAAGAAGGCTTTGTGCAAGGCGTCGATTTCAGTGTCCAGTTGGCGCAGCTTGCTCAGCACTTCCTGCAGGTCGCGGACCCGGGCCTTGTAGTCGTTGATGCGCGCGGTTTTCTGCGCGATCACCGATTGGGTGATCTGCAGGTCGCTGCTGCGCTCGCGAACACGGTTTTCCACCACTTTGAGGAACTGCGCCCGGGCCCGCACGATCTGCTCGCGCTGCTGCTGCATCGGCACGCTGTCGGCGCGGTAGGTGTCGGCGGTGGTGCCGTACTGGCTGACCAGATTGGTCAGTTGTTCGCCCAGTTGCTTGATCTCGCGGTCTTCGTAGGCAACGTTGTCCACGGTGTTGGCGAAGGCGAAGGGGAAGGTGTAGTCGGTGATGCCGGCCTTGCGTGCGGCGCTCAGGTTCTTCTGCAGGTAATCCAGGCGGCGCTGGTTCTCCAGGGCCTGGTCGCGGTAGCCGTTGAGGGACTGTTCCTCGGTGTTGATGGCATTGAGGCGGAAGGTGATCTCTTCCTTGGGGTCGGAGGCATGGGCCGCTTCCAGCAGGGCCTGGCGCTTGCCTTCCAGGTCATCCAGGCGCGACTGGTACTGGGCCTTCTTCTGCTCGTAGAAGGCTTCGGGCAGTTCGTTGGATTGCAGGTCCTGGCGGTTCTTCAGGTAGTTGGCCAGCAGGCGCTCGACGAAGCGCGTGCCTTCGGCGGCATTGGGGCTGGCGTAGACGATGGAGATCACATTGGAGCCGGGCAGGGTGCCGATCTTCAGGTCCTTGACCGCCTGATCGGTGAAGGCATCCAGGCTGGTGTCACGCACCGGGTCCACGGCCAGGCCGAAGAAACCGCGTACCGGGTTGATCACATGGTTGCGCAGCGGATCGATCAGGCCATTGCGGATGGGCTTGAAGATCAGCCGGGTCAACAGGCCTTCGCTACCGCCGAACTGGCCTTCGCGGCGCAGCTGGTCGATGGTGTCGCGAATCAGGGTCGGCGAGCGCAGGATATTGCTCTCGGTCTCCATGTCCGCCAGGGACGGCGGGATGAACTTGTCGCTGTCCGGGGTAAGCACGGTGTTGGCGTCGGTCTGCGACAGTTTCTTGGACTGCACAATGACTTCGGCGGTGATCTCGAAGCTCTGCTTGAGCACCAGCGGCAGCACCAGCGCAATCAGGGCGAAACCGAGGAACACCCGCTTGATCAGGCGTCGATTGACAAAGAACACGAGCAAAAACTCGTGCAGGTAGTTTTCGATCTTGGTCATCAAGAGGGAACTCAGTTGTTGTTCGTTTCTTTGTTGTCGACGCGGTAGCCGAAGCTGAACCCGACACCCTGGAACATGATCACGTCCGCCAGCTGCTTGCTCAGGGCCCCGGCCTTGGCCAGGCGGGTCTTGGGCACGTAGAGCATGTCGTCCGGTTGCAGGTAGGCGAACTGCAGGGCCTTGCCGTCCAGCGCCGCATCGGCGTCATAGACCCGGGCTTCGACCTGATTGCCCTTGCGCCGCATGATCACCACCGAGTCCAGGCGCGCGGTGGGTCCGGCGCCCTTGGCCAGGGTCAGGGCTTCAAGCACCGAGATCGGCCGGCGGATCGGGTAGGCCCCGGGCTGGCCGACTTCGCCCATCACGAACACTTCGTTGGCGGCGGTGGTCTTGAGCAGCACGTCGACGCTGACCTGGCCCACTTCCTTGGCGTAGCGCTGGTTGATCAGGGTCTGCAGCTCACTGAGGCTCTTGCCCTGCAAGGACAGGCTGCCCAGCAGCGGGAAGCTGGCGCGGCCATCGGAACCCACCACGATCTCCCGGCTCAGGCCGGTGGCCGGGTTGGTCAGGCTGGTGCGCAGGTTGTCCAGCTGGGCCATGGCGTGGGAGATCGAGAAGGTGATCTGCGGCTTCTTCAGCACCTTGGCGTACTGGGCTTCCAGGGCCTGGCGCGCCTGTTCGGCGGACAGCCCGGCGACCTGGAGATTGCCCACGTAGGGCATGTCGATGCTGCCGTCGGGCAGCACCAGCTTGCTGCCCCCCAGTTCCGGGGCAGTGAGGAAGCTCACGTCCACCTGATCGCCGGGCTGCACCCGATACGGCTGCTGGCTGGTGGTGCCGATATGGAAGATCACATCGAGCACGTCCTGCGGGCGCAGCACCTGTTCGATGGGCATGACCTCGGTGAGCTGGGCCTGGTCGGCCGGGGCGCTGAGGATCTGCACCGGCATCTGCTGCGGCTCGCGGTTGACGCAGCCGCCGAGGGCGGCCAGCAACGACAGGCCCAGCAGGGAGAGTCTTGGCTTGTTCATGGTTACACGGTCCTTGTGCCGGTCAGAGACGGTCATAAACCCACTTGGGCATGTAGTACTTGCGGGCGTTGAACACGCTGCCGATCAGCTTCGCCTCGGCCTGGATCAAGCGCTGCGCCGCGGCCTGGGCCACTTCCCAGCGGGTTTCCTCGCTGCGTACCACCAGCACCACGCCGTCCACCTGAGTGCTCAGGGTGAGGATGTCGCCGCTGCTGTACACCGGATCGCCGTCGATGATCACGAAGCGATAGTCCGCGGCCAGGGCCTGCAACAGTTCCTGCAGCAGTTCCGGGGTCAGGCGCTCGGCGTATTGCTGGCGGCGGCCCAGGGGCAGGAAATCGAAGCCCAGTTCATCGCTGCTTTCGATGCACTGCGCCAGGAGCGGCGGGGTATCGGCCAGGGCCAGGTCGAGAAAGCCCGGGCGTTCGCCCAGGTCCAGGCGCCGGGTCAGGCTGTTGTCCGAAAGGCTGGTGTCCACCAGCAGGACCCGGCCGCGGCTGGTGCGCGCCAGTTCGCTGGCCATGCTCAGGCTGCTGCTGGTGATGCCGCTGTTGCGGTTGGCCGCCGTCAGCAGGATCACCCGCAGCTCGCGGTCGAGCACGGTCACTGCCAGGTTGCTTTCGCTGGGACGCTGGATCTTCAGACTGGCTAGGGTTGCTGCCGCCATTTCAACTTGCTCCATGGCCATTGAGGACCTTGAAAGGGGTTTTGATCAGGATCTTCAGGTCGAGCCAGGGGCTCTGCTGGAAGATGTAGGTCATGTCGAGGGTGACCCGACCGTCGAAGTCCACGTCGCTGCGTCCGGACACTTGCCACAGGCCGGTGATCCCGGGGTAGATGCTCAGGCGTCCGAGGTGGTGTTCCTTGTAGGTCTGGGCGTGGAACGAGGTCGGACGCGGGCCGACGATGCGCATCTGGCCGAGTACCACGTTGATCAGGTTCGGCAATTCGTCGAGGCTGGTGCGCCGCAGGAAACCGCCGATGCCGGTGATCCGCGGGTCGCGGTCGATCTTGAAGTCCACCGAATCCGGGCCGTGCTTGTTCAGGTGGCGCACCGAGTCCTTCAAGGCTTCGGCGTTGACCACCATGGTGCGGAATTTGTACATGCCGAAGCGCCGGCCACGAAAACCGGTGCGCAACTGGACGAAGAACACCGGCCCGGGGCTGCTGAGCTTGATCAACAGCGCGACCGTCAACAGCACCGGTGACAGCAGCACCAGCAGCGTCGCCGCCAGCAGCGCCGAGGTCAGGCGCTTGCTGCGTGACAGGGTCCAGGGTCGGCCGCCGTCGCGGCCACTGATCCAGCCATGCTGTTGCAGCTCGATGGCGGCCTGGACTTTGCGCCGGAACGGATCGTTGCGCCGGTCGATGCGAGCAGGCGCCGGCACCTCGGTTGCAGGCAATGAGAAGGGTCTTTCCATATCCACCGGGAATACTTCCATAGCAAAGGTTGGGTAAAAACGCCCAGGGGCGTGGGCTCAGGACGCGCCGCCCGGGTAGTAGCTCAGGTACCACTGGACGAAGTGCTTCAGGCCCTCTTCCAGGGTCACCTGGGGGCCGAAGCCGGTGAGGTTTTCCAGGGCACTGACGTCGGCGCAGGTGTTGAGCACGTCACCGGGCTGCAGGGGCAGGTACTCCACCTGGGCCTGGCGTCCGAGGAGCTTTTCCAGGGTTGCCACGTACTCCTTGAGTTCCACTGGGCGCTGGCCGCCGATATTGAACAGCCGCCAGGGCGCCATGCTGGTGGACGGGTCCGGTTGTTCGCGGTCCCACAGCGGGTCGCGCACCGGCGGCTTGCCCAGCAGGCGTACCAGGGACTCGACGATGTCGTCGACATAGGTGAAGTCGCGCTGGTGCAGGCCGTAGTTGAACAGCTTCAACGGCCGGCCCTGGCTGATGGCGTCGGCGAACAGGATCGGCGACATGTCCGGCCGGCCCCAGGGACCGTAGACGGTGAAGAAGCGCAGGCCGGTGGCCGGCACCCCGAACAGGTGGCTGTAACTGTGGGCCATCAGTTCGTTGGCTTTCTTGCTCGCCGCGTACAGCGACAGCGGGTGGTCGACGTTGTCGCTGACCTTGTACGGCGTTTGCTGGTTGGCCCCGTACACCGAGCTCGATGAGGCGTAGATCAGGTGCTCCACCGGGTAGCGCCGGCACATTTCCAGCAGGTTGAGGAAGCCTGAGAGGTTGCTGTCCAGGTAGGCCTTGGGGTTTTCCAGGGAGTAGCGCACCCCGGCCTGGGCGGCGAGGTTGATCACCACCTGGGGCCGGACTTCGGCGAACAGCCGCTCCAGGCCCTCGCTGTCCGCCAGGTCCAGGCGTTGCAGGGGGAAGTGTCCCACTTGCTGTTCGACCCAGCGCACCCGGTCGCGCTTGAGCTGGGGGTCGTAGTAGTCGTTGAAATTATCCAGTCCGGTGACCTGATGCCCATCCTTGAGCAAGCGCAGTGCGGTATGGGCGCCGATGAAACCGGCGGCCCCGGTGATCAGGATATTCATGCGCGCAGCGCCTCCGGTACGCGGTAGGGCAGGCCGATGCTCAGGTAATGCAGGCCGGCGTCCGCTGCCTGTTGCGGGTTGTACAGGTTGCGGCCGTCGACGATCAGGCGATCGTTGAGGGTGTCGTGCAGCAGCTTGAAGTCCACCACGCGAAAGGCTTTCCACTCGGTGCAGATCACCAGGGCGTCTGCGCCTTGCAGGGTGTCGTCACGGGTTGCGCACAGCTGCAGGTCGTCGCGGTAGCCGTACAGCCGTCGGCATTCGGTCATGGCTTCCGGGTCATAGGCATGGACCTTGGCCCCGGCCTGCCACAGCGCTTCCATCAGGTAGCGGCTGGTGGCTTCGCGCATGTCATCGGTGTTGGGCTTGAAGGCCAGCCCCCACAACGCAATGACCTTGCCCTTGAGGTTGTCCCCCAAGTGCGCCTTGAGCTTGCGAAACAGCACATGGCGCTGCTGTTCATTGACGTCACGCACGGTCTTGAGCATGTGCGGCTCCAGCCCGTGGCTTTCCGCGGTGTGGATCAGCGCCCGCAGGTCCTTGGGGAAGCACGAGCCGCCGAAACCGGCGCCGGGGTAAATGAAGTGGTAGCCGATGCGCGGGTCGGCGCCGATGCCTTTGCGCACAGCATTGATGTCCACCCCCAGGCGCTCCGCCAGGTTGGCCATCTCGTTCATGAAGCTGATGCGAGTGGCGAGCATCGCGTTGGCGGCGTACTTGACCAGTTCGGCACTGCGGTTATCCATGAACATCAGGCGGTCATGGTTGTGGTTGAACGGTGCGTACAGCTCGCTCAACTGCTGGCGGGGCCGTTCGTGGGAACAGCCGACGACGATCCGGTCCGGACGCATGCAGTCGGCCACCGCCGAGCCCTCCTTGAGAAACTCCGGATTGGAGGCCACGTGCACCCGCAGTTGGGACTTGCCCAGGTCCGCCAGTTGTTCGGCGACCGTCTCGATCACCAGGTCAGCAGTACCCACCGGTACGGTGGATTTGATCACCAGGGTCTTGTCGCTGTGCATCAGACTGGCAATGTTGCGGGCCACTGCCAGGACATGGTCCAGGTCCGCCGAGCCGTCTTCGTTGGAGGGCGTGCCGACTGCGATGAAAATCACCTGGCCATGGCCCACTGCATCGCTGGCCTGGGTGGTGAAGTGCAGTCGGCCGGCCTTTTGATTCTCTTCGATCAGGGTCGCCAGACCCGGCTCGTGAATCGGAGGAATGGAACGTTGCAGCTGGGCAATCTTATGGCTGTCGATATCGACACAGACCACGTTATGCCCGACATCGGCGAGGGCAACTGCTTGCACCAGGCCAACATAGCCAGTACCAAAAACGCTGACTTCCAAGGGAACGACCTCGTCCATGATGAGTGTTGGGTGAGGGCATGCCTCACCTTCTGAAAAAGGCGTGTGGCACATGGCCGCTATCACGCTCTTTTTTTGACACTATCATAAGGTTGAGACGGTTAATTGACGTTTTGCAGTGATGCATAAATGACGCTGGCGTTTTCGGCGAATCTTTTATTGATAACAAATCCTTTTAATACAATAGGTTAGATTGATTAATGATGGTCATAATGGAAAGCGTCAAATACTTGATCAGTTGTTCAGAAAGAATAATAAAACCGACGAACGGTAGGTAAAAACGTAAAAAATATGATGCTTTTTCGCCACTATTGACTACCGCGTTGTCTTGGTCAGGTGGTTTTCTGATTATTTAGTCAGGTTTTTTGACCGGTCTTATCGTGCTGAAATTTGCCAAAATTGACAGCTTTTCTGCTGGTTATGGCTGTTCGACGGCGTGGGCAGTGAGTGCAGTCGCGGCGACTGGGGGAGTCAGACTAAAGTCGGGTTGGGGGCAGGGCGGGCCATCTGCCATCATTGCCGACCTTCATTGATTCAATCAATTCAGCCTGCGACTTTTGATTCGCGGGATGGATTTCACCTGGGTCTTTCTTTACCTCGCGTCACTGATTTTCTGCTGGAGCCCGTTCATGCGTCCCCCTTTTGCGTTACTCAATCCGTGCCCACTCCTGGGCCTCGGAGCTGTCGTCCTGTGCGCAGGATTTGCCCCGCTGGCCCAGGCCGGTGGTTTTGTCGAGGACAGCAGCGCCAAGCTGGAGTCACGCACGGTCTACTTCAATCGGGACTTTCGCGACGGTCACACCCGCACTGATCAGGGGGCTTCCAAGCGTGAAGAGTCGGCCCAGGGTTTCATCCTCAACCTGCAATCGGGCTACACCGAAGGCACCGTGGGTGTTGGCCTGGATGCCTTGGGCATGTTGGGTATCAAGCTGGATTCCAGCCCTGACCGCAGCAACAGTGGTCTCTTGCCTTCCAGCGGACACGACCCACGGGGTTCTGCGGATCAGTACGCCAAGCTGGGCTTGACCGCCAAGGTGCGAATGTCCCGGACGGTGTTCAAATACGGTGCGCAACTGCCGGACCTGCCATTGCTCAAGTACAACGACGGACGCCTGCTGCCGACGATGTTCAACGGTGCCGTGCTCACGTCCAAGGAGGTCAAGGGCCTGACCCTGACGGCTGCGCGCTTGAACCGCTACACCGCCCGGGATTCCACCGATGCCCAGGACATTCGCGTGCACTGCAAGAACAAGCGCTATGCCTGCAACACCACCGCGGACCACTTCGACACCTACGGCGTGGACTACCAGTTCAATGAGCGCCTGACCGGCCAGTACCACTACGCCGAGCTGGAAGACATCTACCGCCAGCATTTTGTCGGCCTGTTGGCCAACCAGCCGCTGGGGCCCGGGGTATTGAAGGGCGACTTGCGCCTGCTCAAGAGCGCCGACAGTGGCGCCGAGCGCGCCGGCAGCATCGATAACCGTGCCTTGAGCACCCTCTTGGGCTACAGCCTGGGCGGCCATGTGTTCAGTGCCGGCTGGCAGCGCATGTATGGCGACAACTCGATGCCCTACCTGGATGGCAGCAACCCGTACCTGGTGAACTACGTCCAGGTCAACGACTTCGCCGCGATCCAGGAACGTTCCTGGCAACTGCGCTACGACTACGACTTCAAGGCGCTCGGCCTCAATGGCTTGAGCTTCCTGACCCGGTACGTCAGCGGTGACCACATCAAGGTGCCGGGCAGCCTGCGTGAAGGTCGCGAGTGGGAGCGCGACAGCGAGCTCAAGTACGTGGTGCAGAGCGGCACCTTCAAGGACGTGAGCCTGCGCCTGCGTAACGCCACTTACCGCAGCAACTACCAGAAGATCGCCCGTGACATGGACGAGACCCGCCTGATCGTCAGCTACAACTTCTCGTTGCTCTGACCAAGGCCCAGGAAAAGCACCACGGTGGCGCTGAATGTTGTAGGAACTGGCTTGCCGGCGAAGGCGTCGCCCGAATCGGCGCAAGGCTGACGGGCCTCTTCGCCGGCAAGCCGGCTTCTATAGCGGTTGCAGTTGATGGCGGTAGGGCAGGTCCGGGCCGGTGCGGGTGCAGGTCAGCGCCGCGGCCTGGACGGCAAATCGCAGCAGGCTGTCGATCTGGGCAGGGGGCAGTTGCCCCAGGCCCTGAGGCGAGTCCAGGCCCTGTTCGGTGAGCCAGGCGATCAACGCCGCCTGGAAGGTGTCACCGGCGCCCACGGTGTCGGCCACCTGCACCTGGGGCGAGGCCACCGACCAGCTGCCATGCCGTGCACTGAATACTGTGGCGCCCTGGCTGCCACGGGTCAGGAACACCAACTGCGCATGCTCTTGCAGCCAGCCCTGGATCAGTTCCTCGGGCGCCTGCCCGGGATACAACTGGGCCAGGTCCTCGTCGCTGACCTTGATCAGGTCGGCATGCTGCACCAGTTCACCGATACGCTGGCGCCACAGCTGGATATCCGGCTGCGGGTTGAGTCGCACATTGGGATCGAGACTGATCAGGCGCCGCCCCCGCTCGCGAAGCACCAGGGCCAGCAGGGTGTCGGCAATCGGCTGCACCACCAGGGAAAACGAGCCGATGTGCAAGCCGCGCACGCTCGGGTCCAGCTCCGGCAGGTGCTCCTGCAGAAGCTGGCGATCGGCACAGCCTTCGCCACGGAAGCTGTAGTGGGGCGAGCCGTCGGCGCCAACCGCCACCATGGCCAGGGTGGTGGGGGCGTCGAACTCCTGCAGGTATCGGGTGTTGACCCCTTCGTCCTGCAGTACCCGTCGCAGGCGTTGGCCCAGGTAATCCCGGGACAGCCCGGCCAGCAGGGCCACGTCAATGCCCAGGCGACGCAGGCCCAGCGCCACGTTGAAGGGCGAGCCCCCGGCAATAGCCTGGAACTGCACTTTATTGGCTTGGGTACTTGCGTCATCGACGCTGAAACAATCGAACAGCGCTTCGCCACACACCAGATACATAGTCATTCGCTCTTCAAAGGGTTGCCAGATGCTGTTGATAGCGCGCATACGCCGGCTCGTAGGCCTTCACCTGTTCGGCCTGGGGCCAGGTCTGGCTGTCGAGGTCGAGGCTTACGCAGCGTTCACAGAGTTGCGCCAGGCTAAAGGCCGGGTCCGTCTGCCGTCCATGGCACCAGGCCGCCTGGATCGCCGCACCCAGGGCGGCGGCTTCGGCTTCACGGGTGCAGATCACCGGGGTGTGCATGATATCGGCGACCATTTGCCGCCATAGCGGACTTTTTGAGCCGCCGCCGATCAGGCGGATGCTCTGGCTTTGCAAGCCATTGGCCCGCAGCAGGTCGAGGCCGTAGCGCAGGCCGAAGGTGGTGCCCTCCAGCACCGCGCGGCACAGGTTGGCCTGGGTCAGGTTGTCCAGGGTCATGCCCAGCAGGCTGCCACGGGCCTGGGGCAGGGCGGGGACCCGCTCGCCATTGAAGAACGGCAGCAGGCACAAGCCTTCGGCGCCGATTGGCGCCTGGCCCGCCAAGCGGTTGAAGCTGTCCAGGTCCAGCTCCAGCAGTTGGCGCACCAGGGTGGTGGCGTTGGTCAGGTTCATGGTGCAGATCAGCGGCAGCCAGCCACCGCTGGACGAGCAGAAGGACGCCACCGACGCGTGGCTGACCAGCGGCTGCTCGGCATAGGCATACAGGGTGCCGGAAGAGCCCAGGCTCAGGGTGATGATGCCGGGCTCGATATTGCCGGTGCCGATGGCCCCGAGCATGTTGTCGCCACCGCCGCTGGCCACCAGGGCCTGGGGGTTGATGCCCAGGAGCCCGGCCATCTGCGGCAGTATCCGTCCCACCGGCTGCTGGGCCTGGATCAGTTCCGGCAAGGCACGCTCCAGGCGGCCCTCGGGGTCGATGTGGGCCAGCAGGGCTCGGTCCCAGTCACGGCGGTGGACATTGAAGTAACCGGTGCCGGAGGCGTCGCCGTATTCGCTGCAGCAGCGCCCGGTCAGCCAGAAGTTGAGGTAATCGTGGGGCAGCAGGATATGGGCGATGCGCTGGAACAAGGCGGGGTGCTGTTCCCGGGTCCACAGCAGCTTCGACAGGGTGTACCCCGGCGCCAGGGCGATACCCAGGCGCTCAAGAGACCCTTGTTCGCCCCCCAGGTGATCCAGCAGGCGCTGGTTCTCGGCCACGGTTTCGGTGTCGCACCAGAGCTTTGCCGGACGCAGCACCTGGCCTTGGTCATCCAGTAGCACCAGGCCGTGCTGCTGGCCGGAGACCGCAAGGCCAAGAATCTCCCGGCCATCGACCCCGGCCGCCTGCAACGCCTGGTGGGTGGCGCTGATGCAGGCTTGCAGCCATTGCCCGGGGTCTTGCTCGCGTCGGCCGTTGGCGCCGCTGATCAGGCTGTGGGGGGCGGCGCCCAGGCCCAGGACGGCGCCGCTGTGGCTGTCGAGGATCAGGGCCTTGGTGCCCTGGGTGCCACAATCAAGACCCAGGTACAGGGCGGCTGTTTTCATCCTGCGCTCCGCGCTGGACGCGCTGGCTTGGCCAGCAGGCGTTCCAGGGTCAGGCTGACGCCATGCTCGCGCAGGCTGTTGAAGCAGCGCTCAAAGGCGTCGACGAACTCGGCGGACCTGGGGATCGCCAGGCCGAAGATTTCCTCCACTCCCAGCAGGCGCTGGGTCAGCAGGGTGTCGTCCGCCACCAGGGCCTGGCAGAACTCGGCCCGTGGATCGGCAATCGTGTAGCGCACGCCGTTTTCGTCCACGCCCCGCAGGTACAGGGCCCAGGCGGCCACCACCAGGGCCGCCCGCTCGGTATCGCGGCCCTCGGCGATCAGGCGGTTGAGGGTGGGCACGGTGAACTTGGGAAATTTCGACGAGCCGTCGCTGCACACCCGCTCCAGCTGGTCGGCGATGGCCTGGTTGGAAAAGCGCTGGACCAGCGTGTCCTTGTAGGCCGCCAGGTCGATGCCCGGCACCGGCGCCAGTTGCGGGGTCACGTCCAGGTCCATGTAGGCGCGCATGTAGGCGACGAACAGCGGGTCGTTCATGGTTTCGTGGACGAAGCGGTAGCCCTTGAGAAAGCCCAGGTAGGTCAGGGCCAGGTGGCTGCCGTTGAGCAGCTTGATCTTCATCTCTTCGTAGGGCGTGACGTCGTCGGTGAACTGCACGCCCACCTGTTCCCAGGCCGGGCGGCCGTTGACGAACTGGTCTTCCAGGACCCACTGCACAAAGGGCTCGCACACCACCGGCCAGGCATCGTCGATGCCGTGCTGGTCGTGCAGTTGCAGGCGGTGGGCGGTGCTGGTCATGGGGGTGATGCGGTCCACCATGGCATTGGGAAAGCTCACCTGAGTGGCGATCCAGTCGTGCAGGTCGGCGTCGCGCCGGGCGGCAAAGGCCAGCAGTGCCTTGCGGGTCACGGCGCCGTTGTGGGGCAGGTTATCGCAGGACATCAGGGTGAAAGCCGCAATGCCCGCGGCGCGACGCTTGGCCAGGGCGGCACAGAGGAAGCCGAACACCGTGCGTGGCTGCTGGGGGTGGGCCAGGTCGTGCTGGATCTGCGGCAGGTGGAGCATGAACTCGCCGCTGCTGTCATCGATGCAGTAACCGCCCTCGGTAATGGTCAGGGAGACGATGCGGATCTCTGGGCTGGCCAGCTTGTCGATCAGCGCCTGGGGGCCGTCTTCGGCCAGCAGCATCTGGCTGATGGAGCCGATCACCCGCACTTCGTGGTCGTTGCCGTCCCCCAGTTCGAACAGGGTGTAGAGGCAGTCCTGGCCCGCCAGGTCGTCCCGGGCGCGGCGGTCCTCGGCGCGCAGGCCGACCCCGCAGATGCTCCAGTCCAGGCCCTGGCCCTGATTCATCAGGGCGTCGGTGTAGTAGGCCTGGTGCGCCCGGTGAAAACCGCCGACGCCGATGTGCACGATGCCCTGGCGGGTGTCGGCGGTACTGTAGGCCGGCACCTGCACCTGGGGCGGGAGCTGGCTGAGGTTGAAGCGATTGAGTTTCATGCAAGGGCTCTCGGTAATCGGGCGGCGGCCATCAGGCGGCGGCGCGCAGGGAACGGGGAACAGCGACGCCTTGGGCATCGAACAGGTGGCAGTGCTCGGGGTCCAGGCGCAGGTGCAGTTGCTCGCCGCAGCGGCTGGCCAGATCACCGCGGATGCGCAGGGTCAGGGCCTCGCCGCAGGTGCTGCGCACATGACAGAAGGTGTCGCTGCCCAGGCGCTCGGCCACGTCGCTGGTGACTGGCAGGCTGCCGGGGCCGGGCTCGCCCAGCTCTAGGTGTTCGGGGCGAATGCCCAGGGTCACCGGACTGCCGACCTTGAGCTGCGGATGGCTTTGGCTCAGGCGCAGGCGCGCTCCGGCCTGCAGTTGCACCTCGCACCCCTGGCCGTCCACCTGGCTGACGCTGCCCTTGAGAAAGCCCATCTTCGGTGTGCCGAGAAAGCCTGCGACAAACAGGTTGGCCGGGCGGTGATAGAGCTCCAGGGGCGAACCCACCTGTTCCACCCGGCCGCCGTTGAGCACCACCACCTTGTCCGCCAGGGTCATGGCTTCGACCTGATCGTGGGTCACGTAGATCATGGTGGCCTGCAGCTCCTGGTGCAGGCGTGCCAGCTCCAGGCGCATCTGCACCCGCAGCGCGGCATCGAGGTTGGACAGGGGTTCGTCGAACAGGAAGATCTTCGGGTTGCGCACGATGGCCCGGCCGATGGCCACGCGCTGGCGCTGGCCGCCGGAGAGTTGCTTGGGCTTGCGTTCGAGCATCGGCCCCAGTTCGAGAATGCGCGCCGCCTCGTCGACCTTCTGTTGCACCTGGGCCTTGTCGACCCCGGCCAGGTCCAGGGCGAAGGACATGTTCTTGCGCACGCTCATGTGCGGGTACAGGGCGTAGGTCTGGAACACCATGGCCAGGTCGCGCTTGGCCGGGCTGACTTGGGTGATGTCGCGCCCGTCCAGTTCGATGCTGCCGTCGCTGACTTCCTCCAGCCCGGCGATCAGCCGCAGCAGGGTGGATTTGCCGCAGCCGGAGGGGCCGACGAAGACCACGAATTCCTTGTCGTTCACTTCAAGGTCGATGCCCTTGATGATCTCGAAGCCTTCGAAGCCTTTTTGCAGGTTGCTGATTTTCAGGTGAGCCATGGGATGTCTCCAGAATTCGAGGGTTACTTCACCGCGCCAAAGGACAGGCCGCGCACCAGTTGCTTCTGGCTGATCCAGCCGAAGATCAGGATCGGCGCGCAGGCCAGGGTCGAGACCGCCGAGAGCTTGGCCCAGAACAGCCCTTCGGGACTGGAGTAGGAGGCGATCAGCGCGGTCAGCGGGGCGGCATTGGAGGAGGTCAGGTTCAGCGACCAGAAGGCTTCGTTCCAGCACAGGATCAGCGACAGCAGCGCGGTGGAGGCCAGGCCGCCCTTGGCGATGGGCATCAGCACCCGGAGCATTTCCTGGGCCAGGGTCGCGCCGTCCAGGCGCGCGGCTTCGAGAATGTCCCGGGGGATGTCCTTGAAGTAGGTGTAAACCATCCACACCACGATCGGCAGGTTGATCAGGGTGTAGATCACGATCAGCGCGATGCGCGTGTCCAGCAGGCCGAAACTCTTGGCCAGCAGGTAGATGGGCATCAGCACCCCCACCGGCGGCAGCATCTTGGTGGAGAGCATCCACAGCAGGGTGCGCTTGGTGTTGCGGGTCTCGTAGAAGGCCATGGAGTAGGCCGCCGGCACCGCGATCAGCAGGCACAAAGCGGTGGCACTGAAGGAGATCACCACCGAGTTCCAGGCGAAGGCCAGGTAGTTGCTGCGCTCGTTGATGTGCAGGTAGTTCTCAAGCGTTGGCGTGAAGATGAACTGCGGCGGCGTGGCAAAGGCGTCGATCTCGCTCTTGAAGCTGGTCAGCACCATCCAGAAGATCGGGAAGAAGATCAGGATCGCGATGGCCCAGGCCAGGGTGCCCAGTAGCAGGCTTTGCAGGCGTCGGGATTGTTGCAGGGTCATGGCGGGCACCTCAGCTCTGGTCAGTCAGGTTCTTGCCGATCATCCGTACCAGGATGATCGCGGCGATGTTGGCGATGACCACAGCGATCAGGCCGCCGGCGGAAGCCATGCCCACGTCGAACTGCACCAGCGCCTGGTTGTAGATCAGGTAGGCGAGGTTGGTCGAGGCGTAGCCCGGGCCGCCGTTGGTGGTGGTGAAGATTTCGGCGAACACCGAGAGCAGGAAGATGGTCTCGATCATCACCACCACGGCGATGGGGCGCGCCAGGTGGGGCAGGGTCAGGTGCCAGAAGATCGCGATGGGGCCGGCACCGTCCAGGCGCGCGGCCTCTTTCTGTTCCTGGTCCAGGGACTGCATGGCGGTCATCAGGATCAGGATGGCGAACGGCAGCCACTGCCAGGAGACGATGATGATGATCGACAGCAGCGGGTAGTGGGCCAGCCAGTCCACTGGCTGGGCGCCGAACAGCTTCCACAGCGCCGCCAGAATTCCCGAGACCGGGTGGAAAATCAGGTTCTTCCAGATCAGCGCGCCCACCGTGGGCATGATGAAGAACGGCGAGATCAGCAGGACCCGGACAATGCCCCGGCCGAGGAATTCGCTAGCCTCCAGCAGGGCACTGATCAGCACCCCGAGCACCACACTGATCAGCAGCACGCTGCCCACCAGCAACAGGGTGTTGGTGGCCCCGGGCACAAAGCCCGAGTCGCTGAGGAAGTAGCTGAAGTTCTCCAGGCCCACGAACTGGTTTTCACCGGGGTACAGCAGGTTGTAGCGGATCAGCGAGAAGTACAGGGTCATGCCCAGGGGCACGATCATCCACAGCAGCAACAACACCACCGAGGGGCTGACCAGGAACCAGCCGGGGCTGGCCAGGCGACGCTTGCGGGGGGCCGCCTGCGCTGGCAGATGGAGCTTGGCAGTCGAGGTATTCATGAGGATCACAACCAGTTGGGTATGAGGGGGCGCGACACTGCGCTGGCGTGGCCGGGCTGCGCGTAGGCGCTGGCGTGCCAGCGAAGGCGTCCTTGAACACTGCGCAAGACTCAAGGGCCTCTTCGCCGGCCAGCCGGCTCCTACAAGGCGTGCCGGGTTATTTCGGGTAGCCGGCGCGCTTCATTTCCCGCTCGGTGCTCTGCTGCGCGGCTGCCAGGGCCTGGTCCACGGTGGTCTGGCCGATCAGCGCCGCGGAAAACAGCTTGCCGACCTGGGTGCCGATGGCCTGGAACTCGGGAATGGTCACCAGCTGGATGCCGATGTAGGGCACCGGCTTGAGGGTCGGTTTGCTCGGGTCCACCGCCTTCAGCGATTCCAGGGTGATCCGGGCGAACGGCGCGGCGCTCATGTAGGCCTGGCTGTAGGTGGAGGCGCGGGTGCCCGGCGGCACATTGGCGATGCCGTCCTTCTCGGCCACCAGGGCTGCGTATTCCTTGGAGGTGGCCCAGGTGGTGAAGGTCTTCGCGGCGTCCTTGGCCTTGGAGCTGGCGGGGATCGCCAGGGACCAGGAGTACAGCCAGGCGCTGCCCTTGTCGGTGACCTGGTGCGGCGCGTAGGTGAATCCCACCTGCTCGGCGACCTTGCTCTGGCTCTGGTCGGTGACAAAGGAGCCGGCGACGCTGGCGTCGACCCAGATCGCGCACTTGCCACTGTTGAACAGCGCCAGGTTTTCATTGAAACCGTTGCTGGAGGCCCCGGGCGGGCCGGACTGCTTCATGTTGTCGACATAGAAGCTCAGGGCGTTCTTCCATTCTGGCCCGCTGAACTCGGGCTGCCATTGTTCATCGAACCAGCGTGCGCCGTAGCTGTTGGCCAAGGTGGTGATCAGGGCCATGTTCTCGCCCCAGCCGGCCTTGCCCCGCAGGCACAGGCCGTATTGCTCCTGCTCGGGCTTGTTGAGCTTGGCGGCGAATTCGCCGATCTGTTCCCAGGTCGGCCGCTCCGGCATGCTCAGGCCGGCCGCCTGGAACAGGTCGGTGCGGTAGTAGGTCATGGAGCTTTCGGCATAGAACGGCAGGGCGTAGAGGGTGCCCTTGACCGACAGCCCTTCACGGACCGAAGGGAAGACATCGTCCAGGTCATAGGCGGCGGGCAGGTCCTGCATCGGTTGCAGCCAGCCCTTGGCGCCCCAGAGTGCGGCTTCGTACATGCCGATGGTGAGCACGTCGAACTGGCCGCCCTGGGTGGCGATGTCGGTGGTCAGGCGCTGGCGCAGGACGTTTTCTTCCAGCACCACCCAGTTGAGCTTGATGTCCGGGTGCTGGCTCTCGAAGGTTTTCGACAGCCGTTGCATGCGGATCATGTCGCTGTTGTTGACGGTGGCGATGGTCAGGGTCTGGGCGCCGAAGGTGACGCTGCTGAGGGTCATGCAGGTGCTGAGGAGCAGGGCTTGGGTGCAAGGTTTCATCGGTCACTCCTCTTCTGCGCCAGTGCTGGCGACAGAAGGACGGTTATTGTTGTTATGTCTTCCGCCAGAGAGGAAGAATGTGGGCTGATTACAGCCCTCAAACGCGGCGCTGACAAATCATCCATGACACTGGAGTTGATACTTTTTTGCACTGCTTTGCTGCCGCTGCCAGGGCCCGGGTCTCGATTTGCAGGGCTTGCCCCGGGTTCAAGCCGCTACGGAGCCCGCGAATCCGTATCGGTTTCAAGGTGGGCGGGAGGCGACTCTTAGCCCAAAGCCCACTGGCATTTTTCCGATCACTGCCTAAGATGGCCGTCCTAAACCCCGATCCAGGAAACCCTTGGCCACGATGTCCGAAAAAGACACCATCTCCATGCAACTGGTGCGTGAGGCGCTGCTGCAAAGCTGCGCTCCGGGCGCGGCCACCGATGAAGTGCTGCACAAGGTCGGCATCGATCCGGCGGGCTTGCAGCAGGGCCGGGCACGGGTCCCGGCCAGCGCTTACGCTAGGCTCTGGCGGCTGCTGGCTCGGCGTCTGGATGACGAGTTCTTCGGTATGGACCCGCGCAAGCTCAAGTCCGGCAGCCTGGCCTTTCTCTGTCGCTCGGCCATGGCCCAGCCGACCCTGGCCATGGGGCTGGACTCGGTGCTGGGCTTTCTGTCGCTGATGTTCGAGCGCCTGCCGGCGCAACTGGTGCACCAGCAGAGCCTGGCGGAAATCGTCCTGCTGGAGGATGAACACGAGCCGCGGCGGGCCTTTACCTACTTCACTTACTGGATGATCGTCCACGGCGTGGCCTGCTGGCTGGCGGGTCGGCGGATTCCGATCCTGGCCATCGAACTGCGTTGCCCGCAGCCGGATTTCTGCGACGACTACCGGGTGATGTTCTCCGACAACCTGCGCTTTGATCGACCGCGCACGCGGATGATCATCGCCGCCGACTGCCTGGACCTGCCCATCAAGCGCAGCGAGGCGGAACTCAAGCGCTTTCTGGCCCATGCCCCGGCCAATATCCTGGTGAAATACCGCGATCCCGAAAGCCTGGCCAGCCGCATCAAGCAGCAACTGCGGCAATTGCCGGGGGAGCAGTGGCCGGAGAGTGAAAGCCTGGCCCAGAGCCTGTGCATGTCCGCCTCGACCCTGCGCCGGCGCCTGGCGGAAGAGGGCCAGAGCTACCAGGCCCTCAAGGACAGCGTGCGCAAGGAACTGGCGATTGTCTGGCTGGCGGAGCCGCAACTGAGTTTCGCCGAGATAGCCGGGCGCCTGGGGTTTGCCGACACCAGCTCGTTCTACAAGGCGTTTCGCAAATGGTCCGGCTCCAACCCCGGGCACTATCGCAGCCTGATCCTCAACGACCCGGACCTCTCTTAGGAGCCGGCTGCCCGGCGAAGGGGCCAGCAAGCCACGCGCCGCTCCGACAGATCCGGCCATCTCGCCGGATCTGTTGGAGCGGGCGCTTGGCCAAACCGGTCACGCAACTTGATAGCTTTGACCATTGTTCCGCGAGGGCTCTGGCGCCAGTATTTCCCCGGTTTTCATGAGGTTCCCATCCTAATAAGAACAGCGAGGGATTCTGGCAATGCGCAACTACCTGTCCGCTATCAAAGAGTTCAACTATCAGCACACCGTCGACGCCGCCCTTGCAGGCTCGCTGTCGGCGCTCAATGCCTGTGTCGAATGTTGTGACCGGCATGCATTGCCTGGTCGTATCGCGCTGTTCTGGGAAGGCCGGGATGGCAGCAGCGCCACCTACACCTTCACTGAATTGCAGGACAAGGCCGCACGCCTGGCCAACTTCCTCCTGGCCCAGGGGGTCGGCAAGGGCGACAAGGTCGCCGGACTGTTGCCGCGCAATGTCGAACTCTTGATCACGGTGCTTGCCACCTGGCGTATCGGCGCGGTGTACCAGCCGCTGTTCACTGCCTTTGGCCCCAAGGCCATCGAGCATCGCTTGAACAGTTCCCAGGCCAAGGTGGTGGTCACCGATGGGGTCAACCGACCCAAGCTCCTGGAGGTCGCCGATTGCCCCACCGTCGTCACAGTGGGAGGCGCCAAGGGCCAGGGCATCGTGCGCGGCGATTTCAGTTTCTGGGCCGAGTTGGAACAGTACCCGGCCCAGTGCGAACCGGTGCTGCTCAGTGGTGAAGACCCCTTCCTGCTGATGTTCACTTCCGGCACCACCGGCCCGTCCAAGGCCCTGGAAGTGCCGCTCAAGGCCATTGTCGCGTTCCAGGCCTACACCCGCGACGCCGTGGACCTGCGCCCGGAAGACGCCTTCTGGAACGTCGCCGACCCGGGCTGGGCCTATGGCATCTATTTCGGCGTCACCGGGCCCCTGGGCCTGGGTCACCCGATCACTTTCTACGACGGCCCCTTCACCCTGGAAAGCACCTGCCGGGTGATCAACAAGTACGGCATCACCAACCTCACTGGTTCGCCCACGGCCTACCGCCTGCTGATCGCCGGTGGCGACCAGTTCGCCCGGTCGATCAAGGGCCGCCTGCGCATCGTCAGCAGCGCCGGCGAGCCGCTGAACCCGGAAGTGATCCGTTGGTTCGCCGAGCAGCTGGACGTGGTGATCCACGACCACTACGGCCAGACCGAGCTGGGCATGGTGCTGTGCAACCACCACGGCCTGGACCACCCGGTGCATGTCGGCGCCGCCGGCTTTGCCTCGCCGGGCCACCGCATCGTGGTGCTGGACGAAGAGTACCGGGAGCTGGGTGTCGGTCAGCCGGGGATCCTGGCCATCGACCGCAGGCAGTCGCCGATGTGCTGGTTCGCCGGTTACGCCGGGGTGCCGACCAAGGCCTTTGTCGGCGATTACTACCTCAGCGGAGACACCGTGGAGCTGAACCAGGACGGCAGCATCAGCTTTGTCGGCCGCAGCGATGATGTGATCACCACCTCCGGCTATCGGGTGGGCCCTTTCGATGTGGAAAGCGCCCTGATCGAACACCCGGCGGTGGTGGAAGCGGCGGTGGTAGGCAAGCCCGATCCCGAACGCACCGAGCTGGTGAAAGCCTTTGTGGTGCTCAGCGAGCAGTACCGCGCCACCCCTGAGTTGGCCGAGGAGTTGCGCCAGCACGTGCGCAAGCGCCTGGCGGCCCATTCCTACCCCCGCGAAATCGAATTTGTCAGCGACTTGCCGAAAACCCCCAGCGGCAAATTGCAGCGCTTTATCTTGCGCAACCAGGAAATCGCCAAGGCTCAAGAGGCCGCGGCGTCAACAGCTACCGCATGAACAGGATTTGAATGATGGACATTGCAAACCAGGTGTTTCTCGTCAGTGGCGGTGCGTCCGGCCTCGGTGCCGCCAGCGCTGAAATGCTCGTCGCCGCCGGCGCCAAAGTGATGCTGGTGGACCTCAACGCCGAGGCCGTGGCGGCCAAGGCCCAGCAACTGGGCTGCCAGAGCGTGGTGGCGGACATCAGCCAGGAAGCGGCGGCCGAAGCGGCGGTGCAGGCCACGGTCAAGGCCTTTGGCAAGCTCAACGGGCTGGTCAACTGCGCCGGTATCGTGCGGGGCGAGAAAATCCTCGGCAAGAATGGCCCCCACGCTTTGGCCAGCTTCAGCCAGGTGATCAACGTCAACCTGATCGGCAGTTTCAACCTGTTGCGCCTGGCCGCGGCGGCCATCGCCGAAAGCACTGCCAATGCCGAGGGCGAGCGCGGGGTGATCATCAACACCGCCTCCATCGCCGCCTTCGACGGGCAGATCGGCCAGGCCGCCTATGCCGCCTCCAAGGGCGCCATTGCCAGCCTGACCCTGCCGGTGGCCCGTGAGCTGGCACGCTTCGGCATCCGGGTGATGACCATCGCTCCGGGGATCTTCGAAACCCCGATGATGGCCGGCATGAGCGAGGAAGTACGGGCCGGTCTGGCCGCTGGCGTGCCGTTTCCGCCACGCCTGGGCAAACCCGCCGAGTACGCCGCGCTGGTGCGGCATATCATTGAAAACAGCATGCTCAACGGTGAGGTGATCCGTCTCGACGGTGCCTTGCGCATGGCCGCCAAGTAAGGAGGAATTCTCATGTCCATTGCCCACGATCCGATTGTCATTGTCAGCGCCGTCCGCACCCCCATGGGCGGTTTCCAGGGTGAACTCAAAGGCCTCAGCGCCCCGCAACTGGGGAGCGAGGCCATCCGCGCCGCGGTGCAGCGCGCCGGCATTGCGGCTGACGCGGTAGAAGAAGTGCTGTTCGGCTGCGTGCTGTCTGCCGGCCTCGGCCAGGCCCCGGCGCGCCAGGCCGCCCTGGGCGCGGGCCTGGACAAGGGCACCCGCTGCACCACCCTGAACAAAATGTGCGGTTCCGGCATGGAGGCCACCATCCTCGCCCACGACATGCTGCTGGCCGGCAGCGCCGAGGTGGTGATCGCCGGTGGCATGGAAAGCATGTCCAACGCCCCATACCTGCTGGACCGTGCCCGCAGCGGCTACCGCATGGGCCACGGCAAGGTCCTCGACCACATGTTCCTCGATGGCCTGGAAGACGCCTACGACAAGGGCCGTCTGATGGGCACCTTCGCCGAAGACTGTGCCGAGGCCAACGGTTTCACCCGTCAGGCCCAGGATGAGTTTGCCGTGGCTTCCCTGACCCGCGCCCAGCAGGCGATCAAGGACGGTCTGTTCAAGGACGAGATCGTTCCCCTGCAGGTGATGATCGGTAAAGAGTCGAAGCTGATCAGCGATGACGAGCAACCGCCCAAGGCCAAGCTGGACAAGATCGCCACCCTGAAGCCGGCGTTCCGCGACGGCGGCACGGTCACCGCGGCCAACTCCAGTTCGATCTCCGACGGCGCCGCGGCCCTGGTGCTGATGCGTCGTTCCGCAGCCGAGCAACGCGGCCTCAAGCCCTTGGCGGTGATCCATGGCCACTCGGCCTTCGCCGACACCCCGGGGCTGTTCCCGGTGGCGCCGGTGGGTGCCATCGAGCGTTTGATGAAAAAGACCGGCTGGTCCTTGCAGGACGTGGACCTGTTCGAGATCAACGAAGCCTTCGCTGTGGTCAGCCTGGTGACCATGAGCAAGCTGGAAATCCCCCACGCCAAGGTCAACGTCCATGGCGGCGCCTGCGCCCTGGGCCATCCCATTGGCGCCTCCGGTGCGCGGATTCTGGTGACCCTGCTGTCGGCCCTGCGCCAGAAAGGCCTCAAGCGTGGCGTGGCCGCGATCTGCATCGGCGGTGGTGAAGCCACGGCCATGGCCGTTGAATGCCTGTAACGAGGAATCCCGATGTTGCCCAATGACGAACAACTGCAGATCAGCGACGCGGCCCGGCAATTTGCCCAGGAACGCCTCAAGCCTTTCGCCGCCGAGTGGGATCGCGAGCACCGCTTTCCCAAGGAAGCCATTGCCGAGATGGCCGAGCTGGGTTTCTTCGGCATGCTGGTGCCTGAACAGTGGGGTGGCTGCGACACCGGCTACCTGGCCTATGCCATGGCCCTGGAAGAAATCGCCGCCGGTGACGGCGCCTGCTCCACCATCATGAGCGTGCACAACTCGGTGGGCTGCGTGCCGATCCTCAAATTCGGCAATGACGAGCAGAAAGAGCGTTTCCTCAAGCCCCTGGCCAGCGGCGCCATGCTCGGCGCATTCGCCCTGACCGAGCCCCAGGCCGGCTCCGATGCCAGCAGCCTGAAGACCCGGGCCCGTCGCGATGGCGATCACTATGTGCTCAACGGCTGCAAGCAGTTCATCACCTCGGGGCAGAACGCCGGGGTGGTGATCGTGTTCGCGGTCACCGACCCGGCGGCCGGCAAGCGCGGCATCAGCGCCTTTATCGTGCCCACCGACTCGCCGGGCTATAAGGTCGCACGCATCGAGGACAAGCTCGGCCAGCACGCCAGCGACACCTGCCAGATCCTTTTCGAGGATGTGAAGGTGCCGCTGGCCAACCGCCTGGGGGAGGAGGGCGAGGGCTACAAGATCGCCCTGGCCAACCTCGAAGGCGGGCGCGTGGGCATTGCCTCGCAGGCGGTGGGCATGGCCCGGGCGGCGTTCGAAGCGGCGCGTGACTACGCCCGTGAGCGCGAGACCTTCGGCAAGCCGATCATCGAGCACCAGGCCGTGGCGTTCCGCCTGGCGGACATGGCTACCCAGATTGCCGTGGCGCGCCAAATGGTGCACTACGCCGCCGCCCTGCGCGACAGCGGCAAGCCGGCCCTGGTGGAAGCCTCGATGGCCAAACTGTTCGCCTCGGAAATGGCCGAGAAGGTCTGTTCGGCGGCGTTGCAAACCCTGGGCGGTTATGGCTACTTGAGCGACTTCCCGCTGGAGCGCATCTACCGCGACGTGCGCATCTGCCAGATCTACGAAGGCACCAGCGACATCCAGCGCATGGTCATTTCGCGCAATCTCTGACTTTTAGCAGGAGCTGATTCATGAGCTACGAAACCATTTTGTTGGACATCAAGGACCGCGTCGGTCTGATCACCCTCAACCGTCCCCAGGCGCTGAACGCCCTCAACGCGCAGATCGTCGGTGAAGTGAACCAGGCCCTGGACCGCCTGGAAGCCGACCCGCAGATCGGCTGCATCGTCATCACCGGCTCGAAGAAAGCCTTCGCCGCCGGTGCCGACATCAAGGAAATGGCCGAACTCACCTACCCGCAGATCTACCTCGACGACCTGTTCAGCGACAGCGACCGCGTGGCCAACCGGCGCAAGCCGATCATCGCCGCGGTCAACGGCTTCGCCCTGGGTGGCGGATGCGAACTGGCCTTGATGTGCGACTTTATCCTGGCCGGCGACAACGCCAAGTTCGGCCAGCCGGAAATCAACCTTGGCGTATTGCCGGGCATGGGCGGCACCCAGCGCCTGACCCGCGCCGTGGGCAAGGCCAAGGCCATGGAAATGTGCCTGACCGGACGCTTTATCGACGCCGTGGAAGCCGAGCGTTGCGGTATCGTCGCGCGCATCGTCCCAGCGGACGACCTGGTGGAAGAAGCCCTGAAAGTCGCCGCCCTGATTGCCGCAAAATCGATCCCGGTGAGCATGATGATCAAGGAAAGCGTGAACCGCGCCTTCGAAGTCAGCCTGTCCGAAGGCGTGCGCTTCGAACGCCGGGTGTTCCACGCGGCGTTCGCCACCCAGGACCAGAAAGAGGGCATGGCCGCCTTCATCGCCAAGCGTGATCCGCAGTTCAAGGATCAGTAAGCGCACCGCCCCTGGCAGGACGCGGCGTTCATCCAGCGTCCCTGCAGCCTCAACCGCAGCGCCTAGGGGCTGTTCCCGTTTGGCCCAGCAACGCGGCTCGTCACCAAACGGGAACAGACCCTAGCTGCGGTTGATGGAAACTCCCCCCTCAACCAGCATCGCCGTCCCGCTGACGAAACTGGCGGCGTCCGACGCGAGGAACAGCGCCGCACGGGCAATTTCCTCGGGACGGGCGAGGCGCTTGAGGGCATGCAGGTTTTCGACAAAGGCGCGTTTCTCTGGCGTGTCGGTGGCTGCTCGGCCCATTGGCGTGTCGGTGCCTCCGGGCAGTAGCGCGTTGGCGCGAATGCCATGGGGGCCTTCTTCAGCCGCGATGACCTGGGTCAAGCCGATCAGCGCGGCCTTGCTCGCGGCATACGCCGCCATGCCGGGAAAACCGACGTGGTGCCCGACAAAGCTGGAAGTGAAAATGATCGACCCTGCGCCCCGGCTGCGCAGAGCAGGCAACTGGTACTTGGCCCCAAGAAAGGCACTGGTCAAGTTGCAGTCGAGCACGGCCTGCCACTGGCCCAGGGTCAACTCGGAGACGGACCGGGTTTCACCGGTCATTCCGGCGTTGTTGAACGCGATATCCAAGCCACCGAAACGCTCCAGCGCCAGCGCCACAAGACGTTCGGCCAGTGCCTCGCTGCGAATGTCACCGGCAACCCCGAGCGCCTCGCCACCGGCTTGCTGGATCTGGGCGACCAACGCATCCAGGGCGTTGCCCCGACGGCCGGTCACTATCAGGCGCGCGCCCTCTTGGGCGAACAGTCGGGCGGCAGCCTGACCGATTCCCGACGTGGCCCCCGTCACAATCGCGACTTTGTCTTGCAGTTGTTTCATGATTGACCTCCTTTGCATGAGCGTTGGGCCAACCCTAGGCCGCGGCGAACGGCGCTGAACTCCGGATCTTGCGTTGAATGTCTTTTTCAACGCACCGCGCTGATCGCCGGCAAATCGATGTTTTTTTGCCTCGGCGGCATCTGTGACAATCAGGCGCCCCGAGTCCGAGCGCCTTTCAGAGAACTCCTAGATTTATCGTCCTGGTCCTTTGTTATGGTGCGGCGCCGGCTTTGTTTTGCGCCGCATCAGTGCCATCAAGGAGGACTAGCACGATGAATGACGCCGTTCGGATGAGGACCATTTGCACCGCTGAAGCGATCACCCTGCCGGGCGGTGGCGACGTACACCTGATCGCGCCGCCCCCCAAGCCCTGCGTGACCATCGTGGTGCACGGCGTCAACGACCTGGCCGGTTGCTACGAGCGCATCGAGCGCGGCCTGTGCGAGGGGCTCAACGAGCGCTTGGACATGGCGCCGACCCTGCCCAATGGCGTGAGCAATCCGGGCTTTCTGCGTCCGGCCAGCTACAGCCTGCCCGAGGACGATGAGGGCAAGGCCCGCAACCCCGACGCGGTGTACTACCGGCGCAAGTTCGCCGCCGCGGCCAATGGCACCGACGCCCGCAGTGTGGTCATTCCGTTCTACTGGGGCTTTCGCGAGGAAGAGAAGCACATCATCAAGGATGCGCCCCACGGCGAGTGGATGGATCGCAACAGAAACCGCCTGGACAAGGCGGGCACGCTGGAGGGGGGACATTTCGTCAATGCCACCACCAACCTGCCGGACATGTGGGGCAAGGGTTTCAACGGCAAGCTGTTTGGCTTCATTTCCCTGGATCTGTTTGCCGGAGAGCTGACTCACCCATTGTTCTCCGCGCCTGGACGCCGCTACATGGTGCTGGCGGCGATGCGCCTGGCGATGCTGATCAGGATCATCCGCAAGCGCTACCCCAACGACACGGTGAATGTGGTGGGCCACAGCCAAGGCACGCTCATCACGTTATTGGCCCATGCTTTTCTCAATGAAGACAAGGTGCGGCCAGCCGACGGCGTGGTGATGATCAACTCGCCCTACAGCCTGTGCGAACCCAACATGGAGAAGCTTCAGGGCTTCGGCGCGCAGCAGACGGCCGAGGCCCGCCTGGCGACGCTTGACGCCATCCTGAAGTTCATTGCCGCAGCGCCCAATCCGTACCCGGCCTTGTCGAGTATCGCCCTCAAGAACTGCCAGGGTTATGGCGCTATTGGCGGGCCTGGCTGGAGCGGTGGTAGCGCCTGCGAAACCACGATTGACGCCAAGCGCATTGCCTTCAACGAGCGCGACAACCGAGGCAGTGTCTACCTGTATTTCACCCCACAGGACCAGACCGTTGGCCTGGCCAACGTCCAGGGAATCGGCTGGCAGGGTGTTGACGAGCAGCTGTATGGCAAGCCCCTGCGCCGGACCTTACCGCTGAGTTTCCACCAGCGAATCTTTACCCTGCGCAAGCGCGGTGGCGAAAAGGAACTGATCGGTCTGCGCACGCCGCCCCATGCCTACCCATTGCTGCTTCGGGGAGAGGACACCTGGGAAGATACCGGTCTGCCGTGCAAGCAGCGGATGTCCGTGGCCCGCGCCTCCCTTGAGCAAGGGAAGTCGGTGATGTTGACCGCACCGTTATTGCCAGTGCCCGTTGAAACCAACTTTGACGCCGATGGCACAGTGGTCATGCCGGGAGCGGACTCCAACAGCGGTGTCTATCAGATCAAGGACAAACTGGCGCCCATCGACGCCGCGATTGCGATCAGCAATAAAGCCTGGACCCCCGAAAGCACCCGGCACACCCGGCTGGAGGCGATCGATGAGGCCGTCGCCTTCAAGCACGGACGCGACATTGGTAGCGTTCAAAAGGCCCTCAACGAAGGCAAGGAGATATCTGAAACCACCCACGTGTTTGCCGCCCGAGCGACCGATGACGGCACGGTGCTGGTGACGCGTTCGGAAACACCCTACGAGGCACGCATGCGCCTGCAAAGTGGCGGCAAGGACAAGGAGCACGAAGAGGCGCTGTCTTTCCACTCGGCCATTCCAAACAACCCTGAACACAGCCGTCGAGTGCTGGCGTATGACGTGGCGATAGGGGCGGGGGAGAGTGTGGATGATGTGACGTTTTATGCGTATTTGTGTCGAGTGGCGGATTGGCGGTTGGATTGGGAGAGAACGCACACTGAAATCAATGGCCAAAATGATGAGGAAAGTTTTGATATGCCCGATGACGCTGTAGAAGAACTATACCTCGCAGAGGAGTCTCAAAATCGTGCGCTGATCGATTCTACGGTGGCATATCGTACCGGTGGCGTACTACCGACAAGTGTGAAGGACAAAATACCTTCTCTGGTAGCTACCCAGTCTCTTGCTGGGCGCAAAGCCGGAGTCCCCGTCAGTTTTGGGGGAACCGTCTGATGCGCCGAATGTTTACGTACTGGTCTCTCACCAGCCTGCTACTGACTAGTCACTTGACCCAGGCTGATGAACTCTCACTGGCATCTATTCGTTGCTTTCCTAGTGCGGCCACGGCCGTAACTGCTTATACCTCGTCCAGAAAGGCCTCCAACATGACTGTTGACACTCGTTATCGTGCACCCACTACTTCGCCTCGGTTGGAGACTCTGGATGTGCTCAGCGTCGGTGTTAGCCTGGACGTTTTTCGTCAGGGACAGGTCTGGCAGAAGTTGCAAGAGCAAGGCGCAAAACAGCCTGAATCACTACACGTAGGTAGCGTTTTGCCTATGGATCCTACGAAGTACCCAGTAACTTCTGATGATAAAAACATGGCATGGACTAAGCGTATTGCCGATGCACTGGAACTGGGGCTGCGAGACTTTATGGAGAAGTGGCCAATCCCAACTATTACAGTGGTTCGTGATTGGGACCCTAAAACGCCTAACTTGCGTTTTAGGCCCGAAAGAACACAAAGAATGCTGATAAACACGGTAAATAGCTATCGGACAGACTCGGGTTTGCACTGGCACCGCATCCGCAATGTGCACGACGGTATTGTTTGCAATGACACCCCCGAAGGTTTGGTGGAGAGTCTATTCCAGTTGTTTGAGCGTAATCCCGATCTACCGGCTGTTCTGGTTTACAACCTCGATGGAATCAATATGGCTGGCGCTCTATCAAGCAAGGACATTTCTTTAAAGTCGCTTGGGGCTGTCGCCGGCCCTCGCCAGCCAGACAAGTTAACCGACGCCATGGTCGCCCTGGTCGTCGGCCGTCCCGAACGTGTCGAATGGCTGCGCTATTACGCCCCCTTCACCAAGGTCAACCAGAACAAGATCGATCCCGAATTCAGCGGTTGGGGCTGGCGTAAACCTCCCGTCGAGTTCCAACCTTCTGAGTTCATCCCGCAACCCTGGACCGAGCGCGCTTTTGAACAGTGGGACGCCTTGCCAGTGCTGGCCAGGATTCATCGCCCGGTCACGGTTTCCCTGCAGCGCCCGGACAACGGCGAGCGCCTCAAGCGCGAAGCCTTGACCGCTCAACTGGCCGCCGGCTGGAAAAAAGCCACTGATGCCGTTGCACCAGCACCGGCCCGGGTGTTCTACGACGGCGGTCTGAACAGCACGCCACTGGCCGAATTGCTTCCTGCGCTCACGGCTGCCCGCAGCTCCCTGGACCTGCTCGATTCCCGCGAAGGCTACGACCTGACCCAGCGTTTGGGCGATACCGGCGCCGCCTCGCCGTTCGTGGGCATCGCGCTGGCGACCATGGCCAGTTACCAGAATGCCGACACCAGCGTGGTCATGCCTCTGCGTCGCAAGGATCAAGCGACCCTTATCACCATCACCTCGCCGACACCTGGGCAAAAGCCCGTTGGCAACAAATTTGGCATCAACCTGATGCCCCAAACCGCCAGCCATGACGACGGCGCCTCGGTAAAACCCGCGCCGGCTGCTCCTGCCGCATCGCGGATACCGGTTGTGGAAGAGGACTACACGCTGGAAGAGTTTCTGGCTGAGCTGAGGCCCAAGGACAACTGGATGGATGATCTCTAGCGCTGGCTGATCAAGCTGCGCTGAAGACCCGGGTCAAAGGGAGAGGGCTGTTTCGATGCACCGCATATTGTTGTTGATGGGCTGCCTGTTGTTACTCAATCACGGTGTTCAAGCCGCCGAACTGCCCCTGACTTCTGGTCGTTGCTTTGCCAGTTCGGCCCCGCCCGTGATGGCCTATACCTCAGACAGGAAGGCTTCCACAATGACCGTTGAACCTCGTTTGTTGTAGAAAGCCGCTTGCGAAGGGGCAGGCTTGTGTAGGCGCTGGCTTGCCAGCGATGGCGTCCAGCAGGGCGACGCCACGCTCAAAGGCTTCTTCGCCGGCAAGCCGGCTCCGGGGGAGCAGCCACAAAAAAATCGCAGCCTGGGCTGCGATTTTTTGTGGGCGCCACTGGTGCCTAGAGCTGATAGTGCTTGAGCTCGCGGGCAATCAGCAGGCGCTGGATCTCGCTGGAACCTTCGTAGATCTGGGTGATCCGTGCGTCACGGTAGTAGCGCTCCACCGGATAGTCCTCCAGATACCCGTAGCCGCCATGGATCTGCATCGCCGAGGAGCAGACCTTCTCGGCCATTTCCGAGGCGAACAGCTTGGCCTGGGAGGCTTCGGACAGGCACGGCTGGCCGGCGCTGCGCAGGCGCGCGGCGTGCAGGATCAGCAGGCGTGCGGCATTGAGCCGGGTGTGCATGTCGGCCAGCAGGTTGGCGATGCTCTGGTGCTCGATGATCGGTTTGTCGAACTGCACCCGTTCCCGGGCGTAGGTTAGGGCCGCTTCAAAAGCCGCACGGGCGATGCCCAGGGCCTGGGCGGCGATGCCGATGCGGCCGCCTTCGAGGTTGGACAGGGCAATGGCCAGGCCCTTGCCCCGTTCGCCCAGCAGGTTGGCTTCGGGGATCGTGCATTGGTTGAGGGTCACGGCGCAGGTGTCAGAGGCGCGAATACCCATCTTGTGTTCGGTGCGGTCGACGATGAACCCCGGGGTGTCGGTGGGCACCAGGAACGCCGAGAGGCCTTTCTTGCCCAGTTCCGGGTCGGTCACTGCAAAGACAATGGCCAGTTGGGCGCGCTTGCCGTTGCTGACGAACTGCTTGGCGCCGTTGATCAGCCACTGGCCATCGCGAAGTTCGGCGCGGGTGCGCAGGTTGTGGGCTTCGGAACCGGCCTGGGGCTCGGTCAGGCAGAAGCAGCCGATGGCTTCACCGGCGGCCAGGCGCGGTAGCCATTGCTGTTTCTGTTCCTGGCTGCCGTAGTTGAGGATCGGCCCGCAGCCCACCGAGTTGTGGATGCTCATCAGCGCGCCGGTAGCGCCGTCGCCGGCGGAGATTTCCTCCACCGCCAGGGCATAGGCCACGTAGTCCAGGTAGCTGCCGCCCCATTCTTCGGGAACCACCATGCCCAACAGGCCCAGTTCGCCCATCTTGCGCACCAGGGCGTCGTCGATCCAGCCGGCCTTTTCCCAGGCCTGGGCATGGGGCGCGATCTCGCCCCGGGCAAAATCCCGGGCCATGTCGCGGATCATCACTTGTTCTTCGGTCAATTCGATGTCGTGCATGAGTTCAGCTCCCGCTGCCGTCGAAACCGCTGAAGAAACTCGCTACCCGTTCGGCCTCAAGGGCTGCCAGGGTCGGCGGATTCCAGCGGGGGGTCTTGTCTTTGTCGATGATCAGGGCGCGTACGCCTTCCATCAGGTCACCCCGCTCGAACCATTGACGGTCCAGGTGCAGCTCCAGGGCGAAGCACTGTTCCAGGCTCAAGTGGCGGCCGTGGCGCAGCATCTGCAAGGTCACGGCCATGGCCAGGGGCGAGCGGATTTCCAGCAAGTCGGCGGTGGTCTTGGCCCACTCGTGGCTGTCGGCAATCGTCACGCTGCGCAATTGCTCGACGATGCTGGCCATGTCCGGCAGGGCGAAGAAGTGGTCGATGGCCGGGCGCAAGGCTTGCAGTGGCGCATCGGGCAAGGTCTGTACCGCCAGCTTGGCCAGCAGGCCCTGCAGGTCCTTGAGCGGTGAGTCGCTCCAGTGCAGGCGATCCAGGCGCTGGTCCAGCAGGCTCAGCTTGTCGCTTTCCAGGTGCCAGTCCGCGAGGCCGCAGTACAGGGCATCGGCGGCGCGGATCTGCACGCCGCTGACCCCAAGGTAGATGCCCAGTTCGCCGGGAATCCGTGAGAGGAAGTAGCTGCCGCCCACATCCGGGAAGTAACCGATGGCCACTTCCGGCATCGCCAGGCGGCTGCGCTCGGTGACCACTCGCAGGTCGGCGCCTTGCACCAGGCCCATGCCGCCGCCGAGGACAAAGCCGTCCATCAGGGCCAGCACTGGCTTGCGGTAATGGTGGATGGTCAGGTCCAGGGCGTACTCCTCGACGAAGAAATCCTCGTGCAGGGTATCGCCGCTCTGGTAGCTGTCGTACAGCGAGCGGATGTCGCCGCCGGCGCAGAAAGCCTTTTCACCGGCGCCGCGCAGCACCACCGCGTGAATCAGCGGGTCCTGGGCCCAGGTGTCCAGTTGTTGCTGCAAGGTACGCACCATCGACAGGGTGATGGCATTGAGACCGGCGGGGCGGTTGAGGGTCAGGTGACCGATGTGGTTGCGCACCTCGACCAGTACTTCGCCGGGGGTGGCGTCGATGTCCTGTGTCGCCTGGGATGAAACCTGAGCAGTCATCACTAACTCCCTGCTTTTATTGTTTTTTATATGAGGCTCGCGCGCGAGCATCGACGGATCGTAACAGTGCAATTTTGCCCAGTACAACCCCGAAAACTGCAGGTTGACTGTGCATTTTTGCATGTTGAAAAAGCCGCCCTCAATCTTGCGCCAGCGCTCTGGCCCGCAGTGTCGGTGCCGATCCGGCGAATGTCCGCGGCCTAGGGGCACGACGGTGCGAGCGCCGCTACAATGGCGCTCGAATTTTTTGCCGGCGAGGCACCATGGACATCGATCTGGCCCGCACCTTCCTGGAAATCGTCCGCAGCGGCAGCCTGATCGCCGCCGCCGAACGCCTGCACCTGACCCAGACCGCCATCAGCGCCCGGGTGCAGAACCTGGAAGGCCAGCTCAACTGCAAACTGCTGGTACGCAACCGCGCCGGCGCCCGACCCACCGCCGATGGCGAGGCCTTTATCGCCTATGCCAATCAGCTGGTGCAGACCTGGGAGGCCG
The DNA here is from genome assembly GCF_028550695.1 of Pseudomonas sp. BLCC-B112. Classification (NCBI taxonomy): domain Bacteria; kingdom Pseudomonadati; phylum Pseudomonadota; class Gammaproteobacteria; order Pseudomonadales; family Pseudomonadaceae; genus Pseudomonas; species Pseudomonas sp. BLCC-B112. The sequence goes on from NZ_JAQQGK010000004.1 coordinate 158,190, forward strand.
CCCAGCGCGACCTGCCGTTGCTGGCGGGCTATCGCAACGTGCTGCACATCGGCGGTGAGTTGAGCCTGTGCAATCCGCTGATGCTCAATTGGGTACGAGGCCTGCGCCAGGCACTGCCCAACCATGCGGTACGCACCCAGATCGCCGAAGGCGCGAGCCTGCAACGGCAACTGGAGTTGGGCGTGCTGGACGCGGCGCTGGTGTTCCAGCCGCTGTATTGCGCGGGATTGCAGGTCGAGCAATTGCTGGAGGAGAAATTGATCCAGGTGCGCCTGGCGGGGCGTCCCGAGCCTTATGTGTACATCGACTGGGGCGATGATTTTCGCCGTCAGCACGACGCCGCATTGCCGGAGCAGGCCAAGGCCGCGGTGGGCTTCAACCTTGGGCCCCTGGCGCTGCAGTTCATCCTCGACGCCGGTGGCAGCGGCTATTTCCGCACCCGGGTGGTGCAGAGCTACCTGGACAGCGGTGTGCTGGAACGGGTGGAGAGGGCCCCGGAATTCAGTTTTCCCACTTACCTGCTGTATGCCCGGGAGCGCGACTCGGCGCAGCTGCAGCAGGCTTTTGCGGTATTGCGCGAGGTGATCGAACAAGACCACGACTGGTCCCAGCGCTGGTCGCCGATGGTTTGAACCCACTGACTTGAGCCTGGCACCGCACTTGAGCGCACCTGCGCTGGCCAGCCAGTGGCTGCGCCTGGCGCGCAATCGACGATGCCCTTGCAGGAACCGGCTTGCCAGCCAACAGGCCTTTTACGCGTGCGGCGCTTCTGAAGCTGTCTTGGCTGGCAAGTCAGCACCAGCGAGGGCGAAGGTTGGGGCGCTATCAGGGCCGCGAGGACAGGACCTGGCCAATGCTGCGCCGGCGGGCGTGGGCTTCGCTGGCGTGGATCAGTTGCTCAAGGTCTTCAGGGGTGACGTCGAAGAATTCTTCCATCTCGGCCAGGGCCTGCTTGAGGTCTTCGGCGGTGATCGCCAGGCTGTCGGCGGGGGCCGCCGAGGGCAGCAGCACCGGAGTATCGCTCGGGCCCTTGGGGTAACGAATCCGCGTCAGGTTGTTGTAGGCCAAGGCACTGGCCAACAGGCTGGCCGCCGCGAGCATCACCGGACCCAGTTCCCGCCACTCCAAAGCCACGCTGGCCGGGTCTGCCAGCACCAGGGTCAGGGCCAGGGCGCCGGCCGGGGGATGCAGGCAACGCAACCAGCACATCAGCACCAGGGCCATGCCCGCCGCGAGGCAGGCGCTGCCCAGGGTCCGGCCCAGGACATGAGCCACCAGCAAGGCCACGACCCCGGCGCACAGGTAGCCGCCGAGGATCGACCAGGGCTGGGCCAGGGCCCCGGAAGACACGGCAAACAGCAGCACCGCCGAGGCCCCCAGCGGACCGATCAGGTGCAGCGCCACCGGCATGCCGAACACCTGGGCGCAGAGCCAGACACTGAACAGGGTGCCCAGGGCCATGCCGATGGCGGCGCGGCTCCATTCCAGTGGGCGGGTATTGATGGCGGCGGGTTTCCAGCGGGCAAACATCGGCAAGAATGGTCCAGGGCTAAATGACGGGCAAAAAGAAGGGCTTGCCTGGATCACCAGAAAGCCCTTGAACGTTCCAACATTTGGGGGAGGAACGGGCACAGTGTGCCGAGCATTGGTGTAGCTGACAAATTCATAATAATGCCGTTTAAGTGCATTTATTTTGCTGTATTACGCGTCGGCTTGCCGGCGAGGGGAGCTAAGAGGGCTTGGAGTTGGGAGCGGGTCTTGAGGGCGCTTTCGCTGGCAAACCAGCCCCTACAGCCAGCCCCCTGGGCCAGCTCCAGCAGTGAGTGTGGCAGTGCGTTTTTACAAGCTCAGGCGCATGGCGCAGCGGCGTGATTCGGGCAGGCCGTGCTGTGTTTCATCGGCCAGGACCTGGCGCAGGCGCGGGCTCAGTTGTGCAGGTTGCAGGGTGACAAAGCCCTGGCGCTGGTAGAAAGGTTCGTTCCACGCCAGTTCGCGGAAGGTGCTGAGGGTCAAGGCCGTGAGCTGCTGTTCCAGGGCGAACTCGCGTGCCGCCTGCAACAGGCGCTTGCCAATGCCTTGGCCCTGGTGGCCAGTGGCAACGGAAATTTCCCACACATGCAGTTCCAGGTCGCAGACCTGGGCATTGAGAAAGGCGCAGCGGGTGCCGTCCTCTGTCAGCGCAACCCAGATCGGGTGGTGTTGGATGTTTTCTCGATGGCTCTGGGCATCGGCCACCTCGGCGTCGGCCAGCCAGGCCAGTTGCGGATCACTGCGAAACAGTGCCGCAGCCGAGGTTTCAATGGCGGGGAGGAAGGCCGCGTCAGCCACCCGCGCCCGGCGGATCTGAATAGTCATGGGCGCGAGTGTAAGGAGCCGCCAGGGGGTTGCGCAACGCTTTCAGGGTGGCGTGGCAGCGCTCTTGGGCAGGTGCAGCAAGACGAAGTCGTTCTTGTCGAAACGCCCGCTCAGCACCGCAGTCAACCCGGCCAGGGGCGTGCCTTGCAGGCTGGGCAGATCGCTCTGATCAAGAATCACCCAGGCCGGGGCCGGCACTTGCGCCAGGGCGGCAGCCTGATCGGTGAACTGTGGCTGCAGGTCCCGATCCAGGTTGACCATGAATTTGATCGCCTTGGCGTCCTTGCCCATGCGGTGCAGGACTACCGGTGCCGGGTCGGCCTCGATCAGTTGCATGGCGCCGAGGCTGAAGGCGCGAGTGTCATAGAGACGCTGCTCCACCGGTTCGAAGCCCCCGATGTAACAGGCCCAGACCGCCAGCACCGCGCTGTAGGCCAGGCCCACGGCGCGCCACTGGCGCTTGAACAGCAACCCCAGGGACAGCGCTTGCAACAGGCCGAGGATCAGCAGCATGGGCAAGAGGTGGGTGAGCTGTTCAGGGAATTTGCGCCGCAGTACCAGCAGTCCCACCATCAGCAACCCGGGCAGCAGCAACCACAGGCCCTGGATCAGCCCCCGCAGCCAGCCCATGACCCGCCCGCGTCCGGCCTGGAACGGATAAGCCGCAACGATCGCCGCCATGGGCAGCATCGGCAGCAGGTAGCGGGCCTTCTTCGCTTGGGGAATCGACAGGCCGATCATCACGATCAACCCGGCGGCGGTGCACAGGCGCAGCAGTTTCAGGGCCGGGCCCTGTTCCGCGGGACGACTCAGCAGTACCGCAACCCAGGCGAGGATCGCCAGGGGATAGGCCAGGGCGTAGTTGCCCAGGGAACTGGTGAAGTAATAGAAGACGTCGCTGGAGCCTTCGCTGCCGTCCATGCGTCCCATGAACTGCATGCGGATCACCTCGTCGACAAAGGCCTGGCCACCGCTGAGCTTGGCCAGCCACAGCAGCAGGCCGACGCAGGCCACCAGCAGCAACAGCGCGCTGAAACCGACGCCGAACAAACGACGCCATTGGCCGCCCAGCAGGTAGTAGCTGCACAGCATGCCGGTGGGAATCACCAGGCCGATGGGCCCGCGAATGGCAAAGCCCAGCACCAGCAGCAGGAAGATCCAGCCCAGGTGCCGGCGGGCACCGAAATGGTCGTGGGCATAACCCAGGTAGAACACCGCCAGGGATACCGCGGCGAGCATCTGGTCCAGGGAGACGGCACGGGTTTCGCTGATAAAGGTATTGCTCAGCAGCAGCAAGGCGACGCTGAGCAGGGCCCAGGTGCGGGAGTAGGGCGCCAGCAGGCGATAGATCAGGCTGACGATCAGCGCTGAAGCAATGGCCGTCGGCAGCCAGGCAGTAAAGCGGGTGACCTGCCCGGTGGGCAGGGAGAACAGCCACACCAGCAGGGTCGAGGCACTGGAATAGTCGGCATAGGGCTGGCCATAGGTGGTAGGGAAGAACCCCGGCCCATGGCGCAGCATCTCCTTGGCGAAAAGCACAAAGCGCGAGTCGAAGCCGATGACCGAATCGTGGCCGGCGCCGGCGCAGAACAGCAGCAAGGCCAGCAGCCCCAGCCCCAACGATTGCCAAAATAATGTGTTCGCAGGGGAACTGGAGTGCGGGTTCATTCAGGCCTCGGTGGACCACTGCCGGTGCGGAATCGGCAGGTTGCGCGATTCACCGCGACCGATCGGGAAGTAGGTGAAACCGTTGCGCGCCAGGCGCTCGGCGTCGTACAGGTTGCGGCCGTCGAAGATCACTGGCGCTTTGAGACGCTGCTGGATCAGGTCGAAATCCGGCGCCTTGAACTGCTGCCATTCGGTGCAGATGATCAGCGCGTCGGCGCCATGGAGCACCGATTCCGGAGTGCCCATGAGCATCAGGCGCGATTCGTCCGGGTACAGACGCTGGGTTTCCTGCATGGCTTCCGGGTCGAAGGCCCGGACTTCAGCACCGGCCGCGAACAGCGCGTCCAGCAGCACCCGGCTCGGTGCGTCGCGCATGTCGTCGGTGTTGGGCTTGAACGCCAGGCCCCAGAGGGCAAAGGTCTTGCCTTCAAGGTCGCCTTTGTAGAACGCCTTGATGCGCTCGAACAGCTTGTGTTTCTGCCGCTCGTTGATGGCTTCCACCGCTTGCAACAGGTCACTGGAGCATTGGGCTTGCTCGGCGCTGTGGATCAGGGCGCGCATGTCCTTGGGGAAGCAGGAGCCGCCGTAGCCGCAACCGGGGTAGATGAAGTGATAGCCGATCCGCGAGTCGGCGCCGATGCCCAAGCGCACCGATTCGATGTCGGCACCCAGGTGCTCGGCCAGCTCGGCGATCTGGTTGATGAAGCTGATCTTGGTGGCCAGCATGCAGTTGGCCGCGTACTTGGTCAGCTCGGCGCTGCGCAGGTCCATGAACATGATGCGGTCGTGGTTGCGGTTGAACGGCGCGTAAAGGTTGCGCATCACATCGCGCACTTCCTCGCGTTCACAGCCGATGATGATCCGGTCCGGACGGCGGCAGTCGGTGACGGCCGAGCCTTCCTTGAGAAATTCCGGGTTGGAAACGATATCGAACTGCAGCGGGCGGCCGTCCAGGACCTTCTCTATGTGCGCCTTCAAGGTGTCGCCGGTGCCCACCGGCACCGTGGATTTTTCCACCAGGATCACCGGCTTCTCACGGTGGCGGGCCACTGCGTCGCCCACCGACAGCACATAGCGCAGGTCCGCCGAGCCGTCTTCGCTGGACGGCGTGCCCACGGCAATGAACAGCACCTGGCCGTGTTGCACCGCGAGTTTTTCATCGGTGGTGAAGTGCAGGCGCTTGGCTTCGAGGTTTTCCTTGACCAGGCTGGCCAGCCCCGGCTCGAAGATGCTCACGTAGCCTTGTTGCAGCTGTTTGACCTTTTGCTCGTCGATGTCCATGCAGATGACATCGTGGCCGACTTCAGCCAATACGGCGGCTTGTACGAGGCCGACGTAACCACTTCCAAATACACTGATTTTCATGGGGTATTCCTGGGACTTGTCGCGGGTGCAGATCGAGAGTTGATGGTGATGACCCCAAGGATGACCAGAGCCACCCCGAGGCTTTTGGCAAGCGTGAAGGGTTCGTTGAACAGCGGCAGGCTGGCGGCCAGCAGGTAGACCAGGGCGTAGCTGATGCTGAGCAGCGAATAGGCCCGGCCCAGGGGCAGGTCGCGCAGGGCCAGGAGCCAGCAGAGCATCGACAGGGCGTAGGCACCGATGGCCGTGATCACCACCCCCAGGGCGGCCAGATCGACGCTGCCAGCACTCAGCGCCGACAGCCACTGATCCGGGGCGGGCAGGCGGGTCATGCTCCAGCGCATGCCCAACTGGGCGCCGCTGACCAGAGCCACACTGCCCAAGGCGAAGGCAAAACCCTTGACCCGGCTCATGCGTGGCGACTCAACAGCAGCACGCCGCCAATCACCAGGGCCACGCCGAGCCAATGGCGACGGTCGATGGGCTCATGGAAGACGAAGCGGGCGATCAGGGTGATAAACACGAAATTCAGGCTGAGCATCGGGTAGGCCACGCCCACCTCCATGCGTTGCAGCACCAAAAGCCACACCAGCAGGCCCAGGCCGAGGCTGAACAGGGCCAGCCACAGCCAGCCGGAACGCAGTTTTTGCAGGATGCCGGAGGGCTGGTCACGCCAGTTTTCCACAGCGAACTTCTGCGCCACCTGGCCCAGGCAGGTCAGCCCGCAGGCGAGCAACAGCAACAACAGGCTCATGGCTGACTCTGGGGAATGATGAAGATCACGATATTGCCTTGCTCGTAGCGCTTGGCATCCTTGGGCAGCCGCTCGACTTCATGTTCCTCGTCGCTGCTCTTGACCCGCATCACCACGCCGATCGAGCCTTGCTTACGGGCTTGCTCGATCCACGGCTGGACTTGGTTCAGGTCGACCTTGCGCGCCGCAGTGTCCTCGTAGCCCAGGCCGTACTTCACTTCGCCCTGGGTGTTGTAAAGGGTCACGTCGGGGCGACGCAGGCGCCAGGCCAGCGCAGCGGCAGCGCCCAGGTCGTTGCTCAGCAGGGCCTTGGCCTGACCCAGTTCGGCCACGTGATCGATGATGAACTGGTCGGGAATCTTGTTGTAGACCACCTTGTTCGGCAGCGCCGCCGGGGCCAGGGCCACCAGCAGGAAGCTGCCCAGGGCCGGGGCGGCCCACAGGCTCAAGGGGCGCATGGCCTGCAACAGGTTGCTGATGATCCAGCCCAGCAACAGGATGTACACCAGGACCAGATGCTGGGGCTCGTCCACATACACCGGCTTCTTCAGCTGGAAGTACACCAGGGCCAGCAGGGCCAACAGGCCGGCCAGCAGGTTGAGCACACCATTGAGGCTGAGGATACGGGTCTTGCCGGTGGCCAGACGGTCCATCAGGGTGTGACCCATCAGCAGGGCCACAGGCAGCAGGCAGGGCAGAATGTAGGCCGGCAGCTTGCCTTTGCTCAGGCTGAAGAAGGCCAGGGGCAGCACCAGCCACAGCAGCAGGAAGCCGCTGCTGTTCAGCCGCCGTTGTTCCCAGGCCTGCTTCAGGCTGGCCGGCAACAGCAGCACCCAAGGCACGCAGAAGCCCACCAGCAACGGCAGGTAGTACCACCAGGGCGAGGCGTGCTGCGCGTCTTCACCGGCAAAGCGGCGGATGTGCTCATGCCAGAAGAAGAACCGCCAGTAGTCCGGCTCCTGGGCATGCACCGCCAGGGCCCAGGGCAGGCTGAGCAGAATCGCCACCAGCACGCCGATGCCGCCATAGGTCAGCAGCGAGCGCAGGCGCTTCTGCCAGATGGCGTAGGGCAGGGCCACCAGCACCGGCAGCAGCCAGGCCAGAAAGCCCTTGGTCATGAAGCCCATGCCGCAGGCCAGCCCCAGCAGCACCCAGGCGCCGATCTGTCCGCGTCGGCTCTGGCAGTCGAAGGTGAACCACAGTGCCACCAGGCTCAGGTTGACCCAGAAGGTGAACTGCGGATCGAGGTTGGCGTAGCCGGCCTGCAGCGCCACCACGGTAAAACTCATATAGAGCAGGGCGCTGGCCAGGCTCTTGCGCGGGTCGTTCCACAGGCGCCGGGCCAACAGGTAGGCCAGGACCACGCTCAAGCCGGTGCTCAGGGCCGACGCCACGCGCACGCCAAACAGGTTGTCGCCAAACAGCGCCTGGCCGATGGCGATCATCCAGTAGCCGGCCACGGGTTTTTCGAAATAGCGGATGCCCATGAAGTGCGGCGACGCCCATTTGCCGGTCAGGAGCATTTCCTGGCTGATCTGCGCGTAGCGGGTTTCGTCGGGAATCCACAGGCCGTGGGTGGCCATGGGCAACAGGTAGAACAGACCGAAAGCGATCAGCAGCAGTGGCAGGGCCCAACGTCTGGTCATGCGCCTTGCACTCCCAGCCAGCCTTCACGACCTTCCAGCGCGCCACGCACGACCTTGCCCGCCGGCAGGCTGGCCAGATCCGCCGGGAGCATCTGCCCCAGGGGTTGAAAGTGGATGTCGCGTTGCTTGGCGCTGGCCAGCAACTGGCGGAAATCATTGGCCATGAGAATCCCTTCTACTTCTGCATGCACGGTGTAGACATTGAGTTTGTCCGGACTGAACCGGTCGAGGATGTAGCGGTTGAAATCCTTGGCGGCCACCACCGGCCCGACCACTTCGTCGAAGGTCGGCAGGTCCACCGGAATCTGTGGGGCGCCCAGGCTGCCGTCCGCCAGTCGTGGCTGGAACAGGCTCTGGCCGCGGCAGTCGCTGTTGTAGCGAAAGCCGAACTGTTGCTTGGCTTCGATGACGCGTTCATCGGCGCGCCAACCGGCAGACGCCGAGCAGCTCACCGCTTGCCCGAGAATATCGTTGAGGCTGTCGACGCCACGGCGGATCTGTTCGATCAGCTGTGCCTGACTCCAGCGCCCGGTGTTGGCCTGCCAGCCGTGATGATCCCAGGCGTGCAGGCCGACTTCATGGCCGGCGGCCAGGGTCTGGCGCATCAAGTGCCCCAGGTCGCGGCCGATGGGTTTGCCCGGCCAGGCGGTGCCGGCCAGGAGAATGTCCCAGCCGTACAGGCCCGCGGCATTGGAGCGCAGCATTTTCCAGAGGAACTGCGGACGGATCAGGCGCCACAGGTGGCGCCCCATGTTGTCCGGCCCGACGCTGAAGAAAAACGTGGCCTTGACCCCGGCTTCGTCCAGCGATTCGAGCAGCCGTGGCACCCCCTCCCGGGTGCCGCGGTAGGTATCGACGTCAATGCGCAGACCTGCCTGCATCAGCGAGCTTCTTCTTTGGAACGATCGGCGATTTCCAGCATCGCTTCACGCAGGAAGAAGTCCAGGGTATTGCCGATGGTTTGGCTCATCTCCACGGTCGGCTCCCAGTTCAGCAGGCGCTTGGCATTGGCGATGCTGGGCTTGCGGTGTTCCACGTCCTGGTAGCCGGCACCGTAGAACGCCTTGCTCTCGACGTCGCGGAAACCGGCGAACGGCGGGAAGTTGCTGCGCAGCGGGTGAGCTTCGAACTGACGCAGCAGCTCTTCGCCCAGCTGACGGATGCTGGCTTCGTTGTCCGGGTTGCCGATGTTGATGATCTGGCCGTTGCAGCAGTCGTTGTCGTTGTCGACGATGCGCGCCAGGGCTTCGATGCCGTCGGCGATGTCAGTGAAGCAGCGCTTCTGCTCGCCACCGTCGAACAGACGGATCGGCGTGCCTTCCACCAGGTTGAGGATCAGCTGGGTGATGGCGCGGGAGCTGCCGATACGGGCCGAGTCCAGGCGGTCCAGGCGCGGGCCCATCCAGTTGAACGGACGGAACAGGGTGAAGTTCAGGCCCTTGGCGCCGTAGGCCCAGATCACCCGGTCCAGCAGCTGTTTGGACACCGAGTAGATCCAGCGTTGCTTGTTGATCGGACCCACGATCAGGTTGGAGTTGTCTTCATCGAAGTTGTTGTCCTGGCACATGCCATAGACTTCCGAGGTCGACGGGAAGATCACCCGCTTGTTGTACTTGACGCAGTAGCGAACCAGCTTGAGGTTCTCTTCGAAGTCCAGCTCGAACACGCGCAGTGGGTTGCGGGTGTATTCGATCGGGGTGGCGATGGCCACCAGCGGCAGGACCACGTCGCACTTCTTGATGTGATATTCGATCCACTCGGAGTGGATGCTGATATCGCCTTCGACGAAGTGGAAGTTCGGATGGCTGCGCAGGCGCTCGATGGCGTCCGAGCCGATGTCCAGGCCGTAGACGTCGTACTTGTCGTCACGCAGCAGGCGCTCGGACAGGTGATTACCGATAAAGCCGTTGACGCCGAGGATCAGCACGCGGGTGCGGCGTGGCTTGCGGCCGGACTCGGCACCGCGCAGCAGGGAGCCGTCCACCAGACCCAGCTCATTGGCCAGTTGCGGGCCACCCAGGTACAGGCCGTTGGCGTTGCGCTGGCCGGAGGTGATCACCAGGGAGTCTTCGCCACAGGCGATGCGCAGCGGGTCGACGCTGATGACCCGGCCCGGGGCCTGGCCTTCGTTGCCCTTGGCAACTTCGGCGCTCCAGACGATCAGCTTGTGCTCGCCGACGGCGCAGAAGGCCCCCGGGTAAGGCTGGGTCACTGCGCGTACCAGGTTGAACAGCTCTTCGGCGGGGCGCTTCCATTCGATCTTGCCATCGGCTGCAGTACGGCGACCGTAGTAGCTGGCCTTGGATTCGTCCTGGGCGGTCTCGGTGATCTTGCCCTGGGCCAGCGCCGGCAGGATGTCGCGTAGCAGGCTGGCAGCGGCGTCACGCAGTTTGTGGTGCAGGCTCAGGGCGGTGTCGCTGCGTTCGATGGCCACGCGCTGCTGGGCGATGATGGCCCCGGCGTCGGCACGCTTGACCATGCGGTGCAGGGTCACGCCGGTTTCGGTTTCGCCCTTGACCAGCACCCAGTTGGCCGGAGCACGGCCGCGGTAGCTCGGCAGCAGCGAGCCGTGCAGGTTGAACGCACCCTTGCGGGCGGTGGCCAGCAGGGGTTCGCTCAGCAGATTGCGGTAGTAGAAGGAGAACAGGTAGTCCGGGTCGAGTTTGCTGATGCGCTCGATCCACAGCGGGTGGTTGGCATCTTCCGGGGCATGCACGGCAATGCCTTTGCGGGCGCACAGCTGGGCGACGGAGCCGTAGAAGGTGTTCTCCTTGGGATCGTCGGCGTGGGTGAACACGGCAGCGATCTCGTAGCCTGCATTGAGCAGGGCTTCGATGCCCGCACAGCCAATATCGTGGTAGGCGAAGACAACAGCTTTATTGCTCATGGCGAAACCTGATCAGTATGAGTGGAAGTTAAACCGTCGACAGTGACAGCCGGGGCGGGGACCGCCGGCTGGCTGCGCAAGACTTTTTCGATGAAGAAGCGCGGGCGGGCCCGCACGTCGCTGTACATGCGTCCCAGGTATTCACCCAAAAGACCCATGCCGATGAACTGGCCACCGGTGAACACGAACAGCACCGCAAACAGCACGAAGGTGCCGTCGCCGGCCCAGGTGGCACCGAAGATCAGCCGCAGGATGATCAGCATCAGGGCGAACAGCGCGCCGACGCCGGCCATGCCGAAACCGATGATGCTCAGCAGCCGCAGGGGGGTGGTGGTCATGCAGGTGATCAGATCGAACATCAGATTGATCAGGCGCATCGGGCTGTACTTGGAGTCGCCGTGCTCGCGCTCGGCGTGCTCCACCAGTACCTCGGTGGTGTGCCGGGCGAAGCTGTTGGCCAGGATCGGGATAAAGGTGCTGCGTTCGGTGCAGGCCAGCATCGCGTCGATGATGGTGCGGCGGTAGGCCCGCAGCATGCAGCCGTAGTCGCTCATGGCCACACCGGTGGAGCGCTGCACAGCGAGGTTGATCAGCTTCGACGGCCAGCGACGGAAGGCCGAGTCCTGGCGGTTGTTGCGCACAGTGCCGACCACGTCGTAGCCGAGCTCGGCCTGGGCCACCAGGCGCGGGATTTCTTCCGGCGGGTTCTGCAGGTCGGCGTCGAGGGTGATGACCACGTCGCCGCGGCACTGCGCGAAGCCGGCCATGATCGCCGCGTGCTGACCGTAGTTGCGGTTGAGGATCACCGCCACTACGGGGCTGCCTTCGCGCTCGGCGGCTTCTTGCAGGAGGGTCGCCGACTGGTCGCGGCTGCCGTCGTCCACCAGGACGATTTCAAAGTCGTGCTTGAGCTGGCGGCAGGCCGCTTCGGTGCGGCGCAGCAGCTCCGGCAGGCTCTGTTCTTCGTTGTAGACCGGAATGACGATCGACACGAACTGGATTGGGTAAGGTTTCAAAGGCTTCAGTCCAGGAGGTTGGCAATGGCATCGGAGACCCGTTCGACATCGTCGAGGGTCATGTCCGGGAACAGTGGGATCGAGCATAGACGCGCCGAGTTCCATTCGGTGTGTGGCAGCCGCACATCGGCGAAGCGCTGTCGATAATAGGTATGCAGGTGAGTGGCGATGAAGTGGATGCCGGTGCCGATGTTCTGCTCCTGCAGGCCCTTCATGAAGGCTTCACGGTCCAGGCCGCAGCGTTCGGCGTCGATGCGCAGGATGAACAGGTGCCAGGCGTGCTGCTGCGGGTACTGGGGCAGGTGCAGGGGTTGTACCGGCAGGCCTTTGAGGCGCTGCAGGTAAGCCTTGGCCAGCACTTCGCGCTTGGCGTTGATGTCGTCCAGGCGCTGCAGCTGTACCAGGGCGATGGCGGCGTTGATGTCCGCCAGGTTGTACTTGAATCCGGGCTCGATCACTTGGGCCTGGGGCTTGCGACCGTGGGTCAGGCGATCGTAGGCGTCCACCCCCAGACCGTGGAACTTGAGCATGCGCACCCGGTCGGCCAGGGCTTGGTCGTCGCTGACGAACATCGCACCTTCGGCGCAGGTCATGTTCTTGATGGCATGGAAGGAAAAGATCGCCGTGCCCCGCGCGCCGATGGCGCGGCCGCGATAGGTGGTGCCGGCAGCGTGGGCGGCGTCTTCGATCACCGGGATGCCGTGTTTGTCCGCCAGGGCGTACAGCGGGTTCAGGTCGAAGGCGGCGCCGGCGTAGTGCACCGGGATGATGGCCTTGGTCCGTGGCGTAATGGCCGCCTCGATGGTGGCGGCGTCGCTCATCAGGGTGTCGGGATCGACATCGACGAATACCGGGGTCGCCCCCAGCAGGCAGATCATGTTGGCGGTGGAGACCCAGGTCTGCGACGGGGTGATGACTTCATCCCCCGGACCGATGCCCAGGGCCAGCAGGGTGATGTGCATGGCGCCGGTGGCCGACGACAGGGCCACGGCGTGGCGGGCGCCAACGCGGTCGGCGAATTGCTGTTCAAGTTCCTGGTTTTTCGGGCCGGTGGTGATCCAGCCGGAGCGCAGAACCTGCTCCACTGCAGCTATCTCTTCGTCGCCGATACTCGGGCGCGAGAAAGGAAGGAAAGCCTGGTTCATGGTTACCTCGGGTTTAGCTGATACCGGAAATACGGGGTGATGCGAACGAACGATTGATGGAGCGCGGGGGAGGTCATGCAGTCATCAAGGCTCATCCAGTTATTGGGCCGGGGTGGCGATCCGTGCAGCGTTTGAGTAAAGAAGGTGTTTGTTAAAAGTAAATGCAGATCAAGGTGTTATCTTGACAACCTGAGAAAGCACTGCGTTCGGCAGGAGGCTTGTTGGTGGCTGAGATTAAGCGGAAAAATGTGAAACGAATATGAAAAATAGGGCAAAAGTCCGTTTTTCTGCGGGCCAGACAGCTAGTGTTCAGTTTGCTGTCAAGGTTGTAGTGCGGCGGGGTGCCGGCAGCCATTTCAAGGGCTTGAAGAAGCACTTTAAGGAGCGCTTGCAGGAGGCTTTGAACGGTGTCTTGAACTTGGCCATGAACGGCGCAGGGAACTGCGCTCCGGCATCGTCTTTGCCTTCGGGGGGAGCATGACTTCGCAGGAACAACCGGCCGTTGCCGACAACGCGCACAAGGCCAACCCGTTGCGCCTGTACCTGGCCCGTCTGGCGCCCTCCAGCCAGTCGACCCTGCGTTACGTGCTGCAGGACGCCGCCGATCGCCTGGGGTATGACGAACTCAACCTTGAGGACATCCCCTGGCACCACCTGCAACCCGAGCAGGTGACGGCCCTGGTGGCCACATTGCGCCGTGACGGCTATGCCCCGAATACCTCGTCGCTGTACGTCAATGCCCTGCGCGGGGTGATGAACGAAGCCTGGCGCAGCAGTCTGATCAGCCAGGACCATCTGCTGAAAATGCGCTCGGTCAAGGCCATGGGCGGTACACGCCTGTCCCGGGGGCGCAATCTCAAGCGTGGGCTGATCCAGGACCTGATGGCGGTGTGTGCCGCCGACCCGCGGCCCCAGGGCGTGCGCGACGCGGCAATCATCGCGGTGCTCTACGGCTCGGGCATGCGCAAGTCCGAATCGGTGAACCTGGACCTGGCCCAGGTGGACTTCGTCCAGCGCAGCCTGCAGGTGCTGGCCAAGGGCAACAAACAACTGATCAAGTACGCCCCGGCCTGGGCCTTCGACAAGCTCCAGGACTGGCTGGACCTGCGTCGCGCAGACTTGCCGGCAGGCCTTGAGGACGACGCTTTCCTGTTCAACCGGATCCGTCGCGGTGGTCATATCACCCGTGAACGCATCAGCAAGCACGCCATCTACTACATCGCCCGCCAGCGGGGCGCCCAGGTTGGCGTGCGCATCATGCCCCACGACTTTCGTCGTTCGTTCATTACCCGGGTGATCGAGGAACATGACCTGTCGATCGCCCAGAAGCTGGCGCACCACACCAATATCCAGACCACCGCCAGCTATGACATGCGTGATGACAATGAACGACGCCGGGCCATCGACCGCTTTGACCTGTGAGTGTCAGCCGTTCAATAGGTCGGCCCGGAAGGGGCCAGATGCCCGGTCAGGTCCCAGGCCTCGAGCATTTTGGCGTACTCAAAGGCGTGGCTTGGGTCACTCTGCAGCCAGTCTTCGAACGCCTGGCGTTCATCCAGGCTGCAATCGGCCTCACGCAGGCGGATGCACCAGTGGGCGGCCTGCATCATCAAGTATTCATCTGCTTCGCTGGCAGGACTGTTCATCGTGCGGTCCTTGTTCAAAGTGGCGCCGCTCATGAGGAACAGGCGCGGCACGTAGAAATCACTTGCAATCTAGAGTGTATAACGAGAAAAAAGCGTCAATTTTTTGCGTGAAATCAGTCATTGGTATCGGTGCGCAGGCCTGAGGCAAGGCCTGGATGCTGCTCTATAATCGGCATGTTTCACCTGTGGCAAATGGAATCGACCAGTCAAATGAGGGAGCAATCGTGAGCGCCAAACTGTGCAACAACACCAATGCCGTGACCTTTGTCAGCAAATACAAGGCAGCCTGCCAGCCGATCGCCGATCAACTGGACCTGCCGGTGGAAAACATCCTTGGCCTGGCGGCCCAGGAGAGCCAGTACGGCGCCGGACGTATTGCCCGCGAGCTCAATAACTATTTCTCCTTGCATGCCCCGGCGCCCCTGCAGAGCGGGGCCGAGGCGCCTCAGGGCAACGCCAACATCAAGGTGGCGAAGTTCGACTCGTTCCAGAAGTGTGCCCAGTCCTTCGCCTTGCGCTATGGCTCGTCGGTGCGCAGCAAGCGCGACCCCATGGAGTTCGCCCAGGCCCTGGTGCGCAGCGGCTACAACAGTGGCGACGCGGCCTCCGGTGGCCGCAACGGTTTTGCCGAGTACCTGGCGAAGATCATTGTCGCGGTCAGAGGGCGCATGGCGTGCTGAGAAAAAAACCCCACGCATGGCTGCTGGGCCTGCCCCTGGTCTGCGCGGCACTCGTCGCCTGTGCCGGTGCAGTGCTGCAGCCGGATGAGGTCAAGGCCACGGGCCTGACCCGCGAGCAGGCCCAGGAAGTGCTGCTGGTAGCCTTGAAGCATCAGGACTATCAACTGAGCAAACCCGGGGTCTTTGTCGATGGTGACCTGCAGGACGACAGCGGCCAGCCGCCGCATCCGGGCTACTTCGACTTCAGCCTCGGCTACAACGATCCCAAGGCCGGCGCCACTGAGTACTGGGGGCTGTTCTCGGTGAGCACCGCCACCGGCGATGTCTGGGAAATCAACAGCTGCAAGCGTCTGGACGGCAGTGAGTTGCGGGCCTTGCAGGGGCAGATCATGGCCCGTACCGGCAAGACCCTGGCGGATGAAGAGCCCCAGCGCCAGGGACTGGGGTGCGAGGATCAACCATAGTCCCGAAACCGGCCTGCATCAGGCCGCAGCGCTCAGGTGCAGGACCGTAAAATAGGCCGCCGTGCCAATTGCCGCGGTGCTGATCAGGCCCAGGCTGTTGCTCAGGGCAATGAGCCCCACCAGCAACAGGGACACCGAGGCTGCCAGGGGCTCGCGGCTCATCTCGCTGAAGGCGATGTACACCGCGAAGTTGATGAACACCGCCACCGGCAGCACCTGCTCCAGGCAACGCTGCAGGCCGGGTTGCAGGCGGATGCTCACGGTTCGTGCGCCAGGCTCAAGCGGCTGCGCAACTGCGCCAGCGACAGGTACATCAGCACCACGCTGGCCGGGTAGCCCAGGTTGACCTCGGTGCCGATCCACTGCAGCGGCAGCCATTTGCCCAGCCATGCCCCCAGCACCCCGGCCAGTGCCCAGGTCAGGAAGATCGTTGCGCGTATCACCAGCACCGTGACCGGATTGTCCCGTTCGTGCTCGGTGGCGTAGGCCTCGTCCCCCAGCATATGGGCCGCCCCGGCCTTTTGCAGGAACCCCCGGGGCAACCGTGGGCTGGAGGTGAAGGCAATGGGCAGGTAACGGCTGTTGATCGAAGCCGAGACCAGCAACAGGGTGAAGAACCCGGCTCCCGACTGAGCCAGGGGCAGGGCGGCGAACTGACCGCTGCCGGTGAATCCCAGCAGCCCCACCAGTGCCACCTCCAGCAGTGACCAGTCGGCGCGACCTGCCAGCAGGCCGAACAGCATGCTCACCGGGACAATGGCCAGCGCGGCCGGGGCCACCCTGCGCAGAGCACCTGACGTGCTTTGTGCGAACGGCATCTGTTGCTCGACCTGCATAGGTTTCCTCACCTTTTGCTCATTACCGAGGCAAAGACCCGGAGCGGCGCCCCAGTCATTGGTCGATGGAGTCTAGGAAAGGCAGCGAGACAGCGTCTTGTACGATTGTGCGAGTTTGCCGGCGCTCAGAAGCGGTAGCCGACGTTGACCATCACTGCGGCAGCGCCCAGCACCACCAGCTCGGTGCCCACCGGTCCGTAGTGCACGCCCACCGCCGGAATCAGCACCGGCGCCACGCCAAAGTGGTTCAACGGGATCTTGTCCTTGTAGTCGCCCTTGTAGCCCTGGATCAGGCCGCCGCTGAGCTTGGCGTAGACCGGCCAGTCGGCGTGTTCCCAGGCCTTGCCCAGGTACGCGTAGTAGGAGCGCTGGGAGAAGGAGTTGCGAAAGGTGCTCACGCCCCACAATTGACCGTCGGCGTAGTTGCGCTCCAGGCCGATCAGATCCTGGTGGTTGTTGTGGTCGGGATCGTTGCTCCAGTGGTTGGTGTAGACGCTGGTCTGCACGTACCAGTAGTCCTGTTGCGCGGCGGCTTGCAGCGTCTGGCTGGCGGCGGCCAGCAGCAGGGCCAGGCCCGCGACTTGGGTTCGAAGCATTGCTTTCATCAGGGTTCCCTGCCATCGCGGCAGTCGTGCCCCCTCGGAAATCAAGGGGAAAAAAGGGGGCAGACGCTAACATCCAGCTATTCAGCGAATCAATGATTGAACTGTTGCTTGATCTATATCGGCTTCGATGCGCTGGATCAGGTAGGGGAAGAACGGGTTGGCGGTCAGGCGCATCAGCTCCTCCATGGGCACCACCAGCACGCCGCGTTCACCGCGGGCGGCGATGGTGCCCAGGTGCACGCCAAAGTCTTCACGGGGGGTGGGCTGGGTCCCGTACAAACCGTCGTCCACTGGGAACGGCAAGGCCACGTGGGACAAGGAAAACACCCCCGCCGGATAGGCCAGGTCCAGGGGCCGTCGCTGGCTGTCCAGGCTCAAGGCGGGGGTGCTGACTTCGGCCAGGGCCGCGCCGCCGCTGCCTTCATTGGTCAGCACCCGGGTGCTGTAGTTGCGCGGCGGTGCCGGCAGCAGGCTGGCCAGGGAGGTGAGGCTGGCGGGGTCCAGCAGGCCTTCGAAGTCCCGGTCCCGGTTGAGGTCGAAAATCACCAGTTCACTGCCGTTGGCCGGCAGTTGCCGGTACAGGCCGGTGACCAGGGCGGGGGTACTGACTGTGGCATCGGTCAGTGACTGGAAGCTGAGGATCGGTGGCAACCGGTTCAGGCGCGGGTCGCCCACCAGGGCCAGCAACTGGCTTTGCAGGGCATCGGTCAGCAGCCACGACTGGCGCGCGGCATTGACCGGAAACGAGTTGTACTTGAACGGGTTGTACTCAGGGCGCAGGTTCAGCCAGGCCGCCTTGCTGAAGGCCGGAAACACCGCCGGCCAGCCGGCCACACCGGCAAAGCGCGCCGACGGGGCCACGCCGATCATCGGCGAAATCAGTACCAGGCGCTGGGCCTGGGGCCACTGCGGATTGTCCAGGGCGTCCAGGGCGTACTTGACCGCCAGGGCACCACCGTTGGAGTAACCGACGACATGCAAGGGCGCAGGCGCCGGGACTTCGGCCCGAGCGGCACGCAGGGCCAGGCGGGTAGCGGCCAGCCAGTCCTGCCAGTGGGCGTCGGTCAGGCCGGCCGGCACCGTGCCGTGGCCGGGCAGGCGCAGGCCGATGGCCAGGTAACCGTGCTCGACGTAGCGCCGGGCAACGTGGCGCAAGCTGTAGGGCGAGTCGGTCAAACCATGCAGCAGCACCACCACGCCTCGTGGCGTGCCTGAGGGCCGCAGCAGGTAGGAGCGGTTCCAGTCGGTGGCAAAGCGGGGCGGGTAGACCCGGCTGTCCACGCGATAACGGTTGAAGGGCGGGACCTGGGTCGGGTCCAGGCGGTCGCTGACTTCATGCCGGACTTCGGCAAACAAACGCTCCTCGGCCTGCATCCAGGCCGCCCAATCGGCGCGATCGATCTGTTCGATGCTCAGTTCATGGGGCACCCGCAGGTGCCAGGGTTGCAGCGCCGGCCCCCGCTCGCTGTCGTAGGCACGCCAGGCCAGCAGGGTGAGTGCGGCAACGCCGAGGATCAGCGCGCCACCCTTGAGCAGGCGCGACAGGGTCGGGGCGATCACGGGCGGGGACTCGGCTGGAGGGCGCTGATGCGATAAACGCAGCGTCGATCGCCAGTGATCAGGTGCTCCACGCGCTGCACCTGCCCAAGGTCGCCAATGGCGGCCTGGAACACTTGCAGTTCGGAGCGGCAGAAACCCTGGCACTGCTGGGCCGCGACACAGATCGGACAGTGACTCTCGATCAACAGCCAGCCCTCGCCGTCGGCCTCGACACTGGCCATGTAGCCGGCGACTTCACGGATCTGCGCCAGGGCCCGGACCCGTTCTTCCAGGGTCGGTAGCGGGGCGCAGACGTCGAGGTACTGCGCGGTGTTGACCCGCTCCATATCAGTGACGATGCGTTCCACGCCGTCGGCCCCATAGACCGCGCGAATCGAATCGATCAGTTGCAGGGTCAGGTGGGCATGGGTGTCGGGAAAACGGGCCTGGGCCTGCTCGGTCAACACCCATTTCTGCGACGGACGCCCGGCGCCCTGGGCCGCCATCATCTGCCCGGCGATCAGTTCAGCGTCCAGCAGTTTCTGTAGCTGCTGGCGGGTGGCTTCCAGGGACACCTTGAGCAGCGGGGCCAGGTCGGCGGTTTTCAAGGGGCCGCGGGTTTTCAGCAGAAACAGAATTCGCTCGGCGGTGGCTCCGGGGTTCTTTTTCTCGGCAGGGGAGGATATCGAGGACATGCTGGGCCATTAACCAATGCGCAAGTGGGGTATCAAGGGCGTGCAGGACGCTGCTAACCGCGCAAGCATAACAGGCTCCGGCCAAGGGGCCCGGCGATTGTCGCGCTTTGAACGGCGGATTGGGCAAGAGAGCGAGGCGATGAAAAATTAATTATCAAAGTAATTGCTTGTGTAATACAGTGCGGCTTTATCGAACACCCTAAGGGAGCAAGGCATGGCTTCGACAAGCGGATGGTCAGCACTGTTACTGGGCAAGAACGGACTGCGCTCGGCAGCCCTGGCCGGTGGCGTGGCGCTGCATGCAATCAATGTGTACCTGGTCACCACGCTGTTGCCTTCGGTGGTCAAGGATATCGGCGGCCTGGACTACTACGCCTGGAATACCACCTTGTTCGTGGTGGCCTCGATCATAGGTTCGGTGCTGTCCACCCGGGCCCTGGGGATACTGGGGCCGAAGCTCGCCTATGCCCTGGCCGGCCTGGTGTTCATGCTCGGTTGCGGCCTGTGTGCCCTGGCCCCGGACATGGGCTGGCTGATCATCGGGCGCAGTGTCCAGGGCCTGGGCGGAGGGCTGCTGTTCGCCTTGCCCTACGCGATGATCCGCCTGGTGTTCGACGAGCCGCTATGGCCCCGGGCGATGGCGCTGATTTCCGCCATGTGGGGCGCGGCCACCCTGATCGGCCCAGCCGTGGGCGGGGTCTTCGCCGAACACGGCGCCTGGCGTGCGGCGTTCTGGGTGCTGCTGCCCTGCACCTTGCTGTTCATGCTGCTGGCGATCGCCCTGTTACCGGGCAAAAGCCGCGAAACGGCGCCCCGCAGCCCCATTCCCGGGCTGCAACTGGTGTTGCTGACCGCGGTGGTGCTGGCGATCTCCATTGGCAGCATCACACCTTCGCCCGGGTACAACGCGCTGGGCCTGAGCGTCGGTCTGGGCCTGTTGCTGCTGGTGGTGGTGCTGGAGAACCGCTCCGGCAAACGTCTCTTGCCCCGCGACAGCCTGAAGTCCGGTAGCCCCTTGCTGGCGCTGTACCTCTCCATGGCGCTGCTGGTGGTGGGCATGACCAGCGAGGTCTTTGTTCCGCTGTTCCTGCAAGAACTGCATCAGCAGACGCCCTTGCTGGCGGGTTACATCGCCGCGCTGATGGCGGCCGGCTGGACCCTGGGGGCGATCTTCAGCTCTGGCCTGAGCCCCCGGGGCGCGGCCCGGGCCATCGCCAGCGGGCCGTTTCTGGTGGTGGCCGGCCTGCTCCTGGCCTGTCTGTTCATGCCTGCCACGGCCACGCCGCTCCTGAGCCTGGGGGCGGTGTGCCTGGCCATGTTGCTGGTGGGCACAGGGATCGGCCTGGCGTGGCCCCATCTGTTGTCCCGAGTCCTGGAAAACGCGGCCGATGACCAGAAGGAGCTGGCGGGCGCTTCGATCACCACGGTGCAACTGGTGGCCACGGCCCTGGGCGCGGCGCTGGCGGGGATGATTGTCAACCTGGCCGGACTCAGCTCCAGCGCCGGTGTTGCCGGTACGGCCCAGGCCGCGGGCTGGCTGTTCGGTCTCTACGCCGGGGTATCGGCCCTGCTGTTTATCAGCATGCGTCAGGTCCGGCGCCACCATACCCGGGCGCTGGCCGAGGCCTGAGGCCTGCCTGACTCATCACTCTCTAAGGACATACAGATGAACAGCCTCAATACCGCTTGCCAGGAACAGGGCTTCCTTTTCGATCCGGGAGTCGCCCCATTGTTCGCGCACCTGGACCTTCGTCTGCTGGGGGGACGCGCCATCGGCATTGCCGACAATCAGTTCACCGATCTGCTCAGCGTCCTTGGCGGCCCGGGCTGCGGGGTGTGCAATGGCAACCCCCGGGACCTGCGCCGGGAGAACCTGCGCCAGTTCAGCTATCGCCTGGACGGTTCGGGCGAACTCAGCAGCGCAACGCCGGCGCTGCGGGAGCTGCCCCGGCAGTTGCATCAGCGACCGGCGCCCGGCGCCGGCGAAGCGCCGCTGGAGCTTGGCTTGCAACCCTGGCGCCTGGGGCCCCACAGCCCCTATGGATTCCTGCCCCTGGGCCAGACCCGCAGACGGTCCAATATCTCCCTGGATTCCATCGACAATCCGGCCACCGTGCTGACCCTGTCCCATTGGCCGGCCAACAAGACTCCCAGCGCCTACAAGGCCAACCTGTCCACCACCAGCGCCCTGATCTTTCTCCAGCAGGGGCTGAGGGTGGAACAGGCGCAGGTGATCACCAGCGATCATTTCGATCTTGACGGGCTGGCCTCGGTCTACGCCTTCCTGGCCCCCGAGCAGGCCCTGCGGCACCGTCAATCGCTGATCGATATCGCACGACTCGGCGACTTCACCCGGGGCACTTCGCCCCAGGCCCTGCACTGCGCCTTTACCCTGCATGCCCTGGCCGCCCGAGTGCGCAGCCACAGCCAGGGCGGCAACGACCGGCAACTCATGGCGCGTTTCACCGCACTGCTGCCGCAACTGGCCGATGTGCTGGATAACACCCGGCGTTACGCCGAGCTGTACGACCCGGCCATGCAGGAGCTGCAGCGCAGCACGGCGCTGGTGGAGCATCCCGCCACACGGATCGAAGAGTACCCGGACATCGATCTGGCGATCTTTCGCCTGCCTGACGGCGCATGGCAGGGCGAGGGCGAGTACTTCGGCCTGTCGCCGGTGGCGTTGCACAATCGCAGCCGCTGCGCGGTGCTGGCCATCGTCAATCAGGGGCGTATCGAAATCCGCCAGCGTTATGAAAGCTGGGTCGAGCGCAGCAGCGGCATTCCCCGGGCCCGTCGGGACCTGGCGATCTTCGCCCGGGCCTTGCAGGAAACGGAGCGCACTCCTGGGCAGTGGCACTACGACGGGGTGCAGGCAATCATGCCGGGCCTGAGGTTTGTCGCCGACCGGCCCAGCAGCCACTCCAGCGACAAGTTGCTGGCCGAACTGCGTCAGTTCCTCGGTCAGGCCCCGGTGGCCTGGGATGCCAACGGCCAGGCCACATAACGCAGCACCGCCAACTTCGCTTTGCCTGGCGCCCTTGTGCTGTAATTCGCGGCCACCGAACAGCACAAGGAAGCCTGTGGATGCACGAATCCGCCCGTCACATCGTCGATCTGTATCAGCGTCATGCCCAGGCTTGGGACCGGGCGCGCCGGGCCAACACCCAGGCGTTTCACAGCGAACAAGCCTGGTTCGAACGCTTTCGCCAGGTCATGGGGTCTGGCCGACAGGTACTGGACCTGGGGTGCGGCGGTGGCGAGCCGGTAGCGCGCTATCTGCTCGAACATGGATACGCGGTCACTGGCGTCGACAGCAGCGCTGCCTTGCTGGATCAGTGTCGCCAGCGCTTTCCCCAACAGCAGTGGATCAACGCCGACATGCGCGGTCTGGCCCTGGACCAGGACTTTGCCGGCATTCTGGCCTGGAACAGCCTGTTCCACCTGAGCCCGGACGATCAGCGCGCCATGTTCGCCGTGTTCGAACGCCATGCCGGCCCGGGCTGCGCCCTGATGTTCACCAGCGGACCTGCAGCAGGGGAGGCCATCGGCGAGTTCGAAGGCGAGGCCCTGTACCACGCGAGCCTGGACCCGGGGGAATACTGCACCTTGCTCGATACCCACGGTTTCGAGGTGGTGCAGCAGGTCAGTGAAGACCCGGAGTGCTGCGGGCTGACGGTGTGGTTGGCGCGGGGGATTTACTGAGGCTCAAGTCGCCCCGTCTCTTGGCAAGGTGCGGGGCAAAAAAAAGCCGGTTTCTGCTGAACAGAAACCGGCTTTTTCAGATCTTTGGAGCGCTGTCGTTTACCGCACTCAGTGCTTCATCATGCTGTGATCCGGCGCATCCAGCGCCCGGGCCTCGGCTTGAACCTTGATCGACTGCTTCTCGCCCTTGGCGTTTTCCACGATCAAGGTCAGCGGCACCTTGTCACCCACCTTGATCTGGCCGGTCAGCTCCATGAGCATCACGTGATAGCCGTGGCTGTCCAGGCTGACTTTCTTCCCGGCCGGCAGGGCCAAGGCGTCCACTTGCTGCATGCTCATCACGTCGTTGTGCATGCTCGACTGATGGATCTGCACGTTCTTGGCCACGGGCGATTGCACTTCAACCAGCTTGCTGTCGCTGCTGGCGGTGAGGTCCATGAAGGCGCCGCTGGCGTGCTGGCCAGGGACGGTGGCGCGGACCCAGGCGTTGTCCACCTGGGTCGCGGCGCTGGCGGTGCCGGCCAGGCCCAGCAGGGAGAGCAGCAGCAGGGCGGATTGAATCCGGGATGGGCGACGTTGCGAGTTCATTAACAGACCTCCATGACGGTGAGCAGATCTTCCGCGCACTCTTGGGCGTTGAGGGACTGGGACAGACCCAGGCGCAAGGTGCCCCGGGAGTCGTAGACGAAACTGGTGGCGGTGTGGGACAGGGTGTAGGTCGAACCGCTGGGGATCTTTTCGTAGAACACGCCAAATTCCTTGGCGGTGGCCGCGGTTTCTTCCAGGGTGCCGTAAAGCGCCTCGAAGCTCGGGTCGAAGGCTTTGACGTAGGCGTCCAGCACCTCGGGCGTGTCGCGCTCGGGGTCCAGGGTGATGAACACCACTTTCAGGCGGTCGCCGTCGCGGCCCATGAGTTTCTTGGCCTGGGCGGCGCGGGCCAGGGTAGTGGGGCAGACCGCCGGGCACTGGGTGAAGCCGAAGAAGATCATCGGCATCAGGCCACGGTAGCTGGACAGCGACTTGGTTTCGCCCTGGGAATCGGTGAGTTTGAAGGTGCGGCCGAGAATCTGATTGCTCAGGTCCTTGCCATATTTGAAGGACAGTCGGGGACTGTTGTCGCAACCGGCGAGCAGGCCCAGGCCAAGCACCCCGGCGCTGGTAAGCAGGGTGCGGCGAGTCAGCAAAACACTCATGAAATAACGCCCTTTGAACAGCCAGACAGGCAAAAACCCGCGCATGGTAGCAAACAGACGAAAGCAGCGGCGGGCTAATTAGACCAATGCCTGCGGCCATCGGTCGCAGTCTGGGTTGTGGATTGAGCCGGACTCACGGCCAAGTGTCGAACGCTGCCCGGAGGCGGGTCCTGCTGTTGCAGCCATGCCCCGGACGATCAACCTCTGGGCCTTGGGTGATATGCGCGTTCAATCTTCCAGCGCCGCGATCTGCACCAGCGCCCGCACGGCGGCGCGGGTGGCCAGGGTCAGGGGCTTGGGCAACCGGTCCAGCTCGAACCAGGCGATGTCGCTGTGCTTGTGCGGCTCGTTGTTACGCGGCGCCATGGCCGGGGCGGAGGCCAGGTACACCGGGCAAACCCAATGTTCCTGCCGTTCGGGATCGATCTGGTCCGCCACGCATAACAGGCTGACGCCTTGCAGGGTCAGTCCGAGTGCTTCGAGGATTTCACGGCGCATGGCCTGCTCCACCGGCTCCAGCCAATCGACCTTGCCTCCGGGCAATCCCCAGCAACCGGCCTCGGGGTCCCGCAGGCGCTTGACCAGCAGTAACTGGCCATCGCGGACGATAGCGGCGCCGCATCCCAGGCGAGGCTGTTGTGACATGGCTGTACTCCTGTGCGTTGGGGAGAAGGGCAAGGCCCGTGGTCCTGCCCGGCAGCTGATGTGCGCTTCGCACACTATCGACTGTCAAGGATGACAACCGCGTGTTGCTTTGTTGTTTATTTGTAACTTTCAACGTGCAGGACGGCCGTCGATTCAATGCTCGGTTTAGAACCTGACTCAAGTGCCCGGCTCAGTGGCGCAACAGGGTGGCCGCGATCACAGCCAGTGCCATGAGGATCAGGATCACCCCGGTGATTCGTTCCAGCCAGGGCAGGGCGCGGGAGAAGCGCTGCCGTACCCGGCCATTGCCAATGGCCAGCGCCACCAACACATCCCACAGCAAGACCACGCTGAACATCCATACGCCATAGACCAGCTTCCAGGCGGTGCTGGTCTGGGCGCCCACCAGGGACGCCAGGCTGACATAGAACAGGGCGTTCTTCGGGTTGAGCAGGCCCGAAAGCAGGCCCGCGCCCAGGCCGCGCCACCAGGTGGCCCGGTGCAGCGCCCGGCTGTCGCCCTGGGCATCCACCGCAGCCAGGGAACTGGTGCCAGCGTGACGGATGAACAACCAGCCCAGGTAAAGCAGGTAGCCACAACCGGCCAGTTGGATCGCCAGGAACAGCCAGCTGTCGGGGCGCAATACCGAGACCCCGCCAAAGGCCAGGACAATGAACAGACCGTTGGCCAGGGCGATGCCCAGGCAGGCGCCGGTGGCCGGTTTCCAGCCGCTGGCCATGGACAGGCGCGCCACCAGGAAAAAGTCCGGCCCGGGGGAGAGCAGGGCGAGAAAATGCGCGGCGGCGATCAGCAGGAACTGTTGAATCATGAAGGCAGACTTCCAGAGGCGAGAAGGGGCTGGAAGTCTGCCGGGCGTCAGCGCTGGGGTATTGAAGAAAATTGCGCGGCCTTCAGCGCTTGTACAAACCCGGGGTGACCCCGACATGGGCCTTGAACACCCGCTGGAAGTGCGCCTGATCGGCAAAGCCCAAACGCTGGGCCAGGGCCGCCGGGGCCTCGCCGGCCTGCAGCGAGGTGCGGGCCTGGATGATGCGCTGGTTCAATTGGTAGGCGTGGGGCGTCATTCCGGTGGCGGCGCGAAAGGCCCGGATCAGTTGGTAGCGGCTGAGGCCCGCCAGCGTTGCCAGGCGCTGCAGCGGGTGAGCCTGTTGCGCCTCCTGTTGCAGAAATTGCATGACCCGCCGGACCCCGGCGCCGGCCAGGCCCGGATCGGCGGCCAGGGCAATCACCGGCTGCCCCTGCAGCGGAAAGTCGCCAATGAACTCGATCAGCGCTGCTTCCTTGTCTTGCCAACTGGCGGTGGAGAACAGCAGGTCGTTGAGGCGGCAAAAGCGCTGGTACAGATCCCCGTCGTGACTCAACAGCACCTGGCCAGGCGCCAATGCCGCCTGCTGCTGTGCTTCCAGGCGCACGCCTTCGACCCAGCGCGGCTCCAGGTGCAGCATCTGGTAGCTCCAGGCCGTGTCGGGCTGGGGATTGCAGGCATGGGCGCAATGGGCCGGGACGAACACCACGCTGCCGGCCTGGATCAGGGTGGGCCCCTCGGCGCCGCCAGTGAACAGGCTGACGCCACGGTCCACGGCGCCGATGGACACTGTCGGGTGGCTGTGGGCCCTGTAGTTGGCGCGGCTGTCACAGGCTCGGCGGCTTTCTACGTAAGGCAGGTTCGGGTCGCGCCAGAATTGCGCTGAAGGCGTCATGCTGCAGCTCTGCGGTCAGGGGACGGATGAGCAGGCTAACAGGGGCGATTGCAAGGGTGCCAGTTCGAGCTGAGCGCGGATGCCGGACGGGAGCGCTCGCCAGGGCTGCCTATACTGCACTCGGGTTTCGCTCAACCGCGCCACGACCTGCAACAGGAGCTGCCATGAACTTCAAGGAAATCGCCTACGAGCAGCACGGACCCGTAGTGGTCATCCGCTTCAATCGCCCCGAGCAGCGCAACTGCATCGGCCCTGTGACCCACCTTGAATTGATCGACGCCTGGACGCGTTTTCGCGACGACGACACGGCCCTGGTAGCGATCATTACCGGCACCGGCGACCGGGCCTTTTGTGCCGGCGGCGACCTCAAGGCCGCCGCGCAACTGGTGCCGTCGAGCGCCGAGGAAATGGCCGCCCATGATCGTGGCGAACGTCCCGGAATCATCGGCCCCAGCCGTTGGGTCGACGTCTATAAACCGGTGATCGCCGCCGTCAATGGCGTGGCCTATGCCGGTGGCCTGGAGTGGGCCTGTTTTGCCGATATGCGCATTGCCGAAGAGCATGCCTCGTTCGGCGTCACCTGCCGCCGCTGGAACATCGGCCTGGCGGACGGTGGCACCCAGCGCCTGCCGCGGATTGTCGGCATGGGCCGGGCCATGGAACTGATTCTGACCGGCAAGGTGATTGATGCCCAAGAGGCCTACCGCATCGGCCTGGTCAACGAAATAGTGCCCAGCGGGCGCTCCCTCAAGCGCGCGCTGGAACTGGCCCAGGTGCTGGCCGGACTGCCGCAACCGGCGATGCGCTCGGACAAGGAAGCGGCCATCCGGGGATACGGATTGCCCTTGGCCGAAGGCTTGAAGATAGAAGCCCAGTGCTTCAATCGCTCGATCCACGCCCCTGAAACCCAGGAAGGACTGCGCCGCTTCATCGAGCGCGATCACCCTGATCGTGGGGGCCGACCCGCGACGGGCATACGCAGGGACTGAGCCTCATCCAGCTCCGCAATTCAGGCCGGACCGCGCAATGGTTGGCAGGCTTCCGCCAGGGCGGCGCGCAACGCCTGGCACAGACGCTGGGGTTCGCCGCCCTGGCGAAACCCCTCGACCTGGCGTTGCAGTTCGGCGAAACACCGGCCCTCGGCACTGCGTGCCAGGCTCAGGCGCGGATCGGGCTGGACGTAGCGCGGATCGTCCGGCGCCAGGTACAGGCCGTTGAGGTTCTGGTAATCGGCGTCGATCCAGGCGTACAGGTGATGTTCGAAACGCTCGGCAAACCGATAGCGGCCAAAGTCCATCACCTGCAGTTGCAACGGCGCCACGCTGGACACCCCCGCCAGTTGCACATTGACCCCATCGATCAGTAACGGCGCACCCCGGTTGGCGCTCAACAGGCGGTGCAGCGTCTCGGCCACCTGAGCACTGACCGCCAGCCTTTGCTCATCGCGCCTGACTTGCAGTTCGCCGTTCTCCTGGCACAGGTGAAAGCGCACCGCGCCGCAGCTGCTGGCGGTCAAGCCATAACGCCGCAGCAGAAGCTCGGCCTGCATCAGGGCCCCGGCCAGTTCGGGGCCCTGCCAGTAGCGCTGCCACTGGCAGCGCGGACGGGTGCAGGCCCGACGCAACAGCAGCACCGCCGGTTCCGCCGCACGCCCGTCATGCCACAAGGCATCGAAGCCCAGGTCGATCAGGGCATAGGCCGGCAATGGCGTGATCGCCGCGCCGGCGTGGCTCATGGCGGCGAACACCAGGTGCTCCATCAGCACTTCATGCACCGCCTCGGCCAGGGTCAGCAAGCCGTTGGAATGGGGCAACTGCGGGGCTTCGTCCGGCGGCACGCCAATGCCCTTGATGTCGAACAGCACCTGCTCGCTGGCCGGCGCGCACAGCACCGCGGCGCGCCCATAACGCGGCGGACGCCAGCCCGTTACTCGTCGGTCGTCCAGGGCAATCGGGGTGTTGATGCCCTGGGCCGCTGCCTGGCTGGTGGATATATAAGCGGCGTGGTCCAGCAGCCAGCGGTCGATGGCCTCCTTCGTTGCCCCCTCCCAGGGGGCATCGAAGTCGGCGCGCAGCGCCGGGTAGTTGGCGAACAGCACCCGAGCACCGGCCACCCCGAGCAACTGTTCCGTACTCAGCGTCTGACCGCTCTGGGCGTAGTCGGCCAGTCGTTGCACCCGTGGGCCTGCGGCGAAAGGCCGGTTCAGATCGTGCTGGGGTTGCCAGGCGGCGGGACTGTTCATCGAGTGTCTCCGGCCCAGGCATCCAGGCGCCCGGGGTGGTCGAGGGCGGCGATGGGGTCCAGCAGGACCCAGTTGCGGCGCAGTTCCAGGCTGGCTTGCGGCCCCTGGGCCACCTCGCCACGGCCGCGCAGCATGGGCAGTTCCCGCAGCGCGCCGGCCGCCGGGGCGCAGACCCCCAGGGCTTCGGCATGGGGGCTGTGGCG
Organism: Pseudomonas sp. BLCC-B112; assembly: GCF_028550695.1. Classification (NCBI taxonomy): domain Bacteria; kingdom Pseudomonadati; phylum Pseudomonadota; class Gammaproteobacteria; order Pseudomonadales; family Pseudomonadaceae; genus Pseudomonas; species Pseudomonas sp. BLCC-B112. Next base: position 187,197 of record NZ_JAQQGK010000004.1, read on the forward strand.
CAGGCGTTCGAACAACTGCGGTTCGCGGGTGCGGATCGCCAGGTATTGACCGTTGGGCAGCGCCGATCCAGCCGCGGTCCAGGGCTCCAGGCCGGCATCGCGCAAGCGCGCCAGCAGCCCGGGCATCTGCTGCCGCAGGCGCTGGCTGCGGGCCTGGGCCCTGGCGACGGCTGGCATCAGCGCCGGCAGGGCATGAATCGACAGGGCCGGGCTCAAGGCCGGGCGTGCGCGGGAACGCTGGCCCGGCGACCAGACGTCGATATCGCCATCCACCGCGAGGTCACCGAACAGCGCGCCACCGCCGCCAATGTCCAGGGCCTTGCCGTGGCCCAGGGAGGTGACCACCAGCGATGCGCCGGGACAGCACAGATCCCAGGCACCAGCGCTGTCTTCGATGATGGGCAGGCGCGGGCCCAGCAACTGGCGCAAGGCCGGGATGTCGCAAGGCAAGCCGTATTGATGGACCGCGATCACCGCGTCCAGGCCATGGATATGGGGCGCCAGCGCCTCGCTGCTGAGCAGCAGGTCGGCGGCGTTTTCGATAATCACCGGTATCGCGCCGGCATTGAGGACGGCGGCCACCACTTGATGGCAGGTGGCGGCCGGAACCGCGACCCGCCAGGTGCCGGTGACCCCCAGTTGGCGCAACGCCAGTTCCAGCGCCGCGGTGCCGGAGCCGACCAAGGCACCGTGGCGCCGCTGATAAAACTGCGCGAGCCAGGACGAGCACGGCAGCCGATCGGCCTCCCGTGCCCGCCACTGGCCATCGGCAGGACCTGGAACTACTTGCACTTGTCCATGGCGCAAGCGGTGAGGGCTTCGACCTTGCACTTGTCCATGGCACAAGCGGTCAGGGCTTCGACCTTGCACTTGTCCATGGCGCAAGCGGTGAGGGCCTCGGCCCGAGGGCCGCCGATGCGCCAGCTGGTGAACTTGCTTTCCGGCAGCGCACCGCGCTTGACCACATCCAGGTGCAGGGTGCGGGCTTCATGGTCGTTGCATTCGAGCAGGATCTCGTCCTCGGCGACCGCGAAGTGATCGTGCAGCAGGCAGAGTCCGAAGCGATCCAGGTTGCCGTGGCGCTCCAGTAGCTCATGCAGGTCATTGATGAATTGCGCATCAGACACCCCCAGTGGCATGGCTTCGTCAAAGGAGGGATTGGTGTGTCCGTTCATGTGGTGTACTCCAATATGTTTGATTTAAACCGGTCATCTTCATCAACAGTGCGCGGTAGTGGTGGCCTCATGCACCTCCTTGTTCCGGTGGAACCTTGCTTGCGGATACCCAGAGGGTTTCGATGCTCAGCAGCGGTGGCTGGTTGTCCGCGGCCACCGCGCCCCGTGCCAGTTGCGCCGGATCGTCGGCGCTGAAGGCCCGCAGGGTCAGGTCGACCCGGGCGTTGCCCTGGAGCGTGACCTGTTCGGCCAGCCGCCAGCGGTCGATGGCCTGGCTGAAGGCGCTGGTGAAGGCCGGCGGGCTGTTCAGCGAGGTCGCCACCGGCAACAGCAGCGCCGCCGGCAGCACGGTGCGCGCGACCACGCCCGGCGCTGCGACCTCGTAGCTGTAGCGGCCCTCCATGCCGACCTGCACCGTGGTGCCATTGCTGCCTTCGCCCAGGGCGGCGAAAAACACCTCCAGGTAGTCGTCCAGGCTGGCGTTCGGTACCTGCAGGTTGTCCAGGGAGAAGGTGCCTTGGCTGATGTGCGGGCTGATGCTTTCGACAAAGCGCACCACCGGCGTCGAGAAGCGGAACAGCGCATTGGTCTGCAGGGTGCCGATATCCGCTGCGGGGAACAGGATGCGGTTGCGCTCCACCGACAGCGAGGCCCAGGCGTTCTGGTGGTCGAAGACATTGAGGGCCGGCAGGCTGGTGCGGCGCTCGTCGATCAGCAGTGCGTCCGCGTAGTCGAGCCAGACGGCCGGCTGGCTGCCCTTGAGCCGGTAGCGGTAGGCGATCAGCCCCGGGTTGCTCGGATCGACCACGCTCACCGCGTCGTACTGTTGCGGGGCGATCTGCACCAGTGGCACCGGCAGGCTGACCTTGCCGAACTCTGGCAGGGTGGCGCTGATCTGCCCGCTGGCCGGATCGTAGCTGGCCGCCACCTGATTGATGCTGACATCCAGCAGCAGGGTTTCGGCCCGCTCCTGGCCATCCACCGTCACCGGTGCCAGGACCTGGCTGAAGCTGCAGGTCAGGGCCTGGGGCGCGACAAACGCCGCTGCGCTGCGCAACAGCGGCCGGGCCCAGGCATCGTAGGCCTCGGTAACTTGCTGGACGATGTAGACGAAGGCCTCCACCGCCTGTTGCGCCGCGGCAATCTGCACCGCAGTCGGCTCGCCGAAGTTGATCGCGCTGAGGTTGTCCTGCATCGCCACTTCAATGCTCGGGTACACGCTGACGAATTGCGCCAGGGCGGTGACCAGGCTCTTGTCGACACTGCGCAGCGCAGCATCGACGGTCGGCGTGTTGAGGGCGATGGCCACGTTCAGGCTGTCCTGGGCCGTGCCGCGCACCAGTGAGTCGAAGGCGTAGGTCCACTTGCTCAGGTCCGAGACTTGCTGCGGCACCTGGGCCCAGGCCGTCGCGGTCTGCCCCTGGATGGTCGGCGGCTCGGGCAGGGCCCGCAGCAGCACCGGCAGGTTCAGGGTCTGGCCGTCGGCCAGGGGCACCCGCAAGGGGCCGGAAATCAGCGAGATCCAGTTCGACTGGGTGTAGCCGCTGATGCCCGGCACGTTGCGCACGTCGTGCTCCAGGTGGCTGATCTGCAGCTCCAGGTCCAGCGGCACATAGCTTCTTGCCGCCTCGTTGCGCGAATTGAAGACAAACGCCAGGGCGCTTTCCCCAGGGGCGTCGGGCAGGCCGATACGACCGCTGCCAAAGGCATAGTTGTCGTTGCCGGCCTCCGGCGCTTCGCTGTTGCCCGCCACTTTGGCGGCGCTCGCCACCGTTGGCTGGCCGTACAGCGACAGGGGCTCGCCGGTGGCGCTGCCTTGCACCGAGAAACCGACGATGGCGGTGGTGCTGTAGGCCGAATACAACTGGTTGAGCAGGGTCTGGCGCAGCTTCTCGCCCGCGGCGGCCCGCGCCGGGCCGTCCTGCGGGCCCGCCGAGAGCACCGGCTTGATGGTCGATGCAATAGCGTCGGCCAGGGTCTGCTTGGCGCTGAGGATTTTCCCCAGGTTGCCGTCCTTGAGCGGGTCCTTGCTGCCCAGCAGGGTGTCGAGCAGAAACACCGAGGGCGCGTAGGTCGGTGCGAGGAAGCCGTCGATGGCCTTGAGGGCGGTTTCGAACCACAGGTTCTGATCGACCCCGGTGAGGGTCAGGGTCACTGGATCGCCGCTCGGGAATGGCTGGTCCGGCTGGTAGTTGGGGTAGATCTGCACGCTGTCCGAGGTCAGGCTGCGGGCGATCGGCTGGGCGGCGAAGTAGCCCGGGGCCGGATCGATGCGGTAACGGATGCCGTCGTTGCCGTCGCCGAGGGCGAAGCGCGCGGCCCACAGGGTCTGGCTGCGGCCGTCCGGAGTGCTGCCCGGGTCCGCGGTGCCGCTGCCGACCCGGGTCATCCAGGCCCCAGCCCGCTGGAATAGGGCCTCGAAGGCCCGGGCGAACTGGCTGTAGCCGCTGGTGCTGGCGCTCAGCGCGTCTGGGACTGGCAGCAGGGTGCTGGTCACCGCCACGCCACCTTCCAGGCCGGCGACATCCGGCTCCACCAGCGCCGCCACCCGGCGCAGGCTGAGGGTCAGGCTCAGGGGCAGGATCGAGCCCGGAGCCAGGGCGTCGATGTCCACCGCCAGCTTCAGTTGCACCGTGGCCGGCGCGGCGGGGCGGGTGCCCTGGACCACTTGGGCGAGGTACAGGATCACCTCGTTGACGTAGTCCAGCAGCGGCTGCGCCTGGCTGTCGTCGAGCCGGCTCAGGGGCTGGGCGAACAGGCTGTTGACCAGCTCCACGCTGACTGCGCGGCCCTGGCACCAGGGCAACTGCAAATCCTTGTAGGACTGATTCAGCTGGTAGTAGATCAGGTTGAACATCCCCAGGTCCTTCTTGGCCTGCTCCTTGACGTTGTCACCGCCGGCCGGGTCATAGCTGGAAGTGTCGAGGCTCAGGCTGATCACCAGTTGCGCGCCACCGGCAACGGCTTCGTAGGTATAGAAGCTGCGGGTATTGGGCCAGGCCGACAGGGCGATCAGCCGGTCGCAGTAACGCAGCGGCAGCGGCGGGTGATTGAGGCTGCCGGGATAACCAGGCGTGGGGGCCTGGAAGGGGGTGACGGTGATGTTGCCGAAGATGTCCAGCCAGGTCAGGTTGACCTGGGCGAAGCTGCCCACGCCACGGTAGGGGTTGTCCGCGGCGCTCGGCAGCCCGGGCCGGGCTGGCACTGGCGCGGCATTGCTGGTGGCGCGCCGGGCCAGGCCAAGGGTTTGCTGGTAGCTGTACTGGCTGTCTTCGGCTAGGGCATCGAGGGCCCGGGCGCGGCTTTGCGGATCGCGCATGGCCTGGCGGTGGGCCTGGGCCTCGGGCGAGTCGACGCCACTGTCCGGCCGCTGCGGGCCGAAGGGCAGGGCCAGCTCGCTGGCGCTGAACCAGGGCGAGCCGTCGAGCCCGGCGGACAGCACCGAGTACAGGTTGTACAGGTAGGCGCTGGCGTAGCCGTCCGGGTCCAGGCTTGGCGAATCCACCGGCGGCGGGTTGTTGCGCAGCACACTGAAGGCCGCGTTGCCCTGTTTGAACACCGCTTGCAGATCGAAGGTCTGGGTGTCGATGCTCAGGCTGCTGCCGACGCTGAACAGCCCGGTGACCTGCGCGGCGCTCACCGCCAGGGCGTCCAGGTCAAGGCCGTAGTAGCTGGCCAGAGACTGCAGGCTGTTGCCCGGCGCCAGGCTGGCGTCGACGACATAGGTCAGGGCCGGGACGAACAGCGCCACGCCGCCGGCGGCGCTGACCCCGGGGTTGAGGTTGGCGATCTGCGTGGCGCTGATCGGTTGCAGCGCGCCCACCGAGTAGTAGCGCGCCAGGTTGTCGAGAATGCTCGCGCTCTGGCCGTTGCCGGCGCTGGCCTCGGCCGGGGTCACCAGGTGAATGATGCCGTCCACCGGCACCTGCGCCGCCTTGCTCAGCGTTACGCCGGCATTGAGCTCGGCGATGCGTCCAGTGCCGATGCCGTAGAAGGCCGCGAGGCTGTCCAGGCTGTCGCCGGCGCTGGTCGGTTGGCTGCTGTCGGCGGTGGCGGCCGAGCGCAGGGTCATGTGGCTGCCTTGCTGGATCACCGTGTCGGTGCTGACGAAGGCGTTGACGAAGTTGCACAGGCGGCCGTCGAGCGCGTCGCGGGGGTAGGTCACCACCAGGGTCAGGGTGGCCGTGCCGCTGTCGTCGAAGATGCTGTCGGGCAGGCCGGCGGCGGCGATCGCATCGTAATAGCTCAGGTAGTAGCCGCCGGAGCGCACGGTGGACAGTTCCCAGAGCAGCTTGACCACTTCCTCGGGCGGATTGAGGATGCCCCGCGGCCCGGCCTCTTCGGCCAGGCGCGCGGCCATCAGGGCCGGCGGCGGGTTGGTTTCGGTGGACAGGTTGGTCTGGGTCAGGAAGGCCAGGAAATCGCTGGCGGCCTGGCTCAGCAGGTTGCTGGCCTTGGCGTTGCCCTGGGGCATCAGCAGGAACTGGCCGCTGATGATCCCGCTGCCCAGCTCGCTGACCGCGATCAGCAGGCGTTCCAGCAACTGCGCATCGGTGGCCGACGGGCCGAGCAGTTCATAGGTGTAGGACAGGTTGCTGCCGCTGCCGGCGATGGCCCCGGGTTCGGCCTGGGGCAGGCGCTTGATGGTGAAGTCGACCCGGGTCGCGTAGCTGTAGGCCGGGATCTCGCGGCGGGTGGTTTCCAGGGTCGCCGGGTCGGTGGACACCTCGCACGGGGTGAACGCCGGCAGGTAGGGGATTTGCTGCGTCAGCTTCGGCAACTGCCGGGCGAGGTTGCCAACCCGCTGGTTGATCAGCTGGATCAGGCCGTCGGGCAGGGACCAGAGCATGGGCTGCACGCTGGCGCCGCCCTCGCTGCTGGCCCGCAGCCCCGGCTGACAGAGGTTGCGCAATTGCTGCAGGTCGGCGGTCGACCACAGGGACACGCTTTTCACCGCGTAGTCTTTCGGGCTGCGGGCCACGGTGGGCAGTAGCTCGATGCGTGGCGCCGGCTGGAACTTGCCTTGCCGGGCGTAGGCCAGTACCCCGCTGAGGTTGCTGTAGGCCTGATTCAGGTTCATCGAGCCGCTGCTGGCCCCAGCGATCTGCACGAACGACAGATCGACCCCGTGGCTGGTGGCGGCCCGGCTCAGGCTGATGGGCAAGTCGCTGCCGGGCAAGAGGTCGGCCGGGGTCGGGAACTGCTGCCCGGTCAACTGGTACAGGCCATAGGCGTTCTGCTGGGCGGGGTAGAGAAACGCCGGGCTCAGGCTCAGGCCGCCCATGCCCGCCGGGTTCGCCGGCAGGCGCAGGCCGTAGGCCAGAAAGCGCGAGAGCATGCCCGCCAGTTGCGACAGCTGGTCGGTGGTCACCAGCAGATTCCACAGGTCCTCGGTGTACAGGCTGTTGAGTGAGGTCAGGGTGATTTGCGCCTTGGCGAACAGGGGCGCCACCCTGAAGTTGGCCGACGCCGGGTCGCTGAACAGGGCCATGGCACTGACGCCGAAGCGCGCGCCGGCGCTGTTGAGGCTGTCGCCGGCGGTGCGGTACGCCAGGTTCGGCAGTAGCAGGGGCTGGCCGGCCAGTAGTAACCCGGGCATGGCGTAGAGCGCACTGTCCTGGGCCAGTTGCGCCAGCGTGACACCCAGGGTCCGGGCCAGGCTGTTGAAGGTTTCCCCGGGGCCGGTGGTGCACTGGTGGATGTCGTTGCCCACCGGCAGGCTGATCACCTGATTGGCGGCGATCACCAACGAGTTGCCATTGGCCAGGATCAGCCCCGATGCGCTGGTGCTCCAGCGCGCCGGCACGCTGCTGTCGGACCAGGCCGCGGCGACCTTGGCCAGGGTGTCGCCGCTCTGCAGGGTGTAGGCCGGCAGCGGGATATCCAGGCTCAGGCCGTCGCTCAGGGCGACTTCGGCGTTGGGCCGGATGATGTCGTCCAGGGTCAGGTTGTTGCCGCGCAGGTCGTTGGTCCAGCTCAGGATCGCGCTGACGGAGTTGCCATTGGCCGTGGCATAGGCGTAATCGTCGAAGGCGTTCAGCGCGACCTGCAGCAGTTGCCGGCCGATGACCATGAAGGCATCGGTGAAGATCACCGCGGCCATGGATTCGCTGTCGTCCGCCGCGGCGCGCAGTGCCGGCGTCGGCGTTTCCTCACTGGTCACCAGCGCCGCCAGTTCCTTGAACATCTGCGCGACATTGCTGCGGTAGGTGCTGTTGGTGCCCACGTAGTGGGCGAAATCCACGGTCGCGCTGCCGGCATTGGCCAGGGGCACGCCCAGGGACAGACCGTCGAACACCGGAAACAGCACCGAGCCGGCTTGCAGTACCTGCTGGATCTGCGCCTGGTTGGTGGCGTCGGGCAGGGTGATGCTGACCTCGAAGGACGACAGGAAGGTCAGCAGTTCGCTGATGCCGAACGGCGGGTTGGCCAGGTCGGCCAGGCGTTTGATGTCCTCCACAAGCATGGCCTTGTCCACCAGGGTGCCGAGGATGTCGGCCAGGGTGTCCTGCTCGCTGCTGGCCGAGCCCAGGCTGCCCACCAGCCAGGGCAGGTAGTCGGCGCACAGGCGTTCGAAGCTGCTGTTGCCGGCGCTGTCGGCCGAGGCCCCGGTCGGCGAGGGCGCGTCCATGGTCAGCAGGAACACGAAGGCTCCTTGCTGGTCGGCGTAGTGGCTGGCGCCCTCGTTGCACAGCACGGTGAATTGCGGCGTGGCGTAGAGGTTCAGCAGCGGTTTGCCGGCGGCGCGCAGCAGCGTCATCGGTTGCGGCGTGGTGGCCCGCCGCGCACTGGCCAGCTGGTCATGGCGGGCCTGGCGCGCCAGCAGCAGGCCGGGTTCGGCCCAGGGCGCCGGGCCGCTCTCGATGGCGTTGATCTCGAAGCGCGCCGAGACGTCGGCATGGAAGGAAAAACTGATGCTGAAGCTGAACAGGCCGAGGTCGATCTTGACCTTGACACTGACCTCCACCGTGGCCCGGGCGGCAATCGGAATCGGCTTGTAGCTCTCGTAGGTCAGGGACAGCGACAGGGTGATGCGCACGTTGACCGCGGCCGAGATGATGGCGAAGTCGATGCTGCCGTAGAGCAGGCCGATGACCCCGACCGTGCCCTGGATCTTGAAGTAGTAGTCGTCCTGCACGCTCTTGCCGGCCGGCACCAGGGCGGTGGACGGACGATAGGCGTGGAAGGCGGCGATGGTGCCTTCCAGGATGCCGAACACGGTCAGGGCGAAACCGGCCTTGAGCGGCCCCTTGACGAAGTTGTAGCCCAGGCCCAGCTGCAGGCCGAGGCCGAAGACGATCACCGGGTCGAAGGTGCCCTGGGTGGTTTTCGGCACCTGGGTGGCGGTCACCGACGACAGCTTGCCCAGGTAAAAACCGCCGGCGCCGAGCACCGGCACGCCGTAGACGATCGCGGAAATCGAGAACGAGCGGGTGAAGTCCAGGTTGTAGGGAAAACCGATGTCGATGAAGAAGTCGCCGTTGGTGTAGATCTTCACCCCGATCTCCGGCAGCACGATGGACACCGCGCCGAAGTTGAGGTTGCGGATGCTGTCGGGGAAGGTCCATTCGATCTGGTACACGCCGACGTCGTCGGTGATCTTCTTGTACAGGATGTCCAGCACCAGGTTGCCCAGGGCCTTGGCTTTCTCCCCGGCCAGGGCCAGGCGCAGGCCATAGAGGTTGGGGTCGTTGAACACCAGCATCAGGTCGACGGTCCAGTCCTTGCCGGTCTTGAGCAGCAACAGTTGCCCGGCGATCAGCCAGTCGCTGTTGCGGTTGTAGTAGGGCACGCCCTTGCTGCCGCTGTCGCTGGGGTTCAGCGGGTTGGTGTAACCGGTAGTCGACGGCACGTCCTTCAGGGCGTCGATCACCGCCTTGGTGTTGGCAAAGCTGTCGTAGCCGCTGATGGCCACCCGCTGGCCGAGGACCAGCAGCGGCAGGCTGAAGTAGTCCGTGCCCTGGCCCGGCACCGTAGGCAGCTTGTCCACTGGCTGGCCTTTGCTCGGGTCCAGCAGGTTGCTCCAGTCCTGCTGCTCCTGGGGGTTGTTGCCCTTGAACACCGAAGAACCGTCGATGCCCAGGGTGATCTTGTCCACGCCATTGACCTTTTTGCGCTCGAACACCAGGCCGTCGATGCTCATGAACCCCAGGTCGATCTTGCTCGCCAGGGTGTACTTGGCGCTGATGCTCGGCACGCTACTGCCGCTGCTGTTTTCCAGGTTGATGATCAGCGACAGGCCGTCGAGGGAAATCTGGTTGAGCACGTCCCAGGGCGAGCTCAGGGTGAAATACGGGTCGCTCAGCGACTGCATGAGTTTCTGGATCAGCCGGCCCAGGCTCCAGTTTTTCAGGGTGAAGGTCAGGGCCTTTTTGTCGACCTGGTAGATCGCCGTCAGGCCTTCCCAGGACAGGGTCAGCTGGGCGTTGCTGCCCTGGTTGTCGGGGGCGAAGCTGTAGCCCAGCAGCACGCTGTCGTTGAGAAAGCTGAAATCCCACAGGGTGGTGGCGCTGCCGCTGTACTGCTGGTTCGCCGGCTTGCTGGCGTCGTAGCTCAGGCTCAGGGTGGCCAGGGTGTCGACGCTGAAGGCCTGGCCCAGGTTGAAGATCCAGCGCAGGCTGCCGGCCACCGTGTAGCTGTCGAGCGGGGTGTTGCCGGTGCTCAGGCTGGCGTCCACCTCCAAGGTGTTGACCAGCAGTTGGCCGGGCAGGAAATCCGGAAAGCTGAAGGTCCCGCCGAAGCTGAGGAACTGGCTGACCAGCTGTTGCACGTCCACCGGCTGCGCCAGCTGCGCGGCGACTTGCCAGGTGGCCGGGGTCTTGCTGCCGTCGTAGTCGAGGCTGGCATTGGCGAAATACGGACCGATGCCGACCAGGCCACCGATCCCCGCCTGGTAGGTGGTAACCGCTGGGGCATCGCTGCCGCTGGCGCTGGTGGGCGTGGTGGCCTTGATGTACAGCTGGCCGTCGGTGACCGAGAGAATCGGCTGGCCAGCGAAGGTGAACAGGTTCAGGTCGAGCTCGAAACCGGCGTTGAAGGCGTAGCTCTTGGCACCCACATCCAGGCTCAGGCCGACGTCGGACAGCGAGGCGTCGACGAAACTCTTGGGGATGCGGATCAACTGAGCGGTCAGGGTGGCGATCAGGTCATTGAGGTTGGCGGTGCCGTCGAAGCGCGCCAGCAGTTGCAGGTCGGAATTGAACTGGACAAAGAACAGGCCGTTTTCGTCCGCGGTCTTGCCCTTGAACACCTCGGGCAACAACAGGAAGCGGGTCTGGAACAGAAAGCTCTGGGCGTTGCCCTCGGGCAGGAAGTTGATCCCCCACACCAGTTCGAAATCGGTGACGCCGAACACCAGCTGGTTGGTCGGGTCCTGCAGGGGCACCCAGGGATGCTCGAGATTGATCACCGTGGGGTCGGCGCCCAGGGTCACGCTGGCGGTGCTCAGGGCCAGTTTCGGGCGGGTGACGCCACTCAGGGCCAGGCTGCGCAGGCCGATTCCGGAGAGAAACTGTTGCAGCACCGGCGGCGTGCCGCTGAAGAAGCTGCCGTTGTTGTCCAGCAGGCCGATGATGGTCGCCGGGGTCAGCAGGGCGCTGCCGTCATCGCTGTGGCCGAGGTAGAAATTGAAGGCGCTGCCGTTGTTGATCTGGGCCAGGGCGCGCATCTGGTAGTCGACGGACTTGCCGTTCTGGTCGGTCAGGCTCAGGTTGAGGCCGAAATACAGGCTGACCTGCTGGTCGTAGAAGGCTTCGGCCGGGTCTTCGCCGTCCTGCAGTTCCGGCGGGCCGATGATCAGGCCGAACACCGGGGTATCGACGTTCAGGTACAGCAGCTTCAGGCCGCCGCTGACGTTGAGGAACGGCGCCTGCAAGGTGGTGGTGGGCATGAACACCTCGACCCCGTCGACCTTGGCGAAGTCCATGCTGCCGGTAAAGGGCAGGGCCAGGGTCGGGAATCCCAGGTTCTGCACCACCGCGACCGCGGTGCTGAGCTGGGGCGGCGGCGTCAGCTGGGCGGCGAAGCCCTGGCGCGGGCCCTGGCTGGCCTTGAAGGTGAAGACCGCGTTGCTGATTCCGGTCCACTTGAAGGGAATGCCGGTGGCGAAGCTCGACAGGTCGGCCCAGGTCCAGCTGGCCGGGGTGGTGACGATTTCCAGGCTCAGGCTCTGGGCCCCGACAGCGCCCGTGAGGCCGAAGGTCAGTACCAGCCCTTGCTGGATGTCCTGTTGCAGGAAGCGCGCGCTGACCCCGGTGACCTTGAAGCTCTGGGTGGCGGGGTTCAGCGGCTGCACGCTCTGCGCGGTGAGGTTGACCGTGAGCCCGGCGACCGGCGACTGGAAGGCCGCCTTGAGGTCGTTGTCCAGGGTCGCGGACACGCTGACCGTGGCGTCCGCCAGGCCGGCGATCAGGTAGTCGCGGGTGAGGACGATCGGCGCGCCGGCATCGCCGGTCAGGGCCGCGGCGAGGTTGCTCAGGGGGCTGTTGGCCATCTGTCTTCTCCTTGTTCAGACCGTCACAAACAGGGCCAGGTGATCGCTGGTGGAGCGGATGTGCCCCAGGTTGCGCCAGCCGCGGTAGCGTTGCCGATCGCCCTTGGCGAATGCCGGGGCGGGGGCGGGGGGCGCCGGGCTCCAGGCGAGCGGCGGCTCCTGGAAATCGCTGGCCATGGCCACCAGGCCCATGGGCGCACCGCCGGGCGCGGGGTTGACCACGTTCAGCGGCACCCCGACCACGGTGTTGGCGATGGTGAAATTGCCCGCCGCGCCGCCGCGCACCAGGATGTTGTCGATGGAATACAGGCTGCTGCTGTTGGATGAACCGATGTAGCGGTAGCCCGGATAGGGCACGGCCCCGGCGTTGGTCGACCAGAAGATGCTCGCGTTGCGACTGCGCAGGTGGGTGGCGAAGTAGCCGGTGTAGGCCTCCAGCGCCGGCGGCGGGGCCAGGGCCGGAGGTTGCAGTTGCAAACCGTAGCCCAGGGCGGTGAGGGCGCCATAGCGCCCGGGATCGTTGCCGTTCTGGCTCAACAGGTTGACGTTGAAGTCGCCGGTGATGATCCGGGTTTCCAGCGCGCCCAGGGCGGCACTGATGTCACGCACATTGGCCAGGGCGTTGAGGTAGGCGTTGGCCGCGGCATATTGCGGCGGCGAATGGATGGCAAACAGCGTGAGGTTGCGCAACACCACATCCGGTGTGCCGTCGACGGTTTCGCAGAAGGTCACCATGTAGGGTTCGCGCAAGCCACCGTAATTGATCGCGGCGCCGAAATTGTCGACGAACGCGACCCGCGCCGCGCAGCGGCTTTCGTTGAGGTTACCCAAGTTCAGCGCCGTGGGCGGAATGGCCCGGTTGGGCACGCTGAAGCAGGTCTGGGTCTGCAACGCCGGGTAGTTGTCGGCGTCCGGCGAAGGCTTCACCTTGGGGTTGAAGCTGACGCCATTGCCCGCCGACGACCAGGCATTGGGGCCGGTGAACAAGCGCTTGCCCGCCGCCACGCCGCCGCCCGCCGGAATCACCGGCTTGTAGAACACCGCGACGCCCTCGGCGCGCCCGGCCTGGCCGACCACCAGGGGCGGCACCAGGTTCCAGGGCTCGGTTGTCTGGTTGCGGATGCGCAGCAGCAGTTCGGCGCAGCCCTGCCAGCCGCCGGTGGGGGAAATCAGCGATCCGGGGCCGTGGCTCGGACCGCTGGCCGTCTCCACCACGACGAAGATGTCCGGATTGAACGCGGTGATATGGGCCAGGATCAGGGCCAGTCGGTCGGCGGCCTCAAGGTCGGGAATGAGCGCGCCGTTGCGATCGTGCTTGGTGCTCAGCGGGCGGATCTTGTTGTAGCCGAAGTTCTCGATGTTCCAGTACAGGACCCGAGTCATGGCGTCACCTCCGATGGTCCGGTCAATGCCGGTTGCGTGGACTGGCCCGACTCCACGGCGAGCAGGCTGGCGGTCTTGCTCTGCGGGTCTTTGACGTAGGCGGCGTACCAGCCCAGGCTGCCGGAGGATTGCGGGTCGCCGAACAGGAAGAACTGCAGGGTGGCGCCCGGCGGCAACTTGGCGATGCCGAGGATCTTGATGCCGATATCGGTCAGTTGCAGGTTGAAGAACCTGGCCTGGGTGTCGGTCTGACCGGGGATGGTCTGGTACAGCAGTTTGATCGGCCCGGTGGAGACCTTGATGATGCCCTGCAGGGAAAACACGCTGGCCGACGGCGCGGCGCCGGGCAGGCTGAGGCCGACAAAAAGCATTGGGCTGGCGTCGCTGCTCTTGCTGCCGGGCGACCAGGCGATCAGCAGGTCGGACTCGAAACCGGTGCCCGACACCAGGGACCCGGGGGAGCCCATGGTGACCTTGTAGACGATGCCCGACCAGGCGCCCGACAGCGCCTTGAGCGCCAGGTCCTGCGGCAACACCGGGAGGAAGCCATAGTCCGCGGGCTTTTTCTGCGCCGGTGCCTGGATGAACTGCTTGAGCTGCAGGGTGAAGCCCTTGTACAGACTCTGTCCGCGCACCTGGCTGGTGGCCGGGTCGAACCCGAGGTTGTCGGGGTTGAAGGCAAAGCCCACGGCATTGGGTGTGGCGCTGGGAAAGGCCATGGCGATTTCCAGGTTGGTGTAGGCCAGGCCCTGGTTGCTCGGGCTGCCGTCGGCGCTGCCGAAGGACAGCAGGTCGAAGGGCCCGTCCGAGGTCTTGAGCAGGGTGAAATCCAGCTTGCCCCACAGCAGAAAGCGGCTGGCGGTGGTGACCCCGCCGTCCGGGCTGCCCAGGGTGTTGAACTGAATGCGGTTGACCGAGGCGGCCGGCAGCACGTTGCTGTCGAGGTTGAACAGGTAGCTCTGGCTCTGCTCGAACACGTAGGTGGTGGTGTCGTTCTGTTGCAGGGCGCTGCCGTCGAGCACCATGGCGTTCACCGCGCTGGGCTGGCCGGCGCGCAGGGTGGCGCGGATCGGCGAGCCGAACAGCAGGTCCAGGCTCAGTTGGATGCGACTGTTGAAGGTCACCAGCCGCGATTGGCGGAACAGTGCCTGCAGCTGCAGGACACTGAAGGCGTAACCGTTGCTGGTGCTCAGGGCCACCGGCATGTCCGGGGTCGCGCCGTTGGCCTGGGCCTGCTCATAGGCGGGGTTCTGGTAGTCGATCAGACCGAACAAGGTGGAGATGCCCTGGATATCCAGGGTGTCGCCCTGTTGGCTGATGCGGCTGACACTGGCGCCAAAATGGTGGGCCAGGAAGCGGCTGTAGTCGATGCCCGCGGCGATGCCCGCCAGTTGCTCGGGCAGGCTGTCCAGGGGCAGGTCGGCGTTGAGCACCATGAAGCCGTTCCAGGCCGGGTCGCTGACCTGGGCGACGAAGTCGGCGTAGAGGCTGTCGGGGCTGGCCGCGGCCTTGGCCTCGGCGACGGCGATGAAGTCCTGCAGCCACTGGGACAGGCCGGTGTAGGCCAGGGTTTCCAGGCCCGGCGCCAGGTCCGCGGTTTTCGAGAACGTCTCGGGCATGGTCCAGCGATTGGGGTTGTCGATGCGCTCCTTCAGGCTGCCGGCGCAGTACTTCATGATCAGCACATTGCGGTAGCTGGTGGTTTGCACGCCGACGCCGATGTTGGCGATAAAGCGCCAGTCGGCGATGTCCATGCGGTTGCTGAAGCTTGCGCCCTGGGTGAAGAACGGCAGCGGATTGACCCCCACCAGAAACAGCTGGTTGGTCTGCAAAGCCTCGTGCAGGGCCTCGCTGGGCTGCACGAAGGCAAAGTCCAGCGGCCCCTGGGTGGATGGCGAGCGGGCCAGCAGCACCTTGGCGTAGCCGATGCCGTCGGCGTCCAGGTCCACCAGCAGGCCTTGCGGGGTGGTCGCCCGATCAGGTAGTGCCGCGTCGGCGGTCAGCAGCCGTTGCAGGCGCCGGGCCCGCGCGGCTTGTTTGCCCGGCAGGGTCGCGGCGCTGATCAGGCTCTTGCGCGAGGCAGCGAGGATTTCGCTTTCGAACTGGGTCAGGTTGAGGCTGGCGTTGCTGCTGACCCCCGCGTAGGGCACCAGCGGGAAAGCAAACCCGGCGTCCTGGGGCAGGGGTGTGCTCGGCGCGGCCGGGGCCAGCAGCGGTGTGGCGCCGTTGCTGCGGCTCTGGCCATAGAGCGGGCTGCCGTCGGGCTGGGCGCTGTAGGCCGGGATGGAGGCGCCGGCCACCAGGCTGCACCAGGAGGTCCGGTGCGCGTCGTTCAGCAGGGCGCTGACCGCGCCACTGGTGGGCGTGACCAGGCTGCTGGTCTGGAACGGAAACACCGGGGCATAGGCCGGTTGCGCCGCCAACAGGCGCAAGCGGTCGTTGTCTTGCGGGCTCAGGGAAGAGTTGTAGGCGGTAAAGCTCAGCCACTCGGTGCCGAAGATCCCGCACAGCAGGTTCTGCCCGGCACTGGCGGCCGGCAGGCTCAGGCCAAAGTCGCCGGCCAGGGTCAGGCTGTAACTGCCGCCTTGGGCACAGAACACCAGGCTGGCGGCATAGGGCCGGGGCCAACCGTTGGCGTCCAGGCCATTGAGCGGGATCAGGCTGATCGGGTTGCCGGCGGTGCTGCGCCACTGGCTAGGCAACGCGGTCGTGCCGGTGTTGGCGAAGCTCATGGCAGTACGGATCAGACCGGCGGCCAGTTGCGCCGCAGGGACGTTCTGATTGAGCGGGTCCAGCGGGTCGAGCACGCCGCCCATGGTCAGTTTGGCGGGCATGCCGTTGGGGTTGAACACCGGGTAATTGAGCACGCTCTGGCCGCCTGTGGTGTTGGCCACATAGGTAAAGCCGGTCTGGAAATACTTGAGGGCGGGCTGGCTGCTGTAAGTCAAGGCGTAGGTCAGGCTGCCGGCCTGATTGCCGTCCAGGGGCACGTAGGCCAGCGGCTGTTGCGGCGGTGTCAGCTGCAGGCCGCTGTCGGCCGCCAGCTTGTCGATCAAGCCTATGGTGATGCCAGCATTGGATTTCAGGCGCAGGGCGTTGAAGTCCGGGTCGTATTTGACGTAGGTGCCGAAGCTGATGAAGAACGTCAGGCGATCGCCAAGCTGCAGGTTGAGGTTGTTCTGCACCTGGCTGGGGGCCGTCACGCTGATGCGCAGGCCGTAGCTGTTGAAGGCCTGGGGCGCCGGCAGGCTGGAGCCGGGCAGCCACAGCAGCGCGCGGCCGACGAAGTTGCGCTGGTCGACGGCGAACAGAAAGTCGTACAGGGCGTTGACGAATGCCGTGGGGTCGCTGCGCAGGGCGGCCGGTTCACTGGGGGCGAACAGGTAATGGCCGGCATATTTGTCGAAGGCGTCGGCCGGGCTCAGGCTGGCCGGCAGGCTCCCGGGCGCGGTGCCTTTGGGCATGACATAACCGCGCCAGCCATAGCCGCTGGCATCCGGCAGGGCGTAAGCGGCGCTGTGGGCGATCTGCTGGTAGTCGGACGTGCTGGTCATGTCTATCCCCTGCAATTGTCGGCGCGGCCACGGATCCACGACCAGTCGGCGACACTGCCGACGTAGTGGTTCGGTGGGTTGTGACCGGACTGGAAGGTGCCATCCAGGCTGAGCTGCCCTTGCTGCTCCTGGGTGGCGGGACGAAAGTCCAGGAGTCCGCCCTCGATGCGCACCGGTCCGACGCTGGACTGCCGCAGGCTCACCGGGGTGGCGGTGGCCATGAGGGTGTAGCGGTCGATCAGATCGCTGGCGTAATAGAAACTCACCTGGGCGGTCAGCGCGTTGCTGCTGTCGGCCTTGTAAGGGTCCAGCAGCTCCACGATCACTTGCAGGTCCGGCAGCAAGGGCTGGCGGTAGCGGGCCAGGACACTGGTGATCGGGCTCTGCCAGCGGATCAGGTCGCCACGATAGGCCTGGGTCACGGATTTTCCGCTGTCGCGCAGGTTCTCGATGGTGAAGTCGGCCAGCAGGTGCGAAGTGTTGGGTGGTGCGCAGAAGAAGGCGCCCAGGCTGCCCCAGACCCGCTGGCCATCGCCGTTGGCCAGATTGAAGTCGGCGGTGGGAGCGGCGGCGGTCATGTTCAAGTCGGTCAGGGCGGCGTTGCCCAGGGAAACCTGGGCATTGACCCGGGCTTCGTTGCTGTCCACCACCAGCACGAACATCACCGGACCGACCTGGCGATTGACCTTCATCCCGGGCAGCAGCACGGGGCCCGGTACGCAAGGATCATTGGTGGTGGCAGAGGAGGAGGGCGAGAGGTCGACGCAATCTGCGGCTGGCGCGATGGCATCGCTGCTGGAAAGGGCCTGGTCGTGGCTGCTGGATACCGTTGGCAAGCGGCTGCCGGTGGTCATCAGCCACATTGCAGTCGCCAGGATCGCGCCGAGGGTTGCCCAGAGAATCCGGGTGTAGAGCATCCGTTGCCTGGTCACGCGAGGGTACCGTCCATGTCCCATATTGCATGAGGCAAAGCCGGCGCCATGCCGGCTTCGCAAATGGGCTCCGGCCTAGGAGCCCGAGTCGATCACGACAGGGTGAAGGTCCCGATGTTGGTGTTGTTGAACGGTGTTTCCGAGCCGCTGTCGATAATCACCCCGGTGAACAGGATGCTGAACGCCGAGCCCACGTTCTGCAGTTTGACCTGGGCACCCTTGCGCAGGATGACCGGGCCGGCGGAGGTGTCAGCGCTGAGAGTCTGGACAGTTGCGGTGTTGTTGACCTGGGTGGCCCACAGCAGGTTGTTCTGATAGCTGAAGGTCACTTTGGTGGTCTGGTTGGGGTCGCCGTTGTAGGTCGCGGTGGACTGGCTGTTGATGGTCAGGGGGGTGGTGACGGTGTTTACCGAGGTGAAGGCGTTCATGTTGAATATCCTTTTCGTGTGTTGGGCATGATTCAGCTGGCTGAACCGGGTGAGAGTCTAGGTGTGCTTCTTGGTCTGTCGAGGTCGCTGAACAAGCGTTCGAAAGGCGTTTTTGACCCTCTGGCGATGCTCCGGACACACCGCGTTTAGCGCTGTAGACCGCATAACTTAAAGGCTCTTGGCCTGAATGCGAGTTCGAGGAACAAGGCCTCTAATAGCGTTTTGTTATCACTGTTAATACAAAATAGTTGGACACTCCCGAGTTCTGCGTCGATGCACACGGACAAGGCGAAACCCCAGCGACGCTGGAAGTTGCGAAAGAGGGCACATGATTAACTCAACTAAACAAGCATTTAGTTGAGTTATTCTTACTGGCTATCAAAAAAATGAGAGTGGTTCATTAGATCAACTAGGGTTTGTTCACCCTTGATCACTATCTTTCAAGCATGTTCGGTATCTTTCGGGGCAGGTAAATCAGCTACTCTCTGACAGTACGTGTAATCGGTAATAAGCTAAGTTATCCGTGGCCTGTAGCCATTTCTACCTCAAAGCTCTGGAGCAAGGAAGCCATGAATTCTGTACGTCTACCAAGTCATCAGGTCGTATCAGAAGCACGTGTTTTTTTAAAGGCAGCAAGGCTCATAGAAAAACATGCCGACAACGGCAATACAGAACTTTTTTGGCCAGCAGCAATGAATGCCGGATTAGCCTCGGAGCTATACCTCAAGTCATTTCTTGTCGATTACGATCCTGCTCATCCAGGAGAGATTGATGACCCGGAATGGTTTCTGAGTGGTAAAAAAGGACACAATCTCGTTGTTCTTTATAAAGCGATTCCTTCTGAATACGCTGAGGCAATACGGCAAATATCAGAACGTCTCTCACCTGGCTTTCAGTTGGAGCGTCGCCTTGATGACTGCTCAAAGCTTTTTGTCGGCACTCGCTACACCTATGAACATGGTTCCATTCAGGGCTTGGATACGGATGTCTTTGAACTGGCTCCGCATCTGGAGCTGATCATCGCGGAAATGACGCAGACATCAATCGATTGAAAAGGCAGTTCTAATCTCATTTTCGCGTCCGCAAAAACGCTGGCAGGAGGCAAGTGCCAGGCTTTAAATCTGACCGCCCAGAGCCTCGTGTTATGCATATTACAGTTCATATAATGTATATTATGTTAAATCTTAAGTGCCTAGTTCATCTATAAGTATCTGAACTGGCTTGCGACGCAGCCAGCTCTGTGCCTCGCAAAACGTGCAATCCAGGGCAATAACCGTTGGCCTTGGTCGCTAGGAACGAATGTACTCGCAGCACAGTGCCGCGAACGGGCATCGACTGGGAGGTTTGTTGAAAACGGTCTGACCTTTGTCTCAAAACTTTTCGTGCAGAGCCTAGGAATCTTCTGATTGCCAATGAATCACTGCGCCTAGCACTATCTTCGTCAGTACTTTTCGCGACTTAGAAAGCCCATGAAGATAGATGCACGACTTTTAACATCCATGTTTGCGCTAACGCTCTTGTACTCAACGACAGCGGTTGGCGCCGACCCGAGCTGTACCACCACCACCGCGGAAACCGTGTTGAATATTCCCGACATGACGGTGCGACACGACACCCCCATTGGCGCCGAGATCGGCACTTCAGTCGTATCCGCTCCGATTGACACCTTTAATTGCACCAAAGGATTTGACTTCCAAGCGTTCTACGTGAAAGGTTTTGGATTGGCCGCACCAAAAATCAATGGAATGAACATCTATAAGCTCGGAACCGCCGATGCCGGCATTGGTTATGCGGTGTACGGCGAGTCCGTGGGAACCTGTCCGGGGTTCCATCCGATCATTGGCAACAGTGCCGCCGGTGGCCAGGATGTCAGCGGGCTGTGTGGGGTTAACGGGACCTTTAGATCGCAACCCATCAAAGGCGCCATAAAACTGGTGTTCTACAAGATAGGCGCCATCTCGCCCGGCAAACGGGCGCCGCAAAAGGTGGGCAGTTTTGCTCTGAAAAACAACGAAACCACCTGGGTCTATCCAGAAGCAGCGGTGCGCTCATCCGGATTTACCGTAAACACCCTCGGTTGCTTTGTCGACAAGGTTGAAATCAAGGTGCCGCTGGGCGAAGTAGGCATGAAACAACTGGCCAGCGTGGGCACCACTGCGGCTGAGCAGGCGTTTTCTATCCCACTCACTTGCGACGTTGGTACGAAGGTCAAATTGACCCTCAGCGCAGGCAATGCCGGCGTGTACGACAATGTAAAAGGCCTGCTCAATCTCGCCGATGCCACATCGACCGATACCGCCCAAGGCGTAAAAATTCAAATACTGTCAAACGAGACACCGGTTACCTACGACAAGGCATTGAATATCGGAACTCAAAGCGCGACGGGCACTTTTACTATTCCACTCAAGGCTCGCTATTACCGCAGCGCTGAAACGCTGAAATCGGGTACCGCGAATAGCAGCGCGACCTACACGATTACCTATGAGTAGCGGTGCATTGCTTTAAGAATCGTCTGATTACGAGTCCGGCCATACCCCTTTATAGGGGCCGGATGAAACTGAAGAACTACCTTCACCAGATCAACTCCCTACTGTCTACGCCAAACGCCGCTCGCCGTTTTTTGCTGCAGAGTAACGACGTCCACACGCTTGCCCAGCACCTGCATGGCATGGCCGGCGCCTTCGGCGCTGCCCAGGCAAATGGACCGTCTCACGCTCTGCTCTAACGAGCTGATCGAATTGCTGCACAACCAGTCCTTCGACCTGGTGATCATTGATTGAGTGACGTTCGTTTATTCGACAAAGACCCAGTAGCCCCGCCACACTCTAGGAATCGCCTGATGTTCTGTTGGGAATCGTCTTATGTTCTGTGCAGCGCCTTGAGCTTTATATTCTGGATTGTGTTTTTCAACACAACTTAATCACGATCTAATGGATATAAAGATGAAAAAGTTTTCGCTGACACTGCTGACACTTTCAATGCTTTCGGTTGCGAGTCAATCGTTTGCAGAAGATCCAGTCCCCCCAACTAGAGCGGGCAGCGGCACCATCAACTTCACCGGCAATATTAACAATGATGCTTGCTCTATCGAAGATATTGATCTGAATAAAACCATTTCCGTACCAATGGGTGAAGTGTCAATTAAAGACATGGGCACTGCTTCCGCCCCTAAGGGTAGTGGCAAACTCAGTGCCGAGAACTTCAACATGAAGATCAACTGCAATGCGGGCACCAAGGTAACGATGATGTTCGAGCCAAACCGAGCCAACGGTTCGGGCGTCGTCACCGGAACCAAAGTGCTGAACCTGATCCCTGGTCTGGGCGCCGCGAAGAACATCGGCATCGCCTTGCTCGACGCCAATGGCGATTTGGTCGACCTGAGCTCGCCAACCGCCGCAAAAATTGAAAACACCCTGCAAGACGGCAGCGCAACTTTGAAATTCTCCGCCGCTTACGTGACCACTGCCGACCCGAAAACCGCGGTCGCTGGTCGTGGTGATGCCACTCTGCCGTTCACTCTGCAATACGAGTAAACCGCAGTCGAGACTGACACTGTGCGGGCCGCCAGCGGCCCGTCTTTTTTCAATTTCAGGCACTTCTCCATGTTTAATCGACTCATTCTTTCCCTGTGCATGGGCTTGCACTGCGCGCTGATTGCGACGCAAGCGAGCGCCGGTATTACGCTGAGCGCGACCCGTCTGGTGTTCGACGGCGAGCACAAAGAGGTCAGCATTAAGGTCCGCAACAACGGCGACGACGTGTTAATCCAGTCGTGGATCGACAGTGATGATAGTGGCGCCACGTCGGTTCCTTTCGCCGTAACACCGCCGCTGGCGCGCATCCCGGGCAAAGAGCAGCAACTACTTCGAGTGATTTACGAAGGCAAAGGTATGCCTGCCGATAAGGAATCCGTTGTCTGGCTGAACGTTCAGGAAATTCCCCAGACCGCCAAAACGGAAAATACCCTGCAACTGGCAGTGCGCCAGCGCATCAAGGTGTTTTTCCGCCCTGCCGGACTAGCCAGCACGGCCTACCTCGCACCGACCCAGTTGTTATGGCAGATCGGCAAACAAGGCGGACATGCGGCATTAAAAATCACGAATCCAAGCCTCTATCATGTTTCGCTTTCGGATGTTTCTGTGCAAGCGGGTGCTACAACGGAACAAGCCATCGACTCGATGATGATCGCTCCTGGCCAAAGCAAGACCATCGCGCTCAAAGGCACAATGAACTCGAATTATTCCAATCTGAACTTTTCAAGCATTAACGATTACGGCGCACAGGATCGTTACAGCGCAACTTTATCGGCCAATACCGCGGTCAATGCCCAAGCCGTGCAATAGCACCTGCATCGAAAAGTTCGCCCCCTCTCTTGATTCCATTAATTAATTAAATCTTCGTTCTCCGTAGCAGTATAGGGCTCGGTATGTCTTTAATTCCGCGCAGCAACTCCAATTCGCTGACTGAACAATGCTGCCCGAAAAACTCACGATTGAATGCGCTGTATCTGGCCATGTTAGTTAGTCTTCCTTACTTGGCGAACGCCAGTGACGCCGTCGCTGGAGCAGAGCAAGATCAACTCGCCCAATTCAATACTACATTTCTGCAGGGGGTTGGATCGTCCGTTGATCTTAATCTGTTGCTCTCGGCCAACAGCGTTTTGCCGGGCAATTACCGGGTCGACGTTTACAGCAACGAAGTGTTGGTGGGCCGGCGTGATATCGATTTCCGCCGCTCCGAGCACACCAACAAGGTCGAGGCCTGTCTGACCTTGGACATGTTGCAGCAACTGGGCATCAACATGCGCACGCTGGAGGCGGCAGGCCAACTCAAACCTGACGCGCCCGAGACTTGCTACGACTTGCCGACCCTGATTGATCAAGCGACCGTCAGTTACGACCCAAGCCGTCTGCGACTTTTGATCAGCGTGCCGCAGATTGCCATGCAACGCGGCATGCGCGGTTATGTCGACCCTGCGTTGTGGGATGCCGGCGTCTCTGCGGCATTCATCAATTATCAGTTGAGCAGCAACCGCAACAGCACCGATTCCATCACCACGATCTCGAGCAACCTCGGTTTACGTAACGGCATCAACCTCGGTGCCTGGCGACTTCGTAACGAATCGAACTTCAGCAGCCGTACCGGTCAGCCAAATACGTTCAAAAGCAACCGCAGCTACGTCCAGCATGACGTGACAGCACTGAAGGGCCAGTTCAGCGCCGGTGACATTTTCTCCGACTCGCAGCTCTTCGACAGCGTGCGTTACCGTGGATTGAAGTTGAGCTCCGACGAAGGCATGCGCGCCGACAGTGAACGCGGTTACGCGCCGGTGATCCGCGGCGTGGCGCAAAGTAATGCCACTGTGGAAATCCGCCAGAACGACTACATCCTCTACAGCACCAACGTGCCGCCCGGCCCGTTCGAGATCAGCGACATCTATCCGAGCGGCTCTAACGGTGATTTGCAGGTGACCATCATCGAGGCGGACGGCTCGCGGCATGAAACACGGCAGGCGTTTTCGACTCTGCCGACCATGGTGCGCGAGGGCCAAGTCAACTACAGCCTCTCGGCTGGTCAATACAAAAGCAACACCGAAGGTCTGGCCTCGCCAAAGTTTGTCAGCGGCACGCTGGCTTACGGCATGACCAGCAACATAACCTGGATTCTCGGCGTGCAGGCTA
Organism: Pseudomonas sp. BLCC-B112; assembly: GCF_028550695.1. Taxonomy (NCBI): domain Bacteria; kingdom Pseudomonadati; phylum Pseudomonadota; class Gammaproteobacteria; order Pseudomonadales; family Pseudomonadaceae; genus Pseudomonas; species Pseudomonas sp. BLCC-B112. The sequence goes on from NZ_JAQQGK010000004.1 coordinate 210,842, forward strand.
CCGACAGTTTCAATGCGATGTCCTTGGGCATGGGCCGCAATACGGCGTTTGGTGCTGTGTCGTTCGACCTGACCCACTCCTCCAGCCAGACGCGCGGCCAGCCAACCGAGGGTAATAGCCTGCGGATGCTCTATGCAAAAACGTTTACCGGCACTGATACCAATTTCACCCTCGCCGCCTATCGTTACTCGACCGAGGGTTATCGAACCCTGACCGAACACATCGAGGATCAAGGCCGCGGGGAACAGCGTCGTGGCAGTTCCAAGACTCGAACCGACCTGACCGTGAGCCAGAGCTTGGGCCGCAACCGACAATTCGGCAGCCTCTACCTCAACGCAACTGACCAGCGTTATTGGGGGCGTGGTGGTTCGCAAAGCCTGTCGGCGGGTTACAGCAACAACTGGGGCGACGTCAGTTACAACCTTGGGGTTACGCACACTCAGGACGTGGGTTATTTCGGCTCGCCGAACAACGACACGCAGGTGAACCTTTCGCTGTCATTCCCCCTGGGCTCCAAGCCTCGCGCGCCACGGGCGTTTCTCTCGACCAATCGACAGAAATCCAGCGACAGCAGCCAGTTGGGCGTGAACGGCTATCTCTCGGAAAATAGCGATACTTATTACTCTGTACAGGCAGGCACCAGCAGCACCGGGGGTAGTTCGGGCTCGGCGAGTATCAGTTCGCGCACTTCATTCGTCGACGTCAACGCCGGTTACAGTCAGGGGCGCGGTTACACCTCGCAGAACCTTAGCCTGGCCGGTTCGATGGTGGCGCACGCTGGCGGGATCAACTTAGGGCAAACCCTCGGTGAGACTTTCGCGCTGGCCGAAGTGCCAGGCGTACCGGGCGGCGTCAAGATCGGCAGCTACAGCGGCACCGAAACCGGCCGCAATGGTTTTGCCGTGATTCCCAATACCCAGCCCTATCGGGTCAACTGGATTAGCCTCGACACCCGGGATCTGGGTGCCGACGTAGAGATTGAAAACGCCACCCAACAAGTGGTGCCTCGACGTGGCGCCGCGGTATTAGTGCGCTACCCGGCGCAGACCGGGCGACGCGTGCAGTTCGAGTTATTTGATCATGAGCACAAGCACTTGCCGTTTGGCGCTGTACTTGAAGACGCAGCCGGCAAACAAATTGCGCTTGCCGATCCTTCCAGCAGGGCCCTGGCGCTGGTGCAGGAGCCGAGCGCCACGCTGACTATCAAATGGGCGGATAAACAATGTCAGGCGAGTTACGCATTGCCTGAGCGCGACAAGGCGCTCAACTATGAGCGTGTGTCGCTGACCTGCGCCCCTGAAAGCGGTTCAATGCAGGGTTATTGAACGGGCAACTCAACCCTCGCTAGCAAACGTTGATGCGGATCAAGCGCTAACCGCCTGCGTAGCTGCCTGATAAACCACCCGGTGCGCCTCGGTCGGCAGCGGCACTTCCCACTTGAACAACATGCGGCGGATATCCTCGTTGCGCAGCGAGGTGTCGCGCTTCTGGTTGCGCCGCATGATTTCGTCCTCGGGCCGCTCCAGGTAAACAATCTCCACCTCGGCGCCGTAGCCGTAGAGCAAGTCCAGGGTGCGGTTGCGCATCTGCGCCGACAGGTGCGTGGAGTTCCACACAAAGGGTTTGTGCTCGCGCAACAAGGCCTTGGCCCGGTCGATGGCGTAATGCGCAGCGGCGCCTTCGTTCTGTCCGTGGCGCAGGCCCAGGGCCTGGCGCGCGTCGTCGAACGACACCACCGGCAGCTCCGGGTAATGTTGCGCGGTCCAGGTGTCCTTGCCGCTGGCCGGCAGGCCCGAGAGCATCACCACCGACGAGCCCTGCGGCGCGTGCAGTGGGTAGTCGGGATGTACCCGAGCGCCACGCAGGTACTGAATGCGTGTGTACTCGTCGACAAAGGCCCGCGGCCCGTGCAGGCAGCCCTCCTCCTGCGCCAGTTCGCGCCACAGTTCGATGGCGTCCAGTACATCGGCCTTGCCGGCGTAATCGCGGCCCTGCATATCGGCCTCGGCCACGGCGCAGAGCATCCATAGCGGCAGTTCCCAGGACAGTTTGTGCAACAGAAACTCAGCGCTGCGGCCGCTGCGATCACCCTGCAAGGCGAAAAACGGCACCTGATGCACGGCGATGATGCGGCAGATCTGCTCGCGCAGCTCGAATGGCACGCCGGCGCGCCACAACAGCAGTCGCGCGTCCACTGCGCCCCGGCGCGAGTGACCGGGCTGGCCGATACGCCCGGTATCTGGGTCGATCACCGTGGTGTCGGGCTTGGCGATATCGTGCAACAGGGCGGCGAAAAACAGCACAAAGCGCTGCTCGGCGCTGGCCTGCTGGTAAGCGGGTTGCGCCAGCAAGGCTTCGACTACCAGACGGGTATGAATCCACACATCGCCCTCGGCGTGGTAGGTCGGGTCTTGCGGTGTATCGGCCAGGCGCGCCAGGGCCGGGATGGCCGCCAGGCAGGCGGCGACATCCATATCGCGCCCCGGCTCGGGGACCAGTTGTTGCAGTTGTCGAATATCCATATCGGGATGCTCCTTCAGTAGCCGTGGCGTGGGCCCTGCCAGTCCATGGACAGGCGCGGGGCATAGAGGTCGACGCCGTCGGCCAGCTGATTGGGGATGAAGGGTTGGTTGGCATGGTGCTGGTCGGCATCGAGGATGGCCTGGACGAAGTCCTGGCGTACCCACTTGAGTCGGCCGAGGGTCTGCTGCTCGTCCTCGAGCTTCAGGTACAGGCCCTCCATGCGGCTGGAACGGTCGCACTGGCGCCAGGCACGGGCCAGGTCGAGGCCTTCGCGGCGTACCACCTGCTCGAACACCTCGCGCCAGCGCTCGGTCTTGGCCAGCGAATCACCCACCAGCGCCATCAGCTCGGCATGCCGGCGCGGCGCCGGGCCTTCGTACAGCACCGGCACCGACAGCACCGGCCCTCCCTCGAGCAGGCACCGGCGCGCCGCGGTGGAGAGGAACAGCCCTGTGGCGCGGTCCCACACATCGAACTCGCAGAAATAATGTGGCAAGCGGTCGTAGAACACCGAGTGCTTCTTGTGCAGCCATTCGCCATACAGCACGAAGCGATCTTCCAGGCGCTCCAGCAACCAGTGTTCGTGAGCCACGGCCCACTGCTTGAACAGATTGAACTGGCGCTCGCGCCCACCGCCAGTGAGGTAGTGACCGCGAGATTGCAGGCGCAACTCGCCGCTCGCGCTAAAGCTGATGCCGGCGTTGGCGCCATCGAGTTTTTCTTCCACCACCAGCCACTGCCCGGCCAGGGCGGCATAGCGCACCTGGCCAGTGTCAGTGTCGCCATCTTGCAGGCGCGAACCTTGCAGATGGGGCGTGCGGGGGTATTTGAGCAGTTCCAGGTTGTGCGCGGTGGCACGAATATCCATGTGCATGGGTTTGTCCTCGAAAACAGAGAAAAACCAACGACAGGATCAGGCAGGCATGGCAATCAAGCGCCGCCGCGCATAGGCACGGGCAGCCATCAGGCAGGATGGACCGTCGTCGGTATCAGGCGTGTTGGCTGGCGTAGGGCACTGGCTTCACCACTTGGAGAAAAGGTTGCAGAGGCTTTAGGGCGCGCATTCAACAGCAGACAGCGGCATCAGGTCAAGTCCCGAGAGGGCAAAACTCCAGCGGCCCTGTTTGCGCGCAACACCCGAGCTTTTGTCATGAAAAAAACCGCCTGGTGCTCATAGGGTGCAGCCAGTCATAACCCCGATAAGGAATCGATCATGAAACTTTCAAGCGTGCTGATGGCTGGAGTCATTGGCCTGGCCCTTGCACCTTTGGCCCAGGCCTCGTCCACGGCTGACAGCGAAGAAAAAGCCCAGTTACGCAAACTCTTCTGCGAGTCGAAGGGCGGCGCCGATATCACTGCGCTGGGTGAGTTGAAGAAGTCCGACGACGTCGGCGCCGTGGTGGTGTGCAAGCTCCCGCCGTCGCCCACCACCGTGGTGGAAAACCAGGCGGCATCGAGCCTTGCCGCCCTGCCATTGACGCCCGTCACGGCAACGCTTGCGCCACCGTCCGGGGTCTACAAGCTCGCCCCGGGCGCCAGCAGCGTCAACACGTCCTGCTCGGCCAACCTGGCCATCGCCAAATGGGCGGGCTTTCCCAATACCAGCAACGGCAACGCCACCTTGAACTGTCGCGGATACAATGCCGGCGCAGCAGGCGGTACGCTGGGGTGCAAGATCGAATGGACCGGGCCGACCCAGGTCGCCATCGGGGTCACCCCTTACGGCGGCCAGGTGGCGGTGAACTTCAATTGCCAGGCCCTGTACTTCGGCTCCGTCGGCACAGTGATGGATTTCAGCTACGCCGATCCGACTTATCCGCGCATCCGCTACGGCTCGGTCCAGGCCACCAGCAGCATGACCATCACCCAGTGAGGCCATGCCGGCTCGGCTGAACTTCGGTCAAGTGCCGGCGGGGTCGCTCCCTGCCGGCCACCCTCCTCTGCATCACTGCTTGCCGCGCATGCTGTTGCGCCATATGCGGTAGGCCCTGATCCCCGAACGCACCGAACTGAACAGCAACTGGCCGTCCATTTCCCGGGTCATCCCCGAGCGTTCCAGCATCGCCAGGAAAGTACCGCGAGCGCGGGCGATGGCGAAGTAGATGCCCTGGGCGGCCAGGGTTTCGCGGATTTCCCGCAGCACCGCGATGCCGCTGACATCGATATCGGTCACTGCCTCGGCATTGAACAGCACCACCTCGGGCTGGCTCTCGCGCTGCACAGTTTCCAGCAGGCGCATCTTGAAGTAGTCGGCGTTGAAGAACAGGATCGCGTCGTCGAAGCGATACACCACCAGGCCGGGCACGGTGCGCGCTTGCGGGTACTGGCGGATGTCCACCTGGCCTTCGATGCCCGGCATCCAGCCCAGCACCGCGTCGGTGGGTTGGTAGATGCTGTACAGCAGGCGCAGGATGGCCAGGGTCACGGCGAAGATGATGCCCGGCAGCACGCCCAGGCCCAGCACGCTGACGGTGGTCAGCAGGCACAGCCAGAACTCGAAGCGGCTCAGGCGGTAGATTTGCTTCAGGGACTTGACGTCGAGCAAGCCCCAGCCCGCCATCAACAGCACCGCGCCCAGGGCCGGCTGCGGAATCCACGCCATGGGCGCGGTGAAAAACAGCAGAATCAGCGCAATCGCCAGGGCGGCGATGATGCCCACCAACTGGCTCTTGCCTCCGGCCATGTCATTGACCGCGGTACGCGAATCCGCGCCGCTGATGGCAAAGCCCTGGGAGGCTCCGGCCGCCAGGTTGCTCAGGCCCAGGGCGATGAATTCATGGTTGGCGTTGATCGCGTAGCCATGGCGCGCGGCGAAGCTGCGGGCCGTGAGCATGGCGCTGCAAAAACTCACGGTGGCGATGCCCAGCGCGTCGCGCAGCAGGCTCTTGCTTTCCTCCAGGGTGGTCTTGGGCCAGGACAACTCGGGAATCCCGGCCGGCACAGGGCCGAGGATCGCCACCCCGAAGCGGTCGAAGCCCAAGAGCCCGGCCAGCAAGGTGAACAGCGCCACCGTCAGCAGCGCTGCCGGCAGCCGCGGGTAGCGTCGCGGCAGCCAGATCAACAGGCCCAGGCTGGCCAGGCCAACGGCCAGGGTCAGGCCATGGATCTCCCCCAGCCGCTGAAGAAAGTCCGCCAACCCCAGAATGAAGCCGTCGCCTTCGATCTTGAAGCCCACCACCTTGCCCATTTGCCCGGCGATCAGGCTCAGACCGATGCCGTTGAGGTAGCCGATGAGGATCGGCCGCGAGAAGAAGCTGGCGATAAAACCCGCCCGGGCGATCCCGGCGGCAATCAGCATCAGGCCCACCAGCACGGTGACGATCATCGACAATTCGACGGTACGCTGCAGGTCGCCCATGGCCAAAGGCGCCACGGCCCCGCCGAGCATGGCGCAAGTGGCGGCATCGGGGCCGACCATCAGTTGCCGCGAGCTGCCGATCAAGGCATAGACAATCATCGGCAGCACACAGGCGTAGAGCCCGTACTGCGGCGGCAGGCCGACAATCTGCGCATAGGCGATGGCGATGGGGATCTGGATAGCCGCCACGGACAACCCGGCCCGCAGGTCGGCGCGAAACCACTCGCGGCGGTAGTGCAACAAGTTGGACAGGCCAGATAGACAGCGCGATAACGACATGCCGGGTCCTTTCGAAGTATTGCGTTCTAATGTTTGGTTGCGCTCTGGCGGCCCTCTTGTTTGGCCAGGCGACGCGGGCGCGTATTCAAGCGAATCGGGCCACTTGGCGCCATGAGCTGGAGCAGCTTTTGCGTCGATCGAAAGGGTTATGTACTTTCACAAGTAATTTCACCAACCCCTAGGTATGCTCCGCTTTTATTGCCGATCACTGATACCGGGATGCCAGCCCAAGCCTCTGCTGCGCAGGCGCAGCTCATGGAGCCGTATCCTCAAGGATGTTTGAACGATGAGTACCCCCGCGCTGGATATCACCAGCCTGACGCCATTGCCTTACCACCAGCAGGTGGTCGACTACCTGAAAACCAGTGAACCTGCGGTGTGGGCTTGGGCCTCATCCCTGGGCGTTCAGCAGGAACACGCCCAGGATGTGCGCGCCCAATTGCTGCGAGACACCTATCGCCTGAGCCCGGAAACGCACTCGCAGGCTTATCAGGCCTGTGAGACGGCGTTGCAACGCCTGCAGATCGAGGCCCCCGCGACCCTCTACCAGGCCGGCGATGGCACCATGAATGCCAGCCTGTATTACCTGGCCGGTGAGGTGCATGTGGTGTTCTACGGGCCGATCCTTGAACGACTCGATGCTCAGGAGCTGCTGGCGTTGCTGGGGCATGAACTGGCGCATTACCGCTTGTGGTCGGAGCACGAGGGCGACTACCTCACCGCCGAGCGGATTCTCAATCACGCGATGGCCGATGTGTACACGCCTCCGAGCCTGGAACAGACCGCACGTTTATATAGCCTGCACACCGAAATCTACGCCGACCGCGGGGCGGCGCTGGCGGCTGGCTGTGCGCAAGCCTCCATCACCTCGCTGGTCAAGGTCCACACCGGGATTCTCAGCGTCGATGCCGCCAGTTATCTGCAGCAGGCCCGTGAACTGGATGGCAAGGATGCGCCGTTGTCCCAGGGCGTTTCCCATCCGGAGACTTTTCTGCGTTCCCAAGCGGTGGAAAGCTGGTGGCGACAGCTCCCGGATACCGACGCCTGGCTGCACCGCCGACTGCGCGGGCCCTTGTCGCTCAACCGCCTGGACGTGACCGACCAGGTCGAGTTGACCGCCCTCACCCGCGGCTTCATCGCCCGCTTCATCGGCAACACGGTGTTGCAGTCCGAGGCGGTGCTCAATCAGGTGCGCGGCTTCTTTCCCGACTGGAAGGCGCCTGAAACACCGCTGGACCTCGGCACGCTGAATGCCGAGCGCATCGACGCGAGCATTCACGAATACCTGCACTTCATCATGCTCGACCTGTGCCTGGTCGACCGTGACCTGCGGGATGAAGCCTTGCTGCATGCCGCTCGCACGGCGAAAAAACTCGGCAGCGCCGACGACTTCATCAACGTGCTCAAGCGCGATATCAAATTCCCCAAACGTGAGCTCGACCCGATTGTTCGTGCGCTCAAGGCGGAGGTCGACACATGGACCCAATAACTCAACCGCTGAACTTCGCTCAATTGCTGCAGAGCCACGATGGCGCCGCCGTGCCCATCGACGATGTGCTGTTCCTGGCGCTGCCGCTGCTGCGCCAGGTGGCGCTATTGCATGAGCGGGGGCATGTCGCCCAGCTCAGTTACCTGGATGTGGTGCTAGGCCCGGAACGCACCCTGCAACTGCGCCATCCCGACGGCCAGTCGCCGCGCCTGGCGCTGGAGGCGATCAAGGAGGTGCAGCCCAATCCAGAGTCGGCGCTGAATATCGTCGGCAAGGTCCGCCTGACCCGGGATTCGGAAACCGGCGTGGCCATTACCGACCTGCAAGTCCAGGAAGACCCGCAGCAGCCCATCAACCACCCGGTGTTCCTCACGGACTTGCACAGTTGGGAACATCGGCTCGGGCATCACGACGAAATCACCGATATTTTCCAGCTCGGTCAGTTGCTCGCGTGCCTGGCCTGCGGCTTGGATTTTGCCGACGTCAACGACCTCAAGTCGTTCGCCGCGCACCGGCGCAACCTGTTCCAGCTCAATGGCCGGCTCAACCCGGTGCTGGCCAACTTGATCGTCGAGATGACCGAGCTCAACCGCCATGAGCGCGCCACTGATGTGGGCTCGCTGGCACGCCGCTTGGAGTCCTGGCGCGAACAGCCGGCCAGCCTGGATGTCGAGCGTGTGTTGGCCCAGGCCGAAGGCCCGGCTTCGCGACGCACTGTGGTGCTGGAACATCTGCGCAACCGGTTGTTTGACCTTTCGCGTCGCAATCGCCTGCTGTATTTCCGGCCGACCCAGACCAGCGTCAACTTGACCGTGGCCAGCGTTCCGTTGGTGATGCGCATTGAAAGTATCCGGCCCGAAGCGCTGTGTACCTGGCAACCCACCTTCGGCGGATTCTCCGAGCAAGTGCTGGGCGGCAAACCTGTCGGCCTGCAGCAATGGCTGCGCTTTGAAGACCAGACCTGGCTGCAGGCGTCGCTGGAGCGCATCATCCAGGAAACCCGTCGCGACCGCGCCGAATTCGGCTTCAGCAACCTGCGCCTGGTGGTGGCGTTCATGCGCTGGCACAACCTCAAGGACACGCCGGAAGAACGCATCGTCACCCCGCTGCTGTGGTTGCCGGTAGAGTTGAGTCGCAAAAAAGGGGTACGTGACCAGTTCGTGTTGCAGTGCGACGAAACCGAGGCCGAATTCAACCCGGTACTGCGTCATCAATTGCGTCAGCTCTACGACATCCAGTTGCCGGAAACCGTCGACCTGCAAAAGACTTCGGTGCAAGACATCCACGCCGATATTGCGCGCCAGATCAAACTGACCGAGCCCGGCGTCGAGTTACACCTGCAAAGCAAACCGCAAATCGAACTGATCCACCAGAAAGCCGTGCAGCATCTGCACCACTTCCAGCGCCGTCGTGCCCGCCAGCGCATGTCGACGCCTTTGCTGAAGCCGGATTTCAGCTACGACCGCGAAGATTTCCGTCCGCTGGGCCTGCAGTTGTTCCAGCAGAAGGTGCTGCCCAGCGAGTTGCCGCTGCGTCTGGCCATAGGCGCCAAGCCCGTTCTGCGCAACCAGCACCCTCAGATGGTTGCCAGCAGCGCCGAAAACAGCACCTTCGCCATGCCCGAGAACCAGGGGCATCGTTACGCCTGGGACATAGACCTGACCCAGGTGACCCTGGCCAACTTCAATTATCGAAAGATGTCGCTGGTGCGTGACTATGCACAGTTGATCGACGAACCGGCGCAGAACGAAGCCTTTGACCGGATGTTCTCCATCGAGCCTCGGGACGTCGAGGTCCAGGCCCCCGAGCCGACCCCGTTGCCCGAACAGTGGAACGTGGTGGCAGGCGACGCCACGCAGAATGCGGCCGTCAGCCTGGCCCGTACCGGGCGTAACTTCATCATCCAGGGACCGCCAGGCACCGGCAAATCCCAGACCATCACCAACCTGATCGCGGACTACGCCGCTCGTGGCCTGCGCGTGCTGTTTGTCTGTGAAAAGCGTGCAGCGCTGGACGTTGTGTTCCATCGCCTGCAACAAAGTCAACTGGGTGAGTTGTGCTGCCTGATCCACGATTCCCAGACCGACAAGAAGGCCTTCGTGAGCAACCTGCGCGAGTGCTATGAGCGCTGGATCGCCGGTGATGCGCAGTCGTCGCAGTTGCAAGCCCGGCGCGACACCTTGCTGGCTGGCCTGAGCCAACAGTTGGGCTTGATCGAGCGTTTTGAACAGGCAATGCGTGGGGTGCCGGAGTCCTTGGCATGTTCGGTACGCGAGCTGGTAGGTCATCTGATCGAACTGCCGCCCGTTGCTGCCAAGCTGCCCCCCGAAGCCTTGGAACGTTTACCCGAATGGCGTCAGTGGCAGGCACAAAGCGAGCTGACGGGGCGCGTGTATCAGGCGTTCAAAGAACGTTTCGGCCTCGACAGCTTCACACGTCATCCTTTCAGCCATTTGGCCTCAAGCCTGATTACCCACGAACATGCCTACGGCCAACTCAAGGCGTTCCTGGATGAAGCCAGTGGGCTGATGGACAGCGTCGAGCAATTTTTCGAGTCATCGTCGAGCCTGTTGTCCGGGGACACCCGCCTGGCGGATGCGTGCGTGCTGACCCAGGCCGCCGAACAATTGACCAGCGCCAACCTGGCAGCGCACCTCGACCTGCTGGAACCGGGCTCATCAGGCGCCCAAGCGCTGCACGCCGAGCAGGCCGCGCTGCAAGCACTGGCCGTACAGCAACACAACGCCCGTGAATCCACCCACCACTGGCGTGAAAAACTCGCGCCCCAGGACACTCAGGCTGCCATCGATCTGGTACAGCGGCTGGAAGGCTCGCTGCTGCGTTGGCTGCAACCGGCCTGGTGGCGGCTGCGCGGTGAATTGCAACGACGCTACGACTTCAGTCAGCACGCGATTCGACCCAGTTTCGGGAGCGTGCTAGACAACCTGGCCCGCGAGCATCGCGTCACTGCCGAGCTGCACGCCGAGCAGCAACGCCTGCAAGAGCGTTACGGCATCCCGGATGTCGACCTGTTCCTGCACAACCTGCAAGCCTTGCTCCAGCAACTGAGCGCATCACCGCTGTTGCGCCAATGGGTTGAGGGCCTGCGGGGAAATCCCGACGCCCTGTCCGGTGTACGCCAGGAAGCCAGCCTGCGCCAGCCGGTGGCGCGCTTGGCCGAGCTGGTCGCGCAACATTGTGTGTTCGACCCGGCGCTGAGCCTGGTCGAGTTGGCCGAGTACCTGCGCGATCTGCGTGAAGAACTCGACGAACTGCCCGACACCCTGCCCCTGCTCAATGAGCTGCACCAAGCCGATCCTGTCTGCCTGGCGGTCGTGCAACAGTACGCCTTGGCGCAACGCGTACTGGACGGTTTGATTGCCCAGGAAAACCTGACCCGCCTGTACCGCGCCAATCCGCAGCTGGCGCGCTTCGACGGCCCGGCCTTGAGTTTGGCCGCGCGCGAGGTCAGCCAGGCTGAATGCAACCTGCTCAAAAGCAACGCGCAGGTGCTTAGCGCCACGTTGCACCAGCGTTTTCTGGAGCATGTGAAGCAATCGGCGATGTCGGTGACTCAACTCGACGCCCAGGCCCGTGAGTTCAAGAAAGCCTACGCCAAAGGCCGACGTGAACTGGAACATGAACTGGGCAAGACCATGCGCTATCGCTCCATTCGCGAAATGGCGAGTGGCGACAGTGGCCTCGTGATCAACGACCTCAAGCCCATCTGGTTGATGAGCCCGCTGTCGGTGTCCGACACCCTGCCTTTGACACCGGACCTGTTTGACGTGGTGATTTTCGACGAAGCCAGTCAGATCCCCAGCGAAGAAGCCGTGCCGGCACTGAGCCGTGCGCAGCAGGTGATTGTGGTCGGTGACGAGATGCAATTGCCACCGACCAACTTCTTCTCCAGTGCCGGCGACCAGGACGACAACGAACTGATTGCCATGGAGGATGGTGAGCAGATCGCAATCAACCTTGATGCCGACAGCCTGCTGAGCCAGGCCGCGCGAAACTTGCCGGCAACCCTCCTGGCCTGGCACTACCGCAGCCGCCACGAAGCCTTGATCAGCTTTTCTAACGCGGCGTTCTACGAAGGGCGGCTGATCACCATTCCCGACCGTCGTATCGAGCGCCCTGCCCCGGCCCAAACCGTACTGGACTCCACGGACGCCCAGGCCGTCATCCGCGGCGCCGACGCGCTGCTCGACAGCCCGATCAGCTTCTTGAAGATGACCGACGGTGTCTACCTCAGCCGCAGCAACCTGGCCGAAGCGCGGTACATCGCCAACCTGGTACGGGAGCTGCTGCAACGGGAGACGGGTCTGAGCCTGGGTATCGTGGCCTTTTCCGAGGCCCAGCAAGGCGCCATCGAGCAGGCCCTGGAAGACTTGGCCAGCGGCGACTCGGCCTTTGCCACACGGCTTGAGCGCGAGTACGTGCGTGAAGATGCCGGGCAATTCAATGGCCTGTTCGTCAAGAACCTGGAAAACGTCCAGGGCGATGAGCGTGATGTGATCATCCTGAGCATCTGTTACGCGCCAGGACCGAACGGCAAGATGCTGATGAACTTCGGCCCGATCAACCAGCGTGGTGGGGAAAAACGCCTCAATGTGATCTTCAGTCGCGCCCGCAAGCGCATGGCGATTGTCTCCAGCATCGAGTCCGAAGCCATCACCAACACCCACAACGATGGTGCCGCCGCACTGCGCGCGTTCCTGCAGTTCGCCCAGGCCAGTGCCAACGGGGATGCGCCGCGCTCCCAGGGTATCCTCGCCAACCTCAATCCGGGCGCCAAGCAGTCCTTTGCCGTCAGCCTGCCCAAGGATCACCTGCGCGGCGCCCTCGCTGCCGCGTTGCGAAAGCGCGGGCATTCGGTTCAGGAATATGTCGGACGTTCGCAGTTCCGTTGCGACCTCGCGATCAGTGACGCCAGTGGTGAACACTTCAGCCTCGGCGTACTGCTGGACAGTGATACCGCGGCCGCCCCTGACGTACGTGAGCGCTACATTTTCCGCCCGACGGTACTACGCAGCTTTGGTTGGAAGATCATCGACGTGCTCAGTAATGACTGGCTGCGCGACCAAGAAGAGGTGCTCAATCGCATCGAAGCGTTACTCAGGGGCGAGGAAGCCGTTGCACTTCCAGAACCGCAACAGCCAGAGGAAACCATCGAGATCCAAGCCCAGCCGCCAGTCACCACTCAAGCGTCACCCTTGATGCGCGAGTTCACCTTTGGTGAGGGCAATTCCAACAAGTTCTGGCGTATCGGCGTCGCCGAGGCTGAGGTGATGGTGAATTTCGGCCGTATCGGCACCAAGGGCCAGACCCTGATCAAGTCCCTCGACAGTCCCGAACGCGCTTTGCGTGAAGCAGAAAAGCTGATCGCGGAGAAACTGCGTAAAGGCTATCAAGAGCAGGCAGGGTCAATCGCCCAGGGGTGAGCTGCGTCGCTCTAGCACGAAAGAGACAAGCGCATTCAATCTGCACGCGCTGCAGCGGCTCGAAAAGGGGCGGCCCCATAGAGAGCTGAATGCTCATGAACATCAATTCATGAGCATTCAGCTCCACAACATGAGCAAGGCGCCGGACGCTGCGCTATTTCATCACCCCCAGGGCGCAAATCAAAAGTGCTTGCCCGCCGTATTCAATGGATCAGACATGCTTAGAGTGATTGGTGAAGAGCAAGATATCCGTTCAGCGATCAACAGCTTCAACTCCTCCTACCATGAGGACTTCTTTCGGGTTAGGGAGGTCTCCAAGGCCTACCTGGCGACACTTACGCCGCATAACGCCGAATTATTAGCCGACGTGCTTCGAAATGCCTTGTTGAACTGGGGCGCTGGCTCGCGGAAAGCCCCAATACTGCATCTGCCGGCTGAAGCCGCAGCCGGACTTTGCAATCCGAACCTGCACGCCAAGCTTGTCCGTTTTGACACTCACCAACTGGGGGCATTCGCGCTGTCATCCGAAGATCGACGGATCTTCACCACCGAGGGAATGTATCCGTCAGCGGTTCACTTTGATGCAGAGCTGCTCGGGGTCTTGAGGATGTTGGCAGACGCTCTGTTCGCTAATAACACCAACGTCACCTACCCCATGAAAGCATTACTCCTCATAACGGGATTCATGCCAGCACTGGATAGCCAGGTCAGGAATGGATTGAAGCACGCGGGCTTTCGAGGATTCAGTAGCACTCAGTACCTGCTCCCCAGCGACACCCTCAAAGCTGCTGGTCAAAAGCTCTGCAGACTGCCCTTCTCGCTTGGCCACTGTTGGGGGCAAAACAAGGAGTTGTTGATTAAGGCCGTTCAGAAGAGCGATCACCCTGCCCTTCAAGTCGAACCGGGTCGGGTTTTCGACATCCTGCTCTTCATGCAGCAAGACCCGAGCAGGAAGCTAATCGCCCTCTGAAGTGTAAAGGCGTACTCCAGCCGCACGCCTTGGATTCGACACTGGCCATCAGCACCGCCACAGCTGCCGCAGCATAGTGCGGATGACTGCGGTGTCGCCCCGAAGGGCGAACTCGGCGGGCTTAGCCCTTGGCTATGCAAGATGAGTTGACGAACGTTGCGGTGTGCTGCAAGGACTGACGTATATCTGGCTTGGCGATTCCATGGCTTTTGGCAAACTGCTCGACCGCCGCCGTATCAAAACGAGTGGTCTGGATAAAGTCCAAGGCTTCGGGTTTTGTATTCATAAACCGGGCGACGGGAGGAATGCTCAGCAGCAACTTCAGCAATCGCAGCGAAATGTGATGCCTGGGAGGCTTCAAGCCCAAAGGTTGTGCGACCTGTACCAGCAGTTCTTGCAAGTTGGGAGTTTGCTCATCCAGCGCCAGCAGTTCCTGGCCCACCATGGCAGGATCAAAAGCACTCACCACCATCAGCTCAACCAGGTAATCCACGGTGACCAGTGGCAGCCAGTGCTTGGCGGTACCGGGCACGGCAGTGAGCTTTCCCTGTATCAGGTTGCGTATCAGCTCCACCAGCGGCTGGCCGTCAAGGATATGCCCCGTGCGGCTGTGGCCACAAACTGTCGCGGGGTGGACAACGGTGATCTCCCCGCCTTTGGCGGACATGAGCTCCAGGGTCGCAAAATGCGCCTCCAGCTTGCTCGCCTCGTAACCGCCAACACGCCGGTAGACGGCAGGCCAATGGGTCTGCTGCGCAGAACGAGGATCTATTCCGATGCGTTGCAGATGTTCATGGTTTTTCAGCATGTAGCCGCCGATCATCACTAAGCGGCTGTTTTGCTCCACCGCCAACAGCGCCACCCGCTTTGCCCCTTCTACGTTCACCGCACGAGACTGCTCCAAGGACAGCCCCCAGGCGAAGTGGGCGCCCAGGTGAAATACGACTCTGGCCTGCCTTAGCTGTTCTCGGTCAGCAGGACTCAGACCGAGGTTGTCCCGCTCCAGATCGCCAGCTACGGCAAATACCCGGGCTGCACTCCCTCCCAATTTGACGACTTGCTCGCGCAATTCAGTCAGTCGCTCTGGGCGCCGCATCAACACCCGAACGGTGTGACCTTTTGCACTCAGATGAGCCACCAGATGTTGGCCGATAAAGCCGGTACCCCCCGTGACAAAGCACTCCACGCTCATTTCCCCGTTCCTTGTTTAAGGTAAGAAATCAAGCGTAAACTATCGACCCAACTCTACAGTCAAGGGATGTTTTATGAAGATCGGTGAAATCGAGGCCCGCAGTGGTGCCAGTCGCCATACGCTGCGCTACTACGAGCAAATCGGCCTGATCTCATCGCAGCGGCGAACGAACAACTATCGCGTTTACACAGCGCAAACCCTGCAAGATCTGGACTTTATCCAGCGCGCGCAAAGCATGGGGTTTTCCCTGGGGGAAATAGGCGAGATTCTGGATGCGCAACGCAACAAGCAGATCGATTGTGCTGAAGGCGCTAAGTTAATCGAAAAGAAGATGGCAGAAATCACACAGAAGATCGCCAACCTCCAGAGCATTTATCAGTATCTGGATGAAGAGCGTGCCAACCTCGAAGCCAGTGCCGCCAGGCAACTTGAGCTTCAGCGATTGAGCAACGCTTCCAACTGAACGCTAGGTAGTGAGCAAACCTTCCACATCAGTCAGCGAAGGAGCATGGGCTCCGGCATGGCGGCAGGATATGGATGCGCAAGCCGCTGAAAATCGCAGGCGCTCTCTCAAGCCTGCGATCCCCAACAACTCTGCAGCCAGCCAACCGGCCATACAAGCGTCCCCTGCTCCAACCGTGTCTTGCACGTTCACGGCAATAGCCAGCTGATCGAGTTGGCTGTCCGGGGTGTGGAGAGTCATCCCGTGTTCCCCACGGGTCAACAATATCTGCGCCTGAGGATTAAGCGCGCGAAGCTCATGCATTGCCTGCTGTTCGCTCAGCCCTGGATAAATGTGCCGCAGGTCTTCGTCGGACAGCTTAATCATGTCAGCAAGGCTGGTCATGGTCGGGAAGGTCTGCTCCCGATAATGGCTACCCATTAAATTGCGCCAGTTCGGATCATAGCTAACCCGTTTACCGGCTTCTTTGGCCTGCTGAGCAATGTTAACCAGCGTATCTGCGAGTGGCTGTCGAGCTAAACTGATGCAGCTGAAATGACACAGCTCTGCTTGCTTGAGCCATCCTTCGGGCATCAGGTCCGGATCAAAAAACAGATCGGCCTCTCCAGCAAAAAAGTACCTTGGAGGACGGCTCGATGGAACGATGGCGACCAGAGGATCTCGATCGACTCGTTGGATAAAACGCATATCCAATCCTGCCGCTTCCGACTGCAAAACGATCTCGTCACCCAATGAATCTAAGCTCACCGACCCAGCAAAGGCGCTGCTGACACCCAAGCGACTTAAGGCTCGTGCAACGTTCCAGGGTGCACCACCGGGGTAACCCTTCCACTGTCCAGGCGTGCCTTGGACAAGGTCGATCAGGGCTTCGCCAAATATGACCGCGCGAGGCAATACCATCTCATTTCCTCAATTTTTTGTTACCGGGATAACTGCTGGCTGATCAGTTCCGACCGGTAGTTTCTTACTCAATGCAACAACAGCCGGCAGACGCGCTGAAGGCGTGTTTGCCGGCGCGTTCAACTATTAAAACCAGGTTTCCATTTGTATACCGTATTGCCATACACCTCCGGCGTTGAAGTCCGTCTTGCCGAAGGAGTCTGAGGTACTGTACTTGTCCAGATCCGAAGACCAATTCATGTAGCTTGCGAACACTCGCATTTCCGGACGTGTGAGAAGGTCTCCAACGTCAAGTTTGAATGTCGGGGCGACGGTGAACTTCCAGAAGTTACCGTCGACCGCATTACGTTGTAGATAGCCCTTGGGGTCGAGGTCCATGGTTTGCCAGCTCAGTTCGTAGGCCATCTCGAAGTTGCTGTTGATTGTGTTCGCCAAGCGCATGTTCAAGGTCAGCCAGCGGTAGTCGTCACCCTTGACGTATCTATCCTTGCTCTGCTCGGCCAGCAAGCTGGGTCCGATGCGCCAGTCAGGCGCAATTGGAGTCTCGCCGTAAAGAGCAAGACGCAGAGCCCGGGCCTCGTCAATCAGTTCACCATCCGAACCAAGGTTCTTGACCTCTGCCCCCAGACCTTGCCCATAGAGCAGTGCCGTTTTGAAGAAGCCTTCTCTGCCGAAAAAGTTTTTCTGGTGATTGGCCAGCATGCTGTGCAAGCCGGAATCCGCAGGCGTCAAACCCGCTTTATTGGTGCGGGTACCGAAATCGTTTTTCTTTGCGCCGATGCCATTGAACATCCACTGCCACTGGCCCTCCTCGAAGAACTGGTTGGAGGTCAGGATGTAACTCGCCACATCGGCATTAAGCCCTCCTTGACTGAAATCCCCGTAGCTACGCCCGATCAAGGAGTAATTCGAGCGCCAATCCTTGTTCATCTGCACGTCGTAGATTCCACCGCCGGTACCGGCCAGGTAGACGACGTCCGAGTCCATCCAGTGGATATCGAAGTTATCCCGGTCAAATCGCTTGCCTGCCCACAGGGTGGCGTTCTCGAACACGGGATTGCCCTTGAACGCAGCGATATGGTCGAGCGTTGTGAACACCTGGCGCACGTTCAGTTTGCTTTCGTCGGCGGTCCAGTCATTGGAGCTTTCCACTCCGTCGGCGATGGAGACCGTGAATTTGGAACGGGTGCCATTCTGCGCATAGATTTCTTTCGACAGGTCTATGCGCATGTAGGTGTCGTCTTCGTTACCGAGCCGCCCGACCGCTCCCCCCACCGATCCGGCCGGAGTTGTATAAGGGCCGCCGCGACCACCACCAAGCCCCTCGTCGATCAGCAATCCGGAACGGGCGTAGCCGTTGAAGCTGAATCCATCAGTGAGGTTTGAAGTGCTGGCCTGCTTTTCCATGCTTTCCTGGCGGGCTTCGAGTTTTGCCAGTCGGGTGTCCACAACGGGATTCGTGGCCTGGGATGCAGTGGATGCTGCAGGCTGCAAAGCGGAGGTGGCGAGCTTGATCTGTTGCAATTCTCTGGCAAGTGCCTGGGTTTGCTGTTCGGCTGCGGCTGCGCGCTTTTCCGCTGCACTGGCGCGGGCCTCGAACGCGGCCATGCGCTCTTCCAGAGTCGCGGCCTGAGAGGTCGCCGCCGAGCTGCTGAGCACGCCTGCAAGTAGCCATCTTGATGCTTTCTGCATGTGGATTTCCCTGTTTTATTTTTATTGTTTTGTTCCAGCGACAGAGCGCTTTTTTCGCGAGTGGTGAGGGTCCAATTCGACAAAAAAGATGCCTTATCGAAAATGTGCTGTTACATTTGCCGTGTTAACGTTAACTTCTCTAAAAACAAAAATAAAGAGGCCTTCATGAAACAGCTCAAATCTCTCCTTCCAGCAGTGCTGCTCACCCTCAGTGCCGGACTTCCGTCGGTCTCCACCGCCGCTGATTTGACGATCTCGTGCGGTGCGGTAGGTGCAGAGTTACAACTCTGCAAGGAGGCAGTCGACGCGTGGTCGAAGCAGACCGGCAACCACGTCGAGGTGGTTTCCACGCCTAACTCGGCGACCGAAAGGCTGTCGTTCTACCAACAGATCCTCAGTGCGCAGTCCACCGACATCGACATCATTCAAATCGATATGGTGTGGCCGGGGATGCTGGCCAAACATCTGATGGATCTGCGCGAGGGGCTCCCAGCCGACGCGACCCAAGGCTACTTCCAGGCCCAGATTGATAACGCCACGGTAAACGGACGGCTGGTGACCATGCCGTGGTTCACCGACTCGGGCCTGCTGTATTACCGCAAGGACTTGCTCGAGAAGTACAACAAGCAGGTGCCCCAGACGTGGGAGGAAATGACCGCTACCGCCAGAGATGTGCAACAGGCCGAGCGCAACGCCGGCAACCCCAATGTGTGGGGCTACATATTTCAGGGGCGCGCCTACGAAGGGCTGACGTGCAATGCGCTGGAGTGGATCAGCAGCCAACCGGGAGGCGGACTGGTCAATCCACGAGGAGACATCATCGTTAACACCCAGGCCTCAAGAGCTGCCTTGACCCTGGCCAAAAGCTGGGTAGGAGACATCTCCCCGCGTGGCGTGCTCAATTACACCGAGGAAGAAGGACGTGGCGTATTCCAGTCGGGAAATGCGCTGTTCATGCGTAACTGGCCTTATGTCTGGGCCCTGGTGCAAAGCCAGGACAGTGCCGTAAAAGACAAGGTTGGGGTCGCTCCCCTGCCCCGAGGCGGCGAGACCGGCAACCATGCATCCACCCTCGGCGGGTGGGGCCTGGCGGTATCGCGCTACAGCACCCAGCCCAAACTGGCCGCAGAGCTGGTGAGCTACCTGACCAGCGCCCAACAGCAAAAACGCCGTGCCCTGATAGGCGCCTATAACCCGGTGATCGAGTCGCTGTATCAGGATCCCGAACTGCTCGCGGCCATGCCTTACTACGCTCAGCTCCACAGCATCCTCAACGACGGGGTCATGCGCCCCGCCTCAATAACCGCCGATCGCTATCCACGGGTCTCCAATGCGTTCTTCGATCGCGTGCATGGCGTGCTGGCGGGCGAATTGCCTGTCGATCAGGCACTGGCCGAACTGGAAAGCGAACTCACACGCATCAAACGTCGGAACTGGTAAGCCACAGGGAAGGAAATCACCATGTCTGTCTCTACTACCCACGTCTCCAGTGACGCGCTCCTGCTCACCCGGGAGACGCCCCTACAGCGTCGCCGAGTACGCGCCGCATGGCTGTTTTTGACACCAATGCTGCTGTGTCTGGCCCTGGTGGCGGCCTGGCCGCTGTTGCGCACATTCTGGTTCAGCCTGACCGACGCCAACCTGGCGGACACCGCTGGCGGCACCTTTGTCGGCTTGAGCAATTATCTGTTCCACGACGGTTCCAACTGGTCGGGCATCCTGGTCGATCCACAGTGGTGGAACGCTGTGCGCAACACGTTGTATTTCACCCTGGTGTCGGTGGGACTGGAAGTCGTCCTGGGGCTGCTGGTGGCGTTGCTGCTGAACATCCAGTTCACAGGCCGTTCCCTGGTGCGTGCGCTGATCCTGATTCCGTGGGCGATTCCTACCATTGTCTCAGCCAAGATCTGGTCATGGATGCTCAATGACCAGTTCGGCATCATCAATCACCTGATGCTGAGCCTCGGGCTGATAGACGCTCCTCTGGCCTGGACCGCAGATGCGGATCTGTCGATGTGGGCAGTGATCATCGTCGACGTCTGGAAGACCTTGCCTTTTGTCACGCTGCTGATGCTGGCGGCCTTGCAGATGTTGCCGAGCGATTGCTACGAAGCCGCCAGGGTCGATGGGATTCATCCGCTGAAAGTGTTCTGGCGCGTCACGCTTCCACTGTTGATGCCGGCACTGTTGGTGGCCGCGATTTTCCGCATCCTCGACTCCCTGCGGGTATTCGATGTCATCTATGTGCTGACCTCAAATTCGTCCAGCACCATGAGCATGTCGGTCTATGCCCGCCAACACCTGGTGGAGTTCCAGGATGTTGGCTATGGCAGCGCGGCTTCGACTCTGCTGTTTCTGGTCGTTGCGCTAATCGCCACGCTTTACCTGTACCTCGGACGCCGTCAGATGGAGGTTCGAGCATGAGCCCGCGCCTCCTCAAAAAAGCGCTGTTGCGCTGCGGATTCTGGTGCCTGATCGGGGTGCTGTTGCTGTATGCGGTCTTCCCTTTCTATTACGCCATCGTGACCTCACTCAAGCCGTCCAGTGCCTTGTTCGCAGTCAGCTACTGGATCGACAGTCCCGACTTCTCCCACTACGCGGCGGTACTTCACCAAGCCTCATTCCTGCGGGCGATCGGTAACTCGCTGATGGTCGCACTGTGTGTGGTGGCCCTGGCGCTGTTCCTCAGTGTGACGGCCGCCTATGCCTTGGGAAGGGTGAAGTTCCGTGGGCGTGGCACGGTATTGATGATGGTTCTCGGCGTGTCGATGTTTCCCCAGGTCGCTGTACTGTCGGGGCTGTTCGAAGTGATCCGCGCCCTGGGTCTGTACAACACCTCTTGGGCGTTGATCCTGAGCTACACCATTTTCACCCTGCCCTTCACTGTCTGGGTGCTGACCACGTTCATGGGGCAACTCCCTCACGAACTGGAGGAAGCGGCAATCATGGATGGCGCTTCGCCCTGGGTCGCGCTGACTCGTGTGCTGCTGCCGCTGCTCTGGCCGGCACTGGTCACCACTGGCTTATTGGCCTTTATCGCCGCGTGGAACGAGTTCCTGTTTGCCCTGACCTTCACCCTCACAGACACCCAGCGCACGGTGCCGGTCGCCATCGCCCTGATTTCCGGCGGGAGTCCCCACGAGCTGCCTTGGGGACTGTTGATGGCCGCATCCGTGCTGGTCACCGTGCCCCTGGTGATTCTGGTGCTGATCTTCCAGCGCCGAATTGTTTCCGGTCTCACGGCCGGCGCGTTAAAGGGTTGATGCCCAACAACTACAAGGAACAGCATCGTGATCAAACTGAAGCTAGACAACGTGAACAAACAATTGGGCGGCGTGCGGATTCTTCGTGATGTCAGCCTGGAGATCGCTGCGGGCGAATTCGTGGTCTTCGTCGGCCCTTCGGGCTGTGGAAAGTCGACCCTGCTGCGACTGGTCGCAGGACTGGATTCGATCTGCGCCGGCGACCTGCTGATCGATGGGCGACGGGTCAACGACCTGGAGCCGCGCGAGCGTGGCGTCGGCATGGTATTTCAGTCCTATGCGCTGTACCCGCACATGAGCGTCTACGACAACATCAGTTTTGGTCTCAAACTGGCCAAGACTGAAAAGAGCAGCTTGCGCGAGCGGGTGCTGAAAACCGCGCACATCCTGCAATTGGACAAACTGTTGCAACGCAAGCCCAAAGAACTGTCTGGAGGGCAACGTCAGCGTGTGGCCATGGGCAGAGCCATGGCGCGGGAACCGGACATCTTGTTGTTCGATGAGCCGCTTTCCAACCTGGATGCGTCCTTGCGGGTGCAGATGCGCAACGAGATCGCCCGCCTGCATGCTCGACTGGGCTCGACCATCATCTACGTTACCCACGATCAGGTGGAAGCCATGACCCTGGCCGACAAAATTGTCGTGCTCAATGGCGGTCGCGTAGAGCAGGTCGGTTCACCGCGCGAACTCTATGAACGTCCGGCCAGTCGCTTCGTCGCCGGCTTTCTCGGCTCGCCCAGAATGAACTTTCTGGCGGCGCACCTGCATACACCTGGCCAAATCAGCCTGGTCGACACCCCCGTTTGGGGCATGAGCTCCCTGCCCTTCGACAGCTCGAACCTGGCGGCAGACACGCCGCTGAGCCTGGGGATTCGCCCGGAGCACATTTCGCTCAAAGCGGCTGAGGGAGCCGCCGGCATGGTCGTGACCGGGGTCGAATACCTGGGCAGCGAAACCTATGTGCACCTCGAAACAGGTCAGGACGAGCCCCTGGTCTGCCGTTGTGAGGTGAGCGCCGGATGGCAGGCGGGTGATCGGGTCGAACTGCAGCTGGAAGTCGACAACCTGCATCTGTTCGCCGCCGACGGCACGGCCTTGAGGCGCCACCCACAAGCCGTTGAAAACCTGCCGCATGCGGTGCCGGTAGTAGATCATGAGAGTGCCGGGCTCCTCGCGAAACACCGGCACTCAGTGACGTGATGTAACCCTGCCTGGAGAAAGCATCCCGTCGGCCTGCAATGTAGCACGCAGGCGTTGCCGGCCTGATGTGCGACAACCTGCCATAGGGCGACGGTCACCTCCAGACGGATCGCCCAACCGAGCACTCGCCGCCGGCACCTGCGGCAGGCTGTCGCAGTGGGTGCGTAAGAACCCCCTCCCTACACTGCCTCGATCGCGCACCTGCACGACAACCTGATGATAAGAACACGATGAGGACCATCATGAAGACCCTATTGGCTGCCGCCTGTTTACTCGCATTCACCAGTGCTCACGCCGCCCAGGACCCACAGGCAGTGTTCAACCGCGCCTGCACCGCCTGCCACAGCGGGCAGTTGCCCATGGCGCCGAAAAAAGGCGATCAGGAAGCCTGGAAGCCGCGCCTGGCTCAAGGCACTGACGTATTGGTCAAGCACGTGACCGAAGGCTTCAATGCCATGCCGCCCCGTGGCTTGTGCATGGATTGCAGCGCCGAGGATTACCAAGCGGTGATCAGTTGGATGTCGAAGTAAGGCGCCGCGCGCCCGGCCCTGTTCTGCGCTTGCAGCGCAGCCCGGGCTGGCGCTTCCGAGTCGCTTGACCGAGCGCTGGCCGCAAAAATCGGCCAGCGCTGCATCCGTTTGCCGATGCGCACCGTACATTCAGCACCCTCATCAGGAGGGCCGAATAATCGAGGAGCTGCATCATGCAAACCTTTAGCAAACGCCTGGCCGCTGTCTGCTTCGCCGTATTCTCCGTCGCTGCCCCCCTCAGCGCTTTCGCCGCCGATACGGTGATGGTCGGTGGCGCTGCGATGTACCCCAGCAAAACCATCGTGGAGAATGCGGTCAACTCCAAGGACCACACCACCCTGGTCACGGCGGTCAAGGCCGCGGGGCTGGTGGACACCCTCAACAGCAAAGGCCCGTTCACCGTGTTTGCGCCCACCAACGAGGCGTTCGCCAAGCTGCCGGCCGGCACGGTCGAGACCCTGGTCAAGCCTGAGCACAAGGCCGACCTGACGAAGATCTTGACCTACCATGTGGTGCCCGGAACCCAAACCGCCGGGCAACTGATGGCCGAGGCCAAGCAAAATGGCGGACAGGTCACGCTCAAGACCGTCCAGGGCGAAGCGCTGACCGTCAAACCCTATGAAGGCAAGCTCTGGGTCATCGATGCCAAAGGCGCCAAGGCCGCGATCAGCATCGCCGATGTCATGCAGTCCAATGGGGTGATTCACGTGGTCGATACCGTTCTGATGCCCAAGTGACATGGCGATCCCGGCAGGTACAACGCCTGCCGGGAACCTGGCCGCCGTCGTCCAAGTATCCTGTACGACTACTGCTACGCTTTGGGCTCCCCCACAAGGAGACTCAGCCATGCCAACGGCCCCTCAACTGCCGGAAGTTCTGGAAAAACTCCACGAAAACCAGCTCGCGCTAACCGACGCCCTTGAGTCGATAGGCCTATGGATAGATCAGAGGGGCTCCACTAGCGTCTCCAGCCAAGTTCTTGGGGCCATCGCCACACTCGACCTGAATGCCGAGGCGATCAGAAAAGGAATCGCCGCATTGAAGACATCGTGATCCCGCTTACTCCAACTCGACATCAGCCGTTCCGCCTGACGAAAGGATTCCCCGGGTGCTGATCGACATTGAAGAAACAGACAAAGCCTGCGCCTGTTTTGTAGTCATTGATACTTGGCGCATCCGATTTTGTAGTTATGCGCAAGCTGAAGCGTTCGTAGAACGACTCAAGGAACGCATCAATGCGCTCCACCTTTTACCCGTGAGCATTAACAGGCCCTTGAAAGAGCTCTCTGAGGGCTGAACTTCTCCTGCCACATCAACTGCATCATCATTTTGTAATAATTCACCTGCAATACTCTGCATACAAAGCGAGCTCTTTTTCTGCTGCCACCTAAGGCAGCTTTTTTTTGCTCGCTTGCTTTGGGAGCAGCTTTGCCAGACTGGCCAATTGGACCTCAGCTTTTTGCAGTGCCGTAGCGGCAGCAGACAACCAGACCTGCTGCAGAGGCCCCAGGTCTGTCTCAACCAGGGCTTTTTGACACCACTGGTAATGGTCATGCCAGGAGCCCAATGCCGACTGCAATGCCTTAAGCGCCCTAGTCGCCCTTTTTGATAGTGGAGACAGTTCGGGGAACGCCTCCGTCAGATAACGGGTCCGTTTGACCAGTATCCTCAGTGCATGGCGATCATATTGCGGGTCGTCCACGGCAGCATGTAATCGATCGATCTGCTTGCGCAGCGCCTTCCTGATCTGCACCTCAATATCTTTCAAGCCGCCATTGAGCTCAATCAAGCGAAAACTGGATGGCCATTCATCCAGTTGAACCAACAGGTTCTTGATGGACGTCCCCTTGAGAATGCTCTCGTAGCTTGAACCCAATCGAGACGCCCTGATGTGCGCCTGCCTAGAAAACCCCCTCTCCTGAAGCTCCAGGATCATCACTTCCAAATCCCGGGCCGGTGTCGTTTCCCTGCCGACCTCGGCTGCCGCACCGTTTAAAGTGGCAACTCCCTGCAGTGAGCGAAATGGTTTGAGCAGGCTTCTAATCCGCCTCACGGCTATTCGCAGGTCGTGCAATGCCTCATTGTCTGTGCGCAATTCCAAGCGTGCGTGCGCGTGATACAGAGCGACCTGAAGAGTCAAAATTTCGGCTACAAACTTGTCTACAAATGACATTGGAAAGAACCTCATCGAGAGATTGCCGGACTTGCTTAGTTGGCGACCTGAAGCGTCTCCCTCACATGAAAACGACAAGGGACAGGTCGAGTGCATCGAGCGCTAACCTTAGCCTACAGTTTGATTTCATTTTCATGTCAGCCAGGGATTCGTCTCTTCGGCCCCAGTTCCCGGCCACATGAAGCCTTGACCTCAAAGCACATGGACTTCAGGAGCAATCCGATACTCGGCCCACTCACCGAGCAACTGAGACTTCAGTATCTCGAAGCGATTCACCATCAGGTCACCTCTGCTCCAGACGCTTGAAAGCCAGGTTTCGAGGGTAGGCAGCAAGGTATTTTTCCGCGCTTGAGTAGATAACCGACGGTCGTTACCAAACTGTCATTTTTATGTCATAAAAACCTCGTAATTTTCCCTCGCCAACAAGCCACAGGTGACTTATGAGCGCAGCGTGCCGAGGAAAAGTTCGACTTACCTACTCAAGAGAAAAGAAAAACGCGACACAACGGAAGCGCCAGATTCCGCAGTTGCAAACCGCTGAGTACAGGGCCGTGCTCTTAAAGCGATACCCAGTCGGATTGATCGAGGATGTTGAGCTGGAAGCACTTCTGAAAGACTGGTGGCCAACGGTCACCTTGCACACCAATCGGCTACATGCCTGATAGCGACTTCAGGCTGACTGGGTGAGCAAGGGTAAAAGCTTCCTGCTCCCGATAAGTCAAGCGCGCCTGCCCCTCCCTTCCAGGAAAGCAACCCACCGCCCCTCGAAAAATGTGCTTGATAGCAGCCCTCTGCAACAGAGGGCTGCTTATCGTGCCGGTCACCCTCACAAGCCGTTCGCGTTCCCCTCAAGGAATCGGCAACCAGCGCCGGAAACCCGAGCCCCCCTTGCCGCTTAACGGGCACCAGGCAAAGTCCCAAGGCACCGGCGGATATTCTTCCGGCTCGCCATTGACCGCTGGCACCGAACGCGACGCCACCTTCCAGTCAAACACCCAGTCCGGTGACTCGCGCCAGGCCAGCACCAGGCCGCGTGCCTGACTGTCGTCGGTGTTGATCCAGCGCGCAGCCGCTGCGCTCATGAATGCCTCTATGTGTTCCTCGTTGATCCGCGCTTGGTAGCGTGAACCCAGCAGCCAGCGGCACACGCTCAGGTAATAGGTCCAGTTCAGCGGCGGATGATTGCGATAGGCCCAGGTCATGAACCCGCGGAAGATATTCAAGCCATCCGGAGGATCAAGCTTGAGCAGCCCCGGACAGACATCGAACAGGGTGTGCCAGTACGGCAGCAGGCGCGCATCCAGGTGCACGAAGCTGCGAGCATTGCTCGGGTAATCGGGAAACGGCAGCAGAAAGTCGCCGTGGTTGTTTACCCGTGTGCTTTTACTCACCAGACGGGAGGCGCCAGAAGGGATTGCTAGTGCGCGCATGTCAGCCTCCAGCGGCGCTTGCCCGCTTTGCGGGCTACGGGCAGCAGACGCTGTTGCCAACCTTGAATGATTCGAGGCATCTCGTGCTCCTTTCCATCTCAGCCATAACCATGCACACGTCCTCGGCCCATTGACCGGGGGACGTGCGAATAACAAAGGTCATGCGCAAGTGTGGGGAGAAGCCCTGGGGTTGGCCGATGGCCAGGAATAGCGCGGGGGCGCTTTGCAGCGCGGTTCAAGCGCCCGGCGCCTGAGCTGGCCGATACGCAGCAGCCAGCTCAGGCAAAACAGCAGGACCAGACTGAGCGCGGCTCCCGAACAGACCGGGCAGGAAAAACTGCCGGCCCAGGTACTGGCGCTCTGATCGCTGAAGTCGGATGTCTGCACTGGGGCCTTGCTGCCCAGGGAGGAGCAGAACTGCCCGCCTACGCCGTTGAGGGCAAAGCCCATCATCTGGCCGTGCCCCAAACCGCAGGCGAACACATTGAACAGGACACAAAAATACAGGGTCCAGGCAATGAGCGAACGGTCGGGGCGGGACAATTTCATGGCGGCGACTTTAACACCGAACAACACAACGGATGAAGCAGGGCCTCAATGGCGTGAGCGCCCTCCCGGCAAATATTTACTGAAACTTTATAGCGCTCCAGGCACAGATATCCGATGCTGCGCGGTTATCACTCAGCAGGCTGGTTTTTATGTCAATCGCGGCAATGCGGCTTATCGGTTTCATCTTGGGTATTTTTCTGATCACCCTGGCCATCAGCATGGCTATTCCGATGATCACGTTACTGATCCATGACCGCAACGATGAGCTGTCCGCGTTCCTCTGGTCCAGCATGATTACCTTTGTCACGGGCCTGTTGCTGGTTATGCAGCGCAGCCGCGAAGGCACTCAACTGCGGCCCCGCGACATGTACCTGCTGACCACGGGCAGTTGGCTGGTTGTGTGTATCTTTGCCGCATTGCCCATGGTGTTCATTCACCACATCAGCTACACCGATGCCTTCTTCGAAACGATGTCGGGTATCACGACCACAGGCTCGACCGTCCTTACCGGGCTGGACTCGGCCTCGCCTGGTCTGCTGATCTGGCGCTCCATGCTGCACTGGCTGGGCGGTATCGGTTTCATCGGCATGGCAGTGGCGGTGCTGCCATTGCTACGGGTCGGGGGCATGCGCTTGTTCCAGACCGAATCCTCGGACTGGTCGGAAAAGGTTGCGCCTCGCTCCCACGTCGCAGCCAAGTCGATCCTGCTGGTCTATCTGGGGCTCACCGGCTTGGCAACCCTGGCGCTGTGGATTGCCGGGATGACGCCTTTCGAAGCGGTCAATCACGCCATGTCACTGATTTCAACTGGAGGTTTTTCGACTTCCGATGCTTCGCTCGGACATTGGACTCAACCGGCCATACACTGGATCGCGGTGGTCATCATGATCCTCGGCAGCCTGCCCTTCACGCTCTATGTGGCGACGTTGCGGGGCAATCGGCGTGCACTGTTGAAGGATCATCAGGTCCGTGGCTTCCTGGGTTTCCTCATCGTCATCTCCCTGGCGGTGGGAACCTGGCTGTCCTGGCACAGCGATTACCGATGGTGGGATGCACTGCGGATTGTAGCGATCAATGTGACGTCAGTGGTCACCACCACCGGCGTTGCCGTGGGTGACTACACCTCGTGGGGTAGTTTTGCAGTGTTGCTGTTCTTTTACCTGACCTTTGTCGGCGGCTGCTCGGGCTCCACGGCTGGCGGTTTGAAGATATTCCGTTTCCAGGTCGCTGCAAGTCTGCTGATCAGCAGTCTGAAGCAGTTGATTCACCCACGGGCGGTGATTCAGAAAAAGTACAACGGCCATCCCATCGACGAGGATATTGTGCGCTCGCTGCTGACGTTCTCGTTCTTCTTCACCATCACCATCGCACTACTGGCCCTGGGGCTTGGCCTGATCGGCCTGGACTGGACGACGGCACTGAGCGGCGCTGCAACCGCAGTGTGCAACGTCGGCCCCGGGTTGGGCAGCATCATCGGGCCTGCCGGCAACTTCTCATCGCTGCCTGATGCGGCGAAATGGCTGCTGACCATCGGCATGCTTCTGGGGCGCCTGGAAATCCTGACGGTGCTGGTGCTGATTACTCCGGTTTTCTGGCGCTATTGAATGCTGCGGTTCCTGGCGTCCTGGCGAAGCTGACGCAGGTTATCAACCATCAGTCCCATCCTTAGGCTTTGTACGAAAAGCCTTGATACTCGGTCTTGCATCCCCTCCCCGCGCCCGGCCTGTGTACCGGCCGAAGCGTGGGCGCAGCGACTGCGGCAGCTGGACGCTAGGAGCCCATAACGCAAATAAGTTAGACTGCCGGCCTATTTTGTTCAGGCCCCTCGTCATGCCCGCAGAGCATGCTTCCAAGCCCTATACCCTCCTGGCGATCGACGACGATCCGCAGTCGTTGATCGTGCTGTCGAAAACCTTGACCTGCGAGTATGAAGTGCTGCTGGCGAAGAACAGCGAGCGCGGCCTGGCCCTGGCGCGCAGTGCCAGTCCCGACCTGATCATTCTCGACATCCTGATGCCTGAGATGGACGGCTTCCAGGTGCTCAGCGCGCTCAAGAGCGACCCGGCGACTGCAAGCATTCCGGTGATTTTCCTCACCTCGCGCAGCAGCGTCGAAGATGAACGCCTGGGGCTGCTGCTGGGCGCCGCCGACTACATCGCCAAGCCGATTTCGCCGCCGGTGGTACTGGCCCGGGTGGCCACGCAACTGGGCTACCGCAACAAGCCCCTGCATGGCCTGCCAGCGGCGCCCGGACCTTGCGCCGGCAGCGACATGCGCGACGGTTTTGTCAGTGCATTGACCCTGCAACTGGCCGGCAATCCGCTGATCCGTCTCCAAGCCCTGCTCGACAGCCTGTCGATTGTGCTGCGCAGCAGCCTGAGCCGGCGCGACCCCGCGGCCTTTCGCAGCGCCGCCTGCCTGGCGCTGATGGGCCTCAATCAGCCGGGCAGCCGCATCGATCAGGCCCTGGGCCACAGCAGGCTGCTGATCGAAGAGATTCTCGCCCACGCCGAGCCGGAAGATCCGATCCTCAACCTCGCCTGGAAAATGACCCACGCCGACGCCTTGCTCAAGGGCCCTGGGGAGCTGCCCAGCGGCGAGCAGTTGCCACTCTCGGCCCGTCTGTTCGCCCTGGCGCTGAACTACCACCTGAGCCTGCTGCAGAGCGCGCCCGAGGACCTCCACAGTCGGCATGCGCATGCCATGGGCCAGCTGTGCCGCCAGCCCGGGTTCGAGCAATGCATCGACGGCGACCCGCAGGCGCTGTCGGCGGCCTTGCTCAGTTCGTCACAGACCTTTTTTGGCCGGTGAACGGAGGGTGAGCCTGGCCAATGCCTAACTTCGCGGATCTGGAGCTGTTCATTCTGATCGCCGAGCTGCAGGGCCTGTCCCCCGCTGCCCGCGTCATGTCGATCACCCCGGCTGCCGCCAGCCTGGGGCTCAAGCGCCTGGAAAGTCGCCTCGGGGTGCGGCTGTTCACCCGCTCCACTCGCACCATGAAGCTCACCCCCGAAGGCGCACGCTACCTGGACAGTGCCCAGCACGCGTTGAAGATCCTGGCCAACGGCAAGCGCTCGTTGCGCCACGATGACGGCATGCTGGAACTCACGGTGTCTTCCGACCTGGGCCGCAACTTGCTGCTGGACATGCTCGCCCGGCTCAAGCATGAGCGGCCGCGCATGTACATCAAGCTGGCGCTGAGCGACAAGCAAGAGGACCTGCTCAAGGGCCGCTTCGATGCGGCGTTGCGCTATGGCAAGAACCAGGCGCTGGATCTGGTCGAGCTGCCGGTGCTCAAGCAGCATTACTTCATCGCCTGCGCCGCGCCCGATTACCTGGCGGAACATGGCCTGCCTGAGTCGCCGCAACAGTTGAGCGAACACGAATGCATCATCTGTCACAGCATCGGCCGCCCGGAGAGTCGCTGGCGTTTCCATGGCGCCGGCAAGGTTGAGGACGTGCCGGTGCAAGGGCACTTTTGCTGTGATGATGGCGATGCCGCACGGCGCTGGGCCGTGGCCGGCCACGGCGTGGTCAACCTGCCGCTGCTGAATGTCGTCGAGGACCTGCTCGCCGGTCGCTTGCTGGCGCTGCTGCCGGGCTGGCAATCGGACCCTGCGCCGCTGAATCTGGTGGTATCGCACCGCTCGCAGATCACTTCGTCGTTGCGCGCCTTGCATCAATGCCTGGTCGAGCACTGCACTGACCGCATGGCCCGCTATCAGGCCCTGAGCCAGAACAGCCGCTAGCCCTGCAAGTCCATTAGCAGGTCAAGGGCCTGCTGGAACTCCAAGCGGTAGATCCGCTCTTGAATGGCCCGCAGCGGGCCGCATGGGTATTGCTCGTACAGCTCATCGATCAGCGTCAGGGCCTGGGCATTATGCTTGCGCAGCAGCTGGGCCAGCCGCTCCAGCGCCAGCACCTGCTCCGCGTCCAGCCCCTGGCTCGGCGCTGCCAGATCTTCGTTCGCCACTGGCAGGGAGGCCAGGCCGGCCAGTACCGGCTCCAGGCACTGCGCCAGATGCTCGATCAGCGGCCCCAGCGCTGCTGGCCCGGCCGCCTGTTCCTCCAGCTGTCTAGCGGCCTCCTTGACCGCCGTGGCGCCGATGCTCCCGGCATTGCCCTGCAGGCTGTGGGCCAGAAAGCCGATGGCGGCCAAGTCCCCGGCGGCATGGGCGTGCCACAAGCGCTCGATGACCTGCTGCTGGCCGTCACGAAAGTCGACCAAGAGTTTGCGGTGCAGAGCCAGGTCCTGGTTGACCACCGCCAGCCCCAGCGCGGTGTCGATTCCTTCGTAGGTCGAGGTCAAGACGCTTGCATCCGGCAGCGCTGCGCTCTGCGCGAGCGGTATGTCCGTGGCTGCGATCCAGCGCACCAGGGTCCGATAGAACGCCGCGACCTCCAGGGGCTTGCTCAGCAGATCGCTCATGCCGGCCGCCAGCGCCCTGCCCTGCACATCGGTCTGATTACTGGCGGTCACGGCAATGATCGGCAGGGACTGCAAATGGGGGTAGCCACGAATCTTGCGCGTGGTGTCGAAGCCGTCCATGACCGGCATCTGGCAATCCATCAGCACGGCATCGAAATGCCCCTGCTCCAGCAACAGGCGCAAGGCCTCGGCCCCATTGACCGCCAGCATCACCTGGACCCCGACGCGCTGCAGCAGGCCCTGCAGCACTTCCTGGTTGAGACGGTTATCCTCGACCACCAGCACCCGTTTCCCCGCCAGCCAACGTGCCGGGGCATTGACCAGACCCGGGGCCGCGACGTCGCCCATCGATGGCCCGGCAGGCGCGGTGCCGCTTGAGGTGCCGCCTTGCTCAAGCGCTGGCGGCGCCAGCCCCAGCTGCACGCTGAACTTGAACGTCGCGCCCTGCCCCAGCCGGCTATTGACCCAGATATCGCCCTGCATCAGTTGCACGATTTTCTTCGAGATGGTCAGCCCCAGGCCGCTGCCGCCGTAACGCCGACTGATGGTCCGGTCGGCCTGGACAAAGGCATTGAACAAACGGGCCTGCTGCTCGTCGCTGATGCCTACCCCGGTGTCGGTGACGCTGAAGCACAGCAGCGCCTGATGATCCCACTGGCGCACCAGGCACACACCGATACAGACATGGCCGGCCTCGGTGAACTTGATCGCGTTGTCCACCAGGTTGGTCAGCACCTGGGCCAGACGCAGGGGATCACCGACATAACGGCGCGGCAGTGACGCCGGAATATCCAACTGCAGCCGCAGCGCCTTTTCCTCTGCGCGCTGGCGAACCAGCAGCAACACATCGTCCACCAGCTCCCGCAGGTCAAAGCCGGTTTGCTCCATGCTCAGTTTGCCGGCCTCGATCTTCGACAGATCCAGCACGCCGTTGATGGTGCCCATCAGGTGCTTGGCCGCGCGGTCGATCTTTTCGATGTAGTCGCGCTGCACCGGCTCCAACGGCAAGTCCTGGACCAGATGGGCCATGCCGATGATCGCGTTCAGCGGCGTGCGGATTTCATGGGACATGCAGTCGAGAAATTCCGACTTGGCCTGGGTCGCTCGCTCGGCATCGCGCCGTGATTGCTGGACTTGCGCTTCCACCGCCTTGCGCTCGCTGATGTCCTGCAGCACCCCGGTGACCCGCGTCGGCGCGCCACTGGCGTCGCGCTGCATGATCTTGCCGATGTCCATGACCCACAGCCATTGCCCCTCTTTATTGCGCATGCGGTATTCGGCGCGGTATTCGCCGACTTCATCGTTCAGGTGCGCCTTGAGCCGGGCCATCACCGGCGCGTAGTCATCCGGGTGCACCAGAGCGGTCCAGCGCTCCAGGCCATGGCCGAAGGCCTGTTCCATCTGCTGTTTGCTGTAGCCAAGAATCTGCAGCCAGACATCGTTGTTGATGACGGTCCCCAGGCGCAGGTTCCAATCCCACAGCCCCAGGGCCCCGCTTTGCAGGGCCATGTCCAGGCGCTGTTCGCTCTGCTCGATCTGCGCCACGTCACGCTTGTGTCGTCGGGCGTCGGCCAGACGCCGCAGACCGCCCCACAGCAACAGCAAGAACACCAGGGCACTCACTCCTTCGATCAGCAGCACCTGTTCCGCCGGTAACAGTGCATCCAGGTCGCCCAGGGTGATCAGGGTCCAGGGACCGCTCGGGTCATTCCAGTCGAAATCCACCCGGGACAGGCTGTAGCGCCGGCCGTCCAGCCGGACCACCGGCTGGTGGGCATCGAAGGGCAAGCGCTCGGGCACCCCGTTGGCAAACCGATAGTCGCCGAACTGGCGGCGGATCTCCCCGGTGAAGCGGTTCCAGGGCCAGGCGCGGTCGGACTTGAGGACCAAGTCCGGGGAACTGGCGGCCAGCACCACGCCACTGGGGGACAGGATCATCTGCAGATCGGCGCTGTACGGCTTGCTCAAGCTGGCATCGAGCGTATCGGCGTCAAACCGCGCCACCAGCACCCCGATCACCTTGTCCTGGCGCGTACGCGACTCGAAGATCGGCACCGCCATGTAGAACATGCGCGTGCCGGTGCTGGTGCTGATGGCGCCGTAGACACTGCTGCCGCCATTGAGGGCCACTTTGAAGTAGGGACGAAAGGCCACATTCAGCCCCAGGGGCGTCTGTCCCTGCTGGTCGTAGGCGGCCACCACCACCCCGTCCCGGTTGAGGACAAACGCATGGTTGGCATCCACCACCAGGGACAGGGTCTTGAGCGGCTGGGTGGCCCGTTCCATCAGCTCGGCAGAGGGCGCAGGCTCCAGGACGATGCGCTTGAGCCAGGGGTTGTGGCGCCCGAGGATCGACAGTGCGCCAATGGCAAAGCCGTTGGACTTCCATTGTTCCAGGTCCTGGGCCTGCTCCTGGGTCTGCATCTGGACGCTGGCCCGGTAGACGTCTTCGACCTGCACCCGGTAGTAGTTGCCCAACGCCACTGCGGCGCCGACCGCGATCACCACACCCAAGGCATAACAGCAGCGTTTGTGACTGTGGAAGAAGTCCAATAACCCGTACAACCGCTCGCCCCTTTACCTTGAAAAAACCATGCCCGCCAACCCCGGCCCGGTGTCTTGCCAGGCCCTGTCAGCGTTTTGCCAGCCGGCGTGGAAACTCCGGCGGCAGAAAATCCAGGTCCGGATCGTAGTCGGCCTTGAGGTAATCACAAAGCGCCTTGAGGTCCTGGGGCGACAAGGTTCCCACCGCTTGCTTGAGCCGCAGGGTGTCGAGAATGTAGTCATAGCGGCTGTTGTTGTACTGGCGCACGGCGTTGTACAGCTGACGCTGCGCCTCCAGCACATCGACGATATTGCGGGTTCCGACTTGAAAGCCCATCTGCGAGGCCAGCACCGCGCCCTGGTTGGAAATGATCGACTGGCGCCGTGCCTGCACCTGATCGACACCGCTGTTGAGGCCACGATGCAGGTTGCGGGTCTGCTCCACAACCTGACGCCGCAAGCCGTCGTTGAGGGACTCGCGCTGGTTCATCCGCTGGTGGGCTTCGCGCACCTGGGAGCGGGTCTGGCCGCCGCTGAACAGCGGAATATTCAACTGCAGCCCGACCGTGCGCTGCTCGACGTTGCCGCCGTAGCCGTTGCCACGGATATCGCTGTTGCCGTAACCCAGGCTGTCGTTGTCACCGATCTGGTAGCGCAGCACCGCATCCAGGGTCGGCGCGTGCCCGGCCTTGCGCGCGCTCAGGGTCTGCTGCGTCGCCTCCAGGGCGAACTGGCTGGCCTGCAGGGTCAGGTTCTGGCGCACGGCGGTGTCCACCCAGCGCCGGGCGTCGTTGGGTTCGGGCAACAGCACCGGCATGTCGTGGCGCAGCCCCTGGATCGCCTGGTACTGCTGATGCGTCAGGGTGTCCAGGGCTTGGAAGGCGTCATCGGTCTGCTTCTGCGCGACGATGCGGTTGGCCCGCGCGGTGTCATGCCCGGCCTGGGCCTGCAGCACATCGGTGCGGTCCGACAGGCCCAGTTGCAAGCCGCGCTCGGCCAGTTGCTGCTGGCGCTTGAGCGCCGCTTCCTCGGCCTTGGCCGCCGCCAGGGCATCCTGGGCCTTGAGCAGGCCGAAATAGGCCAGGGCGCTGTCGAACATGAGTTTCTGCTCGGCGGCGGCCAGCTCCAACTGGGCCTGCTGGTCTTCAGCTTGTGCCGCCTTGAGGGCGAACCAGCGATCGGCGCGGAATATCGGCTGGTTCAGCACCGCCTGATAACTGCTGCCACCGCGCCGGGTGTCCTGCCGTGGCTGCTGCAGGGAGGTGCGGGTGGCATTCAGATCGGCGCTGGCGGACAGCGTGGGCAGCAGGCCGGCCCTGGCCTGGGGCACCGCCTCGGCGCGGGCGGCCTGATCGGCCTGGGCCGCCGCCAGCTCGCTGTTGTTCTGCCGGGCATCCAGGTACACCCGCCACAGGTCACTGGGCAGCGCCTGGGGCCGCTGTTGTGACATAGGGGGTGGCGGATGCTGCGCTGAGTCTTGTGGCAGGTCTTGCTGAGGCAATGGCACCGCCTGCGCCAGGGGCGCCACCAGCAGCGGGACGACAAGCAGCCAGCCGGCAAAGGCTCGCTGCCGCGAATTCATGGGTTTGCTCATGGTTGGATCTAACACCGGGAAAAGAGGGAGCCGCAGACAGGAGAGGCTTTGCGCCCCTCCTGTGTTGCTTCTGCGCGGTCAGGTCAGTGAAGGCACCAGCACCGCCTGCGCGGCCTGATGGTGTTTGGGCAGCTGTTCGCGAGCGCCGCCCGTGTCAGCGAAGGCCGCCATGGCCCCGCTGAGTTTTGCCAGGCTGGGGCCCTGGCCATCCGGAGCCGAGTCCAGCTCATTCGCCGCCGAGCTCAGAGCGTTCGCCGCCGGTAGCGTCTCGCGCTGGCTCCAGGCCAGCTCGAACACGCTGTCCCGGGCCGATCCGCTCGGGCCAAAGCCCTTGAGCAGCTGCTCGACGCTGAGCATCGACGAATCGCCTTTGAGCTCGATCAGCAAATGCCCATGGGCGGCCGCCTGGTTGCCCAGCACCTGGCGCAGCACCAGGGCCGTGCCATTGCCCGTGTCGGTCAGCTGCACGTCCTCACCCCGCCGGCTGACGAGGATGTGCTTGCCATCGGCCACCGGCAGGATCACCCGGTCCAGGGCCAGGCCCGGATCGTCGTTGTCGATGACCACCGAGCGGTAATGCGCCCACATCGCCGGAGTCAGGCGGTAGGTGTCATCCCCGGCGCCGCCGTGCAGCACCACACTGTCGACCCCGGCAATCAACGGCGGCGCCAGATCATCCTGATGACCATTGCCGCTGGCGCCCTGAAGCAGCAGCGAGGAGCCGATGCGCTCGACATTGGCGTAATGGCCAAGCTGCAGTGCCTTGCCGTCCTTGAGCTGATACAGCGCCTGCTCGGTCGGGCTATAGACATAGGCCGAGTTCGGCGTCCCGGCGACGACCCCGATAAAGCGCAGGTCGCTGCCCGCAATGCCGTTGCTGGCAAACATCTGCCCACTGGCGATATCGAACCAGCCGCGGCTGGCGCCATCCTGCAAGGTCAACACGCCTTTGGCGCCCCACTGTCCGGCCACGGTCGCCAGGGCCTGGGGCAGATTGCCCAGATGTGCCTGCTGCCAGCCCTTGTCCACGGCCACCAACTGCACATCGCCGTTGTTGCTGCGCAGCAGCACTTCGCCCTGCACGGTGGTCAAGCGCAAGCCGGCATCGACCTGGACTGCCGAGCGCAGTTGCAGCGTGGGCATCCAGTCAATGGCGGCCGGCAATTGGGCCGAGGCCTCAAGCACCTCATCGTTGCCAAACGCGTTCGGCAGTGCCTGTGATGTCAGCGGCGGCTGCAGATAGAGCTTGCCGCTCTCGGGCTCGAACAGCCGGGCACTGCCACTGGCACCGTCGAAGCCGAGAAACTGCAGCGG
This sequence comes from Pseudomonas sp. BLCC-B112, assembly GCF_028550695.1. NCBI lineage: Bacteria > Pseudomonadati > Pseudomonadota > Gammaproteobacteria > Pseudomonadales > Pseudomonadaceae > Pseudomonas > Pseudomonas sp. BLCC-B112. The sequence goes on from NZ_JAQQGK010000004.1 coordinate 248,178, forward strand.
CTTGTCTTGCAGCGCGGACGACGCCACCACCACCTGAGCGTTGTGGTACCACACTGGCAGCGCACGCTTGCCGTCGGCAGCCTTGACCCCGAATACCGCCAGGGTGGCGTTGCTGCCGGCGACCTCGGCGAGGTCCTTCCACCAGCTACTGCGACCCTTGAGCCAATGCTCGTTGACCGCCTCATAGCTCAGGCGCCCGGTCGCCTCGATCCGCGCGATGCGCCCGTCCTTGGTCACGGCCAGCAGATGGCCGTTGAGATTGAGCACATTGGCCAGGGGCGGCGTGGTCAGGCGCAAGGCGCTTGGCTGGCCGGCATCGAGCACCTGCTGCCCCGGCCCTTCCTGGCGGAACAGCACCTGCTGCGCCTGGCTGTAGAAATAGAACACCTCCTGGCCACCGGGCTGGGCCAGGCTGCCGGCCAACACCAGGTCCGCCGGAATCTTCCAGGCACTTTGCACCTGCCCCGATGCATCGGCACTCGGCGCCTGCCCGGCCGGTGGCGCCAGGTTCGGCTTGATCACCACACCATCGCTGCTGCGCACCCAGTAGCGGTGCGCGACTTTGGCGTTATCCAGGCCAAATACCGTGATCAGCTCTGCCGCGGTCGGCTCCAGCAGGGGCGCGCCCAGGCTGTACACCGGGGTGTCGCGCGGGGTGGTCTGTGCCTCGTAGCCCTTGAGCAGGGTACTGAGCAGGGTCTTGGCGTCCTTGCCATGCTGACCGTTGCTTGCCGACAGTTGCAGCAGCGAGTCATCGCCGACCACCCCCACCAGTTCCATCCGGTCACCGAGGATGCGGAAGCTCAGCTCGGCTTCTCGTTCCTTGAGCTGATAACGACGGGCCAGATACACCGCATCGCCCTCTTGCCAGAATCGGCTGATCTGGCCGGTGCTCTGGTTGAACGACGGGGCGAACTGCGCATCGACCTTGCCGCTGGCAATGTCGACCCGCCAGGCGGCGGCGTTCTGGGCATCGACGAAGTAGGCATGCTCGCCGATGACCGCGCCCAGCTGGGCGTTGCCGGCCTGTTGTACATCGGTGTCGGTGAACAGCATGCGGTCCTTGGCGACGTCGTAGTACGCCCGACCGACATTGCGCTCACCGTGCTTGTAGTTCTCCACCAGCACGTATTGGCCGTGCAACTGGTGGGCCTGGGCCAGGTCCTTGAGGTGCTGTTCGATGCGCTGCCCGGGCACTTGCCATTGGCTGGCGTCTTCCTTGACCACGTCAGTGGTCTGGCCGACAAAATCGACTGCCCGCACTTCGCCCTTGGCGTTGACCAGCAGCACCTCGCCGCTTTGGGCCGGATCGAGCCTGACCTTGACCCCGCCCACCAGCAAATGGTCCTTGGCCACCGTGATGCTGTCGCTCTCCAGCTGGCTGCTGTCGATGATCCAGCGTGACCGCTGACTGCCGGCCTCGTTGCTGAGCCTGACCTCGGCGCCTTGGTTGAGACCGATCAGGTATTCGCCGCCGGCGCCCTGGATGTCGTAGCGCAGATAGCCGTACAGTTCCTTGGGCAGCTGCGGTACGACCAATTGCCGGTTGCGCCCATCCAGCAGCACTTCTACCGGCGTCTCGACGTACTCCTGGTGAATGCGCCGGATCGTCTCCTCGCTCGGGAAGATGTAGAAGTCGTAGTCGAAGCGCCGGTCCTGCTCGAGCCTGCGAATCACATCGAAGCCCGTGTCATGCCGGGTAGTGGCCCCCGGCAGGATCATGTACTCGTAGCTGATGTAGGACTTGGGTGTGCCCGGCAGGATCACCGTCCGGCTGTCGCCGTGGTCGAGTTTGGGCGGCTGGGCGCCGTGGCCAATGCCGCTGCGCACCTCGATCGCCTGGGCGCGGTCGTGGATCATCCGCGGAAAGTCGCCAACCCAGAAGAAGTAGTTGATCGCCCCGGAGCCGGTAGAACCGTGATGGGTGCGGTAGATGTACTGGCTGTCGAAACCGACCTCGCTTGAGCGCAGGTCGAGGCGCTTGACCACCGCTCCGGGCAGCGGCACCAGCACCTGCTGTTTCTCGTCATAACGGTAGCCGTTGCCTTGATAGGCCTTGTCCAGGGTATCGAAGTAACGTCCCACCGCCTTGGCGTCTTCGGCCACCGCGCCAAAGGCCTGGGCCAGTGCCGTGAAGCCTACCGCCAGGCCGCCGAGGATCACCCCCGCGCCGCCCAGCACCGCCGCAGTGGTCGAGGCGCCGACCAACCCGGCACCGATGCCCGCCGCGCCGCTGACGAAGCTCGCCGAGTCGAACGCCAGTTGGGTGCCGAATACGGCTTTCTGCACATCGTTTTCGGCATGGGCCAGCTCGTAGGCATCCAGGCCGACCATGGCCCCGCCAAACAGCACGCCTGCACCCTCGTTGACCGTGTGCCCCAGGGTCGAGGCAAAGTCCTTGAGCGAGGACTCGGCGGCCAGGGCCTCGCCGCGCAACGCGGTTTGCACCAGTTGGGTGACCTTGGCCACATCTTGCAGGGTGCCGTGGCCGATCTGCGCCAGGCCCAGATAGCTATGGATCTTCAGGGCCGTGGCCAGGTCCGGTGACACCACGCCCTGGGCTGCGTCCTTGCGGTTCTTGTCGGCCAACCACTGGATCAGGGTCTGGACCGCAAAGCCCGCGTTCAGGCCGTCCACATGCGCCGCTTCGCTGACCCCGGCGCGGGGCCGGATCTGCCCGTGCTCCAGGGTGAAGTGCTCGCTGAGCACGCTCATGTGCTCATCGACGAAACGACGGAATTCGACAAAGGTGCCGTCGTCGGTGCTCAGCCAGCGGGTCTGCTCGGGCTGGTCACGGTTGATGAACTGCACCCGATAGCCGCCCTCCGGCTGCGCCTCGGTGTTGGCGATGATCGGTATCCACTGGCTGCTCAGCTGGTGCTCCTGGGCCAGTCGAGTGCTGGCGGCATCGAAGCGCGCGCCCCATTGCTCGGCGTCGAAGGTGGTCAGCGCCGCACCCAGGCGCAGGTCCTGGCTGACGCGCTGCTGGGCACCTACCGCCTGCTCCACCTGGCGGCGTTGGCCGATGACGCCGGCCAACTCCTCGGGACGAGACAGATCGGCGACATTCAGCCCGCTGCCCAGCGGCACCTCGGCCATCTTGTGGGTATCGATCTCGACCAGGTTGAAGGCCGGCTGCGACTGGCTGCCGAACGAGCCGTAGTGCGCCGCCAGTTTGCGGCGCACCAGGTGCTGCTCCATGGCCTTGGCCAGGCCCTTGCTGGAATCGAAGGCGAAGATCCCCACGTTCGGGTCATAGAAGTAGTAGCGACGGCCTTCGGGCCCCTGGGTACTGCCCACCAGCATCGAGTGGTTCTGGGTGTTGAGGGCAAACATCGAGTCGCTGCTGCTGTTGGCCAGCCGCGCCACCACGTCGGACAACTGGAACTGCCCCAGCGCCTTGGAGGCCTGGACCGCGTCGACATTGGAATGCAGGCGGATCAGGCTGTTCTTGAGCAAGGTCGAGCTGCCGGCCTGGGGATCGGCCGAGGCCAGGAACAGCTTCTGCACCAGGCTGTTGACCCCCGCCTCGCCGCCATTGGCCAGGGCCACGGCCATGGCCCGCACCAGCGGGTAGCAGCGCCCGCCGGAGCGGTCACCCACCAGCGACAGGTAGAAATCCTGGGGCGCCAACTGACTGAAGACACTGCCAGCGCCCTGGAAATCTTCACTGAAGGTCGCGGTCTGGCGCAGCACCTTGTCGATGTATTCGGCCTGGCTGGTTTCGCTGATGCGAGCACTCAAGGCGCCACGCTGCCCAGGCGTGAGCTGACCGTCGAGAAACAGCCGCTTCATTTCCAGGGCCGACTGCTTGCCGTCCAGCCCGGGAATCTTGATCTCGCGGAAATCCCGCACGCCATCGCTGAAGGCCGTGCCCCGGGCCCCGCGCTGATAGGCCTCGGCTATGGCGTAGCGCTCGCCGACGCTGGTGCTGCGCTCATCGCCGCCACCCTGGATCGCCGTGTCGTCGGTGCGCACCACCGCAGCGCTGCCTTGCTGGGCCTGGATCTGCTGCCAGAGCCAGGTCTTTTCCACCGAAGCGGCCTCACGCAATACCGGCTCGTACTGCGCCCGGTAGAAATCCTGGGTGAGGTTGAGCTGCTTGATCTGCTGGTCGATCAGGCGCTTGTCGCCCGCCCCGCGCCGCTGCTCCTGGAGTTGATAGCGCTGGTTGCTGAGCTGTTCGATGTCGGTACTGACCTTGGCCTGGACCGCTTCGCGCAGCCGATTCCAGGCGGCAATGGCCGGATGCTCGGCAGAGAAATCGCCGCCGTTGTAGACGCCATCGGCCACCCCTTCGCTGGACACGCCGAACTGGCTCGCGACTTTCTTCAGGTTCTGGTGCACCTGTTCGCGGTACTCGGCGAACTGGGTCCGGTTGCGCTCCTGCACCTGGCTGTCGGCGGTCTGGATGGCAAGCGGCTCTGCCCCCTCGCGCAACTTCGGCCAGACCATCTGCCCTTCGCGCTGGTACTCCTGGCGCTGGAACACCAGTTGCCACTGGCCGTCGACGAATTGCATGTACGCCGCAGCCAGGCCCTCGGCCGTGCCGGCCACCTGGTAGTCCTTGTAGTCGACCGCCATCACCACGTTGTCGTACAGCAGCGAACTGTTGACCCGACCGTCGTGATAGACCCGATAGGTATCGGCGTCCAGGCGGGTCACCACCAGCGAGCAGCCCGACAAGCTACCGGTAAACAGGAAGCTGCCCGGGCGCGCCTGCCGGGGAATGTCCACATAGGCCGGCGCGGCGTTGGCCTGGTTCGGCCCGTTGTAGCCGAGGAAATACGCCGGCACGCTGTCCGCGCTCGCGGCGCTTACGGAGTTGGCGCTGTGCTCGGTGTATTCGAGCTCATACAGCTTGGGCGCGACTTCCACCAACTGCACGTTGCCCTGGGCCGGCAAGCGTCCCGCCTTGACCAGGGCCTCGGCGCTGAGGGTGTGGGTCTGGGCGAACTGCACCGGGTCGGCGGCAAACTGATGAATGTCGGCGCTGCCCTGGCGTGGTTCGAAGCCGGCCTCGAGCCCCACCAATCCGCTCTTGAGTTGCCGGTCCTTGGCGGCCTGCCCCAACAGCGCGGGCAGCGGGCCGAGGTCGGTGAAGCGCGGCGGATGGAACTCCTCGCTCGGCGCCAGGCCTTGATTGACGATGGGCAGGACTCGGGCCATCACCGCGTCGTACAGCTCCCCGTGCAAGGCCTCGCGGCGCCCTTGGGCACGGTAGCGGTCGAAGGTCTGCAGCAGGTCCTGGCCGATGCTTTCCGGCCCCTGGGGTTCATAGCGGGCGGCGACATACAGGGTTTCGAAGAACGAGTGATAGCCGTTGCGGATCATGAAGGCCGCGTTGGCCATCTGGAACTGCCAGTACTGCTTGACGCTCGGCACACTACCGAGCAACTCCGGCAAGGCATTGCTGACGGTCTGGGTGGTCCCGGAGATGCCCCCCACGAACGGGGTGTCCAAATCGTTCATGTAGCGCGTGGCTTCATTGTTCGGGTCGGGACGGAACTGGCTGTAGCTGCGGTACTTGTCGTCCTGGATCAGCAGTGCTTTATCGGTCTGGGCCTGCTCCGGGTGGGTATTGAGGATCAGGTAGGGGTCGGGCTGATTCAGCCGGTTGTTGATCATGACCTTGTCGGCGCCGGTTTTCGGCGTCAGCGCGGCATGGGCATTGACCGGCACCGCAGCCTTGGAAAAGCTGTCGGCCACGGGGCGCAGGGCATGGAACAACGCCTGCTTGCGCAGGCTGCGGCCCTGGTCGCCGGACAACAGCGCCTCGACCGTCGGCCGCAAGGCGCCGTCGGCCGGCGCCAGGCCCTGGGGGCCGCTCAACAACAGGTTCAGCAGTTTGCTGTCCAGGCCGCGCTCCAGCGCCACCTGATCGAAGACATGCACCTTCGGGTTGCCTGGATGCTGCGCGGCGTTGGCGCTGGCCACGCGCTGGGTTTCCACCTCGATCGCCTGGGCGCGCCACTGTTCGTACAGCGGTGCCAGCAGCAACTTGGCCTGGGCAATGTCGCTTTGCAGATAGCCGCCTTGCAGGACCTTGCCCAGTGCCTGGCTCTGCACCAGGTTCTGCCCCAGGTCGAACAGCAGCTGATCGTTGTCGTGGCTCTGCCAGACCGACGCGGCGAAGGCCTGTTCCCACAGCACCTTGTTCAGGTTGTTGCCCTTGATATCCCGCAGGCTCGGACGGCTGTGTTGCGCCAGCAGTACCCCGGCCGGGGTGATGTGGTTGCGTTCGAGCAAGCGCGTCAGCTGTTGCACGAAGGTGGCGCGCTCGCTGCTGCCTTCGAACAGCCGGCTGGCCTTGAAGCCCTTGTCGCGCAGTTGTTCCAGGCGCTCGAAAAACGCCGCGTTGTATTGGTACAAAGCCTCGGTCTGAGCCTTGCTCAGGTGGCTGCTGCTGACCTTGTCGCCCTCGACGGTCATCAGGGCAAACGGCGTCGCCGAACGGAAAGCGTCGCCCTGGGGCATTTCCAGCAGGTACTGGTGCTCGGCAAAGCCGACCGAGCGCTCCAGCTCATGAATATTGACGAACAGGCCGTCGCGGTCCGGGTGGTAGCTGTTCTGCCGATAGTCTTCGACGCCCAGGGTCTGGAAGCTGCTGAGGTCCGCGTTCTGGTTGATCAGCTCGCTCAAGGCGCTGGCCAGGGGCACTTCGCGGGGCACGCTGGTGCCGGGCGACTGGCCCGATACCTGGATGCCGACCTGGTTGGGCACCTTGCGATCGACGTTGGTCAACAGCAGCTTGTGGCCGTTGCTCAGCACCTGGGCCTTGAAGCCTTCACGCAGGGAGCTTTCCGACACCAGATGGTTGGCAAAGTACTGCTCGACGAACCCGGTCTTGACCAGCACTGAGCGAATCGGTGCATAGGTCGGCGAGCGCATGGACGGCGGCTCGCTCTTGAGCCGGTACTGTTGCTGCCAGGCCAGGGACCGGGCCGCGGTGCCAAAGGAAAAATTCAGCACGCCGTCGGTGGGCACCACCAGCCGGCCGTGGTCCAGGTAGAAGTCCTTGAAGCGCCCATCGGTACTGGCATTGACCAGTGCCACGTTCATGCGGATGTAACCCGGGCGCTCTTCCATCATCAGCAGTGACAGGTTCACCGGCAGCTCGTCGGAAGCCCGAGGCGGCTTGGCCAGTGCCGCCAGGCTCGCGGCCTGCTGCTGCGGTGCGGCCTTGAGCAAGGCGTTGTAGCGAGTACTCACCTCCTTGTAGGCCTGCAGCTCGGAGAACAGGGTCACGTAGGCCTGACTGAAGGTGGAGTCGGCAACCTGCACGCTCAGGAGCTTCTCCAGGCGGTTGATCCGGCCCTTGAGCTCTTTCTGCTTGGCCGGCGCATCGGCTTGCAGGACCTCGGCCTTGGCGCCACCAGGACTGAGCAGCCGCAGGGCCTTGTTCCAGGTGCTGTCATAGTGACTGATCGCCGTGTCCTGGCGGCTGTACAACAGGATGTCGCGGTCCAGTTGCTGCTTGTAGGCAAGGGTGGCCGGGGTGTCGGCGATGGCCTTCATTTCTTTGCGGCGTTGTCGCAGCACCTGCAACTGGTCGCCCACCGAGACCGGGTTGTCCTGCATCTGGTAGTGCTGGGCGGCCAGCACGCTCAGGGTGCTCTGCTGCATTTCCAGCAGCCGCTCGCCGACCTGGCCGATGTACTCGGCACGCTCGTCGGCGCTCATGTGGAACCATTCGGTTTGCCGCCCTGCCGTCTTGATCTGTTGGTCGATCAGGGTATTGAGCAGGCGCGTGAAGTCCTTGGACATAAAAGCCATTGCAATGATCCTTTGTCTGTTTTGAGCCGGGCCCTGCGTATTGCGCAGGGCTGCCTATGGATATGCGGAGTGGGGAGACATGACGGGTGGCTGAGTCCTCCTGCCGTGGGTGGGGTCAATCCTTCATCTGCAGTGCCCATTGCCGGGCATACACGCCATCCAGGGCGAGCAGCTGTTGATGTGTGCCTTGTTCGAGCACCCGGCCCTGATCGATGACCAGAATCCGGTCCGCGTGGCGCAGGGTGTTGAGGCGATGGGCGACACTGATCACCGTGCGGCCGCGGACGATGCCCTGCAGATTGGCCATCACCGCCGCTTCCGACTCGTAGTCCAGGGCACTGGTGGCTTCGTCCAGCAACAGGATGCCGGGGTTGGTCAGCAGGGCCCGGGCCAGGGCAATGCGTTGCCGCTGGCCGCCGGAGAGCTGGCCGCCCCGCTCGCCCACCTCGGTCTCGTAGCCTTGGGCCAGGGCCTCGATAAAGGACGCCGCCCCGGCCAGACTCGCAGCGTGCTGCACTTCGGCATCGCTGGCCTGAGGCCGGCACAGGCGGATGTTCTGGGCAATGCTGCCGGCGAACAGCACGCTCTCCTGGAGCACCACGCTCATGTTGCGGCGCAGGGCCACCGGGTCGGCGATGGCCAGGTCGATGCCGTCCACCAGCACCCGGCCGTGCTGGGGCACATAGAGGCGCTGCAGCAGGCGGGTCAGGGTCGACTTGCCGGAACCGGAGGGCCCGGTAATGCCGACGAACTCGCCCGGCTGGATCTCCAGATCCAGCTGGCGCAGCACCTCCTGGCCGTCTTCTTCGTAGCGAAAGCGCACGCCCTGGAAGCTCACGGCGCCCTGCAACGCCGGCACCGAGGCCAGACCGCCGCTACCGCTTTCACAGTCGCTGTCGAGAATGTCCCCCAGGCGACGCAGGGAAATCAGCGTGTGCTGAAAGTCCTGCCAGACCTGGGCCAGGCGCAGGATCGGCTCCACCACATGCCCGGCCAGCATGTTGAAGGCCACCAGCTGACCGGGGCTCAACTGGCCGTCCAGCACCAGCATTACGCCCCACCAGAGCAACAGCGCCGCGGTCAGCTTCTGGATCAGGCCGATGCCCTGCCCGGCCCAGATCCCGACGATGCGGGTGTGGAACGCCGCCCGCACATAGGCCGCCAGCTGGCGCTGCCACTGCTGCTGGAAGGCGCTTTCGATGGCCCCGGTCTTGATGGTCTCGATGCCGCTCACGGTCTCGGTGAGAAACGCCGTGTTGGCCGCATTCAACTCGTATTCGCGCAAGGCCCGGCTGCGCAGCAAGGGCCCCACGCACAGCCAGAAAAGGAAATACAGGGCCAGGGAACCCACCACCACCCAGGTCAGCAGCGGTGCATAGCTGTACATCACGGCGATGAACAGCCCGCAGAACGCCAGGTCCAGCACCAGGGTCAAGGCCGAGCCGGTGAGAAACTGGCGGACCTGCTGCATCTCGCCGACCCGGGCGATGATCTCGCCGCTCTGGCGGCGCTGGAAATACTCCAGCGGTAACTGGATCAGGTGCTGGTACAGGCGCGCGGACAGCTCGGCGTTGATCTTGCTCGCCACATTGCTGAACAGCCAGGACCGCAACAGGCCGAACAACGGCTCGAACAGCGCCAGGGCCAGCATGGCGATCCCCAGCACTTGCAGGCTCGACAGGCCGCGACTGACCAGGACCCGGTCGATGATGTTCTCGAACAGCAGCGGCGTGACCAGCGCCACCCCTTGCAGCATCAGCGACACCAGCAGCACGCTGCGAAACTGGCGCCCATGCTTGAGGATCGACGGCAGGAACCAGGAGACGCCGAAACCACCGGTCTTGAGTTGCACGTGCCGCTCGGCCAGCAGCAGCACCTCTCCCGTTCGCTGATCCTGGCCCTGCCAGAGCGTCGCCAGCTCCTGGCGCGACAGGCTCTGGCATTGCCCCTGCAGCGGCCAGAACACCCGGACCTGCTCGTCCTCCACCGCCTCCAGCACCGCCCAGCCGTGAGTGGTGTTCAACAGTGCCGGCAGCGGCAGGTGATGCAGGCGCTGCACCCGGCTCTGCACCGCCCGTGCGCGCAGGCCGATCCAGCCGGCGCAGCGCCGCAGGTCAAGGCTGTCGGCCGGACCTTCAACCCGTCCCAGGCGGTGAGTCAGTTGCGCCACGCTGATGTTCAGGTCGAAGCGCCGGGCGGCCCAGGCCAGGGCGTGCAGGCCGGTGTCGAGCAGCGTCGCTGAGGGTTCGCAAGCGGCATCGAAAGCGCGGGTCATGTTCAACGCTCCCGCAACGCTTCGGACTGATACTCACGAATCGGGCTCAGCAGGTAATTGATCACCCGCCGCTCGCCGGTGCGAATCTCGCCGGTCACGCTCATCCCCGCCTGCAAGGGCATCCAGCCCTGCCCCGCGGCAATGGCCGCACGCTCCAGGCGAATCCGCGTGGGGAATACCAGCCCCAGCTGTTCGTCCTTGATGGCATCACCGGAGACATGCTCCACCGTGCCGCGCAAGGTGCCGTAGCGGGTGTAGGGAAACGCATCCACCTTGATCTCCACAGGCTGGCCGGCCCTGACGAAGCCCACGTCCTTGTTCAGCACCATGACCTCGGCATCCAGCTCGGCCCCTTCGGGCACGATCACCAGCAACTGTTGCGCCGCTTGCACGGCGCCGCCCAGGGTATGCACCGCCAGTTGCTGGACCACGCCGTCCACCGGTGCCAGCAGGGTTTGCAGGCGCTGGCGGTCGCGGCCACGAATCAGTTGCTGCTCAAGCACCGCGATCTCCTGTTGGCTGCGATTGAGCAATTCGTGCTGCTCGCGCTGGGTCCTGGCCAGGAAGCTGTCGCGCTGCTCGCGACGGTTCTGCGCCTGGGCCTTGAGCACCTGCAGCTCGGCCTGTTGCTGGGCCAGCGAACGCTCGACCTCCAGTTGCTCCTTTTCCTGCTCAAGCAACTCGACCATGGGCATCAATTGTTCAGCCGCCATCGCCCGGCGTGCATGGAGCCGTTTGCGCACATTGCTGGACAGCTTGCCCAGGGCGCTGATCTCGCTGCCCCGGGCCCGCTGATTGGCCTGGTTGATGGCGATCTCGGCGTTGAGGCTGTCCAGGTTGGCGCTGATTTCCTTCCAGGTACTGAGCAGTTGCTCCCGGGCCGCTGCTACCTGCTGTGCATCCAGGCCAGCCGGCGCCTGATAGCTGTGCAAGGGCTCCGGGGTCAGCAGTGCGCGGGCCCGGGCCAGCTCCAGACGCTTGAAGTCCAGTTGCGTGCGCAACTCGCTCAGTTCGGCGTCGATGCCAATCGGGTTCAGCGCCACCAGCACCTCGCCGGCCTTGACCCGCTGGCCGTCACGTACGTGGATGGCCCGGACTTCACCCGCCTCGTGGGCCTGGATCACCTTGGTGTAGCTGGAGACCATGAGGCGCCCGGCGGCACTGGCATGAATGTCGAGAAAACCGAAGATCGCCCAGCCCAGGGCCAGCAGGATCGCCAGGATCAGCAGCAGCGCCGTGCAGCGCGCCCAGGGCGCCGGTGGCCGCTCGACAATTTCCAGGTAGCCGGGCTGGAACTCGTACTCGTCGCGGCTGCGCTTGAGCCGCGTCCGCGCATCACCCAGGCGCTGCCAGGCGCGGCGCCAGCGAGACAACAGCGTGCCGAACATCATGACGCCTCCTTGCTCAGCGCCTGCTGCAACGCCCACAGGCGCGCGTAGCAACCGCCGTTGGCCAAGAGTTGCTGATGGCTGCCGGATTCGCTGATACGCCCCTGTTCCAGGGCGATGATGCGTTGGCAATGCCGTACCGCAGACAGCCGATGGGCAATGATGATCACCGTGCGTCCCTGGGCAATGCTCGCCATGTTGTCCTGAATCAGCGCCTGGGATTCGTCATCCAGGGCGCTGGTGGCTTCGTCGAAGATCAGCAGGCGCGGATCGCCCATCAGTGCCCGGGCAATGGCGATGCGTTGCCGCTGGCCACCGGACAACGAGCTGCCGGCTTCGGCCAGCACGGTGTCGTAGCCCAGGGGCAGGCGCAGGATGAAATCATGGGCACCGGCCAGGCGCGCTGCGGCAATCACGCTTTCCAGGGAAGCCGTGGGATGGCGCAGGGCGATGTTGTGGCGCACGCTGCGGTTGAACAGGTAGTTCTCCTGGAGCACCACGCCAATCTGGCTGCGCAACCAGGCCGGCTGCAACTGATCCAGGGGCAAGCCGTCGATCAGGATGCGCCCGCCATCGGGGGTGTAGAGTTTCTGCAGCAGGCGGGTCAGCGTGCTCTTGCCGGAGCCGGACGGCCCGACGATGCCCAGGGTCTGCCCGGCGGCGATATGCAGGTCCAGGCCGCGCAGCACCCACGCAAGTTCCGGACGGTAGCGGAACACCAACTGTTCGATGCGCACTTCGCCACGCAAGGCCTGTGCCGGACGCAAATCCCCCTCGGCCTGCTCCACCGGCAGGTTGAGCATGTCGCCCAGCTTGTCCACCGACACCCGCACCCGGACGAACTGCTGCCAGACCTCGATCAGCTTGGCCACAGGCTGGCTGACGTGGGACAGCATCATGTTGAAGGCAATCAACTGGCCGATGCTCATCTGCAGGTCGATGACACGGCTCGCGCCCCAGCAGATCACCGCCACCGCGGTGACTTTCTGCAACAGCATCACGCTCTGGCTGATGGCGCTGCCCAGGGTCTGGCTGGCAAACCCGGCCTCGACCATCTGCGCCGTCTGCGACTCCCAGCGACGCTGCATGCGCGGCTCCACCGCCAGGCTCTTGATGGTTTCGCTGCTGCTGACGCTTTCATTGAGAAAGGCGGTGTTGCGCGCCGCGCTGTAGAACTGGCGCTCGATGCGCTTCTCCAGCGGACCGGTGCTGAACCAGGCCAGCAGCGCATACAGCGGCAGGGTCAGCAGCACCAGCAGGGTCAATGGCCAGGAAATCCAGGCCATGACCGCAAAGAACACCAGGGTGAAGGCCACGTCGACACACAGGGTCAGCAGCGAACCGGTGAGGAACTCGCGGATGCTGTCCAGCTCCTGGACCCGGGTGATGATCGCCCCCACCTGGCGTTGCTTGAAGTACAGCAACGGCAAGCCCAGCAGATGGCGCAAGAGCTTGACCCCAAGGCCGATGTCGATGCGATTGGCGGTGTGCGCCGCCAGGTATTCACGCAAGCCCTTGAGCAGCACCTCGAACAGGCCCACCAGCACCAGGGTCAGCACCAGCACGTCGAGGGTCGACAGCGCCCGGTGCACCATGACCTTGTCCATCACCGCCTGGAAGAACAGCGGCGTCGCCAGGGCCAGCACCTGCAGCAACAGCGAGCACAGCAACACTTCGCCGAGTATCCGCCGATGGCGCAGCAGCTCCGGTACGAACCAGGACAGATCGAAGCGCAAACCGCTCTGGCGCAGGCGAATCACCTCCCCGCTCCACTGCTCGGCCAACTGCTGGCGATCGAGCATGTCCGGGGTCGGCATTGAAGGTCGCTGCACCAGCGCCTGGGTGTCCGAAAGCCGCGCCAGCAGCATGAATTCGCCGCTGTGGTTGCGCCAGACCAGGGGCAGCATCTTCGGCGTCAGTCGGGCCAGCGCCAGGCGCTCCAGGCGCAGATCAACGCCGGCGTTGCGCGCATAGTCCCTGAGGGCCTGGCGCAGGTCCGACGAGGGGGGCTGCTCCTGGGATGGCGGCTGCGCAGCAGGCGGTAGGCGTTCCTGGGTCAGTTGCAGCAGCAGATGGCAACAGGCCAAGGCTGAGTGAACGGCCGTATCGGCCGCGGATGAGGTGGCAGACAGCGTCGTCATAGCGGCGCGTCCGCTGAAAACAGGCTGCGGGGTGGTGCAATAGTGACTGGCATAGACCGCTCGTTGCTTGCTCCAGGGAGCGTGGAGGCACGAACGCAGTCTGAGTCAGCCAATTGCGAATGATAATCAGCAGTTTGATTGAAGCGTTTTAACTAAAACTTAAGGCTGTCCCCTAAATCCCCTGCATGCCCAGGCTGCGCATGCAGAGGGACCTGGTCCCAGGCTGGCGAGGCTACTGATACAGCGCTGCCCACGGCTGTTCAACCTGAGTGTCAGCGCGTAGCAGTCGCTGCCCTCACCGGTTGCGCCAGCCCTGAACCGTGATGGCAATCAGCGGTCAAAATAATCCGTCAAATCCATCCATCTCTGCACATAACCCTCTAATCTTGGCGGCACGTTTTGCAGGTCGTTGCGGTCGGTCTTTGTTGGTGTCGAATACGCAGCGTTAATCCGAGAGCATGAAATGCCACTGTCTGTTGAGTTACTGCCATGACTCATGTGAGTCAAACGTTGCGCCAGCGGGGGGCGCTGATCCTGACGACGCTGCTCGCGCTGATGGTCTGGGGGCCCGCAGTGTCTGGCGCAGAGTCCCGTAGCTTCGACCTGTACATCGCCGAAGCGCCGCCTCTATCGATGCTGGACCAGTCCGGCCTGCATGGCATCGTCGGCGACGCGACACTGGAAGCGGCGACCCGGGCCGGATATACGCTGCACTTTGTCGAAGTGCCTTGGGCACGAGCCCAGCAAAACGTACGCAAAGGCGTCGACAAGCTGATCATTCCGCTGTCGCGCACGCCAGAAAGAGAGGCTGATTACACCTGGATCGCGCCCATCATGAGCATGGACAGAGCGTTTTTCAGCCTCGATAAACGCGTCCAGAGCATGCAGCAGGCACGGGAAACCTTTGCCCGTATCGCCGTTGGCCGAGGCAGCGCCCAAGAGCAAAAACTGCGGGCAGAGGGCTTTAGCGATGCCCAGATCTATCCGTTTGAGATTGGTGAGAATCCGGCGCAATTGCTGCTGATGGGGCGCGTCGATGCCTGGTTCAACGGCATTCCTGAAACGCAAGCTATCTGGCGCAAGCTGTCAAACAGGACGTTGCAGGTCAGTCCGTCCTTGATGAAGACCGATCTGTATCTGGCCTGCTCCAGACAGTGCGATGCGCTGCTCGTGCGCCACTTGCAGGCGGCAGTCGAGACACTGCGCAAGGACGGTACGCTGGAGCGGATAAAAAACGCTTACCTGAAAGAGCCGTGATCCGTTGCCCCGGCGCTGGTCAATCAGCACCTCGCGCCAGGGGTCAACTCACGCAGTGCACAGCAGCACCTCGGCCCTGTACCAGGCTTGCGCTGGCGTCATGACTGCGAGCCTGGAGGGGCCGTGCACGCCTCAACGCGAGAGCATGAAGGTCTCGTACTCCAGGTCATCCAGCGCCGTCGACAGCCGCGCCAGCCCCAGCAATACGCAGATCAGCAGCGACAGGGTAAAGCCATAACCGAAGTAGCTCGGCCCCAGGTGCAGGCTCAGCAGGGTCAAGGCGGCGTTGAGGGCGACGAAGAACAGGCACAGCTCCAGCACGATCGCGCGTTTGTCGAGGTAGAAAAACACGTTGAGGATCGCCATGAACACCACCTGGATGCTCACCCCGATCAGGTCGATGTAGAACAGCGGCAGGTAATAACTGGACATCCCCAGCCACTCCAGCAGGCGCGGACCGAAGAGAAACAGCAGCACCACCGTCAGCCCCTGGACCTTGCAGATTTCCAGCAGGCCCTGGCGGATCGAGAAGGTCATCTCGGCTTTCAGCGAGCCGATATGCTGCAGGGTCTCGCCGTCGCGCACCGCGCGAAACAGCCGGTCGTACCACTCGGCGAAGTCGGTTTCGATCCTGACCAGAAACACCGCCATGCCGGGAATGATCGCCAGGTAGGCGAGGAAGATCGGCAAGTCGTAGAGGATCGAGGCGCGCATCGGCCCGATCACCTGGCTGGAGGTGTCCGGGTTGAACCAGAAGATGAACTTGTCGATCCAGATGCCCAGGTTGTAGCAAAACCCGGTCAACAGCAGGCTGAGGAACACCTGGCGACGGTCGAGGAAGTCGAAGGCCACCAGCTTTTCCGCCCGGTACTCGCGCAGGATGTCGTAGAGAAACAGGAACAACAGCGAGCTATGCCCCAGCAGCAACGCCAGCAACAAGCCTTCCATGCCCATGTGCCGCAGGAAGAATGCGCTGCCGACCATCAGTCCGTAGCCCACCAGCATCACCAGCAGGATGCGGTTATAGGCCTTCATCCCCGAGAGAAAGATGATCACCAGCCACAGGTTGCACAGCACCACGAAGTTGGCCAGGGTCAGCAGGCGGTAGAGCAGCGGCTGGTCGAACAAGGAGCTCAACAGCACGATGCCCAGCACCCCGGAGCCCAGTGTCACCAGCAGCAGTACACCCACCAGGTTCGGCAGGATCTGCTCGTACTTGCGCTCGAACAGGCGGTCGGAGACAAAACGGGTGAAGAACAGCTGCAAACCGCCGGTGAGGATCAGCGACGTGGCCATCAGGTAGGTCACGGTGATCAGGAACTGGCGGATCAACACCTCCGGAATCACCAGCCCCAGGCTGATGACCCCCACCAGCATCACGCTGAGAATCGACAGCACCCAGGGCCCGGAGCTGATCAGCCCGGCATAGACATAGGCGTGCAGCGTCGCCGTGTAGGAGTCGCGGGAGAGAATCTTGCGCAGTTCAAAACCGATGCCGGCCATTTACACAGCCTCCTTGTGTGCGGTGCTCATGGCGGTGTCATACAGCGCGCGATAGCGTTCGATCATCAGGGTTTCGCTGTAATAGCGGTGCACCCGCAGCAAACCGGCGGCCTGGGCGGACTTCCAGCGTTCGGGACTGCGTAGCAGGTCGATGATCGCCTGGGACGTGGCCTGGGGGTCGGCGATGGCCACCACTTCCCCGGCCAGCCCCAGATCGCGGTCGGCCGCCTCGCCGCCCTCGATCAGCTCACGGCAAGAGCCCACGTCGCTGCTCACCACCGGCGTGCCGGCGGCCCAGGCTTCGAGAATCACCAGGGGCTGGGCCTCGCTGATGGAGGTCAGCACCATCAGGCCCAGTTGCGGCAGGATGTCCTGGATCTTCTGGAACCCGAGGAACAGCACCTTTTGCTCCAGGCCGAGACTGGCCACCAGGCTGCGACACTCGGCGACGTACTCGGGGTCTTCCTCTTCCGGCCCGACGATCCAGCCTTCGACCTGGGGCATGACGCTGACCACCCCGCGCATGGCCCGCAGGAAGGTCTTCACGTCCTTGATCGGCACCACCCGGCCGATCAGCCCGACCACCGGAGCGATGCCGTCGGCCCGGGATTCAAGGGCCTGGGTCCAGACGTCCAGGTTGATGCCGTTGGGAATCACCTGGGTGCGCTCGGCCGGCGCGCCGTCCTTGATCTGGCGCTGGCGGTTGCCGTCGTACAGGGCAATGATCTGGTCGGCGCTTTCGTAGACCAGATGACCGATGCGCTCGAAGAAGCGCACCCAGAGCATGCGGATGTAACCGGAGCCTGCGTCCATGCTGTCGTTGAGCGCCTGGTTGCTGCTTTCGGCGATCCAGCTGGCTTGAGCCAGGTCGATCTTGCGCTCCTTGGTGTAGATCCCATGTTCGCTGAGCAGCAACTGGCAGCCCCACAGCTGCTTGAGAATGCAGCCCACCAGCCCGGCATAACCGGTTGAAATCGAGTGCAGGACCCGGGCCCGCGGCATGTGCCGGGCGGCATCGGCGAGCATCAGCAACGGCGACTGCATGGTGCGCAGGGTCCAGAAATAGTTGACGAAGGACGGGTCGGCACAGTGCTGTTCGTAACCTTCGGTCAGCGCCTCCCAGCTGGGACGACTGTAAAGCACGTCATCCAGGGTGATACGCGCCTGGGCCAGTGAATCGAGCACGCCAATGCCCAGCTCGGCGGCCGGTTTCTCCGGGTTGTGCAGGTAACGGTACAGGTTGCTCAATTCCTCCAGGGACGCCGTGTGGGCAACCCGCTTGTGCTTGGGATTGCGCCAGGCCTCCTCCAGATACACTTCTTCGATGTGCACCACGTTGGCCGGGATCTCGTAGCGGCGCTGACCGTAGGCTTCGCGCTGCCCCCCAATGAACAGCACGGAAAAGGTCAGTTGCGGCAGACCGAGGATCATCTGGTGAATCCAGCTGGACACACCGCCGCGCACATAAGGCCAGGTGCCCTCGAGCAACAGGCAGACATCGGCAATGGGCGTTGGGTTGACGGCGGTTTTCATGTCCAGGTCCTTACCAGCCCGGCAAAGGGCGGACGTTGTTGCATCTGCGGCGGCAAGCTTTTGAGCAGCGCGGGAATCTCTGAATAGTTGCCGGTTTCAAAGGCGATCTCGGCCCGAAACGGCAAGACCTTGGCCGGGTCCATGCCCGCTTCCTGGGCCTGGTGCATGTGCAGTCGCGCCTTGCCGATGTCGCCCCGCTCAAGGGCGATACGCCCGGCCAGCAACAGCAACTCGCCGCCCTCTCCCGCCTCCAGCGCCAGCTCGGCATGCTCGCCGGCTTGCCCCAGCACGTGCTGCTGGACGCTGCCCTGGGCCAGGCCCAGGTAGGCCAACTCCCAGTACCAGCGCGCCAGGGTGGCATGCAAGGCGCCGGCCTTCTTCGGCGCGGCACCGGGCAACTGTTCGAGGGCGGTCTGGATGCGCTGGTTGATGTCGGTTTCCTGCTTGTCGAGCATCGAATAGGCCAGCAGGCGGACATCGTCGCTGGGATCTCCCAGGGCCAGCTTGAGGATCGGCACCGCTTCCTTGCCCGGCATCTTGCGGGTGGCGAGCAGCGCTGCCAGGCGCTGGTCGGGGTCCGGGGCGTGGCGCAGCACATCCTGCAAGCCGCTGTCGCCGAAGGTCGGCGAATGCAGATGGGTCTGGGCGCGAAACGGCAGTTCGGGAATGCCAACCGCCTGCCACATCTGCGTCTCGCGCTTGCGCGGCAGATACAGCGCCGGAAAGATCGCGGCAATCACCCCGACCGAGCCCAGCAACGGTACAAAGAACGCCAGGCTGAAAATGAACAGCGGGCTCCAGGGCAACGGCCGGCGATAGCGGGCCGGCAACAGCAGCCACACCGCCGCCGTCAGCAGGCCGCAGGCGATACCGTGGGACATTGCATACAGCAGCGCGATCTGCAGGTCGGGCAATTGAGTCGTCAGACTGGCCCAGCTCCCCACCTCGAAAAACAGCGCTCCGCTAAACAGCCACTTGCTGATCATTCAGGCCACACTCGTTGTACAGGAAGTTACGCAGCCCATCGCGTTGCCGGGCCGACTCCAGGTCGTAAGGCAGCACCGTGACCCCCAGGCTGGCCAGGTCCACGTTCATGCCGAAGTGCTCGTGAACCAGCCTGCCCAGGCGCGCCAGGTAGCCTTGGGCGCCCTCGGCACTGGTCAGTGGCAACAGCACCAGCAACAGCCTGTGCCCGCGCCCGTTGACCAGGCTCAGGTGCAGGTCCAGCCCGCGCTGGCTGCGCTCGAACAGCCGCGCCAGTTCATCGTTGGGCTGGGTCAGTTCAAAGGCGTAGAGGCATCCGGACAGACCGTGTTGCTCGACATCCACCAGCGAACGCTTGAGCTGGCGGGTGAAGTGCTGGGCGTCGGCGTTTTCCAGCTGCAGTACCTGTGAATCCGGGTGCAGCAGGTCGGCGATATGCCCGGCCAGCAGCGCCAGCAGGCTGAGGGTGCGCTCCTGGAAGGCAAAGAACGGCATCTGCCGCACCGCGAGAATCGCCAGCACCCGCCCCTGGGTGTCGACCAAGGGAATACAGGCCTGCAGGGACGACACCGACGCCTGCCCGCCGCTGTCGAGCAGCTCCTCACGCACACTCACCAGCTCTTCGCGCTCCAGGCACAAGCGCACCAGCAGGTCCTGGTTGTCCAGGGGGCCCATGGTCCCGGTGGAGGCCAGCAGCGTCAGGGTGGGAGGCGCGCTACCGGCCTGCTCCACACGGTACAGCCCGGCCACCCGCAACGAGCCGTACTGGCCCAGCAGGGTCAGCACCGGCTCGGCCAGCAGGGTCAGCGAATCATCGCCATTGGGCACCGCACGCAGGCGCTCGCGCAGGCCCAGCAAGGAACTGCGCAGGCTCTGGTCGCTGCCGGCCAGACGCTGCTCCAGGCGATCATGGGACACCCGCAGGATCTGGTGCGCCCGGGTGAAGTCGTCGAGTCGGTACTGGCGATACTCGTTGGCCATCTGCAAGCGCAACAGGCGCCGCTCCCACAGGTCGCGCACCTCGCCCACGAGCATGCCGCAGACCAGCACGCCGACGATGTAGGACGAAGCGATAGGCGCGTAAGCCTCCAGCCCCGACTGACGCAGGATGAAGAATGCCGCCACCAGCAGGCTGGCGCTGATCAGGCCGCGGACAAAGCCGTAGCGCACGCCCAGCAACAACGGCGCCAGCACCGGCCAGGGGAACTCGGCCTGTACTTGCAGCGGGTCCTGCGGCGTCAGCCACAGCCCCAAGCCGATGACCAGCCCGGTCACCAGGAATGTTTCCAGCCATGACGCCGGACCGCTGGCGCGGGGCGCCAGCGCGTAGTCCATGTGTGGAGAGCTCATGACAGTCACTCGATCCTAAGGCCACCGACAAGCTTGTCGAGCACCTTCTGCGCTGCGCCAGCCAGGCTTTCACGAGACCAGCCGGCACGGGCGCCACTATTGCTCCAGAGCACTTTGCCGGTGCCCGCCTCGACCACCCGCAGGCTGATGCCCACCGCCGGCTCGCCATCCAGGCCATTTTTGTACTGCCACTCTTCAACACTGCCGGACACCACATAGTCGAGCTTCTGCTCGCGGGCCCAATCCATGGCACCGGCCAGACGCTCGTTGTCGTCGAGCAAGGCCTGCTCGCCCTGCCCCGGCGCGCCGCTGTAGACCTGGGGTTGCAGGCCGCGGCTGCTCAGCACGCTGAGCAGAATCTGCTCACTGCGCTCCCCGGCCTGGGGCGTCTGGGAATAGTTGACCAGCGGCAACACGCCCCAGCGCGCACTCTTGGACAGTTCAGGGCTGTCTTGACCGGTAAAGCTGGTGCAGCCGGCCATCAGCAAAGCGGCCATCGCCAGACTCACGCAACGAATGGATTGCATAAGGTTCACTCCTCTTTGAATTCCATGATCAGCGTCCGAAACGCACGCTGTAGCTGACACCTGCGGTGCCACCGGACTGGCCAGTTCCGCCTTGTGGCGCCGACTGGTAGCCGAAGGTCACTGCCAATTCGTCATCCCCTATGACCTCGGTGCCGATACCGGTACTGATGGCGTAGTTGATGGTGTTGTCGGTCCACTGCCAGCCGGTGCTGACGTCCACCAGCCAGGTGTATTGCCCGCGCGTGCGGTTCAATGCCCCCGGGAAGCCACGCCGCCACGAACTGCCGAAGAACAGCTGGCCGTAGTGTTTCTGCAGCAGGGTCTGGCTGTTGATCTGGTCCGGATTGTCGAGTTCGGCCCCGATCAGGTCGATGCCCCCGCCCAGGGTATTGGCCAGGTTGGGCAGCGAACGGTTGTTCAGGCTGTTTTGCTGGTAATCGATACCGCTGCGCAATTGCCAGTTCGGCCCTTCGAACTGCAGGGTGTGGTCGAACTCGATCTTCAACGCCTGACCATTGCCCAGATCATCGCCGCCGCGGGTCGAGAACCAGCGCTGGGCCAGGCTCCAGGACAACTGGTCACGGGCCGAATAGCGATGCCGCCCACCGACCCAGACATCATCCTGCCGGCCGAAGGTGCGCATGTAGCCGCTGTCCTCGTTCTTGCGATGCCAATCGGCGCCGACGTCCAGTTCGTTGCCGCTGTCCACCTGCCAGGTACGGCTGGCGCCCAGGCCGTTGCGGTCATCGTCCTTGCGCAGGCTGCTGTCGAAAATCAGCTTGTAGTTGCCGTTCTCCAACTGCCGCTGCAAGGTCAATTCGGTATTGGTCTCGTTGCCCAGGCGCGATGGGTCGAGGACATCGCCGCTGTATCGGCCCTGCTCCAGTACCAGCTTGGCGTACCAGTTGTCGTTCAGGTAACGCGCCGCGGTGAGGCGCGGGCCGTTGAACACCAGTCCGCCGTAGTCCTGGCGATCCCAGGCGATCTGCACACCCTGGGGGGTGCGCTCGGTCAATTCGATGGCCTGGCGCCGCAATTGCTCACGGAGCGACGCAGACTGGTCCTCGCCCAGCGCCGACAGGTCCACGGCCAGCGCTTCGCCACTGCGCCCCAGGCTGTTCAGGGCCTCGACCCGTTGCGCCGGGTCCAGGTCGCCGCTGGCCACCAGGCGTTCCAGGGCCTGGCGGTTGTTGCCGCGCAGGGCTTCCTGGATCTGTTCGTAGCGATTGACCTTGAGGCCACGGGCGCGGGCCCAGGCCAGCCAGTCATCTTTCTGCGTCGACTGATTGATCTCATCCAGGCGGGCCAGCATCTGGTCGAACCACAACTGCAGCATCGGCTTGGAGCCGTCCTGCCATTGCATCGCCTTGTTCAGCGCCTTGCGCGACGAGTAGCTGCTGGCCACCAGGCGCAGCCAGGTCGCATAGCCCTGAGGCGTGGCGCGGATCTGCTCAGGCGTTACTTCACGGTTGAGCTTGAGTCGCAGGCGCTGGGCCGAGTCGGCATAACCCGCGCCTTCCAGGGCGTCGGCGTAGGCCGCCTGGACCATCCAGTCCTGAGGGTTGCTCCGCAGGTACAGGCGGTACCAGGCCAGGGCCTCGGTATTGCGCCCGAGCAACTGACTGGCAGCGGCAAACGGCAACCATAGGGTGCTGTCACCGCGGGCCAGGGAACGCCATTGCTGCAACAGCGGCTTGAGCTCGCCAGTGCGACCCAGGTCGACATACAGCCACATCAGGCGCTCGCGGAAGGTGTTGTCATCCGGGAAGCGGCTCAAGCCCAGGCGATACAGGCGCAGGGCCTCGTCGGTACGGCCTTGTTGCACCGCCAGCGCACCGCGGGCAGCCAGGACCTGGGAGCGGTCGGAGGCATCCGGGTACTGGTCGGCTTCCTTGAGCAGGTCGACCACCAGTGGCCAGTCCTGAAGCTCCTGGGCCAGTTGCAGGGCCGCAATCAGGCGTTGCGGATTGTGCTCACGGCGCCAACTGTCAACGGTCAACTGCAAGGCCTTGCGCGGATCGCGGACGCGATAGAGGGCAATCAACTCACTCTCGTCGCCACTATTGAGCGAGCCCTTGATGGCCAGCATCTTCTCCAGTGCCAGCTGCAGTTCATCGTCCAACTCCAGGTCCCAAGCCAGTGCGGCACGGGACTGCCAGTAGTTGAAGTCATCGATCTTGTTGCCGTCGACTGCGGTGATCACCTTCCAGGCCGACGGGCTGTCAAACAGCTTGAGGTGGTTGTTGGCCCAGTCCACCCGCTCGGTGCTGGTCAACGGATAAAGGCCGGCGAAGCGCTTCCAGACCGCCAGCCGCTGCGGGTACTGCGCGGTGTTTTCCAGGTTCTGCAACAGACGGACCCAGGCCAGCCGGTGTTTCGGGTATTTACCGACATAGCGGCGCAGCCACTGTTCCCCCTGCTCGGGCGTGCCCCTGGATTCTTCGGCGTACACCAGGGCATCGAGTTCGACATCGCTCAAGGCCCGGGTCTCCATGATCCCCGCCAACAGTGGAATGCCCCGGTCGAAATCGTAGGTCTGCATCGCCAGGCGCCAGGTGTGCTCGAACTCGGCCGGGTTGTTGCGCAGCTTGCTCAGGCTGATCCAGTAGCCCAGGGCCGAGGCCGAATCGCCCTGCCATTCGGCAATATGGGCCATCTGTTCCAGCAGCAGCGGATCATCCGGATGCAGCTCCAGCAGCTGCGAGCCCACGGCATATGCCCCTTCGAGGTCACCGAAGGCCAGGCGCTGCTTGAATTCCTTGGCCAGCACTTCCGGGCTGTCGGGTTGCAACTTGCGCCAGGCACTGAAGAACTGCTCGGCCAGGTCCCTGCGGTTGTGCGCCACCGCCACGTCGACGCCCTGATCCAGCAGCGCCGCATCCAGCGCGTCCGGCTGGGTGGCCAGCTCCCGGGCCAGCAGCTCGGCGGCCTGATCGCCACGATCCGCTGCCACCAGGCTCTTGAAGGCTTTCTCCAGGAACTGGCGACGCTCTTGCGGCGTCTGGCTGGCATCGAGCAATTGCACGTAGAGATCGGCGGCGCGCCCGGGTTGCTCGCTGGCCTGGTACCACTTGGCCGCCTCGGGTAGCCATTGATCGCGCTGCTTGGGATCGCGACGGGCCAGCTCGGTATAGGCATCGGCTGCCAGTCCCGGGGCCTGGGCGCTCAAGGCCAGAGTGGCCAGGCGCTCGAGCTGCGGGCTGGGCAGTGCCTTGTAGTCAAAGGCCTTGAAGCGCTCGGCCAGGGCCTGTAACGCGGCGCTGTCAGTGCTGTTGTTCAGCGCCAGGGCATCGAGTTGCAAGCGGTAGTAGGCCTTCAGCGCCGGATCGGGCTGTGACCACTGCGCCAGGTGCTTTTCCGCTCTCGGGTAGTCGCCCAGCTGAATCAGCAGATCGAGTAACTGAGTGCGCAACTCGTTGTTTTCCGGGTGGGCCGCCAGCAGGACTTCGGCATAGCTGGCGGACACTTCATCCGGTTGGCCGCCCTTAGGACGGAACGCATCTTCGTTGCGATAGGTCGCCCACAGCAAGATACCGACGACAATCGCCACCACCAGCAACGCCCAGGGATTGAGCAGCCGCGCGCGTGGGGCCTTAGTTGCAGAGGAGTTGGGCATTACTCACCTGCTTCATGGGAAGTTGGAAATGCCACAGGCCCTGCTCGGACTTGCCGGCATAACGTTGGCCCTGGACCTCGACCCGGCAGGGGCTGGCCGAACGCACCGAGAACTCCAGGTTGAATTGACCGGCAAATGAGAACGTCACCTGTCGATCGCTGACATAGCGCCAGTCACGCAGGGGAATGTTCGCCAGCTCCAGAGCCGGACGTGGATCACGCTCAGGACGCAGGGCCAGCAGCGCATGATCGCGGCTCAAGGCCACATATCGCCCCTGGGGCAGATCGCGGACCCCCGCTACGCCCTGGGAACGGCCGAGGTCCGGCCAGCCCAGCGCCGGGTCCAGGCGCAGGGTGCGCAAGCCATCCATGCCGCGAACCTGCCAGTCACCATTGAGCGTACGGGCCAGGCTGGCCTGGTACAGGCCATGGATCCGATCCAGGTAGTCGCTCATCCACAAGGACATCGGCTGCTGGCCACGCATGAACTGATAGATGTCGGTCATGGCCTTGATCGACGCCTGCTTGGTCCCCGAATAGAAGTGGTAGTACAGGTGAATGCCCCGCAGGCGCCGTGGGCTGTCGGTCAGTTCGAAGGTGTCGATCACGTCGCGAAAGCCGTAATACGGGCCTTTCCAGAGGTTGGTGTACATGTTCTCGTTGATCACCGGCGCGTAGTACTGCAAGCCGCCTTCGGTGGGACGCAGCAAGGGGTACAGGCCGGTCAACGAGGAATTGGCCTTGGTCAGGATGGTCTGCCCGCCGTTGACGTTTTTCAGTCCGGCGTCGTAGGCCAGCTTGATGGTTTCGGCGCTGGGCAGCGCGTCCCCCGGCCAGAAGAGCAGCTTCACCGGCTTCTGCGCGGTGGTCAGGCGGCTATTGATGTAGTCCCGCGAGCCGAGGATCTCGCGCTTGTAATCCAGGTTCTTGTACCCCGGGATATTCAGGCGCAGGCCGTATTCGGCGCTGAAGTCCTCGTCCTTCTTGGCCTTCTCCGGCTGCAGGTAGAACGGGTGACTGTAGGTGTGGGTGGCCACCTCGACCTTGGGGTCGGCAAAGATCTCCTGGGCGATCGGCTCCAGTTCCCTGGCCAGAAACGGCGACATGCCCTTGGGCCCGATCTCCCCTTCGATGATCGACACCGAGGTCAGGTACGGGTTGGGACGAATGTAGTCATCCAGCACCTGGCGCCCGGAATACGGGGTGCCGCGCACTTCGGCGCGGGAGGGAAAACCGTCGCCGTCGATATGCACGGTGGCGATCCGCCGGCCGTTCTCGGTGGTTGTGTCCGGGCGCGGTTGCGCCGGCAGACGCAGGGCTTTCTGGATAAAGGCGAAGGGGTCGAGAATCCAGCGGCTGCGCTCGATATTGGACTCCACCACATAAGGCGCCAAGGCTATGCCGCCCCAGGCGCCGATGGCCACGGGGGCGTACTTGCCACCCTTGTCATCGCCCAGCAACAGTGCCGGTTTCGGCCCGTCGGGCAGCAGCGTCACCCGGGTCAGTTCACGGGAACGGGCCACGACCGGCGCTTCGAAGCCACCGATCAGTGTCTTGTCCTGGCTCAGCACCTGCAGTGCCCCGCGAGCCCCTGGCGCTGCGAGGTTCAGCCCCAGGCGCTTGAGCAGTGCGCGATCTTCGATGGGCAGCCCGGCCATGATGGCCAACGGCACCTGTTCGTCCAGGCGTTGGCCAATCCAGCTGTTAAAGGCACGACTGTCCTGGGGCGGGCCGCTGGTCATCCACAGCACCACCCCGGCATAGAGGCCGGCGAAGCTGTAGGACGGCAGGCTGTCATCGGCGGGCAGGTAGTCGACCCGATAGCCCAGGTATTCCAGCAGGCCGCCCAGCATCCGGTGCCCGGCGTGGTCGTAGAGTTCACCTTCACGCGGGTCATAGAGCATGGCGATGCGCCGCGGCTGCACTTCCACGGTGCTCATGCTGATGGCATTCAGGTCCGGGGTGGTGACCACCGGGATAAAGCCTTCCTGACTCAACTGGCGCACCAGCTTGCGCGCCTCTTCACGACGGTTGGACGGCAAGTAGTCGATGGCCACCAGTGGAATGTTTTTTGCGCGCAGTGGTTTGAGTTCGCCTTCGAGCCAGTTGCGATCGGACTCGGACACCGGACGATAACGCTTGGTCGAGGCATCCCAGCCGGCATGGATCGATTCGACCGCCACGGCCGAGGCGACGCCGTCGAGTTCGCCCAAGACCTCGAACCCCCGGTTGAAGAACAGTTTGAGGTTCGGCAGGCGGCTGTGCAGTTCCCGCAGGAACGACGCCAGGGCCTGGCGTTGCGGTTCGCGATCGGCTTCGGGAAGCAACTGGAAGCTGTCCAGGGTATCGAGGAACAGACCGGCATAACCCTGGTCCTGCAACGCCTTGGCGCGCTTGAACAGGTGTTCGCGCCAGGCCGGGGTGGCGATGTCCATCACCTGGCTGTTCCACGCCTTGTTGCGGATGGCGCTGGCTCCGTGGCTCAGGGCTTCCTTGTCCAGTGCGGCGCGATCGCCGTCGAACTCGCCCACCGACAGGTAGGCGAACGGCTGGCTGCCCAGCTTGCGCAAGGTAGCGACATCCCCTGGGGCCATATGACCGGGCTCGACCACCGCCCACTCGAACTGCGCCAGCTCCGGCAGCGGCGGTTGCTCGGCGTACCAGAAACCGACGCTGGCGGGAGCCGCCGGGGCGGCTTGTACCAGCGAATGGCCGGCACATAACGCTAATGCAGTAAACAGACGCCGAACCACTGTGCAGACACTCCCCCGGCGAAACTCCATGTCCATCACTCACTCTTCAAGTCAATCAATCCGCACAACAGCAAACGCTCAAGTCCCCGGAAACGGGTCTGTGCAAGCCCGCAAAGCTAAAGACTGCGGTACAGCCTAGCCAAGCCTTCGGTCAGGCTGGTGGGCGTGCCCAGGTCGAAGCGCTCCAACAAACGCCGGTTGTCGGCCTTGGAATGGCGGATATCGCCAGAACGGGCCGCCCCATGGCTGACGTTCAGGGGTTGGCCGCTGATCTGTTCCAGGGCGGCAATCAGGTCATTGAGGGTGGTCACGCCGCTGAGGCCGACGTTGGTGGCATCGGCTGCAGGTGCCGGGTGTTCAAGGCCCTGGACCAGGATCTTCACCAAGTCCTCAACATAGACAAAGTCGCGGGTTTGGCCACCATCACCGAACACGGTGATGGGGCGTGCGCGCTTGGCCCGTTCGCTGAAGATGCTGATCACGCCGGAGTACGGCGACGATGGGTCCTGGCGCGGCCCGAAGATATTGAAGAAGCGCAGGATGACCGGCTCCAGGCCATGCTGGCGACGGTAGAAATCCAGGTAGTACTCGCTGGCGAGCTTGTCCGCCGCATAGGGCGTGAGGGGAGGCTTGGGCGTGTCTTCGTTGATCGGGGTGCCCTCCCCGTTATTGCCATAGACCGCCGCACTGGACGCAAACACCACTCGACGGATGCCGGCGGCGACCATGGCCTCGCACACCCGCAGCGTGCCGATGAAATTGCTCTGGTGGGTGCGCACCGGGTCCTCGACCGAGGCCTGGACCGAAGCGACAGCCGCCAAGTGCACCACCGCGCCACAGCCGTGCATGGCTTCTGCCAGGGCCGCGGCATCGGCCACATCCCCCACTACAAGTTGCAGTTGCGGATTGTCCACCGGCAGATTGCTGACCTTGCCGGTCGAAAGGTCATCCAGAACCCGGACCCCATAGCCTTTGGCCAACAGCGCATCAACCAGGTGAGAACCGATGAAGCCTGCGCCCCCTGTCACCAGTATCCGTTCAGTAGACATAGATCATCCCGAAGAAAAATATCGCAGCTGCGCCGTTTGAAACTAGCACACCCACTGAATACGCCATGGCTATTAGCCCCTATGGCCAATATTTCCCTGGTTACTCACGCTTATTCAAAGGCTGAAACGCCTTTCTGGAAGAACTCCCGAAACCCTGACGTCAAAAAAACATCAATAAAATCAAGCGTTCAGCGGCCGGATACTGGGATAAAAATACTATCGCGTCAATATTGCGTCGATTTATTATTTTTTCAGCTGCATAGCCAAACAAGGGCCAATATATTGACGACTTAGCGCTTCAAGGCTCTGGATCAAGGCTATCAGCCTTGGCAGTGATGGCATCAGGCGATCACCGCTACGGGTTGGGGGTGGAAATTAAATCGCTCACCAGGGGCAGAATCACGACGAAGCGACTGCCTTTGCCGCTGCCTTCGCTCATGCCTTGCACTGTTCCGCCATGGGCTTCCACCAGTTCGCGCACCACCGTAAGGCCGATGCCCAGCCCGGCGCCATTGAAGCCGATAGCATGGGCGTCCTGAATGAAGGGTTCGAAGATAAACGGCAGGGCTTTGGCAGAAATGCCAATACCGTTATCGCAAACCGTCAGTTGCACGGCATCGCCCCGGGTGCTGACCGAAAGCGTCACCTGCCCCTCTGCGGGGGTGTATTTGGCAGCATTGCCCAGCAGGTTGCCGAGAATCTGCTTGAGACGCACCGGGTCGCCTTCGACCGGCAACGGATCATCCGGTCGCTGGGCACTGAAGTGCAGATGCCGGGCCTTCATCAAGGGTCTACAGGTCTCGATGGCGTCATCGACAATCTGCCTCAAGTCCACCACCTGGCGATCCAGGTGCAGCTTGCCGGTGCTGACCCGGGAGACATCCAGCAGATCATCCACAAGCCGCGACATATGCTGCACCTGACCTTCGATCAGTGCCTGCATTCGTGGCAGCTCTTCACTGGGGACCCGGGCCAGGCGGCCGGCAATCATGCTGATGGGCGTCAGTGGGTGGCGCAGTTCGTGGGCCACCAGTACCAGGATGTGCCGCTGTTGCTCCAGCAGTTGCTCGGCGGTGGCCTGCAGGTGTTGCGCGCTGAGCGCTGCAATCACCAACTGCTCATTGGCTTCGCGCATCTCCAGGTTCAACGGCTGCTCCTGCTGGATGCGCAAGGCCTCCTGCGCGTTAGATTGCGCCAGCAGGATGGCCTGTACCAGTTGCTGATTGGCCTCGATCAGTTGCTCGATGTACTGGCTATCGCCGACCCGGGTGTTGGCTTCGCCCAGTTCTTTTTGCAACGACGCCAGAACTGCGCGCGCCTGGACGATTTTCTGGCCGAGGAGCAACAGTTCACGAGCCGCCGTGGCGGCCTGGTCGGTCTTGCCATTGACCTCGTTCATTGTTTTCTACTCACACCTCGCCTTTGTCCACGTGTTGCCGGGTGGGACGACCGCCGAGCAGGCCTTCCTGATCAGGCAGCATTTCGCCGATCTGCAAGCCGTCATCATCGATGTGGTACAGGCGCAGCTCATCGGAATGAGCGCTGGCTCGCACCTTGACCACCGCCATGATGCGCTGCAAACGGCTTTGCACTTCGATGTAGCGCTGGACGATGATGGCATCGGTGAGAAACGCCGTACCGTAGGGACTGAAGCGCAGGTCGGTGTAGCGATCTTCCAACTCCGAGGTCAGCAGCACGGTAATGCCGGCGCCGGTCAGCGCGCTGACCATCCGCGCCAGTGATTCGCGAAAGTCCTCGCGAAAAGTCGGCGCCAGGGCCAGCTCGAAGCCGGACAGTGAATCCACCACCACTCGGGTCGCCTTGATCCGGGTGATCTCGGTCAGCAGCAGATGGACTATTTCATCGATCGACAAATCAGCGGCCCGGCTGTCCACCAGGCCAACCTGGCCACTGTGGATCAGGGCCGCCAGGGTGGGGTTCTGCGAATGGTTGGGTCGTTGCTCGAACACCGCAATCACGCCGGTTTCACCGTTGCGCGCGCCTTCGGCGAGGAAGGTCGCCGCCAGAATGCTCTTGCCCGAGCCCGACGGTCCGGCCACCAGCAGCGAATACCCCTGAGGCAGGCCGCCACCGAGCATGTCGTCAAGACGCGCAACGCCCATCTTCAGGCGCTTGATGGGGAACTCCAGTGGCGTTTCAACGGTGCTGATAGCCGCCGGTGCAAAGACCCGGACTCCCGAAGTGGCGATGCGAAAAGTGTGCAGCCCCGGCAGCGTCGGCTGGCCACGCATCTTCATGATTTCCATCTTGCGCACCATGGAGTTGCGCTGAACGCTCTGACGCAACCAGATCAAGCCGTCGGCAACGGTGAACACCGGGTTGGTGTCGGTTTCATTGAAGTATTCACCGATGAGGAAGGTGGTCGCCTGCCATGTGGTCATCAACATGCCCAACTGCTGGACGAACAGCGGCAGGTTGTTGTTGGGGTTGTCCCGGGTCTGGCTTGCCAGCACCACCGAACGAAAGGAATCGACGAACACCAACCCCGGCGAGTGAGCCTGGACCTCACTGACGATCCGCCGTAGTACCTCGTCGAGGTCGCCGGCCTGGGTGTCGTCGGCCAGGTTGATGTAGTGAATCGACTGGTTGATCGCTGCGCTGTCGAAAAAGTCGAACTGTTGCTGATAGCGGAGCATCTTCAACGGCGGCTCCCCGAGCACCGTAAAGAACAGCGCCGGACGCT
The DNA here is from genome assembly GCF_028550695.1 of Pseudomonas sp. BLCC-B112. NCBI lineage: Bacteria > Pseudomonadati > Pseudomonadota > Gammaproteobacteria > Pseudomonadales > Pseudomonadaceae > Pseudomonas > Pseudomonas sp. BLCC-B112. The sequence goes on from NZ_JAQQGK010000004.1 coordinate 279,033, forward strand.
GCGGCGTCGCCAGGGCGAACATCATCTGGTGAGCCAGGGTGGTCTTGCCGCAGCCCGGCGGGCCGGCGATCAGATTGAACGAAAACTCCGGCAATCCTCCGCCCAGCACCTCGTCCAGTCCTGGCACGCCAGTGGCCAAGCGGTTGATCGTGACTTTGCTGCTCATGGCGCATGTTCCTGCGAAGGGGGATCGCTCAAGAAAGGCTCCCACACGCCACTCAGCAAGCGTGCAGTGAGCGAGGGACCAATCAGCGTGGTCAGCAGTTCATAGAAGGTGGTGAGCATCACTTCACCGAAAAACAGCGCCTCGGCCGGGCTTTGCTCTATGAGTACTGACTTGAGGGCCGTCAGGTTCAATTCGGCCTGTAGCCCGTCATAGAGGCCGGCCAGGCGCGGTTGCGCCGAGATGCACAGATGAAGGCTGCGGCAGTAAAGAGCGGCAACCCCCTGCTCACCGATAATCGGCGTGAGGGCGCGGCTCATGCGCTGCAAGGTTGAGACAATCGCCTGGGCGATGCTTGCAACGTCAGCCTCCGGGCCAACACTTCGCGCCAGAGAAGCTACGATCTGGCGGCTCTCTTCGCTTAGCGTGGACATGGTTGGCTGATAGTGGGTGAGAAGAATTCGATAGTACACCCTATAGCCGCGTATAGAAGCGCTATTGGATGTGGCCCTGTCCCTATAAAGAGGGCTCCGGGGCCTGGCTTCTAAGAAACAGCGTCCAGGCCTCAAAAGCCTGTTGATGCCTGCGGGTTGCGTTCTCCCACTCAGGCCCGCAGGCCTGTCGTGCGGAAACCAGCATCATCATGCTCGTCGTTGCAGCATCCAGCTCCAGTAGCAGCTTGTACGCCTCAAGCCGGAAATCATCGACGGACTTCATGGTTTTTCCCTGGTGGCGACACGTCTGGGCGAAGAAATCTTGTCCCTTCTGCCGTGGAGTGCCTGCAAAACCAGTAGTTCAAATCGATCCTGCTCGGGGATGCGCCCTCGCCTGATCTCGCCCCCTGATCAGACATTTCTTAAAAACCCGCTTTCCACGCACGCCTGGGCCTCTGTTAATCCGCTCTTAACGCCAGCGCAATGCAATCAGCCCGCCATTGCGGGCGCAAAGTGCGGGCGTGAATCAATTACTTGAAAACCTCCCACGCAGAACACCAGACCGACTACCGGCAGCGGCGCGACCACTCAATGCGCCTGCCGCTGCGCGACAGCCTTATCCAACGGCCCGACTTGATCGATCGGCGCCAGGCAATGTGCGTGGCTATCCGTGCAGGTCGCAAGCCAGTAACCGCCGTCCAGCCCGCAATCAATCAGGTTGAGGCCTCTCAACCCTAGCCGCTGGCGCGACTGGCAGACAGTGCGTCCAGAAACCCAGACTGAGGAGTGTGCGAATGGTCCAACTGGACTTCTATGGAACCCTGGTGGCCGCATCGTTGGTGCTGTTACTGGGGCGTGGCCTTGTCACCCGAGTCGGTTTCTTGCGTGCCTACAATATTCCCGAACCTGTGGCCGGAGGCTTGGTGGTGGCCTTGCTGCTTCTGCTGCTGCGGGGTATGGGGGACATGGAAGTCCACATTGATACCTCACTCCAGGCGCCCTTGATGCTGGCCTTCTTTGCCACCATTGGCCTGAGCGCAGACTTTGCCAGCCTGAAAAAAGGTGGGCGCAACCTGGCGGTATTCCTGCTGCTGGTCACCGGTTTTCTGCTGGTGCAGAACGCCATGGGCATTGGCCTGGCCAAGGCGCTGGGGCTTGATCCCTTGATGGGGCTGTTGACCGGCTCTGTGACACTGTCCGGCGGTCACGGCACGGGCGGAGCCTGGGGCGCAGTGTTCAAGGAGCAGTATGGCCTGGCCTCGGCCCCCGAAATCGCCATGGCCTCGGCCACCTTCGGCCTGGTGCTGGGGGGCTTGATCGGCGGGCCGGTCGCTCGCCTGCTGGTCAAGAGGGTGCAAACCCCTGGGGCCGTGCAAGGCGAACCGCGCTTGCCCAGAGGCTATGAGCAGCCCTACAAGGAGCGGCAGATCACCGCGCTGAGTTTCATCGAAACCCTGGCCCTGGTTGCCATCAGCCTGCAGGCCGGGAGTTTTCTCAGCGGCTTGATCCAGGGCACGGCGCTGGAACTGCCGACCTTCGTCTGTGTGCTGTTCGTCGGGGTGGTGTTGCGCAATGGCCTGTCGGCGCTGGGCTGGCATCAGGTCTTCGATCAGGAAGTGTCGCTGCTGGGCAACGTTAGCTTGTCGCTGTTCCTGGCGATTGCCTTGATGTCGCTGCGGCTGTGGGATCTGGCCAGCCTGGCCCTGCCCATCCTGATTCTGCTGGCCGTGCAGACCCTGGTGATGGCGCTGTTTGCGGTCTTCGTCACCTTCCGCGTCATGGGCCGCAACTATGACGCTGCGGTCCTGGCTGCCGGCCATTGCGGTTTCGGGCTAGGCGCGACGCCGACGGCCATCGCCAATATGCAGGCGGTGACCCAGCGCTACGGACCATCGCCGATGGCATTCCTGGTGGTGCCGATGGTGGGGGCATTTTTTATCGACATCAGCAACGCCATCGTGATCAAGCTGTACCTGGCGCTGCCTTGGCTGGGGGTTGCTGCTTGATGGAGCGCTCCGCCCGCCGGATTCCTGTGCCGGCGGGCGAATCATGATCAGCACAGCCATAGAGCAAAGCTGTACAGCACAATCGCACACGTACAACCTAATCCAGCGGGTGCTGCTCTTCGCCGCCCAGACAGGCACTGGCCTTGCGCACCGGTCGCCGCACCCTCGACCAGCGACGGCGCAGGCAAAGGAACAGCGCCACGACCAATACCAGGCCAAGCATCAAGCAAAAACCCCACATTGCCCTCTCCTTCCATTGCCGAAGCCGGCAGCGGCTTCACCCTGAAGACTTTTTAGCCGCAATCGCTGCAAAAATCCTGTACAAAATTAAATTTTATGTACAACTATTACTCATGGATTTTGACAGTGCGAGCAGGGAGTCAGGCTCGCTGCCACGTCAATCGGTGGGTAAAACACAATGAGCACTACCTTGAACATGCAGTCCCTGGGTGCGGGCTATCGTGCTCTGGTGATTGGCGCCAGCGGCGCGCTGGGCTCGGCCTTTTGCCAGTGGCTCGAAGAGGACCCGCGCTGCGCCGGGGTGCGCGCCCTGTCCCGCGGCACGCTTCCCGCGCTCGACCTTGAACAGCCCGACAGCATTGCCCGGGCCGCCGCCGAATTGGCGGATGAGGCGCCCTACCAGCTGATTGTGCATGCCGCCGGGCTGCTGCATCGCGCCGACATCAAACCGGAAAAAACCTACACCGCCCTTGAAGACCAGGCGCTCAAGGCAGTGTTCCAGGTCAATGCCGTGGGCCCGGCCCTGGTCCTGCGGCACTTCCTGCCCTTGCTGGCGCCCCAGGGCGCGATGGCGCTGCTGTCGGCCAAGGTCGGCAGCATCAGCGACAACCGCCTGGGCGGCTGGTACGCCTATCGCGCCTCCAAGGCCGCGCTGAACATGCTGGTTAAAACCGCGGCCATCGAACTGGCGCGAACCCGGCCCGGGGCCCGCCTGCTCAGCCTGCATCCCGGCACCGTGGTGTCGCCGCTGTCGCAACCGTTTCGCGGCTCCGCAGCGGCGCGTCCGGCCAGCGTGGCGGCCTGGGAGCTGCTGACGCTGATCGACCGCCTGAGTGCAGCCGACAGCGGCCAGTTCTTTGCCTACGACGGCGAGCGTCTGCCGTGGTAGCCGCCGGCGCTGGCGGCCGACTGGGGCTGGTGCTGGGCGACCAGTTGTCGTTCGACCTGGAGTTGCTCAAGGTCCTGGACCCGGTCCACGACACACTGCTGATGGCCGAAGTCGACAGCGAAGCGCGGTATGTCCGGCATCATCCACAGAAAATCCTGCTGATCTTCAGCGCCATGCGCCACTTTGCCGAGCGCCTGCGCGAGCAAGGCTGGCGGGTGATCTACGTCAAGCTGGACGACCCTGACAACAGCGGCAGCCTTCATGGCGAGTTGCGGCGCTGGCAGACGGCCCTCGGTGCGGCTCAATTGCATGTCACCGAGTGCGGAGAATGGCGGCTGGAACAGGCCCTGCGCGATGCCGGCCTGCCCCTGACTGTTCATGTGGATCGGCGGTTCCTGTGTTCGCGCGAAGCGTTCCGCGATTGGGCGGCCGGACGGACGTCGTTGCGCATGGAGTATTTCTACCGCGAGATGCGCAGGCAAAGCGGCCTGCTGCTGGAGCCCGATGGCCGCCCCTGCGGTGGCACCTGGAACCTCGATGCCGACAACCGCAAGGCCCTGCCCCGGGGCTTGCGCGGGCCCTTTGCGGCGCGCTTCGGCCACGACGCCATTACCCGCGAGGTACTCCAACTGGTAGGCCAGCGCTTCAGCGATCACTACGGTGACCTGGCGCGCTTCGACTATCCGGTGACCCACGAGCAGGCGCAGGAGCTGTGGCAGCACTTCCTCGACTTTTCCCTGGCCGCGTTCGGCGATTACCAGGACGCCATGGCCGAGGGCGAGCCCTTTCTGTTTCATGCGCGGATCAGCGCCGCGCTGAACATCGGCCTGCTGGATGTGCGCCAACTCTGCGCCGATGTCGAGCGTGCCTACCGCGAGAACCGGGTGGCGCTGAATGCCGCGGAGGGTTTCATCCGCCAACTGATCGGCTGGCGTGAGTATGTACGCGGCATCTACTGGCTGCGCATGCCGGAATACGCCGAGCTCAACGGCCTGGGCAATACCCGGGCCCTGCCGGAGTTCTACTGGAGCGGCGCCACCGACATGCGCTGCATGTCCCAGGCCATTGGCCAGACCCTGGAACTGGGTTACGCCCACCATATCCAGCGGCTGATGGTCACCGGCAATTTTGCCCTGCTGGCCGGCATCGCCCCCAAGGCCATCTGCGACTGGTACCTGGCGGTCTACCTGGATGCCTTCGACTGGGTCGAACTGCCCAATACCCTGGGCATGGTGATGCACGCCGACGGTGGCTACCTGGGCTCCAAGCCCTATTGCGCCAGCGGTCGTTATATCCAGCGGATGTCCGACTACTGCGGCGGCTGCCGTTACCGGGTGGACCAGGCCACCGGCAGCGATGCCTGCCCGTTCAACGCCCTGTACTGGCATTTCCTGATCCGCCACCAGGAGCAACTGGGCGCCAATCCGCGCCTGGCGCTGACCTATCGCAACCTGCAGCGCATGGACGCCCCGCGCCGGGAAGCCATCTGGCAACGGGGCGAGGAGTTGCTGGCGCGCCTGGACGCCGGAGAGCCCCTGTGAAGAAATCCGACCTGCCGCGCAAGGACTGCGCCGCCTGCGGCCGGCCCTTCACCTGGCGCAAGCGCTGGGCGCGTTGCTGGGATGAGGTGCGCTGGTGTTCCGAACGCTGTCGCCGCAGCGCCCGCGCCAGGAAGCCATGAGCCCCGGCGGGTTACAGGCAGTCTTGTGCGGTCTTTTCGAAATGGGACGGGGCAAAGCTGGAGGCCAGCAAATGCCGCTCATAGAGGAATACCTTGCCGCCGTTGGGCGCCTTGTAGGCTTCCAGCACGTTGTCCGCCGCGACCTTGCTGGTGACCACGATCCGGTAGCCGCGCTGTGATTGCGAAACGGTAGCGGTCTGGTCGCTGCTCTGCAGCTTGGGCATCACGCAATCGGCGTATTGGGCGGGGGTTTTGCGGGTCTGCATGACCAGGCTCGGGTTGTTCGGCGCAGAGGCGCAGCCGGCCAGCACAACAGCGGCAGAAGTCATGGCAAACAGGGGTAAAAGGCGCATCGGACACATCCTGGAATCAAGAACGCGGGTACAGGGCGCCACGGGTTGAACCCTGCGGGCGCTATCGAGGGCGGCGATTTTCCACGGTTGACGCGTCCGACAAAATAGCTGTTTTTTGATTGTCACTATCACTTGAACCAATAGTTGCCCTGCGGGCAGACTGCCCGGCAGTCCAACTACAACTAAAAGGGATTCTTGCGTGCGAACTTTTGACCTTATCCGCGATGCCGTCCTGCCCGAATTTCGCGAGCGGGTGGCCGACTACCTGATCGAGTATGAAAGCGTATTACGTGACAACAGCGCAGAACCGCAGGCATTGCAGGCGGTTGCCTACCAACTGCGCGGCTATTTGCGCGGCCTGAACACCACTCGGGTGCTGGGAATGGCGGACTGGGAAGAGCTGGATCGGCGGGTGGTGGCGACCTGGCTGAGCCCGGCCGCCGGTGAAACCCTCGAATAACCCGGCTTCTCAGGGTGCCGACGGCGCCCCCTTGCTGGCGGCGAGGTAGGCGGACAAACGCTTGCCCATTTCCTCTCCCAGGGCCTGCAACCCACTCATGGGCCGCACCATGACCTCGAATTCGACAATCTTGCCGCCCTCGTCAAAGCGGATCATGTCGATGCCCTTGACCTGTTTGTCGCCGACCCGGGCGCTGAACTCCAGCACCACGTTCAGGCCATCGGCGGTGGCCAGCTCGCGGTGATAGGCAAAATCCTCGAAGACATTGAGCACCGTGCCAAGGATGGTCGCCACGACCTGAGCTCCCGGGTAGGCGGTATGGGCCATGGGCGAACGAAACACCACCTTGGGGTCCAGCAGTCCGGGCAAGTCTTGCAGGTCTTGCCCGGCGACCATGGCGTGCCAGCGTTGCAAGGATACGGCGGCCTGGGGTTGCAGTTTCAGTTCTGACATAGGGGGCTTCCTTAAGCGGTCTTGTTGTTGTGGCGCCCAGGCTACGAGCCAATCTTAGCGCCGTCAAGATTATGGCTCATGATAAGATTTCGGCGTTTTTTTTGCCTTTCAGTCGAAGTCATTCGGGGCCTTCCAAACATGACCAAGCACTCCTCGCGCTCACGGGATTCCTACCACGTGGGCAATCTGGCACCGCAACTGCTCGATGCGGCCCGGGACATGCTTGAGGAAGTCGGCCCGACCAAGCTGTCGCTGCGCGCGGTGTCCGAACGGGTCGGGGTCAGTGCCACGGCGGCCTATCACCATTACGCCAATCGCGCGGAGCTCATCGGCCACTTGGCCGCTCAAGGCTTTCACGAATTGGCCCAGGTGTTGCCCCGGGACAGTACCCAGAGTGGCCTGCAAAAATTGCGCGATGCCTGCCTGGCCTACTTCAGTTTTGCCCGCGCCAACCCGGCGCTGTACCAACTGATGTTCGGCCCCGAGTTCGCCACTGGCGAGATGCCGCCCCTCTTACTCAATGCCCGCAACCAAGCCTTTGGCGAGCTGCGACGGATCATTGCCGAGATCCTCGAACTGGACATCGAACACCCCGAGGTCCGTCGGGCCGCCCTCGCCGGCTGGTCCTATACCCACGGCCTGGCGTCGCTGGTGATCCATGGCGTCCTGCACTTTCCCGCCGGCACCTCGGACCAGCGCTTCGTCGACAACACCCTGCAAGGCTTCCTGCAACTGTTCCAGGCCGGTAGCCGGGAATGAAGTTCGCTGACGACAAGCTCAGCGTCATGCTCAAAAGCGCTCCCGCAGCCGACGCGCAACGGGTCCGCGATGTGAACAGGCTCCTGAGCCTGCAAGCGTGACCTGGACGACGCATGGGATGAGGACCGGAAAAAGACCCTCATAACTTGAACTTCAATCGGCACCCACTCATCCTTGCGAACCGTTTTCCCTCGAACAAGAGACACCCATGGCCAACCCAGACCTCATCTTCACCCCCGACCCGGACGCGGACTCCATCTCCTCCGACGTCGCCGCGTTCAACGGCATCCTGGTTTCCACTCAGATCCCGACCCGCGCCGACGGTAGCCTGGAACTGGGGGACATCACCCTGCAGAGCGAATGCACCCTGCAGGCGCTGAAAGTGGCCCTGGAGCGGGCCGGCAGTTCCATGGATCGGGTCATGCACCTGACCATCTACCTCACCGACATGGCCGACCGCGCCGCGTTCAACGAGGTCTACCAGCGTTTCTTCGCCAAGCCCTGGCCGGTGCGCGCCGCCGTTGGCGTGGCCGCCCTAGCGGTGGAAGGCATGCGTGTGGAAGTCACCGCGATGGCCGCCAAGGCCTGACGCCGCGGGTTTATTCGCGGCTGCGCGCAATGCGTGGCCGCCACCGGGCAGCATACGGGTGCCGGGCACGCGTTTCGCCGCTACAATGCGCGCCTTGACCCTGATAAGCCTGACTAAAAAAACATGTCCTTGCCCAAACATCACCTGGAACTGCTCAGCCCTGCCCGCGATGTGGCCATCGCCCGCGAAGCCATCCTGCATGGCGCCGATGCGGTGTACATCGGTGGCCCGAGCTTCGGCGCCCGTCACAACGCCAGCAACGAGGTGGGCGAGATCGCCCAGTTGGTGGAGTTCGCCCGCCGCTATCACGCCCGGGTGTTCACCACCCTCAACACCATCCTCCACGACAACGAACTGGAGCCGGCGCGCAAGCTGATCCATCAGTTGTACGACGCGGGTGTCGATGCGTTGATCGTCCAGGACCTTGGGGTGATGGAGCTGGATATTCCGCCCATCGAGCTGCATGCCAGCACCCAGACCGATATCCGCACCCTGGAGCGGGCCAGGTTCCTCGACCAGGCCGGTTTCTCCCAGTTGGTGCTGGCCCGTGAACTGAACCTCAAGGAAATCAGCGCCATCGCCGCCGAAACCGACGCGGCCATCGAGTTTTTCATTCACGGCGCCTTGTGCGTGGCCTTTTCCGGCCAGTGCAATATCTCCCACGCCCAGACCGGCCGCAGCGCCAACCGCGGCGACTGTTCCCAGGCCTGCCGCCTGCCCTACACCCTGAAAGACGAGCACGGCGGCGTGATCGCCTACGAGAAGCACCTGCTGTCGATGAAGGACAACAACCAGAGCGCCAACATCCGCGCCCTGGTGGAAGCCGGCGTACGCTCGTTCAAGATCGAGGGGCGCTACAAGGACATGGCCTATGTGAAGAACATCACGGCCTACTACCGTCAGCGCCTGGACGACGTCCTCGAAGACCGTCCGGACCTGGCCCGCGCCTCCAGCGGCCGCACCGCGCACTTCTTCGTCCCCGATCCGGACAAGACCTTTCACCGTGGCAGCACCGACTACTTCGTCAGCGAGCGCAAGATCGACATCGGCGCCTTCGACTCGCCGACCTTCACCGGCCTGCCAGTGGGCACCGTGGAAAAAGTCGGCAAGCGCGACCTGCAAGTGGTGACCTTCGAGCCGCTGTCCAACGGCGACGGCCTCAACCTGCTGGTCAAGCGTGAGGTGGTGGGTTTTCGCGCCAACATCGCCGAAGCCCGCGGCGAATTCGAAGAAGACGGCGAGAAACGCTACCGCTATCGGGTCGAGCCCAACGAGATGCCCGAAGCCCTGCAACGCCTGCGGCCCAACCATCCGCTGAGCCGCAACCTCGACCACAACTGGCAGCAGGCCCTGACCCGCACCTCCGCCGAGCGGCGCATTGGCCTGTCCTGGCTGGCCACCCTGCGGGAAGAACGCCTGCAACTGACCGCCACCAGCGAAGAAGGCATCAGCGCCAGCGTCACCCTGGACGGTCCGTTCGGCGTGGCCAACAAGCCGGAGCAGGCCCTCGGGCAGCTGCAGGACCTGCTGGGGCAACTGGGCACCACCCTCTACCACGCCACGGACATCAAGCTGGATGCGCCCCAGGCGTACTTCATCCCCAATTCCCAGCTCAAGGCCCTGCGCCGGGAAGTCATCGAAGCGCTGGACACGGCCCGCGTCGCGGCTCATCCACGGGGCACGCGCAAGGCCGAAAGCAACCCGCCGCCGGTGTACCCGGAGTCGCACCTGTCGTTCCTGGCCAACGTCTACAACCAGAAGGCCCGCGACTTCTACCACCGCCACGGCGTGCAACTGATCGATGCTGCCTTCGAGGCCCACGAGGAACACGGCGACGTGCCGGTGATGATCACCAAGCACTGCCTGCGTTTCTCCTTCAACCTGTGCCCCAAGCAGGCCAAGGGCGTAACCGGCGTGCGCACCAAGGTGGCACCGATGCAACTGGTGCACGGTGACGAAGTGCTGACCTTGAAGTTCGATTGCAAGCCCTGCGAAATGCACGTCGTGGGCAAGATCAAGGGCCACATCCTCGACCTGCCGCTGCCGGGCAGCGCCGCCGCCGAAGCCGTCGTCGGCCACATCAGCCCCGAAGACCTGCTCAAGACCATTCCCCGCGCGCCGCACTGAGTGACGCACCGGCGCAGTCCTAAGGGATTGCGCCGGGTTGTCCAGGCGCCAGTGCCTCACTCAAAACCTGCTCCAGAACCTCGAAGCAGTGTTTGATATGCGCCTGCTTCAAGGCTTGAGGCCGGGTCACCAGATAGATCTCCATCGCTGGAAACGTCATCGACGCAAACAGCTCCACCAGATCGCGCCCCAGAATCCGCGGCATGACCGCAATCCCCATCCCGCGCCGTACCGCCTCGACCTGAGTCGTGAACGAACTCACCCTGATCTGCCGGCCCTCAAGGCCTGCGGCCTTGGCCGCGCGCATCTGCGGCAGGTTGTCCAGGGGTGGAAGCAAGCCGATGGTGGCGGCCGTCGCCGGGGTGATGTCCGGGCACCTGCGCAACAAGTCAGCACTGGCGAACACGCCATACTCAAGCTTGCCCAATGCGCGATAGATCAGCGAAGGCTCACCCTGATGCGCAGTGCGCACCGCGATGTCCGCCACGCCGCGGGCCAGCTTGTGAAACTCGGCGCTCACCTGCAGCTCCACCGAGCAGCCTGGATGAACCGACGTCACCCGATGGGCTGCCTCCAGCACCCAAGGGGCAAAGCCCTCGCCTGTACTGACCAGGATGCTGCCGCGCAGTTCGCTCTGCGACTGCGTGAGGCCCACAGTGCTCTGGCGCCTCAGTCCTTCCTCTGCGGCCAGGGCGACTTCCACCAGTGATTGTCCCCGCGGCGTCAGCCAACAGCCCTCGACACCTCTTTGCAGCAGTGGCTCGCCCAGGGCCGTTTCCAATTGGCTCAAGCGACGGGACACCGTCGAGGCCGCCACCCCCAGCAATTGGCCGGCCTGCAGAAAACTGCCGCGCCGCCAGACCGCCAGCAACAGGCGCAGATCATCCCAATTCGCTTCCAAAGCCCTACTCCCTGCTGGTCGCTTTGCAAATTCGCAAAGCCATTATGCAGGACTCGCTGTTTTTCCGTGGTGCTGGCCAAGGTATATCTAGCGCCCTCCAAACCCATGGAACGGACCGTATGAGCACTGCCCCCGAACACCGCACCCAAGCGAACGCCGATGCCGGCTATCGCCCTGAAATGCATTACACCTTTGTCACCGGGGCCACTGGCCTGCTGGGCAACAATCTGGTCCGGCAACTGCTGGCCCGAGGCTGCCAGGTCAAGGCCCTGGTACGTTCAAGAGCCAAGGGTGAACAGCAGTTCGGTTCGCTGCCAGGGTTGGAACTGGTGGTGGGCGACATGGCCGATGTCGACTGGTTCGCCGCTGCACTGCATGGCTGCGACACGCTGTTTCACACCGCGGCGTTCTTTCGCGACAACTACAAGGGTGGCAGTCACTGGCAACAACTGCAGAGGATCAACGTCCTGGGCACCCAGCGCTTACTGGAACGGGCCTACAGCGCCGGTATCCGCCGCTTCATCCACACCTCGTCGATTGCCGTGCTCAAGGGCGAGCCCGGCCAACTGATCGACGAGACGTGCCTGCGTGACCCCGCCGATGCGGATGACTACTACCGCAGCAAGATCCTCGCCGATCAAGCAGTGCTGGCGTTCCTTGAGAGCCATCCGCAGATGCATGCCTGCATGGTTCTGCCCGGCTGGATGTGGGGCCCCGGAGACATCGGGCCGACGTCCTCCGGACAACTGCTCAACGACGTGGTGCTTGGCCGCCTGCCCGGCCTGGTTCCAGGCAGTTTCTCGGTGGTCGACGCCCGTGATGTGGCACTGGCGCAGATTGCCGCCGCGCGCCAGGGACGCCGGGGCGAACGCTACCTGGCGGCGGGCCGGCACATGACCATGGCCGAACTGGTACCGCTGCTGGGGCGTGTCGCTGGCGTCAGGACCCCAGTGCGCCCGTTGCCAGTCCCTTTGCTCTATACCTTGGCGGCAGTGCAGGAAATCTATGCCCGCTTGACCGGCAAGCCGGTGTTGCTGAGCCTGGCCACGGTGCGTCTAATGCTTCAGGAATCCGGTCGCAGCCGTTTCGACCCGAGCAAGAGCGAACAGGAACTGGACCTGAGCTTCCGGTCCCTGGAACGCACCATCAGCGATACCCTGGCCTGGTATCAGGACCATGGCTGGCTTCCCAGACAGGCGCCGGCCGCCCATTCCTCGAACCGCACCAAGCAGGACGTAACCAGACCTTGAACAGCACCATCATCCTCATGCGTCACGGTCAACCCGAAGGCATAGCGAACGACAGGATTTCAGCACTCGACATGCAGGGCTGGATCCAGGACTACGATCGCTCGGCAATCACTGCGCACCCGGCCCCACCATCCAGTCTGCAACTGGCCGCCAGCGCCGCCGTGATTGTCTCCAGCAGCGCTCCTCGAGCACTGGCATCGGTGCAGGCCCTGGGGCTGCAACCGACCTTGGTGGACCCACTGTTCTGCGAGGCGCAACTGCCTTATGGACCTTGGCGACAACCACGCCTGTCACCTATTACCTGGGCGGCCATTCTGCGAATCCTGTGGTGCTGCGGTTACTCCAGGCACGTCGAAACCGCCACTGCGGCCCGGAGTCGGGCGGCAGCCGCCGCCCTGCAACTTCAGTCCCTGACCCAGCAGGGCCCCGTGCTGTTGCTCGGCCATGGCTGGATGAATCGGCTGATTGGCAAACAGCTGGCTGGCGCCGGTTGGCGTCGCCAAGAACGCTCCGGCAGCCGCTATTGGAGTGCGACGGTGTATCGGCGTAGCGCTGCCTGATCGTTGCGGCGTCATAAGTCCTGACGCTTGATGGCCCAGCGCTCAACCAGCAACACAATCATTGAATTTAACGCTGTATGTTGCGGTCTATAACGCGCCTCTCAAGCCGCAAACAGGTATAGTTGCCGGCTTGCCTGGCGCGTCGCGGGCAGCTCGGGCTGCAGGGCTTTATCAGGACTTAATGGTTGCCGTGTGTTGGTAAGACTTCTATTGATTGCACTACTGCTGGCGGTATCGGCCTGCAGCTCCAATTCCTCCAGCCCTGGCGGCACTGGGCCGCTCAAGGCCGGTGAATACCGGGTCAAGCGTGGCGACACGCTGTATTCGATCGCCAGCCGCAATGGCACCAACTGGAAGGAAGTGGCGCGGCTCAACGGCCTCAAGGCGCCCTACACCGTGGAAGTCGGCCAGGTGCTGCGGGTTGGCGGCGCGACCAGGACCACCCGCGTGGTCAGCAGCAAGTCGCGCAGCACCGCCAGCAAGAGCAAGGTCAAGGCCGCACCGCCCGCCCCGCCGATGCCCAAGGTCACCCTGCAAGGCTGGAGCTGGCCGCTGCGCGGGGTGCTGATCGGCCGTTTCTCCCCCACCGGCAAGCTCAACCAGGGCATCCGCATCGCCACCACTCAGGGCCAGCCCATCCACGCCACCCTGGGCGGCAAAGTGGCGTTCGCCGGCTACATGCGCGGTTACGGCAACCTGATGATCCTCCAGCACGGCCCCTCCTACACCAGCACCTACGCCTACAACAGCCGCTTGGTGGTCAAGGAAGGCCAGATGGTGATCAAGGGCCAGAAGATTGCCGAGGCCGGGTCCCAGGACACCGACCGCGCCCAGTTGTACTTCGAGATCCGCGCCAATGGCGTACCCGTGGACCCATTGCGGTTGTTGCCGCCGGGGTGAGTGCAACAAGACCCCTGCGCCCAGGGCCAAGGCACGTCAACGAAACCCGGGGCGATGGCCTCTCGCGCTATTGAGCGGAGGCTGCGCGGAGTCAAATGCCTCGCAGTTCGTGCTCGATGTCATCGGGCTTGCCACTCCACCAGTCGGGAGTGTCAAGCAACCCCGGGCTTGCCACCTGCTTTTCAAGCTGCGACTTCAACTTCTTCAGATATACCCGGGTCTGGATGGTCGGCTCCAACTGGCAGAGGGCTTGCCAAGCCAGCTGGATATATTCCAGGTAGCGCGTGGCCTGCTCTGCACAGGTAGAGGAAGACTCCCATCGATCAGTAAACGCACCAAGGTAGGACAAGGCGTTCTTCGCCAATATTTCCCTGGCGCCCAGCTCCTGGGTGCTGCCGATCAGTTCCTTCAAGGCTGCGCATCCCAAGTCTTTGCTGGCCTGGGTATACAGGGGTGAGCGCTCTTCAGTCAGTACCCACTTCAGTCGCGCATCATCCTGGCCCAGTGCATTCGCTACGCCATTGGGCAAGGCGAACACTTGGATGGCACTGTGTATCAGAGGCGGCGCGAGCACCGTCCGCAACGCATCCACATAGTGCTCATATGCTCGGGCAACTTCCCAGGCAGGAACACGCAGCGTGCCCTGTATAGGCTCTGCATCCAGATACAGGCGCTGTGGATCATCGCACTGAGCGGCAATGATCGCCGCCAATCGCAGCTCGCGTTCACGGAGCGCTCTTTCCGGTTGGCTGCCGTCCTTTGAGACGCTCCCATAAAAGCTCCTGATAAAGCCGATACACACGTCATATTCGCTGCGAGCCTTGAATATGGCGCCCTGAAGATCGGCCGTGTAACAGAACTCGATCAACCCCAGCAGCTCACCGGCACGGCTCAACGCTCGCTCAAAGGCTTCCCGTGAGTAGAACGAGGCGGTTCTGCCCAACTGCTCGCCATACTGGAAATTCGCCATGTTGAGCATCGCGCTGGCCACGGCAACCTCTCCTTCATCGCTACGACTGGCCGCATCACGAATAAAGTCGTTGAGGGTCTGGACGTTCTGGAATTCACCCCAGGATTTCACCAACCGGGAAAACTCGGGAATGGTGAACTCCACTTCGCGGACCGCCAGACTCATCTCATAGTGAATGTTTGCCAGAGACAGTTTGCTTCTGGCATGGCCCAGCTCTTCGATCAACTTCAGCAGGCGCTTGTTCTTAATCTCATCCTTGGGAGATTGTGCGGCGTTGAGCGCTACTTGCTTGTGCTGCTCCTGTTCCTTGGTATTGGCATTGCCGAACATGTTGGCTCTGAAGGCCGAGTGGAAACCCAACAAGTGCTCTTCAACCACCTGGGCCACCTTGGGTTCGGTCTCACGCAAGATGGTCTGCAGGATGATTCCGCGCCAGTCCAGTTGGCCCTCGGCATGTCGATCAGCCGCCGCGCCAAACACCGACAAGCTGCGGCAGATGCGTTTGGCCTGGCGCGGATTGGTGGGAAACCACTCGGCGGTCTGCGCGATGGCCGTGTCCGGCAGGAATGGGCAGCAGTATTTCAGATTCCTGGCGACCATTCGCTGCACCTGCTTCGGGCTTGGCTCGGGCAGGGTCACCGGTACATCGATGATCTTGTCCAGAAAGTGCTGGGCCGACTCGCCGAAGGCTTCGGAATAGGAGCAAAGTGCCTTGCCCACCACGTCCTTGTCGAAGGCCAGGACAAAGACAAATCCCGGCCAGTCCAGAAGTTCCCGCAGCGTCAACAGGGTCGCTGGTAGCATCCGGGGATCGGCACGGTCGAGGTCGTCGACAAAGACAATGATGCGTCTATCGCCCAGTTGCTTGCGCAGGGCATCCAGGTCGCTTTTTTCCAGTTGCAGTATTTCGCTCAGTTTCTCGAAGACCAACCCTGCCGCGCCGGCGGCCAAGGTTACGATTTCGCTGTAGCTGGCCGACTCGGGCAGTTTGAGGTCAGCGGTTTTATTGGCGGCTTTTCCCAGGATCTCGGCGATCTTTTTCGACTGGCGCTTGGTCCAGTGCTTGAAGGGTTCGCCAACACCTGAACGTTGCAGTGTATCCGCCAGCGCCAGATAGAACTGAACGATGAACTCCTGCTCCCCGGTGGTGCGCCACGCGGGAAGCCGGATGACAATATCGTCGTTCTTCTCAGCAATCTGCTGCAGAAAATTCAGCACGCTGGTCTTGCCGCTGCCCCACTGACCATAGAGGCCGATCCGCGCCGACCAGCCCAAGGGCGTCGCGGTGATCATGCGGTAGACCAGCTTGGCCACCGGCCAGCGGTCCAGAAGGTCGTCCTCGCGTCGGGTCAGCGCCGCGTCGTGCCCGCCCGGGGCGGTAAAAGCCTGTGTGGCTGACATCTGCTTACGTCCTTACTGCTGCGGCTTGATCAGCTCGATGGAAATCATTTTGTGCATGCCACTGAGGGGCACCAGACGCTTGACGTCCATCTGGTAGAAACCGGCCACCGGACTGATGGACGCCGGCATGGCCGGGGTGCAACCGGTCAGGCTGTAGAGGTTCATGTAGTCGGCATTGGGGTCGCCCACGGTGCCCTGGCGCATGGACAGGCTGCAACGCAGACTGCCCTTGAGCCCCGGGCCACCGTCACCCTGGACTTCCAGGCGCAACGGGCAGACACCCATGCGCCGCCCACCCATCCAGGGGTCCTGGGCCTGCGGGCATTCCTGGTCGCCGACGGTGGCCATGACCTGGCCCACCAACTGGCGCAGGTCCTTGTTTTGGTCGGGCCAGACTTCGCCGTTGTCGACCATGCGGTCCTTGATGAACAGGGTGTAGCGCACAGGGAAGCCGACCTTGTTGCTGAGCATGAACGCGCCCTGGGAATAGGCCAGCTTGTCGCCGGCGATGCAACCGGCGCGATCGGTGACGGAGAACTCGGTGGTGTTGAGGTTCTTGATATCGGTGCCGCCGTTGAATCTGATCAGGCACTGGGCTTGCCGGCCATCGCGGCAGTTGTTTTCCACCAGGCGCAACCCCTTGCCGACCACAGCGCTGTCGTCGATGACAAAACCGTTGAAGTTGGTCATGTCGCTGGGCAGCACGCGGTTGACCCGCAAGTCGACGAGAAAATCGCCGTTCTGTGCCAGCGAAGGCTCCAGGTTCATCGAGAAGCGTGCATTGCATTGCTGCTTCAGGGTCACCTTGAAGTTCTGCGCATCCGGCAGGCCACCGATCATGCCACCCGCACCGATCGGCAGGCCGAGAACGCTGCCCAGGGTGCTCAGAATGCCCGAGATCATGGCCTTGGTCTTGGCATAGGCCTCCAGCTCGTCGTTGGTCATGTTGCTGACTTGGGCTTGGCTGAAGTTTTTCGACTGGTTCCAGTTGAAGCTGGTGGTGGAGCTGATGGTCCCGCTGAGCCGGGCTTCGTCGCAGGCCCCGCGTTCCTGGCAGAACTTGAGGTTGAAACCCCAATCCTTGTGGAAGATATCGAAGATGTTGAACATCGGTTTGCTCAAGGCCATCACCAGCATGCCCTGCTGGCGCGCGCCGATCACCACGGGACCGGACTCAAGGCCCTTGGCGGTGGCGTATTTGGGCACGCTTACCGGGTATTTGCGCTCGAAATCCGAAGAATCGACGTGGAACGGCGGCTCAAACGTGATGGGATAGTCCCCTTCGTTCTCGATCACCAGGGTGATGAAATCAGGCTCCGCTGCCTGAGTCTCAAGGCTTAGTACCGCCAATGGCAGGCTAAGCAGGCAGCTTGTCAGCAAAGTCGTTTGGCAACGGGTCCAGAATCCAGTCCTGCGCATCGTCAATCCTTGAACATGGGAGAGGGGGCGCTCACTTTAAATGCTTTATGGCGTATTGCCATCCCCCTTCTCTTGCTCGCTCCGGATCAGCATCAGGCGCCACCGGCGAATGTTAAAACCGTTTAACCGTGCTCCCCGGGCCGCATCGGTCTACATTCAATCACCAGGCTCGCCCTCCTCCTCTGGCCTGAGCCGACTCAACTGCAGCGAGCCCCCCATGTCGCCATTCGAGACACGCCCTATCCAGGTGCAGTACCTCAAAGCCGCCTGCTCAAGTTGCAGCGTTCTGGAATTGTGTTTGCCCCTGGGCCTCAGCCACCAGGAGGTCGAACGCCTGGACACCTTGATCCTGCAACGGGTCAGGGTGAAGAAAGGCCACACGCTGTATCGCGCCGGCGATCCCTTGCACTCGCTGTACGCGGTGCGCCTGGGGTTCTTCAAGACCAGCGTGCTGTCGGTGGACGGTCGTGAACAGGTCACCGGGTTCCAGATGGCCGGGGAGATCCTCGGGCTGGATGCCATCAGCAGCAACCTGCACGCCTGCAGCGCCTTTGCCCTGGAAGATGGCGAGGTGTGCCCGATTCCCTTTGCCCAGCTGGAACAGCTGTCCCAGGCCCTGCCTTCGCTGCAGCACAACCTGAACAAGATCCTCAGCCGGGAGATCGTGCGTGATCACAGCATGTTGCTGCAGATGGGCAACATGAACGCCGACGAGCGTCTGGCAGCCTTTCTGCTCAATCTGTCGCAACGCCTGAGCCTGCGGGGCTATTCGTCACGGGCCTTTGTCCTGCGCATGCGCCGCGAGGAGATCGGCTCCTACCTGGGCCTGCGCCTGGAAACCATTTGCCGGTGCATCGCCCATCTGCGGGATCAGGGCTTAGTGATCATCGATGGCAAGCAGGTCCAGATCCTCGATCTGGAAGGCCTGAAACAGCGGGTGGCGGGTTGTCATAACGCCGCCAGGGAATAGTCCCCCGGCCCCTCAAGGCTGCAACTCCACGCTGTCCCGGTATTCCGGCACCGACACCGACCAGCCCAGTTCCAGGCTGATGCGCCGGCGCAAGGTGTCGGCGGCGTTGGCCTCGCCGTGGACCACGTAGGTGTGTTTCGGCGGGCGCTTGAAGCCTCGCAGCCATTGCATGATCTCGTCGGCATCGGCATGGGCCGAGAGGCTCTGCATGGCCGTGACCTCGGCGCGGATCGGCACTTCCCGGCCATGGATACGTACCGACTCGGCGCCAGCGATGATCTGCGCACCACGGGTGCCGCCGGCCTGGAACCCGGGAATCAACAGGCTGTTGGCCGGGTCGGGCGCCAGTACCTTGAGGTGGTACAGCACCCGACCGCCGGTGGCCATGCCGCTGGCGGCGATGATCACCGCCGGGGTCTTGAGCGAGTCCAGGGCCATGGATTCCTGGGTGCTGCGCACGATGTGCGCGACATGGCACATGCCTTCGCACTCTTCCCGGGACAGCCGGTGGTCACTGCGAAAGCGCTGGTACAGATGGGTGGCGTCGGTGGCCATCGGGCTGTTGAGGTAGATGGGCAGGTCGGGAATCGCCTGGCGCTGGCGCAAGCGATACAGGTGATACATCAGTAACTGCGCGCGGCCCACGGCAAAGGACGGCACCAGGGTGATGCCGCCACGCTGGGCGGTGCGGTTGATGACGTCAGCCAGTTGCTGCTCGGGGTCGTCCCGGGAATGCAGGCGATCGCCATAGGTCGACTCCACCAGCAGGTAGTCGGCCTGTTCGATGCTTTGCGGGGCGAACATCACCGGGTCCTGCATGCGTCCCAGGTCGCCGGAGAACACCAGTGTCATGCCTGCGGCATCCACCTGGACCGTGGCGGCGCCAAGAATATGCCCGGCACCGCGCAATTGAATGTGCATCCCCGGCACCACTTCCACTCGGTGCTGCAGTTGCACCGGGTGCAGAAGTTTCAGGGCCTGTTCGGCATCGCGCTCGGTATACAGCGGCAATGCCGGGGAGTGCTTGGAATAGCCATGACGATTGGCATAGGCCGCCTCCTCTTCCTGCAGGCGACCGCTGTCGCGCAGCAGAATCTTCGCCAACTCGCAGGTAGCCGCCGTGGCATACACCGGCCCGCGATAGCCGTTGCGCACCAGCACCGGCAGGTAACCGCTGTGATCAAGGTGAGCATGGGTCAGGACAATGGCATCCAGTTCACGCAGTGGCAGGCCAAAGGCCTCCCAGTTGTGCTGGCGCAGTTGCTTGTAGCCCTGGAACAGCCCGCAGTCCACCAGCACATGCCGGCCCTCGTGCTGCAACAGGTATTTGCTGCCGGTGACAGTGCCGGCGGCACCGAGAAAGCTAATGCGCATCGTCATCTCCTGGCTGCCGGGCAGGGCCACGGCTCAAGCCCGATCTCACTCCTGAGGCTCCACCAGCATCAGGCTGCAAGGTGTGTGATACAGCAGTTGCTCGGCGCTGGAACCGATGAAGCGTTGCAAGCCTCGGCGATGCACACGCCCGAGGACCATCAGGTCGAAATCGTTGTCGGCGGCGAAGCGTGCGATGACCTGATGCGGCACACCCTCCAGGCGATAACAGTGCTCAGGGGCAATGGCGTAGCGCTCGGCCAGGGTCTCGAAGGCTTCCTGCTGCGCATCATTCACCGCATCGCGCAAGCTGATGTTGGTGTCAGGACTGTAGATCGGCAGGCCGGTGGCGTTCTCAGTGGCCCAATCCACCACATTCAGCAAGTGCACCCGGGCACCGCAGTGTTTGGCCAGGGTCGCGCACATCTCGAGAATGCGTTGGTTCAGGCCCTGGGTCAGGTATTCCAGATGGGACAGGTCCAGGGCGGCCAGTACCTTCAACGGCAAGGGGTGCCGGCAGTCCGTTACCAGGTGCAACGGCTGGCGCAGCTCGCGCAGCAGCAACCAGTCCAGAGGCTGGTAGAAGATGCGCCTGAGGCTTGGCACCGGCTGGGCGTCCTTGACCACCAGGTCCGGGTGGTAGTCGCTCACATAGTCGAGAATCTCCTGCAGGCGAGCCTTGGCCCACAGCACCTCGGTGCTCACCTGCAAACCGTGGGCCCGCTCGAAGCGGGCCTGTTGTTCCAGCCAATGCCGATGCACCTGCAGGTAGCCTTCCCGGGCCTGGGCCATGGCTTGATGATCGAACAGCCCCGCCACCTCCAGCACCTCGACGAAGTCAAAGGCGACGATGTGCAAACTGGCGCCCAAGGCCCGGGCCAACGCGCTTGCGCGATCAAATGCCGGGCTGCGGGACAGGGCCGTAGGTGCAATCAATAGCACGCGTTGCAGTGTGGACATGGGCACCTCCCGGACGGCGCACTGAACAACGGCCAGGGCGCCCCCAGCCGATGCCTCGATGATGCTCGCCACCTACGCCGCCGGCTTGATAAAAATCACAAAGCGGCGGGTTAACACCGCGTCGGCAGTGAAAACCCGCCCCCCTGAGCCGCGTCTGATCCAGATCAGATCCTGCCCCCTGCAACAGGCGTAAAGGATAGGAACCACGCGGCCTGGGGTCGCGGGCCACGCTTGATCATCCCTAGAGGATCGCCCCCATGTTCAGCATCAAAGAACACAATGACCAGGCCGCCGCAGCCTATGGCTGCGTGACCGGTCAGCACTGGATCGAAGCCCTTGATGATGGCCGCCACGTGCTGATCAGGCCCCTGACAGAGCAGGATCGGCAGCGCGAATACGATTTCATCAAGCGGCTGTCCGCCGATTCCCGGCACATGCGTTTTCTGGCCCAGATCAAGGAGCCCGACACCGCCATGCTTAACCAGTTGATGGACGTCGATGGCAAGCAGCGCCTGGCATACATAGCCCTGGTGCATGAAAACGGCAAACTGATTGAAATCGGCGTCAGTCGTTATGCCGCCGCCACCGGCGATCAATGCGAATGCGCGGTCACTGTCGCCGATGAATGGCAGCACCTGGGCCTGGGCTCATTGCTGATGACCCACCTGATCCGCGCAGCCCGCCAGCATGGTTTTCAGCAGATGTATTCAGTGGACAGCGCCAACAACCAGCCGATGCGTGAGCTGGCCGCTGCCTTGGGTTTCACCACCCGTACCGATCCCGACGATGCCCATCAGGTGCTGCACCGCCTGTTCCTCTGACCCGAGCTGCCACGCCGCCCCATGGCGGGCGTGGCCGGCCCCTGTCACTGCTGGGGTTCGCGCGGTGGCTTGACCGCCCAGATACTGCAGGGTGCCTGCAACAGCAGGTGCTCGGCAGTGCTGCCCAGGCGCTTGTGCACACCACGGTGCTGGGTGGTGCCCATGACAATCACATCGCTCTGATGCTCCTCGGCGAAGCGGCAGATTTGCTGCAGCGGCATGCCTTCAATGAAGTGACTGCGTTCCGGGGGCACACCGTGGCGCTCCGCCAGCGCGCGATAAACCTCGTGTTGCGCCGCGCCCAGGGCTTCATACAAACCACTGGCCAAGGACAGCGCGCCGGCGCCGGTGTCCTTGGCATAGACCGCCACCCAGTCATACACATGCAGCAGGTCCAGCTCGGCGTCGCACTGCTCGGCCAGTTTTACCGCCGCGTCGACGATCTGATCGTTGAACTGCAAGTCCTGCACTTCGCTGCGCAGCACGTCGATGATCGCCAGCACCCGCCGCGGCCGCGGGTGGCGGGCTTCGGTCACCAGATGCACCGGCAAGGTGCAGTCGCGCAAGAGTTGCCAGTCCAGCGGGGTATAGAAGATCCGCCGCATCGCCGACTCGGCATGGGCATCCTTGATGATCAGGGCCAGGGGCATTTCATTGGCGAACTGCTGGATCGCCTGATACGGCTGGGTGACCCACAGCGCCTCGCACGTCACCTGCAGGCCCTGCTCGCGCATCGGTTGCGCCTGTTGTTCCAGCCATTGCCGGTGCTGTTGCAGATAGGCCACCTGCAATTGCTCGGCCTGGCCGCTGTCGAACAGCCCTGCCAGCGTCAGCGCCTGAAGATGATCCAGGGCGACCATGTGCACCGGCAGTTGCAAGGCCTTGGCCAGTTGCGCAGTGCGCTCGAAAGCCGCGGTGCGCTGCATCTGCTGGGGCGCGATCAAGAGTAAACGTGGTGTTTGCGACATGGTTCACCTCGGCTCAAGCGCTTGAAAAAAAACCGCAAGGGGCACTCAAGACTGAGCGCTCTGGCCAGAGGCGAGTTGATCTTTGTCAGGCGTCGCGTTTTTTTCCAGGGCCTGGTTACTGCAGCCAGACGCCGCCCCACATCGCCAGGGTCAACAGCACCTGCCCTGGAACGACGTAGAGGGCAAAGCGCCGCCCGCCACTGATGGCTGCCAGCACGCACTTGCTGAGTGCGTTGCTGCTGACGGCCAGCATCACCACGCTGCCGATGGCCGCGCCGGGCAATTGCCCGGACTTGACCAGCGAAGCAATGGACGCCGTGGACGCATGGGCATCGGCAAAACCGCTAATCACCGCGGTCAACATCACCCCCAACTGCCCGAAGTAGTTGAGCATGAGGGAAGACGCGAAGGTGATGGCGCTCATGGTCAGGGCCACGATCAAGGCCAGCTTGGGATTGAACGCGCCCTTGTCGCTGACCGGTTCGACGCTGCCGGGATCGGTGCGGGGAAACATCAGGCAGGCGGCATACAGCGCCGTGCTCGCGCCCCCCAGCAGCAGGGGCAGCCACATGGCCTGCAGCAGCGCGCTATCGACCGTCGCCAGGATCAGGCCGATCTGCGCCACTGTGGCCAGGTTAGAGAGAATCGCCGCCGCGCCGAGGGTCCGAACCTGCTGCGGCGCGTTGGCGACCCGCTGGCCCATGGAGACGATGGTCAAGGTGCTGGACACGAACCCCGACGCTACGGCGCTCAGGGCATACCCGTAATGGGTGCCCAGGGCTCGTACCGCCACATGTCCCAAGGCGCCCACCGCCATCAACAGCACGGTCAGGGTGCCTATGGTGCGCAAGTTGAAGGCGCCATAGGGACCGATGAACCGGTCGGGCGCCAATGGCAGGATCACCAGCGCCGCCACCAGCAGGGTCAGACCATCGGCGATTTCCCGGTCGCTCAACTGACTGCGCACAAAGTGATGGAGTGTCTGTCGATAGGCCAGCAAGGCGGTCATGACAACGGCGATGGCCAGCGCCAGCTCCGGGGCCGTGCCACATAAGGCCCCGAGGATCAGCACCGCCAGCAGCGCCACTTCGCTGGTGACCCCCGGGTCCTCTTGCTCGTTGCGCCAATAGGCCACCGTCACCAACCCGGCCACCGCAATGGCCAGCGAGGCCAGCAGCAGCGGGCCGCCGACTCGCTGGCCGATGAACCCCAACAGCGCGGTGATGGCGAAGGTACGCAACCCGGCGCTGCCACGCTGAGGCCCCTGCCCTTTGCGCCGCTCGCGCTCCAGGCCCACCAGCATGCCGATCCCCAGCGCCGCGGCGGCGTTGGTCAGGTCGATGGTTTCAAGCATTGCGCCCCCCAGGAAGACAGCCCACACCGAGAATAGAGCGCTGCCGGCGCTTTCGCGAATCGGCGGCCCAGCGCCTTGCAGCAGCCGGCTTGCCGGCGAAGGCAGTGTTGAGGGCGATGCAGGGTTTGCGGGCTTCTTCGCTATGGGTCAGGCGCGGCCATGGCGTTTCAGGGTCTGGCTGGGCAACTCCTTGAACAGCGCTCGATAGCTGCTGGAGAAGCGTCCCAGGTGCCAGAACGACCAGTGCATCGCCACTTCGGCCACGGTGGTTTCACCAGGGCCACGGCTGAGCAACTCCCGGTGTGCGCTGTTGAGCCGGCGCAGGCGCAGCCATTGACTGGGGGCCATGCCAGTAAAGGCCTTGAACGCACTCTGCAACTGGCGCAGGGAGACCCCGGCCACCTGGGACAGCTCCAGCAGGTTGAGGGTTTCTTCGGGCACGTCGGCGGCCCATTGCGCCACCCGCTGCATGATGCCCCGCTCCTCGTTGCGCCGTTGCAGGCCGCCCGGGTCCAGGCGCACGCAGGCGTTGTCGAGGATGTACAGGCAGTCGTCCAGCAATTGCTGAGTCAAGGCTTCGCGGCTGGGTGGGTCGAGGGTCTGGGACAGACGGGTCAAGGTGGAACTCAGCCAGCGGCAGAACAGGGCATTCTGCTGGTTGGTCAGCGGCGCCATGAACAGGCCCTCCAGGCGTTCCACTCCCAGGCCCTGGCGCTGGACGAATTCGGGGCCGAACACCACCGCCACTTCCTGGTAGTTCTCCGGGGTGATCCAGATGTTGCGGCTCTCGCCATTGAGCAGGTAGAGGGCGTTGTCGCTGCGATCGAAACAGAACGCCAGGGCGCCTTGCGGGGCACTGAAATTCTGCTCGACCCGGGTGTTCATGCATTCCTCGTAGATCTCTACGCCCTGCAGGTCGAGGTAGCGCACCAGGCCGTTGAAATGCCCGGGGGACATCTGCTGGTAGTGCTGGACCCAACCCGGGGTGGCACGGATCTGATCGGCGACATCGAAGGTGTTGAAGGCTTGGACCTGAAGCGGATTGGACGCTGTCATCGGGGGACCTTGCGCACTCTTTTGGTGCGCTTTGGTGCTGCTTAAAGTGGATAGATGGAACAACAAGGCTCGCCCAAGATAGTCGCCAATGCGCCGCAGGGGAAGCCTTGCCGGGATACTCCCGCTCACCTCGGTGCAGACAAAACCAATCATCGAGGTCTTTATGAACGCCCCTTTCGATCAGCTTTCCTCCTGGCTGAAAGATCACAAGATTACCGAAGTAGAGTGCGTGGTCAGCGACCTGACCGGCATTGCCCGCGGCAAGATCGCGCCCACCAACAAGTTCCTGCATGAGCGCGGCATGCGCCTGCCGGAAAGTGTCCTGCTGCAAACGGTAACCGGGGATTTTGTCGACGACGACCTGTACTACGAACTGCTGGACCCGGCGGACATCGACATGATCTGCCGCCCCGACTCGTCATCGATCTACCTGGTGCCCTGGGCTATCGAGCCCACGGCCATCGTCATCCACGACACCTTCGACAAGTTCGGCAACCCCATCGAGCTGTCGCCGCGCAACGTGCTGAAAAAAGTGCTGCAGCTGTACACCGACAAGGGCTGGCAGCCGATCGTCGCCCCGGAAATGGAGTTCTACCTGACCCAGCGCTGCGAAGACCCGGACCTGCCGCTCAAGGCGCCCCTGGGCCGTTCGGGACGGGCGGAAAGCGGCCGCCAGTCGTTCTCCATCGATGCCGCCAACGAGTTCGACCCGCTGTTCGAGGATGTCTACGACTGGTGCGAAGCCCAGGGCCTGGACCTGGACACGCTGATCCACGAAGACGGCCCGGCACAGATGGAAATCAACTTCCGCCACGGCGACGCCCTGGATCTGGCGGACCAGATCACCGTGTTCAAGCGCACCCTGCGCGAGGCCGCGCTCAAGCACAACGTCACCGCCACCTTCATGGCCAAGCCGGTGGCCGATGAGCCCGGCAGCGCCATGCACCTGCACCAGAGCGTGGTGGACATCGCCACCGGCAAGCCGATCTTCGTCGACGCCGATGGCCAGAAGAGCCAGCTGTTCCTGCACCACATCGGCGGTCTGCAGAAGTACATCCCCAAGGTGCTGCCGATGTTCGCCCCCAACGTCAACTCGTTCCGCCGCTTTTTGCCGGACACCTCGGCCCCGGTGAACGTCGAATGGGGCGAGGAAAACCGCACCGTCGGCCTGCGTGTGCCCACCGCCAGCCCCGATGCCATGCGCGTGGAAAACCGCCTTCCCGGCGCCGATGCCAACCCTTACCTGGCCATCGCCGCCAGCCTGCTGTGCGGCTACCTGGGCATGGTCGAGGGCATCGAGCCCAGCGCCCCGGTGGAAGGCCGGGCCTATGAACGCCGCAACCTGCGCCTGCCGATCACCATCGAGGACGCCCTGGCGCACATGGAGGATTGCCCGACTATCGAGCACTACCTGGGGCGCAAGTTCGTCCGTGGCTATGTGGCGGTCAAGCGCGCCGAACACGAGAACTTCAAGCGCGTGATCAGCTCCTGGGAACGCGAGTTCCTGCTGCTCAGCGTCTGATTTCCCCACCTTCTGCAATCAATAAAAACAACCCGAAGAGGTGTCGATATGCGTCTTTTGCAAGCAGTGATCCCGGCCGCACTGGCGGCCTTGATGAGCGCCGCCGTCCAGGCACAACCCAGTGTCAGCGTGTACAACTGGACCGATTACATCGGCCAGACCACCCTCGCCGACTTCCAGGGACAAACCGGGGTCAAGGTGATCTACGACGTGTTCGACTCCAACGAAACCCTGGAGGGCAAGTTGCTGGCCGGGCGCACCGGCTACGACGTGGTGGTGCCCTCCAACCATTTCCTGGCGCGCCAAGTGAAGGCCGGCGCGTTCCTCAAGCTGGACCGCTCGCAGTTGCCCAACTGGAAGAACCTGGACCCCAAGCTGCTGGCGCTGCTGGAGCAGAACGACCCCGGCAACCAGTACTCGGTGCCCTACCTGTGGGGCACCAACGGCATCGGCTACAACGTCGACAAGGTCAAGCAGGTGCTGGGCATCGAGCGCATCGACTCCTGGGCGGTGCTGTTGGAGCCTGCGAACCTGAAGAAGCTCCAGCAGTGCGGGGTGTCGATGATGGACTCGTCGGACGAGGTGTTTCCGGCGGTGCTCAACTACCTGGGGCTGGACCCGCGCAGTGAAAATCCCGAGGACTACAAGAAAGCCGAGGCCAAGCTGCTGACCCTGCGCCCGTACATCACCTACTTCCATTCCTCCAAGTACGTCTCGGACCTGGCCAACGGTGATATCTGCATCGCCTTCGGCTACTCCGGGGATGTGTTCCAGGCCGCCAATCGGGCCAAGGAAGCCAAGAACGGGGTGAACATCGCCTACGCCATTCCCAAGGAAGGCAGCAACCTGTGGTTCGACCTGCTGGCGATTCCCGCCGATGCCGGCAACGTCAAGGAGGCTCACGCCTTCATCAATTACCTGCTGGACCCGCAAGTGATCGCCAAGGTCAGCGGCTATGTCGGCTATGCCAACCCCAACCCGGCCTCCCAGCCGTACATGGACGCCGAGCTGGTGAACAATCCCGAGGTGTACCCGCCTCAGGACGTGCTCGACAAACTGTACATTTCCACCACCCAGTCGCCGGCCATCATGCGCTTGATGACCCGCTCCTGGAGCAAAGTGAAGTCCAACAAATGATTCAGCCAAGACACTCGGGCAGCGCCAGCGAGCATGCCCGCTCCTACTACGCCGCCTCCGCCGGCAGCCTGCCCGGCTACCCGTCCCTGGACGGTGACCTGAGCGCCGACGTCTGTGTCATCGGCGGTGGTTTCACCGGCGTCAACACCGCCATCGAGCTTGCCCAGCGCGGGCTGTCGGTGATTCTCCTGGAAGGCCGTCGCATCGGCTGGGGCGCCAGTGGGCGCAACGGTGGCCAACTGATTCGCGGCATTGGCCACGACGTCAGCGGCTTTGCCCGCTACGTCGGCAAGGAGGGGGTGAAATACCTTGAGCATGCCGGGATCGAGTCAGTGGAAGTGGTGCGCCAGCGTATCGCCGAACACGGCATCGATTGCGACCTGCGCTGGGGCTTCTGCGAGCTGGCCAATACCCGGGCCCAGTTCGCGGCGTTCCAGGCAGAACAGGAGCATCTGGCGAGCCTGGGCTACCGCCACCCTACCCGCCTGGTGGCGCCCCAGGACATGCATCAGGTGGTGGACTCCCCGGTGTATGCCGGGGGCCTGGTGGACATGGGTTCGGGGCATTTGCACCCACTCAAGCTGGTGCTGGGGGAAGCGCGGGTCGCGACGTCCCTGGGGGTGAGGATCTTCGAACAGAGCCCGGTGCTGGAACTGGTGCATGGCAACCGCGTCGAGGTGCGTTGCGCCACAGGCACCGTGCGCGCCGCCAGCCTGGTGCTCGGATGCAACGCCCACCTGGATGAACTGGAACCGCGCCTGAGTGGCAAGGTGCTGCCCGCCGGCAGCTACATCATCACCACCGAGCCACTGCCTGAGGCGCTGGCGACACAGTTGATCCCGCAGAACCTGGCGCTGTGCGACCAGAAAGTGGGCCTGGACTACTACCGGCTGACGGCGGATCGACGCCTGCTGTTCGGCGGTGCCTGCCACTATTCAGGGCGTGATCCTGCGGACATCGGCACCTACATGCGGCCGAAGATGCTCAAGGTATTTGCCCAATTGAACGATGTGGCCATCGACTTCCAATGGGGCGGCAAGATCGGCATCACCGCCAATCGCTTCCCCCAGGTAGGTCGGCTGCACCAGTACCCTAACGTGTACTACGCCCAGGGCTATTCCGGTCATGGCCTGAATGTCACCCACTGGACCGCACGGCTGCTGGCCGAAGCCATTCATGCCGGCCACAGCCATGGCCTGGATGTGTTCAGCGCCGTGCCCCACATGACCTTCCCGGGCGGCCCAGCCCTGCGCGCACCGCTGCTGGCCCTGGGCATGCTCTGGCACCGGATGCGGGAAATGCTCGGTTGACCGCCCGCCTTCGCCGGCCCATCTCGCTTGCTACGGAGCGGGCAGGTTCTCCAGGTGAACCGTCGCTGCGGAAAATCCAGCAACAGCGCATTAACCCGTTGTGGCTGCTCATTCTGGATGCCGGGCGCTCCAGGGGCGATGCGAGGCGCAGAACCTGGCAGATGGCGGCCGCAGCCCTGAGCAATATTGATGCTTCGAATGACACTGCCGCTGCTGCCGGCACTGTGCGGTGCTGGCAGGAGCGGCAGCCCCTCAGGCGGAAATCATTCCGACCTGGGACTGGCTGTGCTGACGAATCAGGCGCTGAGTGTTCAAGACCTTTTCCAGGGCCTGCTCGGAGTCGGGATCCTGCATGGGCGCACGAATCGCCGCCGACACCAGGCTGATCAGCTTGGCCATGACTTCGGCGTCAGTGGCCGGACGGCCCAGGCTCATGGCCTGCATCAGCAGGCGCAGTTCGGTGCCGGCCATCACCCCGGAAATCGCCTTGAGGGCAAACTGCAGGCGCACCCCCAATTCGTTGCGCGGCAGGTCCGGCAGCGCCAGGGCAAAGGCCTTGAAGAAGCGCTCGAACACCGGTTGGTAGTGTTCCTTGAGGTATTCCTGAATGAAGGGCGAGGTATCGCTGTACACCCGGCCCAGGAAACGGATGAACGACCGGCCTTCCAGGCCACCGCTTTCATCACTGCGCTCCAGGCCCATGGCCGGGGCGAACAGCACCCCCAGCAGGGTCTCGCAATCCAGCGGTCCCTGGGCCTGCTCTTCGCATTTGGCCAGCAGTTCCAGGCGTTGATCGTTGAGGGGGCCCAGGCGCTGCATCAGCAGGGCTTTCATCAGCGAGTCCTTGTCGCCGAAGTGATAGTTCACCGCCGCCAGGTTGACCTGGGCGCGCTCGGTGATCTGACGCAGCAGCACGGCGTCGTAGCCGTACTTGATGAACAATGCCTCGGTCGCTTCCAGCAGTCGGGTCTTGGTGACATTGGGGGCACTGAGTTTCTTGGCGACCATGGAGGACTAACCTTTGCTGGGATGAAAAACTGACCGTTCGAACAGTGTTTTAAAAAAAAATTTGATTTTTTATACCCGCGAGAAGCCCTAAAAGCAAGCGTCCCAGGGACGTCCCCAGCGGCCCGAGGCCGTTTTGTGACCCACGGGTTCCTGGTAGAAAAATCCCGAAAAAAGCCCGCAATTACCCGGTTCAGACAGCTGGCGCGCCAGGATGAACGCAGTTACTATTCAAACAAATTTTTTAAAATAATAAATAAAACCAGAGCTTGGCGTTGCCCCTGAACCCCCGCTGCACGAGCCGTACGTGGTGGGAGTGTTCAAGCATTCAGTCGAGCCAGCCGGCGCGGTAAGCGATGACAGCGACGATAATCGACCCAGGTTTTATCTCCCTGCAAGGCATAGGCAAGAGCTATCGGCTGGCGGAGCAACCGCTCCACATTCTCAAGAACGTTTCCCTGTCCATCGAAGCCGGTGAAAGCTGCGCCATTCTCGGTGCCTCCGGTTCCGGCAAGAGCACCCTGCTCAACATCCTCGGCCTGCTGGACCTGCCCGACAACGGCGACTACCGCTTTGCCGGGCACGATATCTTCCGCGCCAGCCCCGACCAACTGGCGGCGATCCGCAACCAGCAGATCGGTTTCGTCTTCCAGAGTTTCAACCTGCTGCCACGCCTCAGTGCCCTGGACAATGTCGCCCTGCCCCTGAGCTATCGCGGAGTGGCGCGGCGTGAATCGCTGGAACGCGCCCAGCACATGCTCGATCAGGTGGGCCTGGGGCAGCGGGCCCACCACCGCCCGGCGGACCTCTCCGGCGGTCAGCGCCAGCGGGTGGCGATTGCCCGGGCCCTGGTGGGCGAACCCTCGGTGATCCTCGCCGACGAACCCACCGGCAACCTCGACAGCCATACTGCCCAGGAGATCATGGACCTGCTGCTGTCGCTGAACCGCGAGCGCCAGGTGACCCTGATCATCGTCACCCACGATCCGGACATCGCCCAGCGCCTGGAGCGGCAGATCCGGGTCACCAACGGCGTGGTCCAGGAGGTCTGCCCGGCATGAGCCTCAAGGTCGAACAAAGCGCCAGCCAGTTGCTGCACGAAGCCTTCGTCAGCCTGCGCACCCTGGGCAAGCGTTCGATCCTGGCTCTGCTGGGGATCGTCATCGGCAGTTCATCGGTGGTGGCCCTGATCAATATCGGCCACAACGCCGCCGAAGACGCCGCGGCGATCTTCCAGGACATGGGCACCGACACCCTGGCGGTGCAGTTCCCCGACACTTCGGGGGCGCGCACGCCCATGCCGGCGGCGCTGGACCTCGCCACCCTGTACAAGGCCCTGCCCAACCTGCTGCACATCGCCCCGGTGGCGTTGTTCAGCGGCCCAGTGGTATTCCAGGGACGCACCACCAACGCCAACTTGGTGGGCAGCACTGCGGCACTGAACGACGCCATGCGCCTGCAGCTGCAGCAAGGACGCTTCCTTTCGGAATTCGATGCCGCCGAAACCTACGCGGTGGTGGGGGCACAAGTGGCCCAGGCCCTGAGCCAGCCCCATGAACCACTGCGCCTGGGCGACAGAATTCGCATCAATGACTATCTGTTCCAGGTGATTGGGATCCTGCAACCGCAACCGGCTGCCGTGCTGATCCCGGTGCAGACCAACGAATCCCTGTTCGTGCCCCTGGAAGGCATGCGGCGAATATCCTCCAGTGCGCAGATCAGCAACCTGATAGCCCGCGCCGCGCCCTCCCAGGACATGAACCAACTGGCCACGGCCCTGGGCGATGCGCTGAAAAAACAGCTACCGGGACGGGGCGTGGAAGTACAGATACCGCAAAAGATCATCGACGGCATGACCCGACAAAGCCGCACCTTCGGTTACCTGCTGATGGCCCTGGGGGGCATCTCCCTGGTGGGGGGCGGGGTCGGGGTGATGAACGTGATGCTGATGAACGTCTCGGAACGGCGTCGGGAGATC
The DNA here is from genome assembly GCF_028550695.1 of Pseudomonas sp. BLCC-B112. Taxonomy (NCBI): domain Bacteria; kingdom Pseudomonadati; phylum Pseudomonadota; class Gammaproteobacteria; order Pseudomonadales; family Pseudomonadaceae; genus Pseudomonas; species Pseudomonas sp. BLCC-B112. The sequence continues at coordinate 311,040 of NZ_JAQQGK010000004.1, forward strand.
GGCATCCGCATGGCCCTGGGCGCCAGGCGCCGGGATATCCGCAACCTGTTCCTGCTCGAAGCCGTGACCCTCACGGCCGTCGGTGCCCTGTCCGGGGCGGTGCTGGGCATGAGCGCCGCCTACCTCTATGCCCGGGTTTCCGGCTGGCAGTTTTCCCTGGCCTCTGCATCCTTGCCCCTGGGCATCGGCAGCACCTTGTTGATCGGCCTGTTCTTCGGCCTGTACCCGGCCATCTCGGCCTCGCGCCTGCAACCGGTGGAGGCGCTGCGCGATGAATGATCGCCAACGCGCCGGGCTGTTGCTGCTGTGGCTGATCAGCCCCTTGGGGCAAGCCGCCTCCCAGGACATGAATGTGGCTCGCCAAGCGTCAGCCCCGACCCTGCACAGCGGTTATGAACGCAGCGTCCTGTTGAGCCAGCAGCAGACCGACCTGACCCTCGCCGATGCGGTCTACCTGGGCCTGCGCAACAACCGCGGGATTCGCAGCGCCTACTTGCAGCGCGTGGCGCAGAAGTTCGATCTGCGGGTCTCGGAAGATGCCTTCAATCCCAAGCTGCTGCTCAGTGGCACCTATCAGGCCAACAAGGGCAGCAACGACGGGGTACGCAACGCCATGCTCACGCCCAGTTCCAGTTTGCTGGGGGAGTACGGCACCCGCTTGAACATGGCCTGGCGGCAAGAGTTGAGCAATGCCAATCGGGCCGGCTACTACCGGCGCGACGGCCTCGACCTGGCGATTATCCAGCCCCTGCTCAAGGGCGCCGGCTGGGATGTGACCACCGCCCCGCTACGCCTGGCGCGGATCAACGAACAGGCCTATCGCCTCAACCTCAAGGCCAACGTGGCGCAGACCATCAGCGACATCATCGGCGCCTACCGCGAGCTGCTGCGGGCCCAGCAACAGCTGGCGATCGTCGAGGATGCCCTCAAGCGCGCCAATGCCCTGCTCCAGGTGAACAGGGCGCTGATCGCCGCCGGGCGCATGGCCGAGTTCGAGATCGTGCAGACCGAAGCCGATATCGCCAGCCAGGAACTGGGGGTCGAAGAAGCGCGCAATCAGGTGGACATCAATCGCCTGTCGCTGCTGCGGCTGCTGGCCCTGGACCTGTCCACGCGCATTCGCGCCAGCGACGCCCTGGAAGCCGCCAGGATCAGCATCGACCAGCAGGACGCCCTGCGCCTGGCCCAGCTCCAGCAACCCAGTTACCTGGCGACCTTGCTCGGCAGCCAGCAGGCCGATCTGAACCTGGTGATCGCCAAGGACCAGGGCCGTTGGGACGTGTCCCTGGTGGCCGGTGCCAACCAGGTGCGCAACCGCTACGACAACGACGGCGGCAATGGCGCGGGCAGGACCTGGGACAGCTATGCCGGGGTCCAGGTGCAAATCCCCATTGGCGACCTCAGTACCCGCCAGGCGGAAGTCCATGCCCGGGTCGACGTGGAAAACCAGGCGCTGGTCCTGGCCGATGCCCGCCAGGCCCTGGAGCGCGGTGTCAATGACGTGGTGCGCGACCTCGGCACCCGTTGGCGCCAGTACGAAATTGCCCAGCGCGCGGTGGAACTGTCCAAGCGCAAACTGGAGATCGAACGGGAAAAGCTCAGCGCCGGACGCTCCAGCAACTTTCAGGTGCTGAGCTATGAAAGCGACCTGCGCACCAGTGAAAACGCCCGCCTCAACGCACTTATCGCCTACCTCAACGCCCAGACCCAACTGGACTTGACCCTGGGCACGACCTTGGAGACCTGGGACATTGCGCTCAATGACTACTGAGCAGAAAAGCTCGCGCAAACGCTACCTGCAAGGGGGCGCGGCGCTGGTGGTGCTGGCCTTGGCCGGCGTGGCGCTGATCGGTTACCACGCCCCGGACCACACAGCGACCGACAAGGGCCGCTGGATCGAGGTCAGCAGCGCGCCGCTGATTCATCAGATCGGCCTGGTGGGCAAGATCGAACCCCAGCGCACCATCAGCCTGACGGCGCCGTTCGACGGCATTGTCCTGGCCAACCTGGTGGAACAGGGCCAACGGGTGGAGGCCGGCCAGACCCTGCTGAAAATGGACCCCAGCCTGATCGAGATCCAGTTGCGCGAAGCCTTGTCGGTCCAGCTCAAGGCCCGACGCAGCGTCCAGGAACTGCAGGACTGGAACAACAGCGCCCAGGTCACCCGTGCCCGGCGGACCTTGCGTTCCTCGCAGATGGCGGTCAGCAATTCCGAGCGCAAGCTCAGTGAAAGCCAGAGCCTGTTTGCCCGGGGCATCATTCCCCGCAACGAACTGGACGACCTGACCCAACAACTGCAGACCCAGCGCCTGGACCTGAGCGCGGCCCAGGGCGAGCTGCAACAGGCCCTGGATCAGGGCAAGGGCGAATACCGGCAGATTGCCGAGATGGAACTGACCAATGCCACGGTCAAATACGAAGCCCTGCGCGCCCTGCTGGCGGGCAAGGACGTCACCGCGCCGTTTGCCGGCATCGTGGTGCCGGCGCCGGGCGTCAACCTGAGCCAAATCGCCTCGGCAGGGGCCTCGGGCCCGGTGCAAACCGGCAGCAAGGTCGGCCAGGGCCAGGCCCTGTTCGGCCTGGCCAACATCGAGCAACTGAAGATCGTCAGCAAGGTCTCGGAGCTGGACATCAACCAGTTGCGTCAGGGCCAGAGCGTGGAAATCCTCGGTGACGGCTTTGATGGCGAACGCCTCAATGGCCAGGTGGACATCGTCAGCAGCCTGGCCCTGCCCGGCGACGCCAGCGGCGCCAGCGCGCAATTCCCGGTGACCTTGTCGATCCCTACGCTGACCCGCGAACAACTGCAGCGGGTGCGCCTGGGCATGAGTGCGCGATTGACCATCATCACCTACCGCAACGACCAGGCAATCGTCATCCCGCCGGCAGCGATCCAGCGCGGCGCAGATGGCATGAGTGTGGAATATCGGGCGAGCGCCGATCAGCCGGCACAACGGCTGCCGGTGAGCGTCGGCCAATCGACGGCTGAGGGTGTCGAAGTGTTTGGCCTGCAGCCGGGCCAGGTCCGCCTGCCCAACGCCTTGTAGGTTCAGGCTTGCCTGGCTATCGCCCGAAGACCTCTAGCGCCCTCGGGACTCTTGCGCCCCTGCGGGCCGTTCGCAGCCTTCGGCAGCGGCTACACCGATCGTAGCCGCTGCCGAGCCCCGGCGAGGCTGCGAAAAGGCCCGCAGGGCCTTGCTTGGCGATCTTCAGAACAACCTCAGGCGCCCTCGGAACTAACGCAGGGCGCGGCGCAGCACCTTGCCCACGGTGGTCTTGGGCAACTCTTCGGTGCGGAACTCGACGTAGCGCGGCACCTTGTAGCCGGTCAGGTACTCGCGGCAGTGGGCCAGCAACTGCTCCTGGGTCAGGTTCGGGTCCTTGCGAACCACGAAGATCTTCACCTTCTCCCCCGTCACCCCATCCTCGACCCCGATCGCCGCCACTTCCGCCACGCCCGGATGCAAGGCCACCACATCTTCGATCTCGTTGGGGTACACGTTGAAGCCGGACACCAGGATCATGTCCTTCTTGCGGTCCACCAGGCGGATGAAGCCCTGCTCGTTCATCACCCCGATATCCCCGGTGGACAGCCAGCCGTGACGGTCCAGGACCTTGGCGGTTTCTTCCGGACGCTGCCAGTAGCCCTTCATCACTTGGGGGCCACGCACCTGCAACTCGCCCTCCTCGCCCAGCTCCGCCAGTTCGCCATCCTCACGCACGAAACGCACCCAGGTCGACGGCAGCGGCACGCCGATGGTCCCGGTGAAGTCACCCTCGCGCATGCGCGCGATGTCGATGGGGCTGATGCTCACCACCGGCGAGCATTCGGTCAGGCCGTAACCTTCGATGATCGGCACCCCGGTGACTTCCTTCCAGCGCCGGGCCACGGCGGTGTGGGTGGCCATGCCGCCGGCGATGGCCAGCTTCAGGTCGGAGAAGTCCCGGCCACGAAACTCTTCGTTCTCCAGCAAGCCGTTGAACAGGGTGTTGACCCCGACGATGCCGCTGAACTTCTCCTTGCGCAGGATCATCTGCACCCGCTTCACGTCCCGGGGGTTGGCGATCAGGATGTTGCGCCCGCCCAGGCACATGAACATCAGGCAGTTCACCGTCAGTGACAGCACGTGATACAGCGGCAGCAAGGTGACGTTGGTTTCCTGCTGGTTTTCGTCCAACTGGTCGCCAACCCAGGCCTTGGCCTGCATCAGGTTGGCGAGGATGTTGCGGTGGGTGAGCATGGCGCCTTTGGCATCGCCGGTGGTACCGCCGGTGTATTGCAAAAAGGCGATGTCATCCTGCTTCAGCTCCACTGGACGGGGCTCCAGCACCGCGGCCAGTTTCATCATCGCCGGGAAGCGGATCGAGCCTGGCAGGTTGAACTTGGGCACCTGCTTCTGCACGTGGCGCAGGGCGAAGTTCAAGGCCGCGCCCTTGAAGGTGCCCAGCAAGTCGCCAATGGCGGCCACCACCACGTTCTTCAATTGGCTGCCCGGCATCGCCTGCTCCAGGGTGTGGGCGAAGTTCTCGAAGATCACCACGGTTTCGGCGCCGCTGTCCTTGAGCAGGTGCCGCAGTTCATGGGCGGTGTACAGCGGGTTGACGTTGACCACCACCGCCCCCACCAACAGGGTGCCGAACAGGCAGATCGGATATTGCAGGCAGTTGGGCATCATCAGGGCCACCCGATCGCCCTTCTTCACCCCTTTGGATTGCAACCAGGCGGCGAAGGCGAATACGCGCTTCTCCCAGAGGTCGTAGCCCATCTCGGTGCCGATGCTGACGTAGGCCACCCGGTGGCGGTACTTGTCCACGTGTTCGAGGAACACTTCCCGCAGCGACGGGTAGCGGTCGATGTCGGCTTCGATATCGCTGGGCACACCCGGCAGGTAAGCGTTCAGCCAGATACGCTCGGCGGGTTGCAGGCTCACGACACTCATTGGCAGTCTCCTGGTTATTTTATTTTTCGACGATGGCGGTGATACCCAGCCCGCCGGCTGCACAAACGGAAATCAGCCCGCGGCCGGAACCGCGCTGGTGGATCGCCTTGGCCAGGGTCGCCAACAGGCGCCCGCCGGTGGCGGCAAAGGGATGCCCGCAGCCCAGGGAGCCGCCGTTGACGTTGAGTTTGCTGCGCTCGATGCTGCCCAGGGCGCCGTCGAGGCCGAGTTTGTCCTTGCAGTAGTCGGGGTCTTCCCAGGCCTTGAGGGTGCACAGCACCTGGGCGGCAAAAGCCTCGTGAATCTCGTAGAAGTCGAAATCCTGCAAGCCCAGGCCCTCCCGGGCGAGCATGCGCGGCACCGCGTAGGCCGGAGCCATCAGCAGCCCTTCCGTGCCATCGACAAAGTTCACTGCAGCAGTTTCCCCGGTCCGCAGGTAGGCCAGCACCGGCAGGTTGTGGGCGGCGGCCCACTCCTCGCTGGCCAGCAGCACCACTGAGGCGCCGTCGGTGAGCGGGGTCGAGTTACCGGCGGTCAGGGTGCCGTTGTGGCGGTCGTAGGCCGGGCCCAGGCCGGCGAGCTTCTCCAGGCTGGCATCGGCCCGCAGGTTGTTGTCCCGGGTCAGGCCGCGATACGGGGTGATCAGGTCGTCGAAGAAGCCGCGCTGATAAGCGGCCTGCAGTTGCTGGTGGCTGGCAAGGGCCAGTTCATCCTGGGCCAGACGCTTGATATGCCAGCGCTTGGCCATTTCTTCACAGTGCTCACCCATGGACAGGCCGGTGCGTGGCTCGCCGTTGCGCGGCAACAGCGGCTTGAAGAACATCCCCGGGCGCACCTTGAGCAAGCTGCGCAGTTTGTTGCCGGCGCCCTTGGCGCGATTGGCCTGGAGCAAGGTCCGCCGCAGCCCTTCGTTGATGCCGATGGGCGCATCGGAAGTGGTGTCGGCACCACCGGCGATGCCCACTTCGATCTGCCCCAGGGCGATCTTGTTGGCCACCAGCAGCGCCGCCTCCAGCCCGGTGCCACACGCCTGCTGCACGTCGTAGGCCGGGGTCTGCGGCGACAGCGTGGTGGACAGCAGGCTTTCCCGGGCCAGGTTGAAATCCCGGGAATGCTTGATCACCGCCCCCGCGGCGAACTCCCCCAGGCGCTGGCCCGACAGGCCGTAGCGATCCACCAGCCCCTGCAACGCCGCCACCAGCAGGTCCTGGTTGCTGTCGTTGGCATACACCGTATTGGAACGGGCGAACGGAATCCGGTTGCCGCCGATGATCGCCACCCGGCGCACCGGCGCCGGATTGAAACTGTACTCAGTCATTGCCCAGCTCCCCAGATAAATAGGCCGCGCATGTGGGGTTTGTCCCCCGCGTTGTTGCGCACTTCGAACGCATGGCGCGGACCGTCGGGCAGACGGTTCCACAGGGTCACCGCCGCCGGCAGGAAGATCGGCAGCTTGAACTCGCAGTCCAGCTCCGCCGCCGCCAGTGGATGGGGTGGTTGCTGCGCTGCCAGTGCCCGGCCCAGGGTCCACATGCCGTGGGCGATGGGCCGACGGAAACCGAACAGCCGGGCGCCGAGCCAGGAGGTGTGGATCGGATTGAAATCGCCGCTGACCTGGGCAAAGCGCCGCCCCAGGTCGCCCCCCAGGCTCCAACGTTGAGTGCGCACCAGGGCATGTTCATCCAGCGGCAGCGAGCCTTGCCAGGGCTCACCAATGGGCGCGCTGACGCCACGGCGCAGATACAGGCTGTCGCTTTCCCAGACCAGGCTGCCGCCACTGTGGGCCCGGGTGGCAATCGACAAGGCCTGGCCCTTGGGATGGGCCAGCCAACGCTCGGCAAACACTTCCAGGCGCAGGGCCTGCCCTTCCTCCAGTTTCTGGTACTGACGGATACGGTTGGCCAGGTGGACCATGCCGCTGGCCGGATAGGGAAACGTCGGGTGGGTCAGCAGCAACAGGTGCAAGGGAAACGCCAGGGTATGGGGAAAGGCCAGCGGCACACCGTGCTCCCGGCGAAAGCCACAGGCCTGGGCATAACGGGCGATTTCGGCGGCCTGCAGCTCCACCGCCGGGCGTACAAGGCGCTCGCTGGGCAGCTTGGGGACGGCCTCCAGTTTGGGCTTGCGCAAGCTGCGGATGCCGTCGTACAGCAACTGGCCCCGGGACGGCGGCGGTTCGATGATGCGAATGGCAGAGTCGGCATTCATGGTTCAGGCCCCCAGCAGGCTTTGTCCGCAGACGCGGACCACCTGTCCATTGATCCCGCCGGAGGCCGGATGGGCCAGCCAGGCGATGGTTTGCGCCACATCCACGGCCTGCCCGCCCTGGGACATGGAATTCATGCGCCGTCCGGCCTCGCGAATCAGCAGCGGGATCTTCGCGGTCATCTGGGTTTCGATAAAGCCCGGTGCCACCGCGTTGACCGTGATCTGCTGACGCGCCGCCAGTGGCCCCAGACTCTCCACCAGACCGATAACCCCGGCCTTGGACGTGGCGTAGTTGCTCTGCCCGAGGTTGCCGGCGATCCCGGAAATCGACGAGACACAGACGATCCGTCCCCCCGGGTTCAGGCCCTGGCCCTCCAGCAGCGCCTGGCTCAGTAACAGCGGTGCTTCCAGGTTGACGGCCATGACCTTGCGCCAAGCGGCTTCAGTCATCTTCGCCAGGGTCTTGTCCTGGGTGATGCCGGCGTTGTGCACGACGATATCGAAAGCACCGTGCTCACCGACGAACTCCAGCAGCCGCTGCCCGGCACCAGAAGCGGTGATGTCCAGGGCCAGGGCGCTGCCCTTGAGGCCCGCTGCCGCCTGCTGCAACTCAGCCTCGACCTGGGGAATGTCCAGGCACACCACCTGGGCGCCTTCCCGGGCCAGGACCTGGGCAATGGCCAGGCCGATGCCGCGACAGGCCCCCGTGACCAGGGCCCGCCGGCCCTCCAGTGGCTGGGCCCAGTCGATGTGCCGGGGCACATCCACCGGCTCGCCGATGCGCACCACCTGACCCGAAACATAAGCCGAACGACGGGACAGGAAAAATCGCAGGCTGCTGTCCAGTTCACCTTCGGCACCGGGCTCGACATACAGCAGTTGCGCGGTAATGGCCCGGCGCAACTCCTTGCCCAGGGAGCGCACGAAACCCTCCAGGGCCCGCTGCGCCACGGCCTGGGCCAGCGCCTTGCAGTGCTCCGGCGGCGTGCCCAGCACCAGCACCCGACCGTGGGCGGTCAGGCGCCGGACATTGGCGTGGAAGAAGCGGTACAGCTCATCGAGCTGGGCGATATCCGCCAGCCCGCTGGCGTCGAAGACCAGGCCCTGGACCTTCACGGTCGAGGGCGCGTTGATGCTTGCGGCCTGGGCCGCCACGGTGTCGGTGGCGGCGAAGATCCGTTGCAGCTCGCCCAGAAGGCGCCCCTCGGGCGCCGCGGCGAGGACCACCGGGTTGATCAGGTTGCCGCCCTGCCCCTCGCGCTGGCGTTGCAGCGGCAGCGGTTGTGGCAGGCCGGTCCGCTGGGCCAGCCAGCGGCCCCACCCGGAATTGACGAACGAAAGATAACCGTCAGACATAAAGAGATCCCGATCCAATCCAGTAGAGGCTCAATAGGCCGAATCGCTGGCCAGCACCGCGTCTTCGCTGCTGGCGGCACGTTTGCGCGAGGCCGGCTTGGCGCTTTGCTCGAAGTGCGCCTGACGCTGTTGCAAGGCTTCCAGCAGACCGAAGTCCTGGGGGAAGTCGTCGACCTGGATCGCGTGATCGCCGTATTCCACGTAACGACTGAGCAGCTCGTCTTCGTCCTGGCTGATCAATTGCTGTTCCAGAGCCTGGACCCGCCACACGCCGAAGGCCTCGCGGGAGATCGGCAACGGCGCCAGGGCACCCTGCTTGATCGCCGGCTTGAGCCGGGCCTCGATCAGTTCCACTTGCGGTTGCAGGCGGAACGCCAGTTCGCCGTAGGCCAGTTTGTCGATGTCCGGTTGCGGGATGTAGGAGTCGGCCAACAGGCGGTCGCGGGTGGCGCCTGGGGTTTGCACCAGCTCGGCCACCTCGGCCAGCAAGCGGTCGCTGGGTTTGTGCTGGGGAATGCCCAGGGGGAAGCTCAGGCCACGAATAATCCGCGCAGCCGCTCTGGACGGATAGTTGTCCAGCACCTCGGCGAGGGCTTCATGGGCCCGCAGCAGGGCATCCTGGGCCGCCCAATGCACCAGCGGCAGATCGGCCTGGGGTCGGCCATCGTCCTCGAAACGCTTCAACACGCAGGACAGGATGTACAGCTGGGAAAGAATGTCCCCCAGGCGTCCGGTGATGCTTTCCTTGCGCTTGAGGGCACCGCCCAGCACGCCCATGGAAATGTCCGAAGCCAGGGCCAGCACCACTGACAGACGCTGGATCTGCCGGTAATAGCCAGCCAGGGCCTTGTCGGTGTTGGCCGGGGCCTTGATCAGGCGTCCGCCAGTCAGCGCATGCACCGCAGCGCGCACGGTGTTGGCGCAGACAAAGCTGATATGGCCGAACATGGCGTTGTCGAACGCTTCCAGGCCTTTGCGTCCACCATCGCGAGCGGCTTCCATTTCACGGAACACATAAGGATGGCAACGGATCAGCCCCTGGCCGTAGATGATCAGGCAGCGGGTCATGATGTTCGCGCCTTCCACGGTGATGGCAATCGGGCTTTGCTGGTAGGCCCGGGCCAGGAAGTTGTTGGGGCCCATGCAGATGCCCTTGCCGGCGACGATGTCCATGCCGTCGTTGACGATAGCCCGGGCGCGTTCGGTGACGTGGTATTTGGCAATCGCCGAGATCACCGAAGGTTTCTCGCCGGCATCCAGGGACGCCACTGAGACCTTGCGCACCGCATCGCAGGCATACAGGTGCCCGGCCATGCGTGCCAACGGCGCCTGAACGCCTTCGAACTTGCCGATGGGCAGGCCAAACTGCTTGCGCATCGCCGCATAGGCCGTGGTGCCGCGTACTGCCACCTTGCCCAGGCCGACGTTGGCCGACGGCAGGGAAATCGCCCGCCCGGCCGCCAGGCACTCCATCAGCATGCGCCAGCCGTTGCCCACTTGAGCGCCACCGCCGATCACCCATTCCAGGGGAATGAACACATCCTTGCCGGTGGTCGGGCCGTTCTGGAACACCGCGTTCAGCGGCCAGTGGCGACGCCCGGTATTGACCCCCGGATGGGTGGTGGGAATCAGTGCGCAGGTAATCCCCAGGCTGCCCTTGCTACCCAGCAGGCCGTCCGGATCTTCGGCGCGAAAGGCCAGGCCCAGCACCGTGGCGATGGGGCCCAGGGTGATGTAGCGCTTGTCCCAGGTGACGCGAAAGCCCAGGACTTCCTGGCCTTCGAACTGGCCCTTGCACACCACCCCGACGTCGGGAATGGCCCCGGCGTCGGAACCGGCATAGGGGCTGGTCAGGGCAAAGCACGGAATGTCTTCGCCACGGGCCAGGCGCGGCAGGTAATGCTGGCGCTGGGCCTCGGTGCCGTAGTGCAGCAATAGCTCGGCCGGGCCCAGGGAGTTGGGCACCATCACCGAGATCGCCGCCGCCGAGCAGCGGGTGGAGAGTTTCATCACCACCTGGGAATGGGCGTAATGGGAGAAGCCTTTGCCGCCGTATTGCTTGGGAATGATCATCCCCAGGAAACCCGCGTCCTTGGTGTATTGCCAGGCCTTGGGCGACAGGTCCTGCCAGATCTGGGTGGTCTCCCAGTCGTTGGCCATGTTGCACAGGGTTTCCACTTCGTTGTCCATGAACGCCTGCTCTTCGGCGCTCAGACTGGCCGGGGCGGCCTGCAGCAGGCGTGGCCAGTCGGGCTTGCCGCTGAACAGCTCGGCGTCCCACCAGACCGTGCCGGATTCGATGGCGGCGCGCTCGGTGTCGGACATGGCCGGCATGATCTTGCGGAACATGGCCAGGGCCTTGCGGGTGAGCAAGGCACGGCGCAGGGGCTTGATGCTCAGCAGCGCGGCCGGCGCCAGCACCAGCAGCACGCCGAGGGTCAGTCCCAGGGTGCCCACCAGATTGAACAGATAACCTGCCGCCAGCCACACCAGGCCGCTGCCCAGCCACAGGGCCGCGGCGGCCTGGCGATAGGCCAGTGCACAGGCTGCGGCGAGTCCCACCAATAACCAGACAATCATGGAATACCTCTCTTGTTCTAACGAGACAACCACTGGGAGCCCGGGCGTTGTGCCGGCCCCTCGACGATCACCCTACAAAGGAAAGAAGCATGTTTCAAATTTTATTTTTAAATATTGTTTTGAGTGTTTTCGGCAACGCATAACGGCTGAACGATGTCAGCCAAAGGTTGGAAAAGCAGGCAGGTCGAGACGGGTCCTGAGGTGACCCGTCCAGCCAACGGCAGTCGCACACTCCCTTGGTACTGCCGTTATCTCAAGGCATGGATGAAGCGCGAGGCCTCAGAAGTGATAGGTCGCGGAGAGACTCACCACTTCGCCCTTGGAGTCGACTTTGCCGTCGATGGTGGAACCGCCGAGACGGTCAACGTTGACGGTCTTGAGCTTGGCCTCTTTGACGAACTGCCGGGAATAGGCGCCGTCGATGGTCAGCCCGGGAATGGCCTTGATGTCATAGCCAAAACCGATGGAAGTGAACCAGCGATCGTTATCCGGAATCCGTGGGTCACGGGTCGAATTGCGAGTCGGGGTCTGGTCGAAGGCCACACCAGCGCGCAGGGTCAGCTCATCGGTGAAGCGATAGTCGCCACCCAGGGAGTACATCATCGAGTCCTTGTAGTTGTAAGGAATCGCCACCAGGGTGTTGCCATCAGACTTCAGCGTCAGGTCCTTGAACGACGACCACTGGGTCCAGAGCAGACTGGCGCCCATGGTGAAGCGATCGTTGAACACGTGGACCCAGTCCAGGCCGGCGGTAGCCGGAATGTCCAGTTGAGTACTGGCGTTGGCACCATCGGGGTTTAGCTTGAGGCCCGGATAAGCCAGTTCGGTCAGGGTTTCACCGTTGGGACCGGCCGGCTGGGTCATGAAATTGCGGCCCAGGGCGTCGGCACGAATGTTGTACTTGCCCTCCATCTTGTTCTTGATCTTGGCGTGATAGTTCAGGCCCAGGGTGTCCTGCTCGGTGGGTTTCCAGGTGATGCCGGTGAACCAGCCGACCGAAGTGTTATCGACCTTGACCCGCATCAGGTTGGAGCCAATGCCCGAGGGCGCTCCAGGAAGCACCGACATGCCCGCCGAACCACTGACGTTGAGGTTCTGGCTGACGAAGCCCTTGCTGTGCTGCACGATGACCCCGGCACCGATGGAGAAATCCTCACGGACCTTGAACGACAGGGCCCCGGTCAGGCCGACAGTCTCAATCTTGGTATCCACGGCGAAGTCACGACCTTTCCAGCCTTCGTCCCAGGTGCTGCGCATGCCCAAGGGCACGACCTGGCTGAGGCCAAAAGCAAAGCGATCGTTGATCGGCATCACCATGAAACCGGTGGGCAACCAGGCGGTGAAACCACCCTCCCCGCCATCGCCGGTCAGGGGCATCGCCGCGCCGCTGGGAGCGCCGGTGTCATCCACGGGAGTGATGGAGGCCGGATTCCCCTGATAGTCGTTGACGTTGCCTTTGAACTTCATCTTGATCCGCGCGTAATCCACGGTCATCTGTGCCACGTTGTGATCGATGAACGCCATGGCTGCCGGGTTGTTGTACGCAGCACTGGGATCATTCTTGAACAGCGAACCACCACCAAACGCCCGACCCCAGCCTGGAGCGCCATAGGTCGGAGTTGAGAAACCACCCGCCTGCACCGACCCGGAACCAATCAGGCCACCCAGCACCGCCAGGCCAATAGCGGCCTGGATCTTGTGTTTCTTATTATTCATGCCCCACTCCTTATTATTATCGACCGCGATCGGCCACCACCGATCCAGGGCGTTGCAACAGGCGCCTCAAACGAGGCGCCTGTTTTTTCAGCAAGTGATCAACAGGCTGAAGTCAGATCAACTTCAAGGGGTTACGGTGAAGGCTGGGTTCGGCTTGACGCTCAACGCCGTGATTTTGCAACTGCCGACGGATTGCGCCGAAGGAATGCTCAGGGTGTTGGTGGCGTTGTTCCAAGTGGCGTTGATGGTCACCGGCGTGCTGCTGCAGTTGGAGAGGATCTTGAAGTTGACCCCGGTCACGGTGCCCGCGGTAGCGCTGGAGGCGGTCAGGGTCCAAGGCAGGTTCAGCAGAACCGGCACGCCGCACAGCGAGTTGCTACCGCTGACGGTGGCGCCGGTGATCGAGGCATTGGAGCCGTTGGCCGCCACGGTACCGGTGAAGTTGATGTTGCAATTGACTGGAATCCCAAACGATGCCGGCGAAGACACCGAGATGGTGCCCGGTGCCGAGAAGGACGCACCGGCAGGTGCAATGGTGGCAGCGTTGGCCATCGACGCGGCGCCCAGGCAGATGGCGAAAGAAGCTACGGATACCAGAGTCTTGATGCTTTGCATTGTTGTTTTCCTCAAGATTTAGGCAACAGGCAGTTGCCAGGGGGTTATCAGCCTCGCCAGGGTGTCGATGACGCCATCGGCTCTCCAGTTCGACCGAATTCGGTGCTGGAGCACGCTATGGCGATACCGACCGGGCTTGAGCTGCCGGCGCTTTCGGACTACTTGATCGCAAGTTCATCAGCGTCCCTCCATGGAATCTGTTGTGACTCAGGGCGCAACCCGGAACGTGGGCGGCATCTGGATCGATACGGTCTTGATGGTGCAGCCGCCCTCAAGGCTGACCTGGGTCGCCTCCAGCTTGCCGGTGCGGTTGTTCCAACTGCCTTCGGCGGTGCTCGGCCCGCAATCGCCGCCCACCAGGGGGGCGTGTACGGTGACCTGGATGCCGGACATGGCGCCGCTGGTTTCATCCTTGGCAATCAGCTTCCAGGGCAGGTGTGTGGCTTCCACCTGGCCACACTTGAGGCCGCCGCTGAAGTCGACTTTCTCGACGCTGGCGAAGCTGCCGTCGGGGCTGACCTTGCCGCTGACCTGGATGGTGCAGTCGGCATTGATGATGCTTTTGGCGAAGCTGATGGGCCCCTTGGCGGTGAACTCGGTGTTGGCCGGCTCGATGCGCGCCGCATCGGCGGCGCCCATCAGTGACACACCCAGCATGACCACAAACAGACGGGCAGCGATCAGAGGTGAAATAGACATCCGTGACTTCCTTACAGTTGCTTATTGTTGTTGTCGGTCAACGTGTTCAAGGACTTCTGTATTCGGGGCTCACCCTTCAAGCAGGCAAACGCAGGCGGTTCACGGGCACTTGAAGGGGTGAGCGGTCCAACTAAAGAGCGGTGTCTCAATCGGTGTCGGTGAAACCGTATTGCTTGAGCAGTTCGGCACGCTTGGCCGGATGCAGGTTGGCCAACCGCACATCCCCCGAGTAATGGGCCAGGACCCGGTGGTCCATCAGTCGCCGCCAGAGCGCCGGCACATAGGCCCAGACGATCATGGTGGCGTAGCCATAGGGCAGTTGCGGGGACTCGTCGAAGTGGCGCAAGGCCTGGTACGAACGGGTCGGGTTGGCATGGTGGTCAGAGTGACGCTGCAGCTGGAACAGGAAGATGTTGGTGACGATGCGGTTGCTGTTCCAGGAATGACGCGGCGAGCAGCGCTCATACCGGCCGTTGGGCTGTTTCTGCCGCAGCAGACCGTAGTGCTCGACGTAGTTCACCACTTCCAGCAGGGAGAAACCGTAGATGCCCTGGATCACCAGGAAGGGAATCACCGCCGCGCCGAGCCAGGCGATCAGCACGCCCCAGAGCACCACGCTGTACAGCCAGGCACTGAGCACGCCGTTCTTCCAGTGCAGGGTCGGCAGCCCGAGTTTGTGCAGGCGCTCGCTTTCCAGGTGCCAGGCCGAGCGCAGGCTGAACCACACAGTACGCGGCAGGAAGCTCCAGAAGGATTCGCCAAGACGAGAGCTGGCGGGATCTTCAGGGGTTGCCACGCGCACGTGGTGACCACGGTTGTGTTCGACGAAGAAGTGCCCGTAGAAAGTCGAGGCCAGGGCCAGCTTGGCCAGGAACTTGGACATCCCGCGGTTCTTGTGCCCCAGCTCATGGGCGATGTTGATGGCGATGCCGGTGGCGGCACCGGTGGACATGGCCATGCCCAGGTAAGTGAACCAGCCGACGCTGCCATGCAGTTGCGCACGTTCGGTCAGGAAGGCCGCGAAGCTCGCCAGGCTGCCCTGCAGGTGCAGCTGTTCACTAAGCTGCAACAAGCCACCGGCCATGATCCAGTCGACCCCCTTGATGGCCATCCAGGCGGTGACTACCAGGGACACCACCGAGAGCACGGCGCAGCTGTAGACGATGAAACGGTAGTAGGGTTGTTTTTCCAGATCGGGAACCGCGGATTCCGGCGGGTTGCTGGCGTCCTCTCCGAGCAGGCCGTCAATCAGGGGAATCAGGCCGAAGATCACCACCACCCCGCTCCACCAGAACACCTGGACACCGGTGGTCAGTGCGAACAGGCCTGCGAGCAAAGGGGTGATCATCGGCAAGGTGCCCAGCCACCAGAGGTGACGCTTGCCATCGGTCCAGACGCCGGGTGCCGCCACGGAGACAGTCATGGCAGCCTCCGCAGGATGGCCGTCGGCAGGGATGCCATAGAGGACAGCGCGACGGCGCTGTAGGGAGCGTGAACAGATGAAAAAACAAAAGCGTGAAATGGCGTTATTTTCATTATTTTAATCGCTCAATTGCACTTTCAAAAAAAACATTCAAAACATTTTTTTAAAAAAATAGCTCGGGTTCGTTAGCTCGTCAACTATTTTCTCGGCCTGTTTTGAATGTCGCCCGTGAAGCCTTTACAGCTGCTGCCAGAGTCGTTGCGCGACGATCGCAATCGCCACCTACAACGCCCCTAGCCTGCTCGGGATGCCGCGAACGGCGGGCGCAGCACGGTGGCGCTGCGCTGTGGTACGGCTTGTGCAGCAATGTGCTCGACCATGGCCACCACTCGCTCGACGGCGCTGATGGGCAGCATGTGCCCCCGACCTGGAACGATCTCAAGTTGCAACCCAGGCACCTTGCCCACCATGGTCTCGCCATGCCGGCGGTAATTGAGTATCGAGTCCGCCGAACCATAGATCAGCCCCACCGGCAGCTTCAGGCTGGGGTAGCGCTTGACCATGCCCGGCAAGGCGCGATTGACCACCGCGATCTCGCTGGAGGCGTTATAGAAGTTGTCCGAACGCATCCCCAACAAGCCGCCGCCACGCTCGGCGAAGTCCTCAGGCACCGGGTCCGGGGCGAATATCGCCTTCACCAGACCGCGACGGCCGAGCATCGCCATGGGCGCCGCCAGGGTCAGGGACATCCAGCGACGCAGGAAGGCCGGACGTACTCCAAGGGACAGGAACACCCAGGGCAGCATGCGTTGCGGATGAGTCAAGGGCGCCACCAGGATCAGCCCGGACACCGATTGCGGATGATCCAGCGCCAAAGACAGGGCCACGGCGCCGCCCAGGGAATGCCCGAGTACCAGCGGCTGCCCCAGGTCCAGGGTGCGAATGAACTTGGCCACCAGGCTGGCCTGGGCCGGCAGGTCCGCCGCCGCACCGCGGGCCCGAGTGGAATAGCCTGAGCCGGGGCGGTCGAGGGTGATCACCCGGAACCGTTCGCGCAGTTGCGGCGCCAGGGAATGGGTCAGGTTGCGACCGCAGCCGGACAGGCCATGGATCATCAGCAGTGCCGGGCCGCGGCCCTCGTCGGTGTAGTGCAGGCGTTCACCGCCGACTTCGAGAAAGCGTCCGTTGATCGGCACCTGACGTTCGATCCTGCGGTTGATACGCAAGCTCACCACCCAAAGCACCGCGCTGACCGCCAGAAATACCGCCGCCGCTACCAGCCACTGCATAACCCGTCCCCCCAGCTTCCCTGCGCCGCGCTGCAGGACCAGGATGATCCGCCGCAGTGGCTGTCGCCTTGGCCCGGTACTGCCTGTGGCGTCTCATCCCAGGTCCGGATGAGCCCTGCAAGATCCACAAGCGAATGGCGTAGGTGACTTTTTCAGGTGATTTATTTAAATTAATTTTTAAAACATTATTTTAAATTGTGCAATCCTGAGGTTTCACTCACCGACGAAAGTCACCCCAAGCGTCACCACAATCGAGGTACACACCATGAATGCGTACTCGCCACCCAACGACCCCGAGGTCGTTGACATCGCCATCATCGGCGCCGGTTTCGCCGGGCTGTGCATGGCGATCAAGCTCAAGCAAGCCGGGCTGCAAGACTTCCTGGTCGCCGAACAAGCCGCGTCCCTGGGGGGCACCTGGCGTGACAATCACTACCCCGGCTGCGCCTGCGACGTGCAATCCCACGTTTACTCCTTTTCCTTCGCACCCAACCCGAACTGGACCCGGCAGTTCGCGCCCCAGGCAGAAATCCGCGAGTACCTGGAGAACTGCGCCAGGGACTTCGCCCTGACGCCCTTTCTGCACTTCAACATGGGCTTGGAGCAGGCGGTCTTCGATGAGGTTTCAGAGCGCTGGCAACTGAGGTTCGGCAATGGCCGCAAGGTCAGCGCGCGGGTGCTGGTGTCCGGCATGGGCGGCCTTTCGCGTCCGGCGATCCCGCAGATTCCCGGCCTGGACACCTTCACTGGCAAGCGCTTTCACTCCCAGCAGTGGGACCATCGCTACTCCCTGCAAGGCAAGCGCGTGGCGGTCATAGGCACGGGCGCCAGTGCCATTCAGTTCGTCCCGAAAATCGCTCCCTGGGTGGCGCAGCTCAAGCTGTTCCAGCGCACCCCGCCGTGGATCATGCCCAAACCCGACCGCGAACTCAGCGCGGCGGAACGCTGGGCCTTCAAGCACCTGCCCTTCACCCAGCGGCTGGTGCGCTCGGCTCTGTACTGGGCCCTGGAAAGCCGGGTGATCGCCTTCGCCCGCAGGCCGAAACTAATGAAAGTGGTACAGCGCGTGGCCCTGCGGCACCTGCGCAAGCAAGTCGCCGATCCGCTCCTGCGCCAACGCCTGACGCCCGACTACACCATCGGCTGCAAGCGCATCCTGATTTCCAACGACTACTACCCGGCCCTCTCCCGAGGCAATGTGGGGGTCATCAGCGATGCCATCCAGCGCATCGACAGCGATGCCGTGATCACCGCCGACGGCACCCGCCACCCGGTGGACTGCATCATCTTTGGCACCGGCTTCCAGGCCACCGACCCGATTCCCCAGGGCCTGCTCTTCGGCCGCCGGGGCCAGGACCTGATGGACGCCTGGTCCGGGGGCGCCCATGCCTACCTCGGCACCTGCCTGCCGGGCTTTCCCAACTTGTTCATGATCGTCGGCCCCAACACCGGTCTTGGGCACAACTCGATGATCCTGATGATCGAGGCTCAGGTGGACTACATCCTCAAGGCCCTGGAACGGATGCGCCTGGACGGCATCGCCAGCCTGGAGGTCAAGCCCCAGGTCGAGAGCCAGTACAACCAGCGTCTGCAACAGCGCCTGGCCGGGGCCATCTGGTCCACCGGCGGTTGCCGCAGCTGGTACCTGGACCCCCGCAGCGGCCAGAACACCACCCTCTGGCCCGGCTCTACCTGGAGCTTCAGGAAGACCGTGCAGCACTTCCAGCTCCAGGACTACCTGACCACTCACCTGCTCCACCCCGGGACTGCCGCCACGCCGGCCGCAGCGCGCCCGTTGAACCTGCAAGAGGCCGCCATCGATGAAAAATTTTAACGGTAAAGTCGCGGCCATCACCGGCGCCGCCTCCGGCATGGGTCGTGCCCTGGCCATTGCCCTGGCCCGCGAGGGTTGCCACCTGGCCCTGGCCGACAAGAACCCCCAGGGACTAGCCCAGACCGTGACCCAGGCCCGGGCCGCGACCTTGCTGCCATTGCGCATCAGCAGCCAGGAACTGGACGTCGGCGACCGCCAAGCGATGTTCGCCTGGGCCGCCGCCAGCGCCGCCGAACACGGGCAGATCAACCTGATCTTTAACAATGCCGGCGTGGCCCTGTCCAGCACCGTGGAAGGTTCGAGCCTGGCGGACCTGGAGTGGATCGTCGACGTCAATTTCTGGGGTGTGGTCCACGGCACCCAGGCCTTCCTGCCCTACCTCAAGCAATCCGGCGACGGCCATATCATCAACACCTCCAGCGTCTTCGGCCTGTTCTCCCAACCGGGCATGAGCGGCTACAACGCCACCAAGTTCGCCGTACGCGGCTTTACCGAATCCCTGCGCCAGGAGCTGGACCTGCAAGGCAACGGCGTCTCTGCCACTTGCGTGCACCCGGGCGGCATCCGTACCGACATCGCCCGCAGCAGCCGCATCAGCGACAACGTCAAGGGCTTCCTGATCGACAGCGAACAGCAGGCCCGGGATGACTTCGAAAAGCTCTTCATCACCGGCGCCGAAACCGCCGCCAAGGTGATCCTGCATGGGGTGCGCAAAAACAAGCGCCGGGTGCTGATCGGCCGCGACGCGCACTTCCTCGATCTGCTGGTGCGCCTGCTGCCCGGCGCCTATCAGGCCCTGGTGGTGTGGATCAGCCGGCGCATGGCGCCCAAGCCGAGCCAGGAACGGCCGGCAGTCTACGAGGCCCAGGACGAGCGCGGCCTGTAGCGCCGCGTACCCATTTCATGTCTAGAGGAGCGCCAGCCATGCTGCCCATCCGCCGCGACATCCAGGTCGAACTGCCTGCCGAACGTGCCTGCGACTGGCACGAACAAGGCAGCCACGTGAGCCACTTCTTCAATGCCCTGTCCCTGCTGTTTCCTGCCGGCGAGCTGTTCTTCATGGACAGCGTGCGCCACTACCGCGAGCAGATTCACGACCCCGAGCTCAAGCGCGAGATCCAGGGGTTCATTGGCCAGGAAGCCATGCACAGCCGCGAGCACGTGCGCTACAACGACTTGCTGCAGGACGCCGGGCTGCCGGCCCATTTGCTGGATCGGCGGCTGCGGATGATCCTCGACTTCCAGAAAAAGCACTTCCCTGCGGCCTTCAACCTGGCCATCACCGTGGCCCTGGAACACTACACGGCGATCCTTGCCGACCTGCTGCTGCGCGACCCCAGTCGCTTCGGCGATTCGGTAGAAGGCTACCGGCAGATGTGGCTGTGGCACGCCCTGGAGGAAACCGAACACAAATCGGTGTCCTACGACGTCTTTAACACCGTGCTCAAGCCCGGGCCCAAGCGCTACCTGATCCGCACCGGGACCATGCTCTTCACCACCCTGACCTTCTGGCTGGTGGTGTTCGACTTCCATGTGCGCATGCTCATCGCCGACCGCCGTCGCGGTGGCCACTGGCGCGGCCTGTGGCAGGTGATCAAGTACCTCTACGGTCCCAAGGGCGTGTTCCCGCGCATCGCCCTGCCCTGGCTGCAATTCTTCAAGCCGGGCTTCCATCCCTGGGACCACGACAACCGCGAGCAGCTGCAACGCATCGACGGCCTGGTGCAAGAGATCGAACGCACCCGCGCCGCCGTGGCGGCCAAGTGAGCGGCCAAGTGGGCAGCCATGACACGCTGTGCCAGCGGCGTGCCATGAGCGCCTGCACGCACGCCAGGGGCTGCTAACCTGCAGCGCACCCTTTGTGCTGCGAGCGCGCGCCATGATCCTGATCTTGCTGCCCCACGCCGACTACGATCCCACTGAAAGCAGCCTGCCCTGGCAGGCCGCCAGGGACGCTGGCTTTGACGCGCAATTCGCCACGCCCCTGGGGTTCCCGGCCTACGCCGACTCGCGCCTGGTGAGCCTGGGCTTCGGTCCGCTCAATCCGCTGTTGATGACCCCCGCCGCTGACCTTGAGCACTACCACAGCATGACCCGCGACCCAGCGTTTCTCAGCCCCCTGAACTATGCCGACGTCGATCCGCAAGCCTTCGAGGGCCTGCTGATTCCGGGCGGGCATGCCCGGGGCATGCGCAGCCTGCTGGAGTCCGCGGATGTGAGGCGAATCATTCTGTCGTTCTTCAAGGCCGACAAACCCGTGGCCGCGGTGTGTCACGGCCCACTCGCGCTGGCCCGCTGCATCGACCGCGACAGCGGACGCTCGGTGCTCTACGGGCGCAAGGTCACCGCCCTGCTCGCAGGACCCATGGAACTGGCGGCCTGGATCGTCACCGCGCCGTGGCTGGGGCGCTATTACCGCACCTACGACCACAGCGTCGAGCAAGAGATCAAGCAGGTACTGGCCAGCCCGGCAGATTTTCTTTCCGGGCCCTGGCTGCCGCGCCGGGATTCAGCGCAGCACCCCGAGCGCGGCTTTGTGGTGCGCGACCGCAACCTGCTGACCGCGCGTTGGCCGGGGGACTGTCACCGCTTTGCCAATGAATGGGTCGCTCTGCTGCAACAGGCCCGTCAGGCCCAGGTTCAGCCGGAGCAGAGCAGCGCTGACCCGGCTTGAAGGCGTGGCGGCACGCACGACTGTCTCCATGACCTGTTCGCCGACAAGCCGGCGCCTGCGGGAGAGGGAGCCGGATCAGGCATGGGACCAGCGTCGGTGCAGGCCACGGGCAAGGGCGTCGAGGGCAAACCCGAGCACGCCGATCAGCAGCACCATGGCCATCAGTTCCGAGTAGGCCAGGCGGTCCCGGGTGTCGAGGATGAAGTAGCCCAGGCCGGCGCTGACACCGAGCATTTCGCAGGGCACCAGGACGATCCAGAGAATGCCGATGGACAGTCGCACCCCGGTCAGGACATGCCCCACCACCCCGGGCAAGATCACCTTGCGCAAGGTTTCCCAGCGGGTGGCGCTGAGGCTGCGGCTCAGTTGCAGCCAGCGCGGGTCCAGTTGACGCACGCCGGCCGCGGTGTTGAGCAGGATCGGCCACAGAGCGGCAAACGCCAGGAGGAAGTAGATCGGTTGGTCCCCTACCCCCATCAGCATCACCACCACGGGCATCCAGGACAGCGGCGAGATCATCCGCAAGAACTGGAACGCCGGGGTGGTCGCCGCCTCCAGGTGCCGGTAGCTGCCCACCAGCAGGCCCAGGGGCACACCGATCAGCAAGGCCAGGAGCAGCCCTACCAAGATGCGCTTGAGGCTCACCAGCACATGCTCATACAGCTCGCCGCGCCCCAGCAGTTCCACCAGGCTGGCGAAGGTCGCCTCGGGGGAGAAACGCGCCGCCAGGCCGTTGCCGCCTCCCAGCAGGTGCACCCCCAGCCACCAGCCCAGCAGCAGGCTCAGCAGCCCCGCCAGGCCCAGGACCCAATGGCTCAGGGAGGAAGGTTGCTTGCCCATCAAAGACCAAACTCCTCGCTGCGTTCGAAGCTGTCTGCCAGACCGAAGGCCTTGAGCCCGCCCACTGCGGCGATGGCGTTGCGCACAAAGCGATCGTCCACCAGGTCCTGGGCGGTGTACGCCGGGTCGAGGTTGGCGAGAAAGCCCTTGTCGCCCTCGATCAGGGTGTCCTTGAGGCGCTTGACCAATTCCTCGGTGTAACTGGGAAACGGATACGGCTGGAAGTCGATGCGCGACTCGTCCCAGTGGCTGTGCTGGATCGCGCCGCTGGCCAGATAAGCCTCACGGTCGCTGGCCGCTGGCGCCAGCACCCGGTTGAGGACCTGGGGCGCATGGGGCGTGTAGCGATTGCTGCCGTCCTTGGACAGCAACTGCGTAGCCTCGGCGCGGTGGTCCCGGGTCCAGAGCTGGGCCTTGACGATGGCGTTGACCACTTTCTGCGACCACTCGGGGCGGTTGTTCAGGTCGTGCTCATGCATGAACACCACGCAGCAGGCGTGATTGCGCCAGACATCCCCGGTAAAGCGCTGTACCCGCCCCACCTTGAGCTCTTCGGCCAGGGCGTTGAAGGGCTCGGCGACGATGTAGCCGGCAATGCGCTGGCTGGCCAGGGCCGGCGGCATGTCCGATGGCGGCAGCACCAGCAGGTTGACCTCGTTGGCGCCCAGGGCGCTGTCGGCGGCCTTGCTCACCGGCACCAGGCCGTTGTCGCGAAACAGTTGCTGCACCACCACGTTGTGGATCGAGTACCAGAACGGAATCGCCACCGACTTTCCCGCCAATTGCTTGATCTCGGTAATACCCGGGGCCACGGTCAGGCCGGAGCCGCCGACATGGTTCCAGGCCACCACCTTGGCCGGCACCCGGCTGCCGTAGCGGGCCCAGACGGTCATCGGCGACAGCAGGTGAATGACATTGACCTGCCCGGAAATGAACGCCTCGATCACCTGCGCCCAGCTGCGCAGCAGCACCGGGCGTTCGGCCTTGATGCCCTCGGCCTCGAACAGGCCGTTGTTGTGGGCCACCAGCAACGGCGTGGCGTCGGTGATCGGCAGGTAGCCGATGCGTACCGGCGCATCCGGCTCCTGGGCGGCGCGGGCGTGCAGGCTGTTGAGCAGCGGCAAGGCGCCGCCGGCGGTCAGCAGCGCGCTGAGTTTGAGGAAGTCACGACGCGTGTGAGTGAAGTCGTCCAGGCACATGGTCAATCTCCGACGGTGCAGGCAATGGGGAATTAAGGGGGTTGCGGCTCGCCCGCCGAAGGGTTTTGAGAATCTCGATACGCAAGGCGCCCAGCTCCTCGATCCGTTCGGCGCGGGGCGCCGGCAGGTCGATGTGCCACTGGCCGAGGGTGCGCGCCGGGCTGTTACCCAGTAGCAGCACCCGATCGGACAACAGCAGGGCTTCGTCGATGTCGTGGGTGATCAGCAGCGCGGCCGTGCGGTGCTGGCCGATCACCTTGAGCAGCAGTTGCTGCATGTCGGCCCGGGTCACCTCGTCCAGGGCGCCGAAGGGTTCGTCCAACAGCAAGACTTGCGGCTGCCGGGCCAGGCAGCGGGCCAGGGCCGTGCGCTGGGCCATGCCGCCGGAGAGCTGGGCCGGGTACTGCCGACGGGCATGGTCCAGGCCAACGGCGGCGATGGCGTGGTCGATACGGACCTGACGCTGCGTCTGGCTCAAGTGCGGCTGGCGGGCAAAATCCAGGCCGAAGGCGACGTTGTGCTCCAGGGTCAGCCAGGGCAACAGGCTGGGGTCCTGGAAGGCCACCGCGACCCGAGGATGAGGACCGCTGAGCACCTCGCCCAACAGGCTGACCTGCCCCTTGTGGGGCTGCTGCAGGCCGGCCAGGACCCGCAACAGGCTGGACTTGCCGACCCCGCTTGGGCCGAGGATGGACACCACTTCGCCGGCTTGCAGTTGCAGCTCGAAGTCTTCCAGCACCACGTGCCAGCCCTCGGCCCCGGGATAGCCCAGGCTGATGTTCTGCGCATTCAACAACGCGCTCATGCTGCGTTACGCGCCTGGCGCTGCAGTTCGGCACGCAATTGCACCAGGCTTGGCGTGACGATGGGCACAAAGGCCGACTCGCGCCAGCGCCGGGCAAAGCCGCTGCCGAATTCATTGAGGTAGGCCTTGCCACCGCTGGCCTGCAACTCCAGTTGCACGGCGTTGGCAGTGGCCTCGGCCAAGGCGATGCGCACCCGGAACAGCGCTGCGGGCTGGGTCAGGAAACGCCCGTCGAGCAGACCCTCCTTGAGCTCGGCAACGGTCTGTTCCAGGTGCTGGCGCTGCTCGTGCAACGGCTCAATGAGAATCGAGCGGGCGCCCTGGACATGGCTTTCCACTTCCCTGAGGGCCCGGCGCGCCAGGCCGATGGCCAGGGCACATTGCAGACCGAGAAAGGCCGGGCGCACGGCCGGCAGGAAGACTCGGGCGTCCTCGTGCAGCAGCCAGTCTCGCGGAACCTGCACCTGACTCAAGTCCAGGGCCGCGGTGTTGCTCGATTGCAGGCCCATCAGTTGCAGATCGTCGGAGCGCTGCAGCCCGGGCAAGGCATCGGGGATCGCCAGGATAAAGGGCGCACCGCCCTCCTCGTGCTCGATGGCCGCCGCCACCACAAAACCGCTCTTGCGCAGGTTGGTGACCCAGTGCAGGCGGCCGTTGAGGCTCCAGCCCTGGCCCTGGTCCCGCGCCTTGACTTGCAGCGCCTCGATTCCGGACAGGAATTTCATGGCGTTGGACAGCCCGGTGGCCCCGGCCAGCTCGCCACTGAGCAACGAGGGCAGCAAGCGCTCGCGCAGCGCCTGGTTGGGACTGTGCAGCAGGTATTCGATAAAGGCCCGCTGGCCCCAGAACACGAAGGCGGCCGCCAGGGAATGACTGGCCACCGCGGCCATGACTTCCAGGGCATCGGTCAGCTCGCCGCCGCTGCCCCCCAGTTCCTGGTCGATGCCGACCCGCAGCACATCGGCCCCGGCGAGGCGAGCGAGTACCTGCTGGGGATCGCAGTGACCCTGGTCCAGCGCCTGGGCCTGGGCATCCAGCCATTCACTCAAGTGCGCACTGAGCATGTGGTTTTCTCCTTGAAGGGGGCGCCGTTGGATAACCGGCGCCTTGAATCATTGACCTTGGGCCGACCAGCGATACTGGGCCAGCTCGGGGTTCAGTTCGGTCCCGGCGAACACGTTGGCAAAATTGCACAGGGTCGCCAGGCTGATGCCCAGGATCACTTCCAGGGCGTTGCCTTCGCTGTACCCTGCGGCCTTGAACTGGGCGTAGCCCTGGTCGCTGACCTTGCCCCGGGTGGCGATCACTTCCCGAGCGAAGGCCGCCAGGGCTTCCAGACGGGCCTCGGGCAAGCTGCTCTGCTCACGCAGGGCGCTGATCACCGGGTCCGGGAGTTTGGCCTTGTTCAGGGCCACCGCGGTATGACCTGCGACACAGAAATCGCAGCCATGGGTGGTGGCGGCGATCAACTGCACCACTTCCCGCTCCGCCAGGCTCAGATCAGCCTTGGCGTTGAGGCCCGAGACCGTGACGTAGGTCTCCAGGGCGGCCGGGGCGTTGGCCAGGATGCCCAGCAGGTTGGGAATGTAGCCGGAATTTTTCAGGGCATTTTCAAGAAATGGCCGGGCGGCTTCTGGGGCGCTGTGCAAGGTGTGTAGAGTGACGCGGGACATGGAGTGGACTCCTGGTATGTAGGTGTGCGTCAAGTCTGTTGGTTATAAGAATTCCGATCCATATTCTAAAGTAGCGATTACTTGCTCCTGAGTGTTTCCCTTAGATGATTTCATCAAGCCCCTTGGTTGATTGGTTATTAGAAGGCCTGGAACTGGATGCCAGCCTGTTTCATGTCGGGCGTTACTGCGGTGGCTGGCACGCCAGCACCCAGGGGCTGGCCCGGGCCAGTTTCCACCTGATCGTCCAGGGCCATTGCTGGCTGCACATCGATGGCTTGCCCGAGGCGCTGCGCCTGGACGCCGGAGATGCGGTGTTTCTGCTACAGGACCTGGGCTATCGACTGTCCAGCGCCCAGCAGTCCGCAGTGGCGCAACAACTGCCGCGCATGGCCATGACGGCCCTGGATTCCAGCGCCCAGGATGGCGTGGGCCTGGTCTGCGGCTTCTTCCACTTCAAGTCGGGATTGTCTTCGCTGATCATCGACGGCTTGCCGGGCTGGCTGATCCTGCGGGCCGGCGATCCGTCCCTCAGCGCCGCCCGTGCGCTGTTCCAACTGATTCTCGACGAGTGCCAGCGCACCCCGGCACCGTCCTCGGCCTTGCTGGAGCGTCTCAGCCACCTGCTGTTCCTCTATGTGCTGCGCCAGCAGGTCAGCGACAACCAGGACCTCGGCGGCCTGGTGGCCCTGGCTCGGCATCCGGGATTCGCCCCGCTGCTGGAACAGTTGATCCAGCAACCCGGCCAGCCCTGGCCCCTGGAAAGCATGGCGGCCCTGACCGGGCTGTCGCGTTCGGCGTTCTTCAAGCGTTTCAATGAACTGGCCGGGCAGTCCCCGGGGCAGGTGCTGCTGGCCCTGCGCATGCGCCATGCCTGCCAATTGCTCAAGGCCAACCAGACCGTGGAGCAGGCAGCGGCGAGCGTGGGTTATCAATCCATCGCCGCCTTCACCCGGGCCTTCACCAAGGCCGTGGGCCTGCAGCCCGGGGCCTATCGCAAGCAGCATGAAGGGCGCTGAGTGGCACCCGCACAGGGTTTAACGGCGGTGCACCAGGGAGCGCACCAGCCTGTCGCCGCCGCTCTGTACTCCCTGCACCAGCAACACCAGGACCAGCACCGTGGCCACCATGATCTGGTTGTTGAAACGCTGATAGCCGTAGCGGATCGCCAGGTCGCCCAAGCCGCCGCCCCCGATGACCCCGGCCATGGAGGAGAAGCCGATCAGCATCACCAGGGTCAGGGTCAGCCCCGCCAGCAGTGCCGGCAAGGCCTCCGGCAGCAGCGCCTTGAAGATCACATGGCCGATATGCCCGCCCATGGCCAGGATCGCTTCGATCCGGCCCTTGTCCACCTCATCCAGGGCGTTCTCGACGATCCGTGCAAAAAATGGAAAGGCGCCGATGGTGATGGGCACCACCGCTGCGGTGCTGCCCAGGGTGGTGCCGACCACCAGCCGGGTCAGGGGAATCAAGGCGATCAGCAGCACCACAAAGGGCAAGGAACGTCCCAGGTTGACCAGGGTGCCCAGCAGGCGATTGATCCGCGGCATGGGGCGCAGACCGCCCTTGCGGCTAACGAACAGCAGCACGCCCAGAGGCAAGCCGATCAGCACCGTGAACAGCGAGGCCAGGAGCACCATGTACAGGGTCTCGCCGGTGGCGTTTATTAGCAGTTGCGCCAGTTCCTGCCAATCAATACTGCGGTTCACAGGCGTTCACTCCGGATGCCTCGCTGGGCCAGGGCCGTCAGCAGTTGCTGGAATTTTCCGACGTCGGCACCGGCGGCAGCGATGCGCAGGCGCCCTACCCGCCGGCCGCCCACCGACTCGACCCCGCCAGCCAGCACCTTGAGCTCCAATGCCTGCTGGCGACTCAGTTGTGCAAGCAGCGGCGCGGCACGCTGGTTGTCGAAAAATGTCAGCTCGGCCTCGGGCTGGCTGCCGTTGAACGGCAGGTTGTAGCCCGGCAGCAAGGCGCGACCCAGGGCCGATTGCGGGTCTGCAAGCAGTTGGGCAATCGCACCGCACTCCAGCAACCGGCCCTGGGCCAGGGAAGCGGCATGGCTGCAGATGGATTTGACCACCTCCAATTCGTGGGTGATCAGCACGATGGTCAGCCCCAGCTCGCGGTTGATTTGCGCCAGCAGTTGCAGGATCGAGGCGGTGGTTTCCGGGTCCAGGGCGCTGGTGGCTTCATCCGAGAGCAGATAACGGGGGCCGGCGGCCAGGGCTCGGGCAATGCCTACCCGTTGCTTCTGGCCACCGGACAGTTGGGAAGGAAAGGCCTGGGCCTTGTCGCTCAGCCCTACCATGTCCAGCAGTTCGAGGACCCGGGCTTGTCGCTGCGGTTTGCCCAGGCCGGCGATTTCCAGGGGCACGGCGACGTTGTCCTGCACCGTGCGTGAATGCAGCAGGTTGAAGCCCTGGAAGATCATGCCGATGCCCTGGCGCTGCCTGCGCAGCTGGCCTTCGGACAGCGTGCCGAGGTCCTGGCCATCGATCAGGATGCGCCCGCTGCTGGGGCGCTCCAGCAGGTTCAGGCAGCGCAACAGGGTCGACTTGCCGGCACCGCTGCGGCCGAGAATGCCGTAGACCGCGCCGGCGGGAACCGTCAGTGACACCCGATCCAGGGCCGGCGGCTGGCCTTCGCCATAGACCTTGCTGACCTGCTCCACCTGGATCATGGCTGGCGGTCCGCGGCCGGGATCACCGAACCCTTGTAGGACTCGGTGATGTACTTGACCACTTCAGGAGAACGCAGGTCCTTGGCCAGCTGCCGGATGCGTGGGTCGTCCTGCAGCTGGGGGGTGGTCACCAGGATATTGGCGTAGGGATTGTGTTCGGCCTGTTCCAGCCCCAGGGCATCCTTGGCTGGCACCAGGCCCGCTTCCAGGGCGTAGTTGCCGTTGATCACCGCCAGGTCGACATCTTCCAGGGCCCGGGGAATCTGCGGTGATTCGATTTCCAGGATCTTCAACTGCCTGGGGTTGTCGGCGATGTCCTTGGGGGTGGCCTGGTCACGGGCCGGATCGCTGAAGCCGGGCTTGAGGCGGATCAGCTGGTAACTCTGCAGCAGGTACAGGGCGCGGCTCAGGTTGGTGACATTGTTGGGCACCGCCACTGTGCCGCCCTGTGGTACCTGATCGAAGCTCTTGTGCCGCTGGGAGTAGATGCCCAGGGGTTCGATGTGCACGCTGGCGGCCACCGCGAACGGCTGGCCCAGGGCCTGTTCCTGGGACTTGAGATAAGGCAGGTGCTGGAAGTAGTTGGCGTCCACATCGCCGTGGGCCAGCAACTCATTGGAGTTCACGCCGTTGGGAATCTCGATGATCTGCAACGCCAGTTGCGGGTCGAGCTTCTGCACATAAGCGAGGATCTGCGCGTGGGGCACCGGGTCTGCCGCGACCCGCAACGGCTGCGCGGCAACCGCCGGCAGGAGGTGACCCAGGCCGGCCAGCAGCGCCAGGGCAAACAGGTTCTTGTTCAACATGGTTATGTCCTTGGGTCGGCGAATCGGGATCAGGCACTCAGGGCCTTGGGTACCAGGGCATCGGGGTAGAAGCGCTGGGCGACATCGGGGTGGGAGCGCAGGCGGCCCTTGAGGTAGTTCCAGCCCACCTCACGAAACAATGGATTGTCCGGATCGCTGGCCGGGCCCCGGGCTTCCTGCAACAGGGCTGCGGGCAAGGGATACAGCGGCACTCGGGCGTCCAGTTGGGCGCCGAGGAAAAAGGCAATCGACAAGCGATCGCGGTCCGCCGGTGGCGAGAGCACCCGATGCACCGTGGCCCGCAGGTAGCCGTGGGTGGCCAGTTCCAGCAGCTCGCCGATGTTCACCACCAGGGTGTTGTCCCTGGGGAGTGCGTCGATCCAGCGGCCCTCTTGCACTTCCACCTGCAGACCGGCCTGCTGGTCCTGCAGCAAAAAGCTGAGGAATCCGGAATCCTTGTGGGCGCCTACGCCCTGGTTGCTTTGTCCCGGGGCGCGGCCGGGATAGCGGATCAGCTTGATATGTTCATTGGGCCGCTCGCCGTACAAGGGATCGAAAGCATGCTCCGGCAATGACAGGGCCTGGGCAAAACCTCGCAGCAGGCGCAGCGACATGCCGGTCATTGCCTGCTGCCACTCCAACAACAGGGGCTTGAAGTGCGGCAACTGTGCCGGCCACTGATTGGGACCTTGCAGGCGGGCCCAGGGTGGACTTTGCGGGTCCTGGGGCAAGGCCTGGCGCTCGGCGCCCAGGTCGAACTGCTCGCGCAGGTCCGGCTGGCCTCGGGTAATCTCCGAGGCCGCGCGGTTGTAGCCGCGAAAATGCGGCGAGTGGATCATGCCCACCGCCGCCTTGTCGGCGTCGGGCAAGGCAAAGAAGGCCCGGGCCTGATCCTGCACCCGACGCAGCAGGCCACTGTCGATGCCGTGCCCGGTGAGGTAGAAGAACCCGACATCCCGCGCCGCCTGGCGCAGGCTCTGGAGAAAGGCCTGGCGCTGCTCCGGGCGCCCCTCCAACTGGCTCAGGTCGAGCACGGGTAACGCGGTGATATCCAGCGAGTGCGGCATGTTTCACTCCCCTGTGAATTGACGACGTCCGAGGTGCGTGTCTCAGAGCTTGGCGATGGACACTTCAGTGGACTTCACGAAGGCGATCACTTCACTGCCGATCTTCAGTTCCAGGTCGCGCACCGAGCGGGTGGTGATCACCGAGGTGACAATGCCCGAAGCGGTCTGCACGTCGATTTCCGATACCACCTGGCCTTCGTGGATCTCCTTGATCACGCCTTTGAACTGGTTGCGTACGTTGATCGCTTGAATGGTCATGCTGAAAATTCCTCTGCTGGCACCGGACTCTGGAATTGAGCGGCTGGTGACAAACATGCACCTTTAGCCAAAGCCTTCAAAGGAATAAATAATTAGAATTTTATGCATTTTAGGAATATATGATTTCCACCCTCGCCCTGGGCTTGGCGGGCCTTGACCGCCGCCCATGGCTTTGTTTCCCTGTGCCCTCCCCATCCGACTCGCTACAGATCCCAGGAGGCAGCATGCGCACGCTCGAGCTCGCGGATACCCAGGTTCCGGTCATTGGCCAGGGCACTTGGCGCATGGGGGAGGATCGCCGGCAGCGGGATCAGGAAATCGCCGCGCTGCGCAGCGGAATCGAGCTGGGCATGACCCTGATCGACACCGCGGAGATGTACGGCGAAGGCGGCGCCGAGGAGGTGGTCGGCCAGGCCATTGCCGGGCGCCGCGATCAGGTGTTCCTGGTGAGCAAGGTGTATCCCCACAATGCCAGTCGCAAGGGTCTGCCTTTGGCCTGCGAACGCAGCCTGCAACGCTTGGGTACCGAGGTCATCGACCTGTACCTGCTGCACTGGCGCGGACAGTATCCGCTGGCGGAAACCGTCGAAGCCTTCGAACGGCTGCGCGAAGCCAGCAAGATTCGCCGTTGGGGGGTCTCCAACTTCGACGTGGCTGACCTGGAGGAACTGGATGCACAGGCCTGCGCCACCAATCAAGTGCTGTACAACCTGGAGTCGCGGGGTATCGAGTTCGACCTGTTGCCCGCCTGCCAACAGCGACGGATGCCGCTTATGGCCTATTGCCCGATCGGCCAGGGCGGCGCCTTGCTGGCCGAACCGGTATTGCAGCAGATTGCCCGGAACCACGGGGTTACCTCAGCCCAGGTAGCCCTGGCCTGGTTGCTGCGCCAGGACCAGGTGCTGGTGATTCCCAAGGCAGTGCGCCCGGCGCACCTGCGGCTCAACGCCCAGGCCGGTGAACTGCAACTGGAACCCCAGGACCTGCAAGCCCTGGATCAAGTGTTTACTCCGCCCCGGCGTAAACAGCACCTGGAGATGGTCTGAAACCGCTGTAACGGAATAAGAAACTCTCGAGTTCAGGAAAAGTTACAAAAGACTAGTTGCAAGAAAATGGCTGATAGGAAAGTTGCTGTTTCAGACAAACAACTAAGTTCCAGATAAACATAAACACCACAAAGCTACTTTGTACCCAGCTATTTAAGAATTGTCTGATCCCTGGTTGGCATGCCCCACAATTACAGTTGGCGGATGAGATTAAAAAGCTACCTGCATCAGATCAATCCCCTTTTTTCCAGTCCTGAAGCAGCCCGTCGGCTGCTTCGTGTCGTGGCGCTGATTTTTTTGATCGGCCTGCTGGGTGCCGTTTACAACTTCTTGCGTTCAAGTATCAGCAACGAGTTGTCACAACGGCGCAGCTACATGAGCAGCGCCATTGCCGAAGCCCAGACTTTCTTCACCAGCCGTGAAGCCCTGCTGGAAAGCCTGAGCCTGTCCGCCGTACACAAATCCCGGCAGAACGAGGCCTACGAGCCCAGTGCCGACCCGGCGGAGGAAATCCACTTGCATCTGGGTGGGCCGGAGGGAAACCAATGGGGGATCTGGCTTACCAAACGCATGCGCGACTATCTCAAAAGCAAACAGTTGAACCTGCTGTATGTCCCCGGCGGCGAACAATCCCAAGTGCAACGGCTGTTCAGTACCCAGCCTGAATCGGCGTATCTGCCCGGACCGCTGCTGGCCAAATTGGCCACGCTGAAGTTCTCCGAAGTCCCGCCGGGTGAAGAGTTGTGGCTGATGGATCACTCCTCGGGCACTGCCCAGTTGTACATTTTCACCCGCCTTGACGAGCGCTACGCCAACTCTGGCTGGCTGGGCCTGGAGATGGACGGCAAGAGTGTCTCCGCGGCCCTCAGTGACCAGAGCGCCGGGGATTTCATGATGTTCAATTCCCACGGCGGGCTGATTTTCAGCAGCACCCCCAGCGCACAACTGAGCGAGGACGTGCAGCAGGTCAAGGGCGGCAGCTTCTTCGGCTTTCTCGGCGGCCGCTGGTGGCCCGACCATCTGGTGATCCGCAAGCAACTGGGGTCATCGGACTGGCAACTGGTGTACTCCTTCGACTTGCACAATCTGCTCAAGAGTCTTTGGCCGCAATTGTTTGTAGCCTTGCTCATCAGCCTGTTCGGCATGGCACTGATCGGTTTCTTGACCCACTGGGTCGAGGTGCGCCTGATCGCTCCAGCGCTGGACCGGATCCAAGCCTTGATCGAAAGCGAAGCTTTCAGTCGCGACGTGATCCAGATCGCTCCGGTAGCCCTGTGCGTGCTGCGTCGCAGCGATGGCCGGGTGGTGCTGGAGAACACCCTGTCTCAGCAATGGCTGGGCAATGGCACCGAGCGCGATCAACTCTGTGCCGGCTGGATCGAACAGGCCTTCGATCCCAACCGCCCCAATAGTTCGGATTACTTTGAAACCGCCGATGGCCGCCATCTCTATCTCAGCTCGGCACCGACCCGCTACAACGGCGAGGACGTGCTGTTCTGTGCCTTCAGCGATATCAGCGCACGCAAGCAGATCGAAGCGGCCCTGGAAGAAGCCAAACGCCTGGCCGATACCGCCAACGAAGCCAAGACGCTGTTCCTGGCCACCATGAGCCACGAAATCCGCACACCGCTGTACGGCGTGCTCGGCACCCTTGAACTGCTCTCCCGAACCCACCTGGACAACCAGCAAAAGGATTACCTGCGGGCCATCGAAGGCTCCTCCGGCACTCTGCTGCAACTGATTTGCGACGTGCTGGATGTGTCCAAGATCGAGGCCGGGCAGTTGGCCCTGGAACTCAGTGAATTCTCCTCCCTGGATCTGGTGCACGAGATCATCCAGGGCTATGCCGCTGCCGCCCACGCCAAGGGACTGCAGTTCTATGCTTGCGTGGACCCGCAGTTGCCGGAAATTCTTCTTGGTGATGTCACACGGATCCGCCAGATCCTCAGCAACCTGCTGAACAACGCGGTCAAGTTCACCGACTCAGGACGTATCGTCCTGCGAGTCCGGGTGGACAGTCGTGACGGCGAACGCAGCAACATCCTCTGGCAGGTATCTGACACTGGCCGCGGCATCGCCCAGGACGACCAGGCGCTGATCTTCGAGCCCTTCTACCAGACCGAAGGCAACACCAATGTCATCGCCGGCACGGGCCTGGGCCTGCCGATCTGCCAGCGCCTGACGCAGTTGATGAACGGCAACATCCGCATGGTCAGCGAACTCGGGCTGGGCAGCAGCTTTACCCTCACCCTGCCCCTGGAAGCCTGCCCCATGGTGTCCCACACCCCGCTGATCAGCCCGCTTTTGCCGGAGATGATCTATGTGGTGTCCCCGGTCCGCGAACTGGCGGAATCCGTAGCCGGGTGGTTACGGCGCTGGGGCGCCCGGGCCCAGTTCAGCCTGCCCACGCAGTCGGATCGCAGCCGCGGCAACGTGCTGATCGAGCTGCACCCGGGGATCGTCGAGCATCGCCTGGAGCCCGATTGGCAGGGCCCTCTGGTGCTCGCCAGTGGTGACGGCCACAACGAACCGCGGATCCGTGGCGGCAGCTGGCAGGTGAACACCAACAACCTGCGGGCGATCCACCAGGCGGTGAGCCAGGCACAGGGCGTCTGGGTGGCCCAGAGCGAGGAACATACCGACAGCCGCGAACTGAAAAAACTCAGCCTGCATGTGCTGGTGGCCGAAGACAACGTGATCAACCAGTTGATCCTCAAGGACCAGTTGGAGGAGCTGGGCTGCAGCGTGGAACTGGCCTCGAACGGAGAAGATGCCTTGTCCATCTGGAGAAACGGGCACTTCGACGTGGTGTTGACTGATGTGAACATGCCGAAGCTCAACGGCTATGAACTGGCCAAGGAGCTTCGACGTCAAGGCTGTTCGATCCCGATCATCGGGGCGACGGCCAATGCAATGCGCGGAGAAGAAGAGCTCTGTCTTGCAGCCGGGATGAACCACTGCCTGGTCAAGCCCTTTGCACTAAGAGCGTTGTTCAACTATCTGGCGCCCTATGAAAGAGCCCCTCATGAAGTCCTGTAGCATTTTGATCGTCGAAGATCAGCCGTTTCAGTACATGTACCTGCAACACTTGTTCAACGAGCTGGGGCCTTACCAGCTGGAGGTCGCGAGCAACGGTTCCGAGGCTCTCGAGCGTCTCAAGCAACGGCATTTCGATCTGGTACTGACAGATCTGCTGATGCCTGGCATGGACGGTGTGCAGTTCATCCAGGGCCTGGCCAAGCACCGCGTACGCCCGGCCCTGGCAATCATGAGTGCCTCTTCCCGGCGCATGTTGATGGGCGCCAGCCTGGTGGCTCGAAACCTGGGCCTGCGGGTCATAGGCTTGATTTCCAAACCCGTGAGCCTGGCGGCACTGCGCAGCCTCACCGCGCAGCTACCGGAGCTGATCAGCAGCGAGCCGCCGCCAGCGATCTGGGTCGAGTGCAGCACTGAGACCCTGCAACACGCCCTGCGCAATTCGCAGATTCAAGCCTGGTTCCAGCCCAAGAAAGCCCTGAACAACGGCCGCATCGTCGCCGCCGAGGCGCTGGTGCGCTGGATGCACCCGCAACACGGCATGCTGTTGCCCTGCGACTTTCTACCGGAACTCACCGAGGCGGGACTCGAAGAGGAGCTGTTGTGGCTGATCCTCGAACAGGCTCTGGAAGCTCAGGTGCGCTGGCGGGAAGACGGCTATGACATTCCGGTGTCGATCAATCTGCCAACCCACCTGCTCAACAGCGCCGACCTGGCCGATCGACTGCATGACTTCGTGATCCAGCGCCAGGGCATACCCGGCAAGATCTGCTTCGAGCTGATGGAGTGCTCCACTCCGGAACACATCAGCAACTTCTACGCCGGTGCCTGCCGCCTGCGCATCAAGGGTTTCGGCCTGTCCCAGGACGATTTCGGCAAGGGCTACAGCTCCTACATGAATCTGGTGTCGACGCCCTTTACCGAGCTGAAGATCGATCGGGCCCTGGTCCAGGGCTGCCACAACAACGAGGAAATCGCCCAGGCCCTGACCAGCATCATTGCGCTGGGCCGCCAACTGGGCCTGACAGTGGTCGCCGAGGGCGTGGAGAGCGCACAGGAACTGGCCCTGCTGCGCAAAATCGACTGCACCCAGGTGCAGGGCTTCCTGATTTCCCACGCGGTGTCCTCGCAACAGTTTCAACAACTACTGGCCCAAGACGGACCAGCGACCCTGTACTAGCCGATGAGCCCTTTGCTCACCCACGCAACCTTCACTCATCGCTGACGGCCTTGCTTCAGAGAGAGGAATCTCGGAGTCGAGGCCCTTATATGCATTTGGGAATTCAGTGATGAAATACCGCGACACCTTCCTGGAGAGTCTCAGTCGAAGCTCGATCCGGTTGAACAAGGGTCTGTTGATTCTCGCGGGCCTGACGCTGCTGCTGTTCACCCTTCTCTACTGGGCCGCCCAACGCCTGATCAATGAACAGGACAGCACGGTAAAGCTGCATTTCACCGGACTGATGGAAAACATCCAGGAACAAGAGCTGTTCCTCCGGCGCCTGGCCAGCCACCCGTCCATACAGGCATTGCTGGCCGACGAACCCACTGCGCAGTATCTGCAGCAGCCCCTGCCCAGCGAGGGAGAAACCGCTTACGAAGGGCAACAAGCGCCCTATTCGACGCCTTTCAGCCTGAACTTCAATCACCAGCAACTGGCCGCCAGCGAGCTGCCCAAGGTGTTCGCCCTGGGCATGCACCTGTCGACGTTCTACGGTGCCTTCTGGTCCACCTCGCACTATCAAGCACCACGCACCTTCCTCTTCAACACCTTCGGCAACTTCGACATCAGCGTTCCCGCGGCGCGGCACACCCGCGGCACTCCCTGGAACAGCGACATGCCCTACAGCAGCGTGGTGGATAGGGTCCTGCGGCACCTGGCAGTGAAGAACAACGACCTTCCGAACAATCAGGTCTACTGGGAAACATACAATGTGCCGGCCTCGGCGCAGGTTTCACCCAAGCTGCTGGCCTACATCAGCCTGCATGCAGGGCCGCAACAGTTGCGCACCCAGGGCACGCACGAGTCGATGGTGGTCGCCTCGCTGCTGAACCTGGACGATGTCAATAACATCGAGCGCCTCATGAACTGGTCGATCTATGACGACTTCACCCTGATCGAACCTTCCGGCAGCATCCTCACCGGCTCCCACGTCCGTGCCGACGCCCTGCACGAGGGCCTCAACTTCGGCTGGCAAGGGATGGTCTTCAAGGTGACGAGCCACACCCCGGCGCTCTGGACCGGGATCTACAGCATCAGCTACAAGAGCTACTTCGGCTACGCCCTGTGGACCCTGGCAGGCCTGCTGACCCTGGCCCTGGGCGCGTTCTTCAGCGGCTGGGCCGCCAGTCGCTGGTATCGCAACAAGGTAGTGACGCCGGCGCAACTGGCGCACCAGAGCATTGCCGAGAGTGAAGCCTTCAGCCGGGTGGTACTCGACACCGCGCCCACGGGCCTGTGTGTGGTGCGTCGGGAAGACTTCAAAGTGCTGCTGGAAAATCGTCAGGCCGAACAATGGCAAGGCACGACAAAACTGCTGGCCCTGCTGCAGCAGGACCAGCGCTTGATGGACAACGACGAGACCAGTCTCGATGTCGACGGACGCCATTTGCAGGTTGGCCTGGTCTCGACCCGCTACCAGGGCCAGGAGGTGCTGCTCTGCACCTTCAACGACGTCACCCAGCATGTCGAGGACGCCCAGGTACTGGAACAGGCCAGGCGTTCGGCGGACGCGGCCAACGAAGCCAAGACCCTGTTCCTCGCCACCATGAGCCACGAGATCCGTACCCCGCTCTATGGCATGCTCGGCACCCTTGAACTGCTGGGCCTGACCCAACTGGATCCGCGCCAGAGCGATTACCTGCAAACCATCCAGCGCTCCTCCAGCACCTTGTTCCAACTGATCAGCGACGTTCTCGACGTCTCCAAGATCGAATCCGGGCAGATGAGCATCGACCCGGAGGCGTTCTGCCCCCTGGACTTGGTGGAAGATGCCTTGCACGCCTACGCCGCCTTTGCCGAACGCCGCGGGCTGCTGTTCTACGCCTGCATCGACCCGAGCCTGCCGGACCTGATGCTGGGGGACGCCAACCGTATCCAGCAGATTCTTAGCAACCTGCTGAGCAATGCGATCAAGTTCACCGATTGCGGCCGGGTGGTACTACGCGTCCGGGTACTGGAGCAGGACGCGCGCCAGGCCAGCATCGAATGGCAAGTCACCGATACCGGGATTGGCATCTCGCCCTTGCAGCAACCCCAGTTGTTCGACCCCTTCTATCAGGTCCGCGACGCTTCCAGCGAAGCCGGGGCCGGGCTGGGTCTGACGATCTGCCAGCGCCTGAGCGACATGATGGGTGGGCAGATGCAGGTCATCAGCGAGCCAGGACTGGGCAGCAGCTTTTCCCTGCGCCTGACCCTGCAGCGCCTGCCGGGGACCTTGTCGCGAGCCGAGCCACTGCCCGAAGGGCCGCCTGTGTATGTCCGCGCACCGGTGCCGGAACTGATGAAAAGCACGTGCGACTGGCTCAACCGCCTTGGGGTCCAGGCCTATCCGCTGCCCACCAGCTGGGATGACAACCCCCAGAGCAGCGTCCTGATCGACATGCTGCCCCGGGACGCCCAGCCCACCTGGCCCGGCCCCTGCGTCAGTGCCAGTTCCAGCGGTCGTTGGCACAGCAGCAGCTTGCAGCCGGCGCACTGGGAGGTCGACGCCCACGACATCCGTGCCATCGCCCAGGCCGCAGCGCTGGCCCGCCAGGGACAGCCGCTGCATCTGGCACAGCGCGAACCCGACACCTTGCAATGCCTGAACCTGAACATCCTGGTGGCGGAAGACAACCCCATCAACCAGGCCATCATCAAGGAGCAGCTGGAGGCCCTGGGTTGCCAGGTAACCCTGGCGGCCAATGGTGAGCAAGCCCTGGAACAGTGGCTGCCGCAACGGTTCGACATCGCCTTGACCGACGTCAACATGCCGGTCATGAACGGCTACGACCTGGCCAGAGAGTTGCGTCTGAGGGAGCCGGAACTGCCGATCATCGGCGTCACTGCCAATGCCTTGCGCGAGGAAGGCCGCCGTTGCCTGGCTACCGGAATGAACAGCTGGATCGTCAAGCCCATGAGCCTGCAGACCCTGCGGGGG
Source organism: Pseudomonas sp. BLCC-B112 (assembly GCF_028550695.1). Lineage (NCBI taxonomy): Bacteria > Pseudomonadati > Pseudomonadota > Gammaproteobacteria > Pseudomonadales > Pseudomonadaceae > Pseudomonas > Pseudomonas sp. BLCC-B112. Next base: position 349,926 of record NZ_JAQQGK010000004.1, read on the forward strand.
CAATTGTCGAAACTCTGCCAGGTGCCCGGCAAAAGCGCCCCGCTCGCCGCCAGACCTGGGTTGCGAAGCGAAAACCGGCCCGTGTCACCCCACCCCGTCAGAGACCGTATTCAGGTCTCGGAGCGGATGCGACCGCTGTTTCTCAGCACCATGCACGATGACCTGCAACGGCTGGCCAAAGCCCTGGAAGCCGGCTCCGGCAAGGCGGCGGCCGAGCGTCTGCACAGTATTGCCGGGGCCATGGGGGCGGTGCAGGCCGGGGCGCTGGCCAGGGCCTGCGCCGAACTGGAGTGCCAATTACTGGAAAACACCCTGAGCCCGACACTGGTAGCTCAAGTCAGGCAACTGATGCAGCACTTGTCGGAACTCCTGTTGCCCCTTGAATAATGGGTGGCAGGGTTTAATGTACCGTCAGTCTCATGTTTCTTTACTCATTTGCGTATTACACGGGTGTGTTTGCCATGGAAAAACTGAAAGTAGTCATTGCTGACGATCACCCTATTGTCTTGCTGGGCGTACGCGAGTTGATGGAGCGCGACGAACGTTTCGAAATCGTCGGTGAAGCGGTGTGTTCCAAAGGCCTGATCCAGCAATTGGAAGCCAAACAGGTGGACATCGTGATCACCGACTACAACATGCCTGGAGACTCACCCTACGGTGATGGCCTGAAGCTGGTGGAATACCTCAAGCGTAACTTTCCGCACCTGCAGATCCTGATCCTCACCATGATTTCCAACCAACTGATCCTCACCCGCCTGCACGAGTTGGGCGTGGTTGGGGTCATCCAGAAAAGCCAGCTGCACGAAGAGATCCAGACCGCCCTCAAGGCCATCGCGCAAAAAGGCGTCTACCGCAGTCTGGAGCCGGCTTCCAACTCGGTGATGGAATCCAATGTGGCGATCGATGAGCGCATCTCCACCCTGTCGCCCAAGGAGTTCGAAATCCTCCGCCTGTTCGTGTCCGGCAAAAGCGTCAGCGACATCGCCCGCAGCCAGAACCGCAGCTCCAAGACCATCAGTGCCCAGAAGATCTCCGCCATGCGCAAGCTGGAGGTACAGAGCGACCAGGACCTGCTGACCTACTGCATAGGCCGCAATATCTTCAACTGAACGCCCCCACAAGGAATTGATCGACAATGGATACTGCATCATCAGCCAGGAGCAACGACTCGCTGGAACTTCAGCGCCTGCAGGGAGCCTGGGAGCAAATCTCAATGGAGGACAGCGGCGTGCTGAATCCGCCGGACGAACACAGTGCGCCCGGCGCCCTGACCCTGATCGAAGGTGATCAGTTTCGCGTGCTGACGGTGGCGGGAGACGTGCTGCTGGCCGGAAGCTTCACCCTCGACAGCAGCACCACCCCCAAGTCGATCACCTGGATCGACTCCATCGGCGCCGATGCGGGCAAGCCCTTGCCCGCCAGCTATGAGCTGACTGAGGACGACTTCGTGTTCATCGCCGCCGATGAAGGCCAACCCCGGCCAACCCGCTTCAGCACCGGGCCAGGCCAGACCCTGCGGCGCTTCGTCCGGGTCCGCCAGGGCCAGTGACCCTCGCCCCCGGCGCACAAACGCCGGGGGCAAGCGGCTTCAGCTCCGCGCTATCACCTCGAAATCTCACCAGCCAACGCCGGGTCTTGGGCGTCCACGGCCCACCAGCTTGGCAACAACTGCCGCACCCTGGGCTCGGCAAAGCGATCGTCGATCAACATCAACACGCCCCGATCGGCCTGGCTGCGAATCACCCGCCCTGCCGCCTGCACCACTTTCTGCAGTCCGGGATAGAGGTAGGTGTAGTCGTACCCGGAGCCGAACAGCCTGGCCATGCGTTGTTTCATCTGCTCGTTCAACGGGTTGAGCTGAGGCAGCCCGAGGGTGGCGACAAAGGCGCCAATGAGTTTTGAGCCCGGCAAGTCGATGCCCTCGCCGAAAGCCCCGCCGAGCACGGCGAACCCGATGCCCTGCCCCTCTGCGCGAAACTGCTGGAGAAAGCCCAGGCGCGACGCTTCATCCATGCCCCTGGACTGCAACCACAGGGGAATCTGCGGGTGCTCGCGAGCCAACAGCTCGGCCACTTGCTGCAGGTAATCAAAGCTGCTGAAGAACGCCAGGTAGTTGCCCGGCCGCGCAGCGAACTGCTGGGCCAACAGCTCGACGATGGGCGCCAGGGACGCCTGTCGATGCACATAGCGGGTGGAGATGCGGCTGACGATATGCACGTCCAGCTGCGCGGCGGCAAACGGCGACTCCACGTCCAGCCACACCGTGGTCTGGGGCAATCCCAGCAGGTCGCGGTAGTAATGCTGCGGGTTGAGGGTGGCGGAAAACAGCACCGTACTGCGGGCCGCCGTCAGTCGCGGCCCGAGCAGCGGCGCCGGCACCACGTTGCGCAGGCTCAGCCGCGACAGGCTGCGCCTGGCACTCAGGGAGCGCTTGCTGATATCGAAGATGAACTGCTGTTCATCGAACAGCTCCGCCACCCGGGCAAATTGCAGCAGTTCGAAATACAGCCCCTGCAAACCAACGTCCAGGCCCTGAGGCTGCTCGTTGAAGTAGTCCCCCAGGGCCGCGACACACAAGGCCAGCGCCCTGAGCAAGGCCGTCGGGAGTTGGTCATAGGCCTGGTATGGCGCGAGCTGTTCCTTGTGCAAGGCGTTCCATTCGCGGTTGAGCCGTTGCAACGAACTTTTCAGCGCCTGGGGCGCAGTGCTGCGCACGCTGGCCAGCGTTTGTTGATCCAGGCTGGCGCTGTACATGCCACGTCCGCGCTCCACCAGGTTATGGGCCTCGTCCACCAGCACCGCCACTTGCCATTGATTGGCCTGGGCCAGGCTGAACAGCAAGGCGCTGAAATCGAAATAATAGTTGTAGTCGGCCACCACCAGATCGCTCCAGCGGGCCATCTCCTGACTCAGGTAGTAAGGACAGACCTGATGCGCCAGGGCCACCTCGCGCAGCGCCTGGCGATCCAGCATCGGCACCTGGCTGGCCGCCTGACGCGCCGCGGGCAGGCGCTGGTAGAACCCCTTGGCCAGCGGGCAGGACTCGCCGTGGCAAGCCTTGTCCAGGTGTTCGCAGGCCTTGTCCCGGGCCACCAGTTCCAGGACCCGCAACGGCAGTTGGGACTGGCTGGCGAACAGCACCCGGGCCGCATCCAGCGCCAACTGCCGCCCCGGGGTCTTGGCGGTGAGAAACAGCAGCTTGTCCAGTTGCTGCGGGGCCATGGCCTTGAGCATGGGAAAGATCGTGCCCAGGGTCTTGCCGATACCGGTGGGCGCCTGGGCCAGCAGGCAACGGCCAGTGCTGACCGCCTTGTACACCGATTCCGCCAGGTGCCGCTGGCCAGGGCGGAACTCGCCATGGGGAAAAACCAGGGCCCCAGTGGCCTGGTCACGGGCCTCGCGGTGGCGCATTTCCTGCTGCGCCCACTCCAGGAACACCGCGCACTGCCGATTGAAGAACGCCTGCAATGCCTCGGCACTGTGCTCCTCCACCAGGGCGGTTTCCTGCTCGCTGAGGATGTCGTAATACACCAGCGAGACCCGGATACTCGGCAGTTGCAGGCTCTGGCACAACAGCCAGCCATAGACCTTGGCCTGGGCCCAGTGCAGTTGCCGGTGGTTGTCGGGCATGCGCGCCAGGTCGCCCCGATAGGTCTTGATCTCCTCCAGGAGGTTCTGCGCCGGGTCATAACCGTCCGCCCGGCCCTTGACCAGCAACTCGCCGTATTGACCCTCCAGGGCCACTTCGCTCTGGTAGCCGGGATTGCGCCGGGAGGCCACGGTGCGGTGCCCGACTACTCCCTCCAGGGCGGTAGGCGATGGGGTGAAACGCAGATCCAGGTCGCCGCTCTTGGCGCTGAACTCGCACAAGGCGCGCACCGCAATGCGGTAACTCACGTCGACAGGTCCTGCCATTGCACATAGCACACCGCCACCGGCATCCGGTGCTCCTGGCAGAAGTCCAGCCAGCGCAGCTGGTTGTCCTGCAGGCGGTCGCCCGGACCCTTGACCTCGATCATCCGGTAGGTCCTGGCCTCGGGCCAGAACTGGATCAGGTCCGGCATACCGGCCCGGTTGGCCTTGATATCCAGCAACAGGCGCTCAAACCAGTGTTTCAGGTGCTCGGCCGGCAGGCAGTCGAGGGCCTGCTCCAGCAACTCCTCGGTCAAGGCCCCCCAGAACACGAAGGGCGACTGCAGGCCCCACTTGTCGACAAACCGCTGGCGGATGCTGTCCCGGTAGCGACCATCGTCCAGCTCCTCCAGGCAGGCCTGGAACAGATCGCTGCGCCGCTGATGAAAGTCCTCGCTCAGCAGATCCACCGGCCCGCGCTGGAACGGGTGGAAGAACGCCCCCGGCAAGGGAGCGAAGATCGCCGGCCAGCACAGCAACCCGAACAGCGAATTGATCAGGCTGTTTTCCACGTAGTGCACCGGCGCCTGGGGCTGCTGCAGATGGGCCTGGACATGCAGCTCCACCGCCAGCCCATCGGCGTCACGGGGCAGGCACAGATCCAGTCGCGCCACCTCGCGGCTGACCGTCCGAGGCGCTGGCGGGCCACCCAGCTTGCGCCGCAGCCGGGGCATGACCCGCAGCAGCTGCTGGGCCTCGGCGGCGCTCTGGGGCGCCGCCGCAGCCTGCTCGGCCAGCGCCAGCGCCGCCTGATACTCGGCACTGAGCTCCAGGACCCGGATCAACCGCAGGCGAGCACCGGGGTAGGCACATTGCTGGTAGATCTCCCGGGCCTGCCGCCAGTCCGTCAACCGCTCGCAATGCTGCCCCAGCTGGAACAACAGCTTGCCGCGGCGTTTCTCCAGCCAGGGGTTGGCGGTGCTGAAAGCCGCGATGCGCGCGAGCACCGCGTCCACCTCCTCCCCGGCCTCGAAGGCTTCCTGACACTGGTGCAGGTAGATGAAGCCGTCCACGTCGTCACGGCTGCGCAAGCCACGGGCATCGGCACTGATCTCGACCTTTTCGTAGCTGTAGATCCCCAGGTCCGCCAGCACGAATTCCGACCAGTCCTGGTAGAGATTGCCGAAGAACATCAAGCGCAGGCGATCGCACAACGGCATGACCGTCAGGCTCAGCAGCCGGTCCGCCAGTGCCGGGCACCATTGGCCGAAAGCCCGGGGTTGCGGGTACAGCGCCTGCAGGGTCTCCAGCCACTGGTTCTTCTTGGCCTTGGCCACCAGCCCCTGGTCACTGAAGCACTGCAGGATCTCGGACTTTTGCAAAAGGCCGAACAACTCGTCCAGGGCCAAGGGTGCCTGCTCATCGACCCAGCCCAACGCCAGCAGCGGCTGCAGGGCCCGGGCGCTGTCGCCGATCTCCGGGTAACGCAACTTGCCGAGGCGAAAATGCCGCCCCTTGCGCATCACCATGCGCACCAGCAAGGCCTGGGATGGCTGGGGCAACTGCGCGAAATCGGTGATGAAACGCTGCTCTTCATCGCGCAGCACATCGGCATAGCGCAGCTCCAGCCAGTTCAGGACTTGCTGGAAGTTGTGCAGGTAATAAAAGGGGTTCTCGAGGGGATTGGAAGTCACTGAACGAAGGCGCCACGGCTGGACTGGTACTGGTTATGCGTACAGATAACAGCCGACGACCCGGTCTGGCAAACACTATTGGATAAATGGCGGGAAGAAGATTTTTCCAGTGCCCAGGCGAACTTTCGTCGTCTTCACGACACCAAGGGGCCATGCTTATAGTGTCCGGCGCAACACGGATACCCCTACCGATAAGAGGTCTATATGAATGTGAAGAACCTGGGATTGCTCCTGGCCAGTGTCGCCGCCCTGGCCCTGACCGGCTGCGCCTCACCCACCGTGGTGACCTTGCAGAACGGTACCCAGTACCTGACCCGGGACCAGCCCAAGACCAAGACCGCTGATGGCTTCTACGAATTCCAGGACATTTCCGGCAAGACCATCCGGGTCAAGGCGGACGATGTGGCCACCGTTCGCCAGGAACAATGATTCAGCCGTGCACCTCAGTGCGACCAGGGAAAGGGTCCCTGCCCCGGCTCGCAGACAATCCCCAGGGGCTTGCCGCGCTTTGACATCTCGTCACGCACTTGCTGGCAGCGCTGCCGCTCCCGGGCTTCGGCGTTATCGATACTGATGTTGCCCGTGCTTTCTGGCGCCTTGCCGTCCCCCAGACGGAAATTTGCAATGGGTTGCTCCGGCTGCAGATTGAAGCGACTGGGTGCTGGCTCCTGCTTCTCGGCTGGCGCCGGCTGGCCAGCCGGCAATTGATCCGGGGTCACTCCGTAACGTTTCAGAATCGAGCTCTGAGGCAGCTCTTCGGCCGATGCCATGAGCGCCCACAGGGCCAGCACCAGTCCGCCCGCACACCTCTTGCTATTACTCACTGTCAACACTCTCCTGCCTTTTCCTTGAATCGATTACTGCTCAATACCTTGGGTAACGCATGACCAGGCTTGGGTTTTACAAGTATTTGAGTCGCCAATCGACCAACAGGTCACGATTTTCTTACCAAGTCAGCGCGGAGCCCGTTGCGAGCCCCACGCTGCGGGTCCATCAGGCGAGGGTGATGCCCGAGCCGTTGAGGTGTGCGAGGCTGACGCCCACCAGGGTCACCGAGTCATGGCCGAAGGTCAGCACGGTGTCATTGCCGCTGCTACTGGCGTGGGCCCGATAGTCCTGGTCCGGCAGCACGCCGCTCACCCCCATGAACACCAGCTTGTCGCCACTCTGGTAGCCGAGGATGCGGTCCTGGCCGAAATGACCGGTGAACAGGAAGGTGTTGTTGCCCCCTCCCGACTCCATCAGGTCATTGCCGGCGCCACCGACGAAGACATCGTTGCCCTTGCCGCCGATCAGGTGATCGTTGCCCTCCAGGCCGAACAGCCAATCGCCGCCGGCATGGGCCTTGAGCAGGTTGTCGCCGCCGTCGCCCTTCACCGAAGACGCGTACTGGGTCAGTTGGCTGCCCACCTTCAACCCCTGGTCGGTGACCTGGTGGAACACATCATCCTTGAACAGCCCCCAGAGAAACCCCGGCTCCTTGCTCTGAATGGCGCCGATGTCGCGGGTCATGCTGATCCCGCCGCTGGCGTCGCGCACGTACAGGGTCCCGGCGCCGTCGCTGGCGAAGCTGTAGTCCTTCACCGAGTGCTGCAGGTCCAGGGTGTTGCTGCCCTTGCCGCCGAGGATGATGTTGTAGCCGCCGTCATCGCGGAAGGTGTCGTTGCCGTCGCGGCCTTCCAGGTAATCGTTGCCGCCCCCGCCCTGGATCAGGTCGTTGCCGTCGCTGCCAATGATGAAGGTGCTGCCCTTGTGGGTATCGGCGTTGCGGTTCAGATCCTGGACCCAGGTGCTACCCCGGGCCGGGTCCGACAGGTTGGCCACGACAATGGTGGAGTCCTTGCTGGTGAAGTCATAGAACTGCGACTGCAGCACCCGGGTCAGGCCATCGCCGTAGCCGGTGGGCAAGTGAGAAATCCAGGTGGGGATGTTGAGGATCGAGAACGGCAGCGCGTTCCACAGGGTCGAGGCGTAATGGTCGTTGAAGTTGACGATGTTGTTGGTGGCCGAGTCCTGCTGGGCGTCGTGCACACCCAGGGACGACAGGTTGAAGTTGTAACCGTCCAGGGCGCGGAACACCGGGTCGTTTTCATAACCGATGTTCAACACCTTGTCGCTGGTGCTCTGGGTCGGCGAGGCATAGGCGATGTAGTTGGCATCCTTGTAGAACCCGGACCAGCGTTCGCTGCTCAGGTCCGCCAGGCTGTTGACCCCCAGCCCGCCCAGGCTGTGGCCACTGACCAGGATGTCCTTGCCCGACAGGCCATTGGCCTGGGCAAAAGCCGCCACATCGGCGAACAGTTTGCCGAAGGCCTCACCGGCGTAGTTCTTCGCATAGTCCTTGGGTCCCAGGGCGGCCAGCAGGTCACTGATGACATCACCGATGGTGTCGCCGATCACCGATTCCCGGGGGCCGCTGGTGCCGCGAAAGGCGATGCCGATGGAACTCAGGTGGCCCTGGGCATCGTACTTGCCGAGGATCTCCACCTGGGCCGTGCCGTAGCCGTCCTTCTCGCCGAAGAAGGTGCCCCGGGCATCCACCTTGCCGCTGTAGCCCAGTTGCTGGGCACTGAGGGTGGACCACCCGGCCTGGTGCAACGCGTCCTTGGCGGCCTGCTCCGAATCCGGGTTCCAGGGAATGCCGGGGATAACGCCCTGGGAATCGCTGCTGCCGATCAGCGCGGTGATCAGGGTCGCCGGCAGGCCAAGGCCGAAGCCGTTGTGCTGGTAACCCACGGCAAAGCCGTTGTCGAGGTTGTGATAGGAATACAGCGTGATCGCCAGCGCATCGGAAAACAGCGCTTTGGAGTCGGCTGCGGTGAAGTTCTTGTAGTCAAACACACCCATGGTATTGCCTCTCTATTGTTGGAATTGTCAGAGAAAGCTCAGGCCCTCGCAGGCCCCGTTTCCGGGTCTGGAGGACCTGTACAACACCTTGCACATCCGTTGCCTGGGTCTTAGAAAGTCCAGTCCAGGGTCAAGCCGACCCCATGGTTCCGGTCACGGCTGCCCAGCAACCCGTTGTAATCCAGATTGACCCGGGTCTGTCGACCCAGGGCAATGCCCGCCCGTGCACCGACGACCGCCGCATCGCGGTCCAGTGACAGGCTCTGCACCTTGTAGCTTTGTCCACCGTCGGCAAACGCCAGATGCTGGTCGGCGCCGGTGGCGCTCAGATTGTGCTGCCAGCCGAGGGTAGCGGACAGTTCCACAGTCTGCCCGGAAGACAACTGCAACTGCTTGCCGGCGCGCATGCCCAAGGTCGAGAGCCAGGCCTCGCGATTGTCGCTATCGCCCTTGAGTGCCGTGGCGCCGCCGTGTTCCTTGAAACGCTCGTTGTCCACATGCACATAGGCCAGGCTGGCAAAGGGTTCCAGGGCCATGGGCTGCAGATCCAGGTGCCACGCCGCTTCGCCGAACAGCTGCAGGCTGCGGGCATCACGCTTGCTCTTCTGGCGATCGGCAACCTCGTCATATTGCAGCTCGCGCCGAATGGCGATGCGGTGCCAGCTGTAGGAACCGCCCAGGCTCAGGCGCAGTTGCGCAAGCTCGCGTCCGGCGTAGGCACCCAGGTGGTAGCTGTCGATGCTGGCCGAAGAATGCCGGCCATCGCCCATGCTCAGCGAGCTGTCGCTGTAGCCGGTGAACACGCCCAGGCGGGTGCTCGGGTCCACTTGCCCGTCGACACCGGCCAGCAGACCGCCAATGGAGCTGGTATAGCCGGCTCGATCCTGGCCGCCGTCGGCCTTGCCCCAGGCGCCCAGGGTCTTGAGCCACAGCCCCTGCTCGCCGCCCTCGACGGTAGGCACCGCGTCCCCGCCCTGCTGGCGTAGCCGCTCACCCATCGCGTCACGCAGGTAGCGGTTGTCATTGAGCAACTGGCTGCCAACGGCCGGATGAATTTCCCCGGACAGTTGCTCGAAGGCCTGTTGTGCACTGGCCGCGCTGGCGGCCAGCAGCAGGCTTTCATACACCGGGTTGCCCGCCCCCAGTTGCTCGGCAGCATCGGCCACCGAACGCTGGTTGGGGCTCAGGCCGATGCTGCTGAACGAGGTGGCATTGCGCGCCACCGCCAGCTGTACACCGCCGGCGCTGTAATTGAGGTTGCCCCCCAGAAACAGCGAGTTGGACAGCACCGGGCCGAAGCTGCCCTGTACGCCATTGGCGGCCTGCAGGATGTCCAGCTGCCGCCCCACCAGGCTCGGGACCCGTTGCGCATTGAGGGACAACCCCGGATTTTCCAGCTCCAGGGCCAAGCTGGCTCCGCCGAGGGTGGCCTGGCCGTCGCTGACAATCCGGTCGCTGCCGCTGGGGGACACTTCCACCGCGTAGGTCGAACCCGGGAGGAAGTTCACATCGGAGCTGACATGCAAGGTGCCGATGGAGTTGCCCGGAGCCACAATCGCGCCCGCGTTGGCGGTCAGTGCGCCCACGCGGCCCGTGCCGCCGAGGATGCCACCAGCGTTCACCGTCACCGCCGACAGCAGCGAGCCGTTGACCGCCAGCCGCCCCTGATTAACCAGGGTCGGCCCGGCGTAGGTGTTGGCGCCGCTGAGCACCAGGGTGCCGACGCCCTGCTTGGTCAGGCCGCCGTGGCCACTGATGTCGTTGCTCCAGATATCCAGTACGCAGCTGATGTCATTGCAGCGCCGCTGGGTCGGCTTGCCGGCATCCAGCAGCGCGCCATAGCCCGGCAGGTCAGCGACGAACTGGGTCGAACCGTAGCCGCCCTGGATACGGAACTCCTCAGGGATATCCGCTTCGGTCACCAGCATGCCGGGCCCGCGAATCCCCTTGCCCAGATCGATCATCCCCCAGCCGTACAAGGCATCGATGCCCGGGGCACCCAGGTCGGTGGCCGTGGTGCGCAGGACGCTGGCCACCTGCGCCGCACTCATGTAGGGGAAACGCTCCATCAGTACCGCCGCGGCGCCAGCCGCATGGGGCGCAGCCATGGACGTGCCGTTCTTGTTGGCGTAGCCCAGGGTCATGTTCTCCAGGCTGGTGCCACCGATCACCGAGCTGTAGATCCGGGTGCCGGGGGCCGATACGCAGAAGCTCGCGGTGTAGCCGCAGCGGGAAGAAAAGGTACTGATGACATAGGGATCGGCGCTGCCGGTATCGGGGTTCTGCTGCAACGCCGCCACGGTCAGCCAGTTGGGGGCAATCTGCGGCACGAAGTAGGCCAGCCCGGCGATAGCGTCGGGGTTGTTCAGGTTGTAATCGTTGCCGGCGGCAAAAATCGTCAGCACCCCGCTGCGGGCTGCGGCGATCGCCCCGTCGTAGGCACCGCCCGGCAAACTGCCCAGCAACGGCTGGATCTGCGCGAACTGCGCCCGGGCATCGTCCAGGGTGAAGTGCGGGAACGCCGGATCACGACCGCCCTGGCTGAAGTGCTCGGTAATACCGATGCCCCAGCTGTTGTTGATGATCCGCGCGCCACTGGCCACCAGGCCGTCCCAGCCGGCCTTGTACACCGCGCCATCGTTACCGAGGATGATGCCGTCCTCCGGGCCGGGATCGCCGTTGTCGGCGCTGATGATCTGGGCGTCGAAGGCCACCCCGTGCATCGCCCCGCCGTCGCGGTTGCCGGCGGCGATCCCGCCGACATGGGTGCCGTGGGACCCCAGCTTGCCGTCCGAGCCCACCGAAGGTCGGCCGTCATAGACGAAGGCATCGCCGGCCCGCACCGGAATATAGGGATCGGTGTACTGGCGAGTGCCGCTGGTGACCAGGGTCAGCACCTTGCCCGGGCTGGCGAACTCCGGATGCTGGGCATACACCGGCTGGTCGAAGATCCCCAGCTTGACGCCCTTGCCGCTGTAACCGGCGGCATAGGCACTGTCGGCATGAATCGCCCCCAGGCCCCAATCGGCCTTGAACTCGGCGCTGCGCCAGCTGCCGGCGTCGCCCCGGCGGCCGTTCTCCACATAGGGCGCCGCCTGGGCCGTGCCCAGCAGCGCCACCCAGCCCAACAGTGCCGGAGCCAGGGTCAACCATCCCCGTTCCTGCCCCAGCACAGCGCCATCCTTGCGTTTGACTTGCTTCACTACGACCTTCCTTAGTTGTGTTGCGAAATGGCCCTGGCAGGCTCCCTGCCCGCCGCTCGAATGACGTCGTGGAAACGCCATTGCAGATTGACTCCGACACCCTTGTGTCGCTCACCAACACCCCAGGCGCGCCAAGGCAGCAGCACAGGCGCACGGGGCTTGGCAGCACCTGCTGGGCTTGCTGGTTGTTCAGATAAGGGAAAGGTGCCATGGCTAGCGCCAGAGCGCCGATGGCATGGGGGGCGGGAACGCCCCACTGGCCGGTGTGCCGAACGGCGTTGGGCGGCCGTCAACGGCAGGCCTGCGGCAAACGCCAGGCACAGGGTGCCCGCCAGCCTGTTGAACTGATGACATCTGACATCCATGTTGATGACTTCTCGTTTTTTGTTGTTGTTCGATCGTCCATCCAGGACGGATCAGGATGTTGCCGGCGACTTCAGGGGAGCCACCCCGACTCTCTCTGGGTTCAAGGTCCGCAAAGCCCGGGGGAGCGAATCCTGCGCTCCCCCGGCCGAGGCTGAATCAGGCGAACACGATGCCTGAACCGTTGAGCCCCTCCATACCGATGCCCACCAGGGTCACCGAGTAGTCGCCCACCTTGAGCAAGGTGTCGTTGCCGCTCTGGGACAGGTGCTGGCTGTAGTCGTAATGGGCATCGATGCCGGGCACGCCCATGAACACCAGCTTGTCGCTGCTCTGGTAGCCGTGGATCAGGTCGAGGCCGAAGTTGCCGCTGAACAGGAACGTGTTGCTGCCACCTCCGCTGGAGTACATGTCGTCGTTGCCGGCACCGCCGACAAAGGTCACGTTGGCCTTATCGCTGCTCAGCAGGTCGTCGCCGCCATGGCCGAACAGCCAATCGCCATTGACGCTGGCCACCAGCGCATTGCCATAGGCATCGCCATTGAGGGAGTGGTTGTAGGCGGTCCACTGGTTGCCGTTCTGCAAGCCGTCGGCGGTCACGCTGTAGCTGACGTCCTTGCCGAGCAGTTGCCACCAGCTCCCGGCCTCGTGACTGACCAGGGCGCCGATATCCCGGGTCATGCTGATGCCGCCGTAGGCATCACGGACGTACAAAGTGCCGTCGCCGTCATTGGCAATGGAGAAGTTCTTCAGCGGCTGCTGCAGCTGCAAAACGTTATGACCCGAACCGCCATGGATGATGTTGTAGCCGCCGTCGTCGCGGAAATGGTCATCACCGGCCCCGCCATCGAGGTAATCGTTGCCCTTGCCGCCGTGCAGCAGGTCGTTGCTCTGGGTGCCGATGATGAAGGTGCTGCCGCTGTGCTGGTCGGCGTAGAGATTCAGGTCCTTGACCCAGACCTGGTCGCGCTTGTCCTCGGACAGGTTGGAAACCACCACCGTCGAATCGCGACTGGTCAGGTCATAGAAGTCCGAATTGATCACCCGGTTGAGCCCCGCGGCGTAGTCGACCGCGCTATGGGCCGACCAGGACCAGGGGTTGAGGATGCTCTGGGGCACCAGCTTGCCGGACAACGACGAATAGTGATCGGTAAAGCTGACGATATTGTTGGTGGCCGACTCCTGTGGCTTGTCATGGGTGCCCAGGGACGATGCGTTGAAGTGGGTGCCGTCCAGGGCACGGAACACCGGGTCGTTTTCATAACCGATGTTCAGCACCTTGTCGCTGGCGCTCTGGGTCGGCGAGGCGAAGGCCAGGTAGTGGGCGTCCTGGAAGAAGCCGCCCCAGTGCTCCGTGCTCAGGGTCGCCAGGCTGTTGACCGCCAACCCGCCCAGGCTGTGCCCGGTGACCAGCACATCGCTGCCGCTCAGGCCCTGGGCCGCGGCGAAGGCGGCGACCTTGCCCAGCAGGTTGTCGAAGGCCAGGCGGCTGTAGTTGTCGGCAAAGCCGGAGACAAAGGCCGCCTGCAGGTCGTTGAGGCCGTCCTTGAGGCTGTCGGTGCCGCGAAAGCTGATGCCGATGGACAGCAACTGCCCGGCGCCGTCGTACTTGCCGAGGATCTCGACCTGAGCGTCGCTGACCACCGCCTGTTCGCCGGAAATGGTGCCCTGGGCGCTGATGTTGCCCTGATAGCCCAGTTGCGAGGCGCTGATGGGTCGCCAGGACGTGCCCGGCAAGGCCTCGCCGGAGGGATTGCCTGCATACAAGGCCAGGGTGATGGCCTCGCTGTACTGGGCCTTGCCGGCACCGCCCACGGCGTTTTTGTAGTCGAAGATGCTCATGTGCGTTTCTCCTTTTTATCCTGCGGCCCGTCAGGGACCGGTGCGCTGACCAAAGGCCTCATCGACCCGGGCCAGATCTTCTTCACGCAAGGTTCCGGCGTAGTAATGCAACTTGGTCCAGGCCATCAGGTAGTCATACCGGGCCTGGGCCAGGTCACGCCGGGTGGTGTAGAGCTGCTGCTCGGCATTGAGCGCATCCAGGTTGACCCGCTCACCGCCAAGAATGCTCTGCCTGGTGGACACCACCAGGGCCTCGGCCGAGGTCAGGGCCTTCTGGTAGGCGCGCAATTTGCTCACCCCCGATAGACAGGCACTGAATTGCCGGCGTAGTTCAATCAGCGTCTCGCGGGTCTTGCCGTCCAGTTCGTATTCGGCCTGCTCCATGGCGCGGCTGGCCTGGCGAGTGGAGGCCGACACCCCGCCACCGGCGTACAGCGGCAGGCTGACTTCGATGCCGATGGTGTTGGTGTCGTAGCGCTGGTTGTAGGTGTTGCCGCTTTCCGATTCGTTCTGCCGCACGCTGGCGTAGGCGCTGAGCTTGGGCAGGTGCCCGGCGCGGTTGCGCTCCACTTCATAACGCGCCACCTCGACCCGTTGCCGCTGGGAGGCCAGCACCGGGTTGTTGCTCAGGGCCATCTCATGCCAGGTGTGGTAATTGGCCGGGCTCAGGGCAAAGGACTGGAAGTTTTCCTGCAAGGGGTCGAGGTCGCGCACGTCGAGGTCGGGCACGCCAATCAGCGCCCCCAGTTCACGCAAGGCCGCGTCCTGTTCGTCTCGGGCCTCGATCTCCTCGGCGGTGGCCAGCTCGTAGCGCGACTCGGCCTCGAGGATGTCGGTACGGGTGCCCTCGCCCTGCTCGAACATGTGCCGGTTCTGCTGGAACTGTTGCTCGAAGGCCTTCTTCTTGGCCAGGGCGATCTCGATCTGATCCTGGGCGAACAGGGCCTTGGTGTAGTAACTGAGCACCCGCACCAGCAACTCCTGGCTCTTGCCGCGAAAGTTCTCGTCGGCGAACAGGGCCTGGGCCACGCCCTTGCGGTAGTTGGCGTAGGCCTCGTAGTCGATCAGCGGCTGCTGCAAGGTCAGGGACGAGCCGTAGCTGTCGTAGTTGCGTTTTTCGCTGACGCTGCCGCGCACCGTGTCCAAGTAGGTGACCTTGGAGTTGTTGTGGCCCTTGTTGTAGCTGTAGCCCACCTTGGGCAGCAGACCGGCGCGGCCGATGGCGCGGTTTTCCAGGCCGGCATCGCGCTCCTTGATGGCGCCGAGGAACACCGGGTCATTGCGCAGCGCCTGTTCGTAGATCTGGAACGGCCCCATGGCCTGGGCCCCCTGGCACACCAGCAAGGACAAGGCCGCGGCGAGAATGGAAAGCTTACTCATACGACGCGACATCCTTATTCTTCGGTCAATGCAGAGCTGGCCCGGTCGAGCAGAGGCTTGAACAGGTAATTGAGCAGTGAACGCTCGCCTGTGCGCACGAACATCTCCGCCGGCATCCCGGGCTTGATCACCAGGCCGTTGAGCTTCTCCATGGCCTGGTCGCTGACGCTGCTGCGCAGCACGTAGTACGGCATGCCGGTCTTCTCGTCGACCATCTGGTCGGCGGATATCAGGCTGACTTCCCCCGGCACCCGTGGCGTGCGGCTCTGGTTGAAGGCGGTGAACAGGATGTCCACCGGCAGATGGGGGCCGACCTTGTCCACCAGGTTGACCGGCAACCGCCCTTCCACTTCCAGGTGCGTGCCCTGGGGCACGATTTCCAGCAGGGTTTCACCCTGGCGCACCACGGCGCCTTCGGTGTGTACCCCAAGGTTGACCGCGATGCCGTCGGCAGTGGCAATGATTTCGCTGTGCTGCAAGTCGAAGCCGGCGGAGGTCAGTTGCTGCTCCAGGGTCTGGGTCTTGAGCTGGGCTTCGGCCAATTGGCTGCGGACCTCTTTCTGGTACTCCTCGCTGTGCTGTTGCAGCTTGAGCCGGGACTCGAGAATGCCCTGCTCGATGCGCCCGCTTTCACCAGTGTTCTGCGCCAGCTCCTGTTGCACCTGGGACAACTGGCGCTGGTATTCCAACAAGCGGTTGCGCGGGATGTAGCCGTTGTCGGCCAAAGGTTGCAGGTTGCTCAGTTGCTGGCGCAGGGACTCGGCCTGGCTGCCCAGGTCGGTGCGCGCCCGGCGCATGCCCGCCAGTTGCGCGGTGGCGCCTTCGATATTGGCGCGGATGCCCGCCTGCTCGCGGGAGAACGCCTCACGGCGGCTGCTGAACAGTTGGCGCTGGCCTTCCAGCACCAGGGCCAGGCGTGGGTCGTCGCTGTTGCTCAGTTGCGGCGGGAAGTCCACCTGCTTGAGATTGTCGCGCTCACTGCGCCAGCGCGCCAGGCTGGCCATGGCCATGCGGTACTGGGCCTGCAGCGACTGCACGTCCGCTGCCACCTGGGTCTGATCCAGGCGGAACAACGGCTGGCCCTGCTTCACGCTTTGGCCTTCGCGTACCAGAATCCGGCTGACCACCCCGCTGCTCATGGACTGCACCGCTTTGCGCTTACCGGACACCACCACCGTGCCTTGCACGGGAATCCCCTGATCCAGTGGTGCCAGCGCGGCCCAGATGAAAAAACTGCCGGCCCCCACCAGGGCCAGTATCCAGCCCATGCGCGCGAAAAAGCCCGCATCACGCTCAACCCGTTCCGGCGCATAACCCTCTTCGATCATCATGTTGCTGTCCTTGCTCATGCGCCTTTGTTCCGTGTCGGGGCCTGATACTGGCGGCTCATGCTCAAGCCACCGGGTGCGGCTGCAGCGGCGGGTCTGGCCGGTTCCTGGGGTTGGAGTGACTGGGGCTGCTGGGCACCGGCCAACGCCTTGAGTACTTCCTGGCTGGGGCCAAAGGCCTGCAGGCGGCCTTCATTGAGTACCAGCAGCTTGTCGGCCAGGGCCAGCACCGACGAGCGATGGGTCACCAGAACCACGCTGGTCCCCCGGGCCTTGAGCTGGGCAATCGCCGCCGCCAGGGCGCTCTCGCCCACGGTGTCGAGGTTGGAGTTGGGTTCGTCGAGCACCACCAGGCTGGGATTGCCATACAGTGCCCGGGCCAGGGCCACCCGTTGCTTCTGGCCCCCGGACAGGCCGCTGCCGTCATCGCCAAGCACGGTGTCGTAGCCCTGGGGCAGGCGCAAGATCAACTCGTGCACTCCGGCCAGCTGCGCGGCCTGGACCACCTGCTCCGGGTCGGCCTGGCGAAAGCGTGCGATGTTCTCGGCGATGCTGCCGGTGAAGAGTTCGATGTCCTGGGGCAAATAGCCGATGTAGGGACCCAACTCATCGCGATTCCAGCGATGAATGTCGGCGCCGTCCAGGCGCACCGTGCCGGCCAGGGTCGGCCAGACGCCCACCAGTACCCGAGCCAGGGTCGACTTGCCGGAACCGGAGGCCCCCAGCACCCCGAGCACTTCACCGGCATTGATACTGAAGCTCACCTGCTGCAGGGTCGCCGCCCGACGTCCGGGAGGCCCGGCGCTGACCTGCTCGAAACTCACCTGGCCCTTGGGCGCCGGCAACGACATGGCGCTGTCACTGGGAGGGAACTCGCGCAGCAGCGCGTCCAGTCGACCATAGGCCAGCTTGGCCGAACTCCATTGCTTCCACACCGCGATCAACTGGTCGATGGGACTCAGGACCCGGCCCATGAGGATCGACCCGGCGATCATCATCCCCGCGGTCATGTCGCCCTTGATCACCAGCAAGGCGCCCAGGCCCAGCACCAGGGATTGCAGGCACAGACGCAGGGTCTTGCTCAGGGAACTGATCACCGAACCTGTGTCGCTGGCCTCGTTCTGCAAGCCGAGAAAGCGCGAGTGCACGGCAAACCAGCGCTTGCGCAAGGCACCGAGCATGCCCATCGCCTGAATGGTCTCGGCATTGTGCAAATGGCTGGTGGCCAATTGGGTGGAGCGTTGCGAAAAACCGCTGGCCTCGGCCAGGGGTTTCTTGGTCATGGCTTCATTCAGGTACGCCAGGGCGATCAGCAACACCGCGCCCACCGTGGCGAACACCCCGAGCCAGACGTTGAAGGCATAGATCACCAGCAGGTAGATCGGAAACCAGGGGGCATCGAAGAAAGCGAACAACGCCGGCCCGGTGAGGAACTGGCGGATATGGGTCAAATCGCCCAGTGACTGGCCGGCATGGCCTTCGCCACGGGCCAGGTTGCGTTCGAATGCCGCCTGATACACCCGCAGGTTGAAGCGGCGCTCCAACTGGCTGCCGATGCGGATGACGATAAAGCTGCGCACCACTTCCAGCAGCCCGATAAACAGGAAAAAGCCCACCACCATCAGCGACAGCATCACCAGGGTGGTCTCATTCTGCGAAGACAGCACCCGGTCGTAGACTTGCAACATATAGATGGAGGGCACCAGCATCAGCACATTAATCAACGCGGTGAAACAGCCGACACTGATCAGGATGCCCTTGTATTCGCCCAATGCCTTGAACAGTGGTGCAGGATGACTATTATTCAGCATCTTCAACATTTCCCTGAGCCGACCCTGCGCGCCGAACGCGAGCACCTCATATACGGCGCAACTAAAGATGTGTGCCCCTTAGTCTCAAAGTCTGCAGACACACCCAAACCAGACAACTGTAGTTAACAGTCATCCGGTTAAAAACCTGTCGATTAAAAGAGTGGTAAAACTAAAACCACAACCACCCAAGATTAAACGAACAACCTGCTGCCTTAATTAGCCAGCACGCTGTAACACGATCAAACCGTCGCCTTTGAGGCGCGCTTCGTACAGGCCTTCTCTCTGTCGACTGAAAAAGATAATCCTTGAACCTTCCCGCCCCGTGATGGCAATACCGTCGGGCTCCGGAAACCAGCCCACCGCCGCCTCACCGATCCACTTCGACAGGCACTCGGCGCCGTCTCCCAGGGCTGCGTTTTGCAGCAGGTCCAGGGCGCAGGCGCCGCCAGGCTCGCTCTGTTGCTGCAACTGCCAGTGTCCAACCAGTTCCGAGGGGTCCGCCAAACGCAGGCTGCTTGCCATGGTGAGTGCTCCATAAAAGATCGTCAGCGTCGCCAGCAGCCAGGTGGCCGCCTTGCAACTCAAGGTGTGTGGGGTCATAGGGTGCTCCGTCCGCCCGGTAGACTCGCTCAGCCCCGGGGCCAATGCAAGAACGGAAGGCAGCGCATCGGCGCCGCCTTCCGCCTACTTCACTCAGGCCACGATGTCACTGACGGCTGCCTGGCCAACGGTGCTGACCAGGAAGTCCGCCACGCCGTGCCCGGAGAAGTCCACGGACAGGGTGCTGATGCCCCCGGAGGTAGTGAGGATGGCGTCACCCACCGCGCCGGTGAAGGCGTTGACGAAATGCAAGCCCGCACCCTTGGTGATACCGGTCAGATCGATCTTGTCCAGGCCGCTGACAAAATCCATGATCTGGTCGGCCGCGCCCGGCTTGGAGTCGGAACTGGCGCCGAACACGAAGGTGTCCGAACCCGAACCGCCCCAGAGCTTATCGGCGCCACCGCCACCGTAGATGATGTCGTTGCCGGCACCTCCCTTGAGCACGTTGGCCGCATTGTTGCCGATCAACAGATCGTTGCCCGAACCGCCGATGGCGTTCTCCACGGTCACGCCCTGAGCAATGGAAACGTTACCCACCATGCCGCCAACGTCGGAGAACGAAGCCTCATTGAGGTTGATCTTCTGGTTCTGAGTGAACCCGGAGAAGTCCAGGGTATCGTTGCCACCACCGTCCCACACCGAGAACACCAGCTTGTCGGCAGACGAACTGGCGCTGTAGAAGTCGCGCCCGGTGTTGGAGTTGAAGCCATAGGTGGTATCGCCGGCACGGGTGCCGTAGTTGGCCCCGTAGAGTTTCTGGATGGCCGCGATATCGTCCATCAGCGGACCGGACGAATAGGCCACGGCCCCGCCCTTGCTGAAGTTCTGGCTGGTGTTGCTTTCACTCCAGTAGCTCATGATGCTGTAGCCACGCGTGTCCTGGCCGTAGCTGGCATCCTTGTAGCTTGGGTAGCCTTCGCCTGCGTTGTAGTCGCCAGGGTGAGCCAGGCCCAGGGTGTGACCGATCTCATGGGTCAGGGTCTGACGGCCATAGTTGTTCAGGTCGGGATTCTTGTTCTGGGTGTAGCTGCTGTTGATCAGGTACCAGGAGGTACCGTCGTAGCCGGCGCCGGAACCTGGCAGGTAGGCGAAGGCCGCCGCGCCGTCCTGGCCACCACTGTAGTTGCCGAAGGTCATGCGAGCGTCGCCACCCGAGGCTTTCTCGGTAAACACGACATTGGCCACATCGGCCCAGGATTGCATGGCCAGCACTGCTTGGGCCTTCTGCTGGGCACTGAACTGGCTGAACCCGGAGATACCGTGCTTGTACATGGTGCTCGAGGAGGCCGAGGTCAGGAAGGTATAGGACAGATCGATTTTGCCGTTACCGTTCAGGTCCTTGAACGCAGCGCCGTCACGCAGCAATTGCGTGGCGGCTTGATCGACTGAGAACGAAGGCTTGCCGTTAACCGTGAGATTGCCGCCACGATCGTATTGGTGGCTAAAGCTATTGATCTGGTTATAAGCCGAACTTGCTGCGGCCAATGGCTCGAGTTGCTGTTCGGCAGATGCAATAGCGCTCTTTTTTATTGTCGACATAAACACACTTCCTTGTAATCAATGGAACAGTTTTTGTCAGATAGCGACAATCCCTGGCGAGATCGTCCTATCACTCGCCCTAAGCAGGCGAAAGAAAGCTGACACAATTTGAAATCAGGCGTCCACTACTTTTTTGACGCCAAATTCCACTGTTCCGACAAACTCCCGCAAACAATGACCGTGCACTTAAAAGATTATTTTCCAGCCGATTAGCGTTAGGCATTGTCCGACAATCTACAATTTAATTATTAAATATCCATGTAGAAAATTATGTCGATTGCGTCGCACTTCTTAGTCGGTTATTTCATGTTCCAACCAGTTAGTTCCAATGCTTGCCCCAATGCTTGCGGGGTCAGCGCCGGTACTTGCACCCCGTCGGCACTGGTCATCGGCTCGGCTGCCAGCATGGCATTGATGATGGCCTCCTCCACCGCCTCGGCCGCTGCGCTGAACAGCGGCGAGATGTGATCGTTGTTGAGCATCGCCAGAGGTGCAGTGAACGCCAGGTCCTTGCGTCCATAATCCGCAGCGGGCAAGTCCCGGTTTCCCGTGGCAAAGGCCAGGAAGATATCGCCACTGGAATCTTCGGTGCCGCCACCGGTGCGGGCAATGCCGATGGAAGCACGCTGGGCCAGCCGCTGGCACTGATGGGGCAGCAGCGGCGCATCAGTGGCCAGGATCACCACGATCGAGCCCATGCCCGGGGTGCCGCGCTCGGCAAAAGGTGAGGCAATCCCTCCCAGATGACGCCCCACCGGGTAACCGTCCACCCGCAATTCTTCACGCTTGCCGTGGTTGGCCTGGACCAGAGCGCCGACGGTGTAGCCGCCCTGCGCTGCCGCCAGCCGCCGGGAGGCGGTACCGATCCCGCCCTTGAACTCATGACAGATCATCCCGGTGCCGCCGCCTACCGCGCCTTCGGCCACCGGCCCGGATTCGGCACTGGCCATGGCCTCGCGCACCTGTTGCGGCCCCACATGCTGACCCCAGATGTCGTTCAGCAGGCCGTCGTAGGTTTCCATCACCACCGGCATGCACCAGTACACGGCGGGGTCCGCCAGGGCCTCGCGCTCCAGGGCGATCAGGGTGTCGCGCACCACGCCGACGCTGTGGGTATTGGTAATGGCCAGCGGCGTGGTCAGGGTGCCCGCCTCGCGAATCCACTCCAGCCCCGTGGCATCGCCATTGCCGTTGAGCACATGGCAACCGGCGAAACAGGGCTGTTGCCGCGCATGCCCGGCCCGGGGCTGGACCAGAGTGACCCCGGTGCGCACCTGCTTGCCGCCCACGCTGGCTTTCAGGGTGCTGTGACCCACCCGTACCCCGGGTACGTCGGTGATCGCATTGAACGGGCCTGGTGTCCCCAGACCCAGGCTGATGCCCAATTGACGTGCTCGCATAACCACTCCTTACAATTTCTGAAACGCCGGGCTGTACCGGCCATTGGTGCCATAGAGAATCACCGACAGTGCCAGCAGCCCGATAATCACCATGATGTCCCGCAGGGACGCCTCGAGGAACAGATTGATCAGCAGATACCCCGCGCCCATCACCGCCAGCAGTGCCGGTACCGGCCACAGGGGCATGCGATAGGGATGCTCACGGTCGCGCAGCAGCACCCGGCTCATCAGCGCACTGAGGGCAACGATCAGGTACACCAGCATGATCAGCAACACGCTGAAGGACGTGAGGTCCGCCAGATTCGAGCTGAAACTGAGTACTGCCGAAGGAATCGCCAGGAACAACGTAGCCAGCCATGGCGAGTCCCAGCGTGGATGAATCCGCGTGAACAGGCGGTTGATGGTGGGCGTCCACAGGGCGTCGCGGCCGCTGCTGAACACCACCCGGCCGATCTGGATGACGATCGCGACAATGGCGTTGAACACCGACAGGAAGATCCCGCCACTGACCACCCTGGCGAGGGTTTCATTGCCATGGCTGGTGAGTAGGTAGCCGATGGGATCTGGGCTGGCCAGCATCGCGCTCAAGGACGGCGCGCCTATCAGCAGCGCGGTGAGCGGCACCAGTTCGATGATCACCACCAGCACCAGGGACCAGAGCACCGCCTTGTGCACGCCGCGCCCCTTGCACTTCATGTCTTCGGCCAGCAGCACCGCCGGCCCGTAGCCGTTGTAGGAAAACAGACCGATACCCACCGCACCGATCACCAGGGCCCAGGGCGCCATCTGCAATGCACCGTGATCGACGATCTGCGGTTGCAAAAGAACGCTCACCGGTTGCGTGGCGTTACCAAAGCCCAGCCAGACAATCACCAGCAACGCCGCCACCTCCAGCAACAGGCAAGTGCCGGTGATCCAGGCATTGAGCTTGATGTTGAGGATGCCCAGCAGATAGCTGCAGACCACTATCACCAGGGCCACGGTCTGGGAGTCGAAGTCGGTACCCAGGGCATTGTTCAAATAGGTGGCGGCTCCGGTGGCCAGTACCGGAGGGATGAACAGCAGCATCACCAGCACCGTGAGGAAGGTGGCATAGCCGGCCATGCCGCCAAACACGCGCTTGGCATACACGTACTCACCGCCGGCACTGTTATGGGCCCGGCCCAGCTCGGCGTAACAGAAGGCAAACATCAGTGCCAGCAACCCGGCCATGACGAACGCCAGGAACACCCCGCTGCCGGCCTGGTGGATGGCAAAGGGCGCGATCACGAACACGGAACTGGCGGGGGTCACACCGGAAACAGTGATAGCCACCACATCGAACACACTCAAGGTTGGTTTCAGCGCGCCGTCGGGCACGGAGGGAGAGCTCATATCGTTATCCTCGTGTTTATTGTTGGTCTGAGGCAGAAACGAAATCCATCGGGCGGGTGCGCTCTGGGACGCACTGGCTGGGAGCTACTCTAGGCAGTCACATGACGGCGACCAATTCCCCTATTGGAGTACTCCCCTTGACGGCAACAGGCAAATCGACGAAACCCTTCTACGGCACTTTCGACGCATCAATGGAGCAAGGTCTTTGAGTAATCTGTTCAGGGAGGTCGGCATGCACGCCGGCCTGGGTCGCACCCTTACGCTGATCGGCAACCCGCGATTCTGGAAACAGCTGATCCTGCTGTTGCACCAGGCCACGCCGTTCGACAATGCCCTGGCGATCCTCTACCCAGTGGATGGTCCGCCCCGGGCCCTTGAGGAATATGACGCGGAGCCCAGCAGCAAACCGGCGTCGATGCTCACCTACCTCAATGGCCTGTACCTGCTGGACCCGTTCTTCCAGGCCTGTCGCGAGGGCTACCCCAGCGGCCTGTACCGCCTGGAAGAAGTGGCCCCGGACCACTTCCGCCAGAGCGAGTACTTTCTCAGCTACTTCCACGACAACGTCCTGGAAGATGAAGTGCAATTCATCCTGCAACTGCCCGAAGCCGGCACCCTGTCCCTGTCACTGGGCAACCAACGGGTCTTCAATCGCGAGGAAATCGGCCAGCTCACGACCTTTGCGGCCTGGGTGCTGCCACTGATGCAACAGCATTGGCAACACAGCCAGATACGTCCCCAGGCCCCGGTTGCAGAGGAAATGGCCAGCCAGATTCGCGATGCCCTGAGCCATTTCGGCAGCGCGGTGCTGTCGGATCGGGAGCTGGAGATTGCCCGACTGATCCTGCGGGGTTTTTCTTCCAAAGCCATGGCCGAGCGTTTGAAAATCTCGCCGGACACCATCAAGGTGCACCGCCGCCACCTTTACGCCAAGCTGGACATCTCCAGCCAACCCGAGTTGTTTTCATTGTTCATCCAATCCCTGGGGCATGATCTGGAAAATCCCTGACGCCCCTGTTCAGGCTGCTGTTGACGGTCTTTTCGCGGTCTTGCGTTTTTGCTTGCCCGCTTGCCGTAGGAGCTGGCTTGCCAGCGAAGGAGTCCTCAAGAGCAGCGCAGAACCAAAGCGCCCCTTCTCCGGCAAGCCGGCGTCTACGTAGCTGGCAGTGCCGTTTTTGAGGGCGATGCGAAACTCCGGCGCCTACGCGTTCAGGGAGCGGGCGCGGAAGTCACGGGGCGATTGTTCGAAGTGCTTCTTGAAGGTCCGGCTGAAATGCGCCGAATCGGTAAAGCCCCACTTGAAGGCGATATCGGTGATGGATTCGTTACGCAGCTGCGGGTTGCTCAGGTCCGCCGCGCTGCGCTTGAGCCGGGAGCGCTGGATGAAGCGACACACGCTGTCGCCCTGCTCCTCAAACAGTCGGTACAGCTGGCGCACCGAAATATTCAACTGCCCGGCCAGGGATACCGGGGTCAGGCCCGGCTCATTGAGGGATTGATTGATCAGTTGCCGAGCCTGATCACGCAGGCATTGGCCATGCAGGTTCTCGTCAAAGCCATCCAGGGTGCTGGCCGTCTGACGCAGGGTCGGCCCAAGCAAGGCGATCAGGGCCTCTTGCAGGGCCTGGCCCTCCTGCTGCGCCGCACACCCCTGCAGATCGCCGGCGCAGATCTGCTCCACCAGCAAACGCATCAGGCGACCACTGGCGCAGTTTTGCGACAACTTGCCGAACTTGCGCTGCGGGGTCGGCAGATGCCGGTAAACCTCTTCCCGGCTCAGGTGGAACGAGGCGTGCTCGATCAGGCCGTGGGGCACGATTTCACAGGCACCGGCCGAATCCAGCAACGCCATGTCGCCGGGAGCCAGCTCAATGCTCTCGCCATCCTGGCTCAGGCGAGCGTGGCCACTGCGCTGGATGATCAGGAAACAATGGCGATCGTCCTCATGGTCGACCTTGGTGCTCTGACGGGAGATCAGCCCGGCATTGGTGCGGATCTGCGCCACCTCCAGCCCGGCATAATCCTGTAGACCCACTTCACCGATAAACAAGGCGGGATTGCGCGCCGGGCGGGCGTCGAATCGACCGCAGACACCCTGCAGGGCACCTACCCAGGAACTGAAACTATGCGAAGCAAGCACTGTGCACCTCCATAAGCCGGTTCAGACCGCCTTTGTTGTTATGGCGATATCATTAACATGTTATCTATTTGCCAGGCAAGGAGCCTGACAGCATGGATAGTCTGTTATGGCTTAAGCAGGGTGTATGCCAGTGCTTACGGTTATGTCGGTCAGAATTCTCGTAGAAGCTTGTACAACTCAGTGAAGCTGCCCAACAGCGCCGCCCGCTGTTGGACACTCAAGCGGATGTAGCGCCTGAACCCCGGTAAACGATTGACCACCTCGCTGGCGCCAAAGTGTTCAAGGCGCACTTGCCAGCCCTGCTCATCCCGCCACAGCTCAAGGTGCTTGAAGTCCAGCGGCAGCAGCCGCTCCAGCAACGACTGATCACTGCACAGCTTCTGCAGCAAGGGCGCCCATTGCTCTGCCTCCCCCGCAAGCAATCGCGCGGCGACGCCCTGTCGACGAATCGCCCCGGTGTGGCGCAGGCCGATCCGCGCTTGCCCGGGACGCTCGCAGGGCACCCGCAGACGCCACTCACAGACCACGATATGCATCAGGAACTGCGCCTGGGGACGCTCCCGCACTTCGAACTCCAGAGCGCTTTGTGGGCAGTGGAAAACACCCAGCCCAGCAGAGCGAGGGGTGAAATCCAGGCCCGCCAGATCCCGCCGCACCTGACCCAGGGTGACCCCCGGGCGATAGCCCGAAGGTGCCCGGTGCCAGAATTCAAAGAGGTTTTGTCGCCAGCTTGAAAGATTCATCAGACAGGTTCTCCCGAGGGCTTGGTACTTCATCCGGCGACAGGCTCAGCGCCTGTTCCAGCACCTCCTCCACCGGCACCGGACGAAACGGATTGACCTTCTGTATCAGCAGGGTCCAGACCAGCGCGTAGATTGCGGTCAGGCCCAACATGCTGCCGAAGGGCACATAGATATCCCGTGGATTCATCCCGGGGGGAGTGATGAACCACATGCCCAGGACAATCCCCACCGAAGACAGGATCTGCGGCAACGGAAACCATGGCGATTTATAAGCCCGCGGCAAATCCGGCCGGCGAATGCGCAACATCACCACCGACAAGGTGACCAGCAGGTAGGCGGTGCTCCAGGCACAGACCGCCGCCAGCACCAGGTGCATGATGCTGTCGGTGCTGCCACCCAGCCACCAGGCATGCAGGCAGGGAATCAGGACCGCCACGGCGATGCACAGCAGCGGTGTCTTGAAGCGCGGGTGCAGGTAGGTGAAAACCTTGGGTAATGCCCCGTCCAGGGCCATGCCATAGAGAATTCGCGGCAGGCCGGCCATCAACGTGTTGATAGTCGCGGCACCGGCAAACAGCAGGCCGATCCCCAGCCAGATGCGGCCGAACGGCCCCATGATCTGCTCGGCGAAATGCGGAATGGCCATGGGCGTATCCAGCAAATGCACGCTGCCATCCTCACTCAAGGCAATGTTTTCCACCTGGCGCTTCATGGCCGCGCCGTAGATGAACATGCACACCGCGACGCCTACCAGACCCAGGGCCATGGCCAGGGGAATGGTCCTCGCGGCCTTGCGTACATCCGGGGTCAGGGGAGTGACGAACTCGCAGCCGACAAACATGAACATGGCCATGCCCACCAGGGACAGGATGGTCGTCAGGTCGGTCCCCACCATTGACGCGCCGAACCAGCCATCGAGCTCCACCGCCGGGGCCTTGATGATCCCAAGCACGCCAAAGATGATCAGGGTGGTCCACATGCCGAAGGTCAGGATCACCTCGGCACGACTGAAGGCGGTGATGCCCACCGCGTTGAGCAGGCCGAAGAACACTACCAACCCGCCCCCCACCAACCAGGCGCTGCCGCTCTGTTCCAGCAGGGTATTGAGGGATTCGAAATTCACCAGGGCCATGACGCCGCTGAGAATGGTTTCCGCCGTCCCGGCAAACACATGCACGATCAGGTAGGCGGACAAGGTCCCGGTGATGGCAAAGAAACGACCCAGGCCACAGGCCAGGTAGTCATAGACCGAGCCATTGGTGGGCAACAGGCAGGCCGCTTCGGCGAAGGTGGTGGATTGCGCCAGCATCATCAGCAGGGCGATCACCATCGCCGCGGCGAACGCTCCACCACCGATACCGAATCCGGTGGTGGCCGTCAGGATCACCGGGCTGGCCATGATCAGGCCCACGGCACTGGCCAGCGCGGTGGGAAAGCCGACCACACCCTGATCCAGGTGGTGCTTGAGTCTGTCATTGAGCGACATGATGGTAAACCTCGAAAGCATGGGTTGATGATTGTTGTTCTAGGCATTTCAAGGGCACGCCCGGCAAGGGCGCAGAGCTTGGCTGTCTGACGCAGCTGAAATCATGTTCACGCCCTGTAGGCGCTGGCTTGCCAGCGAAGACGTCCATGAGAATGACGCCTGTCCTGGGGGCCTCTTCGCCGGCCAACCGGCTCCTACAGTCAACCGGCTGGCCGGCAAAGGCGTCTGCGTGGGGCGTGCTCAATAAGCGATGCACACCGATTTGTTCTCGGTATAGGCCTCGATGGCCGCATGGCCCATCTCGCGGCCCATGCCCGATTGCTTGTAACCGCCGAAGGGCATCGACGGGTCCAGCATGTTGTGGGTGTTGACCCAAACGGTGCCGGCCTTGATCTGGGGAATCAGTTGCATGACCTGACTCAGATCGTTGGACCAGATACTTGCACCCAACCCGTACTGGTTGTCATTGGCCAGGGCCACCACTTCCTCCAGAGAATCGAAAGGCGTCGCGACCACCACCGGGCCGAAAATCTCCTCGCGCACCAGCTGCAGGTTGGCGTTGACGTTGGCCACCACCGTGGGACGGACATAAAAGCCCTGCTCACCATGGGCAACTCCGCCGCAGAGCACCTTGGCGCCCTCCTCGACCCCGCGCTGGACCATCTGCAGCACGCGCTTCTGCTGTTTGGCAGAAATCAGCGGATTGATCTTTGCCTGCTCGTCCAACCCCGGGCCAATGCGCAAGGACTCGGCAATGGCCACCAGGCGCTCCAGCACCTGGGTGTAGATCCCGCGCTGGACATACAGCCGCGAGCCCGCCGTGCAGACCTGTCCCTGATTGAAGAAGATGGCCCCGGCCGCCCCAGCGGCAGCAGTCTGCGGGTCGCAGTCGTCGAGGACGATCACCGGCGACTTGCCACCCAGTTCCAGGGAAAAGCGCGTCATGTTGTCCACCGCCGCGTGGCCGATCAGCTTGCCGACCTGGGTCGAACCGGTGAACGCCAGCTTGTCGATCCCCGGATGGGCGGCCAGCGCGGCACCGGCCTGGGCGCCACTGCCGGTCACCACGTTGACCACGCCGGGGGCGATCCCCGCTTCCAGGCAAAGCTGGCCGAGGCGCAGCGCAGTGAGCGGAGTCTCGTCGGCGGGCTTGAGTACCACGGTGCAGCCGCAAGCCAGGGCCGGGACGATTTTCCAGATGGCCATCAGCAACGGAAAATTCCACGGCACAATGGCTCCCACCACGCCCACCGGTTCCGGCACCGTATAAGCCCGGTACTGTGCCCCCGGCACCGCGGCGATGGACACATCCAGGCTCTTGCCTTCGATCTTGGTGGCCCAACCGGCCATGTAGCGGGTGAACTCCGCCGCTGCTCCCACCTCCAGGGCCCGGGCCAGATGGATCGACTGGCCGTTGTTGAGAGTCTCCAGCTGCGCCAGCTCCTCGCCATTGGCCTCCAGCAGATCCGCCAGCTTCAACAGCAGGCGCTCGCGATCGGCGGGACGCAACGCCTTCCAGCTGCCTTCGAAGGCCCGGCGCGCGGCCCCCACCGCCAGATCCACATCGGCCTGGGCGGCGGCGGCAACCTGGGTCAACTGCTCGCCACTGGCGGGGTTGTACACCGGCATCCGTGCTCCGCAGAGCGCGGGCTGGCTGAGACCGTCAATCAGCAGGCCGTGCTGACTGTCTATGAATGCAGCGACACGTGGGTCGATGGCAACGCTCATCTTGATTCCTCGCAGGTAGACCTTGTTCGAGGTGGACTTTGAGCCCAAAGTCGGATGCCGTCTTGATCCTGGCTGCCGCAAAACTTGGCCCTGGCTGCCAGCGGCAGCGGCAGCAGCACCTACGCTGGCAACCTCTGCGTCCCGTAGGAGCCGGCTTGCCGGCGAACAGGCTCGAAAGCCTTGCGCCGCCCGCACGGACGCCCTCGCTGGCAAGCCAGCCCCTGCCAATGGCCGGCAGCGATACCCGCCAAGTCGCCACTGGCAGCCTGGGTCAAATGTCCTGGCACACAGAGGCAAGCCAGGAGCCCGCAAATGACGCACTAATAGCTCCACGCTGTCCGTGCGTTTTCAGGAGACTCAACGTGAGCCAAGCAAGCCGTTTCTGGCACCCCATGCTGCACCCCAACGAAATGAAGCAACGCGAACCGATCCGCATCGTCCGTGGCGATGGTTGCTATGTCTATGACGACAAGGGCCACCAGCTGGTGGATGGCGTCGCCGGGCTGTGGAACGTCAACGTCGGCCACAACCGCAAGGAAGTGAAAGCGGCCATCACCGCCCAGCTCGATGAGCTGGAGTATTTCCAGCTGTTCGATGGGGTCAGCCACCCTCGTGCCGAAGAGCTGTCCCGGGTGCTGATGAACCTGCTGGAGCCCGAGGACATGTGCCGGGTGTCCTTCAGTTCCGGCGGTTCGGATGCCATCGAAAGCGCCCTGAAACTGGCCCGCCAGTACTGGAAGCTCGAAGGCCAGGCCGACCGCACCAAGTTCATTTCCCTGCGCCAGGGCTACCACGGCACCCACTTCGGTGGCGCCTCGGTCAACGGCAACACGGTGTTCCGGCGCAACTACGAGCCCCTGCTGCCCGGCTGCTACCACATCGATACCCCCTGGCTGTACCGCAACCCCTACAGCCAGGACCCGCAAGAGCTGGGCAAGATCTGTGCCGACCTGCTGGAACGGGAGATCCAGTTCCAGAGCCCGGACACCGTGGCCGCCTTCATTGCCGAGCCGATCCAAGGCGCCGGCGGCGTGATAGTGCCACCGGCCAACTACTGGCCGCTGATCCGCGAAGTCTGCGACAAGTACGGCGTCCTGCTGATCGCCGACGAGGTGGTCACCGGCTTCGGCCGCAGCGGTTCGATGTTCGGCAGCCGCCTGTGGGGAGTCAAACCCGACATCATGTGCCTGGCCAAGGGCATCACCTCGGGCTACATCCCCCTGGGCGCGACAGTGGTCAACCGGCGGATCGAGGCCGCCTTCGAGAAAAACGCCAACTTCACCGGCGCCATCATGCACGGCTACACCTACTCCGGGCACCCGGTGGCCTGCGCTGCGGCCCTGGCCTGCCTGGACATCGTGGTCAAGGAAGACCTGCCGGCCAACGCGGCGAAGATGGGCGACTACATGCTGGACAAGCTGCGGCCCTTCGTCGAGCGCTTCGACACCGTCGGTGAAGTGCGGGGCCAGGGCTTGATGCTGGCCCTGGATCTGGTGGCGGACAAGAGCACCCGCGAACCCATCGACCCCATGAGCGGCTATGCCAATCAGGTGGCACAGATTGCCCGGGACAATGGCGTCATGGTGCGCCCGGTGGGCACCAAGATCATTCTCTCGCCGCCCTTGGTGATCCAGCAGCCCCAGGTGGATGCCATAGTCGATGCCCTCGCCGAGGGGTTGAGCAAGGCCCAGCGCTGATCGTTGCAACCGGCTGCGGTCAATCAAACAGCGACCGCAGCCTGTGCTGCATCCCTGCCTGCCAGGCGCCCCACTCCTGGTTTTCACTCGCCCTGACACAGACACCGCTATCCGTCGCAGCCCCAACCACCCGAGCCACTGCCCAGCCGGCAGCCAGGAGCTATCCGATGATTGCGCCCACTTCCTTGCCCGAGGCCCATGAACTGGGGCAACGCTGCATCGCCGCCTTTACCCGGGTGGTACCCGCCACCCTCTGCGCTTTCTACCGCATCGATCCGAACCTGCAGGCCCGGGACTTCTCGCTGTACCGCATGCCCGAGCAGATGCACCAGGCCTATTTGCAACGCTACCGCCACTACGACCCGTTGCAGCCACGCAACTGTGCCGCCGCCGGGCGCCCGGTGCTGTCGCTGCACATGGGCATGGCCCAGCAGGGCCGTCATGCAACCGAGGTCTACCAGGGGTTCCTGCAACGTCACGGGGTACTGGATGTGGTGGAAATTCTTGCCTGTGACGGTGAACGGCCCGTCGCCGGCCTGTCGTTGCTGCGGGACAACGCCCTGGGGCATTTCAGCGTCGACGAACTGGGCACCCTGCATGCCTTGCAGGGCCTGTTGGAAATCGCTGCCCTGGCGCCCTATTCCCAGGTCGACGAACGTCTGGCCAACCTCACTCCCAGGGAACGGGAGATCGCCTGGCTGCTGCGCGATGGCGCCGACAACAAGAGCATCGCCAGACGCCTGGACCTGGGGCTGCCCACGGTCAAGACCCACCTGATCAACCTGTTTCGCAAGGTCGGGGTCGGCAATCGCACGGAGCTGGTGAGCACGCTGTTCTTGTAAAGGGCCACCGGCTCAACCATTTGGTTGATGGGCGGCATCGGCGCCCAGGCAGAACATGGGGTTCTCCTTTCCTGGACAAGAGCCTTGCCATGAATCAGCAACCTGAGTGGATCACCGTCGGCGCCCTGGCGGACGGTTTTGCAGACGACAATCACATCCTTGCGGGGGTGGATGATCTGTCCGGCCGCACCTTGACCCTGCACTTCGACAACGGCTGGCAGATCGAACACCACTTCGCTGTCGACACCCTGCGCTGGAACAGCCTCGGCCAGCCCGCCAGTGACGACCTGCCCTATCGCGCCACGTCGATACGCCCCGGTATCTACCTGGTGGACTTCCTCAAGCAGGAGCAAGGCCAGTCCCATTCGGTAAGCCTGATCCTCGATCTTGAGCGCCAGTGCTTCACCGCCGTGATCGGCCAGATGCCGAGCCAGGCCGAATGCGGCGTCGACCTGTTCAGCCGGGCGCTGGCCGGCGACGAGCTGACCTCGGTCAAGGCGCAGTTCCTCCAGGGTGCAATCGATGCCTTGCCCACGGCCGAGACTGCGCGACATGCGCCCACCGCCGAACTGATCGGCCTGCGCAACCAGTATGTCTACAGCGCCAGCGAGGCCTACGAGCACATCTACCTGAATGCCAACTTCTATAGCTGGCAGTGCCTCAGGGGTGTCGAGCAAGGCCTGGCGGACACCGACCGCTGTCACTACTACAAGATCGCCGAGCAGCTGTACCTGTTTGTCTGGCGCGAGAAGATCGTCCCGACCCTGGGCCTGGTGCTGATCGACCTCAAGGCCGGGCGTAGCGACGGCAAGATATTCGGCTACCAGGGTGCAGACTTCAGCCATGCCGCCAACTTCCCGGTGGGCGCCCTGGCCCAGGTCCTCAACCGAACCCAACACCCCTGATTCCGCACCGCTGCAGGCTTGTCCTAGCGCCAGCCGGCAGCGCTTTTCACAGGATACTTCCATGACTCTGGGCCTTGATCTGCAACGCGTCGCCAGCGGCTATCAGTCCGAACTGCAGCTGTTTGTCGAGCAACACCCGCGCTCCGGCGCCTTCTATCAGGAAAACCTCAAGCACTGGCTGTACGGCGCGCCGTTGCACTGGATGCAGCAATGGCCCGGCGCCTACCCGATCATGGTGGCGGATGCCCGTGGTGCGACCCTCACCGATTGCGACGGCCGCGAGTACGTGGACTTTGCCCTGGGCGACACCGGCGCCATGTTCGGCCATGCCCAACCGGCGGTAGCCGCAGCCATTGCCGAACAGGCACTGCATGGCTCGACGCTGATGCTGCCCAC
The DNA here is from genome assembly GCF_028550695.1 of Pseudomonas sp. BLCC-B112. Lineage (NCBI taxonomy): Bacteria > Pseudomonadati > Pseudomonadota > Gammaproteobacteria > Pseudomonadales > Pseudomonadaceae > Pseudomonas > Pseudomonas sp. BLCC-B112. The sequence goes on from NZ_JAQQGK010000004.1 coordinate 383,099, forward strand.
CGCCGACAGCCTGTGGGTCGGTAAGGAACTGAGCCGGCGCTTTGGTCTGCCCTATTGGCAGGTCACCACTTCAGCCACCGATGCCAACCGCTTTGTCCTGCGCCTGTGCCGGATGATCACCGGACGGCAGAAGGTCCTGGTGTTCAACTGCAACTACCACGGCAGCGTCGACGAATCCCAGGTGGAATTCGACGCCCAGGGGCAGATGATTCCCCGAGACGGCGTGCACGCCAACGGCTTGCAGCACGCCTCCACCACCCGACTGGTGGAGTTCAACGACCTGCCGGCCCTGGAAGCGGCCCTGGCCCATGGCGACGTGGCCGCGGTGCTGACCGAACCCTTCATGACCAACGTCGGCATGGTGCCTCCGGCCCCGGGTTTCCATGACGGCTTGCGGCAGTTGACCCAGCGCTATGACGTACCGCTGATCATTGACGAAACCCATACCCTGTCCTGTGGACCGGGGGGCTATTGCGGCGAACAGGGCTTGCAGCCGGACTTCTTCGTCCTGGGAAAATCCATCGCCGGGGGCATTCCCACGGCTGTCTGGGGCTGCAGCCAGGCCATGGCCGAACGGATCTGGCGGGTACTGCCGCATTTCCAGCCGGGCCAGGCGATCAACCACTTCGGCTTCGGTGGAACCCTGGCCGGCAACGCCCTGCAAATGGCCGCCATGCGCGCCACCTTCAGCGAAGTGATGAACGATGAAAACTACGCACGCATGTTCCTGCTCGCGGAGCGCCTGCGAGCGGGCGTCGACAGCATCATCGGCAAGCACGGTTTGCCCTGGCATGTGACCCGCATCGGTGCCCGGGTCGAATACCTGTTCATGCAGCAGGCCCCGCGTAACGGTGGCGAAGCCCACCACGCCCGCCATGCTCTGATCGAGGCGTACCTGCACCTGTACCTGCTCAATCGCGGGGTGCTGTTGACCCCATTCCACAACATGGCCCTGGTGTGTCCGGCCACCCGCGAGGCGCAGGTCGACCTGCACAATCGGCTGCTGGACCAGTGCCTGGCCCAGGTCCTGCCAGGAGCCCAGCCATGAGCCAGGATGACCGCGGGCGCATCGCCCTGATCACCGGCTCGGGCCAGGGTATTGGCCGGGCGATCGCCCAGGTGTTCGCCGCCAGGGGCGCCAAGGTCATGCTGGCCACCCGCAGCGCTGCGTCAGGTGCCGAAACCCAACGCCTGATTCGTCAGGCTGGCGGAACAGCGGAGCTGCTGACCCTGGACCTCGGCACCCGGGCAGCCGCGGAACAGGCGGTAGCGGCGACCTTGGACGCCTTTGGCGGCCTGGACCTGCTGCTGCACAACGCCGGGATCTTTCCGATGCAGAAGCTGGCCGAGCTTGAGGAGCAGACCCTCGACAGCACCTTGGCGGTGAATCTGAAAAGCTGCTTCTGGCTGACCCAGGCAGCCTTGCCGGCGCTACGCCGGGCCCGAGCACCGCGGATCGTCGTCACCTCATCGGTGACCGGCCCACGCACGGCAATTCCCGGACTGGCCCACTACGCGGCGTCCAAGGCGGGGGTCAATGGCTTCATTCGTGCAGCGGCACTGGAACTGGCGGAGTATGGAATCACCGTCAACGGCGTCGAACCGGGGCTTATCGCCACCCAAGCCATGGACAACCTCGGCGACACCGCGACCCTGTCCAGGGGCATTCCCCTCGGGCGCCTGGGAACGCCTGAGGACATTGCCTACGCCATGTTGTTCCTGGCCTCGCCACAGGCCGGCTACATCACCGGCCAGACCCTGATAGTGGACGGCGGTGCCCTGCTCCCGGAAAACAGCCAGTTGTAGGCGCTGGCTTGCCAGCGAAGGCGTCCTCAAGGGCAGTGCTTGTCTCTGAGGCCTCTTCGCCGGCAAGCCGGTTCCTACGCAGCTTGTGGGGATGGGGATCAGTTGCCGCTGCGGATCTTGTTCCACAAGCGGGTGCGGACCCGGTCGATGTCCAGCGGCATGGCTTCCAGGGCGAACAATGTGCCCATCATGGCCGGGCTCGGGTAAACCTTGGTGTCGTTCTTGATCGCTGGGTCGACCAGAGCATCGGCTTGCTGGTTGCCATTGGCGTAATGCACGTAGTTGCTGATGTTGGCCATTACGTCCGGGCGCAGCAGGTAGTTCATGAAGGCATACCCGGCCTTCTCATCCGGTGCGTCCACAGGCATGGCCACCATGTCGAACCAGATCGGCGAGCCTTCCTTGGGAATCGAATAGCCGATCTCCACCCCGTTCTTCGCTTCCCTGGCCCGGCTCTCCGCTTGCAGGATGTCCCCGGAAAACCCCACCGCCACGCAGATATTGCCGTTGGCCAGGTCGCTGGTGTACTTCGACGAATGGAAGTAGCTGACATAAGGCCGGACCTTCATCAGCAGCGCCTCGGCTTTCTTGTAGTCCGCCGGGTTCTTGCTGTGGTGTGGCAGCCCCAGGTAATTCAAGGCCGTGGGAATCAGTTCGGGGCCGTTGTCGAGAATCGCCACGCCGCACTTCTGCAGCTTCTGCATGTACTCGGGCTTGAAGATCAGGTCCCAGGAGTCCAGCGGTGCGTCATCCCCCAGCACTTCCTTGATCTTGGCCACGTTGTAGCCAATCCCAGTGCTGCCCCACAGGTACGGAAAACCGTGCTGGTTGCCCGGGTCATTGACCTCCAGCGCTTTGAGCAGCGCCGGGTTGAGGTTTTTCCAGTTGGGCAACTGGCTCTTGTCGAGCTTCTTCAACGCCCCGCCCTGGATTTGCCGCGCCATGAAATGGTTGGAGGGGAATACCACGTCGTAACCGGATTTACCGGTCATCAGCTTGCCGTCCAGGGTCTCGTTGCTGTCGTAGACGTCATAGGTGAAACCTGTCCCGGTTTCCTTCTGGAACTGCTTGGTGGTGTCCGGGGCAATGTAGTCCGACCAGTTGTAGATCTTGACCGTGTCGGCGGCCTGGGCCAGAGAAGCGCCCAGGAACAAGGGGCTGAGTAACAGCAAAGTGCAAGTCTTGCGGATCATGAGTCGATACCTGTGGCTGGTTTTGTTATTGGCAGGCAATCAAGGGATCAGAAAATCAAGACGTAGGTCTTGCGCACCGTTTCCTGGATATCCCAGATGCCGGTGCTGTTGGCCGGCAACATCAGTGCATCGCCGGCTTCTATGTGCAGGGGCTCGCCATGGTCGGGCGTGAAGGTGCAGCGGCCCTGGATGAAATGACAGAACTCCTGGGCGACGATCTGCCGCCGCCAGCGCCCCGGAGTACATTCCCAGATCCCGGTTTCGACCCCGTCGTTGCGTTCGACGGCAGTCACCGATGTCACGGCCACGGGCGTCCCCAGGGGCACGGCGACCGGCGCCGACTCGTCCAGGGTGACCGTGGCGGTGTGCTTGAATTGCGTGATGCTCATGGCTCTACCTTTGGTTGAAAAAACCGAACGGACATCGTTCGGTGCAAGAAACCCGACTCAGTGCATGAAGCCTTCCATGAACCCGGCAACCCGACTGGCCAGACGCCGCCGCCACGCAGGCGAAGCCGGGTTGGCCAGGGTCTGGTCTTCATGGACAAAGCTGCGAATGATCGCGTTGTAGCCCAGCCAGCGGCAGGGTTCAGGCTCCCAGACCCGCAGGGCGTCGAGGCCGCTTTGCGCCAACACCCAGGGTTGGCGGACCAGCGGGCTGTCCTGCTGGAGAATCAGGTCGGCCAGGGTCCGGCCACCCAGATTGCTGGCGCCGACGCCTTCGCCGCCGTAGCCACCGGACAAGGCGATGCCCTTGCGCCGGTCACACAGCATGTGCGGCATGAAGTGCCGGGACATGCCCAGGTTGCCGCCCCAGGAATGAGTGATGCGCACATTCTTCAATTGCGGGAACAGCTCGCCGAACAGGTAGCGACGCAGCTCGACCTCGTCCCGACTCAGGTCGAAATCGTGGCGCAGCTTGCTGGCGAACTGATATCCACCCCGGGCACCAAACACCAGGCGGTTATCCATGGAGCGCTGACCGTAAGTGACCTGGCGACTGCTTTCGCTGAAGGCCTGGCCCTGGTTCAGACCGATTTCGTCCCAGGTCGATTCCGGCAGGGGCTCTGTGGCTACCAGCAGGCTTTGCACCGGCAACTGATAACGACCCAGGGGCGGCAAGGTCACTGAGTACCCCTCCACCGCCGGCACTATCCAACGGCTGCGCACTGCGGCGTGGCGGGTCTGCAGGCTGCCGGCCTGCCAATGGGTCACCGGGCTGTTCTCGTAAATGTTCACCCCCAGGCGCTCCACCGCACGCGCCAGCCCGCGCACCAGCTTGGCCGGCTGGATGGTGGCGCAATGGGGGGCATAGATAGCGCCATAGGCGTTGGCCACCCGCAACTGCTGAGCCAGTTGCTCGGGGTTCAGCCAGCGGTAATCGTCCTGGTTCAGGCCCTGGGCGTAGAGCTTGTCCAGGTACTGGCGCAGGCTGGTTTCCTGCTCGGGATAGCGGGCCGCGCAATACAGCACCCCGCCTTTGCGGTAATCGCAGTCGATGCCTTCCCGTTCGATGACGTTGGCCACCTCATCGGGAATGCCATGCAGCAGGTCGAAAGAGGCTCGACGCTGCTCCGGCGACAGCCCTGCCAGCAGGCGGTCTTCTCCCAGCAGATTGCCCATCAGCCAGCCGCCATTGCGCCCCGAGGCACCGAAACCTGCGGTCTGGGCCTCGATCACCGCCACCTTGAGCTGCGGCGCTTGGCGCTTGAGGTAATAGGCCGTCCACAGCCCGGTGTAACCGGCGCCAATGATCGCCACGTCCAGATCAAGGTCTTGCTCAAGGGACGGGCGCGGCAACAGCGGCTCGTCCAACTGGTCCATCCACAAACTGATACTGCGCCACGCTGGCATGCAAGCACTCCGCAATCCGAACTTCGAATGCGGCGATCCTAGTCCCTGTCTTCAGGGGCTGTCTTGCGCGCGTGCACGCAAAGAAATTTGTTTGGCATAAGCCTTGGGCGACTGCCCGGTGTGCTGGCGAAAACAGCTGTAGAACGCCGACAGGGAATTGAACCCGGCCGCAAAGGCCAGTTCGTCGACCCGAAGCGGCGGCGCGGCCTGGTCCAGGGCCGCCAGCACATGCTGCAGGCGCGCCTGGTTCACATAACGGTAGAAGCTTTGGCCCAGCACCTGATTGAGCAGGTAGGAAATCTGATTGCGGCTGTAGCCGCACTCCCGGGCGACCCGCTGCAGGTCCAGTTGCGGATCGAGGTAAGGCTGCTGGCGCTGGAAGTACTGCTGCAAGTCCTCGGCCATGAAACTCAACTGACGCGGCGACAGCCCCAGGCGGCTGACCGCCGGGCGCAGGCTGGCCGAGGAGCTGTCCGGCGCCGGTTCACGCACCAGGGACGCATATTCATTGACCCGCCAAATCAGGCCGTCGCGCACGGTAATCGCTTCACTGGAGCGGAACGACACCAGGCCCTGGCCACCCCGCAGGGTCACCTGATACTGGATAAAGGCCGTGTTGCCATCCAGGCGAATGCGATCACAGTGCTCCAGGGCCTCATCGGGGGCCCGGGGCATGCTCACACGCACGTATTCCCGCAGCTCAGCGAGGCCCAGGGTGCGATTCTGGAAAAAGTCGTTGTACTGGATTTGCGGATGGTAAAGCGCCATCACGCCATCGAGGTCGCGGTGCTTCCAGCAAAGGTGATAACGCATCACGGTTTCACCAGTGGCCTGGGTTTGCAGAGGCCCGTCGTCAGGGGCAGTCATAAGGATCTCGAACAGCCAAAAAAGCGCAGCTTGCCGAACTTCGGCAGAGGCATCAATGACCGTCCTTCAGCCAAGGACCCGGGTTCTCTAGCCCCATTTGGGCGAATACATGATGTGCATCAAAAATCTGCGAGTGAACCGCCGGACGGTGGGCAAAAAAACTGCGAGCGGTCACAAGCCGGTGCTATTTTTAAACCCTTGACTGATCGGGTCATTGACGAGCCGATCGTTCCTACCGCGAGCACAAGGAAGCGCTCAATGAATCAAGGTGGGCCACCGATGAACAGAGTCTGGGCCAGTAAAGTCACCTTTCCCAACGCCTGCCAGCTGATGCGCTGGCATTTTCATCCCCTGGGCTTCGAGGCCAGCATGGATGCGCCAGGCAGCATGATCGCCCGGCTCTTCGACCGTGCCAGCGGCGAGACCATGATCGCCATCGCCGGCATTCCCTGTGCCACGGTGATGAGCGCCGCGGATGTCGAACGAATAATCGAGGCGGTGGAAGATGAACTGGAGGCCTTTGCTCCGTCCCTGACACTCAAGGCCTGACGCCAGGCCCCATCGACCGAAGCCCGCCTGACCAGCGGGCTTTTTTCGTCCTCACTGCCGCAGGTCGCGGAAATAAGGCTTGTCTCGGGGCACCCGATCCGAAGCCTTGGGCGCATTGCCCGCCGCCGCCTCCTGGCGATCGACGTACCAGTAGCAGTGCTTGGCCGCCCGAGTGATCCCCACATAAGCCAGGCGCAGGATCTCGTCCTTCTGCGCGCTGTCGTAGGGTTCGGCGTCGCCATCTTTGCCCAGGCCGGCCATGCGATACACCTGATTCTTGTAGGGCGAGCTGCTCAGGTGCTGGCAATCTCCCAGCAGGAACACCGCGTCCGCCTGCAAGCCCTTGGCACTGTGATAGGTGAGTTGCTTAAGCCGTCGAGCCGCGGGAGGCAAGCTAGAATCAACATTAACTACTGGTAAAATATGCTCTTCTATCAATAACTTATCGCTAGTTTTTCGAAACAGCATCAAGATTGAATCGCCCTGCCGATAGTGGTCTGCCAGGCGCTGGGCCAGGCCCTGATCGTCACGATCCAGTACCTGCACCGGCCATAGGTCCTTGGCCTCGCCACTGGCCTTGGCCTTCTTTCCGGCAATCGCCGGGGCTGCGCGAACAATATGCTCCGCCGCATCGATCACATGCTGATGACTGCGGTAGTTCTCGCTGAGCATGACTCGATTGGTGGCCGGAGACGGGAACTCCTTGTTGAACTCGATAAAGTACTTCGGCGAACTGCCGCGCCAGCCGTAGATCGATTGCCAGTCATCGCCCACGCAGAGCAGGGAAGAATGCTGGGCTCCACGCCCCACGTGCAGGGCCGCGCCACGGCTGCGAATCTCCCTGAGACTGGCCTTGATCCAAGAAACGATCTGCGGCGAAACGTCTTGAAACTCGTCGATCATCAGATGCGACATCGGCCTCAGGCAACTGTCGCTGAGCAGCTTGAAGTTTTCCGGGGAGCGCTCGCTGAACAGGGCGAACATCCGGTTGTAGCTCATGATCGGCGGCGACTGATCCAGCAAATGGTCTTCAAGGGCTCGCCAGAACAGGCTCAAGGCCTCGAAGAAGAATCGGTCCGGATCATCCTGGGCGAAGCTCATGTTGCCGACCGCGTCGCCCACATCCAGCCCAAGGTTCTCGATAAAACCGGCGGCGGCAACAAAACAATCCAGCAACGGCGCCGAAGCCAGCTCGCCCTTGACCTTGTAGTCGAAGCCCGGGCCGGCACTGACCTCGGCAGAAAAGGCGCCCAAAGCTCGCTTGGATGATTCGTAACTATCCAACCAAATCAATGGCTTACGACAGAAAGCTTGAAATAGGGTGCGCTTTACCGCCCACTCCGCCCGCACCGTCAGCTTGGCTCCGGGCCGGCTGATCTGCGGGTTCTCCCGCGGGTCGAAGCCCAGTACCACCCAGGCATCCAGCTCAGCGGCATAGCCATGGCAATGGAAGGTCGATCCGTTGATTTCAAAGCTCTGGCGCTGAGGCTCGATGCCCTTGATCGGCCAGGCCCCGGCACGAAACCACAGGTCTTCCACGGTGTCGCAGAGCTCCTCATCACGCTTGGCCGCCAGCTCGGTGACCGCCACGCGCTTCTGTACATCGGGGTGATCGCGCTCCAGCTCCTTGAGCTGCAAGGCGTGGCGCAGCAAGGGCTTGAGCGCCAGGCGGAAGCGTTCGTCGCTGCGGTACAGCGCCTGGTAGCAGGCATTGAGGTGCTTGCGCTGGGCATCGTTGATTCGCAGGTCGAAGGGGTTGCTGTCCACCTCGTCTTCGGCACCCTGCACCCGCTCACTGAGGTTCTCGAAGGCCTGAAGGCGTTCGAACCCCGGCAGACTGCGCACCATGGGCAAGATCCGCGAATGGAAGGTGCGCACCAGATCCCGGGCTTCCCGGGGGCTGAGCGCCCGGCCCCACAGGGCAAAGACCTGCACCAGCTTGTTGATGAAATCCTTGCGTGACTCCCGGGTGAAGGTCACTACGGTCATGGAATCCAGCTCGAATCCCAGGTAGTGATTGAGCAAAAGCAGGCGCAATACCAAAGAAGTCGACTTGCCCGCCCCGGCCCCGGCAATCACTGCAGTGGCAGGCGTGTCGCTGAAAATCATCTTCCATTGGGCAGCGCTGGGCTGGGCCTGCGGCGCCAGCAACCGGGAGACATCGGCCTTGAAGCGTTTTTTCAACTCGGCGCTCAGCGGCAGGCGCCAGTCGTCGAACAGCCGGTCATCCACCCCCGGCGGCCGGTGCTCGGTGTTGCGACTGTCGCGAATCAGCAGCACCTGACGCCCTTCCTCCAGCCCTTCGAGCCGTCCCTCCTGGTAGCCGTATTCCACGCCTGCCGTGTGCCCGCTGCGAAAGCCGTCGGCCTGACCGTGCAACCAGGAGGCGCGATGCTGAGCCCGCAGACGATTCAGGCCATGGCCGAAAAACCGCGCCGCCAAGCGCTTCAACAGGGGCATCTGAGCCAGGGGCAAAAGATCGGGGGGCAGATCGGGGCTGTGTTGCGACACGCGGACTCCAGGGGATGAGACTGAGCGGTAATGGTCGCCGGATTTTTTCACGGTATCCAGCGAATTGCTTGCGGGTCATTAACTTAAGCGATGAACCGAAGGTTTAACACCAGCTCTGCGACAAAAAAACCATCTAATTTTACGATTGGATTACGGCATTTTTTGCGCTTTTTATCGATCAATAGCTGATGGAAGATGCACGCCATCAACCAACGGTTATCGTTTTTTGGCCCGGGTCCAACGAGCCATTACGAGCCCTTTTGAGGAGACGATCATGCTTGAACTCAGACCTTTCAGCTCCCTGGGTGGCGCTCACCACGGCTGGCTGGATGCCCATCACCACTTTTCCTTCGCCGAGTACCATGACCCCAAGCGCATGCACTGGGGCAACCTGCGGGTGTGGAACGATGACGTAATCGCTCCCGGCACCGGCTTCCCCCAGCATCCGCACCGGGACATGGAAATCATCACCTACGTTCGCGAAGGCGCCATCAGCCACCAGGACAACCTGGGCAACAAGGGACGCACCGAAGCCGGTGACGTGCAGGTGATGAGTGCGGGGACCGGGATCGCCCACAGCGAATACAACCTGGAAGCCACGCCGACCAAGATCTTCCAGATCTGGATCATTCCCAACCAGGCCGGCTCCGCGCCGTCCTGGGGCGCCAAGCCTTTTCCCAAGGGGCTGCGCGAAGGGTTCGTGACCCTGGCCAGCGGCAAGGAAGGCGATGAGGAAAGCTTGCGTATTCGCGCCGATGCACGGCTGGTGGCGGCCAACCTGAAGGCCGGGGAAACCGCCGAGTACCACCTGGACGCAGGGCGTCGGGCTTATCTGGTGCCGGCGACCGGGGTGATCGAGATCAACGGCTTGCGTGCCGAAGCTCGAGACGGTGTTGCAATCGAAGATGAGCGGGTGCTGCGGGTGAGCGCCGTGCAAGACAGCGAAATCGTGCTGGTAGACCTGGCTTGAACCGCAGCGGCAAATAAAAAGGGGCGACCATGCTGGTCGCCCCTTTTTTTGCCCGCTAGCCGGCTACACAGATCGTGCAATGAACAACCACCGTAGGAGCTGGCTTGCCAGCGAACGCATCCGCAAGACCTGTGTCCGTCTCAAGGACCTTTTCGCAAGCGAGCCGGCTCCTAACGTGAATCAGTTGCCGCTGATGGCGGTGTCCACCAGGGTCTGGGCTTCCTGCACCAGCTGCTTGAGGTGGTCGTCGCCGATGAAGCTTTCAGCGTAGATCTTGTAGATATCTTCGGTGCCAGACGGGCGTGCGGCGAACCAGCCGTTCTCAGTCATGACTTTCAGGCCGCCAATGGCCTGATCGTTACCCGGGGCCTGGCTGAGGATCTGCTGGATCGGCTCACCAGCCAATTGGGTCGAGGTCACTTGTTGCGGGGAGAGCTTGCTGAGCAAGGCTTTCTGCTGCGGATTGGCCTTGGCATCGACCCGCACCGAGAAAGGCTCGCCCAGCTCGTCGCACAGCGCGCGGTAAGCCTGGCTTGGATCACGACCGGTGCGCGCGGTCATTTCAGCGGCCAGCAGCGACGGGATCAGGCCGTCCTTGTCGGTGCACCAAACGCCGCCATCCTTGCGCAGGAAAGAAGCACCAGCACTTTCTTCGCCACCAAAGCCCAGAGAGCCATCGAACAGGCCATCGGCAAACCACTTGAAGCCCACCGGCACTTCGTACAGGCGACGGCCCAGGCGTGCCGTCACCCGATCGATCAAGCCACTGCTGACCACGGTCTTGCCCACGGCGGCATCGGCACGCCATTGCGGACGGTTCTGGAACAGATAGTCGATGGACACCGCCAGGTAGTTGTTGGGCGCCAGCAGGCCGCCGCTTGGGGTCACGATGCCGTGACGGTCATGATCGGGGTCGCAAGCAAAGGCCACGTCAAAGCGTTCTTTCAGGCCGATCAGCCCTTGCATGGCGTAGCTGGAAGATGGGTCCATGCGGATCTGCCCGTCCCAGTCCACCGACATGAAACGGAAGGTGGCGTCCACTTGCTTGTTCACCACCTCCAGGTCAAGGCGGTAGTGCTCGGCGATTGCCGACCAGTAACGCACCCCTGCTCCACCCAGCGGGTCCACGCCCAGGCGCAGCTTGGCGTTGCGGATCGCGTCCAGGTCGATGACGTTGATCAGGTCGGCGACATAGGTGTTGAGGTAGTCGTGGCGATGGGTGGTATCGGCCTTCAGCGCTTGCTCGTAGCTGATGCGTTTGACCCCGGCCAGCTTGGCCGCCAGCAATTCGTTGGCCTTGGCTTCGATCCACTTGGTGATGTGGGTGTCGGCCGGGCCGCCATTGGTGGGGTTGTACTTGTAGCCGCCGCTTTGTGGCGGGTTGTGGGACGGGGTGATAACGATCCCGTCCGCCAGGCCCGAAGTGCGACCGCGGTTGTAGCAGAGGATGGCATGGGACACCGCCGGCGTCGGGGTGTACTCGTCAGCGGCAGCAATCATCACCGTCACACCGTTGGCCGCCAGGACTTCCAGGGCACTGGCCCCGGCCGGGGTCGACAGTGCGTGGGTATCGATGCCGACAAACAGCGGCCCGGTGATGCCCTGGGCTTCGCGGTACAGACAGATGGCCTGGCTGATGGCCAGGACATGCCATTCATTGAAACTCAGATCGAGCGAGCTGCCGCGGTGCCCGGAGGTGCCGAAAGCCACGCGCTGGGTGGGCACCGATGCATCGGGCTGACCGGTGTAATACGCCGTAACCAGTCGCGGGATATCGACCAGCAACTCGACGGGTGCCGGCTTGCCCGCAAAAGGACTGAGAGTCATGCAAAACCTCTGAAAAAGGATGGTTCGGGAATGGAGCGCAGTTTACTGGCAGTTTGACCACCGCGCGACGAAATCTATCCCAGAACAACCCCGCCTTTCTCAGCTGACTGAAGCAGGCCTGGCTTACGCAGGAACTGGCTTGCCGGGGAAGACAGCCTCAAGGCTTGCACGAGGCTCAGGCCCCATTGGCCGACAAGCCGGCGCCGACAAAGATACAGATACAAAAACGCCAGGCTTGGCCTGGCGTTGGGGGAATCAGGCCGGTTCGACCTGCAGCGCGACCCGTTCGCGACATGGACATTCGTCCATGTAACGGTGCGCCTCGACAAACTCGCTGAAGGGGAAGACTCGGGTCTTCAAGGGCACCAGCACTCGATCCGCAGTCAGCTGGTTGATGTCGCGCAGCGCACGCTGCAACGCCACCTGATCCTGAATGATCCCCAGTTCCGGCTTGCCGGTGAAGTTGCCGATGCAGTGGACAAAAAACTGGATGTTCTTCTGGAACGCCGCGCAGGCCGGGAATGGAGTCTGGTTGCCGCCTTGCAGGCCGTACAACACCAGGCTGCCGCGAGGCGCCAGGACATCACCGAGCATCGACATCTGCGGACCGCCCAGACCGTCGAACACCACATCGACCCCGCGATTGTTGGTGAGCTTGTTGATCTGCATCAGCAGGTCCTGCTCTTCGGTGACAATCACCTTCTCGGCGCCGAGGGACAGCAGGTACTCACGCTCTTCAGCGGTCTTGGTAGCGGCAATCACCCGCACACCCAGGGCCTTGCCCAACTGCACAAAAGACGGGCCGGCACAGTGGCTGGCATCGGTGACCAGGGCGAACTGCCCGGGCTTGACCCGCGCAAGGTCAGCGTAGGCGAAATAGGCAATCAACAGCGGCGTGTAATGCACCGCGGCTTCGATAGGGCTAAGCACATCCGGATAACGGGTCAGGGCCGAGCGTGGCAGGACGATCTGCTCGCCATACACCGGGTAGTCATTGGGGCTTTGCGCGGGAAAGCTGGCGACCTTGTCACCGACCGCGAGGTCGTCGACGCCCTCGCCTACCGCCGTGACCACACCGGCCATTTCGTGTCCGAGACCGGACGGCAGACGCGCATGGGACGACGCCAGGTTCTGCCGCCAGAGCACGTCGTACCAACTGATACCGATGGCTTCGACTCGTACCTGCACTTCGCCTGGCGCAGGCAACGAGGCCGCATGCTCTTCGCATTTGAGCACCTCGGCCGGTCCAAACTTGTGAAAACGAATCGTGCGGGACATCGCAAACCTCGTCAAATTAACCTCTAATGCCGCGAACTTTATCCGGGCTTTGAAAGCAAGACTATCAGTGCCTATTAATAGTCGACATGTCTGTCATTGATTCCGTGCCCTTGAAAATCGGGGCGAACAGCGTGCCGGGCCGCAGCCTGAGCACAAACAAACAACATTTAGCCGATGCAGAGTACCAGCCTTTACCCGTAAGATTCACGCCGGCCATTGTTCCGATATGGCCGCTCCCGTCAAGTTCGCTGACTCTGCCAGGACTCCAGATGAATCGTAATGACCTGCGTCGTGTCGACCTGAATCTATTGATTGTGTTCGAGACACTGATGCACGAACGCAGTGTGACTCGCGCCGCCGAGAAGCTGTTTCTCGGTCAGCCAGCCATCAGTGCCGCCCTGTCGCGGCTGCGCAACTTGTTCGACGACCCGCTATTTGTACGCACCGGCCGCAGCATGGAGCCGTCGGCCCGGGCCGTGGAAATCTTCGCCCTGCTCTCACCGGCCCTGGACTCGATCTCCACCGCCGTCAGCCGCGCCGCCGAGTTCGACCCCGCCACCAGCACCACAGTGTTCCGCATTGGCCTGTCCGACGACGCGGAGTTTGCCCTCCTGCCGATGCTGCTCAAGCGCCTGCGCGCCGAAGCCCCTGGCATCGTGCTGGTGGTGCGCCGGGCCAACTACCTGTTGATGCCGTCGCTGCTGGCCTCCGGTGAAATCTCCATCGGCGTCAGCTACACCGCCGACCTGCCGGCCAACGCCAAGCGCAAAGTCCTGCGCCGCAGCCTGCCCAAACTGCTGCGTGCCGACACCGTTCCGGGCGCCCTGAGCCTGGACGACTTCTGCGCCCGCCCTCACGCCCTGGTGTCGTTCGCCGGGGACCTGAGCGGCTTTATCGATGAAGAACTGGAAAAGCTCGGACGCAAACGCCATGTGGTACTCGCCGTGCCGCAATTCAACGGTCTGAGCACCCTGCTGGCCGGCACCGACATCCTCGCCACCGTCCCCGACTACACCGCCGAGGCCCTGACCGCCGCCGGCGGCGTACGCGCCGAAGACCCGCCCCTGCCGGTGCGCAGCTTCGAGCTGCACATGGCCTGGCGCGGCTCACAGGACAACGACCCGGGAGAGCGCTGGTTGCGTTCGCGGATTCAGATGTTTTTTGGGGATCCGGATAGCCTTTGAGATCGACCAGTGTCGCCTTCAACATCCACCGATTACTGGATGAGTGTTGCGATCCAAGGTGTGGCGCCAGGGTTGTAGGCGCTGATGAAGAATTGACCCATCTGCCGAAAAACCGCTGACCCAAGCAGCCTTCAAGGCTAAGGCCGTCTGTGCGCGGTATCTACCTATCCAAGTTGGGGCAGTCTTGCCCTCAGCAGGTGGGGCAATTGCGCATCAATGCCAACACTCGGCCCTCATGCAGAGAAGGCGGCGAGCACATCGCTGGCAATCAGCTCTTTTCTGGCGTTGCACTGATCGTCGCCAGTCATGCGCCAGACATTCCAGCCGTTTTGCAACTGACGCTCACCGAACCGATTCATCACCGACTCCAGTGCGCTTTGCTTTTGCGCTGGCAAGGCATTCAGTTTTTCCTCACTGAACCCATTGAAGTCAAAAACATCCCTGATGTAGTGAGCATCGACTGAATTTCGAGTGGACGCTGCCCATTTGCCGACCTGGTTACGCCCCTCCCACATCAAAGGGTGTAACTCGTCCGGGGTGTAAAAGCCCAAGCCGAACCCGGTTCCGTAACCCTGGCTTTCCTGATAGGCATACAGATATTCAAAGAGCTCGGCAAAGTCCTCCAGGCGCCAGAACGATTCGATCAGTTGCTCGAGACTCATGACCTCGTCTGCGACAGCCACTCCCAACTGCCCAAACCATTCCCTTAAAGAGACGCTGACGGCAGGCAGTTGTGCCGAACCCTCCTTTTTCAGATGGGCGACAAGGAAATTGTACGGTCGACTCATTTCGAGGCTCTCTTGGTTTTGGAGTTGCTGTGTATCACCGGCACAAGGTCCCATTGCAAACAGGCACGATTACCATCGTGTCAGCGGAACAAGCTCGGCTTGTGCCAGCAAAACACACCCACTACAAGGTGTAGGCAATGCCGACCTGCAGCGTTCGCGGAGCCCCCGGATAAGCGTAAACGTTGCCGAACGCGCCCTCTTCATAATCACGGTCAAACAGGTTTTTCAGATCCAGATTCAGCCGCACCTTGTCATTGACCTTGTAGAAACCGAGCAAATCGACAACGGTGTAGCTGCCCATCGAAAACCCGGTATTGGCGGTTTGCCCGGCGCGCTCGTCGACGTACCTGAGTCCGCTCCCCAGGCCCAGGCCCTTGAGCATGCCGTCCTGGAACTCGTACATATTCAGCAGGCTGAAGCTGTTTTTCGGGATGTTCAGCAGCCGCGTGCCAGAGCGCAGCACGTTGTCCTTGGTGACTTCGGCATCGACATAGGCGTAGCCGCCGATCACGCGCCATTCGGGTGTCAGGTTGCCGGCAACGTTGACATCGAAACCACGGCTTCGCACTTCACCGGCGGCCACGCTGAAGGTCGAGTCAACAGGGTCGGTGGTCAAGACGTTGCGCTTTTCGATCTGATAGATCGCCGCGTCGACACTCAACTGCTGATCCAGTGCTTCCCACTTGAGACCCATTTCATAAGACTTGCCCTTCTCCGGCGCAAACCCGCCGCCGAGCCGGCTGGCGCCGGTGTTGGGCTTGAACGAGCGAGCGGTATCGGCGTAGAGCGCCAAGGTCTCGGTCAAGTCGTAGCTCACGCCAATGCGCGGTGTGACCGCGTTGTCACTGGCCTGCCAACTCTTGCCGCCGGGTACATAGGTTTCGTAGTCATGTTCGAAGCGTTCGAAACGCGCCCCTGCCAGCACTTTCAGTTTGTCGGTCAGGGCCACTTGATCCTGCACGAACGCGGCATAAGTCTTGAGGTTTTCCTTGTCATGAGTCGGCGTGCGGGTCAGGGCCGGACGCGGCTGGCCGTACAGCGGATCGAAGAGGTCGATGGGGTACGCACCGACAGCACCACTGGAGCGTTGAATGATCGACTGGTAGTCGTAGTCTTCGTATTCGATACCGGTGAGCAAAGTGTGCTGCAAACCGGCGGTATCGAAATGGCCGGTCAGGTTGAGCTGGGCATCCCGGTCGGTCCACTCCAGCTTGCGATAGTTGAAATTGCGCCCCAAGGTGCGGCCGTCAGCGGCAATACCGTTGGCCTCGACCGCGTTGCCCTTGAGCGAACCATCGAGCCACTGCACACCACCCCCCAGGGTCCAGTCGTCGTTGAGCAGGTGTTCGAAGCGCAGTTGCGCCATGTTGTTGTCGTTGTGCAGTTTGCCAACGTCTTTTTCACCGAAAAAACTGTCGCGAGAAGCGCTGCCAATCTGCTTCGCGTAACGGGTAACGCCTCGATCCAGAGGCGCGTTGTTACGCATGAAATCGCCTTCGAAAATCAGCCTGGTCGCGTCGCTTACCTGCCAGCTGAGCACCGGCGTGACACCGTAGCGCTCGGTGTCGACATGATCGCGGAAGGTGTCGCCCCCCTCGCCCACGACGTTCAGTCGATAGGCCAGGCGCCCGTCTTCGTTGAGCGGCCCGGAAGCGTCCAACGTGCCGCGCCTCATGCCCTGGTCGTTCAGTTGACTGCCCAGGGTGACCGTGCGCTCGGGCAACGGCTGTTTGGAAACCACGTTGAAAGTACCGCCAGGATCACCTCGGCCATACAGCATGGTTGCCGGGCCGCGCAGCACTTCAAGGCGTTCAATGGTGTTGGCATCCGGCATGTTCGGATAGCCGCGATTGATGGGAAAACCGTTGCGGTAAAACTCGCCGGTGGTGAAGCCACGGACGGTAAACGTAGTCAGCCCCTGCCCACCAAAATTGTTCGCCCGCCCCACGCCGCCGGCGTAGTCCAGCGCGTCCTGCAAACGCGTGGCTCCAAGATCCTCCACCGCATCCTTGGCGACCACACTGATCGACTGCGGGGTTTCATGGATCGAGGTATCGGTCCGCGTGGCGCTGGCCGAGCGCGTTGCGCGATAACCCTGCACCGGACCATCTGCCCTTTCGTAACTCTCGGTGCCGATGACATCAGCCGTGCCCAACTCAAGGGTTGAGGGCTTTACCTGCGCTTGTTCAGCCCATGAGGTAGACGACAACGCTTGCAGCACACAAATGGAAAGCAGGGTTCGGCGCATGGAGAGAAAAAACCTTTACGAATAGGCCAATACAAGGGGTGAAACCGCCAAAAAACTCCGGCGCATGCTATACAAAACCATTCGCAATTAATACAAATTCCCATTAGTACCCAAGGCCGCTATTCCCCCCCTAGCCATCGCCGAAGCGCGTCGCGCGAAATCCCCACCTGCATCCATTGACAAGGCCAGGGCAAAAATTCAACATGCCAGCACTTGTTGGACAACCTACAACCAACAACCAACAAGTACCGCTCTGCAACCGCCAAGGCGTGCGAAGAGCTGTCGAGGAGATGAAATCCATGCCTCACCCCAAATCCGCCACAGCGTGGCCGCCCTCTTGTGCCGCCCCGAGAGAAACGATCCAAGCCCCGAGCTTCGTGCTGCCGACAGGTGCATGCGACACCCATGCGCATGTGATCTGTGCTGATTTTGAGCGCTATCCCCTGGTACCCGAGCGCAGTTACACCCCGCCTCCCGCACCTGAGGCGCTGTATCTGGACATGTTGCGGGCCACGGGGATGCAGCGCGGGGTTCTGGTGCAGCCGAGCGTCTACGGCACCGATAACCGCTACATGCTCGAGGTGTTGCAACGTCATCACGATCGACTGAGGGGCGTCGCGGTAGTCGACGAACGAATCGGCGATGACGAACTGGCGCACATGCACGCCTTGGGTGTGCGTGGAGTTCGCATCAACGTGCTGTTTCGCGGCGGCGTGAATCTGGACTTGATGGAGCGTCTTGCCCATCGAGTTGCCGACCTTGGCTGGCATCTGCAGTTTTTGATTGATGTCCGGCTGTTAAGCGAGCTGCAGGCACGGATAGCCAGGCTGCCCTGCCCCGTGGTGATCGATCACTTCGGACACTTCCCGGCCCGCCTGGGCGTCAAGGAGCCAGGGTTCGAGTTGCTGCTGAGAAACGTGGCGGAACACGGTTGGTGGGTCAAGTTGTCGGGCGCTTATCGCCTGAGTGAGCGGCATCCGGACTATGCCGACACGGATGCGCTGGCCCATGCCTTGCTGGGCGTCGCCCCCGAACGAATGGTTTGGGGCAGCGACTGGCCCCACGTAGCGCTCGAAAGCACGCCCGACACCGGTTCATTACTGGATCGCTTGCGCTCATGGGCGCCCGATGAGCGCCAACGACAGAGCATCCTGGTCGATAACCCCGCCGTTCTGTACGACTTCAAATAACAAAAACAATAACCCAGCGGCACTAAGGTGCTGCACGGAGAACAATAATGAGCTGGTTTAGCGAACTTAATACCGTTGAAAAACGCACCTTCTATTCCGCATTGGGTGGCTGGGCGCTGGACGCCCTGGACTTCATGGTGTTCACCTTCGTCATCGCCTCCTTGATGACCCTCTGGCACATCGACAAGGGATCAGTGGGACTGCTGAGCACCGTGACCTTGCTGTTTTCGTCCATTGGCGGATGGGGAGCGGGGATCCTGGCTGACCGCTACGGTCGGGTGCGGCTGCTGCAGATCAGCATTCTGTGGTTCTCGATCTGCACCGTACTGATCGGCTTCGCGCAAAACTTCGAACAGCTGTTTGTGCTTCGTGCGCTGCAAGGCCTCGGGTTCGGCGGCGAGTGGGCAGTGGGCTCGGTGCTGATCGGCGAAATGGTCCGAGCGGAACATCGCGGCAAGGCCGTGGGTATCGTGCAGAGCGGATGGGCCATTGGCTGGGGCGCGGCCGCGCTGCTCTACACAGTGGCCTTCAGCTACCTTCCCGAAGACCTTGCCTGGCGCTCGCTGTTCTGGATCGGCATCGCACCTGCACTCCTGGTGCTCTACATTCGTAAATACGTGCCAGAACCCGAGGTGTTCCTGCAGAGCAAAAAGCAACAGAGCGAAACAGGCAACAGGGTGGCCTTCTGGCACATCTTCTCCCCCTCGCTGCTGCGCACCACCCTGTTGTCCGCGCTGCTGTGCATGGGGGTACAAGGTGGCTACTACGCGATCACCACCTGGTTGCCGGCCTATCTGAAGCTGGAGAAGGGCCTGTCAGTCTTCGGCACCGGCAGCTACCTGCTGGTGGTCATCCTGGGTTCATTCTTCGGCTATGTCTGCGGTGCCTACCTGTCTGACCGGCTGGGGCGCCGCGCCAACTTCATCCTCTTCGCAGTTCTGTCGGCCATCAGCGTGATCTGCTACATGCAACTGAACCTGACCAATACCCAGATGCTGATTCTCGGTTTTCCCTTGGGGTTCGCCGCATCCGGTATCTACAGCGGCATGGGGGCCTTTCTGACAGAACTTTATCCTTCGGCAGTGAGGGCCAACGGCCAGGCGTTCTCCTATAACTTCGGGCGCGCGGTGGGCGCACTGTTCCCGGGACTCGTCGGTTTCATCAGTGCCCAATACAGCCTGGGCACCGCGATTGCGATGTTCGCCGGAGGTGCCTACTGCCTGGTCCTGGTGGTGACCTGCTTCCTCCCGGAAACCAGGGGCAAGCAATTGCACTGAACCAGACATCATTTGTTAGAGTAACGCCCGCGTATCGTTCGTTACGCGGGCGTTCTACGTTTCAAGCTTTTGAAACCGACATTCGATGACTGAGAAAAATGACTATAAAAGCAATTGGCCGACGTGATCACTTCTCGGTTGAGATCTTTCGTTATCTGGAAAGTGAAATACGTGAAGGTCGACTCCGTCCCGGTGATCGCATCCCCACCGAAAGCCGCTTAGCCGAAGCCTTCGCCGTTAGCCGAAATGTCGTGCGTGAAGCTGTGGCGCGGCTCAGTTCGGCTGGCCTCGTCATCAGTCGCCAAGGGCTTGGGGTGTTTGTTGCCACCGAAGCCAACCAGAGCAGCTTCCGCATCACTCAAGAGGAACTGACCGACAGCACCAAGCTGCGCCAGCTCTACGAACTGCGCCTGGACCTCGAAGTCGCCGCAGCCGCCATGGCCGCCCGACGTCGCTCACTCAATCAGTTGAACAAGATCGCAGCGGCGCTGGACACCCTGCGCGACGGCCTGCAAAACCCTCAGGACATGCTGGAGCACAGCCTGCAGTTCAAGCGCGCCATTGCCGACGCCACAGGCAATGAGTACTTTCGCAACTTCATCATCTTTCTCTGCAGCCACGTCTACGAAGCGGCCTTGCTGGAAAACCGCCTGGTGCGTTCGAGTGACCTAGGCGAAACCCTTCTGGCCGAACATCAGGCGATCTTTGACGCGATCAAGCTCGGCGACCCCGACCTCGCCAGGCGCGCCACCTGGCAACAGATCATCAACTCCGCCGAGCGCAATGGGTTGCGGGGATTGCAAGGCTGGGAAATCACTCGCATGAGTTCGCTGGGCGAAACCTACGCCCCGCAATGCGCAGGCCCGGATCCCGAGCCGCGCAAACTGCAACGCACCTTGCCGGACGGGGCATGCGACTGCCACTTCCACGTCTTTGGTGACGAGCATGGGCAACCGTTCTCCCCTCACCGTTCCTACACGCCGCCCCCCGCTCCCCTGGAGGCCTTTGAGCACGTCCAGAAAACCCTGGGGTTGAGTCGCGCAGTCATCGTCCAACCCAGTGTCTACGGGGCGGACAACAGCACCACCCTGGCGGCGCTGAAGCAAGGGGGCAGCGCATTGCGCGGGGTTGTGGTGATCGATACCGACACCGATAGCCAAACCCTGCAGGCGATGCATCGCCTCGGGGTTCGTGGCGTGCGCGTCAACCTGATCTTTAAAAGTGGCGTCGAGGTATCGGATGTTGCGGCCCTGGCGGAAAAAGTCGCACCCCTTGGCTGGCACCTTCAGTTGCTGATCGATATCACCGAATTCGCCGACTTGTACGAAACCGTGGCCAGCCTGCCCGTGCCAGTCGTCATCGACCACATGGGGCACATGCCCACCAGTTGCGGGCTGAACCACCCGGGATTCACCGACCTGCTGCGCCTGCTGCAAGAAGGCCGGGTGTGGGTCAAGCTTTCCGGCGCCTATCGCTTTACCGCGTCGAAGGACTTTCCTTACGACGACGTAACGCCCTACGCCCGAGCGTTGATCGAAGCCAATCCGAACCGGCTGCTGTGGGCAAGCGATTGGCCACATCCGTGCATACCGGTGCCGATGCCCAACGACGCCAGCCTGCTGGAGATGCTGTTCGACTGGGTTGAAAACGATGACGCGCTGATCAAGCAGATCCTGGTGGACAACCCGGCACAGCTCTACGGCTTCTGAAGACGCCCAGCTTGGTCGGCGCCGCGCAGCAACTTCAGCAAGGCCTGGAGCGGGTGCTGGACGGTCTGCCCGTCCTTGCGCTTGACCTGGCTGCGGCACGAGTAGCCATCCGCCAGCAGGCGCCCGGCCCCATTGAGACGGGCCACCAAGGGGCCCCAGGACTGGCGGTAAATGACCTCCGAGGTCCCGGCGTTCTGGGTTTCGTGGCCGTAGGTTCCGGACATCCCACAGCAGCCGCTGGCTTGCACCTGCAACTTCAGACCGACTCGCGCAAAAATCGTCTGCCACAGCGCCACGCTGCCCGGCTCGTTGGTTTTCTCGGTGCAGTGCGGCACAAAGTGGTAAGTCTCCTGGCCCGCGCCCAGCGCTGACGGCGCCAGTACCTGGGCCAGCCATTCCTGCGGCAGCAGCACGCTCGGGGCCTGATCCTGACCCAGGGTCTTGGCGTACTCCTGCCGATAAACCAGGGTCATCGCCGGATCAAGACCCACCAATGGAATCTGATATCGGTGCAGCTGGCGCAGCGATCGGCCGTTGCAATGCGCAGCCTTTTCGAAGGCTCTCAAAAAACCCTGGACCTGCAGCGGCTTGCCATTGGCCGCGAACGGCGCGATGTACACCTCAAACCCCAGCCTGGAAATCAGTTCGATCCAATCGGCCAGCAGCGGTGTTTCGAAGTAACGGGTAAAGGCGTCCTGCACGAGAATCACGCTGCGCGCCCGTTGCGCCGCGTCCAGCCGCTCAAGCAGCGCAGGCGACGCCACGCGCACGTTCCACCGCCGGCAAACCTCATCAAAATCCAGCAGGCTCAGCAGCGGACTGTCGATCATTCCGGCCACCCGCCGCAGAAACGCCCCCACCATCCGCGAGCCGATGATCCCGTTGTACAAGCGCGGCACGCGGGCGAAGTGAGGAATGGTGTACTCAAGGGAACCGATGAGGTAATCCTTCAACGGGCGCAGATAGCGACTGTGGTACAGCTGCAAAAAACGCGAGCGAAAGTCCGGCACATTGACTTTCACCGGGCACTGCCCCGCACAGGACTTGCAGGCGAGGCACCCGGCCATCGCCTCGTAGACCTCGTGGGAAAAGTCTTTCTGGCCCAGCTTCCGTGCAAGCGTATTGAGCGCACGCCTGGGCAGGCCGAGCAGCGCGGACCTGGACGAGAGAGCCGCTTCCAGCACATCGACACCTTGCTGGCCCTGCAAGCGCAGCCACTCACGCACCAGCGACGCGCGCCCCTTGGGCGAGTGCAGTCTATTGCGGGTGCCTTTCCAGGACGGACACATGGCGTCATCGGGGTCGAAGTTGTAGCAGGCGCCGTTGCCGTTGCAATGCACCGCGGCGTCGTAGTGCGACCAGACCCGCTCATCGATGGTGCGATCAAGCTCGCCCCGCAACCGGACCTCGTCCACCCGGGTCAACCGGGCGTCGGGCAGCGTCTTGGGCGTGGCGATCTTGCCCGGATTGAGTTGGTTGTTCGGATCAAAAGCCGCCTTGAGTTCCTGTAGAGCCGGATAGAGTTCGCCGAAGTAGTCGGGCACGTATTGCGACCGCAAGCCTTTGCCATGCTCGCCCCAGAGCAAGCCGCCGTGCTTGTGCGTGAGCTCGGCGACGGCGTCGGAAATGGGCCGGATCAGGGCCGCCTGAGCGGGGTCTTTCATGTCCAGGATCGGCCGCACATGCAGGACCCCGGCGTCCACGTGACCGAACATGCCATATTCCAGGCCATGGCTATCGAGCAGCTCGCGGAACTGCGCAATGAAATCAGCCAGGTGCTCGGGAGGAACGGCGGTATCTTCGACGAACGGCTGGGGCCGGGCGGAGCCTTTGACATTGCCCAGCAACCCCACGGCCCGCTTGCGCATCGCGTAGACCCGCTGCACGGCCTGGGCGCCGACGGCCAGGGTGTGCCCCAATCGCACCACGCGGGTGTCACGCTGCAGGTGCAGGACAAATTCATCCACGCGTTGCAGCAAGGCCGCCTCGTCGTCGCCGCTGAATTCAACCAGGTTGATGCCCAGGGTCGGCACCTCGGGGTCTTGGGGAAAGTACTCGGCGACGCCGTGCCAGACGATGTCGTTCATCGCCAGCCCGAGGACCTTGGAGTCCACCGTCTCGATGGACAGCGGCTTGAGCTGCATCAACGCCTTGGCGTCGCGCAACGCATCCATGAAGCCCGCATACCGCACATTGACCAGGATCGAGTACTGGGGGACAGGCAGCACATTGAGCGTGGCTTCCACAATGAAACCCAGCGAGCCTTCTGAGCCGCACAGGACACTGTTGAGATTGAGTCGCTCGTTGGGCTCCTGCAGATGCGCCAGGTCGTACCCCGTCAGGCAACGGTTCAGCTTGGGAAAGGTGTGTTCGATCAGCTCGGCATATTGCTCCACGATCTGCGATGCACAGCGATGGATCGCGCCAACCTTGTCTTCGCGACGGGCCTGTGCCTGCCACTGATCAGGCTCCAGGGGCACACTGTCGAGCCGCTCGCCACCGATGAGAATGGTCGACAGCGCCAGGACATGATCACGGGTCTTGCCATAGGTGCAGCTGCCCTGGCCGCTTGCGTCGGTGTTGATCATGCCGCCGATGGTGGCCCGGTTCGACGTCGACAGCTCGGGCGCAAAAAACAGTCCATGGGGTTTCAACGCCGCGTTGAGCTGGTCTTTGACCACGCCGCTTTGCACCCGCACCCAGCGCTCCTCGACGTTGATCTCAAGGATGCCGTTCATGTGGCGCGACAAGTCGACCACGATCCCGCTGGTCAACGATTGACCATTGGTGCCGGTTCCTCCGCCCCGCGGCGTGAGTACCACCGAGCTGAATGGCGCCAGGGCCACGAGGCGGGCCAACAGCTGAACATCCTGCACATTGCGCGGAAACACCGCGGCTTGCGGCAGGCGCTGATAGATCGAGTTGTCGGTCGCCAGCACGGTCCTGAGCCCATGATCGCGAGCGATTTCTCCCTGGAAACCTTCCTTTTCCAGGCGAGCCAGGAACAACTCGCAGGCTGGGTTTTTGACTTCATGGGGAGACAACCGGGCAATCATGCTGGAATTCCTACTGGCGATACCGCTAATCTGAGCATTCTCGTTATGTATGCTTTCCCCCCGACAGCTGCTGCATGGCAAGGGGCGCACCCACGATTTTGTGGGGCCAAGACGTTTCACACAAACGTAAAACCTGCAGCTTTTGCATGAGCTTTATGAATGAACCCACGCCGACTGACCCCTTCAATGTCCCTGCTGGTCGCCTTCGAGGCCGCCGCCCGCCATTGCAGCTTCACCAAAGCCGCGGACGAACTGGCCCTGACCCAAAGCGCGGTCAGCCGGCAAGTGCAGGCCCTGGAATCGCAGCTGGAGATCTCGCTGTTCAAGCGCGAGGGCAGAAAAATCGAACTCACCGCCGCCGGCGCCCTGTACCAGCATGAGCTCAGCGCCGCATTGGGGCGCATTCGCAGCGCCACCCTGCAGACCATTGCCTTCAAGGAAGAAGATGGCCCGTTGAACCTGGCGGTGCTTCCGACGTTCGGCTCAAAATGGCTGCTGCCAAAAATGCATGAGTTTTATGCCCGTCATCCCAGGAACCTGGTGCATATCCATTCAAGGATCATTCACGCCGACAACCCCTCCAGCGTGGGCGACATGCAGGCCATCATCTGCGCGGGGAAAGGGGACTGGCCGGGCTACGTGTCGCACCTGCTGCTGCGAGAAAAACTGATCGTCATCGCCAGCCCCAAGGCCCTGGCAGGCAACCCCGAGCTATCGCTGGACGAGCTCCCCCATCATTTGCTGCTCAATGTGGTGTCTCGCCCCAACGGCTGGTCTGATTGGTTCGACTTCAACAACCTGGATCACCAGAAAATGCGCACGGGCCCCAGCTTCGAGCTCACCGCCCACCTGATCCAGGCGGTGGCCGCAGGCATAGGTATCGGGCTGGTTCCCGATATCCTGGTGCAGGAGGAAATCGAGTCTGGAGCCGTGGTCAAGCTGTTCGACCCCATGGAAAGCGGCCGCAACTATTACCTGACCTGCGCCGCGCGCTACCAGCACTTTCCGGCGTTCAAGACCTTCAGCGCCTGGTTGCTGTCCCTCCCCTCCTGAGGCACCCGCTGCAAGCATCATCCTGCTGCGGGCTCGGCAGCAGAAATGGCCGAGCGCTCCGTTCAACACATCACCAGCGCATGTTCATCGGCAGCAGCGGACGCAAATCCCGGCGCTGACCGCTCCCGAACCGATGCCGACATCCATAGCGCTGACAGCTCGGCCATTGACGGGGCAAAGCTGTTCAGCGCTCAGCGGCAGGCCGCCGGCTCAGGACTCGGGACAGCGATAGACATTGCCCGAAAGCGTCACGTTGGTTTGCTCCAGGCGATTGTCCGAACCGGTCTGCCCTGCGCGCTGAGTGAGCAGGTAAACCCGGTTGCCCCCCAGCGCCGCGGCCTTGTTTTTCAGGTCGTTGCGGGCGCCGGTTTCGAGATTGGCGTTACCCGTGATACTGCCCAATAAAAAGTCGCCCTGACTGCCGGTGACATCACCAAGAAACTGGCATTCACGTCCTGGTTCGTTGTGGGTGATGCGCACATTGTTGGCCCCGGGTCCGGCTATTGAAGTGGGCGCGCAACCTGCCAGGACAAACAACGCGGCGCACAGACCGATCCCCGTGAGCCTATGAGAGAGATACATCCGGATGATTCCTTTCGTGCATTTGGAGCGATACCCCGAGCGGAGAATCCTTCGGGGCGGTAGAGCACGCAGTATCAAACTTTGCTGAAGCCGGAGTTGTATTAATCAGTGAATCTGCAGTCAAAAAATGTAAAGGCTGGCCGACGATTCGCCAGCACCAGGATCATGAGCACCCGCCGGGTGCGCGCATTGTCCTGTCAGCCATGCCGTTCAGCAGGATTCGCGTTCTACCAGCGGGCACGCAACCCTGTGAATCGTCGGCTGTTCCCAGCGCTCAATGAGGTATTGAGCAGAACGCCGCCCCATTTCGTAATACGGCAACTGCACGGTACTGAGCGGCGGATAGAACAGCTCGGCAACACCGATCATGTTGTCGTACCCCAGAACCGCCACGTCCTGCGGAATACGCAGACCGCGACTTAGCAAGTACTGGTAAGCCAGCAAAGCGATGCGGTCGTTACCACAGATAAGAAGATCGAACGCTGGCGCTCCTTGCGACGCTTGCAATTGCGTCTCCAGCGCGGCGATCGTTTCCTGATAGGCGTCATCCTGGGACAGGCTGTATTGAGGAACATCGGCCACGGATATTCCAGCCTCAGTGAGGGCTCGACACAATCCAAGCTGGCGCTGCTCCCAGGCCAGGCTGGCTTGTGGCAGGTTGATGCACAACGGACTGCGGTAGCCACGCTTGAGCGCATGCCGCACAGCCTGATACTGGCCGTCGGCATCGTCAGGCACATAACAGGCCACCCCGGACTCAAGGCTCATGCAATTGCTCAGCACCAGCGGCAGGCTGCGCAACGCCGGGGGGATCTCGATGGTCCGCAGCTGCATGGCGCTGAAGATGATTCCGTCAGGCTGGTGGGACAGCATCAGGTCGATGGTCTGCTGGCTCGGCGGCACTTCGAACACGTTGAGGATGAAGACATTCCAGCCGTGTTCCCGGGCGGTGCGCTCCATGGACAGGAGCATTTCCACGGCGAAGGGCGTGGTGGCGGTATCCAGCGCGAAGACGCCAATGGTTTTGCTACGGGAAGCGCCGCCGCGGATCTGTCGGGCAGAAAGACTGGGGACATAACCCAGGGTCTCAACCGCTTGCAGGACTTTCGCCAGGGTTTCCTGATTGACTTTTTCCGGGGTATTGAGCGCCCTGGACACCGTCATCAAGGAAACCCCTGCGAGGTGCGCGACATCTTTAACTGAGGCCATTCGCAGGTGCCAATGCTTGTATGGCCGGGCATCATGTCATGCTTGGCAAAAGCATGACAACACATCGCCAGACGTCGCGCGCCCATGGCCGATCACCAGGGTCAGAGGCGCAGATCGGCCAGGTGCCAGACCGACGCATCGCCAAACCCAGCGCTGCCATTGACCGCAAACGCCATGACCGCCTGGCTGTCCGGACCAGGATAGATCCGGCTGCTCAAGCTATAAGCGCCGTCATCGACAAACACCTCGATAGACGAACGATCAAGGAAAATCCGCAAGTCTATCCGCGTTTGTCCCTTGGCTATCGGCACGCTGCGCGCACCGCTCACCCCCACTCCCGAGTGTTGCCTGTCCAGCACCAGGCGGCGCGCCATCGCATCGAAATACACCAGGGTCCGCTCTTGCTGATCCTCACTGCAACGCAGCGCCAGCCCAAAGCGCTCAGCAGTGCTGCCAGCCAGGTCCAGGGACAGTTCGAACTCCAGTAACGTCCCTCGCTCATCGAGCAGGCAATTGCCGGATTCGACCACGCCGATCGCCAGTGTCCGTTGCGACTGGCGTAGCGCCTTCAGCTCGCGGGCCGGCCGCATGCGCAGGCGCTCGCCATTACGGCTCAGTTCACGAGGCAGCGACAGCGCACCACACCAGTG
This sequence comes from Pseudomonas sp. BLCC-B112, assembly GCF_028550695.1. NCBI lineage: Bacteria > Pseudomonadati > Pseudomonadota > Gammaproteobacteria > Pseudomonadales > Pseudomonadaceae > Pseudomonas > Pseudomonas sp. BLCC-B112. The sequence continues at coordinate 410,899 of NZ_JAQQGK010000004.1, forward strand.
CTGCGCCTGACTCGGCATCGGGCTCTCCCACATGTCCATCCAGGCCCACAACAGGCGGCGCCCGTCCGGCGCCAGCAGGGTCTGCGCCGCATAAAAATCGTGACCATGATCCAGTTCACGCGGCTCACCGCACTCGCTGAAGTATCCACGGTCGTCCAGCAGGCCCATCCGATAGCTGTTCTGGAACTTGTTCCAGTTGTCATAACCGCTGGGCTTCAGGCCTTGAGGCGAATAGAGAAACACATCGTTGCCATCGAGTTCGAACAGGTCCGGACACTCCCACATGTAGCCGTCCGACTCGCGTCGCCCCTGCAGCGCGCACCTGAGGTACTTCCAGTGATGCAGATCGTCGGAGCGATAGAGCAGGAGCAGCGGGTCGTCGCCTTGGCGAGCGCCCAGGGCCATCCACCACTGCCCTGCTCGCCGCCACACCTTGGGATCGCGAAAATGCATGATGCTCGGCTCAGGCGCCGTATCGATCACCGCCCCGTGCTTGCTGAACGAAACGCCATCGATGCTGCTGGCCAGGCACTGGACCTGACGAATGTGCCGCTCATCACCCGGCGCACCCAGCCAGGTATGCCCGGTGTAGATCAGGTACAGCCTGTCGTCCGCGACCACCGCAGATCCTGAAAAGCAGCCATCGCGGTCATCGGCGTCGCCAGGCGCCAGCGCGATGGGCAGATGCTCCCAGTGCACCAGGTCGCGGCTCTTGGCATGCCCCCAGTGCATCGGCCCCCACTTAGCCGAATAGGGATGATGTTGGTAGAACACATGGTACTCACCGCGAAAAAACACCAGGCCGTTCGGGTCATTCATCCATCCTGCCGGCGGCGCAAGGTGATAGGCCAGGCGATAGTCATCCTCCCGCTCGGGCAGTTTTTTTTCGATAGCGCGATGCGCTTGCTCTAACAGTGCAGCGTGCATGGCCGGTTCCTGTCTAGGGTTCATAACGAAGGGCAGATTGAGCGATGGCAGGCAGCTCCGGCGAATCGCCAGACCGGTCTTGAGCGGCGCCGCGCACGGGGTCCTTGCGCAACAAGGTCCATGACAGCAACAGGCAAACGCCGACCAGGCCTGCCATCAGCACGTAGACGCTGGAGAAACCGAAATGGTCGTAGCCGTAGCCCACCAGCGGCGATAGCAACATGGCGGTCAATTGCTGGGCGAACTGGAATCCCACCAGGTAGATCGAGGCGGACAGCCGAGAGTCGAAGTTCAGCGAAATGTATTTGAATATCGAGACCAGCAAGATGGGCACTTCCAAGGCGTGCAACATCTTGCAGGCGGCGATAGCCCAGGCCTGCGTTGCCATTCCGGAGCCGAGGATGCGCACAAACATGATGCTGCCGGCCAGGATCAGCCCGTATTTGGCGCCTGTACGGCTGACCACCCAGGGTGCAAACAGCATCAAGACCGCCTCGACCAGCACCTGAGACGAGTTCAGGTAGCCATAGGCGCGGGTGCCCTCCTCCGGGGTCGGGAAAAACGAGGAGAAATACACCGGAAACTGTTGCTCGTAGATCATGTAGATCCCGCACACCCCCGTCAGGTACAGGCTGAAAGCCCAGAATCGCGGGAGTGTCAGCAACTTCCAGAGATCGTTCAGGCGCACGGGGTGGGCAACGCTGCCCGCCTGCGCAGCCGGCTGGTTCAAACGGTCAAGGTCCAGGCGGGACAGGATCAGCAGGAACACGACGCCGGCGGCGCTGCTCATGTAAAAAGCAATGTCAGGATCAATGTTGAACACCACGCCGACCACACCGGTCGCGCTGGCCCAGCCCAACGATCCCCACATTCGGGTGGTTCCAAACTCGAACCCCGCATGACGTGACAAACGCTCGGTGTAGGACTCGATTACCCCCACGCCTGCCAGCATCGCCAGCGCCAGAAACGCCGCACCGACCAAGGCGCCGAGCACCACGTTCTGCGCCAACAGGCCGGCGTAGACATAAATGGCAAACGGGGCCGCAGCGCAGAGCAAGATGCCAATCCATACCAACAGCTTTTTGGACAGCCCGAGGCGGTCTTGAAGAGCGCCGTAGAAGGGCTGAACCAGCAACGCCGCAATGGCGTTGGCGGCGAAAATGAACCCGGTTTCCGTGCCATTCAAGCCAATGACTCGATGCAGCCAGATAGAGAACAGCGAATAGCTGGATGACCACGAAAAGAAGAAGAAAAACAATAAACCACTGATAAGCCAGTACTCGCGTTTGGCGGCAAGCTGCATGTGACGACCCTCTTGTTCTTATCTAGGTTAACGTTAACATTGCGACATATTACGCGTCTTCAAACCCTTCGCTGTCAAGTGGAGTCATCTGCAAAAAGCGCTCAACACGCCCCGCATGAGCCGCAGAAGGTCCCTGCGCGACAGGCACCTGCGAGCCGTTCAAACAATCTCTGCAATGCCCGAATACAAAGACAGGAGGGCCTGTTCGCCGACAGCTGCCCCCTGCTCCGGCGGGCAATGTTGCGTATGCGGCAACAATCAATTGCATACCAGGGGATTGATAGCACCCTAACGAAAGGTGCAGGCTAGAGGGCTCGCTTGGGGCTTATATCATTCCGAATGATAGTTACCTTCGCTTCATTCGATTCGTGAGATACCACCCTGCCGAGCATCATCCGCCCATCTCAAATTACCTTGGCGGATGAACCATGGACCAGTCAGTCAAACTCTTGCGTTACCCCTTAGCCGCCCTCGCCGTTCTGGTCATGAGTGCCTGCGGCAAAGCCCCGGAAACCGCCTCCGCCCCGCCCGCTGCCAAGGTCAGTGTGGCCAAGGTGCTGGAGCAGCCGGTCAACGAATGGGATGAGTTCACCGGACGCCTGGAAGCCCCGGAAACCGTGGAAATCCGGCCACGGGTCTCGGGCCAGATCGATCAGGTGGCGTTCACCGAAGGCGCCCTGGTGAAGAAAGGCGACCTGCTGTTCCAGATCGACCCGCGCCCCTTCCAGGCTGAAGTCCGCCGCCTCGAAGCCCAGCTGCAACAAGCCCGGGCCACCGCCACCCGCAGTGCCAACGAAGCCCAGCGCGGCCAGCGCCTGCTGACCAGCAACGCGATTTCCGCCGAGCTGGCCGACACCCGCAGCAGCGCCGCCCAGGAAGCCCGGGCCGGAGTCGATGCGATCCAGGCTCAACTGGACCTGGCCAAGCTCAACCTGAGCTTTACCCGGGTGGTGGCCCCCATCAGCGGTCGCGTCAGCCGCGCACAGATCACCGCCGGCAACCTGGTGACCGCCGATGTCACCCCGCTCACCAGCCTGGTGTCCACCGACAAGGTCTACGCCTACTTCGACGCTGACGAACGTGTGTACCTCAAGTACACCCAACTCGCCCGCCAGGGTCAGCGCGGCCAGACCACCCCGGTGTACCTGGGCCTGTCCAATGAAGAAGGCCACCCGCACCTGGGCCAGATGAACTTCGTCGACAACCAGGTCAACCCCAAGACCGGCACCATCCGCGGCCGCGCCGTGTTCGACAACCGTGACGGCAGCTACACCCCGGGCCTGTATGCGCGCCTGAAACTGGTGGGCAGCGGCACCTACTCGGCGATGCTGATCAACGACGAAGCCGTGGGCACCGACCTGGGCAAGAAGTTCGTGCTGGTGATGGACGCCGACAACAAGCCGGCCTACCGCGCCGTGGAGCTGGGGCCGAAGATCGAAGGCCTGCGCATCGTGCGCAACGGGCTGAGCAAGGACGACACCATCATCGTCAAGGGCTTGCAGCGGGCACGTCCCGGTGCCCCGGTCACACCTGAAGTGATCCCCATGGCCAGCCAGGAAACCCTCGCCGCCCTGGCCCAACAACGCCAAGCACTGGAAGCCAGCAACCTGCCGCAGGTCACCCCTGCCAAGGCGGCTCCGGCTGTGAAACTCGCCGCTGCGACACCGCGCGGTTAAGGGACGACTCTCAAGATGAATTTTTCCCAGTTCTTCATTTCAAGGCCGATCTTCGCCGCGGTGCTGTCGCTGCTGATCCTGATCGCCGGCGCCATCTCGCTGTTCCAGCTGCCCATCAGCGAATACCCGGAAGTGGTGCCGCCCACCGTGGTGGTGCGCGCCAACTTCCCGGGGGCCAACCCGAAAGTCATCGGTGAAACCGTGGCCGCGCCACTGGAACAAGCCATCACCGGGGTCGAGAACATGCTCTACATGTCCTCGCAATCCACCGCCGACGGCAAGATCACCCTGACCATCACCTTCGCCCTGGGCACCGACCTGGACAACGCCCAGGTGCAGGTGCAGAACCGTGTGACCCGCACCCAGCCCAAGCTGCCGGAAGAAGTGACGCGCATCGGTATCACCGTGGACAAGGCCTCTCCGGACCTGACCATGGTGGTCCACCTGACCTCGCCGGACAAACGCTACGACATGCTCTACCTGTCCAACTACGCCCTGCTCAACATCAAGGATGAGCTGGCGCGCCTGGGCGGCGTGGGGGATGTGCAGCTGTTCGGCATGGGCGACTACTCGCTGCGGGTCTGGCTGGATCCGAACAAGACCGCTTCGCGCAACCTGACCGCCACCGACGTGGTCACTGCGATCCGTGAACAGAACCGTCAGGTCGCCGCCGGTGCCCTGGGCGCACCGCCTGCGCCCAGCGCCACCAGCTTCCAGCTGTCGGTCAACACCCAGGGCCGACTGGTCACCGAGGAAGAGTTCGAAAACATCATCATTCGCTCAGGCGAAGACGGTGAGATCACTCGCCTGAAAGACATCGCCCGCATCGAACTGGGGTCGAGCCAGTACGCCTTGCGTTCGCTGCTCAACAACCAGCCGGCGGTGGCGATCCCGATCTTCCAGCGCCCGGGCTCCAACGCCATCGAGATCTCCAATGAAGTGCGGGCCAAGATGGCCGAACTCAAGCAGAGCTTCCCGCAGGGCATGGACTTCAGCATCGTCTACGACCCGACCATCTTCGTCCGCGGCTCCATCGAGGCAGTGGTGCACACCCTGTTCGAAGCGCTGATCCTGGTGGTGCTGGTGGTGATCCTGTTCCTGCAGACCTGGCGCGCCTCGATCATCCCGCTGGTGGCCGTACCGGTGTCGCTGATCGGCACCTTCGCGGTGATGCACCTGTTCGGTTTCTCCCTCAATGCCCTGTCGCTGTTCGGCCTGGTGCTGGCCATCGGTATCGTGGTGGACGACGCCATCGTGGTGGTGGAGAACGTCGAACGGAACATCGGCCTGGGGCTGAACCCGGTGGAGGCCACCCAGCGCGCCATGCGCGAAGTGACCGGCCCGATCATCGCCACCGCCCTGGTGCTGTGCGCGGTGTTCGTACCGGCGGCCTTCATCAGTGGCCTGACCGGGCAGTTCTACAAGCAGTTCGCCCTGACCATCGCGATTTCCACGGTGATCTCGGCCTTCAACTCCCTGACCCTGTCGCCGGCCCTGGCCGCAGTACTGCTCAAGGAACACCATGCACCCAAGGACCGCTTCTCGAAGATCCTCGACAAGCTGCTGGGGGGCTGGCTGTTCAAACCCTTCAACCGCTTCTTCGATCGTGCCAGCCATGGTTACGTCGGCACGGTGCGCCGGGTCATCCGCGGCAGCGGCATCGCCCTGTTCCTCTATGCCGGCCTGATGGTGCTGACCTGGTTCGGCTTCGCCCACACCCCGACCGGTTTCGTGCCGGCCCAGGACAAGCAGTACCTGGTGGCCTTCGCCCAACTGCCGGACGCGGCGAGCCTGGACCGCACCGAAGACGTGATCAAGCGCATGTCCGACATCGCCCTCAAGCAACCCGGCGTGGAAAGCGCGGTGGCCTTCCCCGGCCTGTCGATCAACGGCTTCACCAACAGCCCGAACAACGGCATCGTCTTCGTCACCTTGAAGCCCTTCGATGAGCGCAAGGACCCAAGCATGTCCGCCGGTGCCATCGCCGGTGCCCTGAACGGCAAGTACGCCGATATCCAGGACGCCTACATGGCGATCTTCCCACCGCCGCCGGTACAGGGCCTGGGGACCATTGGTGGCTTCCGCTTGCAGGTGGAGGATCGCAGCGGGCTGGGTTACGACGAGCTGTATAAAGAAGTGCAGAACGTCATCACCAAGAGCCGCAGCGTGCCGGAACTGGCTGGGCTGTTCACCAGCTACCAGGTCAACGTGCCTCAGGTGGACGCGGCCATCGACCGGGAAAAGGCAAAGACCCACGGCGTGGCGATTTCCGACATCTTCGACACCCTGCAGATCTACCTGGGTTCGCTGTATGCCAACGACTTCAACCGCTTTGGCCGCACCTACCAGGTCAACGTCCAGGCCGAGCAGCAGTTCCGTCTCGAGCCCGAGCAGATCGGCCAACTGAAAGTGCGCAACAACAAGGGCGAGATGATTCCCCTGGCGACCTTCATCAAGGTCAGCGACACCGCCGGTCCCGACCGCGTGATGCACTACAACGGCTTCGTCACCGCGGAAATCAACGGTGCGGCCGCCCCGGGCTACAGCTCCGGGCAGGCAGAAGCGGCGATCGAGAAACTGCTCAAGGAAGAACTGCCCAATGGCATGACCTACGAATGGACCGAGCTGACCTACCAGCAGATCCTGGCCGGTAACACCGCCCTGTTCGTCTTCCCGCTCTGCGTGCTGCTGGCCTTCCTGGTACTGGCCGCGCAATACGAGAGCTGGAGCCTGCCGCTGGCGGTGATCCTGATCGTGCCGATGACCCTGCTGTCGGCGATTACCGGGGTGATCATCTCCGGTGGCGACAACAACATCTTCACCCAGATCGGCCTGATCGTACTGGTGGGCCTGGCCTGCAAGAACGCGATCCTGATCGTCGAGTTCGCCAAGGACAAGCAAGAGGAAGGCCTCGATCCGCTGGCGGCGGTACTGGAAGCCTGCCGCCTGCGTCTGCGGCCGATCCTGATGACCTCCTTCGCCTTCATCATGGGCGTGGTGCCCCTGGTGATCTCCAGCGGCGCCGGTGCGGAAATGCGTCACGCCATGGGCGTCGCAGTGTTCTCCGGGATGCTCGGGGTGACCTTCTTCGGCCTGCTGCTGACCCCAGTGTTCTATGTCCTGATCCGCAATTATGTGGAGCGCAGCGAGGCCCGCAAAGCCGCCCGCGCCCTGCAACTGGAGACGCAACAATGAGTGCCAAAGTCTTCCTGCCGAGCCTGCTGGTGCTGGCCCTCGGTGCCTGCGCCGTCGGTCCGGACTACCAAAGCCCAACCACCGAGGCGGCGCACATCAGCGCCGTCACCGATGGCGCTGCGGGCCAGAAGAACTTCGACCGCGCACGCTTCGAAGGCATCTGGTGGCAACAGTTCGATGACCCGACCCTGAACCAGCTGGTGAGCAAATCGTTGCAGGGCAACCGTGAACTGCGGGTGGCCTTCGCCCGCCTGCGGGCCGCCCGGGCAATTCGCGATGACGCCAGCAATGACGCCATGCCCACCATCACCAGCCGCGCCAGCAGCGACCAAGCCAAGGGGCAGATTCCGGGGCAGACCACCAAGCGGGTCAAGAGCGAGCGCTACGACCTGGGCCTGGACATGGCCTGGGAGCTGGACCTGTTTGGCCGCATCCAGCGCAACCTGGAAGCCACCGACGCCGACCAGCAAGCCGCCGAGGCCGACCTGTATCAGCTGCAAGTGACCATGATCGCCGAGCTGGTTGACGCCTACGGCCAGTTGCGCGGCGCACAGCTGCGGGAAAAGATCGCCCTGGCCAACCTGGACAACCAGCAGGCCTCGCGCAAGATCACCGAAAGCCTGCGCGACGCCGGGGTCGGCGACCAGCTCGACGTGGTCCGCGCCGATGCCCGCCTGGCTTCGGTGGAAGCCAGCGTGCCGCAGCTGCAGGCCGAGCAGACCCGCCAGCGCAACCGCATCGCCACCCTGCTGGGCGAGCGTCCGGACCAGCTCAGCGTCGACCTGTCGCCGGCGCAGCTGCCGGCGATTGCCAAGGCCCTGCCGATTGGCGATCCGGGCGAGCTGCTGCAACGCCGGCCGGACATTCTCAGCGCCGAACGCCAGCTGGCGGCGGCCACCGCACGGATTGGCGTGGCCAAGGCCGACCTGTTTCCACGGGTCAGCCTCAGCGGCTTCCTCGGCTTCACCGCCGGACGCGGTTCACAGATCGGCTCCTCGGCGGCCAGTGCCTGGGCCCTGGGCCCAAGCATCTCCTGGGCGGCCTTTGACCTGGGCAGCGTGCGGGCCCGCCTGCGGGGTGCCGACGCCAATGCCGATGGCGCCCTGGCCAGCTACGAGCAGCAAGTGCTGCTGGCCCTGGAAGAATCGGAAAACGCCTTCAGCGATTACGGCAAGCGCCAGCAACGGCTGATCTCCTTGATCCGCCAGAGCGAGTCCAGCCGTGCCGCCGCGGACCTGGCCGAGATCCGCTACCGCGAAGGCACCGTGGACTTCCTGGTGCTGCTGGACGCCCAGCGTGAAAGGCTGGCGGCCGAAGATGCCCAGGCCCAGGCCGAAGTCGACCTGTACCGCGGCATTGTCGCCATCTACAAGGCCCTGGGCGGTGGCTGGCAGCCGGAGACGGTGGCCAGCCAGTAAGGATTTGCAACGAGCTCCTTTGGTTGGCCGCAACCAACCAATGTTTTGCCCCGTGGATCATTCGGTCGCGGGGCTTTTTTTTTGCCACGACATCGCCAAGCAAGGTCCTTCGGACCTTTTCGCAGCCTCGCCGCAGGCTCGACAGCGGCTACACAACGCCCTGTAGCCGCTGCCGCAGGCTGCGAACGGCCCGAAGGGACGCCAGGATCGCAAGGCCGCTCAAGGCTCCGCGGGCAATCGTCAGGCAAGGGCCGGCGGCCGATAGAGGCAATCGATCATTCGGTCGATCGTTACGATTGGACAGCCCTACAGCGCGCTCCTACTCTTCACTCGCCGCGTAATCGCCCTGGCCTCAGCCCTCATGATCGTCCGCCCCAAGCCCAACCTGATCAGCATCCTCTTTGCCCTCAAGGGCTCGATCGCCAAGCGCATTGCCTTGCGCTGCGTGCTGATCACCCTGCTGGCGTCGGTCATCGTCCTGGTGGAAACCCTGCAGCCCACCTATTTCTCCAAGGTCAATGCCACGCCCTTCACCCTGCTGGGCCTGTCGCTGTCGATTTTCATGAGTTTTCGCAACAACGCTTGCTACGACCGCTGGTGGGAAGGCCGCAAGCAGTTGGGGCAGTTGATCATCGAGGTCCGTTCGCTGATCCGCGAAAGCCTGATCATCGACGCTCATCCCCAGCGCGAGGGCCTGCTGCGCGACCTCTGCGGCTTCGCCCACAGCCTGATTGCCCGTCTGCGCCATGAAGACGAAGCCCGCGCCTTGCAACCCTGGGCCCAGGCCGACATCGACCCGCAGCACCCCAACCTCACCGATGCCCAGTTGCAACGCATCGGCCAGCGCTGCTCGCAGTGGGCGCAACAGGGGCTGATCAGTGAATGGCGCTACACCCAGATGGAAACCCGCCTGGTCAGCCTGAGCCAGGTCCAGGCCGCCTGCGAACGCATCCAGAACACCCCGCTGCCCTTCCCCTACACCTTGCTGCTGCACCGCACCATCTACCTGTTCTGCATCCTCCTGCCCTTTGCCATGGCCGAGCCCCTGGGCTGGCTGACACCGATCTTCACCGCCATCGTCAGCTACACCTTCCTGGGCCTCGACGAAATCGGCAACGACCTCGAAGACCCCTTTGGCTACGACGACAATGATCTGCCGTGCAACGCTCTATTGCGCGGCCTGGAGCGTGAAGTCCTGGCCGCACTGGGGCACCGGGACCTGCCGCCACCACTGCAACCCCAGGAATACGTACTGACCTGAACCCGGGTTTGACTCAGGCCCATTCCTGACCGAAGCTTGCGCCTTCCAAAAGTCGCCAGCTTCCGGATTCCTGCATGCCCCTGCCCCGTCGCTACCTGCTGATCAGCCTGTTGCTCGTTATCGCCCTGGCCCTGGCCTGGACCTTTCTGCGCAGCAGCCCGCCAGCGGTTCCCGAGGCGATCAAGCATGGCTACGGCCCGGCCCTGGAGAAAGCCCGCAACGGCCAGCCGGGCGCAGCACGGGTGCTGTACCAGCAACTGGCGCGCCCCGACCTCAATGACCAGCAGCGCACCCGCCTGCTGGCGGTATTGCCCAACTACCCCAGCCCCCAGGCCCTGAAGCTGGCGGACGCCGACCTCTATCACCCCTCGCCCGAGGTACGCAAAGCCGCGATCAAGAGCGTGCTGGGCCTGGTTCCCAGTGGCCAGCGCAGCCTGCTGCTCGGCCCCTTGCTCGACGATCACGAGCAAAGCGTGCGCTTTGCCGCGGTAGACGCCCTGCTCGGCCTGAGCCCGGATGACCAGGGCCTGTACTTCGGCCCGCTGCAGCAGGTGATCGACGAATACACCCAGGTGCTCAAGACCCGGGGTGACGACGTCGAGGCCCAATACCAACTGGCCCGCCTGTACCTGCACAACGCCAACCTGAGTAAGGCCCAGCAGACCCTGGAACAGGCCCTGCGCCTGGCGCCGGACAACCTGCAAGCGGTGGTGCTGCAGATCGAAGTGCTGGACAAGCAAGGCCAGAGCGACGCCGCCCGCCAGTTGCTGGCCAAGCAACTGCAGGCCCAGCAAGACTCCGCCTACCTGCAACATGCCCTGGGGCTCTGGCTGCTGCACCACGGCCAGGGCGAATTCGCCCTGCTGGGCCTGTCACGGGCGGTGGAACTGGAACCCAACAACGCCGCCTACCGCTACGACCTGGCCACCACCCTGCACAGCCAGCAGGAGCTGGAAGCGGCGCAGAAGCAACTGGAGGAAATCGTCCAGCGCCAGCCTTACAACCGCAAGGCGCGGGTGCTGCTGATCAACTATTGGAAAGAGAGCGGCCAGTTGCAGAACGTCCAGGTGTTGCTGGCCCAGCTGGAACAGCAGAACCCCGACGACCCGGCCCTGCAGCAGGGCCTGTAGCCGCTGCCGAGCCTGCGAGGCTGCGAAAAGGCCCGCAGGGCCTTGCCTGGCGATCCCCAGCCAAACCTTTGCCGCCCTCAAGATCCCCGCGCCTGCTGCGTCGGCATGCCGCCCAAGCCGTTCGCAGCCTGCGGCAGCGGCTACACAACAAAAGGTTGAACCGTGGCAACGGTAGACGGTCAAGTGATTTATCAGCGATATCAAGGCGTTCGTCGCCATCGCCGATCACCTGGACCTATATGTGCGAGGGCATTGTTTGTCGACCTCATCTGCGTTGCTCAGCGAAAAAGCCGCCACTGGCGTCGAAGGCCTGGACGATATTCTCTCTGGAGGATTATCACGCAGCCATGTATTCCTGCTGGAAGGCGAACCCGGCACCGGCAAGACCACCGTGGCCTTGCATTTTCTGCGTGCCGGCGCCCTGGCCGGTGAGCGCTGCCTGTACATCACCCTCTCGGAAACCGAGCGCGAACTGCGCCAGGGCGCCCAGTCCCACGGCTGGCAGCTGGACCACAACATCCACATCTTCGAGCTGACCCCACCGGAAAGCCTGCTCAACGCCGAGCACCAGCAAAGCCTGCTGTATTCCTCGGACCTGGAGCTGGGGGAAGCCACCCGGCAGATCTTCGACGTGGTGGAACGGGTCAAGCCGACGCGGGTGGTGCTCGACAGCCTCTCGGAAATCCGCCTGCTGGCCCAGAGTTCCCTGCGCTACCGGCGACAGATCCTGGCGATCAAGCACTACTTCGTGCGCTATGACGCCACCGTGCTGCTCCTGGACGACCTGACCACCGAATCCCTGGACAAGACCGTGCACAGCGTGGCCCACGGGGTGATCCGCCTGGAAGAGCTGACCCCCAGCTACGGCGCCGAGCGCCGGCGCGTCCGGGTGGTGAAATACCGTGGCCAGAAGTACCGCGGCGGCTTCCATGATTTCACCATCATGGGCGACGGGGTCCATGTCTTCCCAAGGCTGGTGGCTGCCGAACACCGGGGACGCAACGAGCGCCTGACCCTGACAAGCGGCATTGCGGAAATGGACGCGCTCCTGGGAGGCGGCATCGAAAGCGGCTCCAGCACCCTGATCCTCGGCCCCGCCGGTACCGGCAAATCGCTTATTTCGATGATCTTCGCCGCGGCCGCCGTGGCCCGGGGCGAGAAAGCCGCGCTGTTCATCTTCGACGAAGAGCTGGGGCTGCTGTTGGAACGCATGCGCAACATGGGCATCGACCTGGAGGCCCTGCAAGCCACCGGCAATCTGGTGATCGAGCAAGTGGACGCCGCAGAACTGTCCCCGGGGGAACTGTCCTACCGGGTCCGACGCTGTGTCGACCAGCAACGGATCAAGACCGTGGTGATCGACAGCATCAACGGCTACCAGGCGGCCATGCCCGAGGAAAACGCCCTGGTGCTGCACATGCACGAACTGCTGCTGTACCTCAACCGCCAGGGCGCCGCGACCTTCATGACCGTGGCCCAGCATGGCCTGGTGGGCGACATGCAGGCCCCGGTGGACATCACCTACCTGGCGGACACCGTGGTCCTGCTGCGCTACTTCGAGGCCCTGGGCAAGGTGCGTCGGGCCATCTCCATCATCAAGAAACGCACCGGCAGCCACGAATCCACCATCCGTGAATACCGCATCGGCGCTCGCGGCTTGACCATCGGCGAACCCCTGGAAGCCTTCCAGGGCGTACTGCGCGGCGTGCCCACCTACCTGGGCGAAAGCAAACCGCTGCTTCGGGACGAGGGGCGATGACCCAGGACCTGGCATTTTCCGAACGCGCCCTGGTGCTTACGCCCCACGGCCGTGACAGCCAGCTGGCGCAGATGATGCTCAACGAGGCGGGATTTCGCAGCCTGATCTGCCCGGACCTGCCGGCCCTGTGCGCAGAGCTGGAGCACGGTGCCGGGCTGGTGATCATCGCCGCCGAGGCTTTGCGCGGGGTCGACCTGGCCCCCCTGCTGCGCCATCTGCAACAACAACCGGCCTGGTCCGACCTGCCCATCGTGCTGCTGACCCAGCACGGCGGTCCGGAGCAGAACCCGGCCTCAGGCTTCAGCGTGCCCCTGGGCAACGTCAGCTTCCTCGAACGGCCCTTCCATCCGGCCACCCTGATCAGCCTGGTCAGCGCCGCCCTGCGCGGACGCCGTCGCCAATACGAAGCCCGGGACCGGCTGATCGACCTGAGCCAGAGCGAACTGCGCCTGCAATGCACCCTGGAAACCCTGGAACAGCAGGTGCAAGAGCGCACGGCGCAACTGCGGCACAACGAGGAAGCCCTGCGCCAGTCGCAAAAGATGGAAGCCGTGGGCCAGCTCACTGGCGGCATCGCCCATGACTTCAACAACATGCTCACCGGCATCATCGGCAGCCTGGAGCTGCTGCGCCGGCGCCTGGCCCGGGGCCGCACCGAAGACCTGGACCGACTGATCGACCTGGGGGTCACCTCGGCCAATCGCGCCGCCGGCCTGACTCATCGCCTGCTGGCCTTCTCCCGGCGCCAGTCGCTGGACTCCAAGCCAGTGGAAATGAATGCCCTGGTGACGTCCATGGGCGAACTGCTGCAACGCAGCCTCAGCGAAAGCATCCAGCTGGACATGCAGCTGTGCCCGCAACTGTGGGTCGCCGAGGCCGACCCCAACCAGCTGGAAAGCGCCCTGCTCAATCTGGTCCTCAACGCCCGGGATGCCATGCCCAATGGCGGCCGGCTGCTGGTGGAAACCCTCAATCAGCACCTGGGCCCGGACTTCACCCAGGCCCACGACAACCTCGAACCCGGCGACTACGTGCTGCTGCGAGTCAGCGACAACGGCTGCGGCATGCCCGACGCCATCATCCATCGGGTGTTCGACCCCTTCTTCACCACCAAGCCCATCGGCCAGGGCACCGGGCTCGGGCTGTCGATGATCTATGGCTTCAGCAAGCAGTCCCACGGCCACGTGTCCCTCAACAGCACCCTGGGCCGGGGCACCGAGGTCAGCCTGTACCTGCCGCGCTATCGGGGCAGTGCGGAGCTGGATGAACAGCCGCTGGAGCACCAGTCGGGCACCGCACAGAACGGCGAGACGGTGCTGATCGTCGAGGATGATCCGGCGGTCCGGGTGCTGGTCAGCGCGGTACTCGGCGAGCTGGGCTACGCCTTTGTCGAAGCCGGCGACGCCCGCAGCGCCATGCCGATCCTCGATTCGGGGCAACGCATCGATCTATTGATCAGCGATGTGGGCTTGCCGGGCATGAACGGCCGGCAACTGGCAGAGATCGGGCGGCAGATCCGCCCGCAACTGAAAGTCCTGTTCATCACCGGCTACGCCGAGCACGCTGCCGCCCGGGGCGGCTTCCTCGACCCCGGCATGCAACTGATCACCAAGCCCTTCACCTTCGACCTGCTGACCGCCAAGGTGCAGGAGATGATCCGCGACTGAGGACCGGCTCAAGCCAGCAGTTGCTGGATCTGCTCCTGCAGGCTGTTGAGGTCGAAGGGCTTGGCCAGGATCGGTGCCTTGCGGGTGATGGGGCTGCCGCATTCGAGGATTTCGTTGGGATAGCCGCTGATGAAAATCACCTTGAGGTCCGGGCGCAGCTTCACTGCCGGCTCAGCGATCATCACCCCGGTAATGCCGCCGGGCAGCCGGTAGTCGGTGATCATCACATCCAGGTGCGGCTTGCTGGCCAGGATCTCGAACGCCTGCTCGCCATTTTCCGCCTGGAGTACCCGGTAGCCCAGGCCCGACAGATAGTCGGCCAGCAGCATCAGGATGACGGGTTCATCTTCGACGATCAGTACGACGTCTTGTGCATCTTCACTCATGGAAAACCTTTGCTCGATCAATTGCTGCTGTTACGACCATTGGGTCACGCAGAGGTTGCGTGAGCATTACGCTTTTAGTCATTCGTCGGTCGTCGACAAGGGCAGGCTCACGCGAAACAGCGCGCCCTCGCCAATCCGGCTTTCAACACTGATGGTGCCGCCATGGGCAGTGACGATCTGCTCGGAAATAAACAGCCCAAGCCCAAGGCCCGCCGCCACGTGGCTGGCGCTGACCCGCTCGAACTGCTGGAAAATTCGCTTCTGGTTCTCTTCGCTGATGCCAATCCCATGATCGCGCACCTCGACCCGGGCCTCGCCGTCCTGGGCATAGACCCGGACTTGGATGGGGCTCTTGGCGCCGTAGCGCAAGGCATTGGTCAGCAGATTGGAAATCACCTGTTCGATGCGGAATTCGTCCCAGTGGCCTTGCAACGGCTGCTCGGCTTCCAGGCTCAGGGACGATTGCGCAGCTTCCACCTGGGGCGCGAAGTTTTCCACCAACCCGCGTACCAACTGCGCCAGGTCAAACCGGGACGGGCGGATCGACAGCTTGCCAGTGCGAATCCGCGAGATGTCCAGCATGTCTTCGATCAGGCGGATCAGGCTTTTGATCTGGCGCTCGTCGCGATCCACCATGGCGTGCATCTTGTCCAGGCTGAAGGCGGCAGCGTTCTCCCGGGCCAGGTGCATCTTGCGCAGCTGGGTTTCCAGGATCAGGCCATTGAGGGGCGTGCGCACTTCATGGGCGACGATGGACATGAAGTCATCGCGCATGCGCACCGCCTGCTCCAGCTCGTTCTGGGTGGCCTGAAGCTTGTTGAGCAACGCCTCCTGCTCACGCCGGCTCTGCTCCAGGGCCTCGACCTGCTGCTTCATGGCCTTGCTCTGGCGGTACAGGTCGACGAACACATTGACCTTGCTCTTCACCGCGTGGATGTCCAGGGGCTTGTGCAGGAAGTCCACCGCCCCGCTCTCGTAGCCCTTGAAGGCGTAGTTGAGCTCGCGTCCGGCGGCACTGACGAAAACGATGGGGATGTGCTTGGTCTTCTCGGTGCCGCGCATCAACTCGGCCAGCTCGAAGCCATTCATGCCCGGCATCTGTACATCGAGGATGGCCATGGCGAACTCATGCTGGAGCAGCAGCGACAAGGCCTCGTCGGCCGACAGCGCCTTGTACACCAGGCGGTCCTCGCGCTTGATCAGCGCTTCCAGGGCCAGCAGGTTCTCCGGCAGATCGTCGACGATCAGCAGCTTGGCTTGAATAGTACTTAACATGAGGTTCGTTCCAGCTCGGCAAGCAGACGGCTGATGCCGCGCAAAGGGAGAATGTAATCCGGTTGCTGCAGGGCCAGGGCCGCTTCCGGCATGGTCGCAACCTGGGCTTCGCGGGGGTCCTGGACAATGGTCAGGCCGCCCTGGCGCTTGATCTGCGCCAACCCCCAGGCGCCGTCCTGGTTGGCCCCGGTCAGCAGCACGGCGGCCAGGCTATTGCCGTAGGCATCCGCCGCGGATTCGAACAGGTAGTCGATGGCGGGACGGGAATGGTGCAGCCGCTCCTCCTGGCTCAGGGACAGGCTGCGGTCCTGCTCCACCGACAAGTGATAACCGGGGGCAGCGAAGTACAAGGTACCGGGGACTATCTGCTCCTTGTCCTCAGCCTCCTTCACCGACAGCGCCAGGCGCCGGTCGAAGATGTCCGCCAACTGGCTGCGACGCTCGTCCGGCAGATGCAGGACCACGATCACCGGCAGGCGAAAGTCCTGGGGGAAGTCACTGAACAGATTCAACAACGCCTCCACGCCACCGGCGGATGCGCCCACCACAACGGCCTCGACCCGTGGCCAGAGGTTGTGTCCGGCAGTCTGCTGGTTCATGTCTTGCGGTAGATCCGTTCTTGTTTGACCAAGGGTTCGAAGTGCTTGCCGTAGGCAGAAAAGTCCAGGGTCTCCTTGCTGCCCAGCACCAGGAAACCCCGATGGCAGAGCGACTCATGGAACAGTCCGAAGGCCCGATCCTGCAATTTTTTATTGAAGTAAATCAATACGTTACGACATGAAATCAATTGAGTTTCCGAGAATACGCTGTCGGTCGCCAGGCTGTGGTCGGCGAAGGTCACGTTCTCCCGCAGGCTCTTGTCGAAGATCGCGTAGTCGTAGGCTGCGGTGTAGTAGTCGGCAAAGGAACGCTGGCCGCCGGCCTGCTGGTAGTTGTGGGTGTAGGCCCGCACGTTCTCCAGGGAGAAGATGCCTTGCTTGGCCTTCTCCAGGGAGCTGGGATTGATGTCCGTGGCATAGATGATGGTGCGCTCCAGCAGCCCTTCTTCGCGCAGCAGGATGGCCATGGAATAGACCTCTTCCCCGGTGCTGCAGCCGGCGATCCAGATCTTGATCGACGGGTAGGTCTTGAGCAGCGGCACCACCTCCTGGCGGATCGCCAGGAAGTGCGACGGGTCGCGAAACATCTCGCTCACCGGAATGGTCAGGAACTGCAGCAATTGCATGAACGCCGTCGGGTCGTGCAGCACCCGCTCCTGCAGCGCGGAAATGGTCTTGCACTCGAACTGACGCAAAGCGTGGTTGACCCGGCGCTTGATCGAAGCACCGGAATAGTCGCGGAAGTCGTAGCTGTATTTGAGATAAATAGCTTCGATCAGCAAACGCAGTTCGATCTCGGTATTACGCTCCACTAAATTCTTTCCATCTTCGGCAGCCATACGCGGATAAGGGAAAACAGCCGGTCAAGGTCAATGGGCTTGGCCAGGTAGTCGTTGGAGCCGGCCTGCAGGCAGCGCTCCTGGTCATCCTTCATGGCCTTGGCGGTCACGGCGATGATGGGCAGCTTGCGCCAGCGCGGGTCCTTGCGGATCTGCACCGTGGCTTCGAAACCGTCCATCTCCGGCATCATCACGTCCATCAGCACCAGGTCGATATCTTCGACTTCATTGAGTCTGGCGATGGCTTCATGGCCGTTACGGCCGATCACCACCACCGCGCCCTTGTGTTCCAGGGCGCTGGTCAAGGCAAAGATGTTGCGCACGTCATCATCCACCAGGAGGATCTTGCGCCCCTCGAAGACCTTGTCGCGGCTGCGGGCGGTCTTGAGCATCTTCTGCCGCTCATGGGACAACTGGGATTCGACTTTGTGCAGAAACAACGTCACTTCATCCAGCAGGCGCTCCGGCGAGCGGGCGCCCTTGATGATGATCGAACGGGAATACTTGCGCAGCTCGGTCTCTTCATCCCGGGTCAGGTTGCGCCCGGTATAGACGATCACCGGCGGGAAGGAGCAGATGTCCTCGGTGGACATGCGCTTGAGCAGGTCGTTGCCGAGCATGTCCGGCAGCTTGAGGTCGATGACCATGCAGTCGTAGACATTCTCGCGCAGCAGGTCCAGGGCATCCTGGGCCAGGCCCACGGCGGTGATCTCGATATCGTCGTCGCCGATCAGCCGGGCAATGCTGTCGCGTTGCAGGTCGTCGTCCTCCACCAGCAGCACGCGCTTGACCTTCTGCGTCAGCTTGGCTTCCAGGCGGGCGAAGACGTCCTTGAGCTCCTCGCGGGTGGTGGGTTTCACCGCGTAGCCCACGGCGCCCATGTGCATGGCCGCTTCCACCCGGTCTTCCACCGAGATCACGTGCACCGGGATGTGCCGGGTCTGGGCATGTTCCTTGAGGCGTTGGAGCACGGTCAGGCCGGAATGGTCGGGCAGGCGCATGTCCAGCAGGATGGCGTCCGGGATGTACTGCTCGGCCAGGCTGTAGCCCTCGTCGGCGCCATGGGCCACCAGGCAGTGGTAACCCAGTTCGTGGGCCAGATCGAAGAGGATATGCGCAAAATTCGGCTCATCTTCCACCACCAGGATGCAGCGGCTGCTGAATGGGGCCTTGTCCCGGTCATCGGCAAAGCGCGGGATCTCACTGCCAGGCACTTCAGTCACCGGCAACGGCGCACTGGGTGCAACAGGCGCCGCCACCGGCATCATTGCAGGCGCTGGCGCCAGCACCGGCTCGGCCGCCTCGCTGTACTGCTCTGGCAGCACCAGCGTGAAAATGCTGCCCTGCCCCGGTTCACTGCTGACGCTGATGGAGCCCCCCAGCAAGGTCGCCAGATCCCGGGAGATCGACAGCCCCAGGCCAGTGCCGCCATAACGCCGGTTGGTGGTGCCGTCGGCCTGGCGGAAGGCTTCGAAAATGCTTTCCTGCTGGTCCTGGGCGATGCCGATCCCCGAATCCTGCACGACAAAGGCGATACCGCCCCCCGGCTGAGCACCAACGCTCAGGCTGACCTGGCCCCTTTCGGTGAACTTGACCGCGTTGGACAGCAGGTTCTTGAGTATCTGTTCGACCCGCTGGCGATCCGTGAACAGCCTCTGTGGCGCCCCCGGTTGCAGCTCCACCTTGAAGGCCAGGC
Source organism: Pseudomonas sp. BLCC-B112 (assembly GCF_028550695.1). NCBI lineage: Bacteria > Pseudomonadati > Pseudomonadota > Gammaproteobacteria > Pseudomonadales > Pseudomonadaceae > Pseudomonas > Pseudomonas sp. BLCC-B112. The sequence goes on from NZ_JAQQGK010000004.1 coordinate 430,030, forward strand.
CCTTGTCCGCGGTCAACGGCTGGAACAGGCTGCGCAGACCGTCCACCAGGCGCGGCACGCTGGCATTTTCCGGACGCACTTCGAGCTTGCCCGCCTCGACCTTGGAGATATCCAGGATGTCATTGATCAGGTTCAGCAGGTCGTTGCCGGCGGAATAGATCGACTCGGCGAACTTGACTTGCTCGGCAGTGAGGTTCTCCTGGGGGTTTTCCGCCAGCAACTTGGCCAGGATCAACGAACTGTTGAGCGGTGTGCGCAGTTCGTGGGACATGTTGGCGAGGAATTCGGACTTGTACTTGCTGGAGCGCTGCAGTTCTTCGGCGCGCTCTTCAAGCTGGGTCTGCGCCTCGTTCAGCTCGCTGTTCTTGCGGTCCATGGCGTCGCGCTGCTCGGCCAGGATCTGCGCCTGCTCGGCCAACTGCTCGTTGGTCTGTTCCAGTTCCACCTGCTGCGTCTCCAGGTGCACCTGGGACTCCTTGAGAATCCGCGACTGCTCCTCCAACTCCTCGTTGGCGGTCTTCAATTCTTCCTGCTGCACCTGCAACTCTTCGTTGAGCTGCTGGGTTTCGGCCAGCACTTCCTGAAGGCGCTGGCGGTAGCGCGCGGCTTCGATGGAGGTGCCGATATTGCCGGCAATCAGCTCCAGCAACTCCACATCGCGATCGCTCAGCGCCCGCAGGAAGCCCAGCTCGATCACGCCATTGACCCGGTCGTCATCACGGGTCGGCACCACCAGCACGCTGCGCGGCGCGCCCTCGCCCAGGCCGGAGCTGACCTTGAAGTAATCCGCCGGCACATCGTCCAGGCGGATCAGGCGCTTGTGCTGCGCGGCCTGGCCCACCAGGCCCTCATCGCCATACAGCGACTGCTCTTGTTGCTCCTGCTCACGGGAAAATCCATAAGAAGCCACACGCTTGAGGCCGCCGTGCTCTTCGCGGACATACAACGCCGCCACCGGCGTCCCCAGGTAGTGGGCGCAGAACTGGAGGATATTGCGCCCCAGCAGGTTCAGGGTCAGTTGGCCGAGCATCTGTTCGGCCAGTTCGGTCTGGCCGTTGCGCAGCCAGGCCTGCTGTTCCAGGCGCTGGGCGCTGTTTTCCTGGGCCTCGAGGTTGTCGCTGTAGCTTTTGGACAGCGCCAGCAGATCCCGACGCCCGACATAGGCCAGCAAGCCGCTGATGCCCACCACGAACAACAGGTACAGGATCACGCTGAAAATGGTGGTGCGGCTGACGCTCTCATTACGCTCCAGGCGCAACTGCTGCTCCATGCCCACCCCATCCTCGTATTCCTTGCGGATCTCGTCGGTCAGGCGCTTGCCCCGCCCGGCCTGCACCGCGCCACGGTAGTCGCCGTTCTGCCGACGCAGCTCGATCATGCTCAGGGAGAAGTTGTTCCACTCCAGCTGCAGGGCTTCCAGGCGCTTGAGGCGGTCGACCTGCTGCGGGTTGTCGGCGACCAGATCACGCAGCCCATTGAGCTCGCTGAGGATGCGTGGCTTGGCCACTTCATAAGGGTCGAGGAAATGCTCATCGCCGGTGATCAGGAAACCGCGCATGCCGGTTTCCAGGTCGATGGTCAGGCGCGCCGCCTCATTGAGATTGTTGATCACCCGGTCAGTGTGCTGCACCCACTGGATGACCGAGAGCAGGTAGGTGATCAGGGACACGAAAAAAACCGCGCTGAGCACGCCTACACCGAGGGGCAGGCTGATGTTGCGGGTCAGCAGCTTGCGAAAACTCTGTTCATCAACCGATGACGGACGGATCATTTGATGGACCTTGGCGCAGGAAAAAAAACGAAGTTTGCCCCACATTCGGCCATCGCAGCTATTTTTTATAACCCATGGGTTCACAACTGCGATTGGACCTGCCCTGGGACAAGGGAAGCGGTTATTCTTGCCGGCGCTTGTACAACAGCCTTTTTCTGTACAGCTTCGGGAACTTGTGGCCAGTCGCCACTTACTGATGCACAGGGCCGCCTGTCGCAGCGCCCCGTACCACCCATTTCTTGAGAGAGTCCCTATGCCCGCCAGCGTCTCCACCATCCTAGTCGTCGAAGACGATGCCATCGTGCGCATGCTGATTGTCGATGTTCTCGAAGAGCTCGAATTCAGCGTCCTGGAGGCTGATGGCAGTTACGCCGCGCTGAGCCTGCTGGAAGACCCGCAACAGACCATCGACCTGCTGATGACCGATGTCGGCCTGCCCGGCATGAACGGCCGTGAACTGGCCGAACGCGCCCGGCAACTGCGTCCGCACCTGCCGGTGCTGTTTGCCAGCGGCTATGCCGAGTCCATCGACGTGCCCGCCGGCATGTCGGTGATCGGCAAGCCCTTCTCTATCGACCAGTTGCGGGACAAGGTGCGCAGCATCCTCGGTTGAGCCCGGCAGCGGCCTGATCCGCCGCTGGCGCGCTGTGGTTTAATGGCGGCCTTTTTTTGCCCTTGCCTGCCAGGAATCGCCCCTCATGAGTCCCACCGCCGCAACCAAAGTCCTGATCATTGGTTACGTCTGGCCCGAACCCCGCTCCTCCGCCGCCGGCGGGCACATGATGCAGATCCTCCAGAGTTTCCTCGACCAGGGCTGGGAGCTGACCTTCAGCAGCCCGGCCAAAGAGGGCGAACACAAGGAGGACCTGACGGCCCTGGGTATCCGCGAATGCCCGATCGAACTCAACAACAGCAGTTTTGACCGCTTTGTCGCCGAACTGGCCCCGGACATCGTGCTGTTCGACCAGTTCATGATGGAGGAACAGTTCGGCTGGCGGGTCGAGCAACACTGCCCGAATGCCCTGCGGGTCCTGGAAACCTCGGATTTGCAATGCCTGCGCCATGCCCGGCATCAGCGCCTCAAGGACCACCTCAAGGCCTGCGCCGATGAAGATGACTTCAGTGCCCTGTTCACCCAGGCAGCGACAGAAGAATTCCAGCACATGGCCGAGACCGACCTGGCCAAGCGCGAGATCGCCGCCATCTACCGCTGCGACCTGAGCCTGATGATCTCCGAGGTGGAGATCGAGCTGCTGGTGCAGCAGTTCCGCCTGCCTCCGGCGCTGCTGCACTGGTGCCCCTTGATGCTGGAACAACTGCCGCAGGACTTCCCGCCCTTCGAACAGCGGGCGCACTTCCTCAGCATCGGCAATTTCCGCCACGCGCCGAACTGGGACGCCGTGCTCTGGATGAAAAACCGCGTGTGGCCACTGATCCGCCAGCAACTGCCCGGCGCCCAGTTGCACCTGTATGGCGCCTACACCCCGCCCAAGGCGGCAGCCCTGCACAACCCGGCCCAGGGTTTTTACATCATGAACTGGGCACAAGACGCGCTGCAGGTGATGAGCGCCGCGCGGATCTGCCTGGCGCCCCTGCGTTTTGGCGCCGGGATCAAGGGCAAGCTGCTGGACGCCATGCTCTGCGGCACGCCCAGCGTCACCACGCCGGTGGGCAGCGAATCCATGTCCCAGGATGGCCTGCCCTGGCCGGGCGCGGTGGCCGAATCGGCCAGCGCCCTGGCGACCGCGGCCGTGCGCCTGTACCAGGACCAACAGTTGTGGGAACAGGCCCAGACCGATGGCCGGCGGTTGCTTGAGGCGCGCTACCGCCAGCAAGTCCACGGCCCGGCGCTGATCCAGCGCCTGCAAGACTGCCGCCAGCACCTGGAGCAGTTGCGCCGGGACAACTTCACCGGCGCCATGCTGCGACACCACCATCACAAGAGCACCCAATACATGGCGCAATGGATCGAAGCCAAGAACCGCCCTGCCCCATGACCCCCTGCTCCTACGGGCGAGACACGCAAACTCCCTGTAGGAGTCGGCTTGCCGGCGAAGAGGCCCGCAAGCCCTGCATCGCCCTCAAGGACCTCTTCGCTGGCAAGCCAGCTCCTACTGGTGCGCGGGCGGGGCACAAGGCATTATCAGCGCGGCCAACAACAAGAACAGTCCCGCGCCATGAGTCGAACCGGCAAGATCAGCGACCCCTCCTACGAGTTGATGGACGACCATAACGGCCTGTCGATCATCTATCGCCAGCACGGCTTCCCCTGCCCCCTGGTGCGCTGGCACTTCCACAAGGAATACGAACTGCACCTGATCGTCGCCAGCTCCGGCAAGGTGTTCATCGGCGACTACATTGGCAACTTCTATCCGCAGACGCTGTTCCTGACCGGCCCCAACCTGCCCCACAACTGGATCAGCCAGGTGGCCGAGGACGAGGTCGTGGCCAAGCGCGACATGCTGGTGAACTTCACCGACGAACTGTTCGACAGCGGCAGCCAGGTGTTCACCGAACTGAAGAACCTCAGCCCACTGCTGGAGCGGGCGCAATACGGTATCGAGTTCCGCTGCAAGCACACCATCGCCCAGGCCCTGCCCCTGATGCAGCGCATTGCCGATTCCAGCGGCATCACCCGCCTCGGCCACTTTTTCATCCTCATGGAACTGCTGGCGGCCTGCGACGACTATCAACTGCTGTCCGGCGCCACCCGCGTGCAGCTGGCGGATGAACACAGTGTCGACCGCACCAACCGTGCCGTGGACTACATCTTTGCCCACTACGCCCGAGAGCTGCCCCTGGAGGAAGTGGCCCAGTACCTGGGGATGAAGCCCACCTACTTCTCCCGGGTGTTCAAACAGGCCACGGGGCGCTGCTTCATCGAGTTCGTCAATCGCCTGCGGATCAGCAAATCCTGCGAACTGCTGGCCGATGGCGACAAGCCGGTGACCGACGTGTGCTTCGAGTCGGGATTCAACAACATCTCCAACTTCAATCGCCGCTTCCAGCAACTCAAGGGCATGACCCCTTCCCATTACCGCCGCCTGGCGGTGCAACGCCTGACCGAGCAGAACCTGGGCTGATCGCCCCGCCCCGTAGCAGTTGGCTTGCCAGCGAAGGCGCTCCAACGTCCTGCACAAGACTCAGGGGCCCCTTCGCCGGCAAGCCGGCTCCTGCAGAGCGCGAACACTGGTAAATAAATCTCGTTCAGCCTAGGTTCAGCAGATGTCAATGATCTTCATTTGGCAATGAGTATCATTATGTTACAAGTTAGCTCCCTACCCATTGCCCCGCCGGTGCTGAATGCTTGTTCCATTTCTGATCATGCTGCGCGAAGGGATTGAAGCCGCGCTTATCGTTGGCATCATCGCCAGTTACCTGAAGCAGACCGGCCGTGGCCAGTGGATGCCCGCGGTGTGGATCGGAGTGTTTCTCGCCGCGGCCCTGGCCCTGCTGGTGGGCGGCGGCCTGGAACTGATGAGCGCCGAATTCCCGCAAAAGCAGCAGGAACTCTTCGAGGGTATCGTCGGCCTAGTGGCCGTAGGCATCCTCAGTTCCATGGTGTTCTGGATGCGCAAGGTGGCGCGCTCCATCAAGCACTCCCTGCACGCCTCCCTGGACCAGGCCCTGGCCGGCTCCCGGCATCAGGTCGCCGCACTGATTGCCATGGTGTTCTTCGCCGTCGCCCGGGAAGGCCTGGAAACCGTGTTCTTCCTGCTGGCGGTGTTCCAGCAGAGCGAAGGCCCGGGCGCGCCGCTCGGCGCCCTGCTGGGGCTGATCGTGGCGATCATCGTCGGTTTCCTGATCTATACCGGCAGCATGCGCCTGAACCTCGCCGCCTTCTTCCGCTGGACCGGGCTGTTCATCCTGGTGGTGGCCGCCGGCATCCTCGCCAACTCGGTGCAGGCCCTGCATGAAGCCGGGGTCTGGAACCACCTGCAGAGCGTGCTCTTCGATGTCAGCGCCAGCCTGCCCATGGATGGCCCTTTGGGCTCGGTGCTGGCCGGCATGTTCGGCTACCAGGACGCCCCCACCCTCAGCACCTTAGGCGCCTATGTGCTGTACCTGGGCGTGACCCTGGTGCTGTTCTTCCTGCCCGGTGGCGCCCCGGCCAAGGCGCCCGGCTCAGCATCTTCCGTTTCCAGTCAGTAAGGCTCCCTCAATGACCCAGCAAGCCTCTCCCCAGGCCTCGCCGCCCCGCGCCTTGCGCTGGGCGGTTGCCGGCTCGGTGATCGTCATGATCGCCGCCGGCGGGCTGTTCTATTACGCCTCGCAATGGGCCGCCAGCAAGCGCCAGGCCCACCAGGGCGAAATCACCGTGACCCTCCATCCCCACAGCTGTGAGCCCAACGCGCTGACGGTGCCGGCAGGCCACGCCAGCTTTCGCATCGTCAACCGCTCGGACCGAGCCGTGGAATGGGAAATCCTCGATGGCGTGCTGGTGGTCGAGGAGCGGGAGAACATCGCTCCGGGCCTGAGCCAGGTGATCAACGCCACCCTGCAACCGGGTGATTACGCCATCACGTGCGGGTTGCTGAGCAATCCGCGCGGCACCCTGCACGTGACCCCGACCGCGCAGTCCGAGGCCCAGGCCAAGGCCCGGCCTTCGATGGTGGCCTTTATCGGCCCGCTGGCGGAATTCCGGGTTTACCTGAGCACCCAGGGCAATGCCCTGATCAAGGCGGTGAACGCTCTGCAACAGGCCATCGATGCCGGTGACCTGAAGCAGGCCCAAGCCCTGTACCTGCCGGCCCGCGCCGCCTACCAGCAACTGGCCCCGGCCGCCCAGCGCCTGGCCGAGCTGGACAACGCCATCAACGCCCGCGCCGACTATTTCGAACAGCGGGAACAGGACCCGGGCTTCAGTGGCTTCCACCGCCTGGAATACGGCCTGTTCCAGAAACGCGACCTGGCCGGCCTGGCTCCGGTCGCGAAGCAGCTGTCCAGCGACGTCTCGCGCCTCAAGGAGCAACTGCTGGCCCAAACCCTGCCGCCTGAACAACTGGTGAGCATCGTCGCACGCAACCTGCGCAGCCTTGCCGACCTGCGGGCCAGCAGCGGCGAGGAAGAACGCTACAGCCACAGCGACCTCAACGGCTTTGCCGCCAACCTGGCAACCACCCGCAAGGTCATCGACCTGCTGCGCCCCTTGCTGGCCAAGTCCGCTGCCCGGTTGTTGCCCCAGGTCGACAACGCCGCCAATGCACTGGACACCCGGCTCGCCAGCCTGCGCGACGGCGCCGGTTACCTGGACTACGACAAGGTCAGCGCCGCACAACGCAAAGAGATCGCCGACAAGGCCAAGGCCCTGGCCGACGCTCTCGACGCCATCGATCCCGCACTCGGCCTCTCCGGCCTGTAACCAGACGAGTTTTCAATGAACGATTCCGATCCATCCAACCCATGCTTTTCCGCCCAGCGCCGGCGCGTGCTGCTGGGCATGGGTGCCGCCGGCATGGCCCTGGCCGGCAGCAGCCTGAGTGGCCCGGCCAGGGCCGCCGGCGCCGCAGCCCAGGTCACCCAGGCCCCCAGCAGCGACAGGACCCAGGACCGCCACGACTACCACGGCCAGCACCAGAGCGGCATCGTCACCCCGCGCCCGACCTCGGGCATGCTGGTGTCCTTCGATGTGCTGGCCAGCGACCGCGACGACCTGGAGCGACTGTTCCGTACCCTCGACGAACGCATCGCCTTTCTCATGAGCGGCGGGCCGGTGGCCCAGGTCGACCCGAAACTGCCGCCCCTGGATTCCGGCATCCTCGGCCCGGTAGTGACCCCGGACAACCTGACCATCACCGTGTCGGTGGGCGAATCGTTGTTCGACGAACGTTTTGGCCTGGCCGCCGCCAAACCCAAGCGCCTGATCCGCATGGTGGGTTTTCCCAACGATGCCCTGGAGCCGACCTGCTGCCATGGCGACCTGAGCCTGCAGTTCTGCTCCAACACCGCCGACACCAATATCCACGCCCTGCGCGACATCGTGAAAAACCTCCCCGACCTCTTGCTCGTGCGCTGGAAGCAGGAAGGCAGCGTGCCGCCCCAGGCGCCGGCCAAGCCCGGGGAGCCGGCGCAGAGCGCGCGCAACTTCCTGGGCTTTCGCGACGGCTCGGCCAACCCTGACTCCAACGACCAGCAAGCCATGCAGCAGATCGTCTGGGTCCAACCCGGCAGCGACGAACCGGCCTGGGCAACCCACGGCAGCTACCAGGCGGTACGGATCATTCGCAATTTTGTCGAACGCTGGGACCGCACCCCGCTGCAGGAACAGGAAAGCATCATCGGCCGGATCAAGACCACGGGCGCGCCCATGGATGGCCAGAAAGAAAGCCAGGTCCCCGACTACGCCCGGGACCCCCACGGCAAGCTGACCAAGCTCGATGCCCACATCCGCCTGGCCAACCCGCGCACCCCACAGAGCCAGCAGAACCTGATCCTGCGCCGGCCGTTCAACTACTCCAATGGGGTCAACAAGAACGGTCAACTGGACATGGGCCTGCTGTTCATCTGCTACCAGGCGGACCTGGAAAAAGGCTTTATCGCGGTCCAGACCCGCCTCAACGGCGAGCCTCTGGAGGAGTACCTCAAGCCTACCGGTGGCGGCTACTTCTTCAGCTTGCCGGGGGTCACCGGCGCCGGCGATTTCATCGGTCGCTCGTTGCTCGAAGCCACCCGACCGAACACCACCGCCTGACCCCCATGACACTTCAACCCCCACGGAAAAGTCCCATGAAAAAGTCGCCCCTCGCTGTGTTGCTGACCCTTGGCTTGCTCCACGCTCCGCTGTCGGCGTTCGCCGCCGCTGCGCCCCTGGAGCTGGTGGGGCCGATCTCCGATTACAAGATCTACGTCACCGAGCAGCTCGATGAACTGGCCAGCCACACCCAGCAATTCACCGATGCGGTGAAACAGGGCGACCTGGCCAGCGCCAGGAAGCTCTACGCACCGACTCGGGTCTACTACGAGTCGATCGAACCTATCGCCGAACTCTTCAGCGATCTCGATGCCGCCATCGACTCCCGGGTCGACGACCACGAGCAAGGCGTCAAGGCCGAAGACTTCACCGGCTTCCACCGCCTGGAATATTCGCTGTTCTCGGAAAACAGCACCGAAGGCTTGGGCGAGCTCGCCGACGGCCTGAACAAGGACGTCAAGGACCTGCAGACCCGCGTCGCCGGCCTGACCTTCCCACCGGAAAAGGTCGTGGGGGGTGCCGCCGCGCTGCTGGAGGAAGTGGCCGCGACCAAGATCTCCGGAGAAGAAGACCGCTACAGCCACACCGACCTCTACGACTTCCAGGGCAACATCGACGGCGCAAAGAAAATCGTCGACCTGTTCCGTGGGCAGATCGCGAAACAGGACCCGGCCTTTGTCGCCAAGGTGGACAAGAACTTCGCCACGGTGAACAAGATCCTCGCCAAGTACAAAACCCCGGACGGCGGCTTCATGACCTACGACAAGGTCAAGGAAAACGACCGCAAGGCCCTGATCGGTCCGGTCAACACCCTGGCCGAAGACCTCTCCACCCTGCGCGGCAAACTGGGCCTGAACTGAGCCCGCCCTCACCAAAGCCAGCTCATGCAGGAGTTGGCTGGTGCAGGAATTGGCTGGCCAGCCAAAGCGACGCCCAGAACAACACAGGCCCCAATTGCCTCTTCGTCCTGGTCGCCCGCTTCGCCGACAAGCCGGCGCCTGAAGGGTGCTGCCATCACCGACGCAGATAAGGCTGGGCGGTTGCCCGTTATCCCGATAACGTTCACGGCCCAACGGCTTTCATGGAAGACCCACTATGTCTCGCTCCACAGCAGCGGCCACGCCGCTGGCTGCCAAACCCTTCTCGCTGCTGCCGCTGATGGCCGCCTACATGGCCTGCACCATGTCGATGATGGCCTTCGTCTCGCTGATCGGCCCGATCTCCCGGGCCCTGCATCTGGAAACCTGGCATGCGGGCGCCGCCGTGACCGTTTCCGGGGTGATCTGGATGCTCCTGGCGCGCCCCTGGGGCCAGGCCAGTGACCGCTTCGGCCGGCGTCGGGTACTGCTGCTGGGCACGGCCGGCTTCACCCTCGCCTACTGGGCCCTGTGCCTGTTCATCGACCTGTCGCTGCAGTCGCTGCCCAGCGTCGCCATGGCCTTTCTCGGCCTGATGCTTGGCCGCGGGCTGATCGGCGCCTTTTATGCGGCGATCCCGGTGGGCGGCTTCGCCCTGATCGCCGATAACGTCGAACCCCAGCACCGCGCCCGCGCCATGGCCACCCTGGGCGCCGCCAACGCCGTGGGCTTGGTGGTGGGGCCTGCGGTGGCCGCCTTGCTGGCCCGCTACAGCCTCAGCCTGCCGTTCTACGCCATGGCGGTGCTGCCGCTGCTGGCATTTGTGGTGCTGCGCTACCAGTTGCCGCGCCAGGAACTGCACCTGGCCCATGCCCCGACGCGGGTGCGCCTGGGCGACCCACGGCTGCGCCGGCCCATGGTGGTGGCCTTTGTCGCCATGCTCTGTGTGTCGATTGCCCAGATCACCGTCAGCTTCTACGCCCTGGACCGTTTGCACATGAGCCCTGCCGATGCCGCCCAGACGGCCGGGGTGGCCCTGGCCATGGTCGGCGTGGCACTGATCTGCGCGCAGTTGGTGGTGCGCAAGCTGGAATGGCCGCCGCTGCGGATGATCCGCTACGGCGCCCTGCTGTCGGCGCTGGGCTATGCCGGCAGCATGCTGGTGGACAGTGCCTGGGGCCTGTGGCTGGCGTTCTTTGTCTCGGCGGCAGGCATGGGTGGGGTGTTTCCATCGTTCTCGGCCCTGGCGGCCAATGCCGTAGAGGCCTCGGAACAGGGCGCGACGGCTGGCAGCATCGGCGCGGCCCAGGGCCTGGGCGTGGTCATCGGCCCCATGGCCGGCAGCCTGATCTACGCCATCGAACCGCGCCTGCCCTACCTGCTCGCGGCGGTGTTGCTGGTACTGATCGCCATCTGGCCAACCCCCCGATCCCTGTAGCCGCTGCCGCAGGCTGCGAACGGCTCTGCAGGAAGCGTCGTTCTTCGGAGCGCTGAAGGTCCTACGGACCTTTGCGCAGCCTCGCAGGCTCGGCAGCGGCTACAGGCTACAGCATGCGGTAGAGCAGGCGTTCGATGCGCACTCGGCTGACTCGACGCAGGAACTTGCCCACCGCCTCGGGGTAGTCCACCAGGCTGTCCAGGTACTGGAAGTGCTCGATGCGCCGGGTATGGCGGTAGATCTCGGCCTGTTCGGCACGACGCGCCTCCAGCAACTCGCCCTTGGGATCGTCCAGCAACAGGGCGTTCTCCAGGTCCAGGCGGAAGGCCCGGGGATTGAGGTTGTTGCCGGTAAGCAAGGTGTAGCGCTCATCCACCCACAGGCCCTTGAGGTGGTAGGTGTTGTCGCCGTCACGCCACAGGTGCAGGTTGAGCAGGCCGCTGTCGATGACTTTCTGGTGGCGCTTGGCAAAGCGTCGCAGGCTGATCTCGTACAGGTAAGGCAGGGCCGCGATGACCTTGAACGGCTCGCTGGGCGGGATATAGAAGTCGTTGGCGGTCTTGTCGCCGACAATGATGTCGATCTTTACCCCGCGCTCCAGGGCCCGATTGATTTCCCGGGTCACCACCAAGGGCAGGTTGAAATACGGGGTGCAGATGGTCAGTTGCTGGCGGGCCCCGGCGATCAGTTCGCAGATGATCCGGTTCAGCGGGTTGCCCTTGCCGACGCCGAGCAACGGACTGACCGACAGCCCGCTCTTGTCCAGGCCACCAGCGGTGGTGTCGTAGGTGGCGTGCTTGAGGCGACTGCGCAGGTCGCCGATGTCGTTACGCAGACTGCGGGTGGTCGGCAGGTTCGGCAGGTCCAGGCGATGTACCGCCCGCGACGCCACCAGGCCGTGCTGCACCAGATGGTGCATGGAGTCGGCCAGGGCGCGGTTGTGCAGCAGGTGGTAACGGTCGAAGCGGTACTTGTCGAACTTGTGCAGGTACACGTTGTTCAGGCTGGCGCCGCTGTAGAGCACGCAATCGTCGATCACGAAGCCCTTGAGGTGCAGGACCCCGAACAGCTCCCGGGTCTGCACCGGCACGCCGTAGATCGGCACTTCGGTGGCATGGGTACGGGTCATTTCCTGATACCAGGCCGAGTTGCCCGGCTGCTTGCCGGCGCCGATCAGGCCGCGCTGGGCCCGCAGCCAGTCCACCACCACAAGCACCTCGAGTTCCGGGCGCGCGGCCTTGGCGGCATGCAGGGCATCGAGGATTTCCTGACCGGCCTCATCCTGCTGCAGGTACAGCGCGACGATATAGATGCGCCGCCGGGCCTGGGCAATTTGCTCCAGCAGAGTGCGACGAAATTGCGCAGCGCCAGTCAGAGTGGTGAAGGCTTCGGCAGCCAGGGGGAAGCTGCGCAGTTTGGGCAGCAAGGAACGTTTGAAAAGCGACGGCATAGGGCTCGCAGTGGCTCAAATCCAAAGAGCGCAAGAGCTTACACCATGGAACAGGCTGAGTCCCCTGTCAGCCCGTTCTGAAGTAACCGGCTTGCTGGCGCAAAGCATCTTGAGTCTTGCACTGCCCTGGAAATTACCTTGGCCGGCAAGCCAGCACCTGTGAGAAAGACCGCTGAATATAAAAGTTTGAATTACAGGATTGACCAAGGAGAACGATCGTTCTACTCTTTGCGCCATGAACGAAATCACTCCCTCTGAAACACGCGACATCATCCTCGACGTCACCGAGAAGCTGATCTACAAGAGCGGCATTGCCGCCACTGGCATGGATCTGTTGGTGAAGACCGCCGGGGTCTCGAGAAAGAGCGTCTATCGCTATTTCAGCAACAAGGACGAACTGGTGGTGGCCGCCCTGGAACGTCGCGACCAGCGCTGGATGCACTGGTACAGGACTGAAGTGGGCAAGGCCGAAGGCTCTGCACAGCGGCTGCTGGCGCTGTTCAGCGTACTCAGGGACTGGTTCGAGTCCGAAGGTTTCCGCGGCTGCGCCTTTATCAACACCAGCGGCGAGACCGGCGATCCCCAGGACCCGGTGCGCCAGGTGGCCAAACAACATAAACAGAAACTGCTCGATTACGTGACCGAGCTTTGCCAGGAACATGGCGTGCAACATCCAAAGGAACTGGCAGCGCAACTGCTGATCCTGATCGATGGCGCCATTACCGTTGCCCTTGTCATGGGCGATCACAGTGCTGCTGATAATGCGCAATGCATGGCGCGAAAGTTATTGGACCTCTGATTGTTTTAAACAAGAGCAACTGCTTTGTTTGAACAGCAACTTTTATTGGAGACAAGTCATGTCGTCTAACGCTCAAGTGCGCCCGCCCCTTCCACCTTTCACTCGCGAGTCGGCGATTGAAAAGATCCGTCTGGCCGAAGATGGCTGGAACTCCCGGGACCCGGAACGGGTATCCCTGGCGTATACCCTGGACACCCAATGGCGCAACCGCGCCGAGTTCGCCCACAACCGCGAAGAGGCCAAGGCCTTCCTTGCCCGCAAATGGGCCAAGGAACTGGATTACCGCCTGATCAAGGAACTCTGGGCCTTTACCGACAACCGCATCGCCGTGCGCTACGCCTATGAATGGCATGACGACTCGGGCAACTGGTTCCGCTCCTACGGCAACGAGAACTGGGAGTTCGACGAACAAGGGCTGATGGCCCGGCGTTTTGCCTGCGTCAACGACATGCCGATCAAGGCAACCGAGCGCAAATTCCACTGGCCCCTGGGCCGGCGCCCGGATGACCATCCAGGCCTCAGCGACCTGGGCCTGTAACCCACCCGCCCCCGTAGGAGCTGGCTTGCCAGCGAAAGCGTCCTCAAGCCTTGCACAAGACCCAGGGGCCCTTTCGCCGGCAAGCCGGCTCCTACAAGCAACCTCGCACAACACCTTCCCGTAGGAGCTGGCTTGCCAGCGAACGCGTCTTCGAGGGCGATGCAAGGCTTGCGGGCCTCTTCGCCGGCAAGCAACACGCCATTCAAGCTGCGGCTTCTTGCTCCTTGAGCAGGGCCTGGGCTTCCAGCTCCCGCACCAACGGCAGTACGCGCTGGCCGAAATACTCAACCTCCTCCTGAAAATGCAGGAAGCCCGCCAGGACCAGATCCACCCCCACCGCCTTCAAGGCGACAATCCGTTGGGCAATCTGCTGCGGGGTGCCGATCAGGTTGGTCTTGAAGCCGTCGTTGTATTGCACCAGGTCCTCGAAACTGGACTTGGCCCAGTTGCCCTCACCCTCCGGTGAGGCCTTGCCGGCCTGCTTCGCCGCATCGCCAAAGGCATTCACCGCCTCCGGATCGGCCTTGTCGATAATCTCCGCCAGCACCGCCCGGGCTTCTTCCTCGGTGTCCCGGGCGATCACAAAGGCATTCACCCCGACTTTCACCGAATGCTGGTTGGCGGCGGCCTTGGCACGAATATCGTCAACCTGGGCCTTGATCCCCTCCACGCTGTTGCCATTGGTGAAGTACCAGTCCGACACCCTCGCGGCCATGTCCCGGGCCGCCCGCGAACTGCCGCCCTGGAAGATTTCCGGTTGCCCCAGGGGCTTGGGTTTGAGGCTGTAATTGTCGAAGCGATAGAAGTCCCCCTTGAAGGTGAAGTGGTCCTGGCTCCAGATCCCGCGCAGGGAACGGATGAACTCCTCGGAACGGCGATAACGCTCATCGTGTTCGAGCCAGTGCTCGCCGATGGCCTGGAACTCGCCCTTGAACCAGCCGCTGACTATGTTCACCGCGATGCGGCCGTTGGTCAGTTGATCGATGGTCGCCAGTTGCTTGGCCGCCAGGGCCGGTTGCCAGGGCCCGGGCAGGATCGCCGCGATCACCTTGAGCTTGTCGGTTGCCGCCAACAGCGCATGGCTGAAGGCCACCGACTCATGCTGGTATTCGGCGCCGTAACCGGCGGTGAAGCGGATCTGCGTCAGGGCGTATTCAAAGCCCGCCGCTTCGGCGATCTGCGCCAGCTTGCGGTTGTAGTCGATGCCCCAGTGGGTGCGCTGTTCGATCTTGCTCACCACCAGCCCGCCACTGACGTTAGGCACCCAATACGCAAATTTGACGGCTTGCTGACTCATGGTTCGGTCCTCGGGACTGATTAAGGTGCAAGGACCAGAGCAGCAAGCGTGCCAGCGCCCGACAGCGCCGGCGCAAGCCTTGTTCCGGAGCCCGGGCAAGGCACAGCCACGCGGCGCAGGACCAGGCCCGCAGCGGCTTGCCAGGGTTGCAGGGGCGACTTCGTTGCCCCTGCAAGCGCCACTTGCAACAGCTGCGACAGGCCATCCAAAAAACCTGCAATCAACCGATTTGTTGATCAACTGTTGCCCGGACAACAGTTGCCGGATGCCCGTCCCCGCCCGCGCCCAGGCAAACCGGCACTGGGGATTCCGGCATGCTGTGTGCAATCAGCTTCGACACCTACTGTTTTTTACTGCCTGCCCCAGGAGCCACACCATGACCGAACATCAGGTAATCAATCCGCTGTCCGTAGGCGTCGACTACGAAGCCCTGGCCGAGCGCTTCCGGCCAATCTTCCAGAAGATCGCCGCCGGTGCCGTGGAGCGCGAGCACAGCCGCACCTTGCCTTATGAACCTATCCAATGGCTCAAGGAGGCCGGCTTCGGCGCGCTGCGGGTGCCGGTGGAATACGGTGGTGGCGGCGCCTCCCTGCCCCAGCTGTTTCAACTGCTGATCGAGCTGGCCGAGGCCGATGCCAATGTGCCCCAGGCCCTGCGCGGGCACTTCGCCTTTGCCGAGGATCGCCTCAATGCGCCCCCTGGCCCGGCCCGGGACCTGTGGTTCAAGCGTTTTGTCGAGGGCGATATCGTCGGCTGCGCCTGGACTGAAATCGGCGCGGTGGAGATTGGCCAGGTGATCACCAAGGTGACGCCGGACGGCGAAAAATGGCGCCTCAATGGCGAAAAGTTCTACAGCACCGGCAGCATTTTCTCCGACTGGATCGATGTCTACGCCCAGCGCAGCGATACCGGCGGCGATGTGATTGCCGCCGTAAGGACTCGCCAGAGCGGCATCCAGCAGAGCGATGACTGGGACGGTTTCGGCCAGCGCACCACCGGCAGTGGCACCTCGCGCTTTACCGACGCCGAAGTGGAGGCCGAGAACATCATCGACTTCGCCACCCGCCTCAAATACCAGACCGCCTTCTATCAACTGGTGCTGCTGGCGACCCTGACCGGGATCGGCCGTGCTGCACTGCGCGATGTGGCTCACGAAGTGCGGGTGCGCAAGCGCATCTACAGCCATGGCAACGCACCCCAGGTCAGCGCCGACGCCCAGGTGCAGCAGGTGGTGGGCGAGATTGCAGCCCTGGTGTATGCCGCCGAGGCGGCGACAGTACGGGCAGCAGCGCCGGCGCAACGAGCGTACCTGGCGCGCTTTGCCGGGGATCAGGTGAAGGAACGTGAAGCCAATGTGGCCGCGGAAATCGAATCGGCCACGGCCCAGGTGGTGGTGAGCGAACTGATCCAGCGCGCCACCAGCGAACTGTTCAATGCCCTGGGGGCTTCGGACATTCGACAGGGCAAGGCCCTGGATCGGCATTGGCGCAATGCGCGGACCGTGTCGTCCCATAACCCGGTGATCTACAAGGCACGGATTGTCGGTGACTGGCGTATCAACGGCAGCGAACCGCCTTTTGTCTGGCAGATCGGCAACGGCCCGCAACGCTGACCCTTCCCTGCACCGTCCGTAGGAGCTGGCTTGCCAGCGAAGGCCCCCTCCGGTCGTGCACAAGGCTCAAGGGCCCATTCGCCGGCAAGCCGGCTCCTACGCTTTCCGGGCCATGCGCCGTCCGTAGGAGCTGGCTTGCCAGTGAGGGCGTCCTCTGATCGTGCGCAAGACTCAGGGGCTCACTCGCCGGTAAGCCGGCGCCTGGGATAGGGGTATCAGACCAAGGTCGAGGCGGTCGCGCAGCGGGCGGGGTTGCAGGTAAGATGGCGATCTTTCGCGCAGCCCCCTTTGCGCTTCCCGCCGAACAATAAGCCGAATCCATGCCCTTCGAACTCAGCGTAGACCTGACCACCCTCGCCATTCTCGCCCTCGTAGCATTCATCGCCGGTTTCATCGACGCCATCGCTGGCGGCGGCGGGCTGCTCACCACGCCGGCCCTGCTGACGGCCGGGCTGCCGCCGCACTTGGTCCTGGGTACCAACAAGCTCAGTTCGACCTTCGGTTCCGCCACCGCCAGCTTCACCTTCTATCGCCGCAAGCTGTTCCACCCCCGCCAATGGACCCACGCCATTGTCGGCACCCTGGTGGGGGCGCTGACCGGGGCCATCGTCGCCCATTACCTGCCGGCCGAGTGGCTGAACAAGATGCTGCCGGTGATCGTCTTCGCCTGTGGCCTGTACCTGCTGTTCGGCGGCACCCCCAAGGCGCCGCTGGACAGCGACGCACCGATCAAGAAGAAGTGGCAATCGAGCCAGGGCTTCAGCCTGGGCTTCTATGACGGCGTGGCCGGGCCCGGCACCGGGGCGTTCTGGACCGTGAGCAGCCTGCTGCTCTACCCCATCGACCTGGTCAAGGCCAGCGGCGTGGCCCGCAGCATGAACTTCGTCAGCAACATCGCAGCGCTGTCGGTGTTCGTGTTCTCCGGGCAGGTGGACTGGATCATCGGCCTGTGCATGGGCCTGTCGGTGATGGTCGGTGCGTTCTTCGGCGCACGCACCGCCATCAGCGGTGGTGCCAAGTTCATTCGCCCGGTGTTCATCACCGTGGTCCTGGGGTTGACCGTGCGCCTAGCCTGGCAGCACTGGTTCAGCGTGGCCTAGACGGCGCGCCACATAGAGGTCGATCAGGTAGCGGGCAATCGAGCGCGAGGCCGGCAACGGCGGCAGCGCGTGCACGTTGAACCACTGGGCATCCTCGATCTCGTCTTCCTGGGGGATGATCTCGCCAGCGGCGTATTCGGCATGGAAGCCCAGCATCATCGAATGCGGGAACGGCCAGCACTGACTGCCCACGTACTGGATGTTCCTGACCTCGATGCTCACCTCCTCCCGCACCTCGCGGATCAGGCAATCCTCCGCCGACTCACCGGGCTCGGCAAAGCCGGCCAGGGTGCTGTAGACACCCGTAACGAAACGCGGAGAACGGGCCAGAAGAATCTCGTCGCCCCGGGTGATCAGCACGATCATGCTCGGTGAAATGCGCGGATAGGCCCGCAGATCGCAGGGCTCGCAATACATTGCCCGCTCCCCCGGCACTTGCCGCGTGGCCCGGCCGCAACTGCCGCAAAAGCGATGCTCCCGGGCCCAGGTGCCAATCTGCGCGGCATAGCCCAGGACCTTGTACAGGGTGTGATCGCCCTCCAGCATGAAGGCTCGCAGGCTTTTCCAGCGACAGCCCGGCACCTCGGCGCGGCCACTGAGTTCCAGCAGGTACACCGGCTCGCCATCGAGGTGGCCGATGCCGTGTTCCGCCAGCAGCGGCAGGTCCTGGCCCTTGAGCCAGTGCCGCGGGAACAGCGCGCCGTTGTCGTCATGGAGAAAGCCTTCCGGGCCGCGGGCCACGGCCCAGCCGCCAGGAAGGTCGGTGTCGAGTACTGCGGTGGTCCAGCGTGCAATCATCGTCAATCAATCCAGAAATTCGGGTTTCTGTTTGCTCATGTGGGCGGCAATGGCCACACGCAAGTCGTTGGACTGCAACATGGCGGCGTTCCAGGTGGCGACATATTCCAGGCCGTCATCGATCCGGTGGTCACGCATGTAGCTGAGCATTTCCTTGGTGCCGCTGACCGCGATCGGCGATTTGGCGGCAATCTCCCGGGCAATCTCCATGACCCCGTCCAGCAGGCTGGCGGCATCGCTGTAGGTGCGGTTGACCAGGCCGATGCTGCGCGCATCCTCGGCACCGAAGGTGCGCCCAGTGTAGGCCAGCTCGCGCAGCATGCCGTCGCCGATGATACGTGGCAAACGTTGCAATGTGCCGACATCCGCCGCCATGCCGATATCGATTTCCTTGATGGAGAACTGGGCATCGTCAGCGGCATAGCGCATGTCGCAAGCGCTGATCAGGTCGATGGCGCCCCCCAGGCAATAGCCCTGGATCGCCGCCAGCACGGGCTTGCGGCAGTTGTCCACGGCGGTGAAGGAGGATTGCAACTGGAGAATCTTGCGCCTTAGCAGACGGGCGTTGCGGCCCACGTCCTTGCCCAGTTCGTTGGCCACGCCAGCCAGCAGCATCAGGTCTATACCTGAGGAAAAATGCTTGCCGGCGCCACTGAGCACCACCACCCGCACCGCATCGGTGTCATCGATCCAGCGGAAGATCTCGACGATCTCGCTCCAGAACGCGGCGTTCATGGCATTGATCTTTTCCGGCCGATTGATCTGCACATGGGCGATGTTGTCAGCGAGTTCGACGCGAAAGGCTTGGTATTCGGACATGGCAGTGATCCTTTACTGGGCGGAAAATGAGGGCCGAACTATAGCAAGTGGTGGCGCCGCCCCGTAAGGCAGCGCATTGGCCAAAAACGGGACTGGCCGCAGGCTGGCGCGCGCCCTTGAAGGCACGCCGGTTTGTGTAGCCGCTGCCGCAGGCTGCGAACGGGCCCTGAGGGCACGCTGGAGCAGACGCCGCGTTGTTCCAGCTTTGCGCCGACTGCGTCGGCGATCGCAGGCTCGGCAGCGGCGACAAGGCCGTGGGAGCCGTTCAGCGGGTGGTCGGGGGCGGCAGGCTCAGGCGAAAACGCGCGCCCCCCAGGGGCGAGGCCTCCACGGTCAGGGTGCCGTCCTGGGCTTCCAGGGCCCGGCGGCTGATGGCCAGGCCCAGGCCGAATCCGCCGGTGGCGCGGTCGCGGCTACGGTCCAGGCGGTAGAAGGGTTCGAATACCCGCTCGCGCTCGTCGTCAGGAATGCCGATGCCGTCGTCGTCGACCCAGATTTCACACCCCTCGTCGCTGACCAGCACGCCCACCTGGATGCGTTTCTCACAGTAACGGGTGGCATTGCGCAGCAGGTTCTGCAGGGCCCGGGCAGTCAGCCGCGGGTCCAGGGTGAAACGCTCCAGGGTGCCGTGCAGCAGGACATCGATGACGATGTCCGATTCCAGTTCATCGTCAACGCTGCCGAGGATGCTGTCGATGAACTCGTCCAGCGACACCTCGACCTGCTCCGGCAGGCAGGCCGGATTCTGCAGGCGGCTGTAGGACAGCAGCTCCAGCACCAGTTCATCCAGTTCACGAATATGCGCCACCAGCCCTTGCAGACGCTCGCGGCTGGCGGCAGGCAGATCGTCGGAGAGCACCAGGGCCAGGCCGAAATCCAGCCGGGTCAAAGGCGTGCGCAACTCGTGGGACACCGCATTGAGCAAGTCCCGCTGCTGGTTCAGGAGTTGCTCGATGTCCCCGGCCATGGTGTCGAAGACATGGGCCAGGCTGCCGATGTTGGAGCTGCCGGGCAGTTGCGTGCGTTCACTCAAGTGGCCCTTGCCGAAGCGCTCGGCGGTGCGCTTCAAGCGCTCCAGATCGCGCCAGTGGGGCCTGACCCAAAGCAGCAGGCAGGCCAGCAGCACCGCGACGATCAGCACGTTGATGCTCCAGTACAGCAGGTTGACGTCCAGAGGGTCCGGCGGCACCACCAGCTTCACCGCCAGCTGGTCATCCAGCGGCGACACTGCCAGTGTGCGCCAGCCCCAGTCTCCCAGGCGCACGACCTTCTCGCCGCGTTCCAGGCGCTCACGTTCGTAAAGGCTGAAGTCCGCATCGTCGATACGCACAAGAGCCACCTGCAGCGGGTGGAACTCCTCGTCCATTTCCTCGGCCAGGGTCGGCCACTGGGACGCAGGCATGGCGCGAAACTGCTTGACGATCAAGCTCTGCAGCCCGCGGGACTGATCCAGGTTGTAGTCCAGGAAACGCTCGTGGAAGACCTTGATCACCAGGTCGGGGATCAGGTAGATCGCTGCGCTGAAGGCGACGATGGTGATCAGGTACAGCCGGATCAGGATGCGCAGCATGGACTCAGCATTCCCACTCGGAACGGCTGAACAGATAGCCCTTGCCCCAGACGGTCTTGATCTTGCGCGCCTCGCCGGCATGGTCGTCGAACTTGCGTCGCAACTTGGAGATGGCCACGTCCACCGAGCGATCGGTGCCGTTGAACTCGATGCCCCGCAGGCGCTGGAGGATCTGGTCGCGACTGAGCACTTCACCGGCGTGCCGGGCCAGCACCACCAGCAGGTTGTACTCACCGCTGGACAGTTCCACCAACTGCTCGCGCCAGGTCACGGTGCGCTCGGAGAGGTCGATGCACAGGTTGCCCATGAGGATCTGGTCGCTGGCGGTCTGCGGCTCACTCAGGCTGCTGCGGCGCAACAAGGTACGCACCCGTGCCAACAGCACTCGCGGTTCGCAAGGTTTTGTCACATAGTCGTCGGCGCCCATTTCCAGCCCCAGGACCTGATCATGGCTATCATCGCGCGCGGTCAGCATCAGGATCGGCAAAGTCGCCGAGTCGGCGCGCAACAAACGGCAGACCTGCAAACCGTCCAGCCCCGGCAACATCAGGTCGAGGATCACCAGGTCCGGCGGATTGCTCTTGGCCCGCTCCCGCACCTGATCGCCACGACTGATCACACTGACCTGATAGCCGTTGCGCTCCAGATAACTGGCAATCAGTTCCGAGAGGGCGGAGTCGTCTTCGACGAGAAGAATATTGGGCATGAGCTGAGGTCTTTATTGAAGAAATACAGAGTACCGGCGTTTCTTATAGAGCACCGGCTACAACCAGCGAGGCGCCAAGGATATACAACAGCGGCAGCCCGGGCGCGCCTGCTTCACACTTTTTCACACAGCACCTACACAGCTTCACAGCGGGCCTTGACTCATGCCCTTAGCATGCCGAGGTCATTATTGGGGTATCAGCATGTCGAATAAACTCTTCGCGCCACTCTGCCTGTTGGTTCTGGCAGGGGCGCTGAGCGCCTGCGGCCAAACCGAGAGCGAACAGACACCACCGACCGCCACGGTGCGGATCGAGACGATCCAGAGCCAGGCCCTGTCCATCACCAGCGAACTGAGCGGGCGCATCGCCGCACCGCGAATCGCCGAAGTCCGTGCCCGAGTGGCCGGGGTGGTGCTGCAACGGACCTTCCGCGAGGGTTCCGACGTCAAGCAGGGTGACGTGCTGTTCCGCATTGACCCGGCGCCCTTCCAGGCCGACCTGGACAGCGCCCGGGCCAACCTGCGCAAGGCCGAGGCCAGTGCCTTCCAGGCGCGCCTGCAGGAACAACGCTTTGCCAAGCTGATCGCCGACCAGGCCATCAGCGGCCAGGAATACGACAACGCCCGGGCGACCCGGCGCCAGGCCGATGCCGAAGTCGCGGCCAATCAGGCCGCAGTCAAACGTGCCAGGCTCAATCTGGACTTCGCCACTGTTACCGCGCCGATTTCCGGTCGCGTCGGCCGCGCCCTGGTGACCGAAGGCGCCCTGGTGGGCCAGAACGAAACCACGCCTCTGGCGCTGATCCAGCAACTGGACCCGATCCACGCCGACCTGACCCAAT
Organism: Pseudomonas sp. BLCC-B112; assembly: GCF_028550695.1. Taxonomy (NCBI): domain Bacteria; kingdom Pseudomonadati; phylum Pseudomonadota; class Gammaproteobacteria; order Pseudomonadales; family Pseudomonadaceae; genus Pseudomonas; species Pseudomonas sp. BLCC-B112. The sequence continues at coordinate 452,318 of NZ_JAQQGK010000004.1, forward strand.
CCACCCGTGAGCTCAATGAACTGCGCCGGGCCTTGCGGGCCGGGCAGTTGCAACAGGTGGGCAAGGACCAGGCCAAGGCCACCCTGATCCAGGACGACGGCAGCCTCTATCCGTTGCCGGGCAAACTGCTGTTCGCCGACATCAGCGTCGACCCGAGCACCGGGCAGATCATCCTGCGTAGCGAGTTCCCCAACCCGGACCTCGATCTGTTGCCCGGCAGCTTCGTGCGCGTGCGCCTGGAGCAGGCCGTCAACCAGCAGGGCATCAGCGTGCCGCAACGGGCCATCCAGCGTGACAGCGCCGGCGTCGCCCAGGTGTTGCTGGTGAATGCCGAAAACCGTGTGGTGCAACACCCGGTGCAACTGGGCGGGGTACAGAAAGACCGCTGGATCGTCACCGAAGGGCTCAAGCCCGGTGACCGCATCATTGTCGAAGGCTTGCAGCACGCCCGTCCCGGCGAGCTGGTGCAGATCGACGACACGCCCCTTCCGCTCGCTCAGAATCCTGGCCAGTAGGTAGTACGACATGCCGCAATTCTTTATTGACCGCCCGGTATTCGCCTGGGTGGTCGCCTTCTTCATCCTGTTGGGTGGCGCCCTGGCGATTCCCCAACTGCCGGTGGCGCAGTACCCCACCGTGGCACCGCCGCAGATCGAGATCTACGCGGCCTATCCGGGTGCCTCGGCGCAGACCCTGGACGAGTCGGTGGTCAGCCTGATCGAGCAGGAGCTCAACGGTGCCGACCACCTGCTGTACTTCTCCTCCCAGAGCAGCCTGGGCAGCGCCACCATCACTGCCACCTTCCAGCCCGGCACCAACCCGGAGCTGGCCCAGGTGGACGTGCAGAACCGCCTCAAGGCGGTGGAGCCGCGCCTGCCCCAGGCCGTGACCCAGCAAGGCCTGCAGGTGGAGAAAGTCTCCGCCGGCTTCCTGTTGCTGATCACCCTGACCTCCAATGACGGGCGCCTCAACGATGTGGCCCTCAGCGACTACCTGGCGCGCAACGTGATGAACGAGATCCGCCGCGTGGACGGGGTTGGCAAGGCCCAGCTGTACGGCGCCGAGCGAGCCATGCGCATCTGGCTCGACCCGCAGAAGCTGATCGGTTTCAACCTGACCCCGGCGGACGTCAATGCCGCCATCAGCGCGCAAAACGCCCAGGTGCCGGCAGGCAGCATCGGCGATCTGCCCAACCCGTCGAGCCAGGAAATCACCGCCACCATCCTGGTCAAGGGCCAGCTGAGCACGCCGGAAGAGTTCGCCGACATTGTCCTGCGGGCCAATCCCGACGGCTCCACGGTGCGCATCGGCGATGTGGCGCGGGTGGAAGTCGGCAGCCAGGAATACCAGTTCGGCACACGCCTGAACGGCAAGCCCTCCACCGCTGTTGGCGTGCAGCTGTCCCCCGGGGCCAACGCGCTGAATACCGCGACCCTGATCCGCGCCAAGATGGACGAACTGTCGCGCTACTTCCCCACCGGCGTGGAATACAAGATCCCCTATGACACCTCACCCTTCGTCAAGGTCTCGATCACCAAAGTGATCTACACCCTGATGGAAGCCATGGCCCTGGTGTTCCTGGTGATGTTCCTGTTCCTGCAGAACATCCGCTACACCCTGATCCCGACCCTGGTGGTGCCGGTGGCGCTGATGGGCACCTTCGCCACCATGCTGGCCCTGGGGTTCTCCATCAACGTGCTGACCATGTTCGGCATGGTGCTGGCCATCGGCATCCTAGTGGACGATGCCATCGTGGTGGTGGAGAACGTCGAGCGGATCATGGCCACCGAGGGCCTGTCGCCCAAGGAGGCCACGCGCAAGGCCATGAAGCAGATCACCGGGGCCATCATCGGCATCACCCTGGTGCTGGTCGCCGTGTTCATTCCCATGGCCTTCATGCCGGGTTCGGTGGGGGTGATCTACCAGCAGTTCTCCCTGTCCATGGCCACCTCGATCCTGTTCTCGGCCTTCCTCGCCCTGACCCTGACCCCGGCCCTGTGCGCCACCCTGCTCAAGCCCATTGCCAAGGGCGAACACCATGAACGCAGCGGTTTCTTCGGCTGGTTCAACCGGCGTTTCGAAAGCCTGAGCAACCGCTACGAGGGCGGCGTGAGCTATGCCCTCAAGCGCACCGGTCGCTACTTGCTGATCTACGTCGCGCTGCTGGCGATCATGGCGCTGCTGTTCAGCCGCCTGCCCTCCTCGTTCCTCCCGGTGGAAGACCAGGGCTACACCATCACCGACATCCAGCTGCCGCCCGGGGCCAGCCAGAACCGCACGATCAAGGTGGTGGAACAGATCGAGGCGCATAACGCCGGCGAACCGGGGGTGGGCGACAGCACCATCATCCTCGGCTTCAGCTTCTCCGGGAGCGGACAGAACGCGGCCCTGGCCTTCACCACCCTCAAGGACTGGTCGCAACGGGGCAGCGACGACTCGGCCATGGCCATTGCCGACCGCGCCAACGGTGCCCTGAGTGCGATCAAGGACGCCGTGGTGTACGCCGTACTGCCGCCGCCGATCGACGGCCTGGGCACCTCCAGTGGCTTCGAATTCCGTCTGCAGGACCGTGGCGGCGTCGGCCACGCCGCGCTGATGCAGGCCCGGACCGAGCTGCTGGCTGCCACGGAAAAGAGCCCGATCCTGGCCAACGTCCGCGAGAGCGCCCTGGCCGAAGCGCCCCAGGTGCAACTGGAAGTCGACCGCAAGCAGGCCAACGCCCTGGGCGTGTCCTTCGCCGATATCGGCAACCTGCTGTCCACGGCCCTGGGCTCGGCCTATATCAACGACTTCCCCAACCAGGGACGCATGCAGCGGGTGGTGGTCCAGGCCGAAGGCGATCAACGCAGCCAGGTCGAGGACCTGCTGCGGATGAACGTGCGCAATAGTGCCGGCAAGATGGTGCCGCTGTCTGCGTTCGTCCGCGCCACCTGGACCCTGGGGCCGGCCCAGCTGACCCGCTACAACGGCTACCCGGCGATTGCCATTTCCGGCGAACCGGCTCCGGGCCACAGCACCGGTGAAGCCATGCAGGAAGTCGAGCGACTGGTGAACCAGTTGCCCGCCGGCCTGGGCCTGGAGTGGACCGGTCTGTCGCTGCAGGAACGCCTCTCGGGCAGTCAGGCGCCGCTGTTGCTGGGCCTGTCGCTGCTGATCGTGTTCCTGTGCCTGGCGGCGCTCTACGAGAGCTGGTCGATTCCGACCTCGGTGCTGCTGGTGGTGCCCCTGGGGGTGCTGGGTGCGGTGCTGGCGGTGAGCTTGCGCGGGATGCCCAACGACGTGTTCTTCAAGGTCGGCCTGATCACCATCATCGGCCTGTCGGCGAAGAACGCAATCCTGATCATCGAGTTCGCCAAGAGCCTGTACGACGAAGGCCACGACCTGATCGACGCCACGGTGCAGGCAGCACGCCTGCGTCTGCGGCCGATCGTCATGACGTCCCTGGCCTTCATCCTCGGCGTGGTGCCCCTGGCCATTGCCACCGGCGCCAGTTCCGCCAGCCAGCAGGCCATCGGCACCGGGGTGATCGGCGGCATGATCACCGCGACCCTGGCGGTGATCTTCGTCCCGGTGTTCTTCGTGGTGGTCATGAAACTGGTAAAACGCGGTTCGTCCAAGGACTGAACCCAGACAAACGGGTCCCGATTCCGGGACCCGTTCCTTCCTTGATTGCCACGCTCAATCCAACCTCGAACGTCAGTCCTGCAACAGGCTGGTCAAACGCTCGCGAGAGGTCTCTGGCTCGCCTTCGACAGGCTGGGCAGAAGACAGGATGGGGGTGGAATAGAGCAACAGCAGAACCACAGCCAGACGCGTCAGCATGCTTTCGATCCTTGCTCGGGAAAGAGTCAATAATTCAGCGTCAAATTTAAACACATGGCTATGTGCCACTGCCAAGCATAATTTGTGCTGAGCCGCGTTTACATTCGAGGCTTTCACCTAAGTCGCGGATCATCTCCAGCAATGCCTTCACCCGCAGCGGCAAATTTCCGGCCGGGTACACCGCGTGCATCTGTGGGCTCTCACCGCTGCTGGAGGTGAGCTTGTACTCAGGACAAACCCGGAGCAGGCGCCCCGCTGCCACTTCGGGCTCCGCCATCCAATCCGCCAAGCGGGCGATCCCGACGCCCGCCAGGGCCGCCTGGAATACCGCCAGACCGGAGCTGAAACGAAATTTGGGGTGAACCCGAAAGCTGATGGCCTGCTCCTCACTGCGAAAATTCCACTCCTTGAGAATCCGTGGCGCCGTATGCAGGATCAGCGAATGCGACTCCAGTGCCTCGATGGAGTCGGGCATGCCGTTGCGCTCCAGGTAGCCGGGGCTGGCGTACAGATAACGTGAGTAACTCCAGAGCGCAAAGCCGATCAAGTCGCTGGATTGTGGAAACGCGCCGCGAATCGAGAAGTCCAGCTTGCTCTTGGCCGGGTCGATGATCTCATCGGTGAAAATCACATCGACATTAACGTCTGGATAACGCTCGCAGTACTGCGCGATCAACCGGGGCAATACCCCTTGTCCGAGAAACTCGGGGGCGGAAAAACGGATCCAGCCGGAGGCCAGGCCGCTGAGACCGGACAGGTCTTCATCGACCTCACGTTGCAGGTCGAGCATTTTGTACGCGTGGGGCAATAAGCATTCACCCGCTTCGGTCAAGCTCACGGCATTGGAGGAGCGATTGAACAACTTGAGCCCCACACTTTCCTCCAGGGCTTGAACGGCACGGGTCAGTGCGCTGGGGGAGCGCCCCAGCGTCCGTGCCGCGGCGACGAAGCTGCGCTTGCGAGCCACGGTCGCGAAGGCTTCAAGTTCCCCCAACATATTCAATGCCACTGTCCACCTCATTGCATTTTTCACAACGCGGCATTGCAACACAAAAAAAGGCCCTTCCGTTAACCTTCCCGCTCAACCCACAAGGATGGGGCAAACAGGAGCGCAAGGACGTGTCAAAGCTGGATGAAGTAATCGGGAAAGCCGCAGCTTGTGTTGATGAAGTCACTCATGAATGGCTGGAAAAAAAATCAGTGACTTCGACCCGACGGGAGATACCGCAAATTCATCTGTCGCTCGAAGAACAACGCACACTTCAGGCCGGTCTGGCAGCGCTGGACGTGACCGATAGCGCCTCGGGTATCCGCCACATGCCGGCCCTGGGGCGGCTGCTGGAAAGTGCCCTGTGCCCGGAGAAAATCCAGCAGCTACGCAATTTTCCACAGGCCCGTGACGTGGCGATGATCGTCAGGGGGCTGCCGCTGGACCCGCAACTGCCGGCCACGCCCTATGACCTGGAGCCGGGTATCGAGAACGTGTCGACGCTGGCCGGGGCTATCTTGTCCGTGCTGCAAACTCTGCAAACCCGTCCACTGGCCTACGAGGGTGAAAGCAACGACACCGTGTTCCGTCACGTATCGCCCAAGCACAAGCGAGAGACCGAAAAGAGCTCCTATGGCTCGCGCGCGGACCTGGGCATGCACGTCGACAACCCTCACCTGCCTTTGACCTGCGAACCCGTCTCGCAGTTGTCGGCCTGTCCGGAGTACCTGTCCCTGACCGGCCTGCGCTGCGAGCTCGATGTGCCGACGCGCATCGTCGCCATTGACGAGGTGCTGGCCATTCTGCCGGCCTGTGTCGAAGAGGAATTGTTACGACCGAACTTCACCGTTCGCCGACCGGCCTCCTTCGGCAAACAGGGGAATGTGCTGGAAAACGTCCCCTTGCTGTACAGAAGCGCAACCGGTGACCTGTATTGCCGCTACAACAAAGCGAGTGTCGAAGCGACCTGCGCCAATGCGCAGTTTGCCCTCCAACTGTTCGCCGCCGCCGCCGATCATCCCGATGTCGTGCACCACATACTGCTGCAACCAGGGGACATGCTGATCTTCAAGAACCAGCAAACCCTGCATGCCCGGGATGGTTTTACACCCCGCTACGACGGCCGTGATCGCTGGATGTTGCGGGTCTTCGGGGTCAATGATCCGGCACGCGTGGTGCCGCTGGCCCCTCATCAACCCTACATAGGCAGAGCCTGATTTCATGGTCGATATTGTCATCCTTTGCGTGTTCGCCTTCGCCGCCGGCCTGATCGATGCGGCGGTGGGCGGCGGCGGACTGATCCAGATTCCTGCGCTATTCAACGTGCTCCCCACCGCTCAGCCGGCGGCGCTGCTGGGTACCAACAAGGTCGCGGCCGCCTGCGGCACCGCATTCGCGGCCCGCTCCTTCGTACGCAAGGTGGTGATCAACTGGGGGCTTGTGATCCCCGCCGCCTGCGCGGCCTTTGTCATGGCCTTCTTCGGCGCCGCCACGGTGTCGTTCGTACCTCAGTCGATGATCCGGCCGGCGGTGCTGGTGTTGATTGTACTGATGGCGATCTACACCTTCTGGAAGAAAGATTTCGGCGCCCTGCACAAACCCATGCGCATCGGCACCAAGGAAAAACTGCTGGCGATTGTCATCGGCGGCGCCATCGGTTTCTACGATGGCCTGTTCGGTCCCGGCACTGGCAGCTTCCTGATCTTCCTGTTCATCCGCTGCTTCGCCTTCGACTTTCTGCATGCCTCGGCATCGGCCAAGCTGGTGAACATCGCGACCAACGTAGCGGCACTCATGTTCTTCATCCCAACGGGCAACGTGCTCTACCTGATCGCAATTCCCATGGCGGCATTCAACATCCTGGGCGCGCTCACTGGCACCTGGCTGGCCGTTCATAAGGGCGTGCCCTTTGTCCGGGCTCTATTCCTGGTGTTGCTGGTGATTCTGATCAGCAAACTGTCCTACGACATGCTCCTGTAAACCAGAGGAAAACTACATGCATCCGATGTTCGATCGCCTCGTGGCACTGCTCGATGCCCGCTCAGCCTCCTACCGGGTGTTGATGCACGATGCCGAGGGCCAGTCGGCGCGCGTCGCCGAAATCCGTGGCACCGAGCCCGGCCAAGGCGCGAAGGCCATGCTTTGCTCCCTCAAGGGGCAGCCCGGACCCTATGCCCTGGTGATACTGCCGGGCGACCAGAAGCTGGACATGAAGAAAGTCGGAGCGGCCCTGGGCGGGAAAAAAGCCGAGCTGGTGAAGGCCGAAACCGCCATGGAACTGACCGGGTGCCGGATCGGCGCCATCCCTCCTTTTGTTTTCGATGAGCGCATTCAATTGATCGTCGATCCGGCCTTGACCACAGGCTACGCAGAAATAGCCTTCAACGCGGGGCGGCTGGATGCGTCGATGGTGCTCGATACGCAGGATTATCTGGCGATTGCCATGCCTCGATTGCTTGACATCAGCCAGGCCTGAGCAAACCTTCCCCTTGCGCCCTCCCCTATGACATGAAGCAGAGCTTGTCGATCGCAAGGTCGGCAAGCCATGCCGGCTTGGGCGCAAATCGTGTGAGGAACTCAGTGGCTACGGGGCAACGTGGATATCGCGCTGGACATGCCAGGTGGCTAGCCAGCACAGGCGTAACGCTAGCCGATCAGCCGTGGCTCTTGTGATCCAGGGCGGCGTAGAAGTTGGCGCTTTGTTGCAGGTACTTCTGGGTGTAGGTGTTGGTGGAGGATGTCTTGCGGCTGATTTCCACGTTGGCGCTGGCTGGCAGGGCCACGCTGGCGGAAATGGCGGAGGCTGCGATCACGGAGAAGAGATTGAAGCTCATCGGTATAACCCTCGGATTCAGTTGGCTTGCTCGCCCGTGTGGGCTGTTGAGCAAACTTACTCCCGAGGGTTGGCGGGAAAAAATGCTTTGCGGCAGTAGCTATTATCAGCGTGATTGATAGAAGCAGTCAGGCCCCGGATACCGGGGCCTGCGGTCTATTGACGCACCAGGAACTTCATGTCGCTGGGGGCTTCGAAGGGCAGTTTCTGCACCGTCTTGCCGAGGAAACCAGTCTTGGCGTCACGTTCGATCACCACGATTTCATTGCTTTTCTGGTTGCCGATCAGCACGTAGCGGTTGCTCGGATCGAGGCTGAACTCCCGCGGGTGATCGCCTTCCACGGAACGGCGCTGGATCTCCTTGAGCTGGCCGTTGCTCGGGTCGATGGCGAACACCAGCAACTGGTTGGCCGTGCCACGGTTGCTGACATACAGGTACTGGCCGTCCTTGGAGGCATGCAGGGCCGCCGCGGCCTTTTTCTCCTTGGAGCCATTGGCCGCCAGATCCAGCAACTGACGCTGGGTCAGCTTGCCGTCCTGATAGTCAAAGACCGCCACCTGGGCGCTCATCTCCAGGGTCAGGTAGGCACGCTTGCCATCGGCACTGAACAGCAAGTGGCGCGGACCGCTGCCTGGGGGCAGCTGGACAAAGGCCGGTTCGGCGGGCGTCAGCGGGTGTTCCGGATTGGCCTTGGGGTCGTAGCGGTAGACAAAGATCTTGTCTGCCCCCAGGTCGTTGGCGAACACGAACTGGCCGTCCGGGGACGACACCGACGAATGCACGTGGGCCGACTGCTGGCGCTCGGGATCGACCCGGCTGCCCGGATGGCTGGTGAGCTGCACCACCGGCGACAGATGGCCGTCGGCGCTGACCGGCACCACCGCCAGGCTGCCACCCGGGTCCACGTCCACCGAATAGTTGCTGACGAACAGGTAGTTGCCGTCGGCGCTCAGGCTGGAATGAGTGGGCTCGTTGCCCTGGCTCTGCACCTGGTTGATCAGGTTCAGTTGATGGGTCTTGGGCGCCAGGCTGTAGCTGCTGACACGACCGATGGGGTCAACCTGCCCCGGGCTGTTTTCATTCACCACAAAGACGAATTTCTGGTCCTTGGAGAGGGTCAGCCAGGACGGGTTGGAGCTCTTCACCACTTGCAACGGTTTGGCATCGATCCGCCCGGTCCCCTCGTTGAAACGCAGGCGATACAGGCCCTGGCTCTGCCCTTGGGTGTAGGAACCCACCAGCAGTTCCTGGGTCTCTGCCGGCGCGGCCTGGACCGCCATGGCACCGACACTGCCGGCCATCAACAGCGGCCAGAAATTACGCATCTTCATGCTCACTCTCCTCTTCGTCGCGGGCACTGAACGCGCTCATGCACACCAGGCGGTGCTCGCCGGAATCAGCGACCAGGGTCCAGCTCTGCAGCGCCTGATCAAAAGTCGCGGCCTGCACCTGGGCCAGGGTAAAGCTCCAGCGCTTGGCGGCACGGCCATCCATGCACTCGATCAGCAGGCGCTGCTCGTCGAGGGTGAAATCGAAGGCGTGCAGGCCGTCGATTTCCAGCATGTCGCAGGCTTCAAGGGCGGTGAGCAAGGTGTCGGTAGCAGCGGTCATAGCAATCAATCATCAATTGGAAAGGCGCAATCATAGCTGATCGGCGCCCAAGGATCGGGCCCGTATTGCGTCCAGTCATCACTCGCCGCCGGTGCGGCCTGCGGGCACTGTCGAAGGGGTCTGGCATTGCCCTGCGGCGCCAGCCTGTTCATGCCCTGGGAGCAGGCATGAAAAAGCCGCGCCCGAGGGCGCGGCTGAGTGTTCAAAACGCCTGGATCAGTGAGCGAACAGCGAGTTGCCCTTCTGCCCCGCCAGCTTCTCCGGCTTGATCAGGAACCGCGCCAGGGCCGGCAGCAGCCACAGGGCACCGAACATGTTCCACAGCAGCATGAAGGTCAGCATCAGGCCCATGTCGGCCTGGAACTTGATCGCCGAGAAGATCCAGGTGCACACGCCGATGGCCAGGCACAGGCCGGTGAACAGCACCGCCTTGCCGGTGGAACGCAGGGTCTGGTAGTAAGCCTCCTGCAACGGCAGTCCGGCACGCAGGAAGCTTTCCAGACGGCTGTAGATATAGATGCCGTAGTCGACCCCGATGCCCACCCCCAGCGCCACCACCGGCAAGGTCGCGACCTTGACGCCGATGCCCATGAAGGCCATCAACGCGTTGCCCAGCACCGAGGTCAGCACCAGCGGCAGGACGATGCACAGGGTCGCCGCCCAGGAGCGGAAGGTGATCATGCACATGCCGGCCACACAGATGTACACCAGGATCAGGATGGTCAGCTCGGACTCCTTGATCACTTCGTTGGTGGCCGCCTCGATCCCGGCGTTGCCGGCGGCGAGGATGAACTCCAGGCCATCCTTGTTGTGCTGCGCGGCGAATTCCTGCACCGCATGCACCGCGCGGTCCAGGGTCGCGGCCTTGTGGTCATTGAGGAACACCAGCACCGGCGCCAGGGAGCAGTTGTTGTTGTACAGGCCATCGGCCCGGGCAATGGAGTTGTTGAGCACATCGGGGTTGCGCGACAGGGTTTCCCATTTCAGGTTGCCCTCGTTCATGCCCTTGATCATCTGCTTGGACACAGTCACCAGGGAGATCGCCGACTGCACGCCCTCGGTGTTCTGCATCTTCCACATCAGCTCGTCGATGGGGGCCATGGCTTCATAGCGCGAGCAACCTTCGGACGCGGTCTTGACCATCACCACCAAAACGTCGGAGCTGGTGGAGTAGTTGCTGATGATGAAGTTGTTGTCCTTGTTGTAGCGCGAGTCGGGACGCAGCTCCGGCGCGCCCTGGTCGAGGTCGCCGATCTTCAGGTTCTGGCTGTACCAGAGGCCGCCGCCAAAGGCCACCAGGGCCAGGGCGATGGAGATCGGTGCCACTTTGGGGCTGGCAAAATTCGACAGCAGGCGCCAGAACGGATGCTCGCGGGAGGCATCCTTCTTGCTGCGTTCGATGGCGCGCTTGCTGATGCCGACGTAGGAAATCGCCACTGGCAGCAGGATCAGGTTGGTGAACACGATCACCGCCACACCGATGGAGGCACCGATGGCCAGCTCGCGGATCACCCCGATGTCGATGATCAGCAAGGTGATGAAGCCCACGGCGTCGGCGAGAATGGCGATCATCCCCGGCAGGAACAGTTGGCGGAAGGTCCGCCGCGCCGCGGTCAGGGCGTTGTCGGCGTCACTGGACTGCAGGGCGATGCCGTTGATCTTCTGCACCCCGTGGGAGATGCCGATGGCGAAGATCAGGAACGGCACCAGCATCGAATACGGGTCCAGGCCAAAGCCGAAGGCATGCATCAGGCCCAGCTGCCAGACCACCGCCACCAGGGTGGTGATCAGCACCGCGATGGTGCTGCGGATGCACCAGGTGAACCAGTACAGCAGCACCAGGGTGATGATGAAGGCCACGCCGAAGAACATCACCACCATGATCAGGCCATCGATCAGGTCGCCGACCTTCTTGGCGAAGCCGACAATGTGGATCTTCACATTGGGGTTCTGCGCTTCGAACTTGTCGCGGATCTTTTCTTCCAGCTGGTGGGAGAACTTCTGGTAGTCCAGGGCCAGCAGCTTGCCCTGGTCCTGAGGGTCCGGGTAGGACTCCAGCAACGGGATGTCGACGATGCTGGATTTGAAATCGTTGGCCACCAGGCGCCCGACCTGGCCGGACTTGAGGACGTTGTTGCGCAACTGGTCGAGGCTTTCGGGCGAGCCGTTATAGCTCTGGGGAATCACCTCGCCACCGGCGAAACCTTCTTCGGTCACCTCGGTCCAGCGCACGCTCGGGCTCCACAGCGACTTGAGCCCGGAGCGATCGACGCCAGAGATGTAGAACACCTCGTCGTTGATCTGCCGCAGGGTCTCCATGTACTCCTGGGTGAAGATGTCGCCGTCGCGGGCCGCCACCGAGATACGCACGGTGTTGCCCAGGTTGGCCAGGTCATTGCGGTGCTCCATCATCCGCTCGATGAACGGGTGCTTGAGCGGGATCATCTTTTCGAAACTGGTGGAAGGCCGAATCAGGGTCGCCTGCCAGAACAGAAAAGCACTGACCAAGAGGCAAATGAAGATCACTGCCGGGCGGTTGTTGAAAATCAGGCGTTCGAGAAAGTTCGCCTTGTCCTGGTGATGACTGCTCATGGAATTCCCCACCTTCTTATTATGTGCCCGGCTTATTTGCCGACGTCAGCGCCGGTTGCCGCAGAGATCCGCACCCCGCCCTGCCCGGCCAGGATCAGCTTGCCATTGCCGGCAGCGGTCACCGCCGACAGCGAGAGGCGGTCCGCACGGTTGAATACGCTGAAGGTCTGGCCGTGGTCGGTACTGCGGATCACGCTGCCGCCGTTGCCGACGATCACCAGCGAGCCGTCGTCCAGCAAGGTAGCACCCGACAGGCCGAACTCGAGGGCGCCACGGGCAGCGTTCAACTCCACCTGCTCCCAGGTGTTGCCGAAATCCGTGGAACGATAGAGATTGCCCCGCAGGCCGAACACCAGCAGGGTCGCCGGCTGGCCGGTAGCGATCACGCCGAACAGCGAGCCTTCATAGGGGCCTTCGAGGCGTTCCCAGGTCTGCCCGTCATCGGCGGAGCGGAACAGGCTGCCCTGCTCGCCGACGATGAACAGTCCGGAATCCTTGACCTGGGCAATGGCGTTGAGGTGGAACTGGTCTTCGTTGTCCAGGCGATCGCTGACGTCTTCCCAGTGCTGGCCACCGTCGGTGGTTTCCAGCAAGGCGCCATAGGCACCGACGGCGTAGCCGTTGCGGGTGTCCTTGAACCAGACATCGAGCAAGGGCGCTTCACGCTTGAGGTCCTGGAACTGCCGACTCCAGGTGACACCGCCATCGGTGCTGGCCAGGACCTGGGCATCGTGGCCCACCGCCCAGCCGTGCTGGTCATCGACAAAATACACCGCGGTCAGCAGTTGCCGGGTCGGCACCTTGGCCTGCACCCAGGACGCTCCCTGATCGTCGGAATAGAGAATGTGCCCGCGGTCGCCCACTGCCACCAGGCGCTTGCCGGCGTGGACCACATCGAGCATCAGGCTTTTCGCCGCCTTGGGCGATTCGATGGAATAGACAGTATCCGCTGCGGTGGCAGCGGCCAGGACCGGTGTCGACAGCGTCACGACACCCAACAGCGAGAGCGCTGTAGCCAGCAATGCGAACGTGCGCAGCGCCGGCGGGCGGCCAACAACTACACCCATGACAGGCTCACTCATAGACCATTCCCCCATTATTATTGTCAGGTCATTTGACCTCTCAGGGCGCCTTCAGGGGTTTGCGATACCTGGACCGACCGTGAAGATCGTCCTGAAACCTGCACTCTAGAGCCCCTTCGGCTGCGGGCTATCCTATCGGGCTTTGGAAAGGTCTGACAATCAACGCCACGTTATCTTTTGTTAATCACCGCGTCTGGCCAGGCCCCTGAATGCTCGGGCATTCGCTGGGCTGATCGATGCTCCTCTGCAGCAGGCGAGGAAGCGTTGATGCCGGTACGAAAAGCTTGTCAATTTAGCTGAGGTTTGCGCGACCTGTCGGCGTGTAGCACCGGTACACGACCAAAGGCTGATCCAGGGCATAAGCCGCCGCTACCCAGCGTTGACTATGATGAGCTGCGTGGGTGGCGAGCCCGATGACCTTCAGGAGTGACGCATGATTGCCATACGCGAGGCGTGGAAGGCTGGCTTGCTCGGCCCCCGGCACTGGGCTCGCAACCTGGTGGCTGGGGTGATTGTCGGCGTGGTGGCGCTGCCCCTGGCCATGGCGTTTGCCATCGCCTCCGGGGTCAAGCCGGAACAGGGCATCTACACCGCCATCGTCGGCGGCCTGCTGGTGTCGCTGTTCGGCGGTAGCCGCTTGCAGATCGCCGGCCCCACCGGGGCCTTTATCGTGATTCTCGCCGGGGTCACCGCCAAGTACGGGGTCGACGGCCTGCAGCTGGCGACCATGATGGCCGGGATCATCCTGTTCCTGCTGGGCATCAGCCGCCTGGGCGCCCTGATCAAATTCATCCCCGACCCGGTAATTCTCGGCTTCACCGCCGGGATCGGGGTGATCATCTGGGTCAGCCAGTGGAAAGACTTCTTCGGCCTGCCCGCCGTCCAGGGCGAACACTTCCACCAGAAGCTCTGGCACCTGCTGCAAGCCCTGCCCGAACTGCACCTGGCCACCACCCTGCTGGCCTTGCTCAGCCTGGCGCTGCTGTTGTGGGTACCCAAGATCCCCGCGCTCAAGCGCCTGCCGGCGCCGCTGGTTGCCATGGTCCTGGCCACCGCCTTGCAGTCACTGTTCCAGTTCCAGGGCGTGGCCACCATCGGCAGTGCCTTTGGCGGCATTCCCCAGGGCTTGCCGACCCTGCAACTGCCCGAGATCAGCCTGCCACGGATACTCGACCTGATAGGACCGGCCTTCGCCATCGCCATGCTCGGAGCCATCGAATCGCTGTTGTCGGCGGTGGTGGCCGACGGCATGGCCGGCACCCGCCACGACTCCAACCAGGAACTGATCGGCCAGGGCATCGCCAACCTGGCCACGCCGCTGTTTGGCGGGTTCGCCGCCACCGGCGCCATTGCCCGCACCGCCACCAACATCCGCAACGGCGGCAGCAGCCCGCTGGCCGGCATCACCCACGCCGTGGTGCTGGTGCTGATCATCCTGTTTCTCGCGCCGCTAGCGGCCAATATCCCGTTGTGCGCCCTGGCGGCGATCCTGTTCGTGGTGGCCTACAACATGAGTGAGCTGCACCACTTCAAGCGCATGGTGCAACGCGCGCCCCGGGCGGATGTGGCGATCCTGCTGTGTACCTTTGTGCTGACGGTGTTCAGTGATCTGGTGATTGCGGTGAACATCGGAGTGATCCTGGCGATGCTGCATTTTCTGCGGCGCATGGCCTCCTCGGTGGAGGTGCAGCAAGTGGTGGGAGAGGATCTGGAGAACGAATTGCGCGACAAAGGCCGCGGGCACCTGCCTGCTGGGGTGCTGATCTATACCATCGAAGGCCCCCTGTTCTTTGGCGCTGCCGAAACCTTTGAACGGGCCCTGGCCCAGACCCATAGCGATCCCAGGCTGCTGATCATCCGCCTCAAGCATGTGCCGTTCATGGATATCACTGGCCTGCAGACCCTGGAGGAAGTGATAGGTCAGCTGCACAAGCGCGGGATCGTGGTGAAACTGTGCGAAGCCAACCTGAAGGTTCATGCCAAGCTTGAGCGAGTGGGCATCCTGCACGCCATTGGCGCGCAGAACTATCACCGCGACTTGAGCAGCGCACTGCCCCCCCTGTAGCCGCTGCCGCAGACTGCGAACGGTCTGGGCGGCCCTGCGTCGCAGGGACGCATCGATCTCAAGCCCGACAGAGGTATGACAGCGATCGCCAAGCAAGGTCCTGCGGACCTTGGCGCAGCTTCGCAGGCTCAGCAGCGGCTACAGGCGTAGCCGCTGCCGCCGTCAGGCGAGGCTTTTGCTCACCACTTCGAACACGTCGCTGGAGAGATCGCCGGAAGCACGGATGCGCTCCAGTTCGCCCTTCATCAGCGCCTGGCGGGCGCTGTCGTATTTGCGCCAGCGAGTCAGTGGCGCCAGTTGCCGCGAGGCAATCTGCGGGTTGAAGCCGTTGAGCTGGATCACCAGATCCGCCAGGAAGCGATAACCCGAACCATCCGCCGCATGGAAGTTGATCAGGTTCTGCCCGGCGAAAGCCCCCACCAACGCCCGCACCTTGTTCGGGTTCTTGAGGTTGAACGCCGGGTGCTGCATCAGCGCCTTGACCCGCTCCAGGCCGCCCGGCAACGGGCTGCCGGCCTGGACGCTGAACCACTGGTCCATGACCAGGGCGTTGTCCTTGAAGTTCTCGGCGAACAGTTCCAGGGCCCAGGCCTTTTCTTCCTCGTAAGGGGAATTGACCAGCACCGCCAGCGCAGTCAGGCGTTCGGTCATGTTATCGGCGTGCTCGAACTGCTCCTTGGCTGCCGCCGGCACCAGGAGCTCCGGCTTGCTGCTGACCATCACGTACGACAGGGCAATGTTCTGCAATGCACGCCGGGCGAAATGCTCAGCCTCGGCCACATAAGACGTGCGCTTGGACACTTCGCGGTTGGCCTGATAACGCTGCCACAAGGGTTCGAACAGCTCGTCGGCCAACTGCCGGCGGGCAAATTCGCGGGCGGCATGGATGGCCTCGACATCGGCAACTTCGCTGATTTCGGTGAGATAGGCCTCGCCCGGCAGCGAGAGCATTTCCGCGACCATGGCCTGATCCAGGCTGTCGTTGGTCAATACGCTGCGCAGCGCCGTGACCAGGCGCGGGTCCATCGCCAGGGCCTCGCCCTTCTGCTGCTGGGCAATCAGCTCCTGCAGCACCTGCACCGACAATTGCTGGCCGGCGTCCCAACGGTTGAAACCGTCGCTGTCGTGCTGCATGAGGAACATCAACTGGTCGCGGCTGTAGGGGAAGCTCAGCTTCACCGGGGCCGAGAAACCCCGCAGCAGCGACGGCAGCGGCTGTTCGGCGATGTCGACGAAGGTGAAGGTCTGCTCGGCCTCGGTCACCGAGATCACCCGGGAAGTCCCCTGGGCGGCGTTTTCGCCGGACAGGCGCAGGGCCATGCCTGCCCCTTTCGAGTCCAGCAGGCCCAGCTCCACCGGGATCACGAACGGCAGTTTCTCCACCTTGTCCGGGGTATGCGGGCAGCTCTGGCGGAAGGTCAGGCTGTAGGTCTTGGCCGCCGCGTCGTAGGACTCGCTGACTGCCAGCCGTGGCGTACCGGCCTGGCTGTACCAGCGCTTGAACTGGGTCAGGTCGACGCCATTGGCGTCTTCCATGGCCTTGACGAAGTCGTCACAGGTCACGGCCTGACCGTCATGGCGTTCGAAGTACAGGTCGCTGCCCTTACGGAAGCCTTCGGCGCCGAGCAAGGTGTGGATCATGCCGACGACTTCCGAGCCCTTTTCGTACACGGTCAGGGTGTAGAAGTTGGAGATCTCGATAAAGCTTTCCGGGCGCACGGCATGGGCCATGGGCCCGCCGTCTTCGGCGAACTGGTGGGTCCGCAGGTAGGCCACGTCCTGAATGCGCTTGACGGTGCGCGAGTTCATGTCCGCGGAGAAACCGGCATCGCGGAACACCGTGAAGCCTTCCTTGAGCGACAGCTGGAACCAGTCGCGGCAGGTCACGCGGTTGCCCGACCAGTTGTGGAAGTATTCGTGGGCGACGATGGCCTCAACCCGCTGGTGGGCGGCGTCGGTGGCAGTTTCGGCACGGGCCAGCACGGCGCTGGAGTTGAAGATGTTCAGGCCCTTGTTTTCCATGGCGCCCATGTTGAAGTCGTTCACCGCGACGATCATGAAGATGTCCAGGTCGTATTCACGGCCGTAGGTCTCTTCGTCCCAGCGCATGGACTTTTTCAGGCTGTTCATGGCGTGCTGGCACTTGTCGATGTTTTCCGGCTCGACATAGATGCGCAGCGCCACATCGCGGCCGCTCTGGGTGCGGAAGCTGTCTTCCACGCACCACAGGTCACCGGCCACCAGGGCAAACAGGTAGGCGGGCTTCATGAACGGGTCTTCCCAGGTCGCCCAGTGCCGGCCGTCTTCACCGGGGCCGCTGGCGATGGGGTTGCCGTTGGAGAGCAGCACCGGGTAGCTGTGCTGCTCGGCCGCCACGGTGGTGGTGAACTTGCTCATCACATCCGGGCGGTCGAGGTAATAGGTGATCTTGCGAAAGCCCTCGGCTTCGCACTGGGTGCAGAACATGCCACTGGACTTGTACAGGCCTTCCAGGGCGGTGTTGCTTTCCGGGTGGATCTTCACGCTGGTGTCCAGGGTGAAGCTGGCGCTGGTGGGGTGCAGGGTCAGGTGGCTGTCGTCCAGCTGGTAGTCGTCAGCACTCAGCGGCTGATCGGCGAGGCTCACCGATAGCAGCTCCAGCTGCTGGCCATCCAGCACCAGCGGCGGCAGCCCGGCGCCACGGGCCGGGTTGCGACGCATCACCAGCTGCGCATGGACCAGGCTGTGGTCCTCGAACAACTCGAAGGTCAGGTGGGTCTCGTCGATCAGGTACTCGGGGGCCTGATAGTCCTTCAGGTAGATCATCTTCGGTTGATCGGTGCGCATGGCGAATTCCTTCTACTGATGCACGGCGAGCTGGTAGGCCGTGTACTTACGAATGTTGATCACGCCGGTGTCGAAGATCAGGTACTGGCCCTTGATCCCCAGCAGCGTGCCTTCGGCAATCGGGTTCTTGTCCAGGTTGAAGCTGACGATCTTGGCCGGGTACTGCTCGACCGGATAACGAATCTCCAGGGGCTCGATATCGGTCACCGGCTGAATCGCCTGCAGGCCGAAACGCTCCTGCAGAGCCAACAGGCCCTCGGCGCAGGATTCAAACAGTTGCTCGCGCACCGCCACCAGGTCCACCGCCTGGGCATCGCCCTTGAGCAAGGCACGCCAGTTGGTCTTGTCCGCCACCTGGGAGCGGAACAGATCCTCGACGAAGCCCGATTGCTGGCGGGTCGCCACGCGCATGATCGGCAGCGCCTGGCTGGCGCCCTGGTCGAGCCAGCGGGTCGGCAACTGGGTGGCGCGGGTGATGCCGACCTTGATCCCCGAGGAGTTGGCCAAATAGACCACGTGATCGGTCATGCAGAACTGCTCGCCCCAGGACGGCTCGCGGCAGGTGCCGGCGTCGTAGTGGCAACGTTCCGGACTCATGATGCAGATATCGCACTGGGCCAGCTTGGTCATGCACGGATAGCAGTAACCCTGGCTGAAACTGGTCTTGGTCTTGCGCCCGCAGTGAGTGCAGTGGATCGCCCCCAGGTATTCCAGGCGCACCTGAGTACCGATCAGGGGGTTGACCGGCACCTCGCTGTCACCCAGGCGAAAAGCGTACTGAACATTCGGCCCGTCCAGGCGTGCCGACATTTTGCTGATGGAACCGCGGCCAATCTCGATCAATGGATGGCATCCGACTTGAACAGGATGTTCGGCACCGGCGCCGACTTCGAGGCGCATTCCTGCGGGCCCATGTAGCCGGTGCGCTGGTCCTCGGGCAGGTTCTGCATTTCCCAGGCGATCATCGCCTGAAGCGACAGTTCACGCTGCTCGGCGGTGAGCTTGCGGCCATCGGACCATTTGCCGATCTCTACCGCCAGCTTCAGGCTCTGGTAGATCTCGGGGGTGATGTTTTCGATCATTTCGACAAAGGACGACATACAAGACTCCAGCATTCAAAGGGCCAGTTTACGGCGACTGTACAAGCCGCCCAACAAACCAGTAAGGCAACCGACGAGCAGCCCGCCGACGTGGGCGGCGTTGGCGATTTCGCCGAAACCGATCATCGACACCAGCCCGGACAGGCACAGCAGCAGCCACACCAGCATCATCACCAGCACGCCCCGGGGCAGGCGGTAGATGGGGTTGGGGGACAGTAATTGGTAGATCCAGCAATGCCCGAGCAGACCGTAGAGCACCCCGGACAGGCCGCCGAACAGGGTCGGGCCACTGAAATAGTATTGGGCGTAGTTGGACACCAGGCTGAACAGCAGGGTCAAGCCCAGCAGGTTGATGCTGCCCTGGCGCAACTCGATACGCCGCCCCAGTTCCCAGTACCACATGCCGTTCATGGCGATATGCAGGATGCCGAAGTGGATCAGCATCGGCGTCACCAGGCGCCACCACTGCCCCGCCGCCAGGCTGTCGGCCAGGGAACTGAACTGGATGTAGTCGCCGACCACGCGGAACTCGAGGAAGGTAAACCAGCCGAGGGTTTGCAGGTTGTCCCCCAGCAAGGTGATGCCGCAAACCGCCAGGCTCAGCAGCAGGATCAGCGCGGTAATCGGGCTGCGGCGCAACTGCTCCCCCAGGCCGACGCGGGCCGGGGTGGCCGCCTGCGGGATATCCAGTTGCTGCTCGGGATCGCCCTGGGGAAAGCGCTGGTACAGGCCCCGCACATCCTCGCTGATGGATTCCGGCACCCAGAGCACCTGCTCGCCGGCCTCCTCACTGACTCGGTGCGGCACCTGCATGCGCTGCAGCAGTTTGACGAAACCACTCAGATCCGTGGCCAGGGGCAGACGCAAAACCGCTACCGCGCTCATCGCAACACCTCGGGCCGCTCGACGTCGACCCAGACAAATTTATTCGGGTCCAGGCGGGTTTCCTGGTCCAGCCGATACGCGGCGAGCTTGCCGTAGAGCACCGCGCTGTAATCCAGGCACGCCAGGTTGGGCCGGATCGGCGCCGGCTTGCCGCTGCGCCAGTAGTGGCCGACGAACAGCATCGGTTCGTCGGCGCCGTAGCGCAGCAGGCTGTTTTTCTCGGCCGGGGACAACGGCGTGCGCGCCACCGGATCGGGCAAGGCATCGGGCTGGAAGACGATGTCGCCGTAGGTCTGCGGGTCGTCTTCCCAGAATTTGGTGCGAAAGAACGCCCGGGTCAGGCCGTCACCGCTGGTCATGGTCAGGCCGTGGGGCAGGCGCATGTCGGTGCCGCGCAGCAGGCGATCGAAGGCGGTGCTGGCAAAACTGTCGGGCAGCGCCGAAGCCTGGAGGAAGGCTCGATCGATGCAACCGTCCGGATACTGCTGGCGCAGGGGCGCGATCAGGCCGGCATCCCAGCAAGCGTGCACCACGCGGAAACGGCCGGCGTCGACGAACAGCGGCAGTTCATAGAACCACTCGAGGAAGTCGTGCCAGTCGCCAGGGTGGTGTTCGAACTGGGTCAGGGTTTCGTGGATCAGTCGGGCATGGCGCGGGGTGTGTTCGCGCACGAACTGCTTGCCGCTGCCGGCCGCCGCCGGGGTGCTCCAGCCCAGGGCGTTGAATTCATGGTTGCCCATGATGCACAGCGCCTGGCCGGCCACCACCATGTCGTGGACGATATGCAGCGATTCACGGATTCGCGGGCCGCGGTCGATGATGTCACCGAGGAACACCGCCATGCGCGACGGGTGCCGCCAGACGCCGCCCTGCTTGTGATAACCGAGCCGATCCAGCAAGTGCTCCAAGGTCAGGGCGCAACCGTGCACGTCACCGATCAGGTCGTAGCTACGCGCGGGATCGAGCATCAGTCGCCTCCACCGCCCAGTCGGCTGCCCCAGCCGAGTTTGGTCCGACAGACCTCGTAGTAGTTGTGGTCCAGCGGATGGATCAGGCGCAGCTTCTGCGCCTTCTTGCTGACCGTGATGGTGTCGCCCGGGGCACAGGTGAAGTGGTTCTGCCCGTCACAGGAGACTTGCGGATAGATCTGCATATCTTTGGACACGACGATTTTCAGCTCACTGTTGCCATCGACCACGATCGGCCTTCCAGACAAGGTATGGGGGTACATCGGCACAATCACAATGGCATCCAGCTTGGGATGCATGATCGGGCCGCCGGCGGACAGCGCGTAGGCCGTAGAACCGGTAGGCGTGGCGACGATCAGGCCGTCGGCCTTCTGGCTGCAGACGAACTGGCCGTCGATGTAGATCTCGAACTCGATCATCCGCGTCGACTTGCCCGGGTGCAGCACCACGTCGTTGAGCGCATCGCCCTGGCCGATGGCCTCGGCATGGCGACGGACTTCGGCCTGCAGCAGGAAGCGGTTTTCCACCAGGTAGTGGCCGTCGAGCACTTCGGCAACCTTGACTTCCAGCTCATCGGGGCGGATGTCGGTGAGAAAGCCCAGGCTGCCGCGGTTGATCCCCAGCACCGGAATATTGTGCCGCGCCAGGGCCCGAGCGGCGCCCAGCAGGCTGCCGTCGCCGCCGACCACGATGACCATGTCGCAGACCTCGCCCAACAGCTTGCGCGAGGAGGTCTGCAGACCGTGGCCCGGCAGCACTTCGGCGATGGTGTCTTCAAGGATCACGTGCAGGTGGCGCGCCAGCAGAAACTTCTTCAGTCGGCGAACTGTGTCCAGCACCTGGGAACTGCCCAGGCGACCGATAATGCCGATATTGCGAAACTGCTCCATGGGGCTCCTGCGGAATTCGGGTACGGGCGAAACGGAGGATTATGGGCGAAACCCGGCGTTAGACAAAATCCTTTCAGCCACTGGCGCTTAGGAGCGGGCGACGCAACTGCGAGTGGCACGCATTTATCGCGAACGGCACAGGTTTGCGTCTATGCTCGCAAGATGCTCCTGTTCCCGGATTTGCTCAGCCTCCCCCGCCAGTTGCGTCAACCTGAAGTCCGCGACCTCGCCTGGGTCATCCTCGCGCCGCCGATGCTCAGCCATACGCCCTGGCCACAGCGCCACCCCCTGGCCGGCAGCGACTGGGTGCTGGCGCCACAACTGCTGGCCCACTGGCTGCGATGCCAGGATCTGGACAACCGCGCCTTGCGCCATTGGCTGAATCAGGGTCGGACCCGGCGCCTGGGCCTGTACTACGAACGCCTCTGGCAATTTGCCGTGCAGCATGCGCCGGGGGTGGAACTGCTGGCGGCCAACCTGCCGATCCGCCGTGAGGGGCACACCCTCGGTGAACTGGACATGCTGCTGCGCGACCGCGAAGGCGTGCATCACCTGGAGCTGGCGATCAAGCTCTACCTGGGCCCGCAGCACGGCAACGGCTGCGACAGCGCGCAATGGCTTGGCCCGGGCTGTCACGACCGCCTGGACCGCAAGCTGGCGCACCTGGACGAGCACCAACTGCCGATTTCCGCCCGCGCCGAAAGCCGCGAAGCCTTGGCGGCGCTGGATATCCAGCAGTTCAACGCCCACCTGTGGCTGGGGGGCTACCTGCTCTATCCCTGGCCGGGCCACGCCGAACCGCCTCAAGGCGCTCACCCGCAGCACCTGCGAGGGCGCTGGCTGCACCAGCGTGACTGGCCCGTCTTCATCGCCCAGAGCGCACCCGGGCGTTGGCAGCCCCTGCCCCGCCACGCCTGGCTGGCTCCGGCTCACTATCCGGCCGAACAGGCCTGGACGGCCGGGCAACTGCAACAATGGCTGGTGGAGCTTGATCCTCAGGCTCCGGCGCAGTTGCTGGTGCGGCTCGAGGAAACCCCTGAAGGTGGCTGGGAAGAAGTCGAGCGGCTGTTTCTGGTGGCCGATCTCTGGCCCCATGTCCCCGCGCAGCAACCCTGACAACTTACCGTAGGAGCTGGCTTGCCAGCGAAGGCGCTCCTGAGGGCGCCACAAGACTGAAGGGTCTCTTCGCCGGCAAGCCGGCTCCTACACCAGGGAAAGCCGCAACGCCAGGGCCGCCAGGGTCACCAGCAGCACCGGCAGTGTCAGCACGATGCCGACCCGGAAGTAATAACCCCAGCCAATATGGATGCCCTTGCGTTCAAGCACATGCAGCCAAAGCAATGTGGCCAGGCTGCCGATGGGGGTGATTTTCGGCCCCAGGTCGCTGCCAATGACATTGGCGTAGATCATCGCTTCCTTGACCACCCCGGTGGCCTGACTGGCATCGATGGACAAGGCAGCGATCAGCACCGTGGGCAAATTGTTCATCACCGATGACAGCCCCGCCGTCAGCAATCCGGTGCCCAGCGCCGCCCCCCAGACGCCACCAGCGGCAAAGCCGTCGAGCCAGCCCGCCAGATACCCGGTCAGCCCGGCATTGCGCAAGCCATAAACCACCAGATACATGCCCAAGGAGAAAATCACGATCTGCCATGGCGCTTCCTTGAGCACTTTGCGGGTGGAGATCTTGTGCCCACGTGCAGCGATCACCAGCAGCAAAGTGGCGCAGACCGCGGAAATGGCGCTGATGGGAATCCCCAGCGGCTCCAGGGCAAAACAGCCCAGCAGCAGGATCAGCAGCACCCACCAGCCGGCGATGAAGGTCGCCCGGTCATGGATGGCACTGGCCGGCTCGGCCAGTTGCCGCGGATCGTACTGCTCAGGGATGTCCCGGCGGAAAAACCACAGCAGCACCGCCAGGGTCGCCGCGACGCTCACCAGGTTGACCGGCAGCATCACCGCCGCATAACGGTTGAAACCTATCTGGAAGAAGTCCGCGGAGACGATGTTCACCAGGTTCGACACCACCAGCGGCAAGCTTGCGGTGTCGGCGATGAAGCCGGCCCCCATGACGAAAGCCAGGGTCGTGGCGGCAGAAAAGCGCAAGGCCAGCAGCATGGAAATGACGATGGGCGTGAGGATCAGCGCCGCGCCGTCGTTGGCGAACAGTGCCGACACCAGGGCTCCCAACAGCACCATGAAGGCGAACAGCCGTCGCCCCCTGCCCCGCCCCCAGCGCGCCACATGCAGGGCCGCCCAGGCGAAGAACCCGGCCTCGTCCAGCAGCAGGCTGATGATGATCAGCGCAACGAAGGTGCCGGTGGCGTTCCAGATGATCTGCCACACCACCGGGATGTCGGCCAGTTGCACCACGCCGCAGAACAGGGCCAGGAGCGCGCCGAACACCGCGCTCCAACCGACGCCCAGGCCTTTGGGCTGCCAGATCACCAGGGTAATGGTCAGCAAGAAAATCGATACTGCAATCAACATGACTAAGAAATCTTGAATAAAGAGGGGGCTAGCGCAGGAGCTGGCTTGCCAGCGACCGTGCACCTGAGGCTGATACAAGCCCCAGGAGCCCGTTCGCCGGCAAACCGGTGCCTACCACAGCAGGAGAATGTGGGTGACAGACAGCACTCAAGCCTTCTTGTGCTGCTCGACCCATTGGCCGTAGGCGGTGATGAAGTTCTGCAGGAACGGCCGGGTCGCTTCCGACAGCTTGCCCGCTTCGTCGAACGCCGAGCCGGCGCCGCCCAGGTAGGCTTCGGGCTGCTGCATGCACGGCACATTGAGGAATACCAGGGATTGGCGCAGGTGGTGGTTG
Source organism: Pseudomonas sp. BLCC-B112 (assembly GCF_028550695.1). Lineage (NCBI taxonomy): Bacteria > Pseudomonadati > Pseudomonadota > Gammaproteobacteria > Pseudomonadales > Pseudomonadaceae > Pseudomonas > Pseudomonas sp. BLCC-B112. The sequence continues at coordinate 476,805 of NZ_JAQQGK010000004.1, forward strand.
GCACCGAAGCCGCCGATGGCCCCGGGGGAAACGCTGATCACCGCTCCGGGCTTGCCGCTCCAGGCACTTTTGCCATAGGGACGCGAACCGACGTCGATGGCGTTCTTCAGGGCTGCCGGTACCGAGCGGTTGTACTCCGGGGTGACGAACAGTACCGCATCGGCAGCGCCGATCTGTTCGCGAAAGCGGGTGTAGGCCGCGGGAGGCGTCACGTCGATGTCTTCGTTGTACAGCGCCAGATCGCCAATCTCGACGATGCTCAACTGCAGGTTCGCCGGTGCCAGCTCGGCCAGCGCCAGGGCCACCTTGCGATTCAGGGATTGTTTTCTCAGACTGCCGACCAACACTGCGACTTTGTAGACATTGCTCATTGCATTCCAACCCTTGGCTTGAAGAAGGTGTTAGTTATAGATGAGCCTGGGGGTCGCCTGCTACCCCACACAAACCATTTCCCTGCATAAGTTCCAAGACCTGGGAGGCCGTCTGCTGCGACGGCGGATTATTTTTTCCGGCCGGCAAAACTTACCTTGCACACGTCGGGTCTACAGCACCGAATTTGCGTGTTTTATCTCCAGAGGCTCTAAAGATGGCAGCAGTACTTGTCGGACAATTCCATGCAAGAGATGCCGAGGGACGGGTGTATTCAGTGCACGAGTTCCAGGAATCCATGCCCGCAGAGGGCGACCAGGCCAGCTCGGAGCCCGTTACCACCTACCGCCTGGCCATTGGCGACCGGGTCAAGAAGCTCGATGACAATCAATTCCTGCTGGTGCAATCGGACGTCACCATCGTGCGGGAGCCGGAAACCTACGTCAGTGAGTGATCATGCCCGCCGGCCCGGACTTGGGGTAGGATTCAACGCCTGACTCCCTAACCGGCTGGACATGGACTTCAAGCATGCGTTTACGTCATATCGAAGTGATTCAGGCGCTCCTGCAAACCGCCCACCTGGGCACCGCCGCCGAGCTGCTGCAACTCTCGGTGGCTGAAGTCGAAGCCCTGCTACGCGATGCCGAAAGCCAATTGGGGTTCATGCTGTTCGCCAGCGTGCGCGGGCGCTTGCAGGCCACTCGCGAAGCCCGGGAATTGCAACCGGCAATCAACCGGGTGTACGACGCTTTCGAGCCGGTACAACGCCTGGCTGACAGCCTGAGGTTTCATCAGGCGCCGCCTTTGCGCATCGTCGGCACGCCCCCTCTGGTCCAGCAACTGCTGCCTCAATGCATCGCGGCCCTGCGCCGGCGCTTCGCCGATACGCCCTGCAGCCTCCTTAGCCAGAGCACCCGCGACATGGTCCACAGCCTGCTGCTGCACGACTGTGACCTGGGCCTGAGCCTGCATGACCCCGAACACCCGGACATCCACAGCCAGGCCCTGGCTCAGGGCAAGCTGTTTTTGCTGGCGCCCCATGGCTGGCTGCAACCCAAGCAGAAATACGTAGCCCTGCAGGAGCTGGCGGGCCAGGCCATGGTGGGCCTGGAGGGCCAGGACCCGCTGAGCGTGATACTCACCAGCAAGCTGCAGAATCTGCGCCCAAGCCCGGTAATCCAGACCCGGGTACAGACCTACCAGATGATGCGCAGCCTGGTGGAGGCCGGCGAGGGCCTGGCCATCGTCGACCCGTTCACAGCCGTGGGTGCCCGTGGCGCCGGGCTCGATGCCTGCCCCTTGTCGCCCCCCATCAGTGTCACGTTGTACGCCTTGCGCCGCAGTTCCGGCGAGGACTCGCCCCTGCTCGGCGCCCTGCTGGAACTGCTGACCGAGCAGGCCGAAACGCTGCTGGCCGGCTAGGACCGTTACGCCTGAGGCTCATCGGCAAACAGCCGGTACCAGAAAATCGCCACCTCGCTGGTATTCGGATCGATGCCGCGATAACGCAGGTGATCCACCCCGCCCACCACGTAGCCGCAGCGCTCATACAGGCGACAGGCGCCGAGGTTGTTGTTCTGGGTTTCCAGCATCACCCCCGGCAACTGCTTCTTGCGACTCCAGAACTGCGCCACCTCCAGCAGCGCCTTGGCGACGCCATGCCGTCGGGCCGGCGCATGCACCGCCAACTCGTCGATATGCCCGTAACCGTTCCAATTGGTGCTGACCACCACATGCCCCACGGGCTGGTCGTCCAGATAGGCCATGAAGATCTCGCTGTCCGCGGCGTTGCGGTAACTGCTGAATTCCTCGGGATCAATGCCATAGCACTTGCGGTAAGGCACGATCCTGCGCAGCGGCCAGTCCGCCACCGGCATGCCCCGCTCGGCCTCGGCGTAGGCACTGACTTCGAAGCTGAAATCGCTGCCCCAAACGTAGGCGGCGAAGCCCTCGTCGGCCACACGGATCGCCAGTCCCGGATACTTGGGATTCACCACAGGCTGCATAGCAGGAAAACTCCTCATGCTTTGACGCAATCGACGGTGTACTGCCGGCCATGGCCCTGGTCATCATGCTGCAAGCCATGCACATCGGCGACGAACCCCGGGAAACTGCTGTCGAACGCTCGGGCAAAGGCCAGGTAGTCGATGATCGAGCGGGTCGCTTCGGTAAATCGCTCACCGGGCATGATCAGCGGAATACCCGGCGGGTATGGCACCAGCATCACCGCCGCGATACGCCCCTGCAGTTGATCGATGGACACCGCCTCCACTTCGCCGCGCACCAGATGGTCATAGGCATCGGCGGGCTTCATCGCCACCTCCGGCAGCACCGTGTACATGCGCTTGAGGTGCTTGGCCGTGGCGTTGCTGCGGTAGCAGGCGTGCAACTGGTCGCACAGATCCTGCAAGCCCATGCCCTGATAGCGCTGCGGGTCCTGCCCGGCGACGCTGGGCAGGCAACTGGCCAGACTGACATTGGCGTCGTAGTTGCGCTTGAACTCCAGCAGCTCGGTGAGCAGCGTGCTCCACTTGCCCTTGGTGATGCCCATGGAGAACAGCACCAGGAACGAATAGAGCCCGGTCTTTTCCACCACCAGCCCGCGCTCCCAGAGGAACTTGCTGACCACGGCCGCGGGAATTCCGTGTTCACTCAAGGCCCCGCCAGCTGTAAGGCCAGGCATCACCAGGGTCACCTTGATCGGATCGAGCAGCACATAGTCGTCGGTGACGCCGGCAAAACCGTGCCACTCGCCTTCGGGCTCCAGCAACCAGTCGCCGGTGCGCACCTGATCGATGCCTTCGACCCGCTCCGGCTGCCAGATCGAGAACCACCAGTCATCGGCGGCGATGTTCTGCCGCAGATTGGCCAGGGCCCGGCGGAAGCTCAGGGCTTCATCGAACATTTCCTGCAGCAGCGAGCGCCCCGCCGGCCCTTCCATCATCGCCGAGGCCACATCCAGCGAGGCAATGATGCTGTACTGCGGCGACGTCGAGATGTGCATCATGAAGGCTTCGTTGAAGCGGTCCCGATCCAGTTGTCGGGCGCCGCCATCCTGCACATGGATCATCGACGCCTGACTGAAAGCCGCCAGCAGCTTGTGGGTGGAATGGGTGGTGAACACCAGGGGGCTGTCAGCGGAGCGCGAGGTGCCCATGCCGTAACGCCCGGCGAAGAATTCGTGGAAGGCCGCGTAGGCATACCAGGCCTCGTCGAAATGCAGCACCTCGACACTGTTGCCCAGGCTTTGCTTGATCAGCTCGGCGTTGTAGCACAGGCCGTCATAGGTGGAGTTGGTGACCACCGCCAGCTTGACCTTGGGCGGCCGACCACGGGTCAGCGGACTGGCGTCGATCTTGGCCTGGATCGACTCGGGGCTGAACTCGCTCAAGGGAATCGGCCCGATGATCCCCAGTTCATTGCGTTCGGGACACAGGTACAGCGGGATGGCCCCGGTCATGATGATCGAGTGCAACACCGATTTATGGCAGTTGCGATCCACCAGCACCAGGTCATCGCGCCCCACCATGGAATGCCAGACGATCTTGTTGGCGGTGGAGGTGCCATTGATCACGAAGAAGGTGTGGTCGGCACCGAAATTGCGCGCTGCCCGCGCCTCGGCTTCCGCCAGGGGCCCGGTGTGGTCCAGCAGCGAACCCAGCTCCGGCACTGACACCGACAGGTCCGAACGCAGGGTGTTCTCCCCGAAGAACTGGTGAAACGCCTGGCCCACCGGGCTCTTGCGATAGGCCACGCCACCGCCGTGCCCCGGGGTGTGCCAGGAATAGTTGGAATCGGCGGTGTGCTGCACCAGGGCCTTGAAGAACGGCGGCAGCAGGCCGTCGAGATAATTGCGCGCGGCCCGGGCCACTTGCCGGGCCAGGAACGGCACCGTGTCCTCGAACAGGTAGAGAATGCCCCGCAGCTGGTTGAGCTCGCTCATGGCATCGGCGGGGGCGTTTTCCAGGGTCATCTGCTCCCCCAGGGCGAAAATCGGCAACAAGGGTGCGCGTACCCGGGCCAGGCGGATCAGCTCCACCATGTTTTGCAGAAGATGGGTGTTTTCCCCGGCGCCCTCGGCAGCGATCAACATGCAGGCCAGGCCGTGATGGGTAGAAGCCACCAGTCGCCCTTCGGCGTAGTTGACCGCGGAAAAGATGCTGAACCCGTCCTTCTCCAGCTCCCGGGCGATGCCCCGCACCCGGTCTCCCGCCACCGTGTCGGACTTGATATCGCGGTGCACGATCAGGATCGGAAACTGCAGGTCTTTATACATGGGGCAGGCTGTCCTGAGGCGGCGGATAGGTCCCGCCAATGGACTCAGGGTAGAAGCTCCTGGCGTCGCCTGTCACCCCGAGCACAGACTCGATGTAACAAAAGGTCGCACAGGCACAATTGCCGGCCCACGCCCCACACACCTGTAGCCGCTGCTGAGCCATGGCGAAGCTGCGTGAAGGCCCACAGGGCCTTGCTTGGCGATCTCCCGACAAACCTCTGTCGCCTTCGGAGCCGTTCGCAGCCTGCGGCAGCGGCTACAACACTCTCGGCTCGGCATTACCCTGTAGCCGCTGCCGAGCCACAGCGAGGCTGCGAAAAGGTCCGCAGGACCTTGCTTGACGATCTCCCGCCAAATCTCCAGCGCCCTCAAGAGCGCCGCATCTCCTACGGATCCGTTCGCAGCCTGCGGCAGCGGCTACAGGGCCACGGACGACAAAGGCTTAGTGTTGGTTTTCGAGCAACTGGGTCCACAGGGCCGGGGCACCGGCAGACTTGGCGATGATCTCCAGGCGCGTCTGGTGCTCGGCCAACTCGGCTTCGCTGGCGCGGATGATCCGCCCCCGCGGCCGCTCGGCCGGCAACCGGCGGATCTCCGAGGCCCGGCCCGCACCTTCACCAGAGCCGTTGCCATCCGAGGCATTGCCCGCCAGGGACAGGCTGGTCTGGCCACCGGTCATGGTCAGGTAGACGTCGGCCAGGATCTCCGAGTCGAGCAAGGCGCCGTGCAATTCACGGCCGGAGTTGTCGACACCGTAGCGCTTGCACAGGGCGTCGAGGCTGTTGCGCTGCCCCGGGTGCCGCTCACGGGCCATCATCAGGGTGTCGAGGATGGTGCAGTGCTGGGTGATGTCCGCCCGCTCGTGCTGCCCCATCAAGGCGAATTCGTTGTTGATGAAACCAACGTCGAACGCCGCGTTGTGGATGATCAGCTGCGCGCCCTTGATAAAGTCGAAGAACTCATCGGCGACTTCGGCGAAACGCGGCTTGCCCACCAGGAACTCGTTGGTGATGCCGTGAACGCCGATGGCGCCCTCATCACTCTCGCGATCCGGTTGCAGGTAAACGTGGAAATGCCGCCCGGTCAGGCGCCGACCGATCAACTCGACGCAACCGATTTCAATGATCCGGTGACCGTCGGTCACCGGCATACCGGTGGTTTCGGTATCGAGTACCACCATCTTTCGTTCGGCACCATTGTAAACCATCGCAATCTTCCCACGTCTATTCCTAATAAAAATAGTACCATAAGCACCAATAAGCTGCCAAGAATAGGCGTCTAAAATGTAAACAGCCGTTGTCACCCCCTGATACACCGGGCAAAATGTCAATATGAAATTTCAAATCAAGAATTACATTGCCCAGAGCGGTGAGCGCTACTCATTTCTCTTCGCCCCAGAGGATCAGGGCGTACCTCTCTTCTACCCTGCAGTCTACGTATCCCGTAGCCTCAGAGAGAACCACACTCACCAGACCCAACTTGTCGCTCTTGACGCCATCCGCAGGCTAAGCGAATGGGAGCGAGATAGAGGAATCAGCCTCGAAGATCGTCTGCTCGCACAGACGCTTCTGAATGCCCAGGAGGTCGATGATCTTGCAGGGCATATGAAAGCCCGTCGTTCGGGTAAGCCGGGACAAACAATCACTCCACGAAAGTTTAATACGTACTGGGGCTGCGTGCGTTCCTATATTGCCTGGTTGACGGATGAGCTTTTCCCGAACGCTGATGATGCTGCAGTTCGTAAGCTTGTAGAAAAGCAGTCGGAACGGCTTAAAGCAAAAACTCTCCGTCGTGTAGGATCCAGTGCCCGCAAAAGGCATGCTCTGTTGAATGAGAAGTTTACGGAGTCGGCCCGCGAAGTACTTATTGAGCTCTTCGCCTCCCCGTTCCTGGGCATGTCCACCGCAACACATCGCGGAACTCGCTTGCGCAATGTGGTGATGGCCCGGATTCTTTATGAAACCGGAATGCGGCGCGGCGAGCTTCTTTCACTAAAATTACGGAACTTCACGGAGTCGAGTGGCGGGCAATTACCCTACCTGGAAGTTGAGCGCAACCATGACGACGAACTTGATCACAGAACACATCAACCGGTAGCTAAAACCCAAGGCCGGATCTTGGCGATTTCCTACGGCTTGGAAGAGCAGATAAAACAGTACCGCACTGAGTACAGAGCGGAAATCCAAAACGTCGGTTTCGGAGATGAAGATTTCCTCTTTTGCGTGCACCAGTCTGGCAAAACTGTCGGACAGGCACTTACGGTGAACGGTTTCAATACGGCGATTAGCTATTTGAAAATGAAATTTCCCGCCCTTGGCAGGAATTTACACCCACACGCATTCCGCCACGACTTCAATTACCGCTTCTCGCTTCACGCCGATCAAATGGGTTGGACGGAGGCCCAAGAGGCAGAAGCCCGCGAAGAAGTTAACGGGTGGGCTACAGGTTCCGACATGGCCAAGGTGTACAACCTGCGCCACCGCAGAGAAAGAGCTATGGAAATTGGCGTGAAGATTGCCCGCGATACAGAGCGACCCGTCTAATGATGAAAAGTAATACCGCCGCTGCCGGCCAGCTTGATGAGGAGTTGGGGGCGCTGGGCATCCAGCAAGAAGATATTGCCGTGGATCTTCATGCGACCGCGCCCCCAGAAATGCCTGGAAGGATTTTCTGGGAAGATGACCGTTATATTCAACTTGGTTTGAACAGCGTCGACTGTTCAATATTCTTGTCCAGACTTTCGAACGCAGACAAAGCGTCATTCAAAAAGCACATCATCACTCACGGCGAAGACCAAACACTAAGTAGTTCTAGCTTACTGTCACTGATGCAGGGATTTAGCCTTGGAGGAAAGAATTCCCCACCAAAGAAATTTGACCTGCTCTGGGCAAGCAACTCCATTGAAAACTCTGTTTTTAGGAGCAACAAATATAAAATCCAGAAATTCCTTGAGTATTGGAGCGATAGATATCCTGGCGCGGTAAGCAATGACGCCTTAGATTTTCTCGCTCAAGCTGCGCCCATCAAAAACAAATCCAACAATGTCGAATCGGACGATCCCGAAAAAAGCTGGCTTTCAGAGGATGAGTATGCTGATGTCCTAAGGGCCATCTGGAATTATTATGATGAGACAGATGCGCATCAGCCCACGCTGATCAGACTACTGTCAATGCAGTATGCCAGGCGCCCCGTCCAACTTAGAAGCCTCAAGTTCTGCGACCTGAAGACAGGCGCAGAGAAAATCCTTAGCAAGATTCCGGATCCGGAAATTCATTTCCCGGCAGCGAAGGAGCAAGACGCAGATGAGGACTTTCGAGGGGGAAAGTTTGAGATCCACCCAGTAGCGGATCACCTGTGGAACATGCTCATGATTCAAAAAAAGCACATCAAGGTGCTGTTCCTGGAAACCATGGGAATCGAACTATCAAAAAGCCAGCTTGAGCAAGTACCAATTTTCACTACCGCGCTCCGAATTAAAAACGCATGTAATTCGCTAAAAGATAAGCTGGGCCTTGATCCTGTGCTCAACACAGACGACTCACTGTTTCACCTGCCTTCCGGCTTGATTGGAAGGGTACTCAAATTCGATGGCAATGGCGGCAGCACCAATGCGCGTAAACGCAACTATCCCGCTCACCCTCCTCTGCCTGTAAGCAGCAGGACGGGGCGACCAATTGTGGTGACTGCCACACGCTTGCGACACACTCGTGCTCGGCAGCTTGCTCGGCAAGGGGTAAAGAGGTCGGTCGTTTCCTATTGGCTGGGTCATAACGACGACAATGCGCTGAAGTCCTATTATCACGATCCGGCAGAAGAAGCACGCCAGCTCGACAAGGCGATGTCCAAGGGGCTGACACCAATTGCTATGGCATTTCATGGACGAATCATCTGCACAGATGCGGAGTCCACACACCCCAACGATCCTAGCAAACGCGTAGAGCTTGCCAAGGGCTACCAATTGCATTACGTGGGCCGATGCGGAAAATATAGCTTTTGCAGTACGACGTCGATTCCGATCCCTTGCTACATGTGCAAGAACTTTGAGCCCTTGGTAGACGCTCCCCATCAAGAAGTACTCGAAGCGCTCCTCTACAGACAGCAACAAGAGCAGGAGTTGATCCGGCCAGGGAGCATGCGCCATTTGCTAGATCCAATCGATCTGTCCATGGATATCATGGCTGTCCGACGGTGCATTCAGCTCTGTGATGCGAAACGCAAGAGTATGAACCAGCCACAATGCTAAAGCTCATCAGCTTCAATCCAAATCCTAAGGTTTCTCCGTCGACTAATCTCAGAGAGTTCGTAGCCTTTTGCCGAGACAAACTTACTCTTTGGAACGACGTGAACGGTTTTACCTGGGAAGACATTTCTTGGCCAGACAGCCATAGAAATTCAAAGGTAAGATTCACCAACTCGGAGAGCTCAAAGCTTCATAAAACTGTGGCAGCCACCGATGACCAATTGATGCACCCTGCGTTCAGGGAAGTTGCTAAAGCCTATCTGCGCTATAAGCACACTACTAAGCCCCATCACAATATGTCCCGAGAAGTACAGGCATTGCGCGCTCTTGAGCGAGCTTTAGTTGAAGAAATGGGCGTTCCCGACATTACAAAAATTCGGCAATGCCATTTCAGCAGAGCGTGTGATTTTTTAGAAAGCTACTCTGGACGACAAAACATTGCTATTACCATGCAGCAAATATTGGCACTGTTGTCCGAAAAACTGATCGTTCCTGCCGAAGTCATCAGGTGGAGCCATCCCTATGGCGGTAAAAATTCTTACGAGAAGAAGCGCGGAAGCCGAGCTCCAGACGAAGTCAAGGCGGCAAAGGTCGCCAATCAGGACGCCTTTTTCAGCATTGCAGACGTGTTTGCCAAGCCGGTATCGCAGCTAGACGACAGCGACATCATGGTGACGTCGATGACTGCATTGTTCCTAAGCGCTCCGATGCGAATTGGCGAGACGCTACGATGGCGCACGGATTTTCTGCGATCAGACAATGATTCAGAAGGTAAACCACAGGGCTATCTGGCCTATTACGTCCCGAAGACCCGCAGCTATACGCGCAAGGCGGTTCCAACCACAATGCGGGATGTGGCCCAGATCGCGGCTCAGCGGCTCATCGAGATTACCAACGAGGGGCGAAAGCTGGCTTTGTACATGGAGACTCAGCCGGTCAAGTTTTACAGACACGCCAATTGCCCCGACGCCCCGGATGACCAGGTGCTTACAAGGGATCAGGTAGCCCAGGCTCTAGGTTTTTCAGAACGCAACCACTGTGAGGATTTCATACGATCTCACACAGGTAGCTATTCCCTCACCGGATTCACCTTGGATTCTCTCTGGCAAATCGTGCTGGCCGAGCACCGTAAGAAGAATCCTTTCTTCCCATATCAAGAAAAGCCCATTGCAGGGTTAGAACCACTCAAAATGAGTGAATCCCTCATGTGCTTCAGACGATTGCAGCTAGGTGCCCGAGCTAGTACATCGCCCGTGCTCCTAGCCCCTTTCAACCCAGACTACTACCGAAAGCGGCTGGATGGCTCTATCAAACCTGACCGAAAGAACCAGCGCCCGCTCTGTTTCTTCACCAAGCATGGCTATGACCCCAATCGATTGAACTCGCATGCATTGCGGCACTTTATGAACCGGCTCGCCAAACAGCATGGCGTGCCGATTGAGCAGATCACTGAGTGGAGTAGTCGCGCGACGGTTCGCCAAACGCCAACCTACCTGCATGAGACGGCTAAACAGCGTCTGGTCAAGGTAGTAGCGATCGAAGACCCAGAAATGGTGCAGCGAACACTCGACCCAGTAACCGAGGAAGAAGCAGCAGCCTACGGCCATGGCCCATTCCATCGCAGCCGATATGGCATCTGCCGCCGTAGCTGGCGCTTAGGGCCATGTAACAAGTTTGCAGACTGCACGAACTGCTCAGAACTGGTGGCCTGCAAGGGTGATAAAATCGCACTGAAGGCGGTTAAAACTGACAGAGACAACATGACGGGCACTTATGAAGCTGCCATGCAAGCGATTGAAGCGGGTGAACGCTCTGCCTCGCTATGGATGGATAAAGCGCGCCCTCAGATCAGCAGACTGACCGAGTTCGTCACCGTGCTGGAGAACCCTCAAATTCCTGACGGCACACCCATTCAATTGCTGGGGACAGACTTTAGCCATGAAAAAATCATGACGGAAGAAAAAACCATAAAAAATGGTGTTGAGTTGCTGGATCGATCTAAGCTCGGTGCAGATTACGGTGAGGAACTTTTGGATATGCTGGACTTGTTGCTCTTAGATTAAGGATTTCAGATGCCCAAAGTCATCACAGATCAGCAGACGCGGGATATCTGCCGCATGATCAATAAGTGGGACAGCCAACATAAGCTTGACTGGAACGCTATATGCCTGGGTGCTCAGGAGATCCTGGGCTGGAGCACGCCTCCTACCCGACAAGCATTGAATAAAAAAATCACTATCAAACTTGCCTATCAAGCAAAGAAAGACTCGATTCGAAAAGAAGCTGAGAGAACCACCAGGCTACCCCGACCCAAGACGATTCAAGATGGTGCTGAAAGAATTGCACGCCTGGAGAAAGAAATTGAGCGCTTGAATCTTGTGAATTCAAAAATGGCCGAAGTCATCCGCATTATTAGTCACAATGCCAGCTCTAAGTTTAAAAGGCATGAGCTGATGAAGCCAATCCCACCGTCAAAACATGCGTGACAACATCACGGGGAGCGACCAAGGACGGTCGTAGCGTGCTCACAAACCCGCGTCACCGTAAGCCCTCCGAGCTAAATGCATCCGAAAATGGACTCACAACTTGAATCTAGGTTGAAAGCTACGCCAGTCATTTCGACCCTCAAGCTTTATTACGCCTTTCTGTACCTGAATAGCTTTCGGCGTAACAGCGCCGTTCCTAGGACAACCCTCATACGCAACTAACCTCTACCTGGCTTCAAATGAACGAAGCTTCGCCAGCGCACGGCTGGTTGGAGGATTTTCCACGCCTGCCGGAACAAAGATATCGTCGTCAGGCTTGATCGCCGAAATCTCCTGGTCGTTTTCATCGATCTCCCAGGCATGCATGACAACGACGCCAGAAGTTATTAGATGGCTAACGAGTTCCCCTTTGGCATTCAGCGTAGCAACATGACACTTCTTATGAACTTCGTAGTCTTTCAAAAATCTGTCAATATTTTCAGAAGAACTCGGTGTCATGGTATGTATCCTAGAAAGTGCCGTTTGGACTTTCGAAGATCCAGCATCAGCTCGATCGAGATTACTTGTAACAGCCACGCGATAATGCGCAGGATTCTGCCTGCTAATCCCTCGTATCAATACAATGCGCAAAGCATTATTAGGATCTTTGTCTCCGATAGTTTTTGCGATGTTCTCGAATATCTTATGTCCGATAGCGGCATTCTTAAAGCCGAATATCAGCACTGGAATTTCGCCTTCGCATGCCTGAAAGCCTAACCCCCTCCAGCCGGCTTGACTCCACAGGCTTTCTTGGATGATGGAAACAACTTTAAGCTCTCTATGCTTCATTGTTGAAAACTGAAACGGATGTTTTGGGCGCTCCTCAGACACATCAGATTTAGAGGGCCAGTCCATAGGTTCTACATTGTGGTGCTCATGCCAAGTTACGCGCCGAGTTGGCTTGTAAAATTCAAAGGCAGTATCCTTATGAGACTCGATGCCTAGGACAGCATTACGCCCCATGAAATAGCTATCCAATCCAATATTACAATTGAAGACCACTGCTCGTTCTAGAGCCTTGTCGTCTCGAAGCATCTCTTCGATTTTCGACCAGCTTATCTGAGGGCAAATAATGGACACAAAGTGAAGGCAGAACTCACTGTAAAATTGCCTGATCGTATCTCGTTGTTCATCGGTCAAACTGGCAATGCTGAACGGCGAACAGAGGATCTCAGCAGAGGTCACCTGCGCAGCGGTGTCGAAGCTGTGCTGCAGTATGAAGCCATCCTCATCTTCCAATAAGATATCAATGTTCACGGCGGGCACTGTAGCCGTTGCATGATCTGCCATCATCGGTGCGCAGAAGCTCTCCAGCACAGCCAGCAATTGCTGCGCTAACTCAATGCATGGAGATTTTACCGGGAAGGACACAGACACCTTACAACCCAGGATACAGGAGCTTATGGTTGTCCAGCGATCCAGATAAAGGTTGAGCGGGGCCACCGGAGCGCCCATATCGATACTGCGCCACATGTTCATAAGGTGAAAATCAATTGGCTCACCCTCAGGCCCCGCTTTATCTTCATGGCCTAAGCACACCAATAGCGCATCTGCACTGAGCCCTAGATCCAACTGATTCAGCTTGTCCGGCAGCCAGGCTATTCTTTCAACGTCTGAAAAATTAGCATTGAGAAATAGCTGACCAATCAGAACCTCATAATTCATTTTCTGATGTTCTGTCCACAGCTTTTCATCCACTGCTTGAGAGACAAGTTGAGCTAAGTGGTACCAAGTCAAAGACTGACTCACACGACCTAGTTGACCTTCGATCCACATGAGTCGTTGGTAAATAGCAGCTTGCTTAGAACTGCCTCGCTGTTCCTTCAGCGCGTCAGAGGTGACCACATAAGCTGCCATCAGCGCTGCTCCTCGCGCAGCCCACAGCAGGCCCTGCTTATCGTATGCATGGGACAACATATAAAGGGCAGCGAAGACTTCCGCCTTGCTTTCACTGCTATACAGCCCATACAGGGATAACCCGAAGCACTTGATCGCCCTGTAATAATCCTGTTTATCGCTGCTCAGCGCTCCTCGTCTCAGGTACTTATCTGCCTTTATCCGGCTATTTTCCCGTTCACCCGCATCATCAATGAGCTTATCCATGAGATCTTCGTAGGCCTTGAGATCTCCAAAGGCCACGTCGAGTTCTTCGAGCAAGTTGACGAGACGAGCCATAGGGTAGCCAATCAGCTTATGAGCACTATCAGCGATTTCGCTCAAAGACCGGAAGGTGTTACTGGCTTGCTCCTCATTTTCGGCAACCAGCAGATCCAGAAGCGCCAGAGAGGTCTTGGCTTGTAATGCGCCGCTTATCATGTCCGCGTTGTCGGCTATCGAGTTCAGTTTCTCTCGAATGGTGGCCTCAATGGAGTCCATATCAAGGGTGCACTTACCGTCTCGATCAGTGGTGACCACCAGATTGAACAACGTTACGACTTTTTCCCACACCTCAACGTTGTCGGTTTCTCGGGCCACGCCGAGCGCTTTCTCAAAGGTTTCCTCAAAGAGATCGGCATTTTCCAGCCACCAGTACGCGGCCCAGGTCAGCTGGTAAAGGGCGTCGAAATGCTGTCTCTGGGTACCAAACTTTTTCGCTGTCCGCACAGCAATATTGAACTGGTGCTCCACAGCAACGGCATCATGCTCCAGCTCTTTGTAAATGATGGCCCGATTGGTGTAGAGATCGACTTGGGATAGCGTCAGATGGCCCGGATCTTCAATCTGTTCGATCTGGCGTTCGATCTCTGTAAGCTGAATTTGCTTGTCAGCGTCGAATGGGCCGATCTGAATTTTGCTCTCAATGCTACCTGTAAGACCTAGGTGATCGATGGCAAGCTGCTGATTCTTGGGCTGCAGTGTTTTATCAAGCAGCCAAGTACGATCGAGGATTGTGACCTTGACGCCATACTTTTCGGAAAGCTCGTCTTGAAGCTCTGCTCTGGAGCTGTTCTTGATGAAACGGCTGGTGACACAGAAGATTTGAACGTAGCCACGCCCTGTCGACATGATGCTCTCGACGTCCTTTCTGCATTTTGCCCTCCAAGCTTTCTGGGTGCTGACACCGAATGCCCATCGCTCGGACTCCGGGGTCTCGTTTAATCCCCAGAAAAAGGCGATTTGGCTGGCTACAGGATACGTCTCGGTATCGGTTTTACCGTCCCCACCCGCAGTCGGGCCGGTCTGGGCAACCAGGTTGGGGCAAATTTCTCGCTCACAAAGCTTGCGTACGAATATCTCGAACTCAAGCTCTTGGCTTCGGTTGTTCAGGGTCTCGAAGTGATACTCCAGCATGGAGCGATCGATAGTCGACTCCTGTAGCTTTAAAGAGTCCGAGAACTGCTCCGGACGTCTCGCTCGCAGAAAGTCTTGCGGCTTGGGGGCAGTTATCTTGGTAGCCGATTGTTCCTTATCCATCATCCACTCCTGAAATGACCACTGGCACTACCCGGCTACGATCAACGCTCTGGCCCTAGGTTAATTCAGGGCTCGACGTCATCATGATGGTGTGCGGTACGCGATGCCTGGGAACGTCTGCGCACACTGGGTGAGCGGACGGTCGCAAAACCTTCAAGGTCTGGCAAATGATTTGGCGCAGGCCTGAGGGCTTGAGACCACATTCGTAGCTCAATTGAATCAGGTACTCCTGCATCGCTTGCGGTGCGTCTTCCCGGACGGTGATTTCGGCTTCATCGACCAGAAAGAAACCGTGACGCCTTGAAAATGAGTCCTTCATCCTTACCCTCCGTCTCACTTAGTCCGGGGGTAGATCGCCATAGCGAGCTGGCTCGATGATGCCTGACATTGCGAGGTTGGAATAGGAGAGAGGCATCGACGCCTGGCCTAAAGCCGTTCGTAACCGTCCGGCAAACACATATTCCTGACACCGCCGCCGAAGGCCATGATGCCCACACTGCGCACACCTGCAACGAGAGCGGATCGCTGGAGTCTCTCCAATGCAGCTTGGTGAATCCCCGCCCTAGCACGCAACCTCAATAGTGCCCTCGTGCCCCGTGTTGGTTAGAATTACCGCTACAACGCCTAAAGGAGGCCGTGAATGCCAGACTCTAGAAATGAGCTGCCCCTTTGCCCCAAGAAGTACATCCAAGCCGTAAGCTTGATTCAGGGGTCTGACTACCCTCTCACACTCATCCGCAGCAAGCTGCAACTCAACGAGACCGCCGAACTCATTTTTTCCGAGTTCGCCGACAGCTATTTTCTGAAGGTCGATGACCAAGACAGGTGGGAGAATCAGCGCGTGGGAATGATCGACGCGGCATCGACGATGCCGTTTAAGTCGCTCGGGATTTTCAAAGAAGAAATCGCGACGTGGTCAGCAGGTGACGTTGCCAGAGCCCAAAGCGTTGAAGGCTTCGGTGACTAAGCACGTTCAACGCGCAGAGCCGACACAACCGATGACAATCAGGATCGTCTCGACACAATGGACGACTAGTTGCCTCACCGGGACAAGATCAAAGCCCCAGGTCTCCCGCAAAACACTGGTCGCGGATTGAAGCAGGGGCATGCCCATCGATTATCAGCTTCTGCTGCAGATGGCGTACGAGATGCCAGGCCAAAGGTTCACGGATTTCCAAGCAACCGTCGAGCTGATGGAAGCCATTGGGGCGCTGCGTAGCAAGGGCCTCTCGAAGCGCCGTAAAGCCAACAGCCCCGATGACCGACCTGTGAACACGAATGAGATTATCCAGCCCAGGACGACGCTGGTACGAGCGTAGTGATTGGACTGTCCTGGGGACTACTGGTCGCAGGAGCTTTCTCACCCATGGTGGGACGATGGATCGACCGAAGTGGGGGACGTACCGTGTTGGCAACCAGCTCGGTATTTTTGGCGATGGGTCTGCTGTTGATGGGCTTAGCAAACAATTTAACCGTTTATTACCTAGCATGGACGCTGATCGGCATGGGCATGGCTGCTGGCCTTTATGACGCAGCGTTTTCGACACTCGGACGACTACTTGGCGACAACGCACGTGCCTCGATGACTGGTCTTACTTTACTAGGTGGGTTTGCCAGCACCTTAGGCTGGCCACTGATCGCAGGCCTAGAGCACCAGATCGGCTGGAGGTACAGCTGCTTTGCCTTAGCCGCAATGCACCTGATAGTTGGACTACCAATCCATCTTCTGACAATTCCCAGCGAGAAAGCCCCCCCCAAGCTGAACCTGTTCCTCTCGCGAGTCTCCCGTCCATTCCAAATTCCAGCAAATTAGCCAATCGCATATTCATCCTGCTGGCAGCACTGCTGACACTCCAATCGCTGGTTATTTCTTCAGTCTCAGTCCATCTACTTGATGTGCTGAGATTGCTTGGCATCGCAACTTCTACAGCATTGGCCATTGGAATGATGATTGGGCCTTCTCAAGTCGTGGCACGCCTTGCAGAGTTTTCGATTGGCCGAAATCTGCACCCTACCTGGTCGGCTCGTATCGCCATCCTGCTATGCGGGGTGAGTATTGCGATGCTGCTACCAGCCATACCATGGCTGGCCTTCGTGGCCTTGGCTCTTTACGGAGCAGGTAATGGAATTCTGACCATTGCTCGCGGAACATTACCCTTGGCTCTATTCGGCGCGGATGGCTACGGAACACGTATGGGGCAGTTGGCTCGCCCCATGCTGATCGCCCAGGCTGCAGGCCCTGTAGCAGCAGCATTTGCTCTAGAGAGATTTGGATCAATCCCGCTGTTAGTTGGAATGTGCGCTCTAATAGCAATAAGCTTTATTACGAGCCTCGCTCTCCCAACCAAATGAATGCTTCAGCCTGACGCAAATTTGGCCGCAGAAAATCCGCCTCTATCTTCCCTAGCAAACCGATACTTACAACCATATCGGAAAAATGTGGCAGTGAGGCTCGGCACACAAGACCACGAATCGCACAGCTTCTAGGATGGCGACCTCTCACTCGATAGAACGCAACGACAGGCTAAATGGGATTAGGCTCGTATGCCGTGATCAAGCCGCATAAGTTCGTCATGGATACTTGTGTATCCCATAGGTGTGAACAACAGCCGGCAGGGTGTCTGATCGCCCAGTCCGGACATACTACTTCCAACCCAACGTAACGCCTTCTTTCGACTCCCGAACACCTTGAACGCAATCGACAAAACGTGCTCGTATCGCGCCAGGTAGCAACGATGGCTAGCGCTCCAGCAATCGACAGGGGGGAAGGCGCATCGTCCGAAAACCTTGAATTCATTCATGCTTCAGCTATCGAACAACAACGCCGTGAGCAGCCAGGTCGCTAACGAGTGTCTTGCGGCGCAGCATGGTTGGAATCTTGAAAACGTTCCTATAGCCGTACCAAATTCCCATGGGAATCAATAGCAAGCCGATACCATAAGTTGCTGTAGCAACAACAATCCCCCCTGGTATTGATCCCAGTCCGAAAACGATGCCTTTTAGAATACTGGACTTTGCAACTAGTCGCATATCATCAAGATCATACTCAACTTTTCCGTCTGGCTTTTCAATTGCTATCAAAACAATGGATTTCTTCGACAAGTTCTTATAATACCAAGTTCTAGGTTTATTCTCGACGATAGCTCCGTGCCGCTCTAGATATCTAAGCATTACCACTTCTTTGAGATAGAATGTCTTCCCGCCCTCATCTTCGAGCCTGACTCGATTATAAAGCGCGTCAAGATCAGCAGAAGCTTGACGATTGCAGTTTTTTACAATGACGGTCATTTTCTTTAGTTCTGACATGCACTTTCCTTAATATACAGAGCGGCGCGTTCCTTTCAGTCTCGCCGTAGCTAACAAGTCAATAGAGATCACTCTTAGACTTCCGATGTCTCATTCAACAGCCCGCCGAACTCGGTGACGACAACGTAATGGTCTTTTCCGCACAGGCTGCGCAGGAGGGTAAAGCCGCTGTCTTGACGAATCGATCTTACCGGTGGGGTTACCACCGTCGTGCCGTCCGGGATTCTCCGGGAGTGGTCAAAATAGATTGACGCTGCGTACACGTCTCCGACGACTGCAGCATCAGTGAGATACCCGTCGACAAGCACACCCCAACCAATCGCCTGAGCAGCTTCAAGCCGCGTCGACAAGCTGGGAAAAACCTCAAAAGCAGACACTTCGCTATCTCCAGCACCAGGTCAAAATTCAATGATTTTCAAGCGATCAAAACCGGTCTGCTCAACTGGGTAACCTCTAGAATTTGAGATGAGCCGGCAGCGACCGAGCGTGACGTCAACTGAATGATGCGTGTGGCCAAAAATCCAAAAATTACTTTGGTCGACTAACGAGTGCCAGTTGTTCGTATAGCTCGCGCTCAGATGGCTATCGCTGTTCTCGTGCCCTGCGACTTGTGGAACGTACAGCACAGGGGCCGAGAACATGTCGCTCGCCCAATGCACACCTCTGGTGCCTTTGTGGATGTCCCCGGCCAGGATGACGAGATCGACATCGACCAAGGGCAGCTGGATAGGCTCGAACTCAAGATATAGGTCGGACAGAACGAGGGCTTTCATCTGTTCTCATGGTCGGTTTACTCGTTTATTGATGACCGCATACGGATGGGCGCAACGTGCAGCCTGGGCGGGGCGCCAAGTCCATCGCACTGCCACCCCGTGATGGTGCTGCCAGCAATCTTAAAGCGAATAGCCGAATAATTACAATATACGTAGTTTATTTGGCACGCATAAACGTGGCCATATCCTGCCTTTTTGGGCACTTATGTCGCTGAAAAATGAAGTTGCCGCCGTGCTTCGAGCGCTACGTCATGTGCACGGTGCAGGCTATGCCCACCTGTCTGACCATGCTGCTCGTAGAACGATTGGCGAGCTCGAACGAGCCGGCACTGGCGTGACGCTAGATAAGCTCGCGTCTGTAGCGCAGACACTAGGATTCGATCTTCCAACCTTCGTGGCTCTCTGTGACAGCCTTCAGCGAGGTGTCGAGCCGGAGCAGGTGATTGGATCAATGGCGAGTCAGATCGAGGCTTTTCGTGCTGCTGGTGGTATTGATCTGATGCAGAGCGAGATTTCAGACGGTGTGATCGTAAAAAGGCCTCGCGGAAAACCCAGGGATCATCAAGCCGTCGCTGAGATTCGTCGGCTTAAAGCTGAGGGCAGGAATCAATCGGAAGCGGCCAGGGAGCTCGGAATCCCACGTTCAACGGTTCAAACACATTGGCATGACTAGCCGCGTACTTGGTTTCTACTGGAAGCCGAATGAAGATCACTAGGTTGAGGACAGGGAAAATTTGCTCGATGGGTGTGCGCAGGATACCCGCCGAGCCCTTGCTCAAGAGTCCGGGCCACGTCTTCGAAAAGCTTCCTGTCGGCCTTTTCTGATACTTCTATCGTCGCCATGCGTCACCTCACCAACCTGTACCAGATTCTGGTGGCTCTCGCGAATGGCCGCAATGGATCGATTGTGTTGAAAAAGTTGGCCTTCCCGAAACACTCGAATATTGATGGATGAAAACACCTCAGGTGCACGCAGCTACGTGAAATCCGAGTCCTGAACTGTCTGCCAAAATTCAGATTTCAATCCCAGGCGCGTACTTTTCTCGCGCGGAATTCGAAGCCG
Source organism: Pseudomonas sp. BLCC-B112 (assembly GCF_028550695.1). Classification (NCBI taxonomy): domain Bacteria; kingdom Pseudomonadati; phylum Pseudomonadota; class Gammaproteobacteria; order Pseudomonadales; family Pseudomonadaceae; genus Pseudomonas; species Pseudomonas sp. BLCC-B112. The sequence continues at coordinate 496,771 of NZ_JAQQGK010000004.1, forward strand.
ACTTTTTCAACAGAATCGATCTAAAGCTGCCAGACGCGCACTCGCGGCGTAGGATACCGCGTACTCACTTCTGTAGAGATTGGAGCTAGCATCTAAATGAGTGACTCAATGAAAACGACTGTGGTCTGCCAGGATTCAGCTGACGGTAGCGGTGACGTCATCATCGATCTCCCACCGGAAATCCTTTCGGCAATAGGCGTTGGTCTTGGTGAGTTGTTGAGCATCGAGTTGGTCAATGGGTCGATAGTGCTAAAGCCAATCCATGACATCGACTCGAAAGCCTGAGGCTGCTTTTGCCCCCAAACGGACACTGATCCAAAGCGCTGTTGTCAGTGCCGGCGATGGGCCGCGAAGCGGCCCCAGCTATAATAGATGTCCGCAATGGATCTAGGCTGTGTGAAAACGCACTAAATACGTTGCAAACTGAAAGTCGCGATGGTGCCAGTGGAATCAGCGCACGTAAGCGCGAATTTCCTTGATCTGTTGCATAGGCGTTCGTATTGCCGTTTGGGCCGCGTCAGCGGCCCAAACAGTCGCTCACGAACGGCAAAGCGGCTTGGTTCACACCCTGATCGCCTAAAAGATGCTCATCATTCGTTTGAGGTTGTAGGCGAGCACATGAAGGCTCATCTCAGTGCTCACCCCCGGCAGCTCGCTGATCATTGATGCCATGGACTTGCTGTACACCCGCCGCTTTGATGGATTTTGCCTAGTGTCCAGCGATAGCGACTTCACCCGCCTTGCCTCGCGCCTGCGCGAGGAAGGCCTCACGGTGTATGGCTTCGGAGAAGAGAAAACACTGAAGCCTTTCGTGGCGGCGTGCGACAAATTCGTCTACATCGAATTGCTTCGCGAGGACAGCCTGGCGCAGGCTAACGAAGAACCAATTCCCGACCTCAGCGCGCACACAGACATGCTCAAACCTGTTGCGATGGCACAACCAAAAAAACCAAAGGCGCCGGGCGGGTTCATCGCGAAAATTCTGGACGACATCGCCGACGAAGATGGATGGGCACACCTAGGCGCACTTGGCGCAAATATCACGAAGCTGCGGCCAGAGTTTGATCCTCGCACCCACGGCTACAAGAAGCTGAGCGATCTAATCAAGGGTTACCCGCACGCCTTTGAAATTCAGGCACGCGGTACGACGGGGGGGAGCGCTGCCATGTACGCGCGGCACAAACAACAGAGCAAATGATGAGTTCAACCGCAGCGCCCCCAAAAGCAACATCAGCCGTGCTGACAAAAGACGTCCGAGCGTCCTTGGCAATAATTGGTTTGCGCCGCTATAGCCGGCGCATTTCACCCTGAAGACACCAAGAACAGCACGATCTGTTGCACCTCTTGGGGGGTGGGGGGGTGGAGGGCTGAATATCCGGAATCAGGTGGTCGTACTTCGAAATCGTCAGGCTCTACTGATTCCGCAAAGAGCATCGACCTCAGGCGAATCCCGATGACATCACGCTGCTGGGCATCAAGCAAAGTCTGAGCGCAATACGACCAGGCTTGCACGCTGCTTGATGGAACGGCTCACCAAGCTGTAGTTGAGAAATTCCAGCGATCCGCTTTCGTTGCAGGAGTGCGCATTCCAGGCCTTCTTCGATACCCGATGTTGACTATCGTTGGTGTACCGCACGCTCTTCACGGAATATTTCAAGTTCGTCCAGGGTCTTTAGAAATTGCACGCCTACCTGGACGACCTCAAACTACTCCCCCAACAAGGCAGTATCTTTAATACCCCGCCTCACTGAGTATCTTTCCTCCTAGGCCAATCCAGCGGTATGAGCGCGTCCGCTGAAAGCTTGTTCCAGCGTTTACGGGTAGCTGCGACGTAGCGTGGATCGTCGCCGAAGAACGCGTGCTCGATGAGCAGTACCTGAAGGCCTTCCTGAGCGGCGGTGGCGTTGAACAGGAAGTCGAGATGCCGGCGCATGGCCGATACTTCCTCGTTTTCGCCAATCTCTGATTCATCCTCACCACGCTGCGGGTAGTAAGGGCGACTGATCTGGTCGAAGGCCAGGAACGCAGGGACTGGCGCGTTTACCTTGGCCAAATACTTCTGAAGCGCGAACGAAAGCGCGATGTGAATGGCCAGGTAATTCTCATCTGAGCCAGCATCCGGTAGCCTCAAGACGGCACCAGAATCTTTCTCGATAATCGCGATATCCGGCGGCTTAGACGAAAACTCCAGCTCTGCACCGATGCACGGTTGTCCCGTGGGCAAATCTGCAAATGCTTCGGACAAGTACTGGGAAACTTTGCGCTCCGCGCGCGCGAGCAGCACTTGCTTGGCAGAGCTATCAACTAGGGATTCCAGCCCCTGAATCTGTTCACGTAGGACATCTAGATCAGGGCCAGGTAAGGGGGTGGTCGGATTCATCTCTAGGAACTGATGAACCTTACCTAGCAGCAGCACGCGGTACTGGGCAAGGCTCTCCAACTGCTTAGCCTCTTCGCTCTGTCTTACCCAGGTTTTGATGCGCTCGTCGACGCCATTGAGCGTCAAGTTCAAGCGCGAGAGCTCCAATTGCAACGAATCCTCGTGCTCGACGAATCGCGGTCGAACATCCTCAACAGCAATAGTTTCCGAACGCACGATATTCATCGATCGGTGGATGGCCTCAGAGATTTCGATACCGCGCTCGCTGGGCGTATCACACAGCGGGCAGGCAGAGGATACGGGCTGTAGGTGCTCAGCAATCTTGAGCTTCTCATACTGCCGACGTACCGCTCCTTCGAAAGCCTTCATGTCCTCAAGGGTCTTACGGGTCGCGCGCGACTTACGTCGAACATTCTCGATCTCGCTAAGCAGGTTCCGCCGCTGCGCATGAAGATTGGCCAGCTCTGATTCTTCCGGGTTCTTACCGGCACTTGGCTTGGACTGCTTGATCTGCGTCAGAGCCGCCTGCAGTTCAGATTCGGTTGCCATTTCTGAAGGCAGGTCAGCCAAGCCATTGCGATGGGCATCCATAAGCAATCGCATCGCGAACTTTTTGTAGTCACTGCCCGCTGCCTGTCGAGTCTTGAGTTTGCGCTCTTCGCGCTCAAGCTTCTTTCGAAGATCACGCAAGCGTCTCTCTTGTAGCACCGTGTCCTGGTTCACCACCCCCAAGAAGTAAGGCATGGTTTCGATGATGGCGGGCGCTTCATCGGCCTGATCTAGCCCGTGTAACAACGCGGTCTCGTTATAGATGACGTCCTTGGGGACGAACATATAAGCCGTTGCGTGGCGCACGGTAGGCCGCCATTTGCGCGCCGTTCTATCATCGGGGGCATCGGGTAACCCGGCAATGCCGAAAGCACGCTCGATAAAGCCTTTTCCCGCCTCAAGGGTCGTGGCCCCCTGAAACGCCTCAACGGATTGCGGTATGGGGAGATTGCGCCCATTGCTCACGAACATCCGCGTGCTCGTGCCCTGGCCAACAGGTGGAATGAGACGTCCGGTGATCATCTGCATGTCGCCCATAACCCACTTTACGCCCACAGCAACGCTGTGACGTTTGACGTGAGCAGCAAGCTCGCACTTGCTCGAACCTAAGCAGTAGTCGATGGCTTTAATCAGCGTCGATTTACCGGTACCCGATGCACCGGTAATGATATTCACCTGGCCCGGTTTCAGGTCGAGTATGCGAACACGGCCCCCTTCGCCCACAAAGAAAATGTCCGAAATATTCCAGCGGTTCATAGCTCCAGGCCCATCATGTCGAATGCCGTCCTTGTTGATCCCGCCAAGGCAAACCAATGGCCCAAGCGGTCTATATTCTTGAAGACTTGTTGGGTGTTTTCGCTCAACTGCTTGGGGAGCAATCTGGGGAGAGTCGAGGCGCCGGGGATCAACCGGCCCTCGGTATCGATCGCCAACAGATGGGTAAAGCAGGCAAAGCGAATCGCCTCCGTCACGATATCCAGCGAGCCGTTGACGCGATCTGCGAGTCGGATCTGGATCGCCGGGCTTCGGCGAAACCATTCAAGTAAGCCTGTTCGGCGATCGGTGCTATTGAACGTCGGCGCAAGCTCTCCAGAAAGCGCCAAGGGCAACGCGGCGTAGCACAGCGAAATATCCGGGTCGTAGTCGGCACGTCCACGATAAGCCCCTACGAAAGTCGCCAAAAGCGCAGCGCAATAGGCCGGATTGGTCTCGGCATAAATGTCATGAGCAATAGCCATTGCTTACTCCTCCAGGAGCTTGCGGTAGTCGGCGTGCCAACCAACCTGGAGATCGATCGCCAACACCTGATAAGTGCCGCGAACGTAGTAGTGACCATTCCAACTCGGCGCAATTGGCTCGACTTGGCTCGGCGCCTCTCTGTGCGTCCAGCGCAGCAGTTCCAAGCCCATAGCTCTCACCTCGGGCTCATCAAGCTCCTCGCAATCCTCAACCATTTCAACATGGCGATCGGCCCAATGCTCAGTGAGTTTCGCGTCATATCCGGCAATCTTCGAACGCATGCCGGGGTTATCAACGATCCATTTTGCTCGCTGCTCCTTCGCTCGCCACTCCTCACGAACTGCCTTGGCGATATCCGATGGTTTGCCACCAACCAGTCCGATTTGTCGATACAGCATGCCATCAGCATGGTAGTCATCAGGGTGGCTCACCATGTCGAAGTCGGCGATAAGCTGCTCGTCCTCCAACTGCGAGATGATCGAAGAAATGCACTGCTGCATCTCGCTGCGCTGGATCACCCGTTCACGGTTGCCACATAGGGAGTAAACGATTTGCTGATCCCACCAGGCCAACAGATGCCCGGCGACTATCATTTGTTGATCCTTGGGGATGATGTGCAGCCTTTTGGCAACTTCGCTCTGGATACGCCCAATAGGGACACTGTCATGCTGAATCAGTATGCGTCGTAACAGGCTCAGCCTGGCAGTGGGGGTAAGCGCGAGAAACACCTCACAACCAGCAGCACGCGCTGCATGTGGTAGCTTGCCTCCCCCCGCCTCCGCAGCAGCACGCTCCTCTACAACACGCATTGCTTCCTCAGTCATCGCCTTGAGCAGGGCCTGCCGATTACTCTTCGGATCACACAAGGTGATCAAGGGAGAATCATCCGGTACCTTTCCGACAGATACGAGGTGGAATGTTGTGTCCGCAAGCGATACCAGTGGCAGTACGTCGATCCATACACGCAACGTCTTCCATAGCGCTACGGAAGCGAGGGTAACGGGTGGAGGGGACTTTTGGATGGAATGTTTCAACTGATAGAGCAGCGTTTGTCCGTTCGCCCTAAGCTCCACATCGTCGAGCCGCTCTACCGCGACTGCGGCATGATGCTCGGCATCATCAGAGCTCTGAGAAAGGAGGGTCAGTAGTGCAAATTGACTCTGGTAGTAAAAACCCAGGGCCGCAGCCGTTGCCTCATGAACGATGTTCGAGTCTGTGTTATCCATCACCCGTGCAAGCGCCTCCCACTGCTGTATGCGATCCATATGTGCCGGGCGAAAATGATAACAGAGTGCCACTATTCAAGGTACACCACCCTTGACTCAGCGCTAGAGATAACCGCCGCGCTTGTGGGTGGACGGCCTGCATCGGGCGCCTGAGTAAGGCGCCCTCGCGATTGGCGGCCTTGAAAGTGAGCGCTTGGGACTGAGACGCCAGTGCTCAGAGCATTTTGCAATGGTGGAAGGCTCGCAGTGGGGCAAAGCACATGCCGCGACCACCGTTAAGGCGTCAGTCAGGTTGTCTAGAGTTTCGCCTTTCCTGTCATCGCGTCGACGTAGATCAAGCCTCGTGTTTGAGCAGCCTTGATCTTGCAATCCAGCATCTGTGTGAACGTCAGCAATCCTTCCAATACGAGTATGAGATCGGCCCCGTCGATAAACACCGTCTTGATTGCTTTGCCAGCGATCAGTGAGGTAACCACCTGCTCGCTAAATCCGTGGATCGAGATGAACAGGCCACGGCCATACATTTTGCCTTCAACCTTGGCCGCAAACTGATACACCGACTCGTTGGCCGCTGCCTTTTCTTGCCATTTCGCCTCAATGAGGTAATGTTCCCCGTCATATTTGACGGCGCCGTCAATCTGCTCACCCCGTTCTCGAAATGCCTCCGTCACCTCCAGTGAAGAGACGCGAGCGACCTCATGTAGAATGCGCTCCAAAGCGTAGCCGCGCTTGCTTCCAGTCTGCTCACCTTGAAGCAGCGAAATGAACTGCTTTTTCAGGTCTGGCAGGGTGGATTTGGCTGTTCGATTTTCTGACTCACGCCGCTCCCGCTCTTTTCTGACCTCATGGATTTTATGGTCACGGATCTCCTGCAGCTGCTTGAGGTGGGTGATCGCATTCTGGGCTTGCGTACGATCCAGCTTTTGCAGGCGGTCAAAGTAGTACTCGTCAAAATGCGTCCAGTTGACAAGCGTTTGCAGCATGGCCCTGAACTGACCCAAACCATCATCTGGCTTCCGGCTCAAGTGAGCAAACATCGCGTCAACGATCGCTGAGCGGGCCAGCGCCTTGTAGTCACCTAACGCGCTGATGTCTGCCCTGGTGCAGCTGTGGTTGCCAAAAAAACTGACGATGTCGTCCTTTGGCCAGAGCAGATTGAGAATGCACTGCCGCATGGCCAGCTTGATGTCGGATGGAAAACTCATAGAACAAACAGTCCACACGCGTCAAAGGGAAGCCCAGTGTAAGGGCAGGAGGCTGCTAGCCACTACCATCGTTTCCATCTACGGCCTCACGCACCGCCCCTCCCACGCTGGAGAGCCAGAGCTCGGACTCGCGGGCCAGTGTACTAATGCAGGCGAGAGTCACTTGATGTCTATGCAATCCGACATTCCGTTTGTCCCCCGCCTGCTAAAAGCAGCGCTTAACACCCCATCCTGCACAACTATAACGATCCATGATCGATACCGACATTCTGGAAAAGGTATATATACACCACCGTTTTTTCCGAAAAAAACGATTGCAACCCTTGTAGCTCACCCTGAAAACTAAAGAGAGATAGTTTTCAGTGGATATAAGGGGAGTATTCAGATGCCATGCCCAGCTCATGACCCGATCGCTAAATACAACAAAACCCTACGAATCTGGTGCAACTGGGAAGTAGAGTTACACCACGCCGAGCATGACCAGTCCGAATCGTACGCTGTATATCGCCTTGAAAAAACAAAAGGTGAGCGATTTTTCATGGGATGCATTCCGACAGAGACGCCCGTCGGGGCGCTCATGTGCTGTGCAAGCCTCTGCCAGCATTATTACGCTCTCGGAAAGGCCAGCACCGAGACTCCGCCAAGGTGTGGCTGACCCTCAAGCCTGACCGCCTAGGTTGCGACAGGGGCCAACCGGGTGGTTTACTCACTCCTTTTACAAGGAGTTCCCATGCGAATCGCACTGCATCCGCACACCCACATTCCTTTGAATGCGAGCGGTTACGAGCTGGCGTTCGGTAAGCCACTCGACTCGTCTGGTAACAAACGGTACCGTCCAGATGCCCTTTGCAGCGTATGCAACCAAGGTGTATATCTGCGTGCCGAGCACAGTAGCGAGACAATCCCCAATTTTGCGCATCGGCGAAATAGTCGATTCTGCCCGCTAAAAGACTTCAACGCTCAAGCATATCGAGCCCTGAATCCTGCCGTTGCTAATCCCGCTGCCGCACAACAGCTCAAAACAGCCTTCTTCGCCAGCTGGAAACACCACTGGTTAGAGTTTGACCGCATCATCAAGTACGCATCAATCAAAGATTTCTATGCCATTCTCAACTATGCAAACCAAAATAGAATCTGGCACTACACTGGGATGCAAGTTCAAGATGTACTGGCCGTCCTCTTGACACTGATGGACTTCGGCCCACTACCCAAAAACAAAAGACACTTGCGCGACTTCGGTGTTCGGTTCCTCTATCAGGGCACTATCGCCAACACTGATCAGTACTGGAACCTTCCCGCCAACCAGCGACAACTCCTGCTCGTAAAATATGATTTTCCAGGAACAACTCGATCATTCCAGGAAAAAAATGTCTCTGACAGGGACATCGTCACCTTCGATCCAATCTACATGACCGGAGTTTATACAGGGACGCCGAAAGTGCATGGTTTCGTCGAAGACTTTATGAATGAGAAATTTACAAACGATCTTTGACGGGCAATCCATAATCACGATTCAAAGGTGCCTATCTGAGAGATCGTAGTGCTGCTGGAAGATTATCCCTCCTGAGCAACCTCGCTGCCCATGGGCTTAGAGGGTAGGCATTATCCGGCAGCGCATAATGACGACAGGTGCAGGAACTCGGTCGGAGTTTCCCTAACGTCGACAGGTTGATTGTTCATTAGCCAGTCAAGCACCAGCAGATCCTGAATAGAATACCCTAAGCAGTCATAGCAATTCGCCTTCACATTGAGTATAAGTGCCCATTTTTATGCTTGATGCAACGCAAAGGAGATGTGCGTGAGCGAATTGAAATGGCTTCATTTGTCCGATTTTCACTTTGGTAAAAAGCCGGACAGCACTTACCAACAACCACTGGTGACTCGGAAGCTCATTGAGCACGTCATCAATCGGAGTGCAAAAGAAGGCCCACCCGATCTAGTGTTCATCACTGGAGATATCGCGAACTCAGGACAACCGAGCGAATACATTCTGTTTAATGAACACGTGATTTATCCGCTGCTTGCGCATTTCGGCTACGACTTCATTGAAAAAATATTTTTGGTTCCAGGTAATCACGACGTTCAACGAGGCGTTGAACGAAATTTTGGCCGTGATGAGCATCTATCACTTGACAACGGAAATTTCGAGCCTACAGCCCCGTCTCTTAAAGATCGCGCCGGGATCATCGAACGCCTTAGAGGCTTTATTACTTCGCCTTTTGCCAACGAGCTATCAGCATTTGAGCAAGAAGAGGGCGTTTACAGTAAAGAATTGAATGTAGGTGATAAAAAAGTTGGCATCCTCGGAATAAACACCTCTTGGCTTTGCCGTGATGAGCAAGATAAAGGGAAACTTACCCCAGGCGTCCCGATCGTGAGAGATGCACTGGAACAAAATGCCAATTGTGATCTTATGTTCGTGCTAGGACATCACCCTTTGGATTGGTACTCCCCTTCTCATGCGGAGCCGATAAAGACTCTATTCGCACGGCACAATGTTATTTATTTATACGGCCATATGCATAAAGTATGGGGCAAACCAGAATACGCAAATGGCTCAGCCTTTATGACTATTCAGGCTGGCGCTTCATTTCAAGCAGGTGAAGCCAGCCAGTGGAAAAACAGTATCCTATGGGGTCGAGCCGATCTAGCCAACAAGTCGCTTGCCCTCCAGCCATTCACATGGGATTTCGATGAGCAAACTTGGAAGCTTAACTCGAATGGATTTCCAGAAGAGCACAGAATCGACAGTGAGTGGCACTTTCATTTCCCGCAACCATTTGTTCCCGTCATGCAATCCCCAAAAAAAATAACGCCACCTGGTGGCTGGGAGATCACTAAGTTCGAGCTTTTACGGAAGTACGCCAAGCCGATCCCTGAGAACTTAGCTGTTTACTTTTTTGACGGTGCAAGCCCTACCTGGGAAGTTTCAATATCGACATCCATCCCGAGAAGGGAAATCGTTGATGAGATTGTAAACACCTACAATAAGCTAGTCGCTAAAGCGTCTGGCCTGCCTTGTGTTTGTACGTTGTTGGCGGCAGGCTGCGAAGGGAAAACCACGGCATTGCTGCAAGCCAGCTATGAGATAGTTCAGCAGAATCCATCTAAGCGAATCCTGTACAGAAAGAACAATTTGCGTCCGTTTGACGTGGATGCTCTTCTCCCAGTGTTGAACACGCATAATGACTGGCTCATTGTAGTCGATGAAGCAGATCAAGTTGCAAAGCAGATCCAAGGTTTTGCCGAATCTGGCCTCGCTGGATACACTGGCAAAATCGACTTTTTGCTGGCTTGCCGCGACTCAGACTGGCGTTCCAACAGTGCTGACACCATTCCATGGGGTTTCTCCTGTACCTATAAAGAAATCGTTCTGAAGGATTTGAATAAGGCCGACGCTGAAAAAATCATTCATGCTTGGGAGGCATTTGGTGATCGTGGTCTTGGTGAAGGCGGCTTGGCGAACCTGGATACCACGAGCAGAGTTGACAAGCTGCGCTTCTTTGCCAAACAGGAATCCCGGCGTGCTTCTGGTGCCTTCTTCGGTGCCTTATTGCTTAGTCGGCACAATGGCAAGCTGCTTGACCATGCTGGAGAAATGCTTTCCAGGCTAGATGAAGCCGAGGTTAGTTTAGGAAAAACTCTCAGAGACGCCCTAGCCTATATTGCTGCAATGCACGCTGAAGGCTTCGAAAAGCTCACCTATGATGTCTTGGCCGCGGCAATGGGCATGACGATATCCAAGTTAAAAACCGTTGTAATTAATAAGCTCGGACAAGAAGCAGCAGCGACCGGAACGGCGACAACTATCTACACCCGGCACAAATATATTGCCGAGGCGATCATTGAGGTTTTAGAAACAAAATTCGAAGTTGATACTGCCACACTTTTCATCGACCTAGCACTTGCCGCAGAGGCAAAAGCCAAGATTGAACGTGTTGCAAATTTGGAGTTTTGGCGCTTCAAGATGGCTGACTTCTTCTTCGAAAACAATAAGAACACTGTAGCCACATCATTGTCACAGGCCCTACTCCAAACAGACACAAGCAACTACAAGCTCCTCACAAAGCTTGCTAGTTTCTATCGAAAAGAGAGAAATCCGCATGACGCACTTGAACTGTTCCGAAACTATGACGGCGCCCCGCCTGAGCGAGGCTTTTACTTTGAATGGTCGCTGTGTGAGATGGAAGCTCGAAACACTGTAGAAAGTGCGGCATTAGCGCTGTTTTCAATTTCTGACGAAGCCGAAGTCTCGCAACCCGACATTCCGACAGTGTTCATGTATCTCGGAGGCCTGACAGAAATACTGTCTATTCTCCATAGGGACTACGCTGATGAAATTTTCGTTAATGCTTCTGATGCAGCATGGTCGATAATAAACATTTTCGTAACTGCTCGACCTAATCTTCATCACGCAGGACTAAAATCCTTTCTGAATAAAGTTGATAAAAAACGTGCCACTCTCTATAAAGGCATGGATGCTCATCATATAATTTTAGCGCTGGGGGCTCGCCTTGGGAGCTATAAATCACAGCTGGATCTTCCTAATAAATGTCTAATACAACACCTGACCTTCGAATCAATTAAAATGCTCATAAAAAACGCCACTAGATAAATAAGTGATCTTAGATGCAAAGAAAGCACCCAGCATATAAACTGGGTGTCTTTCTCTAGACTATTGGCCCATACCGAAGGCTAACCTGTGGTGGCATCACAGGTACACAACCTAGCTCCCATTACCTAACAATGAGGATGGCACTGATGTCGGCAAGGTCATTTGTAATATATTGGTCAACCAATCCCGGACATGACGTTAAATTTTTTCTTGGCTTGAGCTGGCGCCAGCCTAACGTTGAGTTTTGCGCGAGCGAGATCGTAGAGAAGCTTTCTGGATGCTGGGGGCCTTGCGACCCGACGCAGCGGAAGTAAAAGTCCCTTTGGCCGCACTCGTTGAGATCGACCGACAGGATCTGGAAAACCCTATTGGTCATTCCTACGCCATGTCGACAGATGAACTTCGTGAAACCGTTCCAGAGACACGATTCGAAGGTGCTGATAGCTACCCTTTTGTGATCGTTCTGGATCAGCATATCCCCCAACCTTGGCAGGTGCTAGATCATTGGTTAAGTGATTAGATCATCCTAGTCCAAGCATCATGTCTAATCCGGAAGTGTCGGCAAGACCCAAGAGGCGTTCGGGACTAATCACGTCAAGTGGAAACAAACGTTAAAGTGTAGTGGTCAACAATTCTCGGACACAGAATTGAGTTTTTCTTCAGCAATCGCTGGCGGCACGAAACCGTTTTACTGATGTGGCCGTGTCCAGTTGTACCGCTGAATGTGGTATCGACCGATGTCCTGCTCGGCCAGCGCGTTTGTCATGTAGCCCACCGTTGGCACCCATTCGGTTTTCACGCTACGAAACAGCTATTCCATCGGTGAGTTGTCGTAGCAGTTTCCCCGCCTGCTCATGCTTTGAGTCATCCGATAGCGCCAAAGTCGCTATCTGAAACTGCGGCTGCCGCATTGGCTTCCCTGATCGCTAAACAGTATGCCTCTTGGCCTGCCACACATTTCATAAGCCCTGTCGAGCGCCTTGATGACCTGATCGGCATCAGGCTTGAAGGGCATCGCCCAGCCCACCACTCTGCGGCTGTACAAGTCCAGAACGACAGCCAGGTAACTCCATCGACCCTGTGCCCAGATATAGGTGATGTCACTGCACCAGACCGTGTTCGACGCTGCCACGGCGAACTGCCGATTGAGTAAGTTAGGAATATCAGGACGTTCAACCATGGCTTTCTTGTACGAGCCAGACTACTTGCTGATCAAACCTTGTTCTTTCATCAAACCTCTGGCCTTGAAATCGTCCCACCTCGACGCCCTCGTCCCGGAGCATGGCAACGATACTGCGGCTACCGGCGGAGCTACGGCTTTGGCTGAACAGTTCGTTGATGCGGTTGCGCAGACTCACTCGGCGAACATCGATACGGCGCCGCTAGGACAGATGGGCGTAATAACAAGATTGAGGTAACTGGAACACCGTACACAACAGTTGAACAGGATAGTGCTTGGCCAACTGCCGAATCGACTTCAGCGTCCGTGAAAGTTCGTCGTTGCCTGCTCATTGAACACCTCTGTGTGGCGATTATCTTCGCCTAAAAAGGTGTCCGGGGTTAGTAGACCACTACATGAACTCCCTAAGCCGCTGCCAAACTTAAGCATTGAGATCGACTCATCTCTTGACAGGCTCCGTCTTGCATGGATCACGATTTAAAGAATGAGTGCGCACGATCAGAGTCAAATTTTTATGAATTCCAAAACCGGCATTGACGAATACCTCTTCGATATGATGGAGCATATCGGCCTGGAATTACTTAAACGAAACGGAAATATCCAGCGCAAAAAATCAGCACCCACATCTACAAGCACGATCCTGCTAGATGAGGAAGACATGATTAATGACTGGCTTATATCACTCGTATGCCAACGCATGAGCTTTCTGAGCTGGACGATGCTGGATCAGTCACGTACTGGGCGCTCAGCCAGCGGCATGGGAGTCGGCGAGATTGATGGCTGGGTAATGGATAGCAGGGGCAAGCCGATTTTCCTATTCGAAAGCTTTCGACTTGGGAATTCCATTGACACAAAAAAAGTTGATGAACATCTAAACAAGATAGGCAGATATAACTCAATGGGTATGAGCCCGATATTCGTAGTAGTCTATGCCGCCACGCACAACTTCCCATTACTATGCGACTCCTACGTCAAGCACATCGAGAAAAGTGAATACACAGACTTTGACGACGACTACAAAAGCGATTTAGAGCTGATAACAAGCTAGGGAAATAGCTTTAACGCCAAGTATTACAAGGAAACACGTAGAATAAATAGATCCGACGTAATCATTTACTACCATTTATTAAATCTTAAGCCTCCTACTGATAATACCGGGACATGATTTGAAAACCCCAGAAGCAAACTCGCATCACAACAGAATTTTTCGAAAGCGTTTGGCTCTGTGACCATATATCATGGCGCAACAGTCGGAGAACAATTTTTCCTAACTGAGCGCCAAAAAACTTTGGAACGATACCTATCCTTCTGCTCGCTCCCAGCGTCTCATGGCAGTAAGCAGTGTGGCGACTGCTAGAGCATTGCGACGGGCTTTGACTGGCCCGGTGCATCATACCGCAAGATAAAACCCGCTTCAGAAATGGTCATAGTGGCCGACAAATTGCTGGCCTTGCTAGCCACTGTGACTAACCGTACAACCGGGAGGCCAGGGAGTTGATATGTTGACCGGAGAGAAAACATGGACTTTGTTGAAAACCCAGATCACTACACAAAAGATTTTCTAGCTCACCAACGGCATCTCCTAGAACTTGGAGAGCTCCAGCGGAAAATTTCTGAGACGCTTTATGAAGTCAGTCTCGATGACAAAGGCGATTTCAAGCTAAGCACAAAAGTCTGCTGCTACAAGGTAGCAAATGTGGTGACAGACTTAAATAACGGTATCCTACAGAGCTTGAAAATAAAAAGTTATAGCGCTGCCGAAGCACTATCAAGGACATCCTTAGAAAACTCAATCAACTTAATGCTATTTAGTGATGACAAGTCATCGGCGCGACCTAAGAGCTTTTTGCTGGGATACCTCAACAAGACATTAGATAACGCACGAAAATGGCATAAATACGGAATTAATAACGATCACCCAGACTCAGCTAAACGAGGGTTAGAACTGGAGAAATCATTCTTAGCTTTAAAGTCCATGTTCGGCGACCTAGAACAAGGCACCAAGGGCTGGCCCGACGTTTACAGACGCTTTGAACAAGCCGGCCACGCCCTCTTTTATCATGTCTTATTCTCAAGTGCCTCCGACTCTACGCACGGTTTTGGCAGCGATGTATTCAATCAACTTCTAGGAGAACTCATACCTTACCAAGATGACGAAAAGCTAGCCTACTTCAAAAGAACAGAAGCTGAAAAAATCTCTTTCGCTTATTACTTGGCCACTAACGCGGTACTTTTTTATTGCGCAGCTGCATCGCGTATAGCTGCACGCGCAGAGGATCTCGCTGCCGTTGATAAATTTGTGATTATAGCAAGTGCATTGGAAAGCATGCTTTCAGAGCATGAGCATCTTGCTATCACTTGCCTGGACAGTCTTGCGCAAGCTAGGAAGCGGCTAGAAGAGGTCAAGAGCTGCGAAGGTGCATAAGCAATTTGGGGCCGGGCCTAGTAAGCCCTTCGAGTGCAAACGAAGGACTCCCTCGGGACATTTTATATAATTGAGACAGCGGGGAGTTGGAAGACTGAAAATGGCACGGAGAAGGCATCAGATTCATTAAGGCCGAGGAGCAACTGGCACAGTCGATCACCTACAACACAATCAATGTCGAGAGGATGGAGAACTCTCAGCTTCAGCAGTCGACCCAAAAGTCAGGGCAGTATAAAAAATAAAGGTTAGTCGCGCAGAGTACACTGATTACGCTATTTAGCTACAAGCAAGTTAATAACCATGTATTTCTGGGCTGCTTCGAGCAGCCCTCTATTGCGACCAAAGCAGCAAGATACTGAAGCCTAACTTCACGAAGATATTTTCACACCATCGATTTCTGCAGACGCTGAAAAAACTTGACGAGCTGCAGCCTTAACACAGATTTTATTATACCCAGCAAGTATGTCAATATCATTAACGCGAAGTACACCATGAATTTTTCCACCGAGAGCGGCCATGCACTTATCTCTATCAGACTCTGGAATATTGAGCTGCTTCATTGTTAAGTCCAAGAAACGCCCCTCAACAAAAGCATGCTGAATAGAAAGAACACAACTACTAGAAACATTCATGTAAGCAACCAGACCATCAGAACTCGAATCCTTGACTACACCTGTATCCGTAAGCAGCGCGCATCGAGAATCAAAAACATGTATGTGAACCATATTAACAAACTCCTTCGCAGAAAAGAACTCTTCAATATACCCATCCAAACTTGATTTATTCCTGTCGTCCGAATAAAGAAACAACAATAACAACCTAATCCACTGCCTATACTCGCCCGGTAAAACACCATACACCTTGCATATATATTTTTCCTCCTCGCAACTCTTGCTCGCCAGCGCCAAATAAAGCCGAAGAGCCTCAGGGCTATCAATGCAATGATCAACATATGGAGCGAAGTTTCTAATGACCTCCCTGATCTTATATGGATTCCTTAACCAATTCATTACCTTATAAGTATAAATATATTTAACATACCCCAAGAGATCAAAAAACTGTTGCCCTTTAACCTCTTCCAGATTGATGCTGCCACTCGCTGCCTTCTCAGACCCCCTTGCTAAAGCAACCCAATCAAGCAAGGACGAAACCTGAGCGGGATAGCCATCCTCGTACCTTTTGAACATAGCTTCAAAGTTAACTCTCTCTTTATCCCCAACGCGAGCAATGGTAAAAAGATCCTGAAATGAAAGATTTTTTTCGATAGATTTTTTCCGCCCTGGGCGAACTGTCGGCTCCTTCTTGTCAAGAATATCAAAACAGTATATCCCTGCACCCTTCGATGGGGCGGACGAATAAGAATTGACTCGTTGTTCCGCCTGAGAGACAAAATGTTGGTTATGCGTAGTATTTGTATATTTTTCAAAACTCATAAAACCATCCATTGAATTATCAATATTGAAATATGACACCAGCAGAACAACCAATCAACCACAACGAACATCCTGACCAACTTCAGGCACCCCAAAACCAACCCGACACAAAATTTAAGAATACCAATTCTAGATACTTTCGTTTTTAGGTTAATGATTTCAGCCTTAGCGGCGCTGTAAGTAGCGATGCTGGCCTAGGCGAATCTACTAGAACATGACAGGGCGACCCAGCACGCCGACGCGCTTCGGAGCACCTGCTCAGTGAAGATCTGGAGGGTTTAGGCGATGGAAAACCTGCCAAACTATTGTTCGGTCGAGCGATGACTATTGGCCGCCCAAGCTTAGACGGCGTTGCAATTTGTGCAAAAGTAGGCAGCGCAAAATATCTACTAGGGGTGGCGCTTGAGGCTTCGGAGCCTTATCTGTTTTAAGGGCTTTGGGGCGCAGGTTTAGGCAAGGGCAAGTGTAAACCATGACCCCAGCATTCAGGCCACGGTTTACAAATTCTCTCGTAGAGCGGTGCCCTAGCCAACGGCAATGGCCTTCAGCTCAGTATACGCAGGGCCGGGCGGCAAAATGGCTTACGTTTACACACCTCCACCAAAAGTGGAGAAAAAAAACAGATCTGTTGGCCATCAGTGGTCCGTTCTCAATCTGGCAAAGGGCGGGATTTTAGCATGCCCAACCCATGGACTGTGCGCGCACCGGTCACGCCGCTGCCGCGCACTTTTTAACAGTTATTAGCAAAGCTGCTGAGGTGGGCCGAAGGCTCGCCTGCTAGGGTGCCGCCGATCTTCCCCACGGACTTTTCCAGCCATGACGACACTCCGGCGCCACCTGCCAATCCTGCTGCTGGCCGGTCTGTTCAACAACTCCGGCCAGGCCACCAGCCTGGTGATCAGCACCGACCTGAGCATGAGCGGGCTGCTGACCAGCAGCGAAGGCACCGCCGGGATCAGCAGCTCGTTCAAGGACGACAAGATCGTCCTGAAAGCCCGCAGCGATGCCGCGGCCTTTATCGCCAGCAACGGGGCGATTCGCGGCGTACAGCTGGAGTCGGCGCTGCAGAGGATTCGCCAAGTGCTGCACAACCCGCCCTACAGCGACACCCAACTGGCTGCGGCGATCCTCACCCTGTAACGCCATCAGCCCTTGTAGCCGCGAACCTCGTCTACACCCCGGTTGGCCAACTGGTCGGCACGCTCGTTACCGTGATGGCCGGTGTGGCCACGCACCCATTTCCAGGTGACGTTGTGGCGGTTGACCTGCTCATCCAGTTGCTGCCACAGGTCGGCGTTCTTCACCGGCTCCTTGGCTGCGGTCTTCCAGCCGCGCTTCTTCCAGTTGGCCATCCACTCGTTGATGCCCTTCATCACGTACTGCGAGTCGGTGACCAGCAACACGTCGCACTGGCGCTTGAGCTCTTCCAGGCCGCGAATCGCCGCCATCAATTCCATGCGATTGTTGGTGGTGTTGGCTTCGCCGCCCCAGAGTTCCTTCTCGACCCCCTTGCACACCAACAAAGCGCCCCAGCCACCAGGGCCGGGATTGCCCTTGCAGGCACCGTCGGTAAAGATTTCTACGCTATCGCTCATCCACGCCTTCCATCAGAAAATTGCCAGTAGGCCTGCCGATTGCGGTCGACAGCGCCCAGGGCCGAGGTCACTCGGCCGGTCTATATAAAAAGAAGGTTGCTGCAGGTCGTCAGGGTTCGCTGTTACGGCGATTGACCTTGGCCATGGGCAGTGGCAACAGCTTGCCCATGGGTTCGCGTCGCACCTGGCGCACCGGGCGCAGGCCGACGGCGATCTTGCGCGCCACCAGCAGGTAAAAGCCGCCGCCGGCCAGTTGCCACTGCCCGGCCTTGCGCTCCCAGCCCGCCAATCGAGCCTGCCATGCCTGCGAGGCAAGCGGCGGACGATAGCACCCGAAGCGGCGTTTCTCCAGCGCGAACCCCAGCAGGTTGAGCCAGTCGCCCACCCGCGACGACGAGATGCAACGGGCCTGGCGCAAGGCGTCATGGGCGAAGACATGGCGCAGGCCCCAGGTGCTCCAGGGGTTGATACCGATAATCAGCAAGTGGCCGCCGGGCCTTACGCTGCTGGCCGCCTCGCGCAGCAGGCCGTGGGGCGACAGGCAGAAATCCAGGCCGTGTTGCAGCACCACCACATCGGCGGCATGTTCGCTCAAGGGCCAGGCCTGTTCCTCGCAGACAATCTCGACCCCGGGCAGCGGCGCGCCCAGGCGTACGTTGCGCTGTACCTGGGGCGCCGCCGGCGGGGTCTGCGCCGAGGGCCCGTAATGCACCAGGTAACCGCCGAAGAAACGCCCCAGCTCTTCTTCAAGCATGCGTCGCTCTTCATCCAGCAGAAACTGCCCCAGAGGGCCGGACAACCAGTCCCGGGCCGCACTGATCAGGGCCAGCCAGTCGGGATCTGCCTGAGCGAAGGCTTTATCGGTCATTGCATTCTCCAACACGCCAAGAAGTTCTAAGATGCGCCATTGTTTTCCGCTTGGCGAATCCAAAGATGATACAGATCAGTGCCCTGCCCGCCTTCACCGACAACTACATCTGGTTGTTACAAGACCATCGCAGCCAGCGCTGCGCCGTCGTCGATCCCGGCGATGCGGCGCCGGTACTGGCCTGGCTGGAACAGCACCCGGGCTGGAGCCTGAGCGACATCCTGGTGACCCACCATCACCACGATCATGTCGGCGGTGTCGAGCGCCTGAAACAGCACAGTGGCGCCACGGTCTACGGCCCGGCACAAGAAAAGATCCCCGGACGCGACGTGGCCCTGAACGACAACGACCACGCCAACATCCTCGGCTGGGACTTCGAGGTGTTCGCCGTACCGGGCCATACCCTGGGGCATATCGCCTACTACCATCACGGCCTGCTGTTCTGTGGCGACACCCTGTTCGCCGCCGGTTGCGGCCGCCTGTTCGAAGGCACCCCAGAGCAGATGCACCATTCCCTCAGCCGCCTCGCCGCGCTGCCGGACGACACCCTGATCTACTGCACCCACGAATACACCCTGAGCAACCTGCGCTTCGCCCAGGCAGTGGAACCCGCCAACCCGGACATCGCCCAGCGTCTGGAAAAGGTCGAGCAGATGCGCGAGCAAGGGCGCATGACCCTGCCATCAACCCTGGCCCTGGAGAAACTGACCAACCCGTTTTTGCGTACCGGTGAAACATCCGTTAAACAAAAAGCGGACGAACGGAATGGCCAGGATAACCCGTCCCAGAGTGCGGTCTTTGCGGCCCTGAGGGCCTGGAAAGATAAGTTCTAAGCCGGCCAACTGTTGGCACAAAAATTCTGAATGGTTGACCGCACCCCGGGTGCTTTCTAGAATCGCCCGACATTTTTGCCCGGAACTTACTTCCAGCCAATGTCGTCATCTATTCGTTATTCCATCAGTTCAGACGCATTGACGCGCTTGGCCCAGGCCATCGCGGTAGCTGTGTCAGCGACTCTTGCGGGCTGCCAAAGCACCGGTCATGCCCCGCAGAGCGACGCGACACATACTCAGAATTTCAACGCCCGCATCAAGCAGAAGCCCATCTGGCTGAGCAACCAGCCAAGCCCGCAAGTCCCCCAGGATGTCTGGGAACGCATGCGCCAGGGGTTCCAACTGCAAGAAGGCCAGGGCGTCAACCCGCGTATTGAACAACAGCGCCTGTGGTTCGCCAGTAACCCTTCCTTCCTGGAAAACGCCGGCGAGCGCGGCAGCCTCTATATCCACTACATCGTCGAACGTCTCGAAGAGCGCAACATGCCGCTGGAACTGGCGCTGCTGCCAGTCATCGAAAGCGCCTACAACCCGCTGGCCTATTCCCGGGCCGATGCGGTGGGACTCTGGCAGTTCGTCCCGGCCACCGGTCGCTACTTCAACCTGCGCCAGACCCGCTTCTACGATGGCCGACGCGACATCACCGCGTCGACCACCGCGGCCCTGGACTACCTGACCCGCCTGCACGACATGTTCAACGGCGACTGGCTGCTGGCACTGGCCGCCTATAACGCCGGCGAAGGCACGGTCAGCCGGGCCATTGAGCGTAACGAGAAGCTCGGCCTGCCCACCGACTACTGGAACCTGCCGCTGCCGACGGAAACCCGGGCCTATGTACCCAAGCTGCTGGCCCTGTCCCAGGTGGTGCTAGCCCCGCAAGCCTACGGCGTCAATCTCAACCCGATCGCCAACGAACCTTATTTCCAGATGGTGGAAATCAACCAGCGCATGGACCTGTCCAAGGTCGCAGCGGTGGCCAACATCGACGAGGACGAGCTGTTCCAGCTCAATCCGGCGTTCAAGCAGCGCACCACCGTCGATGGCCCGCAACACCTGCTGGTGCCAACGTCCAAGGCACAGCTGCTGACCACCAGCCTGTCCACCATGAAACCCGAAGAGCTGATCAGCAAGCGCTCCCTCAAGCCGGTCTTCGACCGCGATGAAGGCCGCGACTCACTGCGGCCCAAGCGTATCTATCGGGTCAAGAACGGCGACAACCTGACCCTGATCGCCAAGGCCAACAAGGTGGATGTGCAGGATCTGCAACGCTGGAACAAGCTCAGCGGCAAGAACCTCAAGGTCGGCCAGACCCTGGTGATGCAGGACACCCGCAAGGCCGCCGGCAAGAAAACCACCGTCGCCAGCAGCGGCAAGCAGAAATCGACCCGCTACAAGGTCAAGCAAGGCGACTCGCTGTACATGGTGGCCAAGCGTTTCAATGTGGAAATGCAGCACCTCAAGCGCTGGAACCCGCGCGCAGCCCAGGCCCTCAAGCCGGGCCAGATGCTCACGGTCTACCTGCCGCACTGAAATCCGCCCTGTAGGAGCCGGCTTGCCGGCGAACAGCCTTCACCGGCAAGCCGGCTCCTACAGGAAATTTCAATTGCACGAAGCTCGGGCCAGCGAGCTTTTTCCTGCTGATACAAGCTGTTACTGTACGGAGCACAAAGCCCAAGCCGCCTGGATCGGATCTCTGACTCGATGCGTCCCCTCCTTCTGTTCTTCATCAGTCTGGCCTTGAGCTTTCCCGCAAGCGCAACGATCACTGAAAGTCATGGTTATGCGCAGTTTGGCACGCTCAAGTACCCGGCCAAGTTCACCCACTTCGACTGGGTCAATCCCGTGGCGCCCAAAGGCGGCACCTTGCGGGTCATGGCCTTTGGCACCTTCGACACCCTCAATCCCTATACCTTCAAGGGTATCAGCCCGGTCTCCACACCGAACCTCCTGCAATACGGCGTCAACGAGCTCAACGAGCCGTTGATGGTGGGCACCGGCCTCTATGCGCCCTCCGGCGATGAACCCACTTCCAGCTACGGCCTGATCGCCCGCTCCGTGGAATACAGCGAGGACCGCAGCTGGGTGGTGTTCAACCTGCGCCCCGAGGCACGCTTTCACGACGGCAAGCCGATCACCGCCTATGACGTGGCGTTTTCCTACCGCCTGCTGCTCAAGGAAGGTCACCCGCAGTACCGCACCAACCTGCAGGAGGTGCAGCGGGTGGATATCCTCGGCCCGCAGCGCATCCGCTTCGTCTTCAAGCGCGCCGGCAACCCGCTGTTGATCCTGCGTCTGGGGGAGTTGCCAGTCCTGCCCCAGCACTACTGGAAAGACCGCGACTTCAAGGCCACCACCTTCACCCCGCCTCTTGGCAGCGGCCCCTATCGCATCACCCAGGTCCAGCCCGGACGCCAACTGGTGTTCGAACGGGTCAAGGACTATTGGGGCAAGGACTTGCCGGTCAAACGCGGCTTCAACAACTTCGACCGGGTCGAGGTGGAGTTCTACCGCGACAGCGACGTCGCCTTCGAAGCCTTCAAGGCCGGCGAGTTCGACATCTACATCGAGCACCAGGCCAAGAACTGGGCCAACGGCTACAACTTCCCGGCGCTCAATCGCGGCGAGGTGATCAAGGCCCAGGTGGCGCACCAGATCCCCACCCAGACCCAGGGCCTGTTCATGAACACCCGCCGCGGGACTTTCGCCGATGTGCGGGTGCGCGAGGCCCTGGGCCTGATGTTCGACTTCCAATGGACCAACCGCACCCTGTTCAGCGGCGCCTACCAGCGCGCCCTGAGCTACTACCCCAACAGCGAATTCTCCGCCACGGGCCTGCCGGTGGGGCACGAATGGCTGCTGCTCTCCCCCTACCGCGAGCAACTGCCCCCCAATCTCTTCACCCAGGCCTTCAGCCTGCCCCGTACCGAGGGCCGCGGCATCCCCCGGGATACCCTGCGCCGCGCCCTGGGGCTTTTGGCCGAAGCCGGCTGGAAGCTCAATGGCCAGCGCCTGCAGAACAGCGCCGGGCAGCCGCTGCGCTTCGAGCTGATGCTGGTCAATCCCAACCTGGAGCGCATTCTCCAGCCTTATGTGGAGAACCTGGCCAGCATCGGCATCGACGCGCGCCTGCGTACCGTGGACCGGGCGCAATACAAGCAGCGCCTGGACCAGTTCGACTACGACATGATCCTCATGACCCTCAACCAGACCCTGAGCCCGGGCCTGGAGCAATGGCAGTACTTCCACTCCAGCCAGGTCTCGGTCAAGGGCAGCAAAAACTATGCAGGCATCAACAACCCCATAGTCGATCACCTGCTGGAGCAACTGCTGGCCGCCCAGAGCCGCGACGAGCAACTGGCCGCCGGCCGCGCCCTGGACCGGGTGCTGCTGTGGCAGCACTACATGATTCCCAACTGGTACCTCAACTATCACCGACTGGCCTACCGTAACCGGTTCGCCTTGGTCACCACGCCGCCCTACAACCTGGGCTTGAACGCCTGGTGGCTGAAGTCCCTGGAGAGTCCCCAATGATGCCTCTGCGTGCCCTGCTCCTGCGCACCAGCGGCCTGTTGTTCGGCGTCATCGCCTGCTGTGCCCAGGCTGCGCCGCAACATGCCCTGACCCTGTACAACGAAGCGCCGAAATACCCGGCGAACTTCCAGCACTTCGACTTCGTCAACCCTGATGCGCCCAAGGGTGGCACCTTCCGCATGGCCGGTTTCGGCAGCTTCGACAGCCTCAATCCATTCATCAGCAAAGGCGTGCCCGAGCAGAACATCGGCCTGATCTACGACACCCTGATGGCCCAGAGCCTGGACGAGCCCTTCACCGAGTACGGGCTGGTGGCGGGCAAGATCGAGAAAGCCCCGGACAACAGCTGGGTGCGTTTCTACCTGCGCCCGGAAGCGCGTTTCAATGACGGCCAGCCGATTCGTGCCGAGGACGTGGTGTTCAGCTTCCAGACCCTGATGAGCGCCGGCTCGCCGCTGTACCGCGGCTACTACGCCGACGTCGACCAGGTGATCGCCGAAGACCCGCTGCGGGTGCTGTTCAAGTTCAAGCACAGCAACAACCGCGAACTGCCGCTGATCCTCGGCCAACTGACGGTCCTGCCCAAGCACTGGTGGGAAAGCCGCGACTTTGCCAAGAGCAACCTGGAAGTGCCCCTGGGCAGCGGCCCCTACCGGGTGACCGCGGTCAAGGCCGGACGCTCGATCCGCTACGAGCGGGTCAAGGACTACTGGGGCCGCGACCTGCCGGTCAACCGCGGCTTCTACAACTTCGACGTGATCACCAGCGATTACTACCGCGACAACACCGTGGCCCTGGAAGCCCTCAAGGCCGGGCAGTTCGACTACTGGCTGGAGATGAGCGCGAAGAACTGGGCCAACGCCTACAACACCCCGGCCGTGGCCCAGGGCCGCTTGATCAAGGAACAGATCGCCAACGGCAACCCCACCGGCATGCAGGGTTTTGTCTTCAACACCCGCCGGCCGCTGTTCCAGGACGTGCGGGTACGCCACGCCCTGAGCCTGCTGCTGGATTTTGAATGGAGCAACAAGCAGCTGTTCAACGGCGCCTACACCCGCACCCGCAGTTACTTCGAGAACTCGGAGATGGCCGCCACCGGCCTGCCGGGCCCTGACGAGTTGGCCATCCTCGAACCCTTGCGCGGCAAGATTCCCGAGCAGGTGTTCAACGAAGCCTTTGCGCCGTCACAGTGCGACGGCAGCGGCATGATCCGTGCCCAGCAGCGCCAGGCCTACCAACTGCTGCAGGAAGCCGGCTGGCGCATCGTCGACGACAAGATGGTGGACGCCCAAGGCAAACCGGTGGTGATCGAGTTCCTCCTGGCCCAGACCGAGTTCGAGCGGGTGCTGCTGCCGTTCAAGCGCAACCTGGCCGACCTGGGCATCGACCTGGTGATCCGCCGGGTCGACGTGTCCCAGTACATCACCCGGGTGCGCTCGCGGGACTTCGACATGATCGTCGGCAGCTTTCCCCAGTCCAACTCCCCGGGTAACGAGCAGCGCGAGTTCTGGATGTCCTCCAGCGCCGACAAGCCCGGCAGCCGCAACTACATCGGCCTCAAGGACCCGGCCATCGACACCCTGGTGGAAAGCCTGATCAACGCCGATTCGCGCGCCAGCCTGGTGGCCCACGCCCGGGCCCTGGACCGGGTCCTGCAATGGGGCTACTACGTGATCCCCAACTGGCACATCAAGACCTGGCGCGTGGCCTACTGGGATCACATCGGCCACCCGCAAGTCGCGCCCAAGTACGACATCGGCATCAACACCTGGTGGATCAAACCCGATGCCAAGCCCGCCGTAGAACCGGCCCCGGACCAGGCGGCCACAGCCGACAGGGAGCAATGACATGCTGGCCTATATCGTTCGCCGACTGCTGCTGATCATCCCCACCCTGCTGGGCATCCTGCTGATCAACTTCGTGATCATCCAGGCCGCCCCCGGCGGGCCGGTGGAGCAGATGATCGCCAAGCTCGAAGGCTTCGACGGCGCCACCAGCCGCATCGCCGGCGGCGGCGCCGAAGTCTCGGTGGCCGGCTCCAGCTACCGCGGCGCCCAGGGCCTGGACCCGGCGCTGATCAAGGAAATCGAGCACATGTACGGCTTCGACAAGTCGGCGCCGGAACGCCTGTGGATCATGATCAAGAACTACGCCACCCTGGATTTCGGCAACAGCTTCTTCCGTGACGCCAAGGTGGTGGACCTGATCAAGGAAAAGATGCCGGTGTCCATCTCCCTCGGGTTGTGGAGCACCCTGATCATGTACCTGGTGTCGATCCCCCTGGGGATCGCCAAGGCCACCCGCCACGGTAGCCACTTCGATGTCTGGACCAGCTCGGCGATCATCGTCGGCTACGCGATCCCGGCCTTCCTGTTCGCCATCCTGCTGATCGTGGTGTTCGCCGGCGGCAGCTATTTCAACTGGTTCCCGTTACGCGGCCTGACCTCCAACGACTTCGACCAGCTGAGCTGGGGCCGCAAGATCCTCGATTACTTCTGGCACCTGGCGCTGCCGGTCACCGCCCTGGTGATTGGCCACTTCGCCACCATGACCCTGCTGACCAAGAACAGCTTCCTCGACGAGATCAACAAACAGTACGTGGTCACCGCCAAAGCCAAGGGCCTGACCCAGCGCCGGGTGCTCTACGGCCACGTGTTCCGCAACGCCATGCTGTTGGTGATCGCCGGCTTCCCCTCGGCCTTCATCGGCATCTTCTTCACCGGGTCCCTGTTGGTGGAGGTGATTTTCTCCCTCGACGGCCTGGGCCTGATGAGCTTCGAGGCGGCGATCAACCGCGACTACCCGGTGGTGTTCGGCACCCTGTTCATCTTCACCCTGCTGGGGCTGGTGGTGAAGCTGATCGGCGACCTGACCTACACCCTGGTGGACCCACGCATCGACTTCGACAGCCGGGAGCATTGAGATGAACCTGTCCCCCCTCAATCGCCGGCGCTTCGAGCGCTTCAAGGCCAACAAACGCGGCTGGTGGTCGCTGTGGCTGTTTTTGGTGCTGTTCATCCTCAGCCTGGGCGCCGAGCTGATCGCCAACGACAAACCGCTGGTGGTGCACTACGAAGGCGGCTGGTACTTCCCGGCCCTCAAGCGCTACCCGGAAACCACCTTCGGCGGCGAATTCCCCCTGGAAGCCAACTACAAGAGCCCCTACATCCGCGAACTGCTGGCACAGAAGGACGCCTGGGTGCTGTGGGCGCCGATCCCCTACAGCTACCAGAGCATCAACTACGACCTGCGGGTGCCGGCCCCGGCGCCACCCTCGACGGACAACCTGCTGGGCACCGACGACCAGGGCCGCGATGTGCTGGCCCGGGTGATCTACGGCTTTCGCATCTCGGTGCTGTTCGCCCTGACCCTGACCATCCTCAGCTCGATCATCGGGGTCATCGCCGGCGCCCTGCAGGGCTTCTACGGCGGCTGGGTGGACCTGGCCGGGCAACGCTTCCTGGAAATCTGGTCCGGGCTGCCGGTGCTCTACCTGCTGATCATCCTGGCCAGCTTCGTGCAGCCCAACTTCTGGTGGCTGCTGGGGATCATGCTGCTGTTTTCCTGGATGAGCCTGGTGGACGTGGTGCGCGCCGAGTTCCTGCGCGGGCGCAACCTGGAATACGTGCGCGCGGCCCGGGCCCTGGGCATGCAGAACGGCGCCATCATGTTCCGCCACATCCTGCCCAACGCCATGGTCTCCACCATGACCTTCATGCCCTTCATCCTCACGGGCGCCATCGGCACCCTCACCGCCCTGGACTTCCTCGGCTTCGGCCTGCCGCCGGGGGCGCCGTCCCTGGGCGAGCTGGTGGCCCAGGGCAAGTCCAACCTGCAGGCGCCCTGGCTGGGCATCAGTGCCTTTGCCGTGCTGGCGCTCATGCTCAGCCTGCTGGTGTTTATCGGCGAATCCGCCCGCGATGCCTTCGACCCGAGGAAATGACATGACCCAGGACACTCTGATCGAAGTCCGCGACCTGGCGGTGGAATTCGTCGCAGGCGCCCAGTGCCAGCGCGTGGTGGAAGGCATCAGCTTCGACATCAAGCGTGGCGAAACCCTGGCCCTGGTGGGGGAAAGCGGCTCCGGCAAATCGGTGACCGCGCACTCGATCCTGCGCCTTTTGCCCTACCCCCTGGCCCAGCACCCATCCGGCAGCATCCAGTACGCCGGGCACGACCTGCTGACCCTGAACGAGAAGACCCTGCGCCACATTCGCGGCAACCGCATCGCCATGATCTTCCAGGAACCCATGACCTCGCTGAACCCGCTGCACAGCATCGAGAAGCAGATCAACGAAGTGCTGGGCATCCACAAGGGCCTGACCGGCAAGATCGCCAGCAAGCGCACCCTGGAACTGCTGGAACTGGTGGGCATTCCCGAGCCGCACAAGCGCCTCAAGGCCCTGCCCCACGAACTGTCCGGCGGCCAGCGGCAACGGGTGATGATCGCCATGGCCCTGGCCAACGAACCGGAGCTGCTGATTGCCGACGAACCGACCACGGCCCTGGACGTCACCGTGCAGTTGAAGATCCTCGAGCTGCTCAAGGAACTGCAGGCGCGCCTGGGCATGGCCTTGCTGCTGATCAGCCACGACCTGAACCTGGTACGGCGCATTGCCCACCGGGTCTGCGTCATGCAAAAGGGCTGCATCGTCGAGCAGGCGTCCTGTGAGGAGCTGTTCCGCGCGCCGCAGCATCCCTACACCCGGGAATTGCTGGCCGCGGAGCCCAGCGGCACCCCGGCGAACAACCCGATCGGCCCGCCGTTGCTGGAAGTGGACAATCTCAAGGTCTGGTTCCCGATCAAGAAAGGCCTGCTACGCAGCACCGTGGATCACGTCAAGGCGGTGGACGGCATCCACTTCAGCCTGCCCCAGGGCCAGACCCTGGGCATCGTCGGCGAAAGCGGCTCGGGCAAGTCGACCCTGGGCCTGGCGATCCTGCGCCTGATCGCCAGCCAGGGCGGGATTCGTTTCGAGGGGCAGCAACTGGACACCCTGTCCCAGCAACAGGTACGGCCGCTGCGGCGGGAAATGCAGGTGGTGTTCCAGGACCCCTTTGGCAGCCTCAGCCCGCGCATGAGCGCGAGCCAGATCGTTGGCGAAGGCTTGCGCATTCACAAGATCGGCAGCGAACAGGAGCAGGAACAAGCGATCATCGAAGCGCTCAAGGAAGTCGGCCTGGACCCGGACACCCGGCACCGCTACCCCCATGAGTTTTCCGGTGGCCAGCGTCAGCGCATCGCCATCGCCCGGGCCCTGGTGCTCAAGCCGCGGCTGATCCTGCTGGACGAGCCGACCTCGGCCCTGGACCGCACCGTGCAGCGCCAGGTGGTGGAACTGCTGCGCAACCTGCAACGCAAGTACAACCTGACCTACCTGTTCATCAGCCACGACCTGGCGGTGGTCAAGGCCCTGAGCCACCAATTGATGGTGATCAAGCACGGCCAGGTGGTGGAACAGGGTGACGCACGGCATATCTTCGACGCCCCGCAACACCCTTACACACAGCAACTGCTGGAAGCCGCCTTCCTGGCTCCGGCACACGCCCAATAACCTGCAACAGGAGTAGCCACTTATGGGTTTTCTCGCTGGGAAGCGTGTCCTGATCGTCGGTGTCGCCAGCAAGCTGTCGATCGCCTCCGGCATTGCCGCCGCCATGCACCGTGAAGGCGCCGAGCTGGCCTTCACTTATCAGAACGAAAAACTCAAGGGTCGGGTCGAGGAGTTCGCCGCCGGCTGGGGCTCCAGCGCCGAGCTGTGCTTCCCTTGCGATGTGGCCAGCGACGAACAGATCGCCCAGGTCTTCACCGAGTTGGGTAAACAATGGGACGGCCTGGACTGCATCGTCCATTCCGTGGGCTTCGCCCCGGGCGATCAGCTCGAAGGCGACTTCACCGACGCCACCACCCGCGAAGGCTTTCGCATTGCCCACGACATCAGCGCCTACAGCTTCGTGGCCCTGGCCAAGGCTGGCCGGGACATGATGAAGGGCCGCAACGGCAGCCTGCTGACCCTGTCTTACCTGGGTGCCGAGCGCACCATGCCCAACTACAACGTGATGGGCATGGCCAAAGCCTCGCTGGAAGCCGGCGTGCGCTACCTGGCCGGTTCCCTGGGCCCGGAAGGCACTCGGGTCAACGCCGTCTCCGCCGGCCCGATCCGCACCCTGGCTGCCTCGGGGATCAAGAACTTCCGCAAGATGCTGGCGGCCAACGAAGCCCAGACCCCGCTGCGGCGCAACGTCACCATCGAGGAAGTCGGCAACGCTGGCGCCTTCCTCTGCTCGGACTTGGCCTCAGGCATCAGCGGCGAGATCATGTACGTGGACGGCGGTTTCAACACCACCGCCATGGGCAACCTCGACGAGTGATTGCTGGCTGCGGCGAGGGGGCTTGCGCCCTCGCCACCCTGCCCCCTCCCGCTCATTGCAAAGGCCGAACATGATGCGGTCAACCTATGTTGGTATGAGGCGGATCGTCAGGGAGCACTCCTTGACCTGAGCCTGGCCCAGCCCGAGGGCACGCTTGAACTGGATCAGGTGGCCGGGCTGCTGATTGCCGTTGATGGCAATACCTCAAACACCATCCAGGCATTGAACATCGACCTTCGCGGGCTGCCGGACAACAGCACTCACGAGGCCAACAAGGCGCTTGTCTATAACCTTCTCAGGACGTTGAAGAACGCTGGATGGCAAAAATACTACTTCCCTTCCGACCCCCGAATAGCCGCTGGCGAGTTGCACAAGCTGGACTGGAAGGAAAGCCTCCTGGGTACCCAGCCACTCAGCCACCCGCTGTTCGATGCCAACCATGAGATGAGCCTTGAGCAGTGGCTGGGCAACAACAGGTTCTATGACTGGTATCTCTATCACGGCAACTACATTGCGCATGTCCGAGCCCTGCGCTACGACTCGAAAAGCGCCCCCCTGCAAAGCGCTGTCTACTTGATAAGCCTGAACCTGATATCCCTGGACACGTTCTGGACCCGCGACTTTGCAGAGGCACAAAGAGCCCAATGGAGAACCCTGTTCCCTGCGCATTTGAAAGAACGGCTGCAACGTCGCTCAGAAGTTGAAAGCCGAGCCAGGGCGGCCGGGGTCGACATCGAGGAAAGCTATAGCCCACCGCTGATGGAGCGCGGCCAATAGCGCCCTGCCACTGACGCCCCTCCCTGCCCCGCGTCACCGGGCAGGGCTTGGCGGCAGCAACCCTCAGCGAGCCCGCTTGCCAGCCTGCTTGTGCAGGTACATGGCCTTGTCGGCGTCCGCCAGCAACGCCTCGATGTCAGGATGGCGTCCGGCGTCGTATTCGATCTGGCCGACGCTGAAGCGGATGTCGTAGCCACGTTTCAGGGTGGCGTTGCGTTCATTGAGGAGCTCACCGAGGCGCGCCATGATCGCCGAAGTCTCGACGTGATCGGCAGCGCTCAGCAGCGCCACGAACTCATCGCCGCCCAGGCGGCCAATCACATCGCTCTCGCGAAAGGCAATGCGCAGCACATCGGCAAAGGTCTTCAATGCCCCGTCGCCTTCGGCATGGCCGAAGCTGTCGTTGATGTGCTTGAACTCGTTGAGGTCGAAAAACAGCAGGGTCGCTGGCTTCTTCAAGCGCTTGCAGACCCCGAGGGCGTGCCGGGCCAGGGCTTCGAAGCCGCGGCGATTGGACAGCAGGGTCATCTCATCCATGCTGGCCATCTGTACCGCTGCCAGCTCCTGCTCGGCCATGCGCGCCAGGTCCCGCAGCAAGGCGCGCTCCTCGTCGTCCAGGTCCCGGGGCTTGACGTCGATCAGGCACAGGGTGCCCAGCTTGCTGCCATTGGGCACGGTCAATGGGCAACCGGCATAGAAACGAATTCCCGGCTCGCCGACGACCAGCGGGTTGTCATGGAAACGCTCGTCCAGCTCGGCGTCGCAGACGGTGAGGATCTGGTCACCGAGAATGGCGTGGCCGCAGAAGGAAATATCCCGCGAAGTCTCGGTGGCGCTCAGCCCCACACAGGACTTGAACCATTGCCGGTCGCTATCCACCAGGCTGACCAGGGCGATCGGCACATTGAACAGGCGCTTGGCCAGCCGGGTCAGGCGGTCGAAGCGCTCTTGCGGCGAAGTATCGAGGACATTCAGCTCGCGCAGGGTCTGAATTCGCAGGGCCTCATTGTTGGGTTTGCTTGGGTACAACATCGCTGACTCCATTCGCGGCTAAGACCGCAAGCGTAGTCCAGTTTGACCACCGCCTTACTGGTAACGATGTGGCTCGATGTCGCTACTTGATGCGTGTCAACGCCGTGGCGTCAGCAGAATCCGCGCATATCCGCCAACGAACAGGGCAAACGCCAGCGCCCCCAGCACCGCCGAGCCCCCTAACCCCAAACTGCTGAACGGCACCAGCAGCACCCGACACACCGCCGCCAGGAACAGCAAGGCGAAAGCACCAGCCATGGCCCCGGTCACCTGCAGCGGCCGCCCGCTGTGGCCAAGACTGACCCGGGCGATCATTCCCAGCACCAGCCCGCCCAGGCCGCCCACCGCCAGGGCATGGGTCACCAGGCTCTGCGGCACGGCCCAGCCCAGGTGCCAGAGCGCCATGCCCAGGGTCGCCAGGGCCAGCCACAGGTAGGCCAGGTACAGCGACCAGAGCAGCGGCACGCGCCACAGCCGCGGCTGATGCCAGCGCCACAGGCGCCAGCCATGCAGGCCCGCCAGCACGGCAAACACCGGCGCCAGCCAGACGTGCGGGGCCTCGCCGCCGCCCAGGGCCATGGACAGTGCCACCAGCAGGCTGCCCACCAGCAGCACCCGGGTCGGCCAGGGCGATGCCGGCGCCGCGGGCGGCAGTTGCAGGCCGCGCTGGATGAAAAAACCGATCACCCGCCCGCCGATCACCGTCATCAAGGTCGCCACCAGCCACAAGGCGCCCAGTTCGCCACGCCGCTGCCAGCTGTCCTGGTGCTCCAGCAGGCCCCACAGGGTCAGGCCCTGAAACAGCGCCAGCAGCCCCAGCACCACGACCATGGGGTAATTCTCACGCTTGCCGGCGCACCACAGCTCGCGCCCGATGACGGCCACCAGCAGCGGGATGAAGGCCAACTGCACGCCGAGGAACAGCGGGACCGGCAGCGGCAGCCACCAGGCCAGGCGCCCCGCCAGCCAAACCAGCCACAGCAACAGCAGCGGGGTGCGGCTCAGGCCCGGGCGGCCGGTCCAGTTGGCCACCGCCGTGAGCAGGAATCCGGCAATGATCGCCACCGCGAAGCCAAAGAGCATTTCGTGACGGTGCCATGCCAGCATCCCGGCCACCGGTTGCAGGCCACTCAGGGCGCCGTGCAGCCACAGCCCCCAGCCCAGCAGGGCCAGGCAGGCAAAGGCGGCTCCCGCCAGGAAAAACGGTCGGAAGCCCAGGCTCCACAATGGCTGTGCGGCCCATTGCCGCCAACGTTCAGGCAAAGACACAGGCCGCCCTCCCCGAAATCAGGACAGACAGTGGCCAATTGCAGTAGCGGATCATCGTGGGGCTCCTCGGCCAATCAGTGGCGATATGCCCCATCCCCATCACGATTCATGCCAGCGCCAGATCTGCCGCAAACCGCGGCCCTGCGCCTTGAACAGTCTTTTTGACAACGAGCAAAAAAGGTCATTAAGACGACAATAAAGTCAATATGACCGCAAACCCCAAGCTGCGCTTTGCCCGCTGCACTTGTTGCTGGGCGTCGAGGAACAGTGCCTGCGGATCGCTCCCCAGTGGCAGGGTCAAGCGTTGCCACGCCCGGATCGCCCGGCCTTCAGGTCGCCCCCTTGACGCCGCCGCTCAGTCTTCGCTGGCCGCCAGGGCACTGCGCGCCCGCTGGCTGACAAAACCGGGAATCTGCTCCCCGGGCAAGGACTTGCTGAAGTACCAGCCCTGGATGATCAACTCCGAACTGGACTGCAAGAAATCCAGCTGCTCACCGGTCTCCACCCCTTCGACCACCACCTGGAGCTTGAGGGTTTCGCAAAAACGCAGCAGACCGTTGAGCACCTGGGCACCCTTGGGCTCGCGCTGGGCCAGGACGAAGCTGCGGTCGATCTTGATCCCGTCCACCGGAAACTGATGCAGGTAGCTCAAGGCCGAGAAGCCGGTGCCGAAGTCGTCGATATAGACCCGCGCGCCCAGGGCATGCAATTTGCCGATCCATTGCTGGGTCAGCAGCGCATCCCCCACCAGGGCGTCCTCGGTGATCTCCACCGACACCTGGCCATGGGCCCGGGCCAGAATCTCCAGCAGGCGCCGGCCATGCTCCGCCGAGGCCAGGGTGGCGCTGGAGATATTGATGGTGATGGGCAACTCGAACCCGATCTTGCTCCAGGCCAGGTGCTGGCGCACCGCCTGGGACGCCACCCAGAAATCCACCTCGGGCATCAGCCCGGCCTGCCCCAGCCATTGCAGCAGCTCCCAGGGCGACTTGACCTGCCCCTGGGCATCCCGGGCACGGATCAGCGCCTCGCACCCCGTACACAGACCACTGCCCTTGGCCACCTGGGGCTGATACTCCAGGTGGAAGTCGTAGCCGCTCAACTGCTGGATCCGCGCCAGCTGCAAGGACTGCTGGGCTGCCTGTTTGTAGGCCGCCACCATCGGGTCCAGCTCCAACAGCCGGCCGCGCTCCTCAAGGCCATGGAAGGTGGCGTCGAAGGCCTTCAGGTACACCTGCTCGCTGCCTTCGCCCTGGCGCTGGATGCTGCGCACATAAGGCGTGTAGATCAACGTACCGACGCCCAGCAGCACCAGTTGCAGGAGCACCGCGCCCCAATCGCCCTGGGTACTCAGGTAGGCATTGAGCAGCACCGGTGAGGTAAAGGGCACACTGACCAGCGCCGGGCTCACCCAGCCCTGCTGCACCACCAGCAGTGCCAGGCAGGCATTGACCATGGGCACCAGCATGAACGGCACCAGCAAGCGCGGGTTGAGAATGATCGGCAGGCCGAACAGCAGCAGTTCGTTGACGTTGAACAGCGACAGCGCCAGGCTCGCCAGCGCCAGCAGGCGCATGGAACGGCTCTTGGAAAAACCGAGGATCGCCAGCACCAGGGCCAGGGAGCCGCCGGAGCCGCCAATAAAGGCGAAACAGCCCAGCAAGCCACTGTTGAGGGCATAGCGCAGGGGCTGCCCGGCAGCGTGATCGGCGGCATTGAGGGCCACCGCCTGATCCATCACCTCCATCAACGGCTGCATGGCGTAGGTGCCGTGAATGCCGAAGAACCACAGCAGGGAGTTGGTCGTGGTCAAAAGGATCGCGTTGAAGTAGGGATAGTCCAGGCTGTCGATGTCGATCGGGCCTTGCACGTAGGCAAAGTCGTGGACCTGCAACAGCGACTGCAGCACCGCCACCAGCGCCAGGGACGTCAGCACCCCAGGCAGCACCATATTGATGGTGCCCTTGAGGTTGTGCCCCACCAGCCCCTCGTCCACCAGCCGTGTCCAGCGTCGGCGATGCAGCCAGGCCATGACCGGGACATTGACCAGAGGCGAGGCAATGGCAATGAACAGCACGAACGTCGCCGACGCCAGCGGATAGTCCCGCAGCAGGTAGATGGCGATCACCACATGGGACAGACAGAGAAAGGCCACCGGCAGTTGGGGCAAGCGGTACTGGATCGCCAGCATGTAGCCGATGGACGCCGCCACCAGTAAGGGGATGATCGAACTGATGCGCTTGTGCAGCCCGGCCAGCAAGTCCACCAGGGTACTGGGAGCCCCCAGGGCCTGGGCGCATTGGGCCAGTATCAGGAATACCGCCGAAACCAGCAGACAGGGCAACAGCCAGAGCAGCCCCTCACGTATCGAACGCAAGGACTCGGCGCCCGCCAGGAGCGCCAGGCGGTGGGTGAAAAACAGCTTGAACCTCGGTTGCCGCATCAACCTCTCCCCTCTGCCACTGCATGCCCGCCCCCCGCAGACGGCCCCGTCACAGCCTGGCAAGCGGGTTGCACAGCCCAGCCGTGACAATCGGATGCAAGCGACGATACCACTGAAGAAACCCCTGCCAGCAAGCATTGAATACAGGGGGCCTGAGTGTTTTATCGCCTCCCGGGCGCCAGACTTGATGTCTTTTTCCAAGGTTCGGGCCTGATCGGCAGCCGCACAACGGCGAATCGATATCATTTGCAGGGCATTCGGGCTTTTGCTTTAATCGCGATCAATTCCCATTTACAGCCCAGCCTGTCACCGGACCACGCCCTTGCCCTCGACGCCACCCGCCAGCCCCGCTGTGGTCCACCACCTCTACGACGCCCATCACCGCTGGCTCTACGAGTTGCTGCGGCGGCGCCTGAACCATGCCTGGGATGCCGCTGACCTGGCCCACGAGATCTTCGTCCGTGTGCTCAAGCGTCCACCCCAGCTCGATGGCGAGGTCCAGCAACGTTCCTATCTGGCCACCATTGCCCGAGGCCTGTGCATCGATCACTGGCGCCGCCGGCAACTGGAACAGGCGTGGCTCCAGGCCCTGGCGGCGCGGCCCCAGGCGGTGCAACCGTCCCCGGAGCAACGGGCGATCATCGTCGAGACCCTGCACGAAGTGGACGCCATGCTCGGCCGCCTGCCCCAGCGGGTACGCGAGGCCTTTATCCTGGCGCAACTGCACGGGCGTCCCTACAGAGAGATTGCCATCGAGCTGGGTGTCTGCGAGCGCATGGTGAAGAAATACCTGGCCCAGGCCCTGGTGCATTGCGCACTGCTGGAGGCCGAACTCGATGGCCTGCTGGTGGAGTAGAACGCCATGAGCGAACACACCGGCAACAGGTTGAGCCACGCCAGCCTGCAACAGGCCGCCCATTGGTACGTGCAACTCCAGGACGAAGCCGTCAGCGACGAGCAGCGTCGTCACTGGCAGGCCTGGTTCGAGCAGACCCCGGAACACCGCCAGGCCTGGGGTTATGTGCAGCGGGTCAGCCAGCGCCTGCTGCCGTTGCAGGACGCCGCGGCCCAGCAAGCCGCCGGCCAGGCCTTGCGCGGTGACCGGCGCCCGGCGCTGGCACGGCGCCAGGTGCTCGGCGGCCTGTTGTTGATCGGCCTGGGCTGGGGCACCTGGCGCGGTACAGCGCTGCCCCAGGCACTGGGCCGTTGGCGGGCGGACTTCGCCACCGGCACCGGGGAAGTGCGCGATGCCCGCCTCAGCGATGGCACTCACCTCTGGCTCAATGCCCTGAGTGCGCTGGATGTGCGCTACAGCGCCCTGGAGCGGCTGTTGCTGCTGCACCAGGGAGAAATCCTCATCGACACCGCCAAGGACCCGCAGCGCCCCTTCCTGGTGGACACCGAACATGGACGGCTGCAGGCCCTGGGCACTCGCTTCAGCGTGCGCCGGGACGGGCAACGCACCCTGCTCAATGTCTACGCCGGGGCCGTGCAAGTACGCAACGCCGAAGGGGGCCAGGTGCAGGTGGTCAACGCCGGCCAGCAACTGGCCTTCGACGCCCGCGCACTGGGCCCGCTGCTGGGCGCCAGTGCGGCCCGCGAGGCCTGGAGCCGCGGCCTGTTGCTGGCCGACAACCTGCCGCTGGAGCACTTGCTCGATGAGTTGGGACGCTATCGTCCGGGACACCTGGGCTGTGACCCGGCCATTGGCCGCCTGCCGGTGATGGGGGCCTTTCCCCTGCACGACTCCGACCAGGCCCTGGCGCTGCTGGAGGCTGCCCTGCCGGTGCGCGTCAAGCGTCTGGCCTCCTGGTGGGTGACCCTTGAACCCAGGGCCTGAACACGCGGTGAATTTTTTTTCAGGTTGCGGTTCCCTTTTGTCTTTCTGGTTCGGTTAACCCGGTAACAGCTCTCACATTACCGATCCACAAGGGAACCTCATGCCAACCCCCAGCCGTCCCCGCCTGCGCCTGCCCCTGCGTCCCCTGACCCTGTGCAGCGCCCTTCTGTGCCTGCCCGCGCCCTGGGCCCAGGCCGCCGAAAACCCCACCAGCCAACAAGCGGACAGCCAGCGCCAGACCTACAACATCGGCCCCGGCCCGCTGGTCAACGTGCTCAATCGCTTCGCCGAACAGAGCACAGTCTTTGTCGCCGGCCACAATGACCTCGCCGCCGGCAAGCAGAGTCCCGGTCTGCGGGGCCGCTACAGCGTCGAGCAAGCCCTGCAACAGTTGCTGCAAGGCAGCGGCCTGCAAGCCCAGGCCGTCAGCGGCGGCTATGTGCTGCAAGCTCTCCCGGCCCACAGCGGCCCGCTGCAACTGGGCACCACCCAGGTCTCGGCCCAGGGCCTGGGCGCCGTCACCGAGGACAGCCACCTCTACACCACCGGCGCCAGCGCCTCGGCCACCGGCCTCAACCTGTCGCTGCGGGAAACCCCGCAATCGGTGACCGTGATCACCCGCCAGCAGATGGACGACCAGGGCACCAGCAGCATTGCCGACACCCTGCGCCGGGCCCCCGGGGTCAGCGTGCAGAACTACGACAGCGAGCGCTGGGAGTTCTCCAGCCGCGGCATGCCCATCACCAACTTCCAGTACGACGGCGTCAACACCACCTACGACGGGGTCTACGACTACGGCACCACCAGCACCGACATGGCGACCTTCGACCGGGTGGAGATCATCAAGGGCGCCACCGGCCTGATGACCGGCTCCGGCGACCCGTCGGCCACCGTCAACCTGATCCGCAAACGCCCGACCCGTGAGTTCAAGGCTTCGGTCACCGGCACCGTCGGCTCCTGGGACAACTACCGCAGTGAAGGCGATATCTCAGGCCCGCTGACCGAAAGCGGCAACCTGCGCGGGCGCTTTGTCGGGGTCTATCAGGACCGCAGCTCGTACCTGGATCACTACCAGAACACCAAGGACATCGCCTACGGCATTCTCGAAGCCGACCTGACCCCGGACACCTTGCTGACGGTGGGCCTGGACCAGCAGAACACCCGCTCCCGGGGCGCCACCTGGACCGGCTTCCCGATGCACTTCAGCGACGGCTCGCGCACCCGCTTCTCGCGCTCGTTCAACCCGGCCACCGACTGGAGCCGCCGCGACTTCAACAACCAGACCCTGTTCACTTCCCTGGAACAGCAACTGGCCCATGACTGGACCCTGAAGGTCAGCTACGACCGCCTGCGCCGCCAGCACGACACCCTGTTGGGCTCCGCCAGCGGCGGCAATCCGAACCCGACCACCGGTGACGGCATGTTCATGTACATGGGCAAGTTCAAGGGCGAGCAGATTCAGGACAACCTGGACATCAACCTGCATGGGCCCTTCAGCCTGTTCGGCCGCGAGCACGAGCTGATCGCCGGTTTCATGCTGATGAACGCCAAACAGGACATCCCGGTCCACGGCTCGGTGTACCCGCCGGTGGGCGGCAGCATTTACCAGTGGCGCGGCGAGTTCGCCAAGCCGGACATCCCGAAGATCGGCGACAACGACATCCTCCAGCGCCAGACCGGCGCCTACCTGGCCACCCGGCTCAAGCCCACCGACGAGCTGGCGGTGATCCTCGGCACCCGGGTCAGCGACTTCAAGGGCATCGACAACACCCACTACATCGATCCAACCAGGGCCGACGTACGCCTGCGCTATCAGCAGACCGGTGTGGTCACCCCCTATGCCGGGCTGATCTATGACCTGAATGACACCTACTCGGTCTACACCAGCTACACCAACATCTACCAGCCGCAGATGAGCAAGGACGTCAGCGGCAAACTGCTCGACCCGGTGGAAGGCGACAGCTACGAGGCGGGGATCAAGGCCGAGTACCTGGACGGCCGGGTCAATGCCAGCTTCGCGGTGTTCCGCATCGAGCAGGACAACGTCGCGCAACTGGTCAGCGGCTGGAGCACCGAGGGCATCTACAAGCCGATCGAGGGTTCCACCACCAAAGGCTTCGAGGTCGAGGTGGCCGGCGAGCTGCGCGAAGGCTGGAACCTGTCCGCCGGCTACAGCTACAACCACACCCGCGACGCCAACAACGACTATGTCTACGGCTCGGTCCTGCAAACCACCGCGCCACAACAGGTGGCCCGGCTGTTCACCACGTATCGCCTGTCCGGGGCCTGGGAACGCCTGACGCTAGGGGGCGGGGTCAACTGGCAGAGCGATTTCTTCGGCAAGGTGTTCCAGCCCGATCCCAACGATCCGGTCAATGGCGGACACGATTCACGCATCACCCAGGACAGCTACTACCTGGTGGATGCCATGGCCCGCTACCAGTTCAACTCGCACCTGAGCTCGACCCTGAATGTGAAGAACCTGTTCGACAAGCAGTACTACACGGGCCTGGGCAACTTCGGCACCGGTTTCTACGGTGAACCCCGCAGCCTGCAACTGACCACCCGCTGGGACTTCTGAGGCCGCGCCCGGCAGCCGATCTGCGGTGCACCGCCCCTGTGCCGGGTTGACTACGTTCCAGCGTGATCAACCCGCAGAGGACCGACACCATGCAGCGCATTCAAACCATCACCCCCTGCCTGTGGTTCGACTACAAGGCGCAGATGATGTGCGCCACCGACCCAAGCCGCTCGCAACGGGTGATGCAGGCCCTGCTGGGGATGAAAAAAATCGATATCGACCAACTGCAACGGGCCTTTGACGGCAAGAGCTAATACACTCGCGTCAGCTCCCGCTGATGGAACCTTCAGGATGAAACCTGCCCTGCCCCCCGACCAGGCGCCGCAGTTCTGGCGCGATCCGGCCTTGCCGTTCATCGAGGCCCGCGCCATCGCCGATGGCCGCAAGGTCTGCTACAGCCGCCACGCCCATGAACAGTTCTCCATCGGCAGCATCACCGCCGGCCAGAGCACCTACCTCAGCGGGCAATCCCGCTGGCGGGTCAGCGCCGGCACCGTGGTGCTGATGAACCCCGGGGTGGTGCATGCCTGCAACCCCATCGACGACCAGCCCTGGTCCTATCGCATGCTGTACGTCGATACACCCTGGCTCACCGCCCTGCAGCACGAACTGGGCTTCAGCCCGGAGCTGGACTTTCGTCCCTTCAGCACGACCCACAGCCAGGACCCCCAGCTCTTCGCCGAATTTGAGCAGTTGTACCGGACCCTGGTGGACCCCGACGCCGAGCCCCTGCACAAGCACAGCTGCGCGGTGATCTTCTTCAGCGACTTGCAGCAACGCCTGAACCCCGCCGAGCGGCCGCCACGGGTCAGTAATGAAAAGCTGCTGCAAGCGGCGCAGTACATCCGTCAGCACTGCACCGAAACGCTGGGACTGGACGATATCTGCCGGGTCGCCGAGCTTTCCCCGTCCTACCTGATCCGCGCCTTCAAGCAGCAATTCGGCATGCCGCCCCACGCCTTCCTGGTCAACCAGCGGGTGCAGTTTGCCCAGGCTCGCCTGCGCAGCGGCGCGCCCATCGCCGAGGTGGCACTGGAGGCCGGCTTTGCCGATCAGGCGCATTTCCAGCGGGCCTTCAAACAGCATCTGGCGGCCACTCCCGGTCAATACCGCGGCCAACGCTAGACCCACAGATAGGCAGCGCTGACAGCCAGCAACGCGGCCATGCAGCGGTTGAACAGACGCATCTGCGCCGGGTTGCTCAGGTAATGCCGCAAGCAACTGCCGGCATAGGCCCAGCAGGCAATCGACAGGTAGCAGATCAGCAAATACAACCCGGCGAACAACCACACCAGGCCCACGTCCCCGTCGGCGGCAAAAGCGCCCATCCCGGCCACGCAGGCCAGCCAGGCCTTGGGATTGAGCCACTGCATCAGCGCGCCGTACCAGGCCGACGGCGCCCGGGCTGCAGCGTCGGCATCCAGGCGACCATCGTCCCGGGC
The DNA here is from genome assembly GCF_028550695.1 of Pseudomonas sp. BLCC-B112. Lineage (NCBI taxonomy): Bacteria > Pseudomonadati > Pseudomonadota > Gammaproteobacteria > Pseudomonadales > Pseudomonadaceae > Pseudomonas > Pseudomonas sp. BLCC-B112. Next base: position 537,606 of record NZ_JAQQGK010000004.1, read on the forward strand.
CAGCTTCCAGGCCATGTACAACAGGAAGGCCACGCCGAACAGGCGAATGCCCTGGGTCAGCAGCGGCCACTGGCGCAGCAGTTCGTGCAACCCCAGGCCAATCAGCACCAGCAACAGGACAAACCCCAGGGTGGCCCCGGCCACGTGGCGCAAACTGGCCCTGAAGCCGAACCGTGCGCCACTGCCCAGGGCCACGATGTTCACCGGCCCCGGGGTGATAGACGCGGCCAGGGCAAAGGCCGCCATGGAAAACACTACGCTCATTGCTTGCCTCTCTTGTCTTGGTCGGAACAACTGCGGGACAAGTTAGGCCAAGGCACCCAGCCGGTATTGAAGAAAATTGCCCTCAGGCTCTGCTAGTGCTGCAAATGATTCAGCGCGCAGTACTGCTCCCACTCCATGTCCACCATCTCGGCGATTTCCCGATGCGCGTGGAGGGTCATCTGGCTCAGTTCCTGGGGCGTTCGAGCAACGAACGACAGGGCCAACTCCCAGGTGCCGATGCCACGCAGCTGGGCTTCTTCGTCAAACAGGAGACCGGCCTGCTGGAGCTGCCAATCGCTCAAGTCCTCGGGCTGCCAGCAGTGGCCCGAGGGTCGCCCGAGCCCCAGCCGGGCAACGAGCTCCGGACGTTCAGAGAGGTACAGCATCAAGGCTTGCTGATAACTGAGCTCAGACATTGGCATGGCTCTCACTTCAATCAAGTAATCAATGTCGGGCATTGACGCTCTGCCCCTGACCTTCGTCTCAAAACTGTTCGGACAGAGCCTAACTTTTAACAGGTTGATGCCATACAACTGCAACTAATTAAAACGAAATAATAATAGTTCCAGACGACTCTGCCCTGCCAACTGAGTACGGCTGTTTACCGTTTCCATCACTCTGGACATACGAACCCCCTGCCCTGATCAACTTGATCAATTGGCGATTAACAAAAGTTTCTGATTGCCGTTGGCGATCAATTGTTGAAACGGGTCACCAAGGCATTAAGTTCATGAGCGGTAGTTTCCAGATCACCGCCTACTGAGGAGGAGTGCACGGCGATGTCGGCGTTCTGGTCCGAGACCCGGGCAATATTGGTGATCTGCTCGGATATTTCCTCGGCCACATGGGCTTGCTGCTCAGACGCGGCGGCCATTTGCTGGCTCATCTGGTGAATGCGCTCCACCGCCGAATTGATGCCATTCAGGGCTTCCTGGGTACTGATCACCTGGGCCACCCCGGAACGCGCCTCGATGCTGCCCTGGCGGGCCACCTCCACTGCCTGGCTGGCTACTTCCTGCAAGGTGATGATGATGCGCTGGATGCTCTGCGTGGACTCCCGGGTCTTGGAAGCCAGGGCCCGCACCTCGTCGGCCACCACCGCAAAACCACGGCCCTGCTCGCCGGCACGGGCTGCCTCGATCGCCGCATTGAGGGCCAGCAGATTGGTCTGTTCCGCAATGGACCGGATCATGTTCGCCGCCTGCTGGATGGACTGGGTTTCCTCGGCCAGGCCTTCCACAGAATGGCTGACCGCATCCACGGTGTCCGCCAGCTTCTCGATCACCACCCGGGTTTTCTGGGCTTCCTGGGAACCTACCTGGGTCAGGTTGTTGACCTGATCGGCGGCCGAGGCGGTGTCGTGGATATGCACCGAGACTTCGGAAATCGACGAGGCCATCTGGTTCATGGCTGTGGCGGCCATGTCCGCTTCATCGCGCTGTTTGCCCAGGGCCGTTTCCGCCTGCTTGGACAGGCTCTGGCTGGTAGAGGCCAGGGACGCCGCCTGATTGGCGTAGTCGCCAAGCCGGCTGAGGGCGGTGCGGATTTTCGCCGATTCGCTGATCAGGATCATCTGCAACTGTGCGACCGGGCCGTGTTCGTCGGTGTAGGTGCGCGCGATCAGCTCGCTGTCGAAGCTGCCCAGGGACACCGAACTGATGCGTTGCAACATCTGCCGCGCGCGATAGAAGGCATACCCCTGGACCGCGAAATAACCGGGAACCGCCGCCCCCAGCGCAGCCCAGGGGCCACCCAGCCAGTAGGCCCCGGCCGTGGCCGCCAGGGCCAGCAGCGGCGGCCAGGCAAAGCCGCAAACGCTGGCCACCCGGTAGCTCCAGGGCAAGGCCAGGTTGTCGCTGCGCATGCGTTGATACAGGGCGCTGGCGCGCTCCACCTGTTCACGTTCGGGCTTGACCCGCACCGACTCGTAGCCGGCGATCACGCCCTTGCTGAAAATGGGCGTGACATAGGCGTTGACCCAGTAGTGATCGCCGTTGTTGCTGCGGTTCTTGACGATGCCCATCCAGCTCTTGCCGTCCTTGAGGTAGGACCACATGTGCGCGAACACCGCTTCGGGCATGTCCGGATGGCGCACGATATTGTGCGGGCTGCCGATCAGCTCTTCCCGACTGAAACCACTGACCGCGACAAACTCGTCATTGCAGTAAGTGATCTTGCCGTGAACATCGGTGGCGGAAATCAGCCGCTGTTCGGCGGGAAACACCAGCTCGCGCTGGGTCACAGGAAGATTGTTTCTCATTCTGAAATGCCTCGCAGGAAAGTACTCAATTGCCATTCACTATCAAACAACTTCCGCATCCTGCGATGACCTGAAGACTTCCTCTGCTTACCCGCAGAACTTCCCAGACCCAAGTCAATTATCGCAAATGGCCACTATCGATCCAGTCGACTTAAGTCTAGGTTCGAGCATTGATCAGAGTGCGAAAAAATCATCACGCCACCCCACTTGAACGCGCCGAATTAGAGACTTTTGTGATGTACATCAATATTCGCCCCAAACATAGGAAGCTAACTTTCTAATTATTGAGAAGCATTATTTCCAAAATACCCAGTGCCGCTGCAAACTCCATCTTCCGCCTATGAAAAACAAACTCGTCGAAACCTTCACGCGCGCATTGATCAGTGGCAGATTCCCTTTAACCACCGCCCATTTTTCACCACCACCCGTTGCGCCTCGGACCGATCGGGGCTGGAGTCGCCCTTGATGGACCATCTTGAACTGCGCCCGGCCGCTCGCGACGACTGGCCCTGCCTGGAAAACCTCATGCAGTTCTATCTCTATGAGCTCAGTCAGTGGCTGCCACTCAAATTCGCCGCCCAGGGGCTGTACGCCATCCAGGCCCTGGACGACTACTGGCGCCACCCGGCCACCCATCCCTGGCTGATCCTGGTGGCGGGGGAACTGACCGGCTTTGCCGTCGTCGACCAGCAACGCTGCGACAGCGATGCGCGATACAACCTCGGCTACCTGTTCATCGCTCGACGGCTGCGCCGCCTGGGCGTCGGCCGGCAGGTGACGCAACAACTGTTCGAGCACTACAAGGGGCCCTGGCAGGTGATGCACTTCAGCGCCAACCTGCCCGCCCGGGATTTCTGGCAGGCCATGCTGCCGGGGCAAACCCCGACACCGATCATCGCCCAGGGCTATCCCGCCAGCCTGTACCGTTGGCCAGGCTGACGCCGCAGCGGCAGCAAGCGGTTCGTTGCCCAGGCTGGGCCCTGCTCGCGGCTTCAACCAGCGCGCCCTGACGACAATGGAAAAGTCCGGGGTGATCACCTACCTTCTCCGGGGCCACCCGCACAGGCCTGACCACCACCTGCCACCTGACGCTCCATCTCATCTGAAGCAAAGAGCCTCGTCCATGTTGTCGTCCATCACCCGCACCACACGCCTGCTGTTACGTCCACCGACCCTGGACGACCTACCGCAGGCCTGCGCCATCCACGGCGACCCGCAGACCCACCGCTTCAACCCCTGCGGCCCCGACAGCGCCGAAGCCACCAGCGACCGGCTGCACAGCTGGATTGCCCATTGGCAGCAGTACGGCTTTGGCTACTGGGCAATCGCCCGGCTGGACGCACCGCAACAGATCATCGGCTTTGGCGGACTCATGCGGGCGCACTTCGGGCAGGAGGCCGGGCTGAACCTGTACTTTCGCTTCACCCCCGAAGCCTGGGGCCAGGGTTTCGCCAACGAGATGGCCCAGGCGGCCCTGCAACTGGCCTTCGGCGAACTGCTGGCGCCCCGGGTCACCGGCCTGGTGCGGCCCGACAACCTGCCGTCCAGGCGGGCCCTGGAACGCCTGGGGATGACGCTGGACGGCGAGCTGGAGGACTTTCCCGGGCAGCCACCGAGCCTGCTCTACCGGCTCAACGCCCAGGATCACCGGATGACCCGCAGCGGGTGATATGCCGCTGCGCTGAATATTTTTTCTCGGCGCTGCATCCAGATACGTCGCTCAGGGGTAGTACCCATAGCAGTCCTGAAAACTGCCGAACCGATCCCCAATGGAGAGCCACCATGCACGCCAAACAACGTCTTCTCTGCCTCAGCGCAACCTTGACCATCGCCTGCCTGGGCGCCCTGCCTGTGGCCCAGGCGCAGAGCGCATTGCCCGACAGCATCAAGGTGCCGGAGGGCCACAAAGTTGCCCTGGAAACCGTGGGCACCGGTGAAATCACCTACGAGTGCCGGGACAAGGCCAATGCACCGGGCGAGACCGAATGGGTCTTCGTCGGCCCCAAGGCGGTGCTCAGCGATCGCAGCGGCAAGGTGCTGGGTGACTACTTCGGCCCACCAGCCACCTGGCAGGCCAAGGACGGTTCGAAGATCACCGGGACCCAGGTCGCCGTGGCGCCGTCCAGCGCCGGCAACCTGCCCTATCAACTGGTCAAGGCCAATCCGGCCGAAGGCAAGGGGCTGATGAGCGGCGTCAGTTACATTCAGCGAGTGGCCCTCAAGGGTGGCGTGGCCCCCAGCAGCGCGTGCACCGCCGCTAACAAGGGCACCCGTGAAACAGTGAAGTACCAGGCGGACTACATCTTCTGGGCGGCCCGCTGATTCGCCACCCAAGATGCAAGGCCAGGCATTGGCAACTGGTCTACGCTGCTGACAGCCACTGCACCGCTTGGGTGGCGGTGGCTGTCATCTGTCGCAGGTAAATGCCCTTGTCTCTACCCGAACCCCTGTTTGACCACGCAGGCTGCATCGCCGCTTGTGCCCGAGGTGAGCGCCAGGCTCTGGAAGCCCTTTATCACGAGGAAGGGCCGCGCTTGCTCGGCGTCGCCAAACGCCTGGTACGCGACACGGCCCTGGCCGAAGACATCCTGCACGACGCCTTTATCCGAATCTGGCAAGGCGCAAGCAGTTTCGACCCCGAACGGGGCAGTGCCCGCGGCTGGATGTTCAGCATCACCCGGCATCTGGCGCTGAATTTCCTGCGCCGCCATGGCCGTGAGGTGCCTATTGAAGAACCTTATGCAGACCACCTGGACACCCTTGACGGGCTGGCCATGAACACAGAGGCGGTCACCGTGCTGGCGGATGCCGGACGTCTTCAGCATTGCCTGGGGCAACTGCCCTCACAGCGCCGCGAGTGTCTCCTGCTGGCCTATCTGGACGGCTATTCACACATGGAGATTGCCGCCAGAACGACCACCCCGCTGGGGACGGTCAAAGCCTGGATCAAGCGCAGTCTCAGTGCTTTACGGGAGTGCCTGGGATGAATATCGGTCAACGGGACGACAGCGATCCCACGCTCCAGGCCCTGGCCAGTGAATATGTCCTGGGCACCCTGGACGCCGAACAACGTCGCCTGCTCGAACAGCGCCTGCCCCATGACCCCGCCCTGCGTAGCGCCGTGCAAAGCTGGGAACAGCGCCTGCATCCCCTCACCGCTTTGGCCGCTCCCGTCACGCCGTCGCCCTGGCTTTGGCGGCGTATAGAACGCAGCCTGGAGCAACTGGCTGAACCTGACCCGGTCTCGGCCGCAAGTAGCGCCAGGCGCTTCAACCCTCTGGCGCTGTGGCGCGGATTGGCCGCTGCCGGCCTGGCCGCCAGTGTCCTGTTGGCCAGCCTGCTGATGCTGCGCCCCGATGCCCCTCCCAGTTACCTGGTGGTGCTGGTAGCCCCTCAGGACAAATCACCCGGCTGGGTGGTGCAAGCCAATGACACCCGGGAGCTGCAGTTGATTCCACTGGGCAGCATCGAGGTTCCGGCGGACAAGGCCCTGGAGTTCTGGACCAAGGCCGACGACTGGAAGGGCCCGGTGTCTCTTGGGCTGGTCAAGCCCGGCCAGCCGTTGCGTGTGCCGCTTGATCACCTGCCGCCCCTGCAGACCAACCAATTGTTCGAACTGACCCTGGAAGATCGCCAAGGCTCGGCGGTTGGCAGGCCTACCGGCCCCGTGCAGTTCATCGGCCGCGCCGTCAAGACCCTGTGACCCGCGCAGAACCCGCCTTGACCCGGCGTGGCAGCAGCCAATCAACCGAGCCCTGTTCGAGGATTGACAAACCCCGCGCCGGCTTTTAAAACTGTGCGCCTGATTTCAGAGTCTGCCCCAGCCATGTCCCAAGCCCTTACCCTCGATTCTCGCGCCATTGGCCTGCTGGCCAAGGCCGGAGCCTGGGTGGCTTGCAACTCTAAATCGAAGAAACAGTCGCTCATGTGACCGGGGCGCTGTGTCCCGTCAGATGAGCTGACAGGACATCAAGCGCTACGGACACCCGCCCCCTGCTTAACGCCCTTCTACTCTTCTGACGACGACCCGACGGTCAACCATCAGGAGAACACGCATGTCATCGTTTCAAGGAATCTGGGTCCCCATCGTCACGCCCTTTCACAATGGCGCCATCGACTTTGCCGCCCTGCGGCGCCTGAGCGCCCATCTGCTGGAAAGCGGCGTGGCCGGGCTGGTGGTCTGCGGCACCACCGGCGAAGCCGCGGCCCTGGACAAGGACGAACAACTGGCGGTACTCGACGCCGTGCTCGAACAGGCCCCTGCCGGGCGAGTCATCATGGGCCTGGCAGGCAACAACCTGAAATCGCTGCTGAGCCTGCAAACGGAAATCCTCAAGCGCCCGGTGGCGGCCCTGCTGGTGCCTGCGCCCTATTACATCCGCCCCTCCCAGGCGGCCCTGGAAAGCTTCTTCCACAGCGTCGCCGATGCTTCCAGCGTGCCGCTGATCGTCTACGACATTCCCTATCGCACCGGGGTCAACCTGGATAAGGACACCCTGCTCAACATCGTGCGTCATCCGCGGATTGCAGCGGTCAAGGACTGTGGCGGCAACCTGGACAAGACCCTGGCGCTGCTGGCCAGTGGCGCGGTAGAGGTGTTGTGCGGTGAAGACCTGCAACTGTTCAGCGCCCTGTGCCTGGGGGCCAGCGGCGCCATTGCGGCCGCGGCGCATATTCGTCCGGAGTTGTTCGTGCAGGTGCAGCGCCAGGTGCGGGACCAGCATCTGGATGCGGCGCGGACCACCTTCCGGCAACTGGTGCCGCTGATTCAGGCGCTGTTCGCCGAGCCCAACCCGGCGCCGGTGAAGGCCCTGCTGGCCCATCAGGGACTGATCGAGCCACACCTGCGGGCACCGATGCAGGATTGCAGCGCCGCCACCGCCGTACACCTGCAAAACCTGTTGGCCGACTTGCCCTGAAGGGCTTGTCCTACGGAGCATCGGAATTGACGTGCCTGTGGCCCGTAGGAGCTGGCGTGCCAGCGAAAGCGTCCTCAAGCCCGGTGCAAGGTTCGAGGACCTCTTCGCCGGCAAGCCGGCTCCTACAGAAGTGGGGGCACGACAGTCTCGATGCCCCGTCGGCGCCGATCGGGGCGGCGCGCGGACGCCTTCAGCGGATCGGCGGGATACGGATCTGGCCGGCGCGGCACTGGTTTTTCACGCCTTTGCCGCACGCGCCAAAGTCCAGGTCCTTGGTCAGGCAGACCCGGACTTCGGAAAGCTCGGGGCCGCTGCAGAGAATGGCGATGCCGTTTTCGGCGATCCCCGGGTTGCTCTGGCGAAACTGCTGGGCAATCTGCGTGGCTTCAAAGTAACGCACCGCGGTCGAGGGCTGCAGCGCTTGCGGTATCTGCACCGTCGCCAGGGCCTTGTCCGTCGCATCCAGGTAACCCATGCCCCCCAGGCCACTGCAGGTGCCGTGCTTGGTCCATTCGTGGTTCATCAGTTTGGCGGTGGGAAACAGGGTCAGGCCCTTGGCCCGCTCCTCCTGCGTCAGCGGGGTCAAGGGTGGGCAGGACTGGGGCCAGCCGCCCTTGGCGTATTGCGGCCACAGGCCGTGGAGGACAAACCCATAGCCCTTGCCCGAGCACTGTTCGTTCTCCGGATGCATCAGGCAAAAGGTCGGTGACCAGGACAAAGCCAGCAGGTAGTAGTCAAAAGCTCCCGCCACCGACTCGCGCTGCTGTTTGGGCTGACGCGCGTCGCTGATGCCCACCATCCCCAGGGTCAGCACCAAGGCTGCCATCAGGGCAAAAAACTTTCTCATCGTTACCTCTCTTAGGCTCTGTACGAAAAGATTTGAGACGAAGGTCAGGCAAGGCGAAAACGGTCGAGGAAGCGGAGTTTACGGGTTGTAAATGAGCATTCCGAGACCGTTTTCAACGCAGCATCACCGAGTATCAAGGCTTTTCGTACAAAGCCTAGGGAAATCGGATTGTCCTGGCCCCGCCATCGGGGTACTGCGGCAGGCACACAGCTTCACTTTCTTGGCATGCCGGGGTTGCAGGAACATGACATTCGCCGCGCCGTGCCCCGGCAAAGCCGGCCAGGCGCGACGACCGCCGAGCGAGCGTCGGCCGAGGCGCCAGCGGGACGCTGCGCCAGGGCCTGGGGCGGCGCGCGGTGCGAAAGATGACGGAACAACCGGGCACAGATCAAGAGCGGCGATCAGTGCCCGATGTCCAGAGACGGCCCTGGGGCTTCAGGCACGCTGACAAAAATGCTGTAGTGCCCCCCTTCCATGGCCTCAAAGGCAATCAGCTTCTGGACCAGCGGCTCGCTGATCACCTTGCCGGCATTGAGCAGCAGCATGCCGTTGTCGGCATTGAGGTTGCGCCGCAGGACCATCCCCGCCTGCAGATCACGGGTGCCCAGCACCCGGACCGTCGGATCATCGACGGTCACGTCATTGAGGTAGGCAGCACAGACCCGAACAAAGCCTTCCACCATGTTCGGGTCATACAGACGGCCGGCGTATTTGCGAATGAACAGCAAAGCCTCGTCGCTGTTCATCCGCCGCTCCAGAATCAACCCGCACTGCAACTCGATGAAGTCCACCACCAGCTTCAGCAGCCGGGCGCCCCAGGGAATCGCCTCGCCCCGCAGATGTTGGGGAAAGCCGCTGCCATCCCAGCGTTCCTGATGATGGAGGATCAGCCGCGCCGCATCCTGCATCGGCTCCAGCGTCATCAGCAGCGACTCGCTCTGGGAGGGATAGGCCCGATAGCGCTCCTGATCGGCGTGCCGCAACAGCTCCGCCGGAGCGGCCAGCATGGCATCGCTCCAGCTCAGCTTGCCGATGTTGTACAAGGCGGCGGCCATGGTCAGGTCACGGCTGGCGGTTTCGTCCAGGCCATAGCTTGCACAACAGGCGCGCACCAGTTCGATGATCTTGCGGTTGGTCTGCTTGTCCGCCGGCAGGCGCAGGTTGGCCAGCAGCGAGAACACCTCAGTGCCGGTCACATAGCTGTGCTTGAGCTCTTCATAGGCCAGGTCCAGCATGTCGGCGGTCTGTTGCAGCTCGGCGGTCCGGGAAGCCACGCGCTTTTCCAGTTCGGCGTTGCTCACCTTGAGCTGGCGGTTCTGCTCCAGCACCAGTTGCTGCAGGCGCTTGAGCTCGCGCTCGGCGTGCTGGTATTCCAGGGTCTGGCGCAGGATCAGCAGCAGCTCTTCGTCGTTCCAGGGTTTGCTCAGGTACTGGTGGATCTGCCCTTCGTTGACGGCCTTGACGATGGTGCTCAGGTCGGCGTAGCCGGTGAGCAGAATCCTGCGGGTGGCCGGGTAGCCCTCGCGCACCCGGGCCAGCAGGGTGGCGCCGTCCATGTCGGGCATGCGCGCATCGCTCATCACCAGGTCAACGGGACGCTGGGCCAGGATTTCCAGGGCCCTAGCACCGCTGTCGGCCAGCAGCACTTCATAGGGCTGGCTGCGTAGCAGGCGCCGCAGGCTGTTGAGGATCGATTCTTCGTCATCCACCAGCAACAGGCTTGGACGCTGTCCTGGTTCGGTGGGCTGCAACTCTTCCATGGTGGGTCCCCCTGTCCTGCATCTCGTTCCCCGGACAGCTCCGCCCGGCCAGCGCCCAGCGGCGCTACAGCCCAGACAATCCTAGCTATTTTTTTGATTTTCACCCGGGGATGTAAGTCGAAAAAACCTCGCACGGCGCATGTTCCAGTGACTATGCTCACAGCGTTGGACGCGCGCTCAGAACACTGGGGAAAGTCAATGGACACTGGCTGCGACGCACAGACAAGTTCGCAAGACCCCTCGGACTCACCATCCGCGAACGTCAACCGACGGGTGCTGATTGTGGATGACAGCCTCTCCATTCATGAAGACTTCCACAAGATCCTCATGCCCTCGCAAAACCTGGCCCTGAGCCAGGTCGAAGACCAGTTGTTCGGCAGCGTCCCCCCCCGCCCGCTCCAGGTGTTCAGCCTGGATTCGGCGTTCCAGGGTCGCGAGGCCCTGGCCATGGTCGAGTCGGCCCTGGCCCGAGACACACCCTATGCCATGGCCTTCATCGACATGCGCATGCCGCCGGGCTGGGACGGCCTGGAAACCATCGAGCAATTGTGGAAGGTCGACCCGGATCTGCAGATCGCGCTGTGTACCGCCTATTCGGACTATTCCTGGGAAACCATGGCCGAGCGCCTGGCCTTTGGCGACCAATTGCTGATCTTGAAAAAGCCCTTCGACAGCCTGGAAATCCGCCAGATGGCCAGTGCCCTGACCTGGAAGTGGCAGATGACCCAGGATGCGCGGCACAAGCTCGACGATCTGCAGCGCACCATCGAGGAACGGGTCGCGGAACTGCTCAAGGTCTCCCACCTGCTGCACTACGACACCCTCACCGGGTTGCCCTCCAGCGCCTTGCTCGGCGATCGCCTGGGCCAGGCCATGGCCCGGGCCCGGCGTTATGGGCAACAGCTGGCGGTGATGTTCCTCGGACTGGACCGTTTCAAGCGGATCAACAATGCCCTGGGCTACCCGGCCGGCGACGAGTTGCTCAAGAAAATCGCCCACAACCTGCAGCACGGCATGCGCGAGTCGGACTCGGTGTTCCGCTACGGCTCCGACGAATTCGTGGTGCTGCTCCATGATCAGGAGCCGCCGCCCCAGGTCCGTAGCGTCGCCGAAAAGCTCCTGGCGACGGTGAGCCAGCCCCACGATGTGGCCGGGCACGACCTGCGGGTCACCGCCAGCCTGGGGATCAGCCTCTACCCCGAGGATGGCCAGGATGCCCTGAGCCTGATCAAGAAGGCCGAAATGGCCATGCGCAACAGCAAGGAGCAGGCACCGGGGGGCTACGGTTTCTTTACCGAGGACATGACCCACCGCGCCCGGGAACGCCAACACCTGGAATCGGGCATCCGCCAGGCCCTGGAGCGCCAGGAGTTGAGTTTGCACTACCAGCCCAAGATCCACCTGGCCTCGGGCCAGGTGGTGGGCGCCGAAGCGCTGATTCGCTGGTTCAGCCCGCAACAGGGCTGGATCAGCCCCGCCCAGTTCATTCCAGTGGCCGAGGACAGTGGCCTGATCAACCGGATCAGTCAGTGGGTAGTGGGCGAAGCTACCCGCCAGTCCCGTGCCTGGCAGCAGGCGGGACTGGCGCCGATCCGCCTGTCGGTCAACCTCTCGGCCAGCGACTTCAGGCAACCGCAACTGCTCCAGCAGTTGCAGCGCGCACTGCTGGACAGTGCCCTGGACCCGACCCTGCTGGAACTGGAAATCACCGAAGGGGTACTGATGCAGAACGTCGAAGCCACCCTCGCCACCCTGCAAGCCATCAAGGCCCTGGGGGTGCGCCTGGCGGTAGACGATTTCGGCACCGGCTATTCCAGCCTCAGCTACCTGCGCAAGTTCCCGGTGGACGTGCTGAAGATCGACCAGTCCTTCATCCATGGCCTGAGTCACGAGCCCAAGGACGCCGCCCTGGTCAGCGCGATTATCCAACTGGGGCGCAGCCTGAACCTGAGCATCATCGCCGAAGGGGTGGAAACCCAGGAACAACTGGCGTTCCTCAAGCAACAGGGCTGCGAGGAAGGCCAGGGCTATTACTTCAGCAAGGCCCTGCCGGCCGACAGTTTTGCCCGCCTGCTGCGGGCCCAGGCGTCTCAGAAGCAGGTAGCCGACCATGACCGCTGAACAGCAGCCCAGACAACGCCAACGCCGCTCGCACAGCCTCATCGGCCTGCTGCTCTGGGCGATGGCCGCTGTCGCCCCGCCGGCCTTCCCGGCACCGCTGGACGAACCGCTCAAGCCCCTGCCCGCAGTACCCACCCTCGATCCCCAGCGAGTGGAGCTGGGCCGGCGGCTGTTCAACGAGCCGCGCCTGTCCCTGGACAACAGCCTCTCTTGCGCCAGCTGTCATCGGCTGGACCAGGGTGGGGCCGATGCACAGGCCAAGTCCCAGGGCATCAAGGGTCAGCCCTCCCGAGTCAACACCCCCACTGTGTTCAATGCTGCGCTGAACTTTCGCCAGCTCTGGGACGGTCGCGTCGACACCCTCCAAGCGCAGATCGACGACGTGGTGCAAAGCCCCATCGAAATGGGCAACAACTGGCCCAACCTGCTGCGCACCCTGAATGACGACGCCAGCTACCGCCAGGCCTTCGGCGCGCTGTACCCGGACGCCATCACCGCGGCCAACGTGCAGGACGCCCTGGCCAGTTATGAACGGACACTGCTCAGTGCCGGCTCGCGCTTCGACCAGTACCTGCAAGGCAACACCGAGATCCTCAGCCAGGAGGAGAAGTACGGCTACCAGCGGTTCAAGGACTACGGCTGCATCGCCTGCCATCAAGGGGTCAATATCGGCGGCAACATGTTCCAGAAGTTCGGCGTGATGAATGACTACTTTGCCGACCGGGGCAACCCCACCGACGCTGACCTGGGGCGTTTCCTGATCACCGGTGACGAGCAGGACCGCAACGTGTTCAAGGTCCCCAGCCTGCGCAATGTGGCGGTCACTGCCCCCTACTTCCACGACGGCTCGGCAAAAACCCTGGAACAGGCCGTGGAGGTGATGTTCAAGTACCAGTTGGGCCGTACCCCCAACCCCCAGGACACCCGCCTGATCGTCAAGTTTCTCCAGACCCTCACCGGGCAATGGCAGGGCAAGCCGCTATGAGGTGGCGCCGCCGCTGGCCCTCCACGCTCCTGACCCTGGTGGCTTTGGGCCTGATCCTGGCGCTGGCGTTGCTCTACTTCAAGAGCATGATCGGCCAATCCCCGAACTTCGCCCTGTCCCGGGACCTGATCGGCCAGATCAAGCAATTGAACGCCCAATGGGAAACCGAAGTGCTCAAGGCGCGCATCGCCATTACCCACGACTACGATCCGCTGGTGCAGCCGGTGCAGCAGATCAACCAGCTGTGGCAGCACTTCGATCAGCTCTCGCAACAGGGTCACAGCGACCCGGCGGCCTGGCAGGCCAGTCACCAGGCGTTCCTCAATGCCTTCCAGGAAAAAGCCGGCCTGGTGGAACGGTTCAAATCCCACAACGCGGTGCTGCGCAACTCCCTGGCATTCCTGCCCTACGCCGAGGACGACATCCAGCGCCGGCTGGCCGACCTCGATGATCAGCAGCGACTGGCGCTGCAGAATTTTGCCATCGACACCTACGACCTGCTGCTCAGCAGCCTGGAGTTCGCCCAGATCTCCAGCAGCGACAAAGCCGCGGACATCCTGGTAGGGCTGAACAAACTGACGGTCAACAAGGAACGCCTGCCCCCCGCCATGCACGAACCGGTGGACATCCTCAGCAAGCACGTCGCCGTGATCCTGCGCGAGCAGCCGGTGGTCAATGAACTGCTGGAGCGGCTCACCTCGGTCCCGGTGGCCGAACGCCTGGACGACATCACCCGCCTGCTCAACCACGACCAGCTCCAGGCCGACCTGCAGGACCAGAAGTCCCACCAGTATCTGCTGGCATTCTCGGTGCTGCTGGTGCTGTTGATCCTCTATCTGGCGATCCGCCTGATCAGCAGCTTTGCCGTCATCCGTCGGGTCAACACCGCCCTGCAGAGCGCCAATGAACACCTGGAGCAGCGGGTCGAGGAACGCACCCGGGAACTCAAAGAGGCCCAGAGCGAGTTGCTGGACGCCGCGCGCCAGGCCGGCATGGCGGAAATCGCCACCAATGTCCTGCACAACGTCGGCAACGTGCTCAACAGCGTGAACATCTCCAGCGAGATGCTCAGCCGCACCCTGCGCTCGAGCAAGGCTCAGGGCCTGGGCAAGGCGATGGAACTGATCAATCAGCATCAACACGATCTGGGGCATTTTTTCAGTGAGGACGAAAAAGGCAAGCTGCTCCCCGGCTACCTCAACCAACTGGTACAAGCCATTGCCAGCGAGCAACAGGGCATGAGCAGCGAACTGGCCCAGCTTGGGCGCAGCGTCGACCACATCAAGGAAATCGTCGCCACCCAGCAGTCCTACGCCGGGGCCTCGCGGCTGATCGAGCCGTTGCAGGTCGGCGAACTGATCGATGACGCCTTGCGCATGAACTCCGGCGCCCTGGCCCGGCATCAGGTTACGGTGGTCAAGGACTACACCCAGGTGCCACCGGTCCTGGGTGACAAGCACCGCCTGCTGCTGATCCTGATCAACCTGATCAGCAACGCCAAGTACGCCATGTCCGATCTCGACGAACACTCCCGGACCCTGACCCTGAGTGCCCATGTGATCGACAACCGGACCTTGCGCATTCAAGTCCGCGACCGCGGCGAAGGCATTGCCGCCGAGAACCTGACGCGAATCTTTGCCCACGGTTTCACCACCCGCAAGGAAGGACATGGCTTCGGCCTGCACAGTTGCGCCCTGGCCGCCATGGAAATGGACGGACAGCTCAGCGTGCACAGTGACGGGCCGGGGCTGGGAGCGACTTTTACCCTGGACATACCGCTGATCAGCGCTGAGGGCCAATGATGGACGATCTGAGCAACCGGCGAATTCTGCTGATCGACGACACCCCGTCGATCCACGACGACTTTCGCAAGATCCTCACCCCGCCTGCGGCGGACGCCAACAGCCTGGACGACCTGGAAGCGCAGTTGTTCGGCGCCCAGGCCAAGCCCCGGCAACAGCCCTTTGAACTGGACTCGGCCTACGGCGGCCAGGAAGGCTTGAACAAGGTCTGCCAGGCCCTGGAACAGCGGCGCCCCTATGCCCTGGCCTTCGTCGACATGCGCATGCCCCAGGGCTGGGACGGAGCCCAGACCATCGAGCGCCTCTGGCAAGAGGACCCGCGCCTGCAGGTGGTGGTGTGCACCGCCTATTCCGACTACTCCTGGGAGGACCTGCTGGAGCGCCTGCACGGCCACAACCGCCTGCTGATCCTGAAGAAGCCCTTCGACAACATCGAAGTCCAGCAGATGGCCAGCACCCTCACCAGCAAATGGGAGATGACCGCCCGTGCCCTGCTGCAGATGCACCATCTCGAAGACCTGGTGGAGCAGCGCACCGAGGACCTGAGACAGGCCGGCGCGGCCCTGCAACAGGAAATCGACGAGCGCAAGCAACTGGAAAACCAGCTGGTGCAATCGGAGAAACTGGCCTCCCTCGGGCAACTGGCGGCCGGGGTCGCCCACGAGATCAACAACCCCATCGGCTTCGTCGCCTCCAATCTCGGCAGCCTGGCGGGCTACCTGGAACAGATCAGCCAGCTGCTCACGGCCTATCGCCAGAGTGAAGAGGCCATCGCCGCGCCGGAGTTGCGCAAGCGCCTGCAAAGCCTGCGCGAAAGCATCGACCTGGACTTTCTCCAGGAGGACATCCCGCTGCTGATCAAGGAGTCCAAGGACGGCATCGGCCGGGTCGAGCAGATCGTCAAGGACCTGAAGAATTTCTCCCGGGTCGACAGCGACCAGCATTGGCAAATGGCGGACCTGCAGCAGGGCATCGACTCGACCCTGAACATCGTCGCCAGCGAACTCAAGTACAAGGCCGACCTGATCAAGCACTACCAGCCGCTGCCAGAGATCGAGTGCCTGCCCTCCCAGCTCAATCAGGTGGTGATGAACCTGGTGATCAATGCCGCCCAGGCCATAGGCCCCGAGCGCGGCACCATCACCCTGAGCAACGGCGTGGCAGGCGACCGGGTCTGGCTGGAAGTCAGCGACAGTGGCTGCGGCATCGACGAGCAGCACCTGCAGAAGATCTTCGACCCCTTTTTCACCACCAAGCCGGTGGGCCAGGGCACCGGGCTGGGCCTGTCGCTGTCCTACGGGATCGTCAAGAAACACGGCGGGCAAATCAGCGTCCGCAGCCAGTTGGGGGTGGGCAGCACCTTTCGGGTGGAACTGCCGATCCGTCAGGGTCCCCATCGTCCAGACCCGGCCTGAGCCGAGCACGCCCTCCCCGTCCCTGGCGCTGATTGCGAGCGCGGCACAACGGCCAGCGAGCGCTGCAAGGTCCGCCTTAAGTGGTAAAGCGGCTGGCCTGGGACAGCTCGGTGCACAGCCTCACCCAGGCGTCGCTGTCCAGAGGCGGACTCAGGTGCGGCCCCTGGGCCTGATCGCACTGAATGTCCTGCAGCGCCTGGTACTGCTCCGGGCTTTCCACACCTTCGGCAATCACCTTCAGACTCAAGGCATGCCCCAGATCGACGATGGCCTGGACAATCGAATGCCCAGCCTGATTGCCGCCCAGTCCCGCCACCAGGCTGCTGTCGATCTTCAGGCCGTCCAGGGGAAAGGTCCGCAGGTACTGCAGCGCCGAGTAGCCACTGCCGAAATCGTCCATCAGCAGTTGCACCCCAAGGGCCTTGAGCCCCTGCATGATCTCCAGCACCTGGCGACCGTCGTCCAGCAGCGCCTTGTCGGTCATTTCCAGCACCAGCCGCGAGGGCGCCAGCCCGCTCTGACCCAGGACGGTCCTGATCCTGGCCACCAGTTGCCCGCGCTGGAACTCGGCGGCCGACAGGTTGACCGCCAGCAGCAGGCGTTCGGGCCAGGCCCGGGCCGCGCGGCAGGCGGCGTGCAGCACCCAGTTGCTCAAGGGCAGGATCAGCCCGGTGTCCTCGGCAATCGGTAAGAACACCTCGGGCCCCAGCAGCCCACGCTGGGGATGCCGCCAGTGCACCACCGCCTCGGCGCCCACCAGCTGTCCGTCCGCCAGCCGATAGCGTGGCTGGAACTGCAGCAGCAACTGATCCTGCTCGATAGCGTGGCGCAGGTCGCGCTCCAGGCCGCGGCGTTCGATGATCCGCACATTCATGTCGCTGGCATAGAACCGCCAGGTACTGCGCCCCGCCGCCTTGGCCTCATACAGGGCGATGTCGGCAAAACGCAGCAGCTCCTCCGCCAGGCTGGCATCCACCGGCGCCCGGGCAATGCCGATGCTGGCACTGATGAAGACTTCATGCTCGGCAATGTAGAACGGCTCTTCGATCCGCTCGATCAGGCGCCGGCACAGGCCTTCGATCTCGGGTTGGGCAACCTGCCCCGGGACCACCAGGACAAACTCGTCGCCCCCGACCCGGGCCACCAGATCCTCGCCCCGCAGGCATTGGGCCAGACGCTGGGACACCTCATGCAGCACCTGGTCGCCCGCCGCATGCCCCAGCAGATCGTTCACCGGCTTGAAGCGATCGAGGTCGACGCTGAGCATCAACAAGGGCTCCTGCAGGGTCGGCAGGGCCAACAGCTTGCCTTCGAGAAACTCCTGCATGCGCGTACGGTTGGCCAGTCCGGTGAGGGCATCGTGCTGGGACAGGTACTCGATCCGCCGCCTTGCGGCGACCTCCTCGGTGATGTCGCTGGCAGTGCCCCGATAACCACCGGCGGCCATGGCTCGCACCGAAAGGCGGCAGATCCGCGGCTGCCGGTGGCCATCCAGGTAAGCGCATTGCAGGATCGCCTGGGAACGCCGCTCCGGGGCCGCCAGCCAGTTGAGCAGCGACCCCTGCTCGGAGCTCAGCAACTCGTTCATCGGCCGCCCCAGCGCAGACTCCCGGGAGAGCCCGGTGACCACCTCGAAACGCTCGGACAAGTAGGTGAAACACAAGTGCCGGTCCACTTCCCAGATCCAGTCGGACGCTGCTTCGGCGACGTCGCGAAAGCGTTCTTCACTGGCCAGCAAGGCGCTACGACTGACCCGCAGGGCCTGGACCTGATCGTCCATGACCCGGGCCGCCGCGCCGGCCCGGCGCAACAGAAAGCCGGCCATGATGCCCGCCAGCAGGCCCGCCAACAGCAGCAACGGCATCACCAGTACCAGCAACTGATGCCCGGGGCGTGTCGGTTGCCATTGCAGGACTCCGGCGCCGTCGGGCAGGGTCAGGGACGGCAGTGCGGCGGCCTGCACGGGGCCGGCCACCTGCAACTGATCGATGCCCAGTCCCTGCCCCAGCGCCAACAATCGCGACGGTTCCAGGCGCGCAACGAAAATCAGCACCGACTGAGGCCCGCTGTCGGCACGCACTTGCGGGTCGTTGCCTGGGTTCAACAGGTCGGCCACCACCAGCGCCGGGGTCCCGGCGATGGCATGGTAACGGCTGATGGCCTTGCCGCCGGCTTGCGAACGTACCTCCTGCACCAGGGGCGCCAGCTGTTCCCCCAGCCAGTCCCGGGCATCCATCGACTCCAATCGCCCAGCCACCAGGGAATACACGGTGCGGCCTGCCGGACTGATCACGAACACGCCGTCAAAACCCAGGTCGTGGTACAGGGTCGGACCGAAGTTCTGCCGGGTGTAGGCCCAGTCGAGGTCGACCTGCAGGTGCAGGTGCTGGTAGGCGTCACCCCACAGGGCATAGTCCTTGAGCGTGGTGCGGGCATTGCTGTCCAGCGATTGCAGGGCCTTTTCGATATCCAGGCGATTGTGCTGTTCGGCGGAAAGGTTCTGGTCGAGGGCGATGTACACCAGCAGCAAACCGGTGAAGAGGAACAGCGCCAGCAGCAGCCCCGAGCACCCCAGCAAGGTGGCACGAGTCAGCGCCTGATTGGAGGTGCTGCGTCCTTGAGATGGGTCCTGACCGAGGTTTTCCATAATGCTCCAGGCGCCATGGCGACAAACCGACCGGTGAGGCCCTGCCCCACACAGTCCTTGACGAAGCTCGCGCTTGCCTATTGACGATAGACAGTATTTTCCCGCGGGGCCTGGAAATGCCGGGTGCACGAAGGCTGCGGCTGTGGTGAGGGGGTTCTTGAAAGGTGGGGTGCAGGTGCGGTGCTGGCGCTGACGGCCAGCGCAGGCGATCGATCCGACCACCCGCGCTGCACTGAATCAGTCGTCGGGATCAGCGGTCGGAATCAGCCCGGAGCGCGCCCGGCGTCACAGCCGGCAATTGCTCCACCCGGTGATAGACACTCAGGCCCAGGCGCTCGGCGACCCGCACCATGGCGTCGCAGCCCGCCGAGGCCGCGCCGATGCGCAGCACGGCATCACAGCGCTCCAGCAGGCGTTCGGCATAGGCGTGGAACTGCGCGTTGTAGATCTCATCGCCCACCGCCAGGGACCCCGCCAACCGGGTCATGGGCAACGCCACCCACTCCCCCAGCACCGGAAAATGCCCGGCCGCCAGCACCTGGGCGGCGCACTGCTCCATGGCCGCGACATTGCGTGCCAGCACGGCCGGATCGTCGCCGCTGCCAGAACGGTACGGGCCGGCCACCAGCACCATCAGGCTGCGCGGCTTGAGCACATGCAACTGCAGGTATTGCAGGAGCATGATGGTCTTGCCGTCGACGATTTCGCCGCTGTCGATCATGCCCAGGGCCTGGTCGATGTCCAGCTCCAGGACCTCGATGTCCTCGCCTTCGTGCTCCAGTCCGCCGCCTTCATCGATGCGGTCCTCGGCCTGGTAATGACCGATGAAGAAATGCACCCGCTCGGTCACCGAACCCGGGCTCATGAAGGCCTCGAAAACCTTCTGCACCTCGCCTACCCGGCAACCGGTTTCCTCCTGCGCTTCCTGACGGATGCGCACCTCCGGGCTGGCGTTGTCCAACAGGCCGGCAGCGGTCTCGATCAGGTAGCCGTGGTGGTCGTTGACGAAAGCCGGCATGCGGAACTGCCGGGTCAGCAGCACCGTGCGCCGCTTGAGGTTGTACAGCAGGATGGTCGCGCCATTGCCCCGGTCATAGACCTCACGGTCCTGGGCCTGCCAGCTGCCGTCGCGGCGACGCAGCTCGAAGCTGTACTTCTTCAGCACGTACCAATTATCAGAAAGGGTCTGTTCGGCGGTGATGCGAATCGATGCCTCGCTCATGGCTGCTCCTGAGAGTCTGGGCTGAGGGGGCGAAACCCCGAGAGTTGTTCCAGCAACTGCGCGCGATAGGCTGGCGTCAAGACCAAACCGTCCGCCGCCTGGCGCATTTGGCCGCCGGCCAGCCGTGCCCGAAACCAGTCGCGGATGAAGTCCGGGGCGTAGCCACCGGTGCCGAAGCCCTTGGCGAAGGCGATCATGTCGCAGTAGATCTGCAGGTACGACTCTTCGTCGTTGACCGGATAGCAGTTGCGGTACAGCCAGAACTGCAGGTCATACAGCAGTTGCGACAGCGGATCGGCATGCAGCGCGAAGTAGCGTTTTTCATGGACGATGCGCAAGGCGATCTGGCGGATCAGCGGCCCCAGGTCGGGCACTTCGTGGAACTGTTCGAGCAACTCCTCCAGCAGCGCTGAGAACGGCGCGCTGGTGACCTTGTCCAGATCGTCCAGGTAATCCTGCTCCGAGGTGTCGTAGACCTCGGGGGACACCAGAGCGCGGATAAAGCTTTCGAAATCCGGCGCCAGCACGGTCACTGCGTAGTCGCGTTCCTGATCCACGTGCACCACCCGCGGCTCGCCCTCGGGGCCGCATTCGCGGTAGTCCAGAGCCACCATGTCGTGCCCGGCAGACGGGCAATTGCAGATGTACACCCCGAGGTCCGGGTAACCCCATTTCTCGATTTTGAAACGACTGCCCAGGCTGCCGCCCAACGAATAGGCGGCGTCGCGGCCAATGCTCAGGAAGCTGTCGATCGCGCAGTGGTCCTCAGCCCAGGAGGTGCCTTGTTCGGTGGGGCAACAGCACAGGTGCGGGCGCCCGCCGTTGTAGCGACTCATGAACGCCACATAGGACGACGGCAGGCGATAGCCCAGCTCGGCTTGCAGCTCGGCGATCATGGCGGCGCTGGCCGGTGCCTGGTTGATCTTGCAGTGGGTGGCCCTGTCCCAGAACGCGTCCAGGTCGATATCGTGGGGGAAGTCGCTCATCCGATGCATCCGTTGCGGTTTAAAGGTCGGCCTGCGCCGAAAGCGGCACAGGCTAGCGCAAATGGCCCTCAGAGCCACCAGCGCAGAAAGAAAAAGAACCCCATGCTCAGCAACATGCTGACCAGGGTGTTGCGGGTGTAGATCACCAGCGCAATGGCCACCAGCGAGCTCAGCAGGTAGGGATTGTCCCAGTGCAGGTTCAACTGGTGATCGGGCATGAACACGATCGGCCCGCAGATGGCGGTGAGCATGCCCGGCACCGCAAAGCCAAGGAACTGCCGGGCATTGCTGCTCAGGCGCAGCGGCAGGCGCGGTTCGAGAAACACGTAGCGATTGAGAAAGACCAACAGGCCCATGCCGAAGATGACTGCCCAGACCATCATGCTTGCCCCCGATACAGTTTGTTGCAGACAAAACCCGCGGCCATCCCAGCCAGGCCCGACAACACCAGCGCCGAGCCCCACTGCCAGTAACTGAACAGCACCGAGCAGAACAGCGACACTGCGACACAGACCACGGTGGGCACATTGCGCACCAGCGGCGTGATCAGGGCGATGAAGGTGGCGGCGATGGAAAAGTCCAGGCCCAGGTGCTCCAGGCCCGGAATGCTCTTGCCCAGCACGATGCCCAGCAGGGTGAACAGGTTCCAGGCCACATAAAAGGTCAGGCCCACGCCCAGGGCGTACCAGCGGTCGAACTGCTGCTTGTCGTGGGCGCTGGTCAAGGCGAACAGCTCATCGGTGAGCAGAAAGCCCAGGCCCACCCGCCAGCGCCCGGGCAAGGGCGAGATCACCGAGCGCAGGCTCATGCCATAGAGCAAGTGCTGGGAGGTGAGCAGCAAGGTGGTCAGCAGGATCGAGAAGATCCCTGCCCCGCCCTTGAGCATGCCGATGGCCACCAGTTGCGCGGCGCCGGCAAAGACGATGCTCGACAGCCCCTGGCCCTGCAGCGGCGTGAGATTGGCTTCGATGGCCATGGAACCGGCCAGCAGCCCCCAAGGCGCGGTGGCCAGGGACAGCGGCATGATGGCGATGGCGCCGCGGATAAAGGCGGCACGAGGTAAGAGAACGCTGGACATGACACCCTGCACACAGATAACGGACGCTGACTGTGCCATCTGCCGGTGCCCCCTGGCTTGAACAATCTTGCGCAATTGCCTCGCCCCCGTAGGAGCTGGCTCCTACACGACAGCAGAACCTACCTGCAGGAGCTGGCTTGCCAGCGAAGGCGTCTCCAAGACCAGCACAAGACGAGCGGGCCTCTTCGCCGGCAAGGCGGCTCCTACATGAAATATGGGGATGCAAACGACAACGCCCCTCACGAAGGAGGGGCGCTGGCTGACGCTAGACGCGGATTACAGCTGGATCAGGTTGCTGATCTTCACGTCCGGATCGACGTCGGCTTCGTAGTCGACCCCTTCGATCTCGAAACCGAACAGGCGCAGGAACTCTTGCTTGTAACCGACGAAATCGGTCATCTCGTAGAGGTTCTCGCTGGTCACCTGGTCCCACAGTTGCTTGACCCGGTCCTGGACCGCCGGTTGCAGCTCCTTGTAGTCGGCACGCAGGCGGCCTTCCTGGTCGATCACCGGCTCGCTGTTGTACAGGCTGTCCTTGTACAGGCCGTAGACCTGTTCGATGCAACCTTCGTGGCTGCCCTGCTCTTTCATCACCTTGAACAGCAGCGACAGGTACAGCGGCATGATCGGGATCGCCGAGCTGGCCTGGGTAACCACAGCCTTGAGCACCGACACCCGAGCGTCGCCGCCCAGCTCGGCCAGTTGCTGGCGCATGCCGATGACTTTCTGGTCCAGGTCCTTCTTGGCTTCGCCAATGGAGCCGTTCCAGTAGATGTCGTGGGTCAGCTTCTCGCCCAGGTAGGTGAAGGCGGTGGTTTTCGCGCCTTCGGCCAGCACACCAGCTTCGTGCAACGCGTCGATCCACATCTGCCAGTCTTCGCCGCCCATCACTGCCACGGTGCCGTCGATCTCTTCCTGGGTCGCCGGCTGCAGGGTGGTTTCCTTGACGATTTCCTTGTCGGTGTCGACACCGCGCAGGGTCACGGACTTGCCCAGGGGCTTGAGGGTCGAGCTCAGCACTTCACCGGTCTTGGGGTGGGTGCGGCGCGGCGCCGCCAGGCTGTAGACCACCAGGTCGATCTTGCCCAGGTCGCGCTTGATGGTTTCGATGGTTTCGGCCTTGACCGCGTCGGAGAAGGCGTCGCCGTTAATGCTCTTGGCGTACAGGCCCTTTTCTTCGGCGAACTTGTGGAACGCCGCGGTGTTGTACCAGCCGGCAGTGCCCAGTTTGCCGTCAACGCTGCCGCGCTCGAAGAACACCCCCAGGGTGTTGGCGCCGCAACCGAAGGCCGCGGTGATCCGCGCGGCCAGGCCGTAACCGGTGGATGCGCCGAGGACCAGCACGTTCTTAGGCCCTGCGTCGATGGCGCCCTGCTGGGTGACGTAATCGATCTGCTGCTTGACGTTGGCTTCGCAACCCACTGGATGGGTCGTCACACAGATAAAGCCGCGAACGCGGGGTTTGATGACCATTTACAATCTCCCAATTTCAATGTGCCAGGCGCCGGTAACGGCGGCGGCAGTGTCACTTGCTAAGGTCGTAGACGCTCACAATGGCTTCGCGTCACCAACTGATGGAATTTGTCCGGCAGGCCAAGGCTTGGCGCCCCTGTGCCGGCACCCTCGGGGCGATATCCAGGCGGCCCGGGCCGAGACTCTAGCAGCTGCACCGGCCGGCTTCAGCATCCACCCGGCGAAATTTCTGCCGCCACGTTCATCAACAGATGATGAGATCCGGCCCGCCTGTGCTTCAGGGCATCATGTCCAGCGGCAGTTGCTGGCCCTGGCTGCGCGCCTCGTACCAGCGCTGTACCACGTCCGGCAGGCGCTGCTTCCACTCAGGCTCGGTGGTGTAGTAGCGCACCCGCACTTCATCGGTAGGGCCCACCACTGCCAGCAACGCGACCCACAACTCGCCCTTGGCACCGCGCACGAAAATCGCCGCATTGGTATTGGCCAGCCCCTGCAGCCACATATCGGTGACCTCGGCGCCCGGAAGTTCGGCCGAGCTGTCCTGGGAGAACACCGAGCCGCTGTCGAGCAGGGTCTGGTAATCCTTTTGCAGCAGCTTGCGGGCGCGCAGATCTTCTTCCTCGGTACGCACCAGCGCGGTGGACAGCAAATCGTACTGGTGCTCCAGGATTTGCCGGGAGGCCACATAGAGCCCGTCGTAATACACCCCCGAACCGGCGCCGCAGGCATAGGAATCGCCCTCCTGGGTCACCTGCAACAGGCCATTGCGCGGGGTCAAGCGCAGCTGGCAGCCCTCGACGCTGTAGCGCGCTTCACCGTCCTTGAGCTGCAGCTTGCCCGCCAGCGCACCGGAATTGGCGCCGCCCATGGCCGACAGGTCGAAGCTCAAATGATCTTCGCCGCTGCGCCGGATCACCAGCTCACCACCGTAGAACGGGCTGACCGAGACCCGCTGCCAGGTGCCCTGCCAGTTGAACGCAATATTCACATAGCGCAGCACCATCAGCCGGCTCAGGTATTGGCTGCGCAGACAGCCCAGGTCGGCCTGGCACTGGTCGCGCTGCTTGAGCCATTCACGCTGCCCCAGGCGCAGCGCCTTGGGGTCCTTGGCCTCGGCCAGGGTCGCCGTCCAGGCCTTGCCCAGCTGGCTGTCCAGCCCGGCGGTATAGGGGTCGGCGCAGATGGCCTTCTCACTGGCACTGGCGGCCTTGGCGCAGTCGAAGCTGCTGGCCTGGGTCGCGGTGGCACAGGCCAGGACAGCGAGCAGCAAGCCACTGGCCCGCAGTGGACGTACAAGGGAGGCGGACATGGTTCGATTCCATTCAAAAAGGGCTTTGCAAGAATACCTGCGTCGACTTCTTACTCACGAAGCATTCATGAAAAAAATCCCTCTGCCCCCTCCTTCCCGGCCTCATGACCCCCCATGCAAGCACTGTGACATCACCGACACTTGCAACAGCGCTGCGTTGCCCGATAATCAGCCACCGACTTGAGCCTCGCCCCATGGACTGGAGAACACGATGGCGTCCCCCCCGACCCCCCCAGGCCCGAACGGACCGTCGCCACTGCACTTCATCGAAAACGGCCCGTGGAAAGAGGCCCTGTTCACCACCTATGCCCTGAGCCTGACCTACTTCGAAAGCTACGTGCTGCCTCGACTGCGCGAAGCCGGCTGTGAAAAAGTCACCCTGCTGGTGGATATCCAGGGTTACCGCGCCTCGATGATGGAATTGCGGGCGCGGCATGTAGGCAAGGACTACGCCTTGATTCCGGTCCGGGTCAAAGACGGCATTTTCCACCCGAAGATCACCTACCTGCGCGGCGAAGATCAGGACCTGCTGATGGTCGGTAGCGGCAACCTGACCTTTGGCGGCCACGGCGGCAATGTCGAGGTACTGGAAGTCCTCAGCGCCGGGGAGCAGCCGGGGGCTTTCGCCGACTTCGCCGACTTCCTGGAAAATCTCTGCACCCGGCCGCACCTGCAGATCGCCGACGACAGCGCCCTCTTGCCCTTCATTCAACGGGCCCGGGCCCTCAGCCAGCAGTTTCATGATCAGGCGCCACCGCAGCCGGTGGAACTGCTGCATTCCCTGGACACCGCCATCACCGAGCAATTGATCGAGCGCGCCGCAGGCCGGCGCTGGCACAGCCTGCTGCTGCTTTCGCCCTTCCACAGCCGTGATGGACAGTCCCTGGGCCATCTGCTCAAGACCTTGAGCATCCCTCGGCTCACCGTGGGGGTTCCAGGCGACGGCGTCTGCTCCTTTCCCCTGGAGCAGACCAGGGACTGGCCAGTCGAGATCGACTGGGTGACGCCCAAGGTCGAACACAACCAGCGACGGCTGCACGCCAAGTGGCTGGAGTTGCGCGGCGCCGGCAGCTGGACCCTGACCGGCAGCGTGAATGCCACCCGGACCTCCATGGACAGCACCGACAACGTGGAAGTGGCGGTGCTGCGCAAGCTCGACAGCGCCACGGATGAGTGCTGGGAGCCCGTCGAAGCACCGCGCTATGAAGCGGACGCCTTCGAGCGCCAGGACCAGGAGGCGACCCTGTGCGTCTATGCACGCCTCAACGAAGAACAGCAACTGGAAGGCCGGCTGATCGGTCAGCAAGCGCTGGCCGGAGAATGGCTGGCGATCCTGGAGTGCGCCGAAGAAGTCCTCGAAACGGCGCCACTGCAACTGACCGCGCAAGGCGGCTTCGTCTGGCCGCTACAGCGGCCCCTGGACTCCAGACTGGACGAGGGGCTGCAACTTCGCTTGGAGCGCGCGACACAAAGTGCCCGAGGCTGGGTCTGCATTGACGCCTACCTGAGCATGCCCCTGCCGATTCGCAGCCTGTGCGGGGCTCTGGGCCGACTGCTGGGGGGCAACCAAGCCCAGGGCGACCTGCAGATCCTGCTCAACTGCCTGGTGCTGCACGCGCAACAACTGCCCGAAGAGCCCGATGCACCGCTGCGCACTGAGCCCGCCACGACGCCCGTCAACCCGCCAAGCGGCACCGAGCCGCCTGCGCTACAGCCGCCCCAGCGCCCTCGCCACTGGCTGCCGAGCGTGGCCAAAGCCGCTACCGGCCGCGACGGCAGTTGGGCGTTGCTCCAGGCCATCGCAGGCTTGCTGCACCACGCCAACCTCGGGCAAGGACCCGTGGGGCACGGTGATGCGGCACCTATCATCGAGCTGGACGATGGTCGAGAAGACGGCGACTTCGATCCGGCGTCGGACCCCAACCTCGAATCGCTGCCCTCTCCCAACCTGATCAACGAGTTCAACCAGACCCTGCAGAGTCTGGTCAACCTCAAGGGCCTGAGCAGCCGCAAGAAAGCCCAGCTGCTGTATGTCTGGTGCCATGTCGCCCTGGACTTCTATCTGCGTCGCCTGCACCTGCCGGCCAATGCCCGGGATTTTGCCCAGCGCTGGCTCAACTGCGTCGACCATGCCCAACTGGCCGCCGAAGATCGCCCACTGGTGGACGAAGCGGTCTACGGCCTGGCCGCCACCCTGGCGCTGCCGGGCAGGCTGGCCTCTAGCACAACCCTGGGGACGCTGGACGCCACCACCCTGCATGAGTACCTGGAACGCTACGGCCAGGGGCCCGTGGACTTCGTCCAGGCCCGGCACCTGGCACAACGCTGGTTCAACCAGGAACCTGCGCAACGGCTGGTGGACCACGGGGTGGCCGAGGCCCTGGAAGCCCTGGACGCGGTGCAACACACCAGCACCTTGCGGGCGTTGCTCAGCAGCTACATCGAAGATCGTCAACAGGCCCGTCAGCAACGGCTGCCGGCGGATCGTTTCACTGCGCAAGAGATCACCGCGCTGCAACACATCCACTCCCCCAACAGCTCCCGGCCGGGTTACTACCGGGTCAACCACCGCACCATCCGCAGTTGTCCCAACACCCGCCAGTGCTACGCCCCGGTGGAGCGCGAAGCCCTTGCTCGCCTGAAACAACGCCGCATCAACCAATGCCAGTATTGCCAGGCCCTGATGGTGTCACTCGAACCATGAACCCATTGCCACAACGCGCCTTTTTCGTCTCCCCCTCCGTGCGTGAGAGCGGCGGCGTGGATTACCTCGGACTGCGACAGGCCAACCTGGAACTGATGGACCAGTTCATGCCCGGGATCAACAACGGTACCCAATGGATTCGCCCGTATTCGGTGATGTGCTGGGCGGTGTGGATCTTCAATCAGCACAACCAGACCTACTCGGGCGAACTGCCCGCGGGTCAGCGCTTCCAACGCTTCAGGGAAAAGATCGAGGTGCTGTTCGGCTGGAGCCATCAGTTGGCCGGTGACGGTGCCTACATGGCCGGTAATGGCCAGTACAGCCCGCCCGGCAAAGGCCCTTTCCCCCTGGACTTCAAGACCTGGCATCGCGGCCCCAGCTGGTTCGATGCGGTGCAGTACGGCCCCTCGTTCAAGCCTGACACCGGCCTGGGCCTGGCCTGGCCGCAACCCGACGGCACCTACGGCGTCACCGAAGCTGGTGAAGCACTGGCCCGGGCCCTGGATAAAGGTTTGCGTACGCTGGCGCTCTATCCGTGGCTGATCTGCGTCGAAGACCTGCAGGGCAGTGTCGAGCAGGCCGGCGCCGTGCATATGAAGTGGGGGCGCAATTGGCCAACCCGCCAGGAAGCGCAGATTTTTCGCGACGAGTTCTACCCACCTGCGGGAACGGCGAAAAACCCCAGGGCCAGCCACCGCGAATGTTCCGTCAACCTGATCCGCGCCACGTTGCAGGTTCTGGGCAGCGAAACCAGCCTGCCGGTGCTGCGCCGGGCCATGGCGCTGCTGCCCCTGTCCGACTTCCCGGCCGAGCAGGTGGCCGGACTGGCCCCGACCCAGGCACTGTGGCGAGTCCTGCAATTGCGTCAGGCCCAGCGCCTGGCCTTTGAAAGCCTGTTCGGCTGGATGGAACTGCATATCGCCCAGGGCCTGCACAGCAGTGAGGCGCTGCGCGACCGACTGCTGTCCCTGGACTGCATCCCACTGCGGGCCGAGAGCTCGGTGCAAGCGGTCCTGGAACACTACCGGGCCTTGTCCCCGCAGGCCGCGAACTTGCTGGAGGCGGGGCTGCAAGTGGCCGAGCTGGATCTGTTCGAGCGCATCGACCATCTGCAGGAATACATCGACAACCACGACGAGCAAGCCGCCGGCGAGGCCTTGCAGTTGCTGTTTCTGGTGGCGGCCATCACCCAGGACCTCAGCGCCTGCCCCCGGCACAGCGCCTATCTGGACCAGGGGGGCCAGGCGCGGCTGTCATTGCAGTACTGGGCTCGCTCACTGCAGCGCAAACAACAGATCAGCCTGGCGGAACTGGTCCTCAACCTGATCGAGAACAACCTGCTGAGCCAGCACTTCGGCATCGCCGCCATGCGCATGACCGAGGCCAAGCCAAGGCTGCGCATCAGCCTCGAGGACCAAGGCCTGGTTTCCCTGCTGTCCGGTACCGACAAGGCCTGGCAACCCAGACTGACCGAAGACCGGCTGTATTCAACCCTGGCCTTGATGACGGAAAGCCGGCTGCTGCAGTGTCGTCAGTGTGACGAGACCAACACCCGGCTCTATCAGCGTGCCGACCCATGACGCCGTATTTTTTCTGGCGACGCCTCGTGGGGGCTCGTACTAAGCTTTGCTCTTCTGTCTATTCAAGGAACACGATGAACTGGGTACTGGGGACCATGCTGTCGCTGTTGAGTCTCACCGCTCACGCTGGCGAGTTGCGCATGCTGACCGACAACCACCCGCCGCTGCACTTCCAGCAGGGCGAGCACATGACGGGCTTCGCTGTGGAGGTGGTGCAAGCCCTGGCGCAACGCACCGGTGATCCGGTGCAGGTCCAGCAACGGCCAATGTTGCGCGCCTTGCGCGATGCCAGCGAGGCCGAAGACACCGCGGTGTTTACCATTTTGCGCACGGCCGAGCGCGAGTCGCGCTATCAGTGGGTGGGGCCGCTGATGCAGACCGAAACCGCGCTGTACGCCCGCACTGGCGACCACAGCGCAGTCACCGACCTGCACCAGACCCGCGGACAGATTGCCGTACCGCGCAAGTGGCTGGTCTACCGCTACCTCAAGCAACAGGGGCTGGACAATCTGTGGGGGGTGGACAGCCCGCAGGTCATGATTCGCCTGCTGCAACTGGGACGGGTGCAATACCTGGTGGCCGACACCATGAGCGTCAGCACCTTCGCCGCCGAAGAAGGCATGCCCTTCGATCAGTTGAGCTACCAGATGCCGCTGATGCGCCAGGACGCCTACATTGCCTTTTCCCCCAAGGTCGACGCCGCCCGGGTCGCCCGCTGGCAGCGGGCCCTGGAGGCGATGAAACGCGATGGCAGCCTGCAACGGCTCAAACAGCGCTGGCATATCGACCGCACTGCCTGCTCAAGCAACTGCTGACGACGGCCTCAAGATAGAATTTGCTGACTCGTGAACGGCAGTAAATCTCGTCCGCGGCGGCGAGTTTCGCTACTATGACGAGCCCATTTCTGTCTTTGCCGACCCGCCAATCCGGAGCCCCAATGCCCAGTCCCAAGGACCTCGCCACTGACAGCAACGCCCCGATGATTCCGGAACAGCGCCGCGAGCAGATCCTGCGCCAGTTGCGCAAGCATCAGGTACTCAGCGTGCATCAGTTGATGGAGATGTTCGACTGCTCGCACATGACGGTGCGCCGGGATATCGCCCTGCTGGAACAGGAAGGCCGCGCCCATTCGGTGACCGGTGGCGTGCGCATCGCCAGTCAGTTGCACAGCGAGCCCAGCCATCAATCCAAGGCCGTGGTGGAACTGCCGCAGAAGCAGGCCATGGCCAAGCTCGCGGCGGGCCTGTTGCATGCGGACATGACGGTGTACCTGGATGCTGGCACCAGCACCCTGGAGATCGTGCCCTACATCAAGGCGCTGTCGGGCATGACCGTGATCACCAACGATTTCGGCGTGGTCCAGGCGTTGCTCGACGCGCCCCAAGTGACAGTGATCCACACCGGTGGGCAGCTGGACCATTCCAACCATTCCTGCGTTGGCGGGCTGGCAGTGGCGACTCTGCGCCAGGTGGTCACGGACGTGGCCTTTATCTCCACCAGTTCCTGGGACCTGCGCCGGGGCCTCACCACGCCCTCGGCGTTGAAGGTCGAGGTCAAGCAGGTGGCAATGCAATCGGCGACCCAGGTGGTGCTGGTGGCCAGCAGCTCCAAGTACGGCACCTTCGGCATGTACAAGATCGCCGACCTGGAGCAGTTCGACATCATCATCAGCGACGCGGCCCTGGCCCCCGCAGCGGCGGACGGCATTCGCAAGCACGGGGTGGAATTGCTGCTGCCGGCACCATCCTGAGCCAGCGATAGCCCCCAACACCTGCAATCCGTGGCCAGGGAACGTGCTCCCGCTCATCTGCGCAGCTGACGCAATGCCTGATGCCCCTCAATCCCCGAAAGGTCGCGCCGTCCGGGTTTGGGGCGGCTGCGCCACCTGGCATGAGCACGCTGCCTCGCCATAAAGAGTGAACAGCCCTCCCTAGGCTTTGTACGAAAAGCCTTGATACTCGGTGATGCTGCGTGGAAAACAGTCTCGTGCGCGAGTCCGATCGGAAGGCTCATTTACACCCCGTAAAGTCGAACGCGACCCTGGCCGTTCCTCGACCGTTTTCGCCTTGCCTGACCTTCGTCTCAACACTGTTCGGACAGAGCCTAGTGGGCTCTCTCGGTGTCGGCCATGAACTGCCCCAGCTCACGAGCATAGAACCGGGCCATGCCGGTGGTGCCGTGCCCGCGAGTTTCGGCGCTGGCGGGAATCAACAGCAGGCGAGCATCTTTCACTTGCTTGAGCGCCGCTTGCAGGGTGCCGGTTTCCGGTGGGTTGCGCTCATCGTCCGCGGCGTTGATCACCAGCACCGGCGCCTGGATCTTGCTCAACCCCGGCGCGGCGTTGTAGTCCGCCGAAGACTGCCACTGGTAGATGAAGTCGTTGGCGTCGGCGGTCTGTGGCGCCTTGAGGCGTTCATCCACCAACTGGTCGGCCTGGGCCCGGGTCGGCGCCAGGGCCTGATAGGCCAGGGTGCCGCCGCTGGTGCCAGTGGCGAACAACGCATTGGCCAGACGCAGAGACGGCGGTTGGACCCGGTAATTGCCGTTGTCCCAGGCCGGGTCCTGCTTGATCGACTCCACCAGCAGCCGGCGCATCATCCAGTTGCGCGAGGACATTTCCCCGGGCTGGGAGGCCATGGGCACCAGGGCGTCCATCATCTGTGGCCATTGCTGGCCCCAGAGCCAGGTCTGCATGCCGCCCATGGAATTGCCGATGATCAGGCGCAGGTGCTTGACCCCCAGCCCCTCGGTGACCAACCGGTACTGGGCCTGGACCATGTCGTCGTAGTTGTACTGGGGAAACCGCACGCGCAGGCCATCGGAAGGCTTGCTCGACTGGCCAACGCCAATCCCATCGGTGGCAATGATGTAGTACTTGCTCGCGTCCAGAGGCTGCCCCGGGCCGAACAGCTCGCCACCAAAATCCTTGCTCAGCAGGTCGCTGGCCGGCCGGTAGGTGCCGTGCAGGTAGAGGATCGCCGGGTGCTTGGGGTTGCCCAGGGTGATGTAGTGCAGTTTCAGGTTGGCGAGCTGTTCTCCGTTGTGGAAAGTGAACTGCGGGGCGACCCAATCGCCCTCGGTGGCCGGCGGCAAGCTCGCGGCCGCGGCCAGGGACATACCGCCCAGGGACAAAATCAGGCCGAGCGCGGCCCGGCAGGCAAGACGCTGCATGGAAAAACTCCTGTGTTTATCGCTACGAATCATCGCAAGCCGTTCGTGGCCTTCATACCCTCTGTAGCCGCTGCCGCAGGCTGCGCAAGGCACCGCAGGGGCCTCGGCGGTCGGGGAATCGCTGCGAGCCTACGGCTCGTTCGCAGCCTTCGGCAGCGGCTACATAAAGCGATGCCCGCAGGGCCTTGCGCGACGTTCCCCAGATACCTTTTCCTGCGCAACCTGCAGTAGCGGCTACACCGCCGAGCCTTGGCGCGCCTGCCAGTCGCGCAGCCATTGCAGGCCAGCGGAGGTGTCGCCGCGGGGGCGGTATTCGCAACCGACCCAGCCGTCATAGCCAAGCTCGTCCATCAGCTGGAACAGGTAGGGATAGTTCAGCTCGCCAAGGTCCGGCTCGTGACGATCCGGCACCCCGGCGATCTGGATATGGCCGATGCCCGCCAGATCCCGACGCAGCTTCACCGCCAGGTCGCCTTCGACGATCTGACAGTGATAGCAGTCGAACTGCACCTTGAGGTTGGCCGCGCCGACTTCCTTGCAGATGGCCTGGGCCTGGTCCTGGCGATTGAGGAAGAACCCCGGCATGTCACGGGTGTTGATCGGCTCCAGCAGCACGGTGACTCCGACCTTGGCCGCCTGGGCCGTGGCATGGGCCAGGTTCTCCAGGTACACCGCGTGATGGCGGGCCCGGTCCTGTTCCGACGGCAGCAGGCCGGCCATCACGTGAATCCGTGAATTGCCCAGCACCGCGGCGTACTCCAGGGCCTTGTCGAAGCCCTGGCGGAACTCTTGCTCGCGTCCGGGCAGGGAGACGATGCCCCGCTCCCCCGCCGCCCAGTCACCGGGCGGCGCGTTGAACAGCGCCTGCTGCAGGCCATGATCGTCCAGGTGCTGCTTGAGCACCTGGGGGCTGTAGTCGTAGGGAAACAGGTACTCCACGGCCGTGAAACCGTCTGCCGCTGCGGCGGCGAAACGTTCAAGAAAGGCATGTTCCGGGTAGAGCATGCTGAGGTTGGCAGCAAAACGAGGCATGGGAACTCCTGGGACAAAGGGTCAGACAAACGGCCAGATCAGCAGGGTAATACAGAACCCCAAGGTGCCGAGCAAAGTGGTAATCACGGTCCAGGTACGCAGGCCATCGGCGACGTTGAGCCCGGCCAGCTTGGTGAAGATCCAGTACCCGGCGTCATTGATATGGGACATGGCCAGCCCGCCACCGCCCATGGCCAGGCACAGCAGGGCCATGTGGTTGGGGCTCAGGTCGAGGGTGGCGATCAGCGGCGCGATGATGCCCGCCGTGGTCACCAGGGCCACGGTGGTGGAGCCTTGCACGGCACGCAGCAGCATGGTCAGCAAAAAGCCCAGGGCCAGGACCGGCAGGCCGGTGGTGCGCAGCATGTCGGAGACCACGGCACCGATCCCGGTGTCCACCAGGACCTTGCCGAACACCCCGCCGGCACCGGCGATTAGGATCACCATGGCCACCCCGGGCAAGGCCGAACCGATCACGTCGGAGACCTGGCTGCGGCTCCAGCCGCGGCGCGAACCCAGCAGCCAGGCACAAAGCAAGGTGTCCAGCAGCAGCGCCACCAGCGGTGCCCCCAGTACGGTCAACACGCCGCGCAGGGTGGATTCCAGAGGCAGCAAGGACGTGGCCAGGGTGCCCAGCAGGATCAACACGATAGGCAGCAGGATCAGGCTGACGATCAGGCCGAAACCCGGTGGCGGCGCCGGTGGCAGTTTCGCCGCCAGAGTGCCGGTGGATTCCTCCAGGCCCATATGGGCCACGGCCGCCAGTGCTTGCGGGCTGGCCGATTGCTCGGCACCACTGTTCCAGGCCGCCAGGTCTTCGTTGGTGACGTGGGGACCGTAGACTTCAGCACGGATATCGTCGGTCATCGGGTAGTTGCGTCGAGTCATGCGCCCGGCCACGCGGTAGCCGACGTAGCACAGCAGCGCGGTCAGCGGCAGGCCGAACATCAGCACCCGACCCAGGTCCGCGCCCAGTTGGCTGGCCGCCGCCACCGCGCCCGGATGGGGCGGCAGGAAGGCATGCACGGTGAGCAACGCGGCGCACATCGGCAAGGCGAACACCAGCAGCGGCTTGCGCGCACTGCGGGCCACGCCGTAGGCCAGGGGCATGAGGATGATCACCCCGACCTCGAAAAACACCGGCACGCCGATGATGAAGCCGGCGATGGTCAGGGCCAGGGGCGTGCGGCGGTTGCCGAAGCGCTCGATCAGGGTCTTGGCCAGGGCCTCGGCACCGCCGGACAGTTCGATGATGCGGCCGATCATGGCGCCCAGGGCAATGATGATGGCGATGTGGCCAAGGGTCTTGCCCATGCCGCCTTCGATGGTGGCCACCAGCTCCGCCGGTTTCACCCCGGCCACCAGGGCCACCAGGATGCTCACCAGCATCAGCGCGACAAAGGGCTGGAACTTGTACTTGAGCACCAGAAACAGCAACAGGGCGATGCCGGCCCCGGCAGTGATCATCAGAATCAGCGGGCTCATTGGGCAAGCCCTCCACCCAGTGGTTGGCAGGTGTTGCAGGTGACGCTGGAACCCGTAAAGCCAATGCAGTCATTCATCTCGGGAAGTCCTGTTGTTATTGTTTTTTACCGGCAAGCCGCTCCCCACGAGAGCCCGATGGCGCTCCCGGGGGCGCTTGCCGTGAAGCGTTGTCAGTGATTACCAGGCGGTGCCGAAAGCGTCCCGCAGTTCGTCCAGGGCGTGTTGATCCAGGGGCTCAGGTCGCGGCTGGCTCATCAGCCACAGGCGCGCGGTTTCCTCCAGTTCTTCCAGGGCATAGCTGGCCTTGGACACGCTGCTTTCCCAGACCACCGGGCCCAGGCGTTCGAGCATCACCCCGCGCACCCGGTTGGCCAGTTGCGCCACCTGCTCGGCGACCTTGGGCGAACCCGGACGCTGGTAGCCGATCAACGGAATGTGCCCGACCTTCATCACCTGGTACGGGGTCAGCGGCGGCAGGATGTCGTCGTCGCGCCAGACCCCGGCCAGGGTCAGTGCCACCAGGTGAGTGGAATGGGTGTGCACCACCCCGCCCACACCCGGATTGCGGTCATACACCTGGCGATGCAGGGCCAGGGTCTTGGACGGCTTGTCGCCGCTGACCCACTCCCCCGCCAGGTTGACCTTGGCGATGGCTGCCGGATCGAGGCGCCCGAGGCAGACATCGGTAGGGGTGATCAGCCAGCCATCGTCGAGCCGCGCGCTGATATTGCCGGCGCTGCCCACGGTGTAGCCGCGTTGATAGAGGCTGTGGCCGACGTCGCAGATTTCTTCGCGCAGGGCGTTTTCGCGGCTCATGGCTGACCTCCGGCCAGTTGGCGCAGGGCCTTGCTGAAAAAGTCGCGACCGCCGAAGTTGCCGGACTTCAGGGCCAGGGCCAGGGGCTCGCCGCCGCTGCTGACCGTGGCCGGCACCCCGGGATCGATCTGCGCACCGATCTGCAGCAGGCGCACGCCTAGGGCCTTGACCACCGCTCCGGAGGTTTCGCCGCCGGCCACCACAAAGCGCCGCACGCCGTTATCCCGCAGGCCACGGGCGATCTCGCCCAGGGCGTTCTCCACCAGGGCCCCGGCACGCTCGACGCCCAATTGCCGCTGCACCGCCTTGACCTGCTCGGGAGTGCTGGTGGCGTAGATCAGCACCGTGTCCTGCTGCGCCTGGACAAAGGCCAGGGCCTGGGCCACCACCGGTTCGCCCGCTGCCAGGGCCAGGGGATCGATGCGCAGGGCTGGACGCTCGGCCTCAAGCCAGGCGTCCACCTGGGCATTGGTGGCTGCCGAGGCGCTGCCGGCCAGCACCACTTCGCCACCGGCCACCGCCGGCAGATTCGCGGCGTCGAGATCACGCAACTTGCCGGCGCGGCGGAAATTCTCCGGCAGGCCCAGGGCCAACCCGGAACCGCCGGTCAACAGCGGCAGGTCGGCGCAGGCGGCGCCGAGGGTATAGAGGTCGGCATCAGACAGCGCATCGGCAATCGCCATGGCGACGCCCTTTTGCCGCAGTTCGGCGATCTTCGCCCGCACCGCGTCCACGCCCTGGGCCACGCTGTCGTAACGCAGCAGGCCCACCGGCAGTGCGGTCTGCGCCTGCAGCACCCGCACCAGGTTGGCGTCGGTCATCGGCGTCAGCGGGTGATGCTGCATGCCCGATTCGTTGAGCAACTGGTCCTGGACAAACAGATGGCCACGGAAAATCGTCCGGCCGTTCTCCGGAAACGCCGGGCAGGCCAGGGTGAAGTCGCCACCCAGGGCCTTGAGCAAGGCCTCGCTGACCTGACCGATGTTGCCCGCCGCGGTGGAGTCGAAGGTCGAGCAGTACTTGAAGAAAATCTGTTCGCAGCCTTGCTCGCGCAGCCATAGCAGCGCCGCCAGGGATTCGGCCACCGCCTCGCCCACCGGGGTGGTGCGGGACTTCAGCGCGATCACCACCGCGTCGGCGTCCAGGCCGGCGGCCACCTCGGCACTGGGAATGCCAATGCTCTGCACCGTGCGCATGCCGCCGCGCACCAGCATGTTGGCCAGGTCGGTGGCGCCGGTGAAGTCATCGGCGATGCAACCCAGCAACGGGC
The DNA here is from genome assembly GCF_028550695.1 of Pseudomonas sp. BLCC-B112. Taxonomy (NCBI): domain Bacteria; kingdom Pseudomonadati; phylum Pseudomonadota; class Gammaproteobacteria; order Pseudomonadales; family Pseudomonadaceae; genus Pseudomonas; species Pseudomonas sp. BLCC-B112. Next base: position 574,752 of record NZ_JAQQGK010000004.1, read on the forward strand.
GTGGAGTGGAAGTCGTCATCACAGGCTCCTCAAACGGCATCAGGCTTGGCCACGGGCAGCTCGATGCCCGGGAAGATCTTGATCACCGCCGAGTCATCCTCGCGACCGAAACCGGCGCTGGAAGCCTGCATGAACATCTGGTGCGCGGTGGCCGACAGCGGCAGCGGGAATTTGCTGGCGCGGGCGGTATCCAGCACCAGGCCCAGGTCCTTGACGAAGATGTCCACCGCGGACAAGGGCGTGTAGTCGGCCTTGAGGATATGCGGCACGCGGTTCTCGAACATCCAGGAATTGCCGGCGCTGTGGGTGATCACCTCGTACAGGGCATCGGCGTCCACCCCTTCGCGCAGGCCCAGGGCCATGGCTTCGGCGGAGGCGGCAATGTGCACCCCGGCCAGCAACTGGTTGATGATCTTGACCTTGGAGCCCAGGCCGTGGGCATCCCCCAGGCGGTAGACCTTGCCGGCCATGCCCGCAAGGATCGCCTCGGCCTTGGCGTAAGCGCTGGCCGGGCCGGAGGTCATCATGGTCATCTCGCCGGCGGCGGCCTTAGCCGCGCCCCCGGAGATCGGTGCATCCAGATAGAGCAAGCCCTGGGCCTCAAGGCGCTGGCCCAGGTCCACGGCGTAGGTCGGGGCCACAGTGGCGCAACCGATCACCAGGCTGCCGGGGCGCAGGGCCGCGACCGCCCCGCCCTCGCCAAACAGCACGCTTTCAGTCTGCTCGGCGTTGACCACCACGGTGATGATTACCTCGCACTGCTCTGCCAACTGCGCGGCCGAGGCGCAGGCCAAGCCGCCTTCAGCGGCGAACTGCTCGGTGACCGCGGCACGCACATCGCAGGCGTGCACCTTGAAACCACTGCGCAACAGCGAACGGGCGATGCCCAGGCCCATGGCGCCAAGACCGATGACACCGACATTGTTGTTATTCATGGGGGACTCCAGAAATAGACCAGGACTGTGCCGCGCCGGACAGGCGCCGGGCAAGAACCGGGCAGGACAGGGAAATCCGGATTGCAGGTCCGGCAAATGCAACACAGAGAGCGGCAACAGGCGCAGCGCCAGACGGCAAGCCCGGAAGGTGCATGGCACCGTGAACCGGTGCCGAGAGAGGCAGGAGCGAAGCGATCATCATGGCCATCCTGTTGCTGTTGTTATCAGGTTGAGCGTTGGCTGTGAACGATCATCCACCAATGAGCGGATTATGTGAAGATATTTTTCAATCTAACATTTTTTAACATCGCTTTTTCCTGCCCGCTGCCTCCGGCCCGCGCCCGCCACTGGTCGGAACATCGAGGTCCAGTCGCCATCCCCTGCTACAACCTTTCACAGCCCTGATCTGGATCAGCATTGAGCGCGAGATCCTGACCGAGGCTCAGGACAGGTGAAGGCGGACTGGCGGTAGCACCCTTCATCGCAACCCCGTTGACGCCCCCACTGGCCAGGGGCTCAATGGTTCGTCTCGTTATGCTTGGATAAGGATGATTCAACATGGCAAATATTGAAGTTTTATCGGGCGATTTTCTGCAGGGCGCCGGCGAGTACCGCCACGGCACCTTCAGGCTCAAGACAGTGCTCAACAGCGCCGGTGTCGAGATCAAGGCATCGGCCTTCAAGAGCCTGGAAATCGCCACTGAAAGCCCCGTCGCCAACAAGGACGCCTTCGGTTATGGCGTGGCCGGCGCCATGCTGCTGGGGCCGGTGGGCGCAATCGCCGGTTACCTGATGGCGGGGACTGAAAACGAGGTGACCTTCATCGGCACCTTAAAGGATGGACGGCAACTGATGGCCGCCACCGACAGCAACACTTACAAGGATATCTCCCGGCACTTGCTGAACTGATAATCCGCGAAGTTATATTCAGTGCCCATGACGCCCCATCGGTCATGGGCACTTTTTATTTGTATCCCTTATATGTTTCCCACTCTCGACGCCTGAACTCATCCCTCAAGCTGAACCTCACCTGAAACTTCATCATCGAACAACGATTCAAGGCAATTTAACCTTGACTCGATGGACCCTCCTGAGTAAATTGCGCGGGCCGGGAAATCCGGCCTTTTTTCAACTCACTAAAGAAGCCAATGGACACAGTATCTAGACGCTGTCTGGTCACTGCCGCTGCGCAGCGCCAGGCACCCCTGAAAAATGACGGGACTCGACTCCGCGGTCGGGTGAGCTGCGCTAGGGCTTGACGCTCCAACGTAACTTGCCTCCCCGGAACCAGTCCGGTCACGAGGCACAAGTTATGCACTTCACATCTTCTGTAATGCCCGGCGTACGCGCCTTTGCCGCCACCATGCGGGTCAAGCTGTGCCGTGAGCCCAAGGCTCTGGCACGCTCGCCGTTCTCCTCATCCTCACCTTGCGCCGCCACCGCCCTGCGGGCCAATTGGCGCGTCTGCCCGATGACCGGCCAGCTGCAACAACGCTGGAGCCTGGACGACAGCCAGGACCCACAGAGTCGGGGCGCGGCCCTGCTCTTGCAGCAGGCCGGACTGATCTTCGGCCTGTATCTCGGGGCGCGCACTTACCCATAAATCAACGGTCACTTTCCGTTGTTTTCACACAAACTTCTTAATTGGAAGTTTGACGGCGCCTTATTGCCTTCTCGTTAATAAAACTTGCTGGAGAAAGTTATGGAAGAGGCCAGTAGTAGGTTCGCTGTCCATTCAACTTCATTGTTTGGGCAGCGAACGTTAAAACCTGAAAAACGCCAAGATCCGTATCGATCGCTAACCTGCGGCTCGACATACTTTCGCTCGTCTTTAATTAGTTGAGTGGTCGCTGTGTCGTGCCGTAGTCAGGCGGCAGGAGCACACGCAATGACTGTAAAAACCACAACTTCCCGCAACACCAGCGCCACCCGCGACAGCAACAAACTGTCGATGCGTGCCGCCCGCGAAGCCCAGAACGGCCTGGCCGTGACCCTGGCCAACGTCAACTCCAGCAACGCTGGCCTGACTGAACTGGACGCCGAAGGCCGCCTGCAACGGGACGGCCACAACGAGGTCGCCCACGACCGTCCGCCCCACGCCCTGGTGCAATTGCTGCAAGCCTTCAACAACCCCTTCATCTATGTGCTGATGACCCTGACCGGTATCAGTTTCTTCACCGACTTCTGGCTGCCGCTGCAAGCCGGCGAAGAAACTGATCTGACCGGCGTGATCATCGTCCTGGTAATGGTGCTGGCCAGCGGCCTGATGCGCTTCTGGCAGGAACACCGCTCGGCCAAGGCCGCCGAAGCCCTCAAGGCCATGGTCCGCACCACCGCCGCGGTGCTGCGCCGCGAGCAGATGGGCATGCAGGCCCGGGTGCGCGAAGTCCCCATGCGCGAACTGGTGGTGGGCGACATCATCCAGCTGTCGGCCGGCGACATGATCCCGGCGGACATCCGCCTGATCGAATCCCGTGACCTGTTCATCAGCCAGGCGGTGCTCACCGGCGAAGCCCTGCCGGTGGAGAAATACGACACCCTGGGGGCCGTGCAGGAAAAATCCGCCCAGGCCCTGGCCGCCGACCAGCAAGACCTGCTGGACCTGCCCAACATCTGCTTCATGGGCACCAACGTGGTCAGCGGCACCGCCACCGCCGTGGTGGTGGCCACCGGCGGGCGCACCTACTTCGGCTCCCTGGCCCGCTCCATCGTCGGCTCGCGCACCCAGACCGCCTTCGACCGTGGGGTCAACAGCGTCAGCTGGCTGCTGATCCGCTTCATGCTGGTGATGGTGCCAGTGGTGCTGCTGATCAATGGCTTCACTAAGGGTGACTGGGCCGAAGCCTTCATGTTCGCCCTGGCGGTGGCCGTCGGCCTGACCCCGGAAATGCTGCCGATGATCGTCAGCGCCAACCTGGCCAAGGGCGCTGCGGCCATGGCCAAGCGCAAGGTGGTGGTCAAGCGCCTCAACGCGATCCAGAACTTCGGCGCCATGGACGTGCTGTGCACCGACAAGACCGGCACCCTGACCCAGGACCGGATCATCCTCGAACACCACGTCGACATCAGCGGCAGCCGCTGCGATGCGGTGCTGCAGCTGGCCTGGCTCAACAGCCACCACCAGAGCGGCATGAAGAACCTGATGGACCGCGCCGTGGTCAGCTTCGCCGAGGGCAACCCGCACTTCACCCCGCCGGCCGCCTGGCGCAAGGTCGATGAGCTGCCCTTCGACTTCGTCCGTCGGCGCCTGTCGGTGATCCTCGCCGATGCCCGCGGCGACCACCTGCTGGTGTGCAAGGGCGCGGTGGAAGAAATGCTGGAAACCGCCACCCGGGTACGCCAGGACGGACTGGCCGTGAGCCTCGACGCCGAGCGCCGCGCGGCTCTGCTGCAACTGGCCGAGGACTACAACCGCGACGGCTTCCGCGTGCTGCTGGTGGGCACCCGGGACCTGCCCAAGGGCCAGACCCGCAGCCAGTACAGCGCCAGCGATGAGCGCGAGCTGGTGATCGAAGGCTTCCTGACCTTCCTCGATCCGCCCAAGGAAACCGCCGGCCCGGCTATCGCCGCCCTGCGTGACAACGGCGTGACGGTCAAGGTGCTGACCGGCGACAACCCCATCGTCACCGCGAAGATCTGCCGCGAAGTGGGCCTGGAAGCGGGCGAACCGCTGCTGGGTCGCGACATCGAGCACATGGATGACCAGGTGCTCGGGCGCCTGGTGGAAGAGCGCACGGTGTTTGCCAAGCTCACCCCCCTGCAGAAATCCCGGGTGCTCAAGGCCCTGCAAGCCAACGGCCACACCGTGGGCTTCCTCGGCGACGGCATCAACGACGCCCCGGCCCTGCGCGATGCCGACGTCGGCATCTCGGTGGACAGCGGCACCGACATCGCCAAGGAATCGGCGGACATCATCCTCCTGGAAAAGAGCCTGATGGTGCTGGAAGAAGGGGTGATCAAGGGTCGCGAGACCTTCGGCAACATCATGAAGTACCTGAACATGACCGCCAGCTCCAACTTCGGCAACGTGTTCTCGGTGCTGGTGGCCAGTGCCTTCATCCCCTTCCTGCCGATGCTGGCGATCCACCTGCTGCTGCAGAACCTGATGTACGACTTCTCCCAGCTGGCGCTGCCGTGGGACAAGATGGACAAGGAGTACCTGGCCAAGCCGCGCAAGTGGGACGCCAACAACATCGGGCGCTTCATGCTGTGGATCGGGCCGACCTCGTCGATCTTCGACATCACCACCTTCGCCCTGATGTGGTACGTGTTCGCCGCCAACAGCGTGGAAATGGCCGCCCTGTTCCAGTCCGGCTGGTTCATCGAAGGGCTGCTCTCGCAGACCCTGGTGGTGCACATGCTGCGCACCCGCAAGATCCCGTTCATCCAGAGCACCGCGGCCCTGCCGGTGATGCTGGCCACGGGACTGGTGATGGCGCTGGGGATCTACGTGCCCTTCTCGCCCCTGGGCAACATGGTCGGCCTGGTGCCGCTGCCGTGGGAATACTTCCCTTGGCTGGTGGGCACCCTGCTCGCCTACTGCGTGGTCGCCCAGACCATGAAGACCCTGTACATCCGCCGCTTCAAGCAGTGGTTCTAAGGGCCTGGTTCTAAGGGCCTGAGCCCGGCGCGGCCGCCCTCGGACGGCCGCGCCCGATACACCTAACCAACGATGCCACCGTCGGCGCGGCCAGCGCCCTGCCGACGGCGACGCTGTTCGCCCGAAAGGAGCATCGCCATGTATCTCAAGCCTTTTTCCATGTTGCAACGCGGCCTCCAGGCCCTGCTGGTCTGCAGCCTGTGCACCTGCGCCCGCCTGCTCACCCGCGTGAGCATCCGGCTGTATGTCCGCGGCCTGCTGAGCGCCGTTGAAATTCGTTTTCTGCTGGGTTTCAGCGCCGCCCTCACCCGCGCCTCGCTGCGCGTGGCGATGGCCTGAACCTGTCACCGACCCGGGAGCACGCTCATGTCGGGCACCACTCTTCTGATCAACCTGGCCGGCGCCATCGCCCTGCTGCTGTGGGGTTCGCAGATGATCTGCGGATCACTCCTGCGCGGCTTCGGCAGCCCACTGCGGCACTGGCTCGGGCAACACCTGAACAACCGCTGGCTGGCGCTGCTGTGCGGCGTCGGCATCACTGGCGTGCTGCAAAGCAGCACCGCAGTGAGCCTGATGGCCAGCTCCTTTACCGCTGCCGGCACCCTGGGCCTGGCCCCCGCGCTGGCGGTGATGCTGGGGGCCAATATCGGCTCGACCCTGGTGGTCCAGCTGCTCAGCCTCGACCTCTCGCTGCTGGCCCCGGTGCTGCTGCTGGCGGGTTTCCTGACCTTCCGCCTGCGGGACGACTCGCGCTTTGAAAGCATCGGCTGCGCGCTGATCGGCCTGGGCCTGATGCTGCTGGCCCTGGGCATGCTCGGCGCCACCCTGGGCGCGGTGGAAAGCACCCCGGTGTTCCAGCTGGTGATGACCAGCCTCGACGGCGACCTGTTGCTGGCGCTGCTGGTGGCCATGCTGCTGACCTGGATGTGCCACTCCAGCGTCGCGGTGGTGCTGCTGATCGCCTCCCTGGCCGGCACCGGCCTGCTGTCGCCAGCCACCAGCATGGCCCTGGTGCTGGGGGTCAACCTCGGCGGCACCCTGCCATCCCTGCTCGGCGCCAGCGGCAACGTGGCCCGGCGTCTGCCCCTGGGCAACCTGCTGGTGCGCCTGGTGGGCGTGGTCCTGGTGCTGCCCTGGATCACCACCCTGGCCCACCTGGACGCGATCCAGGCGCTGCCACCGGAGTTGCTGGTGGTCTATCTGCACAGCGCCTTCAGCCTGATCCTCGGCCTGCTGTTCATTGGCTTCACCGAGCCCCTGGGCAAGCTGCTGACCCGGCTGCTGCCGGCTCCCGCCCCGGTCACCGATCCGGGCATGCCGCTGTACCTGGACCAGGCCGGCCTGGAAGTGGCCAATATCGGCCTGGCCAACGCCGCCCGCGAAGCCCTGCGCATGGCCGACATGCTTTCGAGCATGCTCGACCGGGTGCTGCAGCTGTTTCGCACCTCAAGCATCACCCATGCCGAGCAGGTGCGGCACATCGACCAGTCCCTGGACCTGCTCAGCGCGGCGATCCGCGCCTACCTGGCGGACATCGGCAAGGAAGGCATCAGCGACCAGGACGCCGACCGCTCCCAGGAAATCCTGCTGCTGGTGATCAACCTGGAACACGCCGGCGACATTCTTTCCACCAGCCTGGCGCAACTGGCAGCAAGGCGTCTGCGCCGTGGCGAGGCCTTTTCCGCTTTCGAGTTGGGCACCCTGTACCCGCTGCACCAGGAGTTGCTGGACAGCCTGAGCCTGGCCATCACCGTGTTCCTGCGCGAAGACCTGCCCACCGCCCACCAGTTGCTGGCGCGCAAGGAAAACGTGCGGCGCCTGGAAGCCGCCGCCGGCCGCGAGCACTTTCGCCAACTGCGCGAAGACCAGAGCGCCTGGGCCGAATCCGGGGACATCTTCCAGCGCCTGCTGCGCGACTACCGCCGGGTCCACCACCACATCGCCGCCCTGGCCTACCCGGCCCTGGAGCGCGCCGGTGAGCGCGACATCGAACACGGCTACCTCAGCGAGCCCCTGACCGAAGCGCCCGGCGCCGAGCACCCCGTGACCGGAGCCAAGGAGGACAGCCCATGCGCGTCCTGATCTGCGCCGGCCGCTACTACGCCGACAGCCGCCTGTGCCGCCGGGTCCTGGAAGCCTTCCAGCGCCTGCACGAAGTGCGGGTGGTGATCCACGGCGGCAGCCAGTTCCTCGGCGCCCACATCGAGGACTGGGCCCGGGAAACCGGAGCCCACATCGTCCGCTACCCGCCCAACTGGCAACTGCACGGCAAACACGCCGAGCGCCTGCGCAACAGCTTCATGCTGGCCGACAGCCGCCCGGACATCGTCCTCGCCCTGCCCGGCGGGGAAGACACCGAAGAGCTGCTGGCCCAGGCCCGGGTCCGCGGCATCCAGACCCTGTCGGTCGACGACCAGTAAACACCCCACGCAGCACCCACCCGCGCCGGCTCCCCAACCAAGCGGTCCGGCGCCCCAACAGAACGAGATCCGCCATGTCCAAGCACCGTCCACATCGCTCCTCGCGTTCCGCCTCCTGGGGCCACACCCTGCCTGCTGCAAAAAGCCGCATGCTCAAACGCAACCTGCTGTTCCTCGCCCTGACTGCCGGAGCCACCGCCACCCTGGCCCTGTGCTCCAAGGCCCAGGCCGCCGGCGGCGCCTATGTAGTGGATGACGGCGCCATCAACGCCCCCGGGGAATGCAATGTCGATGTCTGGTACCAGAGCACCCGGCATCAAGGCTCCAGCCACAACAGCGTGATTGCCCCGGCCTGCACCTTCAGCCAACTGCCCTGGGTGCAACTGGGGGCCGCCGTGCAGCGCCAGCAGGCCGACGATCACGGCGAAACCCAGCTCAGCCCGCAGATCAAGGTCCAACTGCTGAACCGCGAAGACCTGGGCCTGCAACTGGCCCTGGCCGGTTCCGCCCACTGGGCCCTGAACCGCCACCACAGCTTCGACGGCGGCGACCTCACCCTGCCCCTGACCTTCAGCGCCAGCGACAGCCTGCGCCTGAACCTCAATGCCGGCTGGACCCATGCCTACGACGATGGCGAGCAGAACCACCGCTGGACCTGGGGCACCGGTGTGGAATACGACCTCATGCCGAGCCTGACCCTGATTGCCGAGCGCTACGGCCAGCGCGGCGGCGAACAGGGCTGGCAGGCCGGCCCGCGCCTGCACGTGGGGCAGCACCTGGACCTGGACCTGATCGTTGGCCAGCACCTGAGCGAAGACCGCGACCGCTGGCTGACCACCGGAGCAACCCTGCGCTTCTGAGCGCCCCATAGAATCGCCGCCCCCTGTAGCCGCTGCTGAGCCTGCGAAGCTGCGCAAAGGCCCAAAGGGCCTTGCCTGGCGATTTCCAGACAAACTTCTGTCGCCGTCAAGATCCCTGCGTCTCCTGCGTCGGAATGCCGCCCAAGCCGTTCGCAGCCTGCGGCAGCGGCTACACAACCCCGTTCGGCATTGGCCCTGTAGCCGCTGCTGAGCCACGGCGAAGCTGCGCAAAGGTCCGCAGGACCTTGCTTGACGATCGCCCGCCGAACTCGCAGCGATCTCAAGAACGCCGCGGCCCTCGCGGGCCGTTCGCAGCCTGCGGCAGCGGCTACAGGGGCAGTGGATGCAGGGCTTCGTCGAACTGGTCCAGGCGCGGGAAGACCAGGGGTTGCTCGTCCGCCAGGTGCTGCAGGCGCTGACGGTAACGGTGCAGAAATTCTTCTCGGGCTTCCTGGCTGATGTAAGGCACATGCCAGGCCACGAACGGTTCCAGTACGTCACAACCGACATAGGCCAAAGTACCGCGCAGCAACGGGCGCAACATCTCTTCGAGCGGTCCATGGATCGCACCCTCGCCAAACATGTGCTCACGCCCGCCCAGGGTCAGGGTCACCAGGGCCTTCTTGCCCGCCAGCCCACCCTGGTCATAGAAGCGCTTGCCGCCATAACACACCCCCGACACCAGCACCCGGTCGATCCAGCCCTTGAGCATGGCCGGCACCGAGAACCAGAACACCGGGAAGTTGAGGATCAACAGGTCAGCCCACAGCAGCTTGTCCAGCTCGCCCTGGATGTCCGCAGCGATGCTGGCGTTCTTCACCCCCAGACGTTGCTCCAGGGCGTACACCAGATAATCCGGATTATCCCGGGCGGCAAAATCCGCAGCGCTGGCCACCGGATTCCAGTTCATGGCGTACAGATCGCTGACCTGCACCTGATGCCCCTGGGCCTCCAAGGTGCTGCGGGCCTGGTCGCGCAAGGCGGCGGTAAAGGATTGCGGCTCGGGGTGGGCGTGAACGATCAGTACCTTCATGAAGACTCCTCAAACAGTGGGCAAAGTGGCAGGTGCAACCCGGCGGCTCAGGCAGTGCTCAGCGCACAGGGCGATGCGCCGACAGGCTTCGCGCAGGTCATCCGCTTGCAGCACCAGCCCCAGGCGGATATGCCCGGCGGCACTGGGGCCGAAGGCTTCGCCGGCCAGCACCGAGACGCCCTGCTCGTCCAACAGGCGCTGGCTGAAGGCCTGGGCGCTGAGCCCGGTGGCGCGGATGTCGACCATGACGAACATGCCGCCATCAGGCTTCAACGGCCGGGCACCGGGGCAATCGGCCAGGCAGTCGCAGACCAGATCCCGCCGCTGGCGATAGGCCTCGGCCATGTCCCGCAGCTGCGGCAAGGGTTGCTCCAGGGCCACGATGGCCGCGTCCTGGATGAATTCCGGCGAGCCGTAGAGCATGCACAGGGCGAGGTTTTCCAGGTGCGCGGCCAGGGCCGTCGGCGCCACCACCCAGCCCAGGCGCCAGCCGGTCATGGCGTGGGACTTGGACAGGCTGTTGAGGGTCGCGGTGCGCTCGGCCATGCCCGGCAGGCTGGCCGGGCTGACATGTTCGCCCTCGTACAGCAGCTCGCTGTAGACCTCGTCGCAGATCAGCCACAGGTCATGTTCGATGCACAGCGCCGCCAGGGCTTCCCAGGTGGCCCGGGGAATGCTCGCGCCCGTGGGGTTGTGCGGGCTGTTGAGCACCAGGGCCCGGGTCTTGCCGGTAATACGCGCCACCACCGCCTCGGGCTGCACCCGAAAGCCGTCCTCGGCCCGCACCGGCAGCGGCACCACCTGGGCATTGCAGGCGCCGAACACCGCTTCATAGGTGACGTACATCGGCTCGGCCACTATCACTTCGTCACCCGGGTCCAGCAGGCACTGGGCCACGCTGTAGAGGGCGCACTGGGCACCGGCCAGCACCACCACTTGCTCGGCATCCACCACTTGCCCGCTGCGCTGCTGATGACGCCGGGCAATGGCCTCGCGCAAGGCGCGCTTGCCGCGCACATCGGCGTAATGGGTGTGGCCGGCCTGCAGGCTGTCGATGGCCGCCTGGACGATGGGCTGGGGGGTGTCGAAATCCGGGTCGCCCACCGACAGCAACCAGACTTCCTCGCCACGTTCGCGTTTGGCCAGGGCCCGGTAATGAATGTCCCAGGCGGCGGCGCCGTCTCCGGCAATACGTTGGGTCAGTTGAGAAAAGCGCATGCTCAGGCTCCAGGCAAAAAGGGATGGTCAGCGCGCGCAGGCGTGCTTGAGTTCGATCAGGGTCAGGCCATTGCGGGCAAAGCCGCTGCGCAGTTCCTGCTGCAACTCATCGAGGCTGGCGGGCTGGCTGACGCTGCAACCAAAGGCCCGGGCCAGGGCGGCAAAATCCGGATTGCGCGGCAGCACGCCGATGGGCTCGATGTTCAGATCCAGCATGTCATCGCGGATCTGCCCCAGTGCGTCGTTGTTCCACAGCAGCACCACCAGCGGGCTGTCCAGCTCCTCCACCGCCGTGGCCAGTTCCTGCACCGTGTAGAGAAAACCGCCGTCGCCCACCAGCACCAGCCCCGGGCGCTCGGGGGCGCCGAGCTTGGCTCCGATGCCGGCCGGCAAGCCGTAGCCGAGGGTGCCGTAGCCGGTGGGATGCAACCAGCTGCGGGTGGCCCGGCTCGGGTACAGGTAGTTGCCGCTGTAGGCCAGTTGGGTCATGTCGCTGGCGATAAAGCCGTGCTCCGGCAGTTCGGCGGCAATCCGTTGCAGGATCGAGCGGTGAATCTGTTGCAAGGGCCCCTGCCCGTTCTGCACCGCCTGACGCAGATCGGCCACCGCGTGAATCGCCGCCCCAGCTTCGGCCGGTGTGGGTGGCAAGGCCTGGAGCAAGGCGTCCAGGGTGGCGCGGGCATCGCCGTGCAAAGCCACCGAACACGGGTAAAAGTCATTGAACTTGCGCGGGTCGATGTCCAGGCGCAGCAGCTCGCCGTTCAGCGGCAGGCGCTCGCGCCAATAGTCGGTGTCGGCCATCTCGGTGCCCACCGCCAGCACCACGTCGGCCTGACTGATCAACTGCCAGCCGGGCTCAACACACAGGGTCGCCCCGGCGTTCAGCGGCGCCTCCTCCGGCAGCAGGCCCTTGCCGGCGACGCTGCTGAAAAACACTGCGCCCAGACGCGTGCTCAAGGCCCGCAATTGCTCGGCGGCGTGCAGCGCGCCACCACCGGCAATGATCATCGGCCGCTTGGCGTTGCGCAGTGTGTCTGCCGCCTGCTGGATATCCGCCGCGGCGGCCGGGCCGCGAGCGGGACGCCGGCGCACTTCACCGGTCCAGTCCCGGGCGACCTTGGCCGCCAGCACATCCAGGGGCACGCTGATGTGCACCGGGCGCGGGCGCTCGCTGTCGAACACGGCAAAGGCCCGGGCGATCAGCTCGGGCAAGTCTTCCGGGCTCAGGGCCAAGGCCGAGAACGCGGTGATAGGCGCGGTAATCGCCTGCTGATCCTGGGTTTCATGCAGCGAACCCCAGCCCTTGCCCAGGCTGGCGCTGTGGTTGACGCTGGAAATCACCAGCAGCGGGATCGAGTCGGCATAAGCCTGGCCAATCGGCGTGGCGACGTTGGTCACCCCCGGGCCGCTGATAACGAAGCACACCCCGGGCTTGCCGCTGACCCGGGCGTAACCGTCGGCCATGAAGCCCGCGCCCTGCTCGTGGCGGGTCAGCACATGGCGAATGCCGCTGCCGGGCAGCCCGCGATACAGCTCCAGGGTGTGCACCCCGGGAATGCCGAACACCGTGTCGACGCCGTAGCCGGCCAGCAGGCGCACCAGGGCCTGGCCACCGGTCAAGGTCTGATCGTGCATATCTCTCTCCTCAAGCCTGGCCAAGGCGAATCAACGCATCGACCGCGACGGTGCCCTCGGCACCGACCAACAATGGGTTCACATCCAGTTCCAGCAATTGCCCGGCGTGTTCGCAGGCGTAGTCCGCCACCGCGCCGATGGCCGCCACCAGGGCTTCAAGATCAGCCGTCGGACGCCCGCGAAAACCTTGCAGCAAGGCAGCGCTGTGCAGGCTCAGCAGGGCCTGGCGGATCGCCCCTTCGGTGGTGGGCAGCAGCAGGCTGCGACTGTCCTTGAGCAATTCCACCAGCACCCCGCCGGCACCGATCACCAGGGCCAGAGCGAAGTCGTTCTCACGCTTGATGCCGACAATCAGCTCCGCCAGGGGCGGCGCGGCCATGGGTTCCAGCAGCACCCGCTCAAAAGCCACGCTGGGGGCATGCTCGGCGATCCGCGTGCGCATCAAGCGCAGGGCTGCGCTCAGGGCTTCAGGGTCCTTGAGATTCAGGGCCACCGCCCCGGCCTCGGTCTTGTGGGGCAACTGCGCGCTGACCGCCTTGAGCACCAGCGGATAACCGACCGCAGCGGCCGCGCTCAGGGCCTGCTCGGGGGTGCTCAACACACCGTCCGGGATGCTCAGGCCGAAGCCGCGCAAGGCCTGTTTGGACTGCCACTCGTCCAGCAGCACGCTGGCGCCGTGCAGGGCCTGCGGGCACAGCGGCACCAGGGCTGATTCACCCAGAGCCAGCAACGCCGAGCGTCGCTGTTGATAGGCGACGATCCGGCCCCAAGCGGCAAGGCCATCCTCCACCCCTTGCAAGGCGGGAATGCCATGCGCATGCAAACGCTCCCGGGCGCTGGCCGGCAGCAGTTCGGGAAAGGCCGAAGTGACAAAACCGCGCTTGCCGTGGCGTTGCAGCGCCGCGCAGAACAGCTCCAGCAGCAGGTCGCATTCCTTGCGCTCGCCAGTGAACTCGGCCGGGTAATCCAGCACCAGCATGGCGCTGTCGGCCTCGGTCCGCAGGGCGCTATCGAGCATGGTTTGCAGGGCCTGGGCGTCGCCCCAGATCGCCGTGGTGAAATCCAGCGGGTTGACCAGATTGGCGTAGCCCGGCAGCACCTCGGCCAGCTCCGCACATTGCCCGGCATCCAGCTTGGGCAACTGCAGGCCGTTGCGCTCGGCGTAGTCGGCGATCAGCCCGGCATCACCCCCGGAACAGGCCAGGGCCATCAGGTGCGGGCCGGCCGGCAACTGCCCACAAGAGGCGGCCTTCAAGGTTTCTACAAAGCTCACCGGACCGCTGACCCGGATCACCCCCAGGCGCTGGAACAACGCGTCGTACAAGGCATCGGAACCCGACAGCGAACTGGTGTGACTCAAGGCCAGCTCGGCGCCGATCTGCGATACCCCGGTCTTCAGAGCGATGATCGGAATGCCCTTCTCCAGGGCTTTATGTGCCGCCCGGGCAAACCCCGGCACGTTCTTCAGGCCTTCCAGGTGCAGGCCGATGGCCGTGACCCGGGGTTCGTCCAGCAGCACGTCCATCAGCTCGGCAATGCCCAGCTGCGCCTGATTGCCCACCGACGCCATGTAGGCCACTGGCAGCGAGCGATCGCTCATGGACAGGTTGTAGGCAAAGTTGCCGCTCTGGGTCAGCACCGCCACACCGCGTTCCACGGGTTGACCGCCATGGGCCACCGGCCACAGCGCGGCGCTGTGCAGGTAGTCCAGCAGGCCGTAGCAGTTGGGGCCCAGCAGCGCCATGTCACCGGCCGCCTGCAGCAGTTGCTGTTGCAGGGCCTGGCCCTGGGCACCGGTTTCGGCAAAGCCCGAGGCGTAGCAGATCGCCCCGCCCGCGCCCTTGGCCGCCAGCGCCGCGACGCAGGTCAGGGTCAGCTCGCGGTTGGTGGCGACGAACACTGCATCCGGGCCGCAGGGCAGCTGTTCGATGCTGGCCACGCAGGGCACGCCATCGAGCTCGGCATGCTGCGGGTTGACCAGCCACATGGGCCCGGCAAAACCGCCTTCGGCGCAGCGCTTGAGGGCCCGGGCCATGCTGCGCCCACCGACGAAAGCCAGATGCCGGGGAGCCAGCAGGCGTTTGAGATTGTCACGCAAGGTCTGGGACATGACGGCAATTCTCCAGGGCGCTCAGCGCATCAGCGGCCGCAACAGTTCACGGGAAATGATGTGGCGCTGGATCTCCGAAGTGCCTTCCCAGATGCGCTCGATCCGCGCATTGCGCCAGATGCGTTCCACCGGGCCTTCGTCCATCAGGCCCATGCCGCCGTAGATCTGCACCGCCTCGTCGGCCACCCGACCCAGCACTTCACTGGCGAACAGCTTGGCCATGCCGGCCTCGCCGTCGGTCATGCTGCCCTGGTCCATCTTCCAGGCGGTGTGCAGGGTCAACAACTCGGCGGCGCGGATCTGCGTGGCCATGTCCGCCAGCTTGAACGACACCCCCTGGTAGCTGCCGATGGCCTGGCCGAACTGCTTGCGATCCGCGGCCCATTGCAGGGAGGCATCCAGGGCGCGCTGGGCCTGCCCGACGCAGTTGGCCGCCACCATCACCCGCCCGGCGGTGAGCCAGGCGTTGGCCACTTCCCAGCCTTTGCCCACCTCGCCCAGCACCTTGTTGGCCGGCACCCGGCAGTCGTCGAAGAACATCTCGAAGGTGTGATAGCCACGGTTGCTCACGCACTTGGGGCCACGGCGGATGGTCAGGCCCGGGGTGTCGCGGTCCACCAGGAACGAAGTCACCGCGTTGCGCTGACGACCGTTGTGCTCATAGGTGCCGGTGACCGCAAAGACAATGGCAAAATCCGCATGCCCGGCGTGGCTGATGAAGTGCTTGCTGCCGTTGAGCACAAAATCGCCGCCGTCGCGCACGGCGCGGGTCTTGATCGCATTGGCATCGGAACCGGCGCCGGGTTCGGTCAGGGCGAAGCAGTCGACCTTGCGCCCTTGCACACAGGGCAGCAGGTAGTCGCCGATCTGCGAGCCGGTGCAGGCCATGAGGATTTTCGAAGGCCGGGCCACGAACACATGCAGGGCCCAGGAACACTTGGCCAGCTCACGCTCGATCAGCGCCTGGGACAGGTAGTCCAGACCGCCGCCGCCCACTTCCTCGGGCATGTTGAAGGCATAGAAACCAGCGGCGATGGCCTTGCTGCGGATCTCCCCGGCGAGGTCGGCACTGACCTCATCGGCGCGGTCCACCGCGTCCTCGTGGGGCAGCAACTCCTTGCTGACAAAACTGCGAACCGCGTCCACCAGCATTTCTTGTTCTTGGCTGAGTTGGAAATTCATGGCGCTACCTGTGAGTGAGTGACAGTGCAAAAAACCAGTGATCGGGCAGTACGGCCTGCCGAAAAAACCTTCCCGTAGGAGCCAGCTTGCTGGCGAAGAGGCCCTTGAATAAGGCGCTGTTCTTGCGGGCGCCTTCGCCGGCAAGCCGGCTCCTACAAAATGGGCGCATGGCCCAGGGGCCCTTTCGCCGGCAAACCGAGCGCTGCCCGGCCGCTCCTACAACCCTTGGAAACGTGGGGGGCGTTTTTCCGTGGCGGCGCGCAGGGCTTCGGCGCCGTCGGCGCTGCGCCCGCACAGCAGGCCGGCGGCCAGCTCGGCCGCCAACTGCTGCGGCAAACTGCGCTCGGCCCCCTGGCGGATCAGCTTCTTGGTCTGGGCAAAGGCGAAGGTCGGGCCCGCTGCCAAGCGCGCGGCCAGCTCACTGACGCTGGCAATCAGCTGATCGTCGGCGCACACCTCGCCCACCAGCCCGGCGGCCAGGGCCCGTTCGGCGCTCCACAATTCGTCGAGAAACAGCAGGCGCTTGGCCTGTTCGCTGCCGATCAAGCGCGGCAGGTGCCAGCTGGCGCCGGCATCCGGCGAGTAGGCCATGCTGGTGTAGCCGGCCTTGAACCGCGCCGACTGCGCCGCCACCCGCAGGTCGCAGCACAGACTCAGGTCCATGCCCGCGCCCACGGCGGTGCCGTTGATGGCGGCGATGGTGGGTTTGTCCAGGCTGTGCAGCCGGGTCATCAAGGCGTGAGCGGTTTCGGTCCAGCCGTAGCTTTCCAGAGCGCCGCGGGCTTCGGCTTCGGCCCATTCCGCCAGGTCGGCACCGGCGCAGAAACTGCGGCCGCTGCCAGTGAGTACCACGGCTCGGACGCTGGGGTCGCTGTTGCAGGTGTCCAGCAGGCTGTGCAGCGCTTTGAGGGTCGGGATGTCCAGGGCGTTGCGTTGCGCCGGGCGGTTGAGGGTGATCCAGGCTACGCCGGCTTCGATCCGGCTGAGCAGCGACGATGAAAGGGTCATGGGCGTCCTCGAATTATTGTGGTTGGCGTGAGGGGGTGGCTTGAGGGTGATACTAAACGAGTGTTCAACAAGGCGGCAATTGGGGGGATTGGGGGGAGTTTTGGTCGACTTTTTGAAGTATCCCTTTGTTTTTATTAGGTAAAAATCTGGGCATTGGGGGTTGTTGCGTGGGGGTTGTTACAACTTCGAACAAGCCTCGACAAAAGTGCGGGTGGGGGAGTTTTTTGTGGCCAGGGCGCTTGCTCCCGCTCGGGCGCGTAGCGGCCGTAAAGCCTGAGGGTGCGGTCTGATTGGTGGGCATATCCGTTGCTGCGGGTGCGGCGGCTTATGGTTCCGCTTTTACAGCGGGGGGTTGGGTACATATCCGTTGCTGCGGGTGCGGCCGCTTACGGTTCCGCTCTTACAGCCATCCCTTTCAAGGTCTTGAGTAAAATCCGCTAAAACTCATTCAGGAAGATCCGAACGATGTGGGCCGATGTACT
>NZ_JAQQGK010000005.1:0-580927 GCF_028550695.1 Pseudomonas sp. BLCC-B112
TCTCAAGGAGTTTTCCGTTTCGACTGCGCCGGAAGTGGGGCGAATTATAGACCTGTAGAATCTGCCGTCAACACTTATTTTCATAAATCTGTCATATCGATCAGAAAAGCCCATAAAAGCAAAGGCCGGCCCATCAGGGCCGGCCTTTGTTGTCTCGCTCCTTACGCTTACAAGCTAGGGAAGGCGAACTGCGACGCTTCATGACTGGCACGTTGCGGCCAACGCTGGGTAATAGCCTTGCGGCGGGTATAGAAACGCACGCCATCAGGACCATAAGCATGCAGGTCGCCGAACAGCGAACGCTTCCAGCCACCAAAGCTGTGATAAGCCACTGGCACTGGCAGCGGTACGTTGACGCCCACCATGCCCACTTCAATCTCGTCACAGAACAGACGCGCCGCTTCACCGTCACGGGTAAAGATGCAGGTACCGTTACCATACTCATGGTCGTTGATCAGTTGCATAGCCTCTTCCAGGCTATTGACCCGAACGATGCACAGCACCGGACCAAAGATCTCTTCTTTATAGATGCGCATCTCAGGTGTGACGCGATCGAACAGGCAGCCACCCAGGAAGAAGCCCTCTTCATGACCGGCAACGCTCAGGCCACGGCCATCCACCACCAGTTGCGCACCGGCAGCGACGCCCTCCTCTACATAACCACTGACCTTATCGCGAGCCTGGGCAGTCACCAGCGGCCCCATGTCCAGGCCACAGGAAGTGCCGGCACCAATCTTCAGCGCCTTGATCTGCGGAACCAACTTGGTCACAAGAGCATCCGCCACTTGATCACCCACGCACACAGCTACCGAAATCGCCATGCAACGCTCGCCACAGGAACCATAGGCTGCGCCCATCAAAGCACTGACGGCGTTATCCAGATCGGCATCAGGCATCAGCACCGCATGGTTCTTCGCCCCGCCCAATGCCTGAACCCGCTTGCCGCGCTTGGTGCCTTCGGCATAGATGTACTCGGCAATGGGAGTCGACCCTACAAAACTCAGCGCCTTGACTTCCGGCGCCTCGATCAGCGCATCCACCGCAGCCTTGTCACCATGCACCACGTTCAGCACGCCCTTGGGCAGACCGGCCTCATGCAGCAGCTCGGCAATCAACAGGGTGGAGCTTGGATCGCGTTCGGACGGTTTGAGGATAAAGCAGTTACCGCAAACGATCGCCAGCGGGTACATCCACAGCGGAACCATGGCCGGGAAGTTGAACGGGGTGATACCGGCCACCACGCCCAACGGCTGGAAGTCGGACCAGGCATCGATGTTCGGGCCGACATTACGACTGTATTCGCCCTTGAGGATTTCCGGCGCGGCACAGGCATATTCGACGTTCTCGATACCGCGCTTCAATTCACCAGCCGCGTCCTCCAGCGTCTTGCCGTGTTCTTCACTGATCAGCTGGGCAATGCGAGCCTCGTTCTGCTCCAGCAGTTGTTTGAAGCGAAACATCACCTGGGCGCGCTTGGCCGGTGGCGTATTACGCCAGGCCGGGAACGCGGATTTGGCAGAGTCAATGGCTTGCTGGATGGTTTCACGGCTGGCCAACGGCACTTTATGAATCGCCTTGCCAGTGGAAGGGTTGAATACGTCGCTGCTACGACCGTTGTCGCTGACCAGTTCGCCGTGGATCAGGTGTTGAATCAAACTCATGCGGGGACTCCTGAAAAGGGGGAAGGCGCAGGCACGAAACGCTTCATGCCTGCCTCTATATAAGAAGGATCGAATCAGTCGAGCTTGTTCAGCACTTCGCCAACCGCATCGAACAGACGATCGAGGTCTTGCGGCTTGCTATTGAAGGTTGGGCCAAACTGCAGGGTGTCGCCGCCGAAGCGCACGTAGAAACCTGCTTTCCACAGAGCCATGCCGGCCTCGAACGGACGCACGATCGCATCACCGTCCCTGTGCGCGATCTGGATCGCACCGGCCAGGCCGAAGTTACGGATGTCGATCACGTTCTTCGCGCCCTTGATGCCGTGCAGCGCATTCTCGAAATGCGGAGCAACTTCAGCCACGCTCTGCACCAGGTTTTCCTTCTGCAGCAGATCCAGTGCCGCCAGACCCGCAGCGCACGCCACCGGGTGCGCCGAATAGGTGTAGCCGTGGGGGAATTCCACTGCGTACTCAGGCGTCGCCTGGTTCATGAAGGTCTGATAGATCTCGGAGCTGGCAATCACCGCGCCCATCGGAATGGCGCCGTTGGTGACCTGCTTGGCCACACACATCAGATCCGGGGTTACGCCGAAGCTGTCGGCGCCAAACATCGCACCCGTACGACCGAAGCCTGTGATCACTTCGTCGAACACCAGCAGGATGTTGTGCTGATCACAGATTTCCCGCAGACGCTTGAGATAACCCTGTGGCGGCACCAGTACGCCAGCCGAGCCAGCCATCGGCTCGACGAAGACCGCAGCGATATTGGAAGCATCGTGCAGTTCGATCAGCTTCAGCAGCTCATCGGCCAGGGCAATACCGCCCTGCTCCGGCATGCCACGGGAAAACGCGTTACTGGCCAGCAGAGTGTGCGGCAGGTGGTCCACATCCATCATTGCCTGGCCGAACAGTTTACGGTTGCCGTTGACCCCGCCCAGGCTGGTGCCGGCGATGTTCACACCGTGATAGCCACGGGCACGGCCGATCATCTTGGTCTTGGTCGACTGGCCTTTCAGGCGCCAGTAGGCACGCACCATCTTCACTGCGGTATCAGCGCACTCGGAGCCGGAGTCGGTGAAGAACACGTGGTTCAGGTTGCCCGGAGTCAGGTCGGTGATTTTTTCCGCCAGTTGAAACGACAGCGGGTGACCGTATTGGAAGCCTGGGGAGTAATCCAGGGTGCCCAGTTGCTTGGATACCGCTTCCTGGATCTCTTTGCGCGAGTGACCGGCGCCGCAGGTCCACAGACCGGACAGCGAGTCATAGACCTTGCGGCCCTTGTCATCCACCAGCCAGCTGCCTTCGGCGCCGACGATCAGGCGCGGGTCGCGTTGGAAGTTGCGATTGGCGGTGTAGGGCATCCAGTGAGCGTCAAGCTTGAGCTGACTGGCCAAAGATGGAATCGCGGTTTCCGGCATGTTCATGAGCAAAACCTCGCAAGGCAATGAAGCGGCGTAGGAATAAAAGCGTTGTTGCGACTAAGTTGCCACGGCTATAAAGTCGGTGAAATCCAACTTTAATAACCTTCAGTCTGGCATCCACTAAACTATGAGCAGCCGTCGCGCCGACCCGCTGGCGCAAGTCAGCGACTTTGATATCCGCCTGCTGCGGATCTTTCGCAGCGTTGTAGAATGCGGTGGTTTCTCCGCCGCAGAGACCGTGCTCGGCATTGGCCGCTCGGCCATCAGCCAACAGATGAGTGATCTGGAGCAACGGGTCGGCCTGCGCCTGTGCCAACGCGGACGCGCCGGCTTTTCCCTCACCGAAGAAGGCCGCGAGGTCTATCAGTCGAGCCTGCAACTGCTCAGCGCCCTGGAGAGCTTCCGCACCGAGGTCAACGGCCTGCACCGCCACCTGCGGGGCGAGTTGATCATCGGCCTCACCGACAACCTGGTGACCCTGCCCCACATGCGCATCACCCACGCCCTGGCGCAATTGAAGGAGCGCGGCCCGGACGTGCAGATCCAGATCCGCATGATCGCCCCCAACGAAGTCGAGCAAGGGGTACTCGACGGTCGCCTGCACGTCGGCGTGGTGCCCCAGGCCAGCGCCCTGTCTGGATTGGAGTATCAGCCGCTGTATGACGAACGTTCGTTGCTGTACTGCGCGGTGGGCCATCCCCTGTTCTACGTGGACGACAAGCAACTGGACGATCAGCGTCTCAATGACCAGGACGCCATTGCCCCGACCTTCCGCCTGCCCGCGGAAATCCAGGCCCACTATCAAGCATTGAACTGCACCGCCAGCGCATCCGACCGCGAAGGCATGGCCTTCCTGATCCTCACCGGACGCTATATCGGCTACCTCCCTGACCACTACGCCACCCTCTGGGTGCAGCAGGGCCGGTTGCGCGCGCTTAAGCCCAAGTCGCGCTTCTATGACCTGAGCCTGGCATCGGTCACACGCAAGGGCCGGCGCCCCCACCTGGTGCTGGAAAGCTTCCTGGAGAGCCTGGCGGCGACCCGCTGAAAACCGGCAAAGCCCGCGCAAAGCCCCGTACTCGCAAGGCCGCATCGACAACCAGACAAAATGGCCTGAACACCTGGACCGCTTTTTTGCAAAGACCTCGGCACCTAGAACCTTCAGCCCGAGCTCCACGCCCTGCAGCCAGATGCTTCCCGCAGCCGTGAACTGATCCACGGACTCAACGACCGCCGCCCCCCCTGGCAGCCCTGCTGATGCGCCTGCTGCCGGAAGGTAAAAGCCTGCCAAACGACATAAATCCGGCGCCGGAAAAACACAGCCTGAAGGCCCGCTGAAGCTTTTGTCGCGCCAAGGCTTGTCTGATCAACCTGGGTGCGCTATCAACGCACAGGTTGCACCCACAGACTTGCTCGGAAACCTCCATGACCTTTGAAGTCCCCGCCCACAGCACTCCTCACCCAGGCAAACCCGCCAGCCGCATTCGGCAGAAGAATGAAGAGGCCATCATCCAGGCCGCCGAGGACGAGTTCGCCCGTCACGGCTTCAAAGGCACCAGCATGAACACCATCGCGCAGAAGGCCGGCCTGCCCAAAGCCAACCTGCACTACTACTTCACCAACAAGCTGGGGCTGTACATCGCGGTGCTGAGCAACATCCTCGAACTCTGGGACAGCACCTTCAACACCCTCACCGCCGAGGATGACCCGGCGGAGGCCCTGACCCGCTACATCCGCGCCAAGATGGAATTTTCCCGTCGCCAGCCACAGGCCTCGCGGATCTTCGCCATGGAAATCATCAGTGGCGGCGAATGCCTGAGCGAATACTTCAGCCAGGACTACCGCGCCTGGTTCCAAGGCCGGGCCAATGTGTTCCAGGCCTGGATCGACGCCGGCAAGATGGACCCGGTTGACCCGGTGCACCTGATCTTCCTGCTCTGGGGCAGCACCCAGCACTACGCCGACTTCGCCACCCAGATCTGCCGCGTCACCGGCCGCAGCCGCCTGACCAAGCAAGATTTCGAAGAGGCCGGCACCAACCTGATCCGTATCATCCTCAAAGGCTGTGGCCTGACTCCCGCCCAGAAAGACTGACGCTCATGCCCTTTACCCTGGCCGGCCTTTGCGAGTACCGCGAAGAGATTCGCAAAAGCCGCTTCATCACCTTTGCCGCGCCCATCACCAGCGCGGTCGAGGCCCAAGCCTTCATCCAGCAATACAGTGACCTCAACGCCTCCCACAATTGCTGGGCATGGAAGCTGGCCGATCAGTACCGCAGCAACGACGACGGCGAACCTGGCGGCACCGCCGGACGACCGATCCTCGCGGCCATCGAGGCCCAGGATTGCGATCAGGTAGCCGTGCTGGTGATCCGCTGGTACGGCGGCATCCAGCTGGGCACTGGTGGCCTGGCCCGGGCCTACGGCGGCGGTGCCAACAAATGCCTGCAAGGCGCCGAACGCATCGCCCTGGTCAACCGCATACCGCTGCGCTGCGCCTGCAGTTTCAGCGAGCTGGCCCTGGTCAAGTTGCGGATCGCCGAGCTGGGCGGACTACTGGTCCAGGAAGACTTCACCGCCCATGGCGTGGAGTTGCAACTGGCCCTGGGCGAAGAGCAGATCGATACCCTGCAACAGCAGTTGGCCGACCTCAGCCGCGGACGCATCCTCTTGCAGCGCTGAGCGCACCAACCCGGCCCGAGCACCTTGTGCATAACCCGGCAGAGCCTCCCGCAGTTGCCCACATCTGCTGTGCACCCGACTGTGGATAACCTGAGCACATAGCGCTGTAACCCTTCTGTAACGTGGCTTTGCGGGCTTTGTTCATTTTTTGCCCAAAGTTCCTCCAGTGGACTTTTTTGCAACGTAAAACAGCAAGTTAGAGTGGTTTATCGCGGTTGGAAGGCAAGGCTGCCGGGCTTATGCCCAAGTTCCAGGCTTGCACACAAATACTGTGGAGCAAGCTGTGGATAACCCGTGCAAGGCTGCTCCAGCCGCTGACTGCACAGGGCCTGCAGGCCACTGGTCATTTTTTGCTCAGTTTGCCGCGGACAAAAACAGAGCCCTTTCAAACACTTTGCCCCGAAGTGGTGCCCGGTATCCGCCTCCTCCGACAGTTCAAGGGGCACTCCAGGGCGGCGCCTGAGCTTTCCTGACCTACTGGCCAGGAAATTGCTTTATCCACAGCAACAACTCCAATCCCCTGAGCCCGTCATGCCAAATTCCGCTGTGCCCATCGCACAAACTCCGCGCCTGCAACTGCGCCAGATCAGCAAGCGCTATCCCGGTTGCCTGGCCAACGACGCCATCGACCTGAGCATCGCCCCAGGTGAAATCCAGGCCCTGCTCGGCGAGAACGGCGCCGGCAAAAGCACCTTGATGAAGATCATCTACGGGGTGATCCAGGCCGACTCGGGGGAGTTGATCTGGCAAGGCCAGCGTCAGCTCATCAGCAGCCCGGCCCAGGCTCGCGGCCTGGGAATCGGCATGGTGTTCCAGCATTTCTCATTGTTCGAAACCCTCAGCGTCGCGCAAAACATCGCCCTGGCCATGGGTTCGGCGGCCGGCACGCCGGGCCAGCTGGAAGGCAAGATCCGCGAAGTGTCCCAGCGCTACGGCATGGCCCTGGAACCCCAGCGCCTGGTGCACAGCCTGTCCATCGGCGAGCGCCAGCGAGTGGAGATCGTGCGCTGCCTGATGCAGGACATCCGCCTGTTGATCCTCGACGAACCCACCTCAGTGCTGACCCCGCAAGAGGCCGAAGAACTGTTCATCACCCTGCGCCGGCTGGCGGCCGAGGGCTGCAGCATCCTGTTCATCAGCCACAAGCTCGCCGAAGTCCGCGCGCTGTGCCACAGCGCCACAGTACTGCGGGGCGGCCGGGTGGCCGGCCACTGTCGGCCGGCCGAATGCTCGAACCAGGAACTGGCGCAACTGATGGTGGGTGACACGGCGGCCCTGCTCGCCGACTACCCCAAGGTCAGCGGCGGCGCCGAATTCCTGCAGATCCGCGAGTTGAGCTGGCACAACCCCGATCCCTTCGGCTGCTCCCTCAAGGCCATCGACCTGAGCCTGCGCAGTGGCGAAATCGTCGGCATCGCCGGGGTCGCCGGCAATGGCCAGGACGAACTGCTGGCCCTGCTCAGCGGCGAGCAACGCCTGGCTCCCGGTGAGGCCCAACGCATCTGCCTGGCCGGCCAGGCCGTCGGCCATCTCTACCCCGATGCAAGACGCCGAAAGGGGCTGGCCTTCGTCCCCGCCGAACGCCTGGGGCAAGGTGCCGTGCCGGAACTGAACCTGGAAGACAATGCGCTGCTCAGCGCCTTTCAACAGGGACTGGTCCGCAATGGCCTGATTCAAAGAGCCAAGGTCCGCGCCTTGGCCGAGAAAATCATCCAGCGCTTCGGGGTCAAGACCGGTGATGCCCAGAGCCCGGCCCGCAGCCTGTCCGGCGGCAATCTGCAGAAATTCATCCTCGGCCGCGAGATCCTCCAGCAACCGCGCTTGCTGATCGCCGCGCACCCGACCTGGGGCGTCGACGTGGGTGCCGCTGCCACCATTCACCGGGCACTGATCGCCCTGCGCGATGCCGGCGCGGCGATCCTGGTGATCTCCGAAGACCTGGATGAACTGCTGCAGATCAGCGATCGCATTGCTGCCCTCTGCGGCGGTCGTCTCTCGACGCCCAAAGCCTGCGCCGACACCTCATTGGTCGAAGTCGGCGCCTGGATGGCCGGCCACTTCGAAGCCGTCCCCTACACCCCCGCCCCGGCGGTTTAACGGAGTCGTCCATGCTGCTTTCACTCGAACCTCGCGGCCGCCAGTCGCGCCTGATGCTCTGGTGTTCCCCTCTTCTGGCCGCGCTGCTGACCCTGAGCTGTGGTGCCCTGCTGTTCATGGCCCTGGGGCATGACCCGCTGCTGACCTTGCACACCCTGCTGATCGCCCCGGTCAGCGACCTGTACGGCGTCTCGGAACTGCTGGTCAAGGCGCTGCCGATCCTGCTCTGCGCCCTGGGCCTGGCAGTGGCCTACCGGGCCCGCATCTGGAACATCGGCGCTGAAGGCCAATTGCTGCTCGGGGCCCTGGCCGGCAGTGCCCTGGCGGTCAACCTCATCGAGTTGCAAAGTCGCTGGGCGCTGGTACTGATCCTGCTTGCCGGCACCCTGGCCGGAGCCGCCTGGGCCGGGCTCACCGCCTGGTTGCGCACGCGTTTCAACGCCAACGAAATCCTTACCAGCATCATGCTCAACTACATCGCCCTGAACCTGTTGCTGTATTGCGTACACGGCCCATTGAAGGACCCCGCCGGGTTCAACTTCCCCGAGTCGGCGATGTTCGGCGACGCCAGCCGCTTGCCACAGTTGATGGAAGACGGTCGGGTCCACGCCGGGGTGTATTTCGCCCTGCTGGCCCTGGTGGCAGTCTGGGTACTGCTGCAGAAAAGCTTCGTCGGTTTCCAGATCAAGGTCCTCGGGCTGGACACGCGCGCCGCGGATTTCGTCGGCTTTCGCCAGCAGCGCCTGATCTGGCTGGCGCTATTGATCAGCGGCGCCCTGGCAGGGCTGGCCGGGGTCTGTGAAGTCACCGGCCCCATCGGCCAACTGGTGCCGCAAGTCTCCCCCGGCTACGGCTATGCGGCGATCACCGTGGCCTTTCTTGGACGCTTGAACCCCATCGGCATCCTGTTCTCCAGCCTGCTCATGGCCCTGCTGTACATCGGTGGCGAAAGCGCGCAGATGAGCCTCAACCTGCCCCAGGCCATTACCCAGTTGTTCCAGGGCATGATGCTGTTCTTCCTCCTGGCCTGTGACGTACTGATTCTCTATCGGCCGCGCCTGAACCTGCGCTGGGCACGCCGCGACACGCCCCTCAGCGCAACCGCCGGAGCCCTGTAATGGATATCGATCTGCTGAGCAATATTCTCTACGCCATGGTGCGCTGCGGCACGCCCTTGCTGCTGGTGGCCCTGGGGGAACTGATCTGTGAAAAGAGCGGCGTCCTCAACCTCGGCCAGGAAGGCATGATGCTGTTCGGCGCGGTGATAGGTTTTATCGTCGCCCTCAACAGCGGCCATTTGTGGCTTGGCGTGCTGCTGGCAATGGCGGCGGGAATGCTGCTCTCGGCGCTGTTTGCCCTGGTGGCCCTGGCGTTCAACGCCAATCAGGTGGCTACCGGGCTGGCGTTGACCATCTTCGGGGTCGGCCTGTCGAGTTTTGTCGGTGCGGCCTGGGTCGGCAAGCCACTGGCCGGGTTCGAACCGCTGGCGCTGCCATTGTTCAGCGACATCCCGCTGATCGGCCGCATGCTGTTTGCCCAGGATCTGCTGGTGTACTTGTCTTTCGCGCTGTTCGCCCTGGTGGCCTGGGTGATCCTCAAGAGCCGGGTTGGCCTGATCATCCAGGCCGTCGGCGAAAACCCCGACGCCGCCAGCGCCATGGGCCTGCCGGTGCTGCGGGTGCGCACGCTCGCGGTGCTGTTCGGCGGTGCCATGGCCGGGTTGGCCGGGGCCTACCTGTCCCTGGCCTACACCCCGATGTGGGCCGAGAACATGAGCGCCGGCCGCGGCTGGATTGCCCTGGCCCTGGTGGTGTTCGCCAGTTGGCGCGTGTGGCGACTGTTGCTCGGCGCCTACCTGTTCGGCCTGGCGAGCATCCTGCATCTGGTGGCCCAGGGCCTGGGGCTGGCGATACCCTCCAACCTGCTGGCGATGCTGCCGTATGCCGCCACCATCCTGGTGCTGGTGCTGCTATCGCGCGACGCCTTGCGCACCCGTTTGTACGCACCGGTTTCCCTGGGGCAGCCGTGGCAGGCGGGGCATTAAATGACCGGCGCACGCCCGGCTGGAGCCAGCTTGCCAACGTCGCCTTTGACCGGCAGCAACTGCGCCACGCACCAGGCCAGTTCGAAAACCAGGAACACCGCGATCAATGCCGTGGCGCCGTGCATCAGGGCGTACCCCAGCCAGGTGGCAAACAGGAGGCGCCCCACCGCGTCATAACGACCAAACGCCTGCTGCGGATCACGAATCCGCAGCACCGACCATACGCAGACAATCGACCCCATGAGGTTGGCCATCAGCAGGTGCATCGGCTCGAACGGAGGCAGGCTACCGGGCAGATTGAAGGCCTGGACCGCGCCCTGCAGCAACTCGTGCAGGGCCATGAAACTCCAGGGGGTGACAAAGGCCAGCGTCACCAGCAAGTCGTACCAGCCGCTGGCGCGGACCAATTTTCGGTAGTGTTCGGTCGTCCACATAGGAAGTGCTCCATCAACTCAAGGAGCGCGCAGGCTAAAGCCTGGAGTATGCTCAAGGGTCAAGCCCTTTCGAGCCCCATGCATGTGCATCGGAGAACTGGGCCAGTTGCGCCACGAGCTGCAACTGCGGCTGGGACAAGCCTGTCCATTGAATCCGTGATCCTCATTTATCAAGGAACCTCATCATGTCCACGGCAAAAACCGCACTGATCATCGGCGCCTCCCGGGGCCTTGGCCTCGGCCTGGTACAACGCCTGCTGGAAGACGGCTGGCAAGTCACCGCCACCGTGCGCAACCCGCACAAGGCCGAGGCCCTGCAGGCCCTGGGCAAGGTGCAGATCGAACAACTGGACATGGACGATCAGCAAGCGGTGATCGCCCTGAGCCAGAAACTCAAGGACCAGGTGTTCGACCTGCTGTTCGTCAATGCCGGGGTCAAGGGCCCGGACAACCAACTGCCGGGCCACGCGACCCTGGCCGAAGTCGGCCAGCTGTTCTTCACCAACGCGGTGGCGCCGATCAACCTGGCCCAGCGCTTTGTCGGGCAGATCCGCAAGGACAGCGGCGTGCTGGCGTTCATGAGTTCGGTGCTAGGCAGCGTGACCATGCCGGACGCTCCGGAGCTGGCGCTGTACAAGGCCAGCAAGGCGGCGCTGAATTCCATGACCAACAGTTTCGTGACTCAGTTGCAACAGAAGCTGACCGTGCTCTCGCTGCACCCGGGCTGGGTAAAGACCGACATGGGCGGCGAAGGCGCCGACATCGACGTGCAAACCAGCACCCGTGGGCTGATCGCCCAGATCAACGCCTACACCGGCAAGGGCGGCCATCACTTCGTCAACTACAAGGGCGAAACCATCCCCTGGTAAGCCCGCAACCTCTGTAACCGATGCCCCTGGCAGCGCTTGCACAGCGCGGCCAAGGCTCTGCAACGGGGGGCAAACCGCAAGTTTTGTCCCCCGGCAAATCTTTCGCTAGACTGCGCACCTCGCCCCTTGCGGCGACCCTGGATCAGCAGACAGGGCAACACTGAGCTGGCTAACCTGAACCCACTTTCAGAGGAGCCGGCCACCATGCCTGCGACCCGTACCTGGTTAAAAAATCCCCTGGCCATCTTCACCGGCAATGCCCTCGACGCCCGTGGCGGCCTGGTCGTGCAAGACGGTCTGATCGTCGAAGTCCTGGGCCTGGGCCAACAGCCTGCGAGCCCTTGCCAACAGGTCTTCGATGCCCGCGAGCACGTGTTGCTGCCGGGCCTGATCAACACCCACCATCACTTCTACCAAACCCTGACCCGGGCCTGGGCGCCGGTGGTCAACCAGCCGCTGTTCCCCTGGCTCAAGACCCTGTACCCGGTCTGGGCGCGGCTGACCCCGGAAAAACTCGCCCTGGCCACCAAAGTGGCGCTGGCCGAACTGCTGCTTTCCGGTTGCACCACCGCCGCCGACCATCACTACCTGTTCCCGGACGGTCTGGAAAACGCCATCGACGTACAAGTCGAAAGCGTGCGTGAACTGGGCATGCGCGCCATGCTCACCCGCGGTTCCATGAGCCTTGGCGAAAAGGACGGCGGCCTGCCACCGCAACAGACCGTGCAGGAAGGCCAGGTGATTCTCGACGACAGTCAGCGCCTGATTCACCAGTACCACGAGCGTGGCGACGGCGCGCAAATCCAGATTGCCCTGGCGCCGTGCTCGCCGTTCTCGGTGACCCCGGAAATCATGTCGGCCAGCGCCGAACTGGCCAACGGACTCGATGTGCGCCTGCACACTCACCTCGCCGAGACCCTCGACGAAGAAGACTTCTGCCTGCAGCGCTTCGGCCTGCGCACCGTGGATTACCTGGACAGCGTCGGCTGGCTCGGTCCGCGTACCTGGCTGGCCCACGGCATCCACTTCAACCCGGATGAAATCGCCCGCCTGGGCGCTGCCGGCACCGGCATCTGCCATTGTCCGAGTTCGAACATGCGCCTGGCCTCCGGCATCTGCCCCAGTATCGAACTGACCGATGCGGGGGCGCCGCTTGGCTTGGGCGTGGATGGCTCGGCATCCAATGATGCCTCGAACATGATCCTCGAAGCCCGTCAGGCGCTGTACATCCAGCGTCTGCGCTACGGCGCCGAGAAGATCACCCCGGAGCGGGTATTGGGCTGGGCGACCCAGGGTTCGGCAAGCCTGTTGGGCCGCACCGACATCGGCGAACTGGCGGTGGGCAAGCAGGCGGACCTGGCGTTGTTCAAGCTTGATGAGCTGCGTTTCTCGGGTAGCCATGATCCGGTTTCGGCGCTGCTGTTGTGCGGCGCGGATCGAGCGGACCGGGTCATGATTGGTGGCAAGTGGCGGGTGATTGATGGCCAGGTCGAAGGGCTGGACCTGAAAAACCTGATCGCCGATCACAGCCAGGCGGCCCGGCAGTTGATCGCTGGTAGCTGATCGTTGAGTCCAACGGCGAGGGACCCGATCCCTCGCCTGCGCCTTAAGCGGAATCGGATCGAGGAAACATGTTAGTTTCCGCCCTCGAACGAACCGCTATAGGGACATTACGTGAAACAAAAGTACGGACTGGCGCTCTGCGTCGCGCTGCTGATTTCAGGCTGCGAGAAACAGGAGGTTGCTGGCCCGCCCAGCAAAGTGCTGTCCCCTGAAAAAGTGGCAGAAATTGCTTCGACCATCAGCCGCAAATACCCGAATCTGTCCCCACAAAACCGCGAGGCCGTACTCAACACAGTGATCCGCTCGCTGGACAACATGGTGTTGATTGAAGGGGGCGAATTCCAGATGGGCGATTTCGGTTGGCCCCATGGCTTCGACCCACTTGCCTTGTGCCAATGGCCCTGCGGCGTGGACCCGGCAAAAATGGAGCGGATCAGTCTCGACGTCGATGACGATTTCGTTCACCCGGTCAAATTGAGCAGCTATTACCTGTCCTCGCTGCAAACCACCTTGGGCGATTTCGATCTGTTCTTCCTGGCCCAAGGCAAGCCGCCATTCGACGCTGAACTTCGTAAACGCGAAGACATGAAGCACCTCTACCTTGAAAACCTGCCCGCCCCGGCCTCTCGATCATGGCAAGAGGCCAAGGATTACTGTGGCTGGCTGGCAGACCTCAGCGGCTATCGCGTCGATCTGCCGACCGAGGCGCAATGGGAATATGCGGCGCGCAACCGCGGCCAGCCGGTGATGTTCGCCACCGACAACGGCAATCTGGATTACGGCCGCAACTTCCCGGCCCCTGACGACAACGAAACCTTTGCCGTGGACAGGTTTGTGCCCAATCCGCTGGGCCTCTACAACCTCACCGGCAACGCCAGTGAATGGGTCAACGATTGGTACGATAAACACTACTATCGCGAGTCTCCCGTGGAGAACCCGCAAGGGCCTGAAACAGGCATATATCGGGCGCAACGCGGCGCCAACAACAAGTTTGCCAACGACCCGACCTTTTCTCCTTCGGCCAGCACCGTGCGCCGTTGGCGTTGGGGGGCACTGGCGGCCTGGAATGCCCCCGGTGTCAGCTTTCGCTGCGCCATCCAGTCAGCTCAGCCGCTTTAAAGGCCCAGCAGCGACAGCATGATGAAGGTGGCAAACAGGACGAAGTGAGTCATGCCTTCTATGGCATTGGTTTCACCGTCGTTGAGGTTGATCGCGCAGACGATCAGGGTGATCAACACCATGAGGGGCTGCACCGGAGTCAAGACTCAGATCCATTGCCCCCCGTTTCTTTGGTAATGGGTGTCGCAAGAACTGCAGGCAGGTAATAGGTCGAACGCCAAGCAAGAATCTGTGCGACGCCTGAAGCCAACACCCGCCTGAGTCGATTGATAGGTGGCTGGTTGCTTTCTGGGGTTTTCAGTGGCGACAGACTCTGTTTTTTCAGATGCTAGCGGCTCAGTTGTGCATTAAGCACGTAGGGGCAGGCTCCAAATCACGAACTCGCTCTAGCAAATGCGGAAGTATGTGTCCGGCATCAGGCCCCACGCCCCGTAGGGTTGCAGAAGCGAAGTTGCGTTGTTTGGGCAAGCCTACAAAGTACAAGCCTGGGACATGAACGGCTCGCCCGTCGCGTTGCACCACTCGTCCCTCGTCCATTACTGGAAGGCCTTGAAGAAATGGCAGGTTCGGACGAAAGCCGGTGGCAAAAATGAGGCTATCAACGGTTTCATGCTGACCGTCGGCCCAAATAACACCTGTTGAAGTGACGTGGGCGAACATGGCTGCTTGATTGAAGTATCCGGACTTCAGAGCCTTTCTGTACGTGCCGTCGTCCAGTACAGGCGTACTTTGATCGTTTAGCCACTTAGTTTTCTCTAGCCCTGTCCATTTCAGCCAGGTGTGAAAATCTGCTCCTAATATCCGTTGTGGCGCAAATCTAATCGCCTCTCGCGTAGCCAAGGTCACTGTTGCGACTTTGGATAAATCGTAGGCGATTTGTACAGCGGAGTTCGCAGCGCCCACTACGACGATGCGTTGCCCGCTAAATGCTTCTGCATTTCGATAATGAGCACTGTGAAGTTGAGTGCCGCTGAAGTTTTTGAGCCCTGGGATATCGGGTACGTAGGGAAGGCTGAAGGCTCCTGAGGCAACGACCACCGCTCTCGCCCAAAAGCATTGTCCGCTTGCGGTAGTAATCCGAAATCCTTGGTCTTCCTGATCTACGTTCGCAACTCTGATCCCCTGGAGAATAGGTAACCGGAAGAAGTCGGCATACCGTTTCAGGTAACCCACTACTTCATCCCGAGTAGGGTAGTGACCTGCTGCTCCAGGGAAAGGAAGCCCTGGGAGAGAGGAATATGCTGCTGGCGAGAACAACTCAAGACTGTCGTAGTAATTGCGCCAGTTTCCCCCAGGCTGCGGCTGCTCATCAAAAATACGAAAATTGAGGCCATGCTGTTTCAGGTGCCAACCGCTAGCCAGCCCTGCTTGACCAGCACCAATGACAACAACATCCAACGTCTGATTTTTTACGTTCATATATGCACACTCATGCACGTATTAAGACAACAAAACTCAGTCCAACCTGCCTGGACAGCACAGTGGAGCGATTTTTTTGGTGTGGAGAAGGATGACCTCTAGACGCTGGATAATGGCTGGGCCGTCCACTTCATAGAACACCTGGCGCCCTACCTTAGTGGCTCGAACAATCCCCGCTTCTAGCAGCACCTGAAGATGGCGAGATACAACCGAACGCTCTTGGGGCAACTCAGCCGCAATTTCTGTGATATCAGCGCGGGCAAGCAGCATTACGCGCTTCAGCACAGCGATTCGCGGTGGCTCACACAAGGCCTTGAAAAATGCGCCATCCAGCGATTCGATGGCGGCCTCGATGGCCTGGTTTCGGGTCAGTGATGTGGTCATGCAGGAACTATATGTGCATGTACGCGCACATGTAAAGAACAGATCAACAATGAGCACTGCCCGCCAGAACATCAGAAAACCGTGCCTATCTGCTAACCAGTGTTTCCTCAGTCAAGATGCCAAACGTCTCAGTGAGACGGTCAGCCAACCTTCTTCTGCCACTCTATTGGGCTGGCAGACTATCAATCATTGTCAACTGGCAACGCCTTGCACATGTAGCACGCCGAACGAGGGCAAAGCCCCTTGAATTGCTCCGTCTGAGAAATCAGAGAAGGCGCTGAGCCTCGTTGATTTACTGCATAGCCCTGCTGCTCAAAAAAGCCTGATGCCGTTGTTGTCAGCAAATGCAATCGAGTGATTCCCTGCTCGGCAGCTATTGCTTCAATGACCCGAAGCACCGCGGCACCGACCCCTTTCGATCTGTATGCCGGCTCTACAACCAGGGATCGCAGTAACCCGTCTGTGCCATACGTTTCGAATCCTCCCCATCCGACAGTTGTGCCATCCCGTGTGAACTCGAAAAAAGTTCGGCCCGGAAGATCAATATCTTCTGATGGAAGGTCAGCAGACCTCAGTGCATCTCGAAACCGCTGCCATTGCCCGCCGGCTATTTCCGTTGCCTGGATCATCATCTCCCACTCCATCCTTCCATCTCCTTTGTACCGCGTTGCATGGGCTGTTAAGGCTCAAGTCGAAGCAGCCGTCATTACATTCGCTTTACCGAATATTCGCCAAAGCGTATATTCGATTTTCCATATGCATCGAGTTCAAACATGAGTCCTTCTATCAAAGTGCTTTTCGTGTGCGTAGCCAATTCCGCCCGCTCCCAGCTTGCAGAGGCTTTGCTGCGGCATACCGATCCACGCCTTGAGGCCTTCAGCGCGGGATCCGAACCGTCTGAGGTTGATCCGCGCACGATTAAGGCATTGGAGGCAGTAGGAGTCGATGCAAAGGGCCTGCGTAGTAAGTCCATCAGCGAGTTTCAAGCTGATCGATTCGATTACGTAATCACTCTTTGTGATAAATCCGCAAGCGAGTGCCTACCAATGCCCAGTGCAGGTGAAGTCATTGCCTGGGACTTTCCTGACCCCGTGACTAGCGATGATCCTGGCGCATTTCGCCATACGCTCCACGACATCCACGAGCGCATCAAGCTCTTCGTTTTGGTCAAGACCAAACACCAGGAGGATCTATGACAGAACCGATGACCCCCACCACCCTATTCAAGTGCCTGGCAGATGACACCCGAGCAAAAATTTCGCTGCTTGTCGTGAGTGAAGGTGAGCTGTGTGTTTGCGAGCTAACGGCAGCACTCGACCTGAGTCAGCCAAAGATTTCTCGTCATTTGGCACTGCTGCGCTCTGCCGGTTTGCTGTTGGATCGTCGCCAAGGCCAATGGGTGTACTACCGACTGAATCCTGATTTGCCCACGTGGGTGACTGCGGTTTTGAAGGAAGTGGTAGACGCCAATCAGCAATGGCTGGAAACCGAAGCTCAGCGCCTCTGCGGCATGAACGACCGCCCGATCAACCAAGCCGTGTGTAGCTGATTCACGCCCAACCGGATTAATGAAATGCTGATTGCCGTATTGATCTTTATCGCCACCATCGTCCTGGTCATCTGGCAACCCAAGGGGCTTGGGGTAGGCTGGAGTGCGATGCTGGGTGCCATCGTGGCGCTGCTGGCAGGCGTCGTTACTCTTGCCGACATACCAGAGGTCTGGAACATCGTCTGGAACGCTACCGGGACGTTCATCGCGGTCATCATCATTAGTTTGCTGCTTGATGAAGCTGGTTTTTTCAAGTGGGCTGCGCTGCATGTGGCCCGATGGGGAGGCGGGAGCACTCGCAAGCTGTTCGCATTTATCGTACTGCTGGGCGCGGCGGTGTCGG
Source organism: Pseudomonas sp. BLCC-B112 (assembly GCF_028550695.1). Lineage (NCBI taxonomy): Bacteria > Pseudomonadati > Pseudomonadota > Gammaproteobacteria > Pseudomonadales > Pseudomonadaceae > Pseudomonas > Pseudomonas sp. BLCC-B112. The sequence continues at coordinate 17,585 of NZ_JAQQGK010000005.1, forward strand.
CTCTGTTCGCCAATGATGGAGCTGCGCTGATCCTCACACCCATCGTGATCGCGATGTTGCTGGCGTTGCGTTTTTCTCCCGCCGCCACCCTGGCATTCGTCATGGCTGCCGGTTTTATCGCCGATACGGCGAGCTTGCCACTGGTGGTTTCCAACCTGGTCAATATCGTTTCTGCCGACTTCTTCGATATCGGTTTCAACGAATATGCTTCGATCATGGTGCCGGTAAACATCGTCAGCGTGGCGGCGACATTGGCCATGCTGCTGTGGTTCTTTCGCAGGGATCTTCCCAAGACCTATGACCTCAATCAACTGGGTAGCCCGAGTGAAGCGATCATTGACCGTGCCACCTTCATAGCCGGTTGGTGGGTGTTGGCACTGCTATTGATCGGCTTCTTTGTTATAGAGCCATTGGGGGTGCCAATCAGTGCTATCGCGGCGGTTTGTGCATTGGTCCTCTATATCATCGCGGCTCGTGGCCATGCCATTGACACTGGCAAGGTGCTCAAGGGCGCTCCCTGGCAAGTGGTGATTTTTTCTTTGGGTATGTATCTGGTCGTCTATGGCCTGAAGAACGCAGGCCTGACGGACAACATCGCACAGATCCTCAACGTCTTCGCCGGGTACGGCATCTGGGGTGCCTCGCTTGGAACCGGCCTGCTGACGGCATTTTTGTCTTCCATCATGAACAACATGCCGACCGTCCTGGTCGGTGCCTTGTCGATTCATGCCGCCGAAGTCGATGGCGTCGTCCAGCAAGCCATGGTGTACGCCAATATCATCGGCTGCGACTTGGGGCCGAAGATCACTCCAATTGGGAGCCTGGCCACGCTGTTGTGGCTTCACGTACTGGCTAAGAAGGACATCAAGATCAGCTGGAGTTACTACTTCAAGACAGGGATCGTGCTGACCTTGCCCATCCTTGTCGCCACCCTGTGCGCCCTCGCATTACGCCTGAGTTTCTGAATCAAGGAATCTTCCAATGAAAGTCTTGTTCATGTGCACCCACAACAGCTGCCGCAGCATTCTTTCTGAGGCGCTGTTCAATCATTTGGCGCCTGAAGGCGTAGAAGCGGTCAGCTCCGGCAGCTTTCCCAGTGGTCGAGTGAATCAGCGAGCACTGCAAACTCTGGAGGCCGCTGGTATTTCCACAGCGGGCTTGAGCAGTAAGGCTTCGGATGCTTTTGAAGGCTCACCTCCCGACATCGTTGTTACGGTCTGTGATCGGGCTGCGGGTGAAGCATGCCCGATCTTTTTTGGGCCCGCCCTGAAGGCGCATTGGGGTTTGGCAGATCCGTCCGAAGCCACCGGATCAGAAACCGAGATTACGGCTGCCTTTGAAAACACCCTCGCCAAAATTCGCGAACGCGTGAGCGCGTTTCTTGAGTTGCCACTCAAGACCATGAGCGCTGACCAGCTCAAAGCTGAACTGAACCGTATCGGTTCGCTTTGAAGATTAAACGAGGCTGTGCGCTACCTTGCGCCGCCGTGTAGGAGTTTATATGCAAGACACATTGCCGAACGTACATGCCGATCTGATCGACATGCCCTCGCTGGAGCAACTGGAGCTGCGTACGCCGTCACTCCATAAGCCTCGAATTTTGCTTCTGTATGGGTCGACACGAGAGCGCTCTTTCAGCCGGTTGGTGACTCAGGAAGCAGCCCGCTTGTTGGAGGAGTTTGGCGCCGAAACCAAAATCTTCGATCCCTCGGGTTTGCCTCTGCCGGACGATGCTCCGGATACACATCCCAAGGTCGTAGAGCTGCGCGAACTCATGCAATGGTCTGAAGGACAGGTGTGGTGTTCTCCTGAGCGGCACGGCTCCATGAGCGCCGTTTTTAAGGCCCAGATCGACTGGATTCCGCTTGCTATTGGTGCTGTTCGACCTACGCAAGGCAAAACCCTTGCAGTCATGCAGGTCTGCGGCGGCTCGCAATCTTTCAACGTGGTCAATCAGCTGCGCGTACTGGGCCGATGGATGCGGATGTTCACCATCCCAAACCAATCTTCGGTGGCCAAGGCATTTACCGAGTTCGACGAGGCAGGTCGTATGAAGCCGTCCTCGTACTACGACCGACTGGTGGACGTGATGGAGGAGCTAATGAAGTTCACGCTGCTGTTGCGGGATCGCCAGGACTACTTGGTTGATCGGTACTCCGAGCGTAAAGAGTCCGCCGAAGAGCTTTCCAAACGCGTCAACCAGCGCTCCATCTAACGTCAGTGCGAGGAAACTGTATGAGCCAGATCACGATCTATCACAACCCGCAATGTGGCACCTCTCGCAACACCTTGGAGCTGATCCGCAACAGCGCAGAAGAGCCGACTGTTATCGAGTACCTACAGACCCCACCTGACCGCACCACGCTTGTCAGGTTGATCAAGGATATGGGTATTGAGGTGCGGGCCCTGCTTCGCATCAAAGGCACTCCTTACGAGGAGTTGGGACTGGGCGATACGTCACTTACTGATGATCAGCTCATCGATGCCATGATGGCTCACCCCATCCTGATCAATCGCCCCATCGTCGTGACGCCCTTGGGCACACGCTTGTGTCGTCCGTCAGAGGCAGTCCTCGACCTTCTACCACAAGAGCAGCGCGGCAGCTTCGTTAAAGAAGACGGACAAGTCGTCATTGATGAGAATGGCCGCAGGGTTTAAACCGATGTAAAGCAGATGGGCCTGGGGGGATGGTGGTGAATCAAAACTCGACATTTGATGTAGTGGTCATTGGCGGTGGCCAATCCGCACTCACCGTAGCCTATTTCTTGAGGCGTACAGGCCTTTCCTATGTATTACTCGACGCCGAGTTAGCACCGGGAGGGGCCTGGCGGCATGGGTGGGATTCTCTCCGACTATTCTCGCCGTCTGCTTGGAGCTCAATTGCCGGCTGGCCCATGCCAGCAGTATCCGAGGGGACTCCTGGGCGGGACGATGTTATCGATTATCTAACTCTGTACGAGCGTCGATATGACTTTCCCATCATCCGATCCACGCGGGTAAACCGTGTCGAGAAAATCGAAGACGGATTACGGGTTGTCTCCGAGGGCAGAGCCTGGGATGCCAAAGCGGTCATCAGTGCAACAGGTACGTGGAGCCACCCGGTTATTCCAACCTATCCAGGACAGGAGCTGTTCAAGGGACAGCAAATCCATTCTGCCCATTACGTTGAGCCGAGTGAGTTCGAGGGGAAGACCGTTTTGGTGGTCGGCGGTGGCAATTCGGGGGCCCAGATTTACGCCGAAGTTTCGAAGGTGGCTCACACCACCTGGGTGACTCAACAAGTCCCCAAGTTTCTTCCAGATGCGGTCGATGGCCGTGTCCTGTTTGAACGAGCCAGCGCTCGTTTGAAGGCGCAACAGGACGGCGTACAGCCTCAACAGCCCGAAGGAGGTCTGGGCGACATCGTCATGGTGCCACCTGTGAAGGAAGCTCGCGAACGCGGTGTGCTGAACGCGGTAAGGCCATTTACGCATTTCACTTCAACGGGGGTTGTGTGGCCATCGGGAGTCGAGACGACGATCGACGCCGTCATCTGGTGTACTGGTTTTTCTCCAGCACTCGACCACTTGAGCAACCTGGGTATCGTTGGCGATGACGGTAAAGTCACCGTGAATGAAAACCGGAGTGTCGCTTCACCTAATCTGTGGCTGGTGGGTTACGGCGATTGGACGGGGCTCGCCAGCGCTACATTGATCGGAGTCACCCGCACTGCACGAGATGTGGTCAAGCAAGTGGAAAGCTATCTCACCGGCACAGCCTGATGACGCCTCACTCACACCGAGCGCACTTTATGTGATGTGACTTCAAGCTGGAGGAGGCGATGACGATAAACCCGATCTGCACCAGGCTCAGGCGCCACGCACCGGGTTAGTTCCTCAACAGCGCTTGGCTGGCAAGCCGGCTCCGACATCCCGCTCCCGCAGGAGTTGGCCTGCCAGCGAAAAACGCCTCCAAAGCCCCCGTAGAAACCGCCTCGCCGGCGCAACCGCCCTCTTTGTTGTCCTGTTGGTCAGCTATTTGCATTGCCCTCCAGCGCTTGCCGACCCAGTCCTCCCCCACAACAAGATGGAGCTCCAATTCATGCATACACGCCCGTTGCACAATCTGCTCTGCGCCCTGGCCGCCGCTGTCGGCCTGAGTGCCAGTCTCGCCGCCAGCGCTGCCGATCCGCTGAAGGTCGGCTTCGTCTACATCGGTCCCATCGGCGACCACGGCTGGACCTATCAGCATGAACAAGGACGCAAGGCACTGGCGGAAAAATTCGGCGAGCAGATCAAGACCAACTACGTCGAGAACGTGGCCGAAGGCGCCGACGCCGAGCGGGTGATCCGCAACATGGCCAAGGATCATTACGACCTGATCTTCACCACCTCCTTCGGCTACATGAACCCCACCCTGAAAGTCGCCAAGCAGTTCCCCAAGGTGACCTTCGAACACGCCACCGGCTACAAGCAGGACAAGAACCTCGGCAGCTACCTGGCACGCACTTACGAGGGCCGTTATGTCGGCGGCTTCCTCGCGGCGAAGATGACCAAGAGCAAGAAGATCGGCTACGTCGCCTCCTTCCCGATCCCGGAAGTGATCCGCGACATCAACGCCATCCAGCTAGCCCTGAACAAGTACAACCCGGGCACCGAGATCAAGGTGGTGTGGGTCAACTCCTGGTTCGACCCGGGCAAGGAAGCCGACGCCGCCAACGCCCTGATCGACCAGGGCGCCGACGTGATCTTCCAGCACACCGACAGCCCAGCGCCGATCCAGGCCGCAGAGCGCCGTGGCGTGTATGCGGTGGGCTACGCCTCGGACATGGCCCACTTCGGCCCCAAGGCGGTGCTGACTTCCATCGTCAACAACTGGGCCCCCCATTACATCCAGGCCACCCAAGGGGTGCTGGACCACAGCTGGACATCTCAGGACTACTGGGGCGGCCTGAAAGAAGGTACGGTTGAGCTGCCCCTCAGCGACCTGCTGCCGGCCCCGGTGAAAGCCGAGGCCGAGCAGATCATCGCCAGCATCAAGAGTGGCCAGTTCCACCCGTTCACCGGCCCGATCAAGGACCAGGGCGGGACAGAAAAAATCCCTGCGGGGGTCAGCGCCAGCAATGCCGAACTGGCCTCGATGAACTACTACGTCGAAGGCCTGAAGGCAGACCTCCCCAAATAAGCTGGTCGTCGCTGCCGGAGCACCCGCCAGCGACGACGGACCGCCAACAGGATGGGAGCCTTTTCATGCATCAACTGCCGATCATCGATATCAGCCCGCTGTATCAGGAGGCCCAGCCAGGCTGGGACAGTGTCGCCAAACAGATCGACCACGCCTGTCGCGAATGGGGCTTCTTCTACATCAAGGGCCACCCGATCAGCGCACAACGCATCGAGCAATTGCTGGCCATGGCCAAGCACTTCTTCGCCTTGCCCAGCGCCGAGAAACTCAAGATCGACATCACCCAGAGCCGCCACCATCGCGGCTACGGCGCCATCGCCACCGAGCAGCTGGACCCGGGCAAGCCCAGCGATCTCAAGGAAACCTTCGACATGGGCCTGCATCTGCCCGCCGAGCATCCCGAGGTAGTGGCGGACAAGCCCCTGCGCGGCCCCAACCGCCACCCGGACCTGCCCGGCTGGAAAGACCTGATGGAGCAGCACTACCAGGACATGCAGGCCCTGGCCCAGACCCTGCTGCGGGCCATGACCCTGGCCCTGGGCATCGAACGCGACTTCTTCGACCGCCGCTTCCAGGACCCGGTCAGCGTGCTGCGGCTGATCCACTATCCGCCGCGCCACACCGCCAGCAGCACCGAGCAGCAAGGCGCCGGCGCCCACACCGACTATGGCTGCATCACCCTGCTCTACCAGGACGCGGCCGGTGGCTTGCAGGTACGCAACGTTCAGGGGCAATGGATCGACGCGCCGCCCATTGCAGGCACCTTCGTGGTCAACCTCGGCGACATGATGGCGCGCTGGAGCAACGATCGTTACCTGTCGACTCCGCACCGGGTCATCAGCCCGCTGGGGGTGGACCGCTACTCGATGCCGTTCTTCGCCGAACCGCACCCGGACACCCGCATCGAATGCCTGCCCGGCTGCCAGGACGCGGAGCATCCGGCCCAGTATCCGCTGACCACCTGCGCCGAATTCCTGCTCTCGCGTTTTGCCGATACCTACGCCTATCGCCGGGAGCTGGAGCAGGCCTGATCGCCCACTCGGTCAGGTTTTGCCGAACAATCGCGCCGCCAGATGTAGAATGGCGGCTTTTTCGGGCCCGGTGAAAACCTGGCGATCGCCGCAACCGCCGCCAGTTCCCCAGAGAAGGGCACGGCTCCGGCAGCGCATCACACTTCGCAGCGCCCGCCTGCACCTGATGAGACAACACCATGTATGACTGGCTGAACGCCTTGCCCAAGGCCGAGTTGCACCTGCACCTGGAAGGCTCCCTGGAGCCGGAACTGCTGTTCGCCCTGGCCGAACGCAACAAGATCGCCCTGCCCTGGAGCGACGTCGAAACCCTGCGCAAGGCCTACGCCTTCAACAACCTGCAGGAGTTCCTCGACCTGTATTACCAGGGCGCCGATGTGCTGCGCACCTCACAGGACTTCTACGACCTGACCTGGGCCTACCTGCTGCGCTGCAAAGAGCAGAACGTGATTCACACCGAGCCGTTCTTCGATCCGCAGACCCACACCGACCGTGGCATCCCGTTCGAAGTGGTGCTCAACGGCATCGCCGCCGCGCTGAAGGACGGCGAACAGCAACTGGGTATCACCAGTGGGCTGATCCTCAGTTTCCTGCGCCACTTGAGCGAAGAAGAGGCACAGAAAACCCTCGACCAGGCGCTGCCGTTCCGCGACGCCTTTGTCGCCGTGGGCCTGGACAGTTCGGAAATGGGTCATCCGCCGAGCAAGTTCCAGCGGGTCTTCGACCGCGCGCGCAGCGAAGGCTTCCTGACCGTCGCCCATGCCGGCGAGGAAGGCCCGCCCGAGTACATCTGGCAAGCCCTGGACCTGTTGAAGATCCAGCGCATCGACCACGGCGTGCGCGCCTTCGAAGACGAGCGGCTGATGCAGCGCATCATCGACGAACAGATCCCGCTGACCGTGTGCCCGCTGTCCAACACCAAGCTCTGCGTGTTCGACCACATGTCCCAGCACAACATCCTGCAAATGCTCGAGCGCGGGGTGAAAGTCACGGTCAACTCCGATGACCCGGCGTACTTCGGCGGCTACGTCACCGAGAACTTCCACGCCTTGTACACCGACCTGGGCATGACCCAGGACCAGGCCCAGCGCCTGGCGCAGAACAGCCTGGATGCGCGGCTGGTCAAGCCGTAACGGTCTTCGCCGGCCAGCCGGCTCCTACAGGTTCGTGTAGGAGCCGGCTGGCCGGCGCAACTCAAGCGCCCGCCTCGCTCAACGCCTCCAGCGTCTTGCCCCGGGTCTCCATCCCGAACAGCCAGACCACTCCCGCCGCCACCACAAAGCACGCCGCCCCCAAGGCAAACACCCCGCCCTGCCCGGTGATGGGAAACACCAGCCCGGTCACCAACGGCCCCAGCAGCGAACCGATCCGGCCAACGGCCGAAGCAAAGCCCGAACCCGTGGCCCGGGCAGACGTCGGGTACAGCTCGGGCGTGTAGGTGTAGAGCACCGCCCACATGCCGAACAGGAAGAACTGCATCAGCAGGCCGGTGCCGATCAACAGGCTGACGTTGCCGCCAAACACCGCGCTCTGGCCGTAGAAGAAGGCCATGATCCCGCCGCCGAGCAAGGTGACGATGCACACCGGCTTGCGCCCCCAGCGCTCCACCAGCCAGGCGGCCATGAGGAACCCGGGAATCCCGCCCAGGGAAATCAGCACCGTGTAGTACACCGACTGGGTCACGGCAAAACCGGACTGTTGCAGCAAGGCACTGAGCCAGGACGTCAGCCCGTAGAACCCCAGCAATGCGAAGAACCACAGGCTCCAGATCATCATCGTGCGTTGCCGATACAGGGGCGACCAGATCTGTTTCAGCGCGGAGAAAAAATGCCCCGGCGCACTGTCGATGCGTGGCAGGCGCACCGGTTCCGGCAACGGGGCGCCACCCAGGGCAGCCCGCACCTTGTCCTCGATGCCCAGCAGCACCCGGTCGGCCTCGGCATGGCGCCCAGCCTGCTCCAGCCAGCGCGGCGACTCGGGAATGAAGAAGCGGATCACCAGCACGAACACTGCCGGAATCGCCAGCACCAGGAAGATGTCGCGCCAGCCGATCAGCGGCAGGAGGAAGTACGACAGCGCACCGGCCGCCACAAAACCCAAGGGCCAGAAGCCGTCCATCAAAGCGATGTAGCGCCCGCGTCGTTGCGCCGGAATCATCTCCGAGAGCATCGATTGGGCGATGGGAAACTCCATGCCCATGCCGATGCCCAGCAGCACCCGGAACAGGGTCAGGCTGTCCACGCTCTGGGCGGTGGAACACAGGTAACTGGCCACGCCCCAGAGCACGATGCTCCATTGGAACACCGGCTTGCGCCCGAAGCGGTCAGCGAGCATGCCCGACAGCGAGGCGCCGAGCACCATGCCGAAGAAGCTGGAGCTGGCCAGCAGGCCAGCCTGGGCCGAGCTCAGGCCGAACTCGGTTTTGATCGACCCCAGCAGGAAGGTCATCATCGCCAAATCCATGGAGTCGAAGAAAAACGCCAGGGCAATGATGATGAAGATCACCCGGTGATAACCGCTGATAGGTAAGCGCTCCAGGCGCTCTGCGGCGCTGTATCCCTGTATGCCCATGCCCTGTTCCCCCGATTGAATGCACGACCCGTCGAGTGTGCGGGATCGAAGCGGGGGGTGATGGCTGAGGGCGACCTGTTCGCGTCCGGCAGCGACGCCGAGGGCGCGGCACCTGGGTTCGCCGGCAACCCGGCTCTTACGGGCGGCGGGCGCTGATCTGGGCGCAGCGCTCCTGGAGCATGTCCCGCAGCAGCTTGACCGGTTTGCTCAAGTGCGCGCGATGGGTGCACAAAAGGTTCAGCGACGCGCCTTCGCAACGCAACTCCGGCAACAGCACCTGCAAGCGGCCGGCCAGCACGTCGGCGGCCACATCCAGCCAGGACTTGTAGGCAATCCCTTCGCCGGCCACCGCCCAGCGCCGCACTACATCGGCATCGTCACTCAGGCGGTCGCCGCTGACGGTCAGGCTCACCTCGCGCTTGCCGTCATAAAAACTCCAAAGGTCATGGGCCCGGCTGTCGAGCATGTACAGCAGGCAGTTGTGCTGGGCCAGTTGCTCCAGCTGGCGCGGCTCGCCGTGCCGGGCCAGGTAGCTGGGGGCCGCACACAGGACCCGGAGATTGTCCGGGGCTATCGGCAGTGCCACCAGACTGGAGTCCTCCGGCTCGCCATAGCGCAGGGCAATGTCCACCGGCTGGCGGAACAGATCGGCAATCCGGTCCCCCAGCAGCAGGCGCACGCTGAGCTTGGGATGCTCGCGCTGGAACTCGTCGAGCCAGGGCAGCAGCAGGTTGCGACCAAAGTCAGAGGGCGCGGAAAGCTGCAACACGCCGCTGACCTGATCCTGTCCGCTGGCCAGCAAGCGCCGCCCTTCATCCAGGTTGCTCAAGGCGGCGCGAGCGTATTCAAGAAAGCCCTCGCCCTCGGCCGTCAGACGCAGGCTGCGGGTGGAACGGGCCAGCAAACGCGCGCCCAAGTGTTCTTCGATGCGCTTGAGGGCGGCGCTGGCCACCGCCGGCGACAGGTCCATGACCCGGGCCGCCGCCGACAGGCTGCCCAGGTCCGCGGCCCGCACGAACAGTTGCAGGTCATCGAATCGCAGCATGGATCTACCCCTGGATTATCAAAAAAATATTGAAAGAGACTGCTCTTTTAGCCGGTTTTATCTTCAGGAGAAATAGCCAATTATCTGCCCATCACCTGACAGCCCAAAGGTAAACACCATGTCCCAAGCCTTTACCGCCATCGCGACCCTGATCGCCAAGCCTGACCAGCACAACGTCCTCAAGCACGAACTCAGTGCCCTGGTACACCCCAGCCGTGCCGAGACCGGCTGCCAGTACTACCAATTGCATCAGGACGCCGAACAGCCGGGCACCTTCTACGTTCTGGAACGCTGGGACGATGAGGCCGCCCTGGAGTTTCACAACAACACCCCGCACTTCCAGCATTTCCTCAACCAGACCCGCGAGGCGATCGAGCACTTCGAACTCAAGCGCCTGCAACTGATCGTCTGACCCTCACTCTGCACTCAACAGGAATTCACCATGAAAGCCATCGCCTACTACACATCCCTGCCGATCGACGACCCCAAGTCCCTGCAAGACATCGAGCTGCCGGAGCCGGTCGCCGGTCCCCGCGACCTGCTGGTGGAGGTCAAGGCCATCTCGGTCAACCCGGTGGACACCAAGGTCCGCCAGAATGTCCAGCCCGAAGGCGGCGCCGCCAAGGTGCTGGGCTGGGACGTGGCCGGCGTGGTCAAGGCCGTGGGCAGCGAGGTCAGCCTGTTCAAGGTCGGCGACCGGGTGTTCTACGCTGGCTCCATCGCCCGGGCCGGAGGCAACAGCGAGCTGCACACCGTGGATGAACGCATCGTCGGCCATATGCCCAAGAGCCTGGGCTTTGCCGAAGCCGCGGCCCTGCCGCTGACCGCGATCACGGCCTGGGAACTGCTGTTCGAACGCCTGCAAATCAGCCAGGACCGCAGCGACCAGGGCCAGAGCCTGCTGATTGTCGGCGCAGCCGGCGGGGTCGGTTCGATCCTCACCCAACTGGCCCGGCAACTGACCGGCCTCAAGGTGGTCGGCAGCGCCTCCCGGGAGCAGACCCAAGCCTGGGTCCGCGAGCTGGGCGCGCACGGCGTGGTGGATCACCGTCAGCCACTGAGCGCCGAGCTCAAGCGCATCGGCATCAATCAGGTGACCCACGTCGCCAGCCTGACCCAGACCGACACCCACCTTGATGAGTTGGTGGAAGCCCTGGTGCCCCAGGGCAAACTGGCCTTGATCGACGACCCGAAAAGCCTCGACGTGACCAAGCTCAAGCGCAAGAGCCTGTCCCTGCACTGGGAGTTCATGTACACCCGCTCGCTGTTCGAGACCGCCGACATGCAGGAACAGCACGTGCTGCTCAACAAGGTCGCCGAGCTGATCGACGCCGGCACCCTGAAGACCACGGTGGGCGAGCATTTCGGCCAGATCAACGCGGCCAACCTGCGCCGCGCCCACGCCTTGCTGGAGAGCGGCACGGCCAAGGGCAAGATCGTCCTGGAGGGTTTCTAAGGGCTGAACGCACGGCGGCCATCGCGCACAAAAGCCCGATGGCCGCCGTCAGTCCGAGAGTTGATTTCGGTCATATTTGTGACCGTATTCGGGTCTACACTGGCAGCCCTTGCATCGCACTCTTTTACCGTTAGGAGGTCAGCAATGAAGATCCTGATAAAAGAATTGGCAAACCCTCAAGGCTCCCAATGGCAGGTCAGTCTCGACCAGCACGCGGTGACGTTCCGCAGTGAAGCCGAGGCCCGGGCTTTCACCCAGACCCTGCAAGCCCGCCTGCAAGCCCCTCACCCGATTCCCCAGAGTCAGCGCGCCGTCGGCTGACTCAGAGCTCGGCGGCTTTCAAGGCCCGGGCATTCTGCAAACGCCGGGTCATGACCGCCATGCTCACCGCCAGAACACCACACAGGCTGATGACCATGGCCATCGGCATGGCACTGCCATCGTGCAACACGCCCACCAGATAGGCAGCGCCCGCAGCGACGCTGAACTGCAGGCAACCGAGCATCGCCGAGGCGCTGCCGGCCCGCGCGCCCTGGCCGTTCATTGCACAGGCCGCCGCGTTGGGAATGATGCATCCGAGGCTGGCGATGCACACGAACAAGGGCAGCAACAGCGGCCAGAGCTCACTCGTATGCAGGGCGCTGACTGCCAGCAAGGTCAACCCGGCCGCCAGGTAGATCCACACGGTACGGGCCAGCAGGAAGGCCGGACCACGCTTGGCCAACAGCCGCGCATTGATCTGCGCCACCAGGATAAAACCGCCGGCATTGATCCCGAAGAACCAGCCGAAATGCTCCGCCGGCACGCCGTAGAGCTTAATAAAGACAAAGGGCGAGCCGGCGATATAGGAAAACATCCCGGCGATGGCGATGCCGCCGGTCAGGGCGTGACCGAGAAAGACCCGGTCCGCCAGCAACAGGCCGTACTGGCGCAACGCTCCGGACAACGGTAGGCGCGGGCGCGTGGCCGGCATGCTCTCCGGCAGCCCCAGGGCCACCGCCAATCCCGACAGGGCGCTGAACACCGTGAGCATGATGAAGATCGATTGCCAACCGTAGAGATTGACCAGCAGGCCGCCGAGCATCGGTGCCAGGATCGGCGCCAGGCCCATCACCAGCATCAACTGGGAGAACACCTTGGCCGAACCCACGGCATCGCACTTGTCGCTGACCACCGCGCGGGATATCACCATCCCGGCGCAACCGCCCAGGGCCTGGACGAAGCGCGCGCCAATCAGCCACTCCAGGTTGGGCGCATAAGCGCAGGCCAGTGAGGCCAGGGTGAACAGTCCCACTCCCACCAGCAACGGCAGGCGCCGACCAAAACGGTCGGCCACAGGACCATAGGCCAGTTGCCCAATGGACAGTCCAAGGAAATAGGCGGCCAGGGTCAGCTGGACGTGTTTTTCATCGGTGCCGAAAGCCAGGGCCATCGAGGGAAAGGCCGGCAGATAAAAGTCGATGGCCAGAGGGCCAAAAGCGCTCAAGGCGCCGAGAATCAGGATTGTGCGCAGGTTCATGGCATCCAAGCGAGCGTTGGTCAGCGGTCGCACAGTCTAGCCGCGCTTGGACGCCTTGAACATTCCGATAGGTCGCTAACGATTAAAAAGACTCAAGCAACCTGGACGGCGTAGCCTTCCTCGCTGATCAGATTGATCACCTCTTCGCTGGACAGGCGACTCTCGACCCCCACTTCCTTGGCCGCCAGATCCACCCGCACGGTGGCCGCCGGGTCCTTGCTCTGCAGCGCCTGAGTGATGGCCCGCACGCAGTGGCCGCAGGACATGCCTTGAACATTGAATACTTGCATCACGCTTCTCCTGTATTGGGATGCACGCAGTCTTGTCCTTGCCACCGTGGCAAGGTCAAGTTCCGGATTGAACTGCCGGGCTGGAAATCGGCGCCGCGCTCCGCCAAGCTGCACGTCTTATGACATCACAGCAGGAGATTCAGCCATGCGCTGGTCAACTTTCAGCCTCGTCGGCCTCCTTGGTCTGTTGGCGGCAACGCCACCGGCACTGGCCGCCGGAGAAGACTACGGCGTACTGATCATTTCCCGGGAGCGGCTGGAAGTCGCCACCTCCTGCGAGATCGGCCTGTACATCCAGGACCAGCTCGCCGGTCGGCTGTTCCAGGAACAGAGCGCCTCCTTCAACCTGCCGCCGGGCAAAGTGTCCCTGCGCCTGAAACTGCTGCCGGGCCAGGCGCCGGGCTGCAACCCTGGCCTGCTCGCCCCGGGTTCCCAGGACATCAGCGTGCGGGCCGGCGACGTGCTGAAGTTCCGCATCGCCAGCAACGCCTCGGGCATGTACCTCAAGCCCACCGCCCTGGACTACTGACGCTGCGCCCTCCACACGCCTTGCGTCCTGCAGCGCAAGGCGTGCTCCTGCTCCCCCCTGGGACAAAATGAAGCACCCTGGCAATGCCCGCTTGACCTTGCCTGCATGGCAAGGTTGATCCTGTGGGCAACATTTACAGGGAGTGTCAGCCATGCCTGAATCAACCACCTTCGACCTGCCGATTGCCGGCATGACCTGCGCCAGTTGCGCCGGTCGTGTGGAGCGTGCCTTGGCCAAGGTCGCCGGTATACGCGCGGTCAGCGTCAACCTCGCCACGGAACAGGCCCGGATCGAAGCCCCCGGGGACAGTCTGCCGGCCCTGCTGGAAGCGGTGGAAAATGCCGGTTACAGCGTGCCGGTGCAGTCCATTGAATTGACCATCGGCGGCATGACGTGCGCCACCTGTGCCGGACGTGTAGAACGCGCCTTGAACAAGGTTCAAGGCGTGCGCAGCGCCAGCGTCAACCTGGCCACCGAGCGCGCCCACGTCGAACTGCTGGGCCAGGTCGATCCGACGCAGTTGATCAACGCCGTGACCCAGGCCGGCTACTCAGCCAGCCTGTGGCAGGCCGAGCACAAGCACGGCAACGACCAGCAGCAGAACCTGCGCCGCGAACGCTGGAGCCTGGTCCTGGCGATCCTCCTGGCCCTGCCCCTGGTGCTGCCGATGCTGGTGCAACCCTTTGGCCTGCACTGGATGCTCCCGGCCTGGGCCCAGTTCGCCCTGGCCACTCCGGTCCAGTTCATCTTCGGCGCACGCTTTTATGTCGCCGCCTGGAAAGCCGTGCGCGCCGGCAGCGGCAACATGGACCTGCTGGTGGCCCTGGGCACCAGCGCCGGCTATGGCCTGAGCCTGTATGAATGGGCCACGGCCGCCGCCGGCAGCATGCCGCACCTGTACTTCGAAGCCTCGGCGGTGGTGATCGCCCTGGTGCTGCTGGGCAAGTACCTGGAAAGCCGCGCCAAGCGCCAGACCGCCAGCGCCATCCGCGCCCTGGAAGCCCTGCGCCCCGAGCGGGCAATCCAGGTCATCGATGGGCGCGAGCAGGAAGTCGCCATCAGCGCCCTGCGCCTGAACGACCTGGTGCTGGTCAAACCCGGCGAGCGCTTTCCGGTGGACGGCGAAGTCATCGAAGGCCAGAGCCATGCCGACGAAGCGCTGATCAGCGGTGAAAGCCTGCCGGTGCCCAAGCAGCCCGGGGATAAAGTCACCGGCGGCGCCATCAACGGCGAAGGCCGCCTGCTGGTACGCACCCTGGCCCTCGGCGCGGAAACCGTGCTGGCACGGATCATTCGCCTGGTGGAAGACGCCCAGGCCGGCAAGGCACCGATCCAGAAGCTGGTGGACAAGGTCAGCCAGGTGTTCGTGCCCACCGTGCTGGTGCTGGCGCTGATCACCCTGGTGGGCTGGTGGCTGTATGGCGCGCCCCTGGAAACCGCAGTGATCAACGCCGTCGCCGTGCTGGTGATCGCCTGTCCTTGCGCCCTGGGCCTGGCCACCCCCACCGCGATCATGGCCGGCACCGGCGTGGCCGCCCGCCACGGCATCCTGATCAAGGATGCCGAAGCCCTGGAACGAGCCCATGAAGTCAGCTCGGTGGTTTTCGACAAGACCGGCACCCTGACTTCCGGTACGCCACGCATCGCCCATATGCAGGCCCTGGAAGGCGACGACAACAGCGTGCTGCAACTGGCCGGTGCCCTGCAGCGCGGCAGTGAGCATCCCCTGGCCAAGGCGGTGCTGGACCTGTGCCAGGAACGCCAACTGCCGGTGGCCGATGTCAGCGCCAGCCAGTCCCTGACCGGACGCGGCATCGCCGGCACCCTGGACGGCCGCCAACTGGCCCTGGGCAACCGCCGCCTGCTGGAAGAAAGCGGCCTGACCCCGGGCAGCCTGGCCCAGGCAGCCAAAGACTGGGAACACGAGGGCCGGACCCTGTCCTGGCTGATCGAGCAGAGCCCGCAATCCCGGGTACTGGGCCTGTTCGCCTTTGGCGACACCCTCAAGCCCGGCGCCTTGCAGGCGGTGCAGCAACTGCGCGCGCGGCATATCAGCAGCCACCTGCTGACCGGCGACAACCGTGGCAGCGCCAAGGTCGTGGCCGACGCCCTGGGCATTGACGATGTGCACGCCGAAGTACTGCCGGCGGACAAGGCCGCCACGGTGACGGCACTGAAAAAGACCGGCGTGGTGGCCATGGTCGGCGACGGCATCAACGACGCCCCGGCCCTGGCGGCGGCCGACATCGGCATTGCCATGGGCGGCGGCACCGACGTGGCCATGCACGCGGCCGGCATCACCCTGATGCGCGGCGATCCACGACTGATCCCCGCCGCCCTGGAGATCAGCCGCAAGACCTACGCGAAAATCCGCCAGAACCTGTTCTGGGCCTTCGTCTACAACCTGATCGGCATTCCCCTGGCGGCCTTCGGCCTGCTCAACCCGGTGCTGGCCGGGGCGGCCATGGCCCTGTCCAGCGTCAGCGTGGTGAGCAATGCGCTACTGTTGAAAACCTGGAAACCCAAAGACCTGGAGAACGCCGAATGAACATCGGCCAAGCGGCGCGCAAGAGCGGCCTGAGCGCCAAGATGATCCGTTACTACGAGTCCATCGGCCTGCTCAAGCCGGCCCATCGCAGCGACAGCGGCTATCGCCTGTACGGCGACGAAGACCTGCACAGCCTGGCCTTCATCAAGCGCTCTCGCGATCTGGGCTTTTCCCTGGAAGAAGTGGGCAAGCTGCTGACCCTGTGGCAGGACCGGCAGCGAGCCAGCGCCGATGTAAAGGCCCTGGCGCGCCAGCACATCGATGAGCTCAACCAGAAGATCCGCGAACTGGCCGGGCTGCGCGACACCCTGCAGGACCTGGTGGAGCACTGCCACGGCGACCATCGCCCGGACTGCCCGATCCTCAAGGAACTGGCTTCGGGCAGTTGTTGCGGGTCCTGAGTATTTGCAAGAAGCGATCTCTGTAGCCGCTGCCGAGCCCTGGCGAGGCTGCGAAAAGGCCCGCAGGGCCTTGCTTGGCGACCCCTTGCAAAATTTCAGCGCCCTCAAGATCCTCGCGTCCCTTCGGGCCGTGCGCAGCCTGCGGCAGCGGCTACAGGGTGCCAGGGTGCCAGGGTGCCAAGGTGCCAAGGTGCCAAGGTGCCAAGGTGCCAAGGTGCCAAGGTGCCAGGTAGTTTGCAGGCATAAAAAATCCGGCCAAGGCCGGATTTTTTTATTCCATCACTGCATCCAGGGCGGAGGCGGTGGTTCTTCGGATTTGCCTGGCGGCGCATCGTCCGCCGCCCGCACTGCCTGCCGGCGCTCCTCGTCGAGACGTGCCGCTTCAATCTCGCGGATCACGCTGCCAACATCCGCCAGTTCTTCGGGGTCGTCGAACTCGCCGGTCAGCACACTGCCCGGATGCAAGGTGCCAGCCTCGTACAAAGCCCACATTTCCTTGGCATAACGGGTGTGCTTGAGCTCCGGGGCAAAACGCCCGAAGTAGGACGCCATGTTGCCCACGTCCCGCTCCAGCATGCTGAACGCGTGGTTGTTGCCTGCCGCGTCCACCGCCTGGGGCAGGTCGATGATCACCGGACCATCCGGCGTCAGCAGCACGTTGAACTCGGACAGGTCACCGTGCACCAGCCCGGTACACAACATCAGCACGATCTGGGAAATCAGGAAGGCGTGATATTCACGAGCCTGGTCCGGTTCCAGCACCACATCGTTGAGCCGCGGCGCCGCGTCGCCGTACTCGTCGGCCACCAGCTCCATCAGCAACACGCCTTCGAGAAAGTCGAACGGCTTGGGCACCCGCACCCCGGCATTGGCCAGACGGAACAAGGCCGCCACTTCGGCGTTCTGCCAGGCGTCCTCGGTTTCCTTGCGACCGAACTTGGAGCCCTTGGCCATGGCCCGCGCCTGTCGGCTGTTGCGAACCTTGCGCCCCTCCTGATATTCCGCCGCCTGACGGAAACTGCGTTTATTCGCCTCCTTGTAGACCTTGGCGCAACGTAGCTCGTTGCCGCAGCGCACCACATACACAGCTGCCTCTTTACCACTCATGAGTGGGCGCAGCACCTCGTCTACCAGACCGTCTTCGATCAGGGGTTCAATGCGTTTTGGAGTCTTCATCAGCTTTTATTGGGGGTCCCTTGTTACCAAACACGCGAAAGTCACTCGTTATACGGCAATCCTCCCACCACGGGAAAGGGCTGCCGAGCGCCGGACGACAGCAATGCACTCAATGTGCCAGATCCCTGAAGCGCTGCCGCCGAAGATCATAGCCGAGTGGCCAGCGAACAACGTCCGCCATGGCTTGAGAGATTGCCGCCATCCGTCGCACGCCCTTGGCGTCTTCAAGGAGGTTTTTTCTCTGCGCGACTCAATTTTCCGCCATCCCAGCCGAAGTCATCAGAGACAAAGGGATTTTGTCCGACAATCCAATAAAGACGTCAGCCGCCGGCCAAGGTTCGATCGCTGCCTGCTCGACTTCTGCCTCAGGGACTGCAATCAGCGCCATCTTTCAAGCTGCCAATAATCCGCGAGTCGCCTGCACTTCGTGGTCATACAAGAAAATCTGGAGCGCGGATGAACATCAAACAGAAACTCACCTGGGCCTTCGCCGCCATTGCCTGCCTGCCCGTGGTGCTGGTGGCCACGCTGGTGGTGATCAACCTGCGCAGCGAAGCGCAAAACACCTTTGTCGACGGCAGCGGCCGCGAGATCCGCCAAGTGGCCAATGCCATGCAGCTGTTCTTCGAAGGCATCAGCCAGAACATCGACTACCTGGCAGCCCAACCCTTGCTGACCCAGGCCGGCGGCGACCTCAAGACCTGGATGAGCGCCGATGCCGCCAAGATTCCAGAAGGCGAGCAGGACAAACGCATCTTCGAACTGTTCGCCGCCATGGCCGCCAGCCACCCCGCCTATGCCTATGTGTCCTATGGCGTGAGCAACGGCGGTTACGTCTCCTGGCCCGCCGACCTGAAGCTGGCCAACTACGACCCTCGCGTACGCCCCTGGTACAAGGCCGCGCTGGCCAGCCCGGGCAAGACCCTGCGCACCGATGCGTACTACTGGGCCCCGGACGATGCGGTGCTGGTCAGCACCGTGCGCTCCCTGGCCAACCAGTTGGGCCCCCAAGGCGGCGTGGTCGCGGTCGACGTGTCGCTCAAGCAGCTCACCGAAATCGTCAAGCAGATCAAGCTGGGCGAGTCTGGCTACCTGATGCTGATGGAAAACAACGGCACGGTGCTGGTGGACCCCAAGCAGCCGGAGCATAACTTCAAGGCCCTGGACAGCCTCGGCGAGGGTTACGCGCAACTGGCCAAGACCGGCAAGGGCCTGGTGCAAGTGGAACTGGGCGGCGAACACTACATGGCCAACGTCTGGCCTTCCGAACAACTGGGCTGGACCTTCATCGGCCTGATCAAGCAGAACGAAGTCATGGGCTCGGCCACCCAGCTGACCTGGATCATCGCCGTGATCGCCGGGGTCCTGGCCGTGTTGTTCGCGGTATTCGGAGCCAGCTTCGCCAGCCTCATCGTGCGGCCGATCCGCAGTGTCGCCAGCGGCCTGGAAGGCATCGCCCAGGGTGAAGGCGACCTGACCCGCAACCTGAATATCCGTGGCAGCGATGAAACCGCGCAACTGGCCAACTGGTTCAACCAGTTCCTCGCGGCGATCCGCAGCCTGATCCAGCACATCGGCCAGGCGGCACAGAAGATTCTCGCCACCTCCCATTCCTCGACCCAAGTTTCCAACGACATGGCCGAAGCCGCCGGACGCCAGCGCGAAGCGGTGGACATGGTGTCCACGGCCTTCCACGAAATGGTAGCCACGGCCAACGAAGTGGCTCGCTCCTGCAGCCAGGCCGCCGAATCGGCAGACAGCGGCCAGCGTCAGGCCCAGGAAGGCCAGCAGCAGATCGACGACGCGGTGCACAGCGTCGACCGCCTGAGCCAGGAGATCGAGCAGTCGGCGCAATCGATGCAGCAACTGGAACGCGACAGCAACGACATCCAGTCGATCCTCGGCACCATCCGCTCCATCGCCGAACAGACCAACCTGCTGGCCCTCAACGCCGCCATCGAGGCCGCCCGGGCCGGAGAGCAGGGGCGCGGTTTTGCCGTGGTGGCCGACGAAGTCCGCGCCCTGGCCAAGCGCACCGCCGATTCCACCGCCGAGATCGACGGGCTGCTGGGCAACCTGGCCAAGCGCACCAGCGCCGTGACCCAGCAGATGCACGCCAGCCTGGAAGTGTCCCAACAGTCGGTGAACCGCATAGGCCTCGCGCGCAACAGCTTCGGACAGATCCGCGAGTCGGTGGACGTGATCCGCGACATGAACACTCAGATCGCCACCGCCGCCGAGGAGCAGCATCAAGTGGCGGAAGACATCAACCGGCACATCAGCCAGATCCATGGCGATGCGCAACGGGTGGCGGAACTGGCCAACGCGGCACGCCTGGACTCCCAGAACTTGGCGGGGCTGTCCAATGAGCTGGACAGCCTGGTGCGGCGCTTCAAGACTTGAGTCCCCTTTCGCCGGCAAGCCGGCTCCTACGGATTTGGAGGCACTTCTCTGTAGGAACCGGCTTGCCAGCGAATGCCACGAACCTCAGCGTTCGATGATCGCCGTCACACCCTGCCCACCCGCGGCACAGATCGAAATCAGCCCGCGCCCCTGCCCCGCCACACTCAGCAACTTCGCCAGGTTGGCGACAATGCGCCCGCCGGTGGCGGCAAACGGGTGCCCCGCCGCCAAGGAGCTGCCTTTGACGTTAAGCCGGGCGCGATCGATGCGGCCCAGAGGCGCGTCGAGGCCCAGGCGGGTCTTGCAGTAATCCGCGTCTTCCCAGGCCTTGAGGGTGCACAGCACCTGGGCGGCAAAGGCTTCGTGGATCTCGTAATAATCAAAGTCCTGCAGGCTCAGCCCGTTGCGCGCCAGCAAGCGCGGCACGGCATACACCGGGGCCATCAGCAGGCCTTCGGCTCCTTTGACGAAATCCACCGCGCCAGCCTCGCCGTCGCGCAGGTAGGCGAGGATCGGCAGGCCGCGCTCCTGGGCCCATTGCTCACTGCCCAGCAACACAAGGGAGGCGCCATCGGTCAGAGGCGTGGAATTGCCGGCGGTGAGGGTGCCCGCGGCACTGCGATCGAAGGCGGGCTTGAGGCTGGCGAGTTTTTCCAGGGTCAGGTCCGGGCGCAGGTTGTTGTCCCGGGTCAGGCCGAGGAAGGGGCTGAGCAGGTCGTCATGCCAGCCTTCGGCATAGGCGGCGGCCATCTTCTGGTGGCTCTCCAGGGCCAGTTGGTCCTGCTCGCCACGGGGAATGTCCCAGGTCTTGGCCATCTGTTCGCAGTGTTCGCCCATGGACAGGCCGGTGCGCGGCTCACCGTTGCGCGGCAGTTCCGGCTTGAGGTGATGGGGCCGCAACTGCAGCAGGATCTTCAGCTTGTCGCCGGTAGTCTTGGCCCGATTGGCCTGCAACAGGATCTGCCGCAGCCCCTCGTTGACCCCGATCGGCGCATCCGAGGTGGTGTCGACGCCACCGGCGATGCCGCAGTCGATCTGCCCCAGGGCAATCTTGTTGGCCACCAGCAAGGCCGCTTCCAGGCCGGTGCCACAGGCTTGCTGGATGTCGTAAGCCGGTGTCGTGGGCGATAGCCGCGAACCCAGTACGCACTCCCGGGTCAGGTTGAAATCCCGCGAATGCTTGAGCACCGCCCCCGCCGCCACTTCGCCAAGGCGCAGGCCGTGGAGCTGGTAACGCTCGATCAGGCCCTCCAGGGCGGCCGTGAGCATGGCCTGGTTGCTGGCCGTGGCATACGGGCCATTGGAGCGGGCGAAGGGAATGCGGTTACCGCCGATAATCGCGACGCGACGCAGCTGTGTCATGGAAAGCTCCCTATTCTATGAGTGCGACTTCGGTGAGTACCTCTCCCACTAGCGTAGGAGGCTTCTCGCAGATCGAACGACTCGGGGCCATTCGTGGTCCACACTTTGAACCCCAGCCTGCGGAGTGCGTTCCATGTCCGACCGTTATATCGACTTCGCCAATTCGACCATCGGCCAGCGCCTGGTCGGGGCCCTTGGCCTGCCGTCACCGGTACGTCTGGAGCGCTGGCAGGCCGGCCGCCTGCGGCCCATCGAAGGCGCTCTGTTGATCGGTGGCGGCGCCATGGCCCAACAGGTGAGCGCCCTGGCACCGCGCCTGACCGATTCGGTCTACAGCTACGGCACCGATCCGACCCTGGCCACGCCCTGGATTCCCGGCCATGGGCCCAAGCTCAAGGCCGTGGTCTTCGATGCCAGCGAACTGCGGCATACCGATCAACTCAAGCAACTGCGGGAGTTCTTCCAGCCGCTGCTGCGCAGCCTTGAGTCCAGCGCCCATCTGCTGATCCTCGGACGTGCTCCGCACACCCTGGCAGAGCCCTTTGCCGCCAGCGCCCAGCGTGCCCTGGAAGGCTTCAGTCGCTCCCTGGCCAAGGAGCTGCGCAACGGCGCCACCCTGCAACTGCTGTACGTGGCCGAGGGCGCCGAAGAGCAGTTGGAAGGCGCCCTGCGTTTTTTTCTCTCGCCCAAGAGCGCCTATGTTTCCGGGCAGGTGATCCACTTGCAGCCCTGCGCCAGTCAGGTCCAGGACTGGAGCCGGCCGCTGGCCGGGCGCAAGGCTCTGGTCACCGGCGCGGCCCGGGGCATTGGCGCGGCCATCGCCGAAACCCTGGCCCGGGACGGGGCCCAGGTGCTGTTGCTGGATGTGCCCCAGGCCAAGGCCGACCTGGACGCTCTGGCGGCCCGTCTCGGCGCACGCGCCATCGGCCTGGATATCTGCGCCGAGGACGCCCCGGCCCAGTTGCTCGAACAACTGCCCGAGGGCATCGACATTCTGGTGCACAACGCCGGGATCACCCGGGACAAGACCCTGGCCAACATGACCGCGGAGTTCTGGGACGCCGTGCTGGCGGTGAACCTCAACGCCCCGCAGGTATTGACCCAGGCCCTGCTCGACAGCGGCCGGCTGCACGATCACGGACGCGTGATCCTGTTGGCCTCCATCAGCGGCATTGCCGGCAACCGCGGGCAGACCAACTACGCCGCCAGCAAGGCCGGGCTGATCGGCCTGGCCCAGGCCTGGGCACCGCTGCTCAAGGCCCGGGACATCAGCATCAACGCCGTGGCGCCAGGCTTCATCGAGACCCAGATGACCGCCAAGGTGCCCTTCGCCTTGCGCGAAGCCGGACGCCGCATGAGTTCCCTGGGCCAGGGCGGCCTGCCTCAGGACGTCGCCGAGGCCGTGGCCTGGCTCGGCCAGCCGGGCAGTGGCGCGGTCAGCGGGCAAGCCTTGCGGGTGTGTGGCCAAAGTGTCCTGGGAGCCTGAAGATGACAACGCACTGGCATGAACTGAACCTGCCTGCGCTCTTGCCGCCGCTGTTTCTCAAGGCGGCGCTGAGACGGCGGAGCAATGGCACCGAGTTGCCCGAAGATGGCCTGCGCTGCTGGATCAGCCTGGAGCCCAAACGGCTGGCGGCCTATCGCAAGGTCTGCGGTTTTGCCGACAACGGCCTGCTTCCCGCTACCTATCCCCATGTGCTGGCCTTCGCCCTGCAAATGCAGCTGCTGACCGCCCAGAACTTCCCCTTCCCGTTGCTGGGGCTGGTCCATCTGGCCAACCGGATTCGAGTGTTGCGCCCCATGGGCAACGTCAGCAGCGTGCGCATCGGTGTCCGGGTAGACAACCTGCAACCTCACGCAAAAGGGGCGGTGTTCGATCTGGTGACCACCGTGGACGATCTGCTGGGGCCGCTCTGGGAAGCCGAAAGCCAGATGCTCTGTCGCACAGTCAAGTTGCCCGGAGAACCTGCCGCGCCGCTCCCACCATTGGGCGAAGGCCTGAACGAGGTGAGCCGCTGGCAGGCCGAAAGCAATATCGGCCGGCGCTATGCCAGGGTCTCTGGTGACTACAACCCTATCCACCTCAGTGCCTGGAGTGCCCGCCTGTTTGGCTTTCCCCAGGCCATAGCCCACGGTCTGTGGAACAAAGCCATGACCCTGGCAGCACTGAGCGAGCACCTGCCGACCGCGAATATCGAAGTGTCGGTGCATTTCATCAAGCCCGTGCTGCTGCCCGGAACCGTCCGCTTGCTGGCCAGCGCTGCAGGGTCCAGTGGCGAACTCCAGCTACTGGGCAATGGCGATCTGCAACATATGCAGGGTCGCTGGCAGCCCATCGCCTGAGACGTCATCACCCCCGGCGAATAAGCACTACACCGGCGACGATCAGCAGCAATCCGGCAATCTTGCCAAGGCTCACCGGCGCCTCGCGAAAGCCCACCCAACCAAAGTGGTCCAGGGCCAGGGCCATGCTCAACTGACCCGCCAGCACCAGAGCCATGAACAGCAAGGCGCCGATCCGTGGCCCGGCAAAAGCTGCGGTGGTGATGAAAAAGACCCCCAGCAGGCCGCCACACCAGTGCCACCAGGTCAGGCCCTTGAGGGCACTCAACGAGGGCATCTCACGCTGCATCAACACCAGGATCAACAAGGCTGCAGTACCGACAAAAAAGGAAATCAGTGCTGCGGCCAGCACACCGCCGACCTGCTTGGCCAACTGACCATTGATTCCGGCTTGCAGGGCCAGAAAGGCCCCTGCGAAAAACGGCAGGCACAACAGCCACCAGATTGGACTAGGCATCACAGGCTCCAACAGCAATTCGGCCGCGCAGTATAGGCCAGCGCAGATTTGAAAGTCCTCGACACCCATTAACAGAATCTTAGAAAACTGCCGTTCTCTTGAGCAGAAAACAAAATAGAACCCATTAATTGTATATATATAACTTTCGTTTAGAGCTCACGAGCAGTCGCCCCAGACAGAGATACAAGATATTGATTAATAACAACTTATAAAACACAAAATTCACAAACAATACTTTCAAACTAGTCACTTTTAAAGCAGTAGAAAACCAAGAATAAAACTCATTAATACCAAGTTCATAATTGTTCAAAAAGTCTCTCGCGCCTTTCATGTAGACAACGGACGAAGGTATCTCCAGCAATAGAACTGGAGAGCTATCGAAAACAACGAACGTTGTAATAGGTGCAAGGGATACCTCTCATGAAAACTCAATTCGGATGGAAAGCGTGTACAGCACTTGCGATGATCCTGACCCTCAGCCTGGCGGGCTGCAGCGGCGGCGGTGGTGGTCATAAGAGTGGTTCGAGCAGTTCTCCTGCCAGCTCAGGTGGTGGCAGCACCGATGGCGGAACCGGTGGCACGCCCAGCACCCTGGTGACCGCCGACGTGGCGTCCGACGTGGGTACTACCGTGAGCGGTGTCGGCGACGGCATCAGCGCCCTGGGCGACTCTCTGGCAACGGTTCCAGTGGTCGGCGGCCTGGCCCGCAGTGCCGTCAGCACTACCGGCAATGTGGTGGACAGCGTTGGTGAGGGCTTGACCGATGGCCTTGGCAAACTGGGCAGCGATCCCAAGGCCCTGAGCAAGACCACGGCCACCGTCGGCAACGTGGTCGGCGATGTGGGCACCGGAGTCAAGGATCTCAGCGGGCAACTGGCGACGACCACCCAAAGCGTTCCGGTCGTCGGTGGCGTGGTGACCAGGGTGGCCCCGGTACTCAGCGGTGTCGGCACCCGGGTAACCATGCTGGGCAACACCTTGAGTACCGTCACCAGCAGCGGGCCGGTCGGCACCCTGACCGATGGCGTGGGTGACAGGGTACTGGTACCGGTAGTGAGCATGGCAGAAGGCCTGACCGACAAGGTGGGCAGCACCACCGGCCTGGGCGCACCAGTCAAGGGACTGATCAAAGGCGTGAGCGATGCTGTGGATGATACCGGCGAGAAGGTCAGCGATAGCGGTGATGGCAACCCTGTGACCGATCTGTTGGGCAATGCCCTGAGCAACGCCAGCGGCGCGGTAAACAGCGCAGGAGGCTACGTCGGCAAGTCCGGGAGCGGCACCGGAAGCGGTGGCAGCAACGGTGGCGGTACTGGCCTGGGCGGCACCGGCATGCTGGAAGTCGTAGGCGGTGCAGTGGCCAATCTCGGCAACGGCATCAATACCGGCAACACCAATGGCGCTGTCAGCGCAGGGAGTGCCGCCGGCGGTGCAGTGGGCGGCCTGATCGCCTCGGTGGGCGGAGCCCTGGGCGGCCCTGGCACTCCCAACCTGGTGGTCACCGCGCCCCTGGCCAGTGTCGGCGTAAACCTGGGTTCGGCGTTGAATCCGATCACCAGCTCCGTCACTGGCCTGACCCAGCAAGTAGGCGCAGCCAGCGGCCTGGGTGGCGCGGTCAGCGGTCTGCTGGGCCAAGCGGGCGGGGCTGTGAGCAATGTGGGTACCACTGTTGCCGGTGGCATAGGCGGCAATCAGGTCGGCGGCGCCCTGGGCGGCACCCTCGGCGCAGTGGGCAGCACCGTGGCCTCGGTCGGCGGTCTGGTCAACGGTGGCACTGCCCCCAGCGGCGGTCTGCTCGGTGGGGCCGGGATCGGCGTCGGAGCCAGCGCCAACGGCAGCGCTTCTGCAGGAGCAGGTCTCAACGGTGGCCTGGGTGGTGTGCTGGGTGGTTTGACCGGCGCCCTGGGCGGCAAGAAATAATTTGCACCTGGCCGATTCGACGGCCTCACCTACAGCGCCTACGCTTGGTTGAGGGCGAGAGGTTCAGATGAATCTCTCGCCTTTTTGTTTATCCAGAGCATCACCCTCCAGCACCTGATCAGGGCTCAGACCTTGAATGGTGCATGGAATGAGGACTTTTAGCATCGCTGCGGCTTGACCATGGAGTGTCCTATGCGCACGTTGGCCAGTTTGTTGTTGATTGGATGCTGTACCTCCGCTTACGCCGACTCCCTTCCCCGTTTTCTCAACAGTAACGACAGCATTACCAACCTGCCCCAACCCAACCTGCCAGTGGACGCCTACCGCCCGGCTACACCGCAGTTGCAGACGCCTGAGCAACCCGTCGCCCCCCAAGGGCAGCAGCCGCTGATGATGGGCACCAAGGTTACGGTGCGTCAGGTCCAGATCGAGGGTGGCACGGTCTACCCTCTTGAGCAGTTGGCGGCGATCTACCAGCCATTGATCGGCCATGAAACCAGCTTCGCTCAATTGATCGAAGCCACCCGAGAGATCACCCGACGCTACCAGAACGACGGCTACCTGCTGTCCTACGCCTTCATGCCGCAGCAGAACTTCAACCAGGGTGTCCTGCGGGTGGTGCTGGTGGAGGGCTATATCAGGGACTACCAGCTACAGGGCGACATCGGCCCGGTGTCCGCCTATCTGGACAAGCTGGTGAGCAAGCTAAAGGCCGAACGCCCGCTGACCCGCAAGACCTTCGAGCGCTATACCACTCTGATGAGCCGGGTACCGGGCGTGACCCTGCAAGCGGTGGTGCCACCACCGGGAACCACCGACGGTGCGACCCAATTGGTCGCCGTGGCCAGCCGCAAATCCATCAGCACCACCCTCAACAGCACCGACGACAATCGCAAAGGTCTGCAGGCCCTGGTGGGTATTACCAGCAGCTCGCAAACGGCCTGGGGCGAACAGCTGAGCCTCAGCGGACTGTTTCCCCCGGGCAAGGACAAGGAACACTACTACCGCCTGGACTACAGCCAGTTGCTGGGTTCCGAGGGCACGCAGTTGAACCTCTACGGTGCGCGCTACCGCAGTGATCCGCGAAGCAACGTGCAATTGGGCAATGGCCTGGAGCTTGAGTCCCATCGCGCAAACGACCGTTTCTCCATCGGCGTCAGCCACCCCTTCATCGCCTCGCCCAATGAGATGCTCACCGCCGGTACACGCCTGTATGCAGTGAACGACAAGACCCGCTATCGGCTGAACAACGCCCCCCTGCCCCTGGAAGAGAAAACCGATATCCGCGCCCTGGCGCTGGAGAGCGACTGGAGCAAATCCGATCCGCGCCAACTGCGAATCCTCAGCGCCGGTCTCTACCAGGGCCTGGACAGCATGGGAGCCAAGACCAACAACGCACTCTACGATCTGGATTTCTTCCGCCTGCGTGTGGCGGGAGTACAGAGCGACCGTTTCTTCGACAATTGGCAGGGGGTGCTTTCCGCAGCCCTGTACTGGAGCGATGACAATCTGCCAGACAGTGAACGGGCCAGTTTTGGCGGACAGAACTTCGCGCGGGGTTATCCCGATGACCAGGCCACCGGTGACAAGGGTTGGGGTGTGGCTTATGAGGTGAACTACAGCTTCCGTCGCGAGGGGCCTTGGGTCCGGGTACTGCAACCCTATGTCGTGCTGGACCGCTCCAAGACCTGGTTCAACCAGTTGCCGGTCAAGGGCAGCAACCTGTCATCGGCGGCTGTGGGTCTGCGCTTCGGCGACACCAAGCACTACAACATCGCCCTGGAGGCCGCCAAACCCATGTCCGATGAAGCCCTGGACACCTACAACCGCCGTCCGCGCTATACCTTGAGTTTCAGCTATCAACTCTGAACAGTTGGGTGATTTTGACCTGCTCCCCAGCAGGTCTTTTTTTGCCGGTAAAAAAGACCGAGCACGCTTGAAGGTCAGGGACCGACGATATGCAGCCGGGGTTGGGGAAACAGATTATTGAGGGTTTCCAACAGGCGCACGTAATAGATCGGCTTGCGGAACAGATCCAGGACCTGCAGACGCAACAGGTCACTGACGTCATCCATGTCGGCATGCCCCGACATGACGATCACCGGCAAGTGCTGGCGCGAGGTGTGCTCGCGCAGACGCTTGATCAGCGACAGGCCACCCTCTTCCGGCATGCGCAGGTCCGTGATCACCAGAGCAATATCCGGATGCTGGGTGAGGTGTTCCAGAGCACATTTCACCGAGGTGGCGGTAAAGCAGCAAAAGCCGTCGCCCTCCAGCAGCTCGGCGAGTTCCATCAGCGCATCTTCTTCGTCGTCCACCAGCAACAATTGCTGACGTGTGGGTTGAGGGGAGGTCATGGACAGTACCCTGGAGTGAGCGTCACGCCCGTGGTTGAACGCAGCCATCGAACATCAGGCCACCAGTGACGCAACCGCTAGCAGGCCTTCGGTTCTAGAAAACCGAAGGCCTGCACGGAACCGGGGGTAGCTTGAAGGTCTGTCGAAAGCGCTGCCCAGCGGCTGCTCATCTGGGCCATTTCGATGGTCAAGGGGTAGGCCGGGTGACGGTGGTGCCTCCAAGGCTGGTCAGGATGTTGTTGAAGATGGCCAGTACACGATCACCCAGAGGGGTAACGAACGCTACGACCACCACTGCAACCATCGCTACGACAATCGCGTACTCGATCGCGGATGCGCCTTCGGTGCGGTCAAAAAACAGGCGCGCCCTGAGCAACAAATATTGAAGAATCATCCTAGCTCTCCTTTGCGCCAGACGGCGCCACTGGAACAGCACTGGGCAAAATTCCCCGGTGCCACCTGAGCATTGTCAACAAAGCCCGGCCCAGCAACTGTAAGAACTGATTAATCACAAAGTATTAATCGGATGGTTGGCGCCAAAAAACTCGCCCCATTGAATCAACTCATACTTTTGTTAGCTATTTTTCGACGACTTAATGGCATTTCGTCCTAGCTCTACTACCTTCACATAGCGAAATAGTTGCATGTTCATAGCTGCCTGATTGCGAAATTAACTCGTTTTGAGTCACGGGCTGGTAGTGCAGCAGGATAGGGAGAGCCTTCATGAACAGTCGCGTCACCATGGGTCTGGCTGGACTTCTGCTGCTGGGTGCGGTGTTTTTCGGTTACTGGGGCCTGGTCCTCAGCCGTCAACCCGAACCGGCACCACCGGCTCAACCGGTGGCCCCCCGCGTCGTCGAACAAGTCACCAGCAATGCCGAAGACCAGACCCGCCAACCCGTGGTGGTACTGGTGCGCGATGTGCCACCTTTCGTTCCGCTCACCGCCGCGGATCTGGCGCTGGAAAAACTGCGCACCGCGCCTGCCGGCAGCCTCAGTGCCATTGACCAGGCGGTGGGCCGTACGCCCTGGCGACAACTGAGTGCCGGCACCTGGCTCAACGCCCAGAGCTTCGAGACCGGTGGCACCCTGGCACGAATGATTCGCAGCGATGAGCGAGCCCTGGCGGTAGCGGTGGATGAAGTCATCGGCGCCGCCGGGCAACTGAGCCCCGGGGACTATGTCGACGTGCTGTTGTTCCTGCGTCAGGACACGACCAATCCACAGCAATCGGCACAGATCGCCGTGCCCGCCATGCGGGTATTGGCAGTGGGCGAGCAACTGGGGCTGACCAATGACGGACAGCCCGCCGCCCCAGCGGTGACCCGCGAGGAGAAGCTCAAGCAGGACCAGCGCCGGATCGCCGCCCGCACGGTGGTTCTGGCCGTACCCGAGCAGCTCCTGAGCCGGTTGATGCTCGCCACCCAGGTCGGCGTGCTGCGACTGGCCGTGCGCAGCAGCGATGAGCAGCGCCTGGCCCACTACTGGGCCGGCAACGAGGACGCCATCGGCCACCTCGATGCAGCCAACAGCAACCTGTTCCAGTTCACTCAACTGGCCCTCGGCAAAGCTCCCCGTAGCCCGCTCGCCCAAGGTGGCGGACCACGCTCGGCGGTGGAGGTCATCCGGGGCAACCAGGTCTCTCAACAAACCCCCTGATCGAGCAAGGATGCATGACATGCGCAGTCGTTCCATGCCGCTGTTCACCACACTGCTGACGCTGAGTCTGGGCCAATGGCTCTGGAACCCGGCCATGGCCGCGCCAATGTCGGGCTGCTCGAGCCTGGCGCCGTTGCCGGCCGTGCTGGAAGTCGGCGAAGGTTTGCAACAGGAGCTGCAGTCCCCGGTGGTCATCACTCGCTTGGCGGTAGGCGATCCGAAAGTTGCCGATGTCCACGCCAACGGCAACAAGGCCTTTCTGCTCACCGGCATGGCTCCCGGCGCCACCAGCCTGATGGTCTGGACCTCCTGCTCCAGCACTCCACGCCAGAGCATGGTGTTCGTCCGCGGCCGGGCCACTGCCGACATGACCGCCAGCCGCCTGCCAATCAGCGACGATCCGTTGCTGCCCAGCCAGGTACAGACCGACATCCGCTTCGTCGAGGTCAGCCGCACCAAGCTCAAGGAGGCCAGTGCCTCGATCTTCGGCCGCGGAAACAACTTCCTGTTCGGCTCCCCTGGCACCGCTCCCGTCACCACCGGCACCGCCGGCAGCGTCACCCCGACCTTCGGTGGCCGGCGGACCAACATCCCTCTGGACAACGGCACCTTCAACATCGGCTTCGGCAACGGCCGGGTGCTGACCCTGATCAACGCCCTGGAAGGCAGCGGCTTCGCCTACACCCTGGCCCGGCCCTCCCTGGTGGCCCTCAGCGGCCAGAGCGCAAGCTTCCTGGCCGGTGGCGAAATCCCTATTCCGGTGCCCAGCACCGGTAGCAACAGCGTAACCATCGAATACAAGGAATTCGGTATCCGCCTGACCCTGACCCCCACCATTGTCGACAGCGGTCGCATTTCGCTGAAAGTGGCGCCGGAGGTCAGTGAGCTGGACTACAGCAACGGCGTGACCATCGCCGGGACCGTGGTACCGGCGCTGATCGTACGACGCACGGACACCAGCATCTCCCTGGCCGATGGCGAGAGCTTCGTCATCAGCGGCCTGATCAGCACCCGCAACAGTTCCCTGGTGAGCAAGTTTCCCGGGTTGGGGGACATCCCGGTACTGGGGGCCTTTTTCCGCGACTCGACGATCAATCGCGAAGAGCGCGAGCTGCTGATGGTGGTCACTCCGCATCTGGTCCAGCCCCTGGCCGCCGATGCCAAGCTGCCGGCCTTGCCCGGTGAACGCCTGCGCAGCTACGACCCGAACTTCTATCGCATGTTCTTCCTCGAGAACGGCAACTTCGACAAGCGCAGCGGGCTATCGCAATGAGCCAGAACATGAGCCAGACGTTCCTGGCCATCACCCGCAACAGCACCGATCTTGAATGGCTGCAAGGCGCCCTGGCGCCCCTGGGCCAGGTGGTAGGGGCCGATGGCAGCCTCGACGAGTTGCTGGCGCTGGTGGACGTGACTTTCGCCAACCTGGTGTTCGTCGGCCTCGACCGCGAGCATGTGGTGGCCCAGGCCGCACTGATCGAAGGGGCCCTGGAAGCCAAGCCGATGCTGGCGATCGTCGCCCTCGGCGATGGCATGGACAACCAGTTGGTCCTCAACGCCATGCGTGCCGGCGCCCGGGACTTCGTCGCCTACGGCTCGCGTTCCAGCGAAGTTGCCGGTCTGGTCCGACGTTTGAGCAAACGCCTGCCGGCAGTGACGCCCAACACCCAGATGGGCGGCCTGACCGTGCTCTACGGCGCGCAAGCCGATAGCGACGGCGCACTCCTGTCCGGGCACCTGGCCCTGGTGGTGCAAAAGAGTGGCCAGCAGACTCTGCTGCTGGACCTCGGCCTGCCCCGTGGCGACAGCCTGGCACTGTTGGGGCTGGAAAGTTCGTTCCACTTCGGCGATGCCCTGCGCCACCTGCGGCGCCTGGATACCACCCTGATCGACAGCGCCTTCACCAGCACTGAAGCCGGCTTGCGCATCCTCGCCTACGCCAGTCACGACGAGCCCCTGGAACACACCAGCGCAGCCGAGCTGTACATGTTGCTCAGCGCCTTGCGCCAGCACTTCCAGCACATCGTGGTGAACCTCGTTGGCCAGCCCGACAGCGAGGCTCTGCGGACCTTCGTCAGTCATTGCGACAAGCTGATCTGGTGCACCGACCAGAATGTCCTCGACTGCCGGCGCAACCTGGCGGTCCTCAATCACTGGCGCGAAAAGGGCATGAAACTGGAGCACGCACGCTTGCTGGTGGACCGCTACCTGCGCGCCGTCACTCCGGATTCCGAAACCCTGGGCAAGACTTTCGGCCTGGAAGTGATCGCGGTGCTGGCCTACAACCCGGAGGTGCGCCTGAACGCCAAGAACCAGGGAGTCACCCTGTTTGAAATGGCCCCCCGGGAGAGCCTGACCCAAAGCATTCGCACCTTGGGCGAACGCCTGGCCAAGCGCTCCGAAGGCCTGACCAAGCCCAAGGCCGGCTGGCTCAACAGAATCATGGGGGGCAGATGAGCGGCGAAAAACTCTTTGGCGCCCCGGCTCGTCCGGCACCGGGCAATAGCGATCACGAAGGCCTGAAGCTGGTGCTGCATCGCTACATCATCGATGCCATCGAAGACTCGGGGAAAAACCTGCTGGAAAGCTCCCGGCAGAACCTCTCGCAGTTCATCACCGACAAAGTGGCGGAGTACATCGCGCGCATGCACCTGGCGATTTCCCGCTATGAAATGGAACGGCTGGCGGAGGAAATCGTCGATGAGCTGACCGGCTTCGGCCCCCTGGAAGTGCTGCTGCGCGATCCGGCGGTGACCGAGATCCTGGTCAACGGCCCGCACCGGGTATTCGTCGAGCGCGACGGCGTGCTGCACCAGAGCGACCTGCGTTTCATCGACGCCCACCATGTTGAGCGGGTCATGCAACGGATCCTTGCCCCCTTGGGCCGACGCCTCGACGAGTCCTCGCCGATGGTCGATGCGCGCCTGCCGGACGGCAGCCGGGTCAACGCCATCATTCCTCCCATCGCCCTGGACGGCCCCTGCCTGTCGATTCGTAAATTTCGCAAGGACATGCTCAAGAGCAGCGACCTGATCGCCATGCAGACCATCGACCTGGCGATCTTCGAGTTCCTCCAGGAGGCCGTGGGCAAACGCTGCAACATCCTGATCAGCGGCGGCACCGGTACCGGCAAGACCACCCTGCTGAACATCCTCAGCCAGTTGATCAATCCCCACGAACGGCTGGTGACCATCGAAGACGTGGCCGAACTGCAACTGGGGCACCCCCATGTGGTGCGTCTGGAAACCCGCCCGCCCAATGCCGAAGGCCATGGCGAGGTCAAGGCCAGCGACCTGATACGCAACGCCCTGCGGATGCGCCCGGATCGGATCATCCTCGGTGAGATCCGCGGCGTGGAAGTACTGGATGTACTGACCGCGATGAACACCGGCCACGATGGTTCCATGAG
Organism: Pseudomonas sp. BLCC-B112; assembly: GCF_028550695.1. NCBI lineage: Bacteria > Pseudomonadati > Pseudomonadota > Gammaproteobacteria > Pseudomonadales > Pseudomonadaceae > Pseudomonas > Pseudomonas sp. BLCC-B112. The sequence goes on from NZ_JAQQGK010000005.1 coordinate 51,224, forward strand.
TACGGTACACGCCAACAACGCTCAGGATGCCCTGTTGCGCCTGGAGACCCTGGTGGGCCTGACCGGTCGCCAGATCGCCGAGCGCACCTTGCGGCAGATGATCTGCGCAGCCCTGGATGTGGTGATCCAGTTGACCCGCCTGCCCGATGGCCGGCGCTGCGTCAGCGAAGTGGTGGAGGTGGTGGGCATTCGCGATGACATCTATGTCACCAACACCCTGTTCCGCCTGGATCGCCGCAGCGGCTTTGGCTTCGGTTTCCTGCGCGAGGCGCTGCACCCGGCGGGGGACAAACTGCGCCGCGAGAGCGGGCTGAGCGTCAATTGAACCGGCGAGGTAGCCCATGATCGGCCTGCTGCTTACCTTGATCTGCCTGATTCTGCTGGGGCTTTCCGGCTGGCTGTTCTACCACGGTGTGCGCAAGACCGAGCGTGAGCGAGTGCTCAACCGGCTGGCCGAAGGGCAACCCGAGCTGAGCCCGCAACGCAGTCCATGGATCGGCCTGGAGCGCGCCTTTGCCCGCGCCGGCCTGGGCCAGCGCAGTGAGCGCCTGGGCCTGTGGCTGGCGGTGTGGGCTGTGCTGATGTTGTTGGGCTACCTGCTGGGGGACTGGCTCGGACTGCTGGGCTGCCTCTTCGGCCCACCGCTGCTGTTGCGGCTGTATATCGCCTGGCTGTACCAGCGCCGGCTCAAACGCATGATCGAGCAACTGCCGCCCTTGCTGGATCACAGCGTGCGCAGCCTGAAGTCCGGACGCACCCTGGCAGACGCCGTGCTGGGAGCCATCGAGGCCAGTAACGATCCGCTGAAACAAGCCATGGGGCGTATCCAGCGCAACGTGCAACTGGGGGTCAATCTGCCGGACGCGGTCAACGATTTCGCCGAGTTCTACGAACAGGACGAGTTACGCATGTTCGCCCTGGGCCTTAAGGTCAATCACCGATATGGCGGCAACGCCAGCGAGCTCCTGGAAAACCTGATCAAGCTGATTCGCGAGCGGGAACAAGGGGCCCGACAACTGAGCGCGATGACCGGCGAAACCCGCATGACCGCCTGGGTCCTGGGAACCCTGCCGCTGCTGCTGGTGGGCTACTTCATGCTCACCAACCCGGGCTACATGCTGGGCATGTGGCACGACCCTTCCGGACAGAAAATGCTGATCACTGCCGTGTGCTTGCAGATCTTCGGCTGCCTGGCCCTGTGGCGCATGTTGAGGAGTATCTGAAATGCTTCTGCTGGCCGCTGCGATGCTGTTTTTAGGTGCCTTGCTGCTGCTTGGCAACGGCGTGCTGGAGCAACGCCGGCGCGAGCGCCAGGTTGCCCAGCGCCTGCAAGGCAACCTGACTCGTGACAACCGCCTGGGCAGTTGGCTGCGACAGTTGGGCGACAGCCGCTTCGGCCAGCGCGCCGTCAGCATGGACAGCGAGACCCAGACCCTGCTCAACCGTCTGGGCTGGCGTCGCGCCAGCCAGCGCTCGCTGTTCGCCGCCAGCCAGATCGCGACCCCGGTGCTGGCGGTGTGCCTGGTGATCTTTGTCCAGGAAGTGGCATTCCCCAACGCGCAAAGCAAATGGCTGGTACCGATGCTGGCGGCCGGGGCCGGTTATCTGCTGCCCAAGCGCGCCCTGGCCTACGCCGCTCACCGCCGGCAGAAGCAGATCGCCCTGGAGATTTCGACCTTCATTCCCTTGCTGCGCATTCTGTTCGAGTCGGGCATGGCCGTGGAACAGGCCCTGCGGGTCCTGAGCAACGAAGCCGGGAAGCTGCTGCCGGAACTGACCCACGAGTTGCGCCTGATCCTGGCACGGGTCGATTCGGGCCTGGAGCTGGGCCAGGAGCTCAGCCAGACCGCGACCCTGCTGGCGGTGGACGAATTCACCGACACCTGTGTGATTCTCCAGCAACTGGTACTGCAAGGCGGCGGGGCGATGAAATCCCTGCAGGCCCTCAAGCAGTTGCTCGACGACCGGCGCCTGACTCGCCTGCAGGAATACATATCGAAAATGTCGGCCAAAATGTCGGTGGTGATGATGCTGTTTCTCTTCCCCGCCTTGTTGATCGTGCTGGCCGGGCCGGGCTTCACCGCCATCGCCCGGGCCTTTGCTGCCTAGAGGGAATTTGATGAAAGCCATGATTGTCGCCACCAGTTTGTTGCTGCTTGGCGGATGCGCCAGCAACGGCCAGGTGCCGTGGGCAGCCCTGACCCAATCCGCCAGTTGCGCCAAGCTCAGCTCAGAGCAGGAGCTGGCGGTGAACCTCGCCGATGAGATGGCCAACGACGGCAAGCTGCACGCCAGCCTGGCCAACCTGCAGAACCTGCCGGACAACCTCGCCGAAGTGCGGGTGCGCAAGGCCCGGGTCTACCGCCTGCTGGGCCGTGATGAGGCCGAGCCGCTGTACCGCAGCCTGCTGGGCTCCTGCCTAGCCGCCGAGGGCGAGCATGGCCTGGGCCAATTGGCGGCGGCCCGGGGGGACAACGGCCAGGCTCAGGCTCACCTGCAAAGGGCGGCGCGACTGGCACCGACCAATGAAAAAATCCGCAACGACCTGGGGGTCGTCTACCTCAACCAGTTGCGCATCGAAGATGCACGCTTCGAATTCCTCACCGCCATCGAGCTCAAGCAGTCCGAGCCGCTGGCGGCCATCAACCTGGTGACCCTGTTGCTTTATCAGGACAACTGGAAGCAGGCCGCCGAAGTGGTCAGCCAGGCCAACCTGAATCCCCAGCAATTTTCCCAGGCCCAGGCCCGCGCCGAGGCGCTGGGGAAACCCGCGACAACCACGGCCTCCGTGCCCCAGGTGGCGAAGGGTTCCACGACCCTGCAGCCCGAGGCCACGCCGTCCAAGGAGCGCTGAAATGAAACTGCCCATGCTCTGCTGCACCGCCCTGCTGACGATGCCTCTGGCTGCCCAAGCCATCGATGCAGGCCCCGCCTCGCCCCAGCAGCAGGAGACCGAAGGCTGGCTGCTGTTGCAAAGCCGCAACCTGGCCGCCTCGCCGCAGCCACAGTCGGCGACCCCCACGGAACGTGAGCTGGCGTTGCAACGCTGGTTGAAAAAATACCACTACGAAATTCCGGACCTGTACGACCCGGATGCCGGTGGCAAGGTGGAAACCAAGTAGCCAGGAGGCAATCGAGCGGCGGTGAGCTCATCACCGCCGCCATGCACTGCTCGTTATCAGTGTGCGGTGACCCGCTGGCGCAGCCCCGAATTGCTCGGTGACAAGGCCAGGGCCAGTTGCGTGCGGTTGTGCATGTGGGTCAGCCGCAGGACCTGGGAAACGTAGAGTTTTACGGTGTTTTCGGTGATCCCCAGTTCACAGGCGATCTGGTAGTTGGTCTGCCCCTTGCCCACCAGTCGCGCCACGTCCAGTTGTCGTGGCGACAGCTGGTTGAAGATGGCCGGAATCTCGATGGCATCCGCGTCTGCGCTGTCGCCCTGAGACTCCTCGCTGCGACTAGCGGCGGGTGTACGCCGGACCTTGTCCAGGTCCTGGTAGAGATCGTCTATGGACTCCGAAAGAAACTGCAGCTTCTGGTTCAGGTGCCCCAGGTGCAGGTTCTTCTGCCGCTCCTGCAAGGCGACTTCCTGACGCTGCAGGCCTTCGAGAAGTTCGTCCAGGTCGATGGGTTTCTGGTAGTAATCGGCAATGCCGGCGCGCAGGGCCTTGATCACGTCCTGTTTGTCCGCCTGCCCGGTGAGCATGATGGCTTCGAACACCCGATGCTTGCCGGCCAGGCGCTGCAGTTCCTGCACCAGCTGGATGCCGTCCATATCGGGCATGTGCAGATCGCAGAGCACCAGGGAGATTTCCGGGTCCTTGTTGAAGCACTCCATCGCCTGGAGGCTGGACTCGCAAGGAACACAACGGTAACCACTGCTTTCAAGAAACTCGCAAAGTTCTTCGACAATCAGTGGCTGATCATCGACCACGAGCACTTTCATCTGTGAGGTGAGCTTGTTCACGTGCTACTCCGTGCGGGCCATTCGTCGACTGGCCACTCCTGTCCTGCCTCGCATGATCCAGGCAGCTACACATAAAAACCTAGACCCACTTTCCGACTATGTACATCGCATTAATCAGTCCGGCGACTAATGGATCACGCTCACAGTTAAGACCATTCCAGCCAGTACAAAGGGGGCAAATGGGTATTTTTTTGACAAGCGCCTGCCGGCCCCTCCCGCTTGGGGGTCAAGCCCTTGTTTCTGCTGAAACCAGAGCCTGGGCGCGATCAGCAACCACACCAGGCTGCAGAGCCCAGCGCCGATAAAGGTCCCCAGTAAGTGCTCTGGGTCGCAGAGCAGCCCCAGGGCCGCCATCAACTTGACGTCCCCCGCCCCCATCCGCCCCATGGCATACCCGGGCAAAGTGAACAGCAGGGCCAGCAACAATGCCCAACCACCCTGTGCGGCACTGGCCCCCAGCCAGGTACTGCCGGTCCACAACAGGTATAGGCCGGCCAGCAGCGCGACGCCCAGAGTCAAGCTGTTGGCGATCTGCCGCTGACGCAGATCCTGCAGCGCGCAGATTGCCAACCAGATCCACAAAACCCAGAAATGCATCGCCGAAGAGGGTTCCTTTTGCCGGATTGATCCTATGCTCAATGGACATAGTGGTTGTCAGGGTAGACGCACTCATGAAACCGGGCCTCCCTAGAAAGCAGAAAGGTGCTGTGGCGATCGAATTCGCCGCCGTGTTCGTGATCTTCTTCGCAGTGTTTTACGGCCTGGTCAGCTACAGCCTGCCGCTGCTGCTGATGCAATCCTTCAACCAGGCGACCGCTGAAGCGGTGCGCCGGGCCGTGGCGGTCGACCCCAATATCGACGACTACGCCACCACGGTGCAGGACCTGGCCAACACCGTGGTGCAGAATCAGACCAGCTGGATTCCACCAGCCTTCGACTTCGTTGACACCGACCACAGCGCGGTGTACGCCAACGGCGTACTCACAGTACGGATCGACTACCCCACCCAGAAACTCACCCAGGTACTGCCGCGCCTGGTATTACCGGTGGTCGGCCCGGTGCCCAACCTGCCCACCAACCTGAGCGCCATCTCGAGTGTGCAATTTTGACCTCTGGTGACAAGCTGCTTGGACGCTTGCTGGGGCGTCAGCCACTCCCCGCCGACGAGTCCCGGGTCCCGCCCCAGGCTGTTGGCCTGCAACTGGTACTCGACCCCCAGGGCCGGGTCCTCACCAGCAGCGGGCCATTGCGTCATGGGCTGGCCCAGTTGCCCCCCAGCACCGAACCACCACACTTGCTGGACTACATCCTGCCCGGCAGCACCCTGGCCCTCGAAGGCCGTCCCGCCGACTGGAGCGGACAAGTGCTGGACCTGGACCTGCGCGGGCTGGGTGGCAAGACCTTGCACCTGCGCGGCTGGCTCCAACCCTGGGGCTCGCAATGGTTGCTGCATCTGCTGGACATCGGCGACCTGATCCAGCAACGCCAACAGGCCCTGAGCCGTGAGCAATGCCAGATCTTCGCCGCGCGGATCAGCGAACAGATCCGCCTGTGCAACCTGACCCGCCTGCCGGATGTGCTGCACGACCAGCTCGCCGACCTGGCCCGCTACTGGCACATCCCCTGCCTAGGCCTGGCCTTGCTCGACGAACAGGAACAAAGCTGGGTCATCCACAGTTGCTACAGTGCCCATGACTCGCCCCGGTTGTGGCATGACGACCAGGACCTGGGGACTGGCCTGGATAGCCTGAGCGGCAAAACACCGCTGCATCTGAATCAAATCCAGGGCCTGAATGAGCACCCGCGATTGCAGGGCATCTTCGGTCATCGCGAAGGTTTTCTGGTGCCCTACCGGGACGACCATGGCGTCGCGGCCTGGCTGCTGTGCGGCTGTTACGCCGTACAGCAACACGCGCCCAACCTGCTGGACCGCGACTGGCTGGCGCTCACTGCGGCCCTGGCCGGGCCACTGCTCAGCCGCCTGCGGGAACAGCGTCATCACCTGCACCTGGAGCGCCTGGAAGCCCTGCAAGGGCTGCTGGGCACCGGTTGGTGGGAACTGCGCGCCGACACGGCCGAAGTGTTGCTGGCCAAGCCACTGGCCGCCAGCCTGCAACTGCCCGCCGACAGCAACAGACTCAGCGTCCAGGATTGGCTGGAACTGATTCACCCCGCCGACCGCGCCGAACTCAACAGCCGCCTGCAGGCCCTGAAGCTGGGCAAGCCGCTGCTGCTCTGCGTACGCCTGCACGAAGCTGACCCGAGCGCAGCGACGCGCTGGTACCGTTTGCAGGGCCAGGCCCTGGGACGAGGGGAACAGCAACGGCTGGTGGGGTTCATGCTGGATATCAGCGATATCAAGAACCAACAGCAACAAGCCGCTGCCGCCCATGCCCGCCTGGATAACCTGATCGCCAGCTCGCCGGCGGTGATCTATGTCCAGCGCTACCTGGAAGGCGCCCTGCAACCGAGTTTTTTCAGCGCCAGCCTGCAACCGCTGCTGGGCTGGAGCCTGGAAGACTGCAACGAAGGCGCCGTGGCGGACTGGGTCCATCCCGAGGACCGCGACCTGTACTTCCAGCGCTGTCGCCAACTGCTGCGTGAGGGCAATGTCCATGCCCGCTACCGACTCCGGGATCGCCAGGGGAACTTTCACTGGGTACTGGACGAAGCCCGGCTGCTGCGCAATGACCTGGGCCTGCCGATGGAAGCGGTTGGCCTGTGGCTGGACGTCACCGAAGCCACCCTGGCCGCCGAGCACGTGCGCCAGAGCGAAGAGCGCTACCGGATTCTGGTGGAAGACTCACCGGCGATGATCTGCCGCTACCGCCCGGACCTGACCCTGACCTTCGGCAACCGGCCGCTGGCGGCCTACCTGGAGTGCGCCGCCGAAGATCTGCCGGGGAGCAATCTCGGACAGTGGCTGTCCGCCGAGCAGCGCGAGGGTTTTGAACGGCGGCTCACGTTGCTGAGCCCGGAGTTTCCGGTCAGCACCGCCGAGATCAACCTGCAACTGCCAGGGCGTGAACACGCCTGGTGGGTCTGGTCGGATCGTGGGGTATTCGATGAACAGGGACAGTTGCTGGAAATCCAGGCCGTGGGCCGCGACAACACCGAAGTGCGGCGTTCCCAGCAGCAACTGACGCAAAGCGCGAAAATGGCCACCCTGGGGGAAATGGCCACCGGCCTGGCCCATGAAATCAACCAGCCGCTCAACGTGATGCGCATGGCCATCGTCAATGTGCTCAAGCGCCTGAACAGTGGCGATATCCAGATCGACTACCTGACCGAAAAACTCCATCGCATCGACGCTCAGGTCCAGCGGGCCGCTCGCGTGGTGGACCACATGCGGGTATTCGGCCGGCGCTCGGAGGTGGAGCAACAGCCCTTCAATCCGGCCCAGGCCATCGAGGGGACCCTGTCGCTGCTGGCCGAGGGCATGCGTGGCAAGGGGCTGGAACTGCGTATCAGCGAGTTGGGTTTCGAGGTTCAGGTGCTGGGCTTTGTCGACCAGTTGGAACAGGTGCTGATCAACCTTTTGGTGAATGCCCGGGACGCCCTGCTGGGCAAGCAAGGGCAGCAGAAGGATTTCAAACCCTGGATTGCCGTACATGGCCAGCGCGACGAACAGTGGGTGCGCCTGTGGGTCGAGGACAACGCCGGTGGCATCGACCCGCGGCTGCTGGAACGGATTTTCGAACCCTTCTTCACCACCAAGCCGGTGGGCGTCGGCACCGGGCTCGGTCTGTCGGTGAGCTACGGCATAGTCCAGAACATGGGCGGTCGCCTGAGTGTCAGCAACGGCCAGGACGGCGCGCGCTTTTGCATCGAGCTGCCAATTGTCCAGGCGGATCAGATCACCAGATAGGCCCTGCCCGTCTGCCCGCAGGTGAGGTTGGCGCCGACATCGACGTCCATCAGGCTGACCCCCAATGCCGCCAGCAGGTTGTTCAACAGCGGATCGAGCAAGGGGCTCAGCAGATTGCTGATCAGCGGCATGATCAGGCTGGTGACACCATTGATCAGCCCCCCCGCTCCCGCCACCACCGAGCCGAGGAGGTTGGCGCTGACCGGCTGGTAAACCTCCAGGCTGATCCCGGAGATAGTGCCCGACAGGCTGTTGACGAGGTTGTTGGTCGGGGCAGCGTTCTGGTAGCTCGGCGCCTGATTGACGTTCGCGGGGATAGCAAAATCCGGCGCACCGCTTGAGTAAGTCAGGTCCCGCCCCACGTTCGGCCCGGTCTGGCTGAGCCCCAGCGAAGCGTCGACCATGATGCCGATGCCCCCGGCGGCGAAGGCTGTGCGTGCTGGCCCGCAACTGCCGATCCCGAGAATCTTGCGACAGGTCCAGATGCCCAAGTCGATGATCGGCAGCGGCGTCACCACAGGTTGCGTCGAGGAAGAGAACGTCGTGTTGGGATCAATCTGCCCGACCTTGATGTCGGCCAGGGACGATTCGCTGTACGCCGTGAGGCTTTTGGTTCCGGTGTTGCCCGTCGGACAGCTGTAGTTGGTGACGTAGGCCTTGGCGCCCCCCAACTCCAGGTTGATGTCGATTCGCGGAGAAGGCAGCACTTGTGGGTCGATTTGCTGGCACCCGGCGCCCAGCAGGCAGCCCAAGGAGTTGATGGTGGCCGCCAGGTCCAGGCTCAGGACACTGTTGAGGGTCGGCGTCAGCGAACCCACCAGCCCCAGCAAGGCGTTGGCCAGGCCGGTCACCCCGGACAGGCCCGTGAGGTCGACTGAAACCAGCGTCCGTACCTGGGCTGTGCTCACATAGATGCGATTGGGCCCCAACGGATCGAGGATGGCCAGCCGAGGGTCACCGACCGCCGAGAACTGCGGTGGCTCGATGACCTTGACCCTGACCGTCACATTGGCCAGGCCCAGCAGGTTGGCCGGTATTACCGCCGCCACCGCGCTCTTGCTGTTGGCCAGTTGAACCATCGCTTGCAGCAGTTGGAACAGCTGCACGTTGGCATCCAGCGCGGTGGACACGGCACCGGTCTGCAGTTTCAGGATGTCCCCCAGTTCCAGCTCCGGTATCTGAGCACTCACCGCCGCCTGCAGGCTCCCCAGGGCCGCCAGTATGTCGGCGGTAGCACCATTGGCCTGGACCACGGTGGCGGCAGTCTGGATCAGTTGGGTCAGGCTCGCCTGGGTGTTGAGCAACTGGGTGTAGTTGCCGGCGGCGACGCCCAGGTCGATGGCCAGTTGGTCGAGGTAGCTCAGCAAATTGATATCGCTGTTGAGCAGGCCATCCCAGCCCACGGCACTGATGTTCACGCTGCCGCCGAGCATGTTGCCCACCAGGGCATTGAGCAACGCTGAGTTGGCGCTGTTGACGGTAGCGATGGTGCTGCGAATGCTCAGTTGCGCCAGCGGCGGCGTTGGTGCAGCCGCAACGGCTGTGGCCGTGAGCTGCGTGGTGAGGTTGATCGGGTCTGGCGAGAACAGCGCAGCAACACCCGAGGCCACACTGATGGGGACGGTATTAGTGGCGATTACCTGCACAGCCGCCGACTGCGCCGGGTTGGCATTGAAGGTACGCAAACCGTCGGCTCCGGTGCTCAAGAAGCCGCAGTTGGTGGTCAGGGTATTGCCGGCGGCGACGACAAAGCCATTGCGCACTGCACTCTGCCCGACATAGGTGGCGGCCGTCAGGCCGGCCAGGCAATTGCCGCCACGGCTGACGGCTTCCAGCGCCGCGTTGTCCGCTACCCGCTGCAACTTGCGCTGCTCCATGTAGAGCCGGCCGCTGTCTACCACCAGCAGCATCAGCAACAGCGCCAGGCCCAGGGTCGTTGCCGCCATCAGGCCAATGGCGCCACGTTGACGGGCCGGGCCGGTAAACCGCTTCAGAGGAGACATCGGGGCACTCCTTTACCGGCTCGCAGCCGAGCGCACTCTCCATCGATGCACAGCAGTGTAGTCAAAGGCCCGGGCCTGTGCTGGCAGGCTGCCAGCTCGCCTGACTGTCGGCGCAAAGGCGCGCCACAGGCTGCCTGTGGCGCTTGCCAAAGCCGGTGCTCCTGCCTGGTAAAGGCCTCAGTGCGGCGGGTAGTTCTGCAGGATTCGCATCACCGTAGTACGCACCGCAGTCGTGCGGTCGGCGGGATTGGGCGAGCTGCTGAGCATTTGTTCATCACTGCCACGCCACACCAGCCTGCCGTCCTTACCGTCCAGCAAGTCGATCTGAAGGGTCGCCACCTTGTAGGTGATGTTACGGGTCTCGTTGTACATCGGGCCGCCCCAGTAGCCATTCCATGGGCCACCCCAGCCTCCACCATAGTGGGTGGTGACCTGTTGCTGACGGTCCTCGACAATCAGATACGCCTGGACATTCAGGTCTGCCCGGCTCCCGCCCTGGGCCGGGCGCAGACCCCGCTGGTCCAATTGCTCGGCCACCGCCTGACGGATGCGCTGCTCGGTCAGGTCACTCTTGATGCGCGGATCGTCGGGGCGATATTGCAGGGCGGGTTCTTTCCAGCTCCAACTGCGGTAGGCGCCAAAGTCCCGGCTGGCGTCAAAGTCATGATTGATCTGGTCGGCAGCGCAGGCACTGAGCAAGGCGGCGCACACCAGTAACGCGATTCGATGGAACATGCTGTTTCTCCGCGTGAAGAGCAAAAACGGGCATCGTTCAACTAACTGGGAGGATAGGCGGCCATGGCCTTTTGCACTGCCTCACGCAGCGAATCGGCACGTTCACTCAGGCTGCCCCTGCTGCTGGTCTCGGCGCTGGCGCTCCACACCGGCTGGCCGCTGGCGCCGTCAAACAGATTGACCCGGACCACCACCACCTCCACCTCGTAGGTGCGCACCACCGGCACGCTGCCGTACATGCCGTAACCCGGCCCGTAGCGGTTGTACCCCCCGTACCCGCCATAACCATAATCGTCCCGGACCTGGCGCAGACGCTTCTCCAGGTGCAGGTCGGCGCTGACCCACAGGTCCGCCGGACGCAGGTCTTGCACCGGTCGCAAACCCTGCTGATCCAGGGCATTGCTGACCGCCTCGGCGATCTGCGCCGAGTCGGCCCAGGCCGAGCCGTTGGGCAGGCGCCCATTGAGCCAGGCCCAGTTGCGGTAGCGCCCATAGTCCCGTTGCGGCGCCGGATAGGCGCTGCGGTCGAAGGTGTTGGCCGCTTGCGGCGGCGCCGGTGGCAGGGGCTTGCTACTGGCGACGTAGGGATTGCTGCCCTGACAGGCGGCAAGCCCGGAACACAGGAAGATCAGACCCAGGCGGCGTTTCATTGCGCACTCCGTTAGACCGGCCGGCACAGCCAATGCAGATAACGCCCAAGCCCGGCAAAACCTGGGTGTCGGCGGTGAGCCAATTCCATCTCCAGCAAATCCGTCAGCTCGGCGCGAGCCTGGAATTCCACCGGCATGTAATCGTGGAAAACCCGCACTCCGCTCTGGGTTTCGACTCGCCACAAGCCCTCAAGTTGCGCCGCCAGCTCGCGCGGATCAAGCGGTTGTTGCGGGGTCAGGCTCTGCTTCTCGCCGGCCATATCGTTCTTGCGCAGCTTGCGAAAGTGGCCCTTGAGCAGATTGCGATAAACCAGGGCATCGCGGTTATAGAACGCCAGGGACAGCCAGCCATCGGCGCTGGTCAGTTGGTGCAGTACCGGCAGGATCGCGTGGGGCTCGGCCAGCCATTCCAGCACCGCATGGCAGAGCACCAGGTCGTAGGGCTCGGTCAGTTGCCCCAGCAGTTCCTGCCAGGGAGCCTGGATGAAGGTCGCCTGCTGCCCGGCCTCGGCAAAGCGCTGGCGGGCGCCTTCGAGCATCGGCGCGGCGGGCTCGGCCAGGGTCACCTGATGCCCGTGCTGGGCCAGCCACAGAGACATGTGCCCAAGGCCGGCACCGATATCCAGCACCCGCAGCGGCCGCTCGGGCAGGCTTTCCTTGAGGTCGGCCTGGAGCACCGCAAGGCGGATCGCGCCCTTGGCGCCGCCATAGATCTTCTCAGCGAAACGAGTGGCCAGTTGGTCGAAATGCCGATCGCTCATGAGCAGAACCGCCGTTCGCTGTCCGCCAGCTTGCTGCGCACCACCTGGTCCATGTCCAGTCCCAGTTCACTGCATAGCAAGAGCAGGTAGAGGACGATATCGCCTACCTCCTGTCCGGCGTGAGCCAGCTTGTCCGCGGGCAGTTGCCGCGACTGCTCCTCGGTCAGCCACTGGAAGATTTCCACCAGCTCCGCCATCTCGACGCTGGCGGCCATGGCCAGGTTCTTCGGGCTGTGAAATTGCCGCCAATCGTTGTGGTCACGAATGGCGTGCAGGCGTTGGGTCAGTTGCTCTAGATTCATCGGGGTCTCCTGAAGGCGTATAGCTTCCGGGGGATAGCCGTGGGACGCAAGAGTGCTTTCGCCGACCGGTCGGCTCCTACAGAATGAGCGGCCCCGGCAGCTTCTATGCTTAACAGGGAACTCGCTGCGGGCATTCATGGCCCAAGGTTGAGCTCGGGCACCCGCCCCCTCTTTCATCAGGACGCACACATGCAGGTAGAAAGTTTCTTCGAGTGGCTTGGCCAGGCCATAGGTTCGGTCATCCGGTTTATCGTCGACCTGCTCAGCGGGTTGTTCAATACCCTGACCCACGCCGGTGGCAACTTCGTCGACGGACTGTCCCGGGCCCTGGGGATGGACACCTCCATTGTCAGCATCATTGGCCTGATCATCGGCCTGATGTTCCTCTACTCGGCGATCCGCGCCTTCATGCGCGCCTCGATCATCCTCGGCATCATCTGGCTGGTGCTCGGTCTCTGGCTGCTGAGCTGGATCATTCACTGATCCCCTTCTGAAACCTCGGCGCCTCTCGTCGCCGAGGCTACAATGCCGGCTCTCGCAAGGAGCCCGCATGTCCCCCCTGATCACCGATTGGCATCATCGCCCCACCCATCGCCGCGTCTGGGCCCTGGCCGCGCCGATGATCCTGTCGAATATTTCCGTGCCCCTGGTGGCCCTGGTGGACAGCACCGTGATCGGTCACTTGCCCCACGCCCATCAGTTGGGGGCCGTGGCAGTAGGCGCCAGCCTCTATACCTTCCTGGCCTGGGCCATGGGTTTTCTGCGCATGGGGGCCACCGGGTTTGCCGCCCAGGCCGCCGGCCGCGGCGACGGTGCCGCCCTGCGCCAGATCCTCCTCCAGGGCCTGTTGCTGGCGTTGGGCCTGGCACTGTTGCTGGGGGCCATCGGCGTGCCGCTGAGCGGCGCGGCCTTGCACCTGATGCAACCCTCGGCGGGCCTGGACCAGATGACCCGGGCATTTTTCCACACTCGATTGCTGGGCCTACCAGCGGCCCTGGCCAGCTTCGCCCTGGTGGGCTGGTTCCTCGGCACCCAGAATGCCCGGGCACCGCTGGCCATCCTGCTCAGTACCAACCTGGTGAACATCGCGCTCAACCTGTGGTTCGTCCTGGGCCTGGACTGGGGCGTGGTGGGCTCGGCCCGGGCCTCGGTGATCGCCGAATGGACCGGGGCATTGATCGGCCTGGCCATGACCCGGCCGGCCCTGCGCGCCTATCCGGGACGGATCGTCTGGGCCGCGCTGCGCCGCTGGCAGAGCTGGCGCCCGCTGCTGGCAGTGAACCGTGACATCTTCATCCGCAGCCTGGCCCTGCAATCGGTGTTTTTCCTGATCACCGTACAAGGCGCCCGCCTCGGGGATGCCACGGTGGCAGCCAACGCTCTGCTGCTCAACGGCCTGTTGCTCACCGCCCATGCCCTGGACGGACTGGCCCACGCGGTGGAAGCCCTGTGCGGCCACGCCATCGGCGCCCACGATCGCCAGGCCCTGCGCCGTTCGCTGGTGGTGGCCGGTGGCTGGTCATTGCTGGCCAGCCTGGGATTCGCGCTGATGTTCTTGCTGGGGGGCCACCTGTTCATCGAAATGCAGACCAACATTCCCGAGGTCCGCCAGACCGCCTTCAGCTATTTGCCCTACCTTGCCGTACTGCCCCTGATCGCCGTCTGGAGCTACCTGCTGGACGGCCTGTTCATCGGTGCCACCCGAGCCCGGGAAATGCGCAACGGCATGCTCCTCACCGTGCTCCTGCTACTGCCCTTCGCCTGGGGCCTGCAAGGCTTCGGCAACCACGGCCTGTGGCTGACCTTTCTGCTGTTCATGCTCCTGCGCAGCCTGACCCTGGCAGCCTTCGCCTGGCACCTGGAGCGGCGCGACGGCTGGTTTGCCGGGGCTCACTGAGTCGGCGTCGACTCGACAAAACCACTGACCCGATCCAGTACCGGCGCCAGCCCACGCAAGGGGCGAGACAAGGCGGCCACCAGCGTGGCGTGGCCAGTGCGGGAGAAATAGAACTCCTGCACCGGTACTCCTGCCGCTCGCAGCTTGCTGGCCAGGCCACCGGTATTACGCTGTGGGTTGACCAGCGAATCATCATCGGACGCTATCAGCAGCGCCGGCGGCGCGCCGCGGCTGACGTGGTTGATCGGCTGCGAGTCCGGCGGCGAATCAGGGTAGAAAAACACCGGGCGCACCTCAGGGTTGCGGATCGGCAGAAAGTCATAGGGCCCGGCCAGGCCGATCCAGCCCTTGATGATCTGCGGCGTCAGCCCGACTTGCCCCAGCAAGCGCGAGTCCAGGGCGAGCATGGCCGCGTTGTAGGCGCCAGAACTGTGCCCCATCAGATACAACCGCCGCGGGTCGGCGCCAAACTCACCGATATGTTCATGGGTCCAGGCCACGGCGCGGGCCGCGTCTTCAAGAAAGGCCGGATAGCGCACCTGTGGATACAGCCGGTAGTCCGCCAGGACCGCCACCATGCCCCGAGAGGCCAGGGCCTCGCCGACAAAGTCGTAGTCGTTGCGCGAGCCGCTGTTCCAACTGCCACCGTAAAAGAACACCACCACCGGTGCACCGGGAACCGCCTGCCGGGGCTGATAGACATCCAGCTTCTGCCGTGGATCGCTGCCATAGGCAATGTCCCGGGTCTTGATAAAGGTGCTGTCGGGGGTCAGGGAATTAAGCGCCTTGAGCGGTGAACAGGCCGCCAGCAGGCTGAGCACCAGGGTGCCGAACAGCAGACGCCAGGCGCCTTTCGATGTATTGAGCATCAGCAAGCCTCGTTGCGCCCACCATGGACGCCTCTTTGCAGGCTAGCTGAAATGGAACGGGGCCCCCTCTTGCGTGGCGAACCTGGAAACAGTTCAAAAAAAAGCCGCGCCCTCCATCGCAGGGCGCGGCTTTGTGCCGGGACGGAACAGGCATCACTGGGGATGCCCGGGCCTTCAGGACGACAGGTAGGACGAGCGGGTCAGGCCCAGGCGCAAGGCGTCGAGGAACTGGGTGCGCTCGGCGGCGCTGATCTTGGCGCTGGCCACTTTATCGCGGTAATGAGTCATCAACTCCTCCGGCGACAAGTGCACGTAACGCAGCATGTCTTCGATGGTGTCGTGGGTCTCGATCCCGGCGTGGTACACGCTGCCATTGGGCCGCTGGTAGATGTTCACCGAGTCGGTGTCACCGAACAGGTTGTGCATGTCGCCGAGGATTTCCTGGTAGGCGCCCACCAGGAAGATCCCCAGCAGGTAGTCCTCGCCCTCGTTGAGGCCATGAACCGGCAGGCTGGTCTCGATGCTCTGCTCATCGACGTACTGCTTGATCTTGCCGTCGGAGTCGCAGGTCAGGTCTTGCAGCACCGCGCGACGCAGCGGCTCTTCGTCGAGACGGTGCAACGGCAGGATCGGCAGCACCTGGCCGATGGCCCAGGTGTCCGGCAGGCTCTGGAACACCGAGAAGTTGCAGATGTACTTGTCCGCCAGCTTGTCGTTGAGTTCGTCCAGCACCTGGCGGTGGGAACGCTGACGTGCCTTGAGCGAGTTGTGCAGGCGACGGCACACGGCGAAGTAGCACTGCTCGGCCAGGGCTTTTTCGGCCAGGGTCAGCTTGCCATCGGCGTATTGGGCGGCGACGTCGCTCATGTAGTGCGTGGCGCGCCAGTAGGTTTCGGTGACCATCTCGATGTCGGTCGGCCCCAGCAGGTCCACCAGCCATTGCACGGTTTCCGGCAGCTCTTCCTTGTTTTCGATCTTCGGCACGTCGTCGTTGTGTTTCTCGACGTCGGTCACCTGCACCACCAGCATGGCGTGGTGGGCGGTCAGGGAACGGCCGCTCTCGGAGAAGATGTGCGGGTGCGGCAGGTTCTGCGCATCGCAGAATTCCTTGAGCATGCCCACCACCACGCCGGCGTAGTCGTCCATGTCGTAGTTGATCGAGCTGGCGTTGCGCGAGTGGGTACCGTCGTAGTCCACGCCCAGGCCACCACCGACGTCGATGTGATCCACCGGCAAGCCGAGGTTGCGCAGTTCGCCATAGTAGCGGATGGCTTCCTTGAAACCGTGCTGGTAGTCCGCCAGGTTGGCGATCTGCGAGCCCATGTGGAAGTGCAGCAGGCGGATGCCCTGGTCCAGGCCGGCGGCGCGGAAGCGCTCCACCACCGACAGCAGTTGCGCCGCCGACAGGCCGAACTTGGATTTCTCGCCGCCGGTGTCGGCCCACTTGCTCGAGGCCAGGGACGACAGACGCACCCGCAGGCCCACCTGTGGCTTGACCTTGAGGGAGGCCGCTTCCTCGATCACCAGGCCCACTTCGGACTCTTTCTCGATGACGATGAACACGTTGTGGCCAAGCTTCTGGCCCATCAGCGCCAGGCGAATGAACTCACGGTCCTTGTACCCGTTGCAGACGATGGTGCCGCCCTTGGGCGCCAGGGCCAGAACCGCCAGCAGCTCCGGCTTGGAGCCGGCTTCCAGGCCGATGGAGACGTTCTGAGTGGCGATGATGTTCTCGATCACCGCTTCTTGCTGGTTGACCTTGATCGGGTACAGGGCGGTGTACTTGCTCTGGTATTCCAGGCGCGCGATGTTGGCGTCGAAAGCGCCGGTCAGCTGGCGTACACGGTCCTGGAGGATGTCCGGGAAGCGCACCAGCAAAGGCAGGGACAAGCCGCTCTTGCGCAGCTCCTCGACTTGTTCGAACAGATCGATGGGCAAACTGCTCGGGCCATTCGGGCGAACTTCGACGCGACCGGCGTCATTGATCGCGAAATACCCGGCCCCCCAATGGCGAATCCCGTAGACACTGCGGCTGTCCGCAACGGTCCATTGGCTGCCATCGTCTTTACGTGTGCGTCGTACGGACATCGAAGTCCCCTATAAAGAAGTCATAGAGCGCCGCCCCAATCCGGGGTCGGCGCAGTCTAAAGAATGAAAATGACGATTAGCCTGCAAGCGCAATAGACCGCACCTGCCGTGCTGAGTTTAGAAACCGTTCATGAACAGGCTCTGTGAAAACCATGGAGACGACACCTGCGTCCTGAGCCAATCAAGACAGCGTCCAGTCAGAGGTGGTTTTCACAGAGGCTGCTAGCCGCCGGACTTCTTCGCCTTGAAACCGTGCTTGACCAGTTCCGCCAAGAGTAGCTCGACATGGTCACCCTGGATTTCAATGACGCCGTCCTTCAAGGCGCCACCGGTGCCACAGCGTTTCTTCAACGTGGTGGCAAGCTCCTTGAGGGCGTCTTCGGCCAGAGGCACGCCGGTGATGGTGGTCACCGTCTTGCCGCCACGGCCCTTGCTCTCGCGACGCACGCGGGCAATGCCGTCGCCGGCCGGAATCACGGTTTGTTTGCAGATACAGGCGGCCACCGGCTGGCTACAGTCCGGGCAATGTCGACCTGCGTCGGTGGAAAACACCAGGCCACCAAGGGCGGCGAAGGATGCGGCTTTTTTGGCCACCGGCAATCCTCTTGGGAGGACAAAGACTGGTCGAAGCACATGGCGGTGCCATCGACCGCGAAGCCCCACTCAGGCAGGGGCAGCGCTACTGAGCCGGGCGCCCTTGTTTAAGAAGCAGCATCGGTTCAGCTTGAAAAGTCGCGCAGTGTAACGGCAAAAAGCCCGGTTGCTAAGAGCCAATCAGCGTCAATTTATGCAACTTTAACGACGTCGGGCCAGATAACGTTGCAAGGCGGCCAAGGAGTCCGGGCAATAGGGCTTTTCGTGGATTTCCCGCAGCACCTGATCCAGGGGAATGAAGTGCGCTTCCAGGACTTCTTCCGGCTGCAAACGCAGCGGACCGTCCCACACGGCAGAGAACGCCGAACACCAGAGACGGTTGCCGGTGTCCTCGAAAAAGAAGTGATCATGGGCAGTCAGTTCGACGCCGCTCACCCCCAGTTCCTCTTCCAGTTCCCGGGCCGCGGATTCGGCATAGCTTTCAGTCGCCAGGACCATGCCACCGGCGGCAACATCCCAATAGCCCGGGTAGATGGCCTTGCTCAGGGTACGCCGGTGCACGCACAGCTCACCGGCAGAATTGAACAGCATGATGTAGGTGCCACGCCCGATCAGGCCGCGCTCGCGCAGCTCCGAGCGGACCATGGCCCCCAGCAGTTGGTCTTCGCCATCGACCCAGGCTATTTCTTCAGCGTCGGAGGCGGCGCGATGGGCCGCCTCATTGGTGGTCGCAACCATGGATCAGCCTTGATTGAGCAGTTGGCGCAAGTCGATGACTGCCGCGTTGGCTCGGGAAATATAGTTGGCCATGACCAGCGAGTGGTTGGCCAGGACGCCAAAGCCGCTGCCATTGAGAATCATCGGGCTCCAGACCGGCTCCTGGGAGGCCTCCAGTTCGCGGATGATCTGACGCACGCTGACCGTGGCGTTCTTTTTCGCCAGCACGTCGGCGAAGTCCACTTCAATCGCACGCAGCAGGTGCGACAGCGCCCAGGCCTGGCCACGGGCCTCGTAGAAGACGTTGTCGATCTGCATCCATGGGGTTTCCACCACTTCCTCATCCACCTGCGGGCCCTGGCCCGGGGCCGGCACTTCGGTTTTCAGTGCGGTGTTGAGCTTGACCCGGCCCACACTGGCCGACAGCCGTTGCGACAGCGAGCCCAGGCGCGTCCCTACATCACCCAGCCAGTTGTTGAGGTTGTCGGCACGGGCATAGAACTGCGCGGTCTTCTGGTTTGGATCGGAAAGGCGAGCCTGGTAGCGGCTAAGGGAATTGATGCCGTCCTGATACTCGGACTCGCTGGACGGCAGCACCCAGCTCTTGTTGTCGAAGTTGAAGCGCGGTTCGGCCTTGGCCAGGTCGGAGTCTTCAGCGGACTGCGACTGGGAGCGGGCGAAGTCCTTGCGCAAGGCGCGGGTCAGGTCGCGGACCTGGACCAGCACGCCATATTCCCAGCTTGGCATGTTGTCCATCCACAGGCCCGGTGGAAAACGGTCGTTGGAGATATAGCCACCCGGCTTGTCCAGCAAGGTACCGACCACGGTCTTCAGGGTTTCCACGGTGGTGTAGCCCACCACCATCTGCCGGCCTTCCTTCTCGGCAGCGATCTGGGCGTTCTGCTGGACCGGGAACAGCGCAGGTTCCTGACTCCAGTACCAGCCCAGGCCGCCCGTGACCAACAGGTACAGGCCCAGCAAGGTGGCCAGGGCACGACTGAACAGCAGGCCACCGAAATAGCTGCGTGTCGCCGACTTGGGTTCGGCAGCACGATCCGGCGCGCTACCTGCGCGATTCTTCCAATCCAGCATGGCTATGTCCTTTCAATCACTTGGGTTCATCGGTTCGACCACAACCCTACTCCATCGTGCCTTGCCTTGACGGGATATATCTTCCGGCAAATGCGCGCCGCGCAATGATTGCGAATCAGGCGGTCACTATAAATGAAGCACACTCCAGAGCCTATGCGACCAGTGGGTCAGGAACTGAATAACCCCGCCTTGCACATTATTGACGTACGACACTCATGGGACACAAAAGTGGTGCTAGCATAGAGCCACCAGTCGACCTCAGCATGCAGCCTAACTAGTAGTCAGGGATATGACCGAGCCAGAAGACCCCAGCCGTGAGCGCCTCAAGCACCACTTTGCCCAGCGGGTAATTCATCAGGCACGTCAGATTCTTGAGATATGGCAGCGTCTGCAACGCAGCGAATGGTCCACCACCGACATGTCGGAACTGTGCGAAGCCAACCTGCGCCTGCTGCGTTTCGCTGAACGCTTCGAGCAACCCGAACATACCCAACTGGCCCGCAGCATCAGCCAATCGCTGGAGGCTGTGGATGCCAATCGCGGTCGCCTGAGCAGCAACCTGATCACCGACCTCAATCGCTTGATGCAGCGTTTGTCGCGCACCGGCCTGCGCCACGGCGACCAGTTGGAACAGACCTTCCTGCCGCCGTTGCGCAAACCTATCTACGTGATGTTGCAGGATCACGACCGGGCCGAGCGCCTGGCCAAGCAACTGGAATTCTTTGGTCTCACGGCCCAGTCCCTGGACAGCATCGCCGCCTTTCGTTCGTCCATGGTCGAGCGCTTGCCGGCGGCCATCGTCATTGATGTGGACTTCTGCGGCCCCGGCATGGGCCTGACCCTGGCAGCCGAAGCCCAGGTCGGCCTGGAGCAGAAACTGCCGCTGCTGTTCTTCAGCCTGCATGAAACCGACACCCCGACTCGCCTGGCGGCAGTACGCGCCGGCGGCCAGGAGTTCCTGACTGGCACCCTGGAAGCCTCCAGCCTGCTGGAAAAGATCGAAGTGCTGACCTGCGTCGCCCAGTACGAGCCTTATAAAGTGCTGATCATCGACGACTCCCGGGCCCAGGCGCTGCATACCGAGCGCCTGCTCAACAGCGCCGGGATCGTCACCCGCACCCTGATCGAGCCGATCCAGGCCATGGCCGAGCTGGCGGACTTCCAGCCGGACCTGATCATCCTCGACATGTACATGCCGGCCTGCACCGGCACCGAGCTGGCCAAGGTGATCCGCCACAACGACCGTTATGTCAGCGTGCCGATCATCTACCTGTCCGCCGAGGACGACCTGGACAAGCAACTGGACGCCATGAGCGAAGGCGGCGATGACTTCCTCACCAAGCCCATCAAGCCGCGGCACCTGATCACCACCGTGCGCAACCGCGCCGCCCGGGCCCGCAACCTCAAGGCACGGATGGTCCGCGACAGCCTCACCGGCCTGTACAACCACACCCACATTCTGCAACTGCTGGAAGACTGCAGCTTCCGCGCCCGTCGCGAGGGCAAGCCGCTGAGCTTCGCCATGCTCGACATCGACCACTTCAAGCGGGTCAACGACAGCCACGGCCACCCCATGGGCGACCGGGTGATCAAGAGCCTGGCGCTGTTTCTCAAGCAGCGCCTGCGCAAGACCGACTTCATCGGCCGCTACGGCGGCGAAGAGTTTGCCATCGTCATGCCCGACACCGATCAGGACGCCGCCTGCAAGGTCCTGGACGAAATCCGCCAGCGCTTTGCCGAGATCCATTACCCGGCCCAGCCTCAAGACCTGTGGTGCACCTTCAGCGCCGGCGTGGTGGAGATGCAGGAAGACTCCGACAGCCTGATGATGGCCAGCCAGGCGGACGAGGCGCTGTACCGCGCCAAGCACGGCGGACGCAACCGAGTGCAGGCCGCACGGCAATCAAGTCAAAGTGCCATCTTTTCATCCGAATCCACAGATTCGGTCATAACCTTGTAATACAAACGCAATAAATTCAGGCGCTTACCATTTTTGCCGTTGGTAGAGCCCTGATGCGCCTGAAGCTGCTGACCAATCTCAATACCCTGTTGTTAGTTGCCGTCTGCCTGGCCCTGGGGGCCACGCTCTGGTGGTCGCAACGAGCCCTGGAGCGCCCCTATCTGCTGATGGAGCGCTACCTGGGACTGTCCCAGCAGTTTCAAAACCAGGTAGCGCGCAATATCGAAGACTACCTGGCCAGCGGCGACGCCCTGCGCCTGAGCAGCGCAGCCCAGGCCATCGAGGCCCTGCAAGGCGAACTGACCGAGCTGCCGCCGCAACTCGCGCAAAGCTTGCGCCCGAGCCTGGCCAGCCTCGATGACTTCAGCAAGACCGACCTGCTGGCCGCGGGCAAGCTGGCCGGCGATCCCCAGGCCCTGCTGTTGCAGGCCGAGCGGGAGCTGGGGGCCAACCTGGAACAGCTCAGCCAGTACGCCAGCGGGACCAAGACCGCAGAAGGCGCCACTTACCTGCCCTTGCTGCTCACCGCGGCGCAGCACCTGGGCAAACTGTCCCTGGCCCGGGACAAGTTGGTGAGCAGCGGCCGCAGCGAACTGGCCGCCGATGTCGAACGCGAAGTCAACAACATCAAGGCCCAGGCCGACCGGCTCGAAGCCCTGCCTTTATTAGGGGTGGCCGCCAGCAGCGAATCGGGCACCGATGACTTTGCCGCCCTGATGGGCCTGGAAAACACCCAGAAAGCCACTGCCGAAGACGCCGGCATCGGCCTCAAGCGCGAACTCCACAGCCTGCTCAACCGCTACCCGGCGGAACTGCAGCGCACCCGCGAGCAGATCCAGAAACGCGCCGACCTGAGTGCCGCGACCCTGCTGAAGATCACCGCCGTGCGCCAGGCCATCGCCGAGCTGGAACCGGCGGTGCGGGCCCAGCACGGTCAGATCCAGGGCGAGGTACGGCTGATCCAGGGGCTGATGATCGGCCTGATCCTGCTGATCGCCCTGGTCATCGACACCTTGCAGCGCAAGCTGGCCCGGGTCCTGACCAACCTGGCCCCGGCGCTGTCGACCTGGGCCGAAGGCGACTTCAGCCGACCGATCCAGCTGGGCAAGACCAACCGCGAACTGCACGCCATCGAAGAATCCCTCAATCGCCTGCGGGCCTACCTGGTGGATCTGGTGGGCACCATTCGCCAGAACGCCGAGCAAGTGGCCGGCAGCAGCCGCGCCCTGGCTGACCTCAGCAGCGGCCTGCACAGCGGGGCCGAGCGCCAGGCCGGCGATACCGCGCAGATCCGCGATGCCCTGGGGGAGCTGGAAGCCACCATCCAGCAGGTTGCCGGTGACGCCAGCCAGGCCGCCGATGCCAGCCGCAGCGCTGGCCTGGCGGTGCAACAGGGGCAGAAAGTCATAGGCCTGAGCCTGACCGGGCTGCACGCCCTGGTGGGCGAGGTACAGGGCAACGCGCAGATGATCGAGCACCTGGCCCAGGAGTCCGCCACCATCGGCGGCGTGCTGACCGTGATCCGCTCCATTGCCGAACAGACCAACCTGCTGGCGCTCAACGCCGCCATCGAAGCCGCTCGCGCCGGGGAAATGGGCCGCGGCTTTGCCGTGGTCGCCGAAGAAGTGCGCTCCCTGGCCCAGCGTACCGCCGGCGCTACAGCAGAGATCCAGACCCTGATCGCCGGCCTGCAGGCCGCCGCGCAACAATCGGTGCAAGGCATGCGTGCCCAGGCGGAACACGCCGAAGCCACCGCCAGCCAGGCCCAGGCCGCCGACGGTGCCCTGGACGAAATCGTCGGGGCGATCCAGACCATCGCCGACACCGCCGTGCGCATCGCCGATGTCACCGCCCAGCAAAGCGGCGCAGTCAGCGAGATCCGCGACCACAGCGAGCGCATCCATCAGTTGGGCGGCGACAATCTGCTGCGCATTGGCGAAGGCCGGGCCCAGGGCGAGAACTTGCTGGACCTCGGGGGACAATTGCATACGGCGGTGCAAGCCTTCCGCGTCTAAGCTCTGCCTGTGCCCCGGTTTTGCCTGACAAACGCCCCATCATCGGCGAAACGGCTGGCCGGGAGTGCAGCGCTCTCACCCTGCAGGCAAATGACCGGATTTAAGTGCTTGGTCACATATTTTGCGCAAACATCGCTCATCGTGTTGGCTATTGCAGAGAACTGGACAGTCATAAAGTCTTTCCGGCATAGTCGCCGGGTTCTGACAACAGCACCCCGATAACAAGGAACAACCGATGGCCACCCTACTGGTGCTTCACGGCCCCAACCTGAACCTGCTCGGCACCCGTGAACCGGGGGTCTACGGTGCAACCACCCTGGCCCAGATCAACCAGGACCTGGAGCAGCGGGCCCGTGATGCCGGGCACCATCTGCAGTATCTGCAGAGCAATGCCGAGTACGAATTGATCGAACGTATCCATGCCGCCCGCGATGAAGGCGTGGACTTCATTTTGATCAATCCAGCAGCTTTTACACATACAAGCGTCGCATTACGTGACGCGCTGCTGGCAGTGAGCATCCCATTCATCGAAGTGCATTTGTCCAACGTGCACAAACGCGAACCTTTCCGCCATCACTCCTACTTCTCCGACGTTGCGGTGGGAGTGATCTGCGGCCTTGGCGCCAGCGGTTACCGACTGGCCCTGGAGGCCGCACTAGAGCAGCTTGAACAACAAGCTAAACGCCCCTGACCGACCCTTGGGAGTTGATGATTCATGGATATCCGTAAAGTTAAGAAACTGATCGAACTGCTGGAAGAGTCCGGCATCGACGAGTTGGAGATCAAGGAAGGCGAAGAGTCCGTGCGCATCAGCCGCCACAGCAAGACTCCAGCCCAGCAGTACTACGCACCGGCTCCGGTTGCCGCCCCCGTAGCTGCACCAGCCGCTGCCGCCCCGGCCGCCGCCGCTGCTCCTGCCGCCCCCGCCGCACCTGCGCTGAACGGCACCGTGGCCCGCTCGCCAATGGTCGGTACTTTCTACCGCAAGTCTTCGCCTACCTCGCCAGCCTTCGTTGAAGTCGGCCAGAGCGTGAAGAAGGGCGACACCCTGTGCATCGTCGAAGCGATGAAGATGATGAACCACATCGAAGCTGAAACCAGCGGTGTGATCGAATCCATTCTTGTCGAAGACGGCCAGCCGGTTGAGTACGACCAACCGCTGTTCACCATCGTTTGAACCGCGGAGAGTCTTTGATGTTGAAGCCTGCGAAGTTGGAAAAAGTCCTGATCGCCAACCGCGGCGAAATCGCCCTGCGGA
Organism: Pseudomonas sp. BLCC-B112; assembly: GCF_028550695.1. Taxonomy (NCBI): domain Bacteria; kingdom Pseudomonadati; phylum Pseudomonadota; class Gammaproteobacteria; order Pseudomonadales; family Pseudomonadaceae; genus Pseudomonas; species Pseudomonas sp. BLCC-B112. The sequence continues at coordinate 76,000 of NZ_JAQQGK010000005.1, forward strand.
TCCTGCGTGCCTGCAAGGAAATGGGGATCAAGACCGTCGCCGTCTACTCCAAGGCCGACAAGGAGCTGATGCACCTGGGCCTGGCGGACGAATCCGTCTGCATCGGGCCTGCGCAAGCCGCGCAGTCCTACCTGCACATTCCGGCCATCATCGCGGCCGCTGAAGTCACTGGCGCTACGGCAATCCACCCTGGCTACGGCTTCCTGGCGGAAAACGCCGACTTCGCCGAACAGGTGGAAAACTCCGGCTTCGCCTTCATCGGCCCGAAAGCTGAAACCATCCGCCTGATGGGCGACAAGGTTTCCGCCAAGCACGCCATGATCGCCGCTGGTGTTCCTACGGTTCCAGGTTCCGACGGCCCACTGCCGGAAGACGAAGAAACCGCCCTGCGCATTGGCCGTGAAGTCGGCTACCCGGTGATCATCAAGGCCGCTGGCGGCGGCGGTGGTCGCGGCATGCGCGTGGTGCACAAGGAAGAAGACCTGATCGCCTCGGCGAAGCTGACCCGTTCCGAAGCCGGCGCGGCGTTTGGCAACCCGATGGTCTACCTGGAGAAGTTCCTGACCAACCCACGTCACGTGGAAGTTCAGGTGCTGTCCGACGGCCAGGGCAATGCCATCCACCTGGGCGACCGCGACTGCTCGCTGCAGCGTCGTCACCAGAAAGTCCTCGAAGAAGCGCCGGCACCGGGCATCGACGAGACTGCGCGCCAGGAAGTCTTCGCCCGCTGCGTCAAGGCGTGCATCGACATCGGCTACCGCGGTGCCGGTACGTTCGAGTTCCTTTACGAGAACGGCCGCTTCTACTTCATCGAGATGAACACTCGCGTGCAGGTAGAGCACCCGGTTTCGGAAATGGTCACTGGCATCGACATCGTCAAGGAGATGCTCAGCATCGCCGCCGGCAACAAGCTGTCGTTCACCCAGGATGACGTGGTCATTCGCGGTCACGCCCTGGAATGCCGGATCAACGCCGAAGACCCGAAAACCTTCATGCCAAGCCCAGGCACGGTCAAGCACTTCCATGCTCCGGGCGGTAACGGCGTGCGCGTCGACTCGCACCTGTACAGCGGTTACGCGGTTCCACCGAACTACGATTCGTTGATCGGCAAGCTGATCACCTACGGGGCGACCCGTGACGAAGCCATGGCGCGCATGCGCAATGCGCTGGACGAAATCGTCGTCGACGGAATCAAGACCAACATCCCGCTGCACCGCGATCTGACCCGTGACGAAGGCTTCTGCAAAGGGGGCGTGAACATTCACTACCTCGAGCACAAGCTGGCCGAGCAACACTGATCGGCACTCGCCACACCGACAAGGCCGCTTTCGAGCGGCCTTGTCGTATCTGTCATTTGCCCCTGCGCGCCCCTGTACAAGCGAGCTTGCCCGCCAACCGCACAACGGCCATTGCGTGCACTCCCCGATCAACGGCCAACGCCGGCAAGAACTAGGCGTCCCCCTCGCTCCTGCGGGTCGTCTCGCGTAAACTTGCGCGCTTCTCGCGGCCCGCTAGGCTGCACATCACATATTTTCAAAGGTGCCCGCCATGCCTTGGCTGCAAGTCCGTCTCGCCATCAGCCCAGAACAAGCCGAAACCTATGAAGACGCTTTTCTTGAAGTCGGTGCCGTCTCGGTCACCTTCATGGACGCCGAGGATCAGCCGATCTTCGAACCCGAACTCAATACCACGCCACTGTGGTCCCACACTCACTTGCTGGCTCTGTTCGAAGGCGGCACTGAAGCCGCCAGCGTGCTCGCTCACCTGGAACTGCTGACCGGCAGCCCGTTGCCCGAGCACCACAGCGAAGTCATCGAGGACCAGGACTGGGAACGCAGCTGGATGGACAACTTCCAGCCGATGCGTTTCGGCCAGCGCCTGTGGATCGTTCCAAGCTGGCACGCCGCACCGGAGCCTGACGCGGTCAACCTGCTGCTGGACCCGGGCCTGGCCTTCGGCACCGGCACCCACCCGACCACCGCGCTGTGCCTGGAGTGGCTGGACGGCCAGGACCTCAAGGACTGCAACGTGCTGGACTTTGGTTGCGGCTCGGGAATCCTCGCCATCGCTGCCCTGCTGCTGGGCGCCAAGCAAGCGGTCGGCACCGATATCGATGTCCAGGCACTGGAAGCCTCCCGCGACAACGCCGGGCGCAACGGTATTGCCGACGAACTGTTCCCGCTGTACCTGCCCGAGCAACTTCCACAAGTACAGGCCGATGTGCTGGTGGCCAATATCCTGGCCGGCCCGCTGGTCTCCCTGGCCCCGCAACTGTCCGGTCTGGTGAAGTCCGGAGGACGCCTGGCACTCTCCGGCATCCTCGCCGAACAAGGCGAAGAAGTGGCTGCGGCCTATGCCCAGGACTTCGATCTGGATCCGATCGCCACCCTCGATGGCTGGGTGCGCATCACCGGCCGTCGGCGCTAGAATGGCCGCCTGCATAATCCGGATGGCCGCATGACCGACAGTTTCGTCACCCAGTGCCCGCATTGCCAAACCAGGTTCCGTGTCAGCCATGCTCAGTTGAGCGTGGCCCGCGGGGTGGTTCGCTGTGGCTCCTGCCTGCAGGTGTTCAACGCCGCGCGGCAGTTGCTTGAGCAGCGCGCCGCCAAGGAAAACGCAACGTCCAGGCCGGCGGCGAAACCGGCAACCGCGCCAGCTGCGACGCCTAAACCCGAGCAGCCGCCCGCCCCCGCACCAACGCCGGCGGCAGCGCCTCCCCAGCGCGCCATCAGCCAGAAACAATGGTCGGCCGCCGAGATGGACCTGGATCACCTGGACCTCGACGAGGAATTGGCCAAGCTCGAGCAACGGGAGATCCAGCCGGCCAAGGCCTTTGGCCAGGAACGCGAACACCAGGAAGACAGCCTCAGTGCCCGTCGCGACCCTCAGGGCGCCGATGAAGCCCACTGGCCCGACGGCCTGTTCGGCAGCGCCAGTGAACACGATGAGTCCGAGCCCGCCCCCCTCAAGACCCAGGCGCATCAGGACGACATCGCCCCCGAGCCGGTCCGTCCCAGTCGCACCGAGCCTTCGCTGTCCTTCAACCTGGCGGATCTGGATGACGAGCCAAAGACGCCGAAACTGCGCCATGACGACGACCTGGAACCCTTCGAGGCCCAGGTGTCCACAGACGCTGACGAACACGACGAACCATCGCCAGCAGCCTCCCCCGGCAAGAAACGCCGCGAACGCAGCGAGCCCGGAGTCAAGGAGGATGTACTGCTGGACCTGGTGGACGATCCGATCCACCTCGATTGGCAGAAACGCCGCTCCCCCTGGGGCCGGCGCCTGCTCTGGCTGCTGCTGATCCTGCTGGCCGCCGGCGGCCTGGTCGGACAATACGTCGCTTATCACTTCGACGAGCTCGCACGCCAGGACCAGTACCGGCCGTGGTTCCAGGAGTTGTGCCCGGAGCTCGGCTGTACGGTGCCATCCCGGGTGGATATCGCCCGAATCAAGAGCAGCAACCTGGTGGTGCGCAGCCACCCGGAATTCAGCGGGGCGCTGGTGGTGGACGCCATCATCTATAACCGCGCGCCCTTCTCCCAACCCTTCCCTCTGCTGGAGCTGCGCTTCGCCGACCTCAACGGCCACCTGATTGCCAGCCGCAGTTTCAAACCTGGGGAGTACCTGGGCGGCGAGATGCAGGATGTGGCGGAAATGCCACCGCAGACGCCGATTCACATCGCCCTGGATATTCTCGACCCAGGACCGAAAGCGGTGAACTACAGTCTGAGTTTCCACTCGCCCGAGTGAATCGGCTGATCAGACTAACGGACAACTCTGGATTGACGACAGATTTATGACTGTATCGCTCAGATTGATCACCGGGCGATAACGGAAGAACTGTTCAGATTTTATCCAATTCAGCCTTTATCCGGTCATCGAGAGCGGGTATCATGCCAACCCTTTTTCGAACTCTCATGATCCGGCCCCACAACAGGGAAGTCCTATGTCGGCGGTACGCATCGGCCCATATACATTGCACAACGGCTTGATTCTCGCCCCGATGGCGGGGGTCACCGACCAGCCCTTTCGTCAGCTTTGCAAGCAGTTGGGCGCGGGCCTTGTAGTCTCGGAAATGGTCACCAGCGACATGAGCTTGTGGAACAGCCGCAAATCGCGGTTGCGCATGATCCACGAAGGCGATCCCGAGCCACGCTCGGTACAGATTGCCGGTGGCGATGCACAGATGCTGGCAGACGCCGCCCGCGCCAACGTCGAGTTGGGCGCACAGATTATTGATATCAACATGGGTTGTCCGGCGAAGAAGGTCTGCAACAAGGCTGCCGGTTCCGCGTTGCTGAAAGACGAAGCCCTGGTCAACGAGATTCTCCAAGCGGTGGTGGCCGCAGTGGATGTACCGGTCACCCTGAAGATCCGCACCGGCTGGGACCGGCAGAACAAGAACGGCCTGACGGTGGCGAAGATCGCCGAGCAGGCGGGCATCACGGCACTGGCGGTCCACGGTCGGACCCGGGCCGACCTGTACACCGGTGAAGCCGAGTACGACACCATTGCCGCGATCAAGCAGGCGGTGTCGATTCCGGTCTTTGCCAACGGCGATATCGACTCGCCCGAGAAGGCCCGGCAGGTATTGCACGCCACCGGGGCCGACGGGTTGTTGATCGGCCGGGCCGCCCAGGGGCGGCCATGGATTTTTCGTGAAATCGAGCACTTCCTGCGTACCGGTGAAACCCTCCCGGCACCGGAGCTGTTCGAGGTGGAACGTATTCTGCTAGAGCACCTGGCCGCGCTGCATGCCTTCTATGGGGAGGTCATGGGCGTCCGCATTGCGCGCAAGCATGTGGGCTGGTATCTCGCAACCCTGCCGGGCGCCAGGGAGTTTCGCGCCCACTTCAATCGTTTGGAAGATACGGAAGCACAATGCGCCAACGTTCGTGAGTTCTTTGCCGGACGTTACAAGAGCCTGGAAACAGGGGACGGAGAGGGGGTGGCCGCATGACGATGATGACCGAGACTTTAGTGAGTGGAACTGCACCCGTGAGCGACAACGTGAATTTGAAACAGCACCTCAATACCCCCAGCGAAGAAGGCCAGACCCTTCGCGGGAGTGTCGAGAAGGCGCTGCACAATTATTTCGCCCACCTTGAGGGCGCTGCCGTCACGGACGTGTACAACCTGGTGCTCTCCGAAGTCGAGGCTCCGTTGCTCGAAAGCGTGATGAACTACGTCAAGGGCAACCAGACCAAGGCCAGCGAACTCCTGGGTCTGAACCGCGGCACCCTGCGCAAGAAACTCAAGCAGTACGATTTGTTGTAAGCATTCAATCAAACCAGAAAGGCGCCCGCGTAAAAAACGGTCGCCTTTTTTGCTGACTCCTTTGCTTTTGATGGAAATTGAGATGACCGACCAGACTACCCGCCTGCCGATCCGCCGCGCCTTGATCAGTGTTTCCGACAAGACCGGGATCCTCGAATTCGCCAAGGAGCTGGAAGCCCTCGGTGTGGAGATCCTCTCCACCGGCGGGACCTTCAAACTGCTGCAGGACAACGGCGTGGCCGCAGTGGAAGTCGCGGATTACACCGGTTTCGCGGAAATGATGGACGGCCGGGTCAAGACCCTGCACCCGAAAATCCACGGCGGTATCCTCGGTCGTCGCGGTATCGACGACGCCATCATGAACGAGCACGGGATCAAGCCCATCGATCTGGTGGCGGTCAACCTCTACCCCTTCGAAGCCACCATTTCCAAGCCCGGCTGCGACCTGCCGACCGCCATCGAGAACATCGACATCGGCGGCCCGACCATGGTCCGCTCGGCGGCCAAGAACCATAAGGACGTGGCCATCGTGGTCAATGCCAGCGACTACGCCGGCGTCCTGGAAAGCCTCAAGGCCGGCGGCCTGACCTACGCTCAGCGTTTCGACCTGATGCTCAAGGCCTTCGAACACACCGCCGCCTACGACGGCATGATCGCCAACTACATGGGCACCGTGAACCAGGCCGCCGAGACCCTCTCGACATCCGGCCGCAGCGAATTCCCGCGGACCTTCAACAGCCAGTTCATCAAGGCCCAGGAAATGCGCTACGGCGAGAACCCGCACCAGAGCGCGGCGTTCTACGTGGAAGCCAAGCCTGCCGAAGTCGGCATCGCCACCGCCACCCAGCTGCAAGGCAAGGAGCTGTCCTACAACAACGTAGCCGACACCGACGCCGCCCTGGAATGCGTGAAGAGCTTCGTCAAGCCGGCCTGCGTCATCGTCAAGCACGCCAACCCGTGCGGCGTGGCGGTAAGCCCGGACGCTGAAGGCGGCATCCGCCAGGCCTACGAACTGGCCTACGCCACCGACACCGAATCGGCCTTTGGCGGCATCATCGCCTTCAACCGCGAACTGGACGCCGAAACCGCCAAGGCCATCGTCGAGCGTCAGTTCGTCGAAGTGATCATCGCCCCAAGCGTCAGCGAAGAAGCCCGCGCCATTGTCGCCGCCAAAGCCAACGTGCGCCTGCTGGCCTGTGGCCAGTGGTCGGCAGACCGCGTACCGGCCTGGGACTACAAGCGCGTCAACGGTGGCCTGCTGGTGCAGAGCCGCGATATCGGCATGATCAGCGCCGATGACCTGAAAGTGGTGACCAAACGCGCCCCGACCGAGCAAGAGATCCACGACCTGATCTTCGCTTGGAAAGTCGCCAAATACGTCAAATCCAACGCCATCGTCTACGCCAAGAACCGCCAGACCATCGGTGTCGGCGCTGGCCAGATGAGCCGCGTGAACTCGGCGCGGATCGCTGCGATCAAAGCCGAACACGCCGGCCTGCAAGTCCAGGGCGCAGTCATGGCTTCCGACGCCTTCTTCCCGTTCCGTGACGGCATCGACAACGCGGCCAAGGTCGGCATCACGGCGGTGATCCAGCCAGGCGGCTCGATGCGTGACAACGAAGTGATTGCCGCAGCTGACGAGGCTGGCATTGCGATGGTGTTCACCGGCATGCGCCACTTCCGTCACTGATACGACAACGGTCGCACTGACACCGGCATCTGCTGCGTTGGAGCCCACCCCGATGATGCTCATTGCCAACAGGCAACTGCGCTCATCGAGGTGGGCTCCGCCTTGCATCTACCTCTGTCATTGCAACCTCCTGAGGCGTGCAACGCTTCAGGTTCCAAAACAGAATTAGCGTCATCCGAGGTTTTTGAAATGAATGTACTGATCATTGGTAGCGGCGGTCGCGAACACGCCCTGGCCTGGAAAGTCGCTCAGGACCCACGGGTCGAAAAAGTATTCGTCGCCCCCGGCAACGCCGGTACCGCCATCGAAGCCAAGTGCGAGAACGTCGCCATCGACGTCCTGGCCCTGGAGCAGTTGGCGGATTTCGCTGAGAAGAACGTCTCCCTGACCATCGTCGGTCCGGAAGTACCGCTGGTGGCCGGCGTGGTGGATCTGTTCCGCTCCCGTGGCCTGGACTGCTTCGGTCCGACCGCCGGCGCCGCGCAGCTGGAAGGTTCGAAAGCCTTCACCAAGGACTTCCTGGCACGCCACAAGATCCCGACGGCCGACTACCAGAACTTCACCGAGATCGAGCCGGCCCTGGCCTACCTGCGGGAAAAAGGCGCGCCGATCGTGATCAAGGCCGACGGCCTGGCCGCCGGTAAAGGCGTGATCGTCGCCATGACCCTGGCCGAAGCCGAAGAAGCCGTGCGTGACATGCTGGCCGGCAATGCCTTCGGTGATGCCGGTTCCCGCGTGGTCATCGAGGAGTTCCTCGACGGCGAGGAAGCCAGCTTCATCGTCATGGTCGACGGCAAGAACGTGCTGCCCATGGCCACCAGCCAGGACCACAAACGCGTCGGCGACGGCGACACTGGCCCCAATACCGGTGGCATGGGCGCTTACTCGCCAGCACCGGTGGTCACTTCAGAAGTGCACCAGCGGGTGATGGATCTGGTGATCTGGCCCACCGTTCGCGGCATGGCCGAGGAAGGCAACGTCTACACCGGCTTCCTCTATGCCGGTCTGATGATCGACAAAGCCGGCAACCCGAAAGTCATCGAGTTCAACTGCCGCTTCGGCGACCCGGAAACCCAACCGGTGATGCTGCGCCTGCAATCGAGCCTGGTGCTGCTGGTGGAAGCCGCCCTGGCCCAGGCCCTGGACAAGGTCGAAGCCCAGTGGGACCCACGCCCGAGCCTGGGCATCGTCCTCGCCGCCGGCGGCTATCCTGGCGACTATGCCAAGGGCGCGGCCATCACTGGCCTGGACGCCGCCGCTGCACTGGAAGGCAAAGTGTTCCACGCCGGCACCGCACTCAAGGACGGTCAGGTCGTGACCTCCGGCGGCCGGGTGCTCTGCGCCACCGCCATGGGTGACAGCGTCGATGCCGCCCAGCAACAAGCCTACCGCCTGGCGGCCAAGATCGACTGGCAGGGCTGCTTCTACCGCAACGACATCGGCTACCGTGCCATTGCTCGTGAGCGCGGCCAGGAGTAAAGCTGCCAGCGCCCCCCGGCAAGGGCCTTGCGCCCTTGCCGTGCGGTGATCACGCCGCGCATAGTTATAATCAGGCATCAACCAATGAAGGGATTTCGCCGTGCGCTGGCTCAGGACCGCCCTAGGCTTCACCGTCACATTGCTGACCTTGCTCTGCTTGAATCCGGCCCTGGCCGCTCAAGGCAGTGGCTGGGCGGTTTTGCTCGACGAACAGGCCGACCTGCAGCTCAGTGATATCCGCTCCCCGCGCTACACCAACCAATTCAGCCCCATCGAACTGGACAAGCTGACCGCAGCCGAACCCGACGGCGCCCTGTGGTTGCGCTTCAAGCTCCAACCGGGAACCCACGAGCAGATCCTGCGGATCTTCGCCCCCGACCTGTCCCACCTGAATCTCTACGTGCTCGACGGCGACAAGCTGATCGAACAAGTGAACACCGGCGCCAGCCAGTCGCAAGCCCAAAAGCCTTTGCCCAGCAGCGACTTCATGCTGCCACTGCCGCAAAGTGCCAAGCCGCTGGACGTCTATCTGCGCCTGGTGTCCGAACATGAACTGCGTCCCTACATCACCCTGCAATCGGCTGTGATGGGCGCCGCAGACCAGAGCCAGACGCTGATCTACGGCCTGTTGTTCGGCTGCCTGGCGATGCTGATCCTGCACAACCTCACCCGCTTCGCCTACACCCGTTCACGCAGCAGCCTGTGGCTGGCAGCCTGTGAAGGCCTGCTGACCCTCAGCCTGTTGATGCTGCTGAACCTGCTCGGTCCCTGGCTACCGGACTGGCAAGCGTTGCAGACACCGGGCGCCTACGTGGCCCTGCTGCTGACCGCGCCCTGCGGGATGATGTTCGCCTACCGCTTCTTCGCTCCACTGGGCCCGCACCCGCTGAACCGCTTGCTGCTGGGCAATATTCTGCTGATCGGCCTGTTCGGTCTGTTGCTGCTGTTCGTCAACACCCTGCCGCTGAACATCATCACCTACGGCCTGGTGGCCCTGGCCGGCCTGAGCATGCTGTTCGTTGGCGCCTACCACTGGCACCAGGGCTATCGTCCGGCCCGGCTGTTCGTCACCGCCATGGTGATTTTCAACCTCGGCACCCTGGTGATTCTCCCTGCGCTGCTGGGCCTGACCCTGGTAGCGCCGCAAGGCTTGATCGTCACCCTGCTGAGCGTGGTGTGCATCGCCGGGTTGCTGATGAGCATTGCCTTGGGCGAACGCCAGCGCAACATCACCGAGAACCGCTTCAGTGTCAGCCGCGACCTGGCCGCCAGCACCGCCGAGATCAATGCCAAGGCCGAGTTCCTGGCCAAGATCAGCCACGAGATCCGTACGCCGATGAACGGTGTGCTGGGCATGACCGAGTTACTGCTGGGCACCCCGCTGTCGGTCAAGCAGCGTGATTATGTGCAGACCATTCACAGTGCCGGCAACGAGCTGCTGACCCTGATCAACGAGATCCTCGACATCTCCAAGCTGGAGTCCGGGCAGATCGAACTGGACGACGTGCAGTTCGACCTCAACGCCCTGATCGAGGATTGCCTGAGTATCTTCCGGGCCAAGGCCGAACAGCAGAACGTCGAGCTGATCAGTTTCATCCAGCCCCAGGTGCCGCGGGTCATCAGCGGCGATCCGACGCGCCTGCGCCAGGCCCTGCTGAGCCTGTTGGAAAACGCCCTGAAGAAGACCGACGAAGGCGAAGTGCTGATCGTCGTCGCCCTCGACGAGCGCAGCAGCAAACCGCGCCTGCGCATTGCCGTACAAGACAGCGGCCAGCCCATGGATACCGAGGAGCGCGAAGCGCTGCTGCACACCGAACTGCACAGCAAGAACTTCCTCGCCACCACCCGCCTGGGGGGCAACCTGGGGCTGGTGATCGCCCGCCAGTTGATCCTGCTGATGCACGGTGAGTTCGGCATCAAGAGCGGCACCAACCAGGGCAGCACCCTGTGGCTGACCCTGCCCCTGGACGCCGAGCGCCTGGAACATCCCACCGCCGACCTCGACGGCCCCTTGCAGGGCGCGCGGGTGCTGGTGGTGGACGATAACGACACCTGCCGCAAGGTGCTGGTGCAGCAATGCAGCGCCTGGGGCCTGAACGTCAGCGCCGTGCCTTCGGGCAAGGAAGCCCTGGCCCTGCTGCGGACCAAGGCGCACCTGCGGGACTACTTCGACGTGGTGCTGCTGGACCAGAACATGCCCGGCATGACCGGCATGCAGCTGGCGGCGAAGATCAAGGAAGACCCGAGCCTGAACCACGACATCCTGCTGATCATGCTCACCGGCATCAGCAACGCGCCGAGCAAGGTGATTGCGCGCAATGCCGGGATCAAGCGCATCCTCGCCAAGCCGGTGGCCGGCTACACCCTCAAGACCACTCTGGCCGACGAGCTCAGCCAACGCGACAAGGCCCCCACCGCGCCCTACAACATGCCCCTGAACCCGGCACCGGGTCCGGCGCCGATCACCGTTCCCAGCGACTTCAGCATCCTGGTGGCCGAAGACAACAGCATCTCCACCAAGGTCATCCGCGGCATGCTGGGCAAGCTCAATCTGCAGCCCGACACCGCCAGCAACGGCGAAGAGGCCTTGCAGGCAATGAAGGCCAAGCGCTACGACCTGGTGCTCATGGACTGCGAAATGCCGGTGCTCGACGGTTTCTCCGCCACCCAGCAGTTGCGGGCCTGGGAAGTGGGCAACCAGCGGGTGCGCACCCCGGTGGTGGCGCTGACCGCGCACATCCTCGCCGAGCACAAGGAGCGCGCGCGCCAGGCCGGCATGGACGGGCACATGGCCAAGCCGGTGGAGTTGTCGCAACTGCGCGAGCTGGTGGAACACTGGGTCACCCAGCGCGACCTGCGCGAGCGCAGCACCGCGCACACCAGTTGAGCCGACAGCCTGCGCGGCGCCTGTTAAACTCTGGCTCGCCCTCCCTAGTCGTGAGCTCCCGCCATGCTCCACGTGCTGTTCAGCGTTTACCTGAAGATGCTGGTGCTCTATAGCCCGTTCTTCGTCCTCTCATGCTTCATCAGCCTGACCCGCGGCTACTCCTCCAAGGAGCGCCGACGCCTGGCCTGGAAAGTCGCCCTGGCCACCCTGGTTTCCAGCGTCTTGCTGTACCTGTTCGGGCGGGTGATCTTCAGCGTGTTCGGCATCACCGTGGACGCCTTCCGCATCGGTGCCGGCAGCGTGCTGTTCATCTCGGCCCTGGGCATGGCCCAGGGCAAGTCGGCTGTACAGACCGACAACGTGCAACAGGACGTGACCATCGTGCCGCTGACCATTCCCCTGACCGTGGGCCCGGGCACCATCGGCGCCCTGCTGGTGATGGGGGTCAGCCAGCCCCACTGGGACGACAAGCTCACCGCCATTCTCAGCATCGCCCTGGCCAGCCTCACCGTGGGCGTGGTGCTGTACCTGTCCAACCGCATCGAGCGCATCCTTGGCGACCAAGGCTTGCAGATCGTCAGCCGGCTGATGGGACTGTTCGTCTGTGCCCTGGCAGCACAGATCATCTTTACCGGGGTAAGGGGTTACCTGGTCCCTTAGGTCCGCCAGGTCTCGAAACTGTAGGAAACCTTCCCAGCAGGAGCAGGAACCGCACCATGCCCTACAGCGTCGACACGGCCTTTATCCAGGAACAATGGCAGGCCGGGTACTTCCCCCGGGAAAACACCCTGGTCCTCAACAGCGGGTTCTACTGCCTGTTCGACCTGCCCTACGAACATCCCCGGCTGAGCAACAAAGTCTGGATGCTGGCCCTGGACTTCCCAGGCAGGGATGAACCTGATTTCGTCACCACCCTGGGGTTTGCCGCCGAAGGCCCGCAGTCCTTTCATGCCCAGTGCGGTGAGACCGCCGGGCACGGCGGCGACGGCTTCCTGGCCTTGCTGGAAAAGGACACGGATGCACTGATCTGGCTGCTTGTCCTCAGCGAAACCAATCCCTTCTGCCGAGTCGAGATCCACGACCAGAAGATCCATGCCGAGTCGACCTCCGGCGTCACCGTGCGGGTCCCTGTCGAGCGCCCCGATCAGTTGACCCTGGTCTGGCCATGAACCGCCCGCCCACACCGAGCCCAATGAAAAAACTGAGCGCCACCGCCGCCATCGACCTCCTGAGCACACACAGGCTGCCCGGCCTCGACCTCGCCGCTCGGGCTTCCCTGCTCCTGGACTGGTGGGGGATCGACAGCGACAACCTTGAATTCGCGACACTGCCACCCGACCTGCAGCAACAGCTCATCTCGCAACCGGAGCCCCCGGACGATGCGCAAGACCCGCGCTACGACGCCCTGCTGCTGGTCGCCCTGCGCGCCGAGTATCGTGGCGTGACCCAGCTGTACCTGAGGCGCTGCCTGCGTGAAGCCGGGCTGGGCGACTACGCCGTCAGCGCGGACATCGAGTACCTTGAGGCCTGTCCCTGCTGCGGTTATCGAACCCTCACGGCGCGGGGCGACTACCAGATCTGCGACCTCTGCCATTGGGAGGACGACGGCAGCCAGGCGCTGGATGTGCTGAGCGGACCCAACCACAAAACCCTGGGCCAGGCCCGGGAACACTTTGCCCAGCAGCAGGGCCGCCTGCCCTTGGATAAGTGGCCACACATCAGCAAGGAGCACCCATGATTCCCCCGCAGTTGATCGCCCTGATCGAAGCCCAGCCCCGCTTCCGCCCGCGCCCCGACACCGCCGAGGTCACCCGAGCGCTGGCAACATTGGGGATTGCCCTGGACAGCGAGTTCGCGCAGATCTACCTGACCTGCCACCCCGCCGACTTCTTAGACCGAGTGAGCTACGGAGCGCTGATGAACATCGACGGGCCCAGTGATGAAATCCTGATGAGCACCGAGTTCATTCATGAAGTCTGGGAGTTGCCCAAGAACTTCATCGCCTTCACCTCACTGCAAGGTCAAGGCGGCTACTTGCTGGACAAGGACAGCGGTGGCGTCTGGGATTTCGACCTGGGCGACCGGGAAGCTTTTATCGCCGGCCGCGTTCCCGCCAGATGGGCCAGCTTCTTCGAATTCATCACCTGGCTGCTGACCGCCACGGACAAGGATGAGGATGAGGATGAGGATGAGGACCCTGCGCGCTAGAAGCCGCTGCCGGCGATGGCGATCTTGCGAGCGCCTTCGCCGGCAAGCCGGCTCCTACAAGGGTTTATTGCCGTACCAGCGCGGGGTGTAGACCCACTCGCCACCCTCGGCCCGGGGGAAGACGCAGGTGGTGGAAGAGCCCACCAGCACCATGGTGCGCATGTCCACCTGCTCCGGGGTCAGCTCGCCCAGGGTGATGACCCGCAAGGTCTGGCCCGGACGGCCAATGTCGCGCCCCAGCACCACCGGGGTTTGCGGCGTGCGGTGCTGGCGCACGATCTCCAGGGCGCGGCCCAGTTGCCAGGGTCGGGAACGGGAGATCGGGTTGTAGAAGGCCAGGGCCAGATCGGCCTGGGAGGCGAGATCGAGGCGCTTCTCGATGATGTCCCAGGGCTTGAGGTTGTCGGACAGCGACAGCACGCAGAAGTCATGACCCAGCGGCGCGCCGGCCTGGGCGGCGGTGGCCAGTGAGGCGGAGACGCCCGGGAGGATCTCCAGGTCGACACGATGCCAGGCCGGATCGCTGGATTCGTGCAGGGCTTCCAGGACCGCCGCGGCCATGGCAAACACCCCCGGATCGCCGGACGACACCACCACCACCGAACGACCCTGGGCCGCCAGTTCGAAGGCGTGCCGGGCGCGCTGCATTTCTTCGCGGTTGTCAGTGCAGTGCATCACCTGATCGGCGCGGAACGGGCCGGCCATGCGCACGTAGGTTTCATAACCGAGGATGTCGTTGGCACGGGCCAGTTCGGCTTTCACCGCCGGCACCATGAGTTCGGCAGCACCAGGACCGAGGCCGATGACTGCCAGGCGTCCGCGGGGACGACCGATCCGCTCAGGGTCCAGGGGCTGGCTGGCCACGGCGATGGCGATGTCGTCCCCCACCTTCAGCGGCGGCAGCAATTGCGGCACGGCTTGCTGTGCCAGTTCGACGACACTGCCGGCGGCCGGCAGGAAACGCAGCGGCACACCCAGTTGCGCAGCCGCCTGATGCAGGGCGCGGTCAGCCATGTCACTGTCGGCCGCCAGCAGGCAGGCGACGGACTGCACGGCAATTCGCGCCTGATGCAGGGCCTGACGGATGTGGGTGGCGAGGCCGGTATCGCTTTCGCCAGCAAGCTGGCCGCTACGGCAAGCGACCAGGACGCTGCGGGGGTAGATCAGCAGCTCATTGGCCGCAGGCTCGCGCTCGGCAGAGCCGACCCGGATGGTCAGGCGGGCCTGATCGTTCTCGGGCAGCTTGGCCGCGGCCAGCCAGGGCGCGGCGCCTTCGATGCGCACGCTTTCGCCACCCAGCAGGTCGGAAACGAAACGCTTGCCCAGCTCCAGGTCGCCCAGGGCATAACCGCTGGGCGGGTTGAGCAGGCAGGTGCCGAAGCGCAGTTCGCCACTGGTGGTAATGGCCGCAGCCACGCCAAGGCCCGCGGCGATTTCCCGGGCCATGACGTTGACGCCGCCCAGGCCGCCCAGCAGCGGCACCACGGCGCTGCCGTCTTCGGCAACGGCCAGCACCGGCGGTTCGGCGCCTTTTTCCAGCAGCAGCGGGGCCAGGGTGCGGATGACGATCCCGGCCGCGCACAGGGCGATGATGGGCGTGTCCTGTTGATACATCTGGCGCAGGGTGACGCCGAACTCGTGATAGATCCGATCAGCGCCTTCGACCCGTTCCGCCAGACCGTGGATCAACGAATCGGGATACAGCCGCTGGATCTGCCGTGCGGTGTCGAGACTGCCTTGGCCAAGGATGACGATGGCCGGAATTGAAAGGGCCATCAGCCTTGCCACCTTTCGCCGGGCACGATGATCAGCGAGAAGTACGGCGAGGACATCGGCTCCACGTCATCCAGCGGCACGATCTTCTGGTTGGCCATGGTGGCGCGCTCGACGTACAGCGCACGCTGCGCCAGCCCCAGCTCTTCCAGGACCTGGCGCACCTTGGGGAAATTGCGCCCCAGCTTCATCACCACCGCCGCGTCGGCGTCCGCCAGACGCCGCTTGAGTTCGTCATGTGGCAGCACGCCCGAAAGCACCGACAGGCTCTGGTTGCGATACACCAGGGGCGCGCCCAGTACCGACGCGCCGCCCAGCATCGAGCACACCCCGGGCACCACTTCGGCCTGGTAACGCTCGGCCAGACGATCGTGCAGGTACATGTAGGAGCCGTAGAAGAACGGGTCGCCTTCGCAGATCACCGCCACATCCCGACCGGCATCCAGATGCAGCGCCAGCTCCTGGCTGGCGCTGTCGTAGAAATCGCTGATCACTTGCTCGTAGGACAGCGGCGCCGGCAGCACTTCGGTGGTCACCGGGTACACCAGCGGCAGCAGGGTCTGGGCCTGCTGCAGGTGCCCTTCGATGATGCCGAAGGCGTTGCCTTTCTTGCCCTTGGCCACGAAGTAGGCCACCACCGGCGACTCGCGCAGCAGGCGCAGGGCCTTCAGGGTAATCAGCTCCGGATCACCAGGACCCACGCCAAGGCCGATCAAACGTCCAGGTTGCTGCATCATTCGATCTCCGTGGCCAGGGCGTTGACGGCGGCGGCGGCCATGGCGCTACCGCCCAGGCGACCCTGCATGATCACAAAGGGCACGCCGCGGCTGTCGGCGGCGAGCATCGCCTTGGATTCGGCGGCGCCGACGAAGCCCACCGGGAAGCCGAGGATCAGCGCCGGTTTCGGCGCGCCGGCGTCGAGCATTTCCAGGAGGTAGAACAGGGCGGTGGGCGCATTGCCGATCACCACCACGCTGCCTTCCAGGTGCGGACGCCAGAGCTCCAGAGCCGCCGCCGAGCGGGTGTTGCCCAGCTCTCGGGCCAACTCCGGGACGCTGTCATCGCGCAGGGTGCAGATCACTTTGTTGTTGGCCGGCAAGCGTGCCCGGGTAATGCCTTCAGAGACCATCCGCGCATCGCAGAGGATCGGTGCCCCGGCGGCCAGGGCATCACGCCCGGCCTTGCCGGCGCCCGCGGAGAATTGCAGGCCATCGATGGCCTCGACCATGCCGCAGGCGTGGATCACCCGTACCGCGAGTTTTTCCAGGTCGGCGGGAATGCGATCCAGCTTGGCTTCTTCGCGGATGATCGCGAAGGAGTTGCGATAGATCTCCTGACCGTCGCGGATGTAATCAATCATCTAGGTGGCTCCGTGGGCGGGCATCAAGCAGTGCCTCTGCCGCTTCAATAGAAAGGTTGCGTGCGTGCAGCGCGCCGAAACCCGGCTGCGCTGCATCGCGTAGATACAAGTCGTAACGCCCTGGGGCCGTCGCCAGCAGGGTGGCCGGCGCCACATGGGCGGCGGCGCAGGAACGGGAGCAGGCCGACAAATGCACCGCCTGCTGACGGCCATGGCCCTGGAGCAGGGCTGCCAACTTCAGCGCATCGCCCTTGGTGTCGGCCAGGGCTTTGCCGCAGCCACTGGAGCCAGTACAGGCAATCAGGTGGGCCAGGGATTGTTCAGGGCTGCACAACAGGCCCAGTTGGCCCAGACGTGCCGTGACCCCGGGAGCATCCGCAGGGGCAATGCCGGGCAGCAGCAGGCTCTGCCAGGGTGTGAAGCGCAGGCTGGCATCGCCGTACTGTTCGGCCAGTTGCGCAGCGCCCTTGAGCATGACGGGATCAAGGCGCCCCAGGGGCGCAACCGCGCCGACATAGACCTGTCCGCGTTCACGCTGTGGATAAGTTCCCAGGTGCAGCCCAGCGACCGAGGCCGGACGCTGCCAGCCGTCGATACTCAACAAGGGCCGGCTCAGGCGCAGGTTCAGTTGGGCAAGAAAGTCCGCCACCGGCACCTGCGCCAACAGGTGGCGCATCCGCGTCTGCTCGGGCGTGGCCAGCTCGAGAAACAGCTCCAGCACCGCCACCAGCAGTTCATGGCCCAGTTCCTGGGGCACTGCCGCCAAAGGTTTATCCACAGGGCTGCCCGCCAAGCCAAAGGCCAACAGCAACTGCCCCTCCCGCACCAAGGCGGCCAGCCACAGATCGTGATGATGTTCGAGCATGGCCAGGGCTTCGCCGCCATCGAGCTGCACGGCGAACTTGGCCGACAGTTCATGGAAGCGCGAGTGGCTCTGCAAGGTCTCGAGGATCTGCCCGGCCAGGGGCCGGGTGTCCATCAGCAATTGCCGGTCGATGCCGGCGCTGGGGCTGAGCATCAGGTTGCGCACATCGTCGCCGGCGGCGGTGGTCGGTCCCAGGCCGGCCGCCAGCAGTTTGTCGATCAGTGCCTGGTGCTCGGCGCCGATCCCGCGAATCTGCAGGTTGGCGCGGTTGGTGGCCTCGATCACACCGCCGGCATAAGCCTGCGCCGCCTCGGCCACCGCCGCTGCCTGAGCTGCACTGATGACGCCGCCCGCCAGCTTGATCCGGCAGATGCCGCCGTCCAGCGCCGGGACAATGCGCAGCAACCCCGGGCAGGCCGAGGGGCGGATGGCGGTGGACATAGGACGTTCGTTCAAAGGGGCGACCGGCAGTGTGGGAAAAGCGCTTCGTCAACGAAGGCGCGGTATTATGCCTGCTTTGTCCGAAGGCATGAAAAGCCTGCCGGTCGGAACCTTAGGTTTGAGGAATATAGATGTCGCCCTGGCTGACAGTAGTGGGAATCGGTGAAGACGGCTTCAAGGGCCTGGGCAGGAACGCCCGCCATGCCCTGCTGGGCGCTTCGCGGATCGTCGGCGGCCAGCGCCAGCTGGATCTGCTGCCGGCGTGCATCCGTGGCGAACGCCAGTTGTGGCCCAGTCCGTTCTCGCTGGAGCCGGTGCTGAGCCAACGCGGCACGCCCGTCTGCGTGCTGGCCAGCGGCGATCCGATGCTGTTCGGCGTAGGGGCCAGCCTGGCCCGGCAACTGCCGGCCGAGGAGCTGCAGGTACTGCCCTTTCCTTCCTCCTATTCCCTGGCCGCCGCCCGCCTGGGCTGGGCCCTGCAAGAGGTGGTCACGCTGTCGGTGGTGGCACGCCCGATTGCCGCGCTCAACGCCCAACTGTTCAGCGGCGTGCGCCTGCTGGTGCTGAGCAATGACCGCCACAGCCCGGCGGCCATCGCCGGACTGCTGCGCGAGCGCGGCTTCGGCCCGAGCCGGATCACGGTACTGGAGCACTTGGGCGGGCCCTTGGAGCGACGCCTGGACAGCACTGCCAATCAATGGAGCGATCCATCGATCGCCGACCTCAACCTGCTGGCCATCGAATGCCGGGCGGCGGCCGATACGCCGCAACTGTCCCGTCTGGCTGGCCTGCCGGACTCGGCCTTCCGCCATGACGGCCAGTTGACCAAGCGGGACGTGCGCGCCATCACCCTGGCCCGCCTGGCCCCGGTGCCCGGTGAACTGCTCTGGGATGTGGGGGCCGGCAGCGGTTCCATCGGTATTGAATGGATGCGGGCCCACCCCAGTTGCCGGGCCCTGGCCATCGAAGCCGATGACGGCCGCCAGCAGTTGATCGAACACAACCGCGACGTACTCGGGGTGCCCGGGCTGCAACTGATTCGCGGCAGCGCGCCCCAGGCCCTGGCCGGACTGGAGCGTCCGGATGCGGTGTTCATCGGTGGTGGGGTGACCCGCGAAGGCGTGTTGCAGACTTGCTGGGAGCAGCTCAAGCCCGGTGGGCGCCTGGTGGCCAACGCGGTGACCCTGCAAAGTGAAATGACCCTGATGCACTGGCGCGACCAGTACGGCGGTGAACTGACCCGCATCCATATCGCCCAGGCCCAGCCCCTGGGGGAGTTCGACACCTGGCGCCAGGCCCTGCCGATCACCCTGCTGGAGCTGCACAAGCCCCAGGACCTGCCATGAACCTTGCAGGAGCGGGCTTGCCCGCAAAAGCATCCAGCAAAGAGACCGCAGCGCGCCCTTCGCGAGCAAGCTCGCTCCTACGGGAGCAAGGGCATGCGTGAGGAAACAGCGGAACAACCCGCGCCCCTGCGCAGCGGCCTGACCACCGGCAGCTGCGCCACGGCCACCAGCCTGGCCGCCGCTCGCCTGCTCTTGGGGGGTGTCAATGCGGACGCGGTGGATATCGTCCTGCCCAAGGGTAAACAGGTACAGATGCGCCTGGAGTTCTGTCGCCGCACCCACGACGGCGCCGAGGCCGGAACCCTCAAGGATGCCGGCGACGACCCGGACGTGACCCACGGCGCCCTGCTCTACTCCCAGGTGCGCCTGACTCCCGAGCCGGGAATCCGCTTTATCGCCGGCCAAGGTGTGGGCACCGTGACCCGCCCCGGTCTGGTGCTGGCAGTGGGTGAGCCGGCGATCAATCCCGTGCCGCGCCGGATGATCAGCGAACACCTGCAACGGCTCGCCGAGGAACAGGCCTACCCCGGCGGGTTCGAAGTCACGGTGAACGTCGAGGGCGGAGCGGAACTGGCCCTGAAAACCATGAACCCGCGCCTGGGGATTCTCGGCGGGCTGTCGATCCTGGGCACCAGCGGCATTGTCCGGCCCTTCTCCTGCGCGGCCTATATCGCCTCGATCCACCAGGGCATCGACGTGGCCAAGACCAATGGCTACCTGCACATCGCCGCCTGCACCGGCAACGCCAGCGAAGACACCATGCGCCGGGTCTACGAACTGCCGGAAATCGCCCTGATCGAAATGGGCGACTTCGTCGGCGCAGTGCTCAAGCACCTGCGCAAAGTGCCTGTGGATAAACTCAGCCTGTGCGGCGGCTTCGGCAAGATCAGCAAACTGGCCGCCGGGCACATGGACCTGCACAGCCGCCATTCCAGCATCGACCTGCCACAACTGGCGCGCTGGGCCGCCGCGGTGGGTGCCGACCCGGCGCTGCAACAGGCCATCCGCGAGGCCAATACCAGCCAGCAGGCCCTGGCCATGGCCAGCGCCGCCGGGATCGCCCTGGGCGACGCGGTGTGCCAGCACGCCCTGGACTTCGCCCGCAGCGTGGTGCCGGCCCAGGTTCAGGTGGAAGTCTTCGCCATCGATCGCCAGGGCGGCATCGTTGGCCATGCCGGAGTCTTGTCATGACCCGTATTCTGCTGCTGGGCGGGGTCACCGAAGCCCTGGCCATCGCCCGCACCCTGGGCCCAACACATATCTACAGCCTGGCCGGAGTCGGACGGGTGCCCACCGACCTGAACTGCCAGGTACGGGTCGGCGGCTATGGCGGTGCCGAGGGCCTGGCCCGCTTTATCCGCCAAGAGCGCATCGGCCTGCTGCTGGATGCCACCCACCCTTACGCGGCACAGATCAGCGCCAATGCACAGGCCGCCGCGCAACTGGCCGGAGTTGCCTGCTGGGCCTTGCGGCGGCCGGCCTGGCAGCCGCAGCCCGGGGATGACTGGCGCGAAATAACCGACTGGCCGCACTTGGTGCAGGCCTTGAAACCCTTCAAGCGGCCCCTGTTCACCCTGGGCCGCGAACCCTTGCAGCATCTGGATGAGATTCCTGCCGGCCAGTTCTGGACCCTGCGCGCCCTGGATACCTGCCCGGGCAATCCGCGCTGTGAAGTGATCGGGGCCCGCGGGCCGTTCCTGATCGAGGACGAACAAGCGCTGTTCGAGCGTCGGCAGATCGATGTGCTGATCAGCAAGAACAGTGGCAGCAGCGCCACCGAACCCAAGCTGGAAGTGGCCCGCGAGCGGGGCATACCGGTGCTGGTGCTCAAGCGTCCCGAGCTGCCCGAGGTCGACCGCCACTTTGCCAGCGTGGCCGAGGTGTTGAGTGCCCTGGGGCAGCTGTCTCACGCCTGACAGACAAAGTCGCCAAGCCCCACAGACTCTTGGGATTCCCCTGGCAGCGATCGATAAGACAGTGCTTTAGCCTCCTTGGAACGATTCAGTGGCGACCGGCTCATCAATGGCCAGTCGTCGCGCCAATCGACTTCAGTCTGGCAAATGACTTGCCAGCCCGTATCCCAAGGAATACAGTCGCCATGTTCGTCTTTGAGCAGACTCAGGCGTTCACCCACTGGCTGCTAAGCCTAAAGGATCCCCAGGGAAAAACCCGCGTGCTGGCCCGGATCAGGGCGGCGCAACTGGGCCGATTCGGCGACTGCGAACCGGTGGGCGAAGGTGTCTATGAAATGCGCATCCATCGCGGCCCCGGCTACCGGGGGTACTTCTCGCGCCGGGACACCGTGATCTACCTGTTGCTGATCGGCGGTGACAAGGGCACCCAGAGACGCGATATCCAACGCGCCAGGCAACTGGCCCATGACCTCAAGAGCGAGGGCTGAAACATGCGTACCCCAGTGACCCGCTTCGACGCGGCAGAGTACCTCAAGACCCCGGAAGACATGGTGGCCTACCTCGACGCCTGCTTCGAGGAAGATGCCGGCGACGGCAAGCTGATCCGCGCCGCCCTCAACGACATCGCCCGCGCCCGGGGCATGACCCAGGTGGCCCGCGACACCGGCCTGGGTCGCGAGAGCCTGTACAAGGCCCTGGGCAGCCAGGGCAATCCCGAGTTCGCGACTATCATCAAGGTCATGAAGGCACTGGGACTCAAGCTCCACGTCAGCCCGGCCTGAACTGGCACTGCGACACCACACCGCATACGCTGCTTTTTTACTTATCCACAGCGATCAGGCTAAATACCCGCCTGATCGCTCAACCGACGGATCGTCCCCATGTCCCGACAACGGCTCGCATTTGCCTGGATCGCCTGCTTCGCAGTGCTGTTCAACATGCTTGCCATGCCGCTTTCCGGGGCCATGCAACGCAACGATTCGGGGCTGGACGAACAACTGCTGTGGGGCAGCTTCTGCTCTTCCAGCGGCACCAAAATGGTGGCCATTTCCCTGGGCAAGCTTGAACAGAAAGTCCCGCAGAACGACGAGCACTCGAACATGCAGCACTGCTGGTGCTGCTCAGGCTCGGCGCCGCTGGTGGCCCTGCCCGGTCATGTGCCCCAGCTGAATTTCATTCGTTTCGCCGTCCAGCCGGGCGCGCCGCAACCGAAGATCGCAATGCTCACCCTGCGCCAGCAATGGCCCAGCCTGAACCCCGGTGCACCGCCTCTGGCATGATTCCCTTTCGCAAGTGATCTGCGTTTTTGAATCGTTCTGGAGAACCGTCATGTCCAAACCGTCCCTGATCAAGCAATCCCTGCTTATTGCCGCACTGCTGCTGCCCGCCTGTTTCGCCACCGCTCACGACTACAAGGCCGGTGAGTTGCAGATCGCCCATCCCTGGTCGCAGGAGCTGCCGCCGAACGCGCCGACCGTCGCGGCTTACTTCGTGGTGCACAACCCAGGCAAGAACGCCGACACCCTGCTCAGTGTCGACTCGCCGATCTCTGGCCGGGCCGAACTGCATGAACACGTCATGCAAGGCGACATGATGAAGATGCAGCAAGTGGCCAAGGTTGCGGTGCCCGCCGGCGGTGAGGTGACCTTCGCCCCCATGGGCTACCACGTGATGCTGATGGAGCTCAAAGACCGCAGCCTGCTCAGCGACGGCAAGCGCTTCCCGCTGACCCTGCACTTTGAAAAGGCCGGCGACGTCACCGTCGAAGTGGCCGTACAGAAGCAGCCACCGGCCGCCATGCACGAGTCCAAGCACGCTCACTAAGCTGACCGGCTCGTTACCGTGAACACCCCGCACGCGCCTGGCCGCAGGCGGTCCGCGCCGCGTCGCAACTCCCCGGGAGTGCGCCGCGGCAGCTGGATCAGCCTGTTCGCCATGCTGATGATCTTTATCGGCCCGCTGATTTCTCAGTCGATGCCGATGGATCACGCGATGCCGATGAACATGTCCGTCTCCATGGACATGGGTGACGGCGCGCCCGGCTGTCACGGTGAAAGCCCGCATCACGCCCAACAGGGCAAGTCCCAGGGCGAACAACACGTACTCTGGGAAAAATGCGGCTATTGCAGCCTGCTGTTCAATTGCCCGGCACTGCCTTCGGGGCTGTCGTTCGCCGCCCTGTCCGCGCCGCCCACACAGTATTTCCTGATCCCCGCCACGCGCCTGGGCCACGCCCGGCAGACCGTGTTCCCCGGCGCCCTGACCCGCGCCCCGCCGATCCTCGCCTGAGTCCCCTGCTCACCTCACACGGCCGACTGTCATTGCGACAGCCGCGTAGTTGCGGCCGTGTCATTCAAGACCGATCGATGGAACATCTATGTTTTCTGCTGACACTCGCCTGGGCGCTGCCCAGCCATCCAAGCCCTTTGCCCTGAACCCGTCGCGCCTGCGTTTCAACCATGCCCTGGCGGTGCTTTGCGGCGTGCTGCTGACCCCCCTGGCCCTGGCCGACGAGGCCCCGACGGACCACTCCCGACACGGCACGCAATTGAGTCCGACGGTGATCACCGCCATCGCCCCCAGCTCGCCGCTGACCGTGGTCACCAATCCCAAGGACCCGCGCCAACCGGTCCCGGCCAGTGACGGCGGCGACTACCTGAAGACCATTCCCGGCTTCGCCCTGGTACGCAATGGCGGCACCAACGGCGACCCGGTACTGCGGGGCATGTTCGGCTCGCGCCTGAACATCCTCACCAACGGCGGCATGATGCTCGGCGCCTGCCCCGGCCGCATGGATGCACCGACCTCCTACATCTCCCCGGAAACCTATGATCGCCTGACCGTGATCAAGGGCCCGCAAACCGTGCTCTGGGGCCCCGGCGCCTCGGCCGGCACCGTGCTGTTCGAGCGTGAGCCGGAACACTTCGGCGAGCTCGGCACGCGGGTCAACGCCAGCCTGCTGGCGGGCTCCAATGGCCGCTTCGACAAGACCCTGGATGCTGCCGCCGGCGGCCCCCTGGGGTATGTGCGGGTGATCGGCAACACCGCCCACGCCGACGACTACAAGGACGGCAACAACGACACCGTGGCCTCGCGCTACGACAAGTGGAACGGTGACGTGGCCCTGGGCTGGACCCCGGACGCCGACACCCTGCTGGAGCTCACCGCCGGCAAGGGCGACGGCGAAGCCCGCTACGCCGGCCGCGGCATGGACGGCTCGCAGTTCAAGCGCGAAAGCCTGGGCCTGCGTTTCGAAAAATCCAACATCGGCGAGGTCCTGGACAAGGTCGAGGCCCAGGTCTACTACAACTACGCCGACCACGTGATGGACAACTACAGTCTGCGTACCCCGTCCGGCACCGGCATGATGGCCGGCCCCATGGCCTCCAATGTCGACCGTCGCACCCTCGGTGCGCGGATCAAGGCCACCTGGCGCTGGGCCGACCTGCAGTTGATCGGCGGCCTGGATGCCCAGACCAACGAACACCGCACTCGGGCCAGCAACGGCGTGGATACCTACAAGCAACTGCCCCGTACCAAGGACGCCGACTTCCACAACTATGGCGCCTTCGGCGAACTGACCTGGTACGCCGCCGAGCGCGACCGCCTGATCACCGGGGCCCGCCTCGACCGTGCTTCGGCCAAGGACTACCGGCAGAGCATCGGCTCGGGAATGATGAGCCGGCCCAACCCCACTGCCGGCGATACCCGGGCCGATACCCTGCCCAGCGGCTTCGTGCGCTACGAGCATGACCTGGCCGACAGCCCGACCACGCTCTACGTCGGCCTTGGCCACACTCAGCGCTTCCCCGACTACTGGGAGCTGTTCTCGCCGAAAATGGGCCCGGCGGGCTCAGTGAACGCCTTCGATTCGATCAAGCCGGAAAAGACCACCCAACTGGACTTCGGCCTGCAATACCAGAGCGAGGATCTGGAAGCCTGGGCCTCGGGCTATATCGGCCAGGTGCGCGACTACATCCTCTTCGACTACAGTCCTGCCATGGGCGGCATGAGCACCTCTCGGGCCGAGAACATCGACGCACGGATCATGGGCGGCGAAGTGGGTGCGGCCTACAAGCTGACCTCCAACTGGAAAGCCGATGCGACCCTGGCCTACGCCTGGGGCAAGAACAGCAGCGACGGCAAGGCCCTGCCGCAGATGCCGCCGCTGGACGCGCGCTTCGGCCTGACCTACAGCGAGGACGACTGGAGCGCCGGGGCCTTGTGGCGAGTGGTGGCGGCGCAAAACCGCGTCGACCTGAACAAGGGCAACGTTGTCGGCAAGGACTTCGGCAAGAGCGGTGGCTTCGGCGTGTTCTCCCTCAACGGCGCCTACCGGGTCACCAAGAACCTCAAGCTCAGCACCGGGGTCGACAACCTGTTCGGCAAGGCCTACGCCGAACACCTGAACCTGGCGGGCAACGCCGGCTTCGGCTACCCGGCCAGTGATCCCCAGGCAATCAAGGAGCCGGGGCGCACCCTCTGGACCAAGGTCGACCTGAGCTTCTGATCCGCCTTCGCCGGCACGCCGGCTCCTCACCGCAGGAGCTGGGGTGCCAGCGAACAGCCCCTATAAGAAAAGATTCACTGCCCTGCGGAGCGTGCCCCGATGAACCGACCCAAAGTGTCTTTCTACAACCTGGCCTGGCGCTGGCATTTCTACGCCGGGCTGTTCGTGGCCCCTTTCATGGTGATGCTGGCCCTGACCGGCATCATCTACCTGTTCAAGCCACAACTGGACCCGTTGATGTACCCCAGCCTGCTCAAGGTGTCCGCCGGTCATCACCTGCTGAGTGCCGACGACTTGCTGCAAAGGGTGCAATCGGCCTACCCCCAGGGCCATATCAAGCAGTACCTGCCACCGATTGATGCCGAGCGCAGCGCGCAGTTCGTGGTGCAGGACAAGGGTCAGGAGCTGAATGTCTTCATCGACCCCTACCACGGCGATGTGCTCGGCGAGCAGGATGCCAAGGCCAACCTGCAGGCCGTGGCCCGGGCCATTCACGGTGAGCTGATGATCGGCACCGTCGGTGACCGACTGGTGGAACTGGCCGCTGGCTGGGGCATTGTCCTGGTGGTGTCCGGCCTGTACCTGTGGTGGCCACGGGGCAAGTCGTCGGCGGGCGTGCTGTGGCCGCGTTTCAGCGTCCGCGGCAGGCCGTTCTGGCGCGACCTGCACAGTGTGCTGGGCTTCTGGGGCGCGGCATTCCTGCTGCTGATGCTGCTCAGCGGCATGACCTGGACCGGCTTCTGGGGCAAGCAGTACGCCGACCTGTGGAACCGCTTCCCGGCGGCCATGTGGAACGACGTCCCGACCTCCGACCAGCAGGCCCGGGAGCTCAACAGCGCCACGCGCCAGACCGTGCCCTGGGCGGTGGAAAACACCCCGATGCCGATGTCCGGCGACCACGCCGAGCACATGGCCCACAACGCCGCGGACACGGCGCCGGCAGCCCCGTCCATCAGCCTGCAAGCGGTGCAGGACATCGCCCGCGAGCGCCAGGTCGAATCGGGCTACAGCATCACCTTGCCGAAGACCGCCACCGGCGTGTTCACCATCGCCGTGTTCGCCGACGATCCGCGCAACGATGCCACCCTGCATGTCGACCAATACAGCGGCAAGGTCCTGGCCGACGTGCGCTGGCAGCAGTACAGCAACGTGGCCCGGGCCACGGAGGTTGGGGTGATGCTGCATGAAGGCAAGATGTTCGGCCGCGTCAACCAGATCCTGGTGCTGGTGGTGTGCCTGATGATCCTGCTCAGCGCCGTGAGCGGCATGGTCATGTGGTGGCAGCGTCGTCCCCAGGGCCGACTCGGCGTGCCCCCGCTGCGCCACGACCTGCCGAAATGGAAAACCGCAATGCTGATCATGGCACTGCTGGCCTTGGCATTTCCTTTGGTTGGAGCCTCGCTGATTGGGGTGTGGCTGCTCGATCGCCTGCTGCTTTCACGCTTCAACCGCGGGCCTGAATCTGCTTCATCTTCAACATGAATCAGCCGAGATGCGCGTTCCAGAGGGCTCTGTAGAATCTCGGCGCCTTAGCCATGCACAGTTATAATGTTACTTTATAACACTAAAGTGTAAGATCCCTGCCCGCAGTCCCCCACTGCGGGCAACCCCCTCGAAGAAGTGATTCACCGTCCCGATGAACAAGTACTTGCTGCCCAGCCTTTGCCTGATGGCCTTGCCTCCCCTGGCTCAGGCGGATGATTCCGCCGCCCCCCTGACCCTGCCCACCGGCACCATTTCGGCTCCGGCCAGCGCGGCCGACGACAGCGTCAGCCTGAAGACCCCCACCAGCGCTGGCTCGCGCTTGGGCCTCAGCGCCCTGGAAACCCCGGCCAGCACTGACAGCCTGAGCGGCGAACGGATTCGCGCCCGGGGTGACCGCAGCATTCAGGACGCGGTCTCCCGCAGCGCCGGCATCAGCCGCACCGGCACCCCAGGCGACGGTGGCACTTCGTTGTCGGCACGGGGTTTCACCGGGCAGAGTTCGGTGATGCAGCTGTATGACGGCAACCGCATGTACACCGGCATGGGCACCGTGACCTTCCCGGTGGACAGCTGGGCGGTGGAACGGGTCGACGTGCTGCGCGGCCCGGCCTCGGTGCTGTATGGCGAAGGCGCCACTGGCGCGGTGATCAACACCCTCCCGAAAAAGCCCTTCAGCGGCGCAATCGAAAACCACCTGCGCCTGGGCTACGGCTCCTTCGATCGCCAGCAGCAGGCCCTGGACAGCGGTGGCTCCCTGAGTGACACCTTGAGCTACCGGCTCAACCTCAACCGCGAGCGCAGCAACGGCTGGATCGACCGTGGCGACTCCTCCGGCGATTTCGTCAGTGCCGCCCTGCGCTGGCAGGCTCGCGACGACCTGACCTTTACCCTGGCCCACGACTACGGCGACCAGAACCCGATGAACAACTTCGGCACGCCGCTGATCAACGGGCGCTTCCACAAGAGCCTGCGGGACAAGCACTACAACGTGCGCAATGACCAGCAGCACTACAACGACCAGTGGACCCGCCTGACCAGCGAATGGCAGATTACCGACCAGGTCAGTGCCAGCAACGAGCTGTATTACCTCAAAGCCCAGCGTCGTTGGCAGAACGCCGAGAACTACAACTTCAACCCGACCACCGGCCAACTGAGCCGCAGCGGTTACTACGCTATCGGCCACCAGCAGGAACAGGTCGGCGACCGCCAGACCTTCACCTTCAAGCACTCGCTGCTGGGCCTCGACAGCCAGACCCTGACCGGCGTCGACTACAACCGCATTCGCTTTCACCTGAAAAGCAATTCGCCCTTCACCGACAGCTTTACCAACGGTCAACCGCTGGACCTGTATCACCCGGCCCCGGGCGACTTCACCAGCAACAGCCCCTACCGCGATCAATTCAAGACCACCACCAAACAGATGTCGGTGTTCGCCGAAAACCGCCTGCAGCTCAGCGAGCGCTGGTCCCTGGTGACCGGTGTGCGCCGCGACTATGCGCACATTGATCGGGATGACTTGAAGGACGACAGCCGCAGCGACAAGACCCTGACCGGCAATAACTGGAAGGCCGGGCTGGTGTTTGCCGTCACTCCGGATACGTCCGTGTACGGTCAGTACTCCACCAGCACCGACGGCGTCGGCGGCCTGATTTCCCTGAGCAAGAGCCAGCAGCAATTCGACCTGTCCAGCGCCAGGCAGAGCGAGATCGGCCTCAAGCAGGCGTTCTGGGACCAGCGTGGCGAATGGACCCTGGCCGCCTACCACATCGTCAAGAAGAAGCTGCTGACCGATGTTCCCGGCGACCCGGGCCAGAAACAGCAGGTGGGCCAGCAATCCTCCAACGGCCTGGAGGCCAGCCTGGACCTGCAACTGCCCCACGCCTGGCAACTGCAAGCCAACGCCGCCCTCGTTCGCGCCCAGTACGACGACTTCAAGCAGGACGTCAACGGTGTGCAAGTCTCCCGCGACGGCAATCGCCCTGTGGACGTGCCCCGGCGCACCGCCAACCTATGGCTGAGCAAAGCCCTCAACGATGACCTGCGGGCCGGCGCCGGAGTGCGCTACGTGGATGCGCGCTACGCCGATATGGCCAACCGCAATGAGTTGCCCAGCTACACGGTGGTCGATGCCAACCTGTCGTGGAAAGCCCTGCCCAATACCACCCTGGGCCTGCAATTGAACAACCTGTTTGACCGCCAGTACGCACAAAGCCAATACAATGACGGCCAGCAATGGATACTCGGCGAGCCACGCTCGTTCTTCGTCACCGCTGACTACACCTTTTAACCCCACCTGGCGCTACGGCACGGGGATCACACGGACACCGCATGACCTCGCTGAACCTCACCAACCTGGCCTGGACACCCCTGGGCCAGGGCCACTGCCATCACCAGTTCCAACTGCGTGAGGCCAGCCTGCACGTGGCGGCCGGCGAGTTCGTCGGCCTGATCGGGCCCAACGGCAGCGGCAAGACCAGCCTGCTGCGCTGCGCCTATCGCTTCAGCAAGCCGCAGCAGGGCGAGGTGCAGCTTGAGCATCAGAATGTGTGGAAGCAATCGCCACGCTGGTGCGCGCAACGCATCGCCGTGGTGCTCCAGGAGTTCCCCGACGCCTTCGGCCTGACGGTGGAGGAAGTGGTCGCCATGGGCCGCACGCCGCACAAAGGCCTGTTCGACGGCGACACCGAACAAGACCGGCGCATCGCCCGCGAGGCCCTGGAGTCGGTGGGCCTGCTGGGCTTCGAAGACCATGCTTTCGCCACCTTGTCCGGGGGCGAGAAACAACGGGTGATCCTGGCCCGGGCCCTGGCCCAGCGCCCGCAACTGCTGATCCTCGATGAACCGACCAACCACCTCGACCCGCGCTACCAGCTGGAGTTGTTGCAACGGGTCAAGCGCCTGGGCATCGGCACCCTGGCGAGCATCCATGACCTGAACCTGGCCGCGGCCTTCTGCGACCGGCTGTATGTCCTCGATCACGGACGCATCGTCGCCAGCGGCACTCCCACCGAAGTGCTCACGGTCGATCTGCTGCGCAACGTCTTCGGCGTCGAGGCGCTGATCGACGCCCACCCCCTGTCCGGCTACCCACGAATCACCTGGATCACTCAACCATGACCTTGCGCTCCCTGCTCCGCTCCGGCCTCGCCCTGACCCTGTTCCTGGGCACCGCCCAAGCCTTCGCCGAAGCGACCCACTACCCGCTGACCATCACCAGCTGCAACCGTGAAGTGACCTTCAAGCAAGCGCCGCAACACGCCCTCAGCCATGACATCAACATGACTCAGATGATGCTCGCCCTGGGGCTCAAGTCGCGGATGGTGGGCTACAGCGGCGTCAGTGGCTGGAAGGCCGTGACCCCGCAAATGAGCACCTTGCTCGACGGTCTGCCGGAGCTGGCGGCCAAGTACCCGTCGGTGGAAACCCTGCTCAACGCCAACGTCGACTTCCTGTTCGCCGGCTGGGACTACGGCATGCGCGTCGGCGGCGACCTCACGCCGCAGACCCTGGCGCCGCTGGGGATCAACGTCTATGAGCTGACCGAGTCCTGTGCCTTCGTGATGAAACGTCCGGCGGCCAGCCTCGAGGACACCTACAACGACCTGCGCAACCTGGGGCGGATCTTCGACGTGCAGGACCGGGCCAACGCGCTGATCGCGCAGATGCAGGAGCAGGTCGCCGAGGTACAGAAGGACCTGCCCAAGGACCCGCCCCGGGTGTTCCTCTACGACAGCGGCGAAGACCGCGCCATGACCTCGGGCCGCCTGGGCATGCCCCAGGCCCTGATCGATGCCGCTGGCGGGCGCAACATTCTCGATGACGTCGAGGCCAGTTGGACCCGGATCAACTGGGAGACGGTGGTCGAGCGCAACCCGCAGGTGATCGTCATCGTCGATTACAGCGAAGTCACGGCCGAGCAGAAGCAGCAGTTCCTGCTGAACAACCAGGCCCTGCAAGGAGTCGACGCGATCAAGAACCAACGCTTCATCGTCATTCCTTATGTGCAAGCCACCCCGGGCATCGACAACGTGCTGGCCGTGGAAACCCTGGCCAAGGGTTTCCACGGCGAATGATCAAGGGTCGTTATGCCTGTCTGTTACTGACCCTCGGCGCCCTGCTGCTGGTGTCCTGCGTGCTGTCCCTGGGGTTTGGCCCGGCGCGGGTGCCGGCGGAGGTGGTCTGGCGGATTCTCCTGCACAAGGCCCTGGGCCTGGGTACGGTGGACTGGAGCCCGGGCCAGGAGCATATCGTCTGGCTGATCCGCGTCCCGCGCATGCTCCTCGGCGCTTTGGTCGGCGCCGGGCTGGCGCTGATCGGCGCGGTGCTGCAGGCCGTGACCCGCAATCCCCTGGCCGACCCGCACCTGCTGGGGGTGACCTCCGGCGCCACCCTCGGCGCGGTGATCGTGGTGCTGCACCTGGGGCAGGTCATCGGCCTCTTGACCCTGCCCCTGGCGGCCTTTATCGGCGCCCTGGCGAGCATGCTCCTGGTGCTGGGCATCGCCGCGCGCAACGGGCGCCTGGACAGCGACCGCCTGCTGCTGTGCGGGGTGGCGGTGTCCTTCGTGATGATGGCGGTGGCCAATCTGCTGCTGTTCATGGGTGATCACCGGGCCAGCTCGGCGGTGATGTTCTGGATGCTCGGCGGCCTGGGCCTGGCGCGTTGGGAACTGCTGACGATTCCTGCCGCCAGCGTGCTGCTGGGGCTGGGGTTGCTGCTGGGCATGGCACGGCCGCTGAATGCCTTGATGGCCGGGGAACAGACCGCCGTGACCCTGGGCCTGAACGCACGCAACGTCCGCCTGAAGGTGTTCCTGATCGCCTCGCTGATGACCGGGGTGCTGGTGTCCATCAGCGGCTCCATCGGCTTTGTCGGGCTGATGGTGCCGCACATCGCCCGGCGCCTGGTGGGCGCCGAACATCGCCGCTTGCTGCCAGCGTGCGTGCTGCTGGGCAGCCTGTTCCTGGTCTGGGTCGACGTCGCCGCGCGTACCCTGATCGCCCCTGAGGACCTGCCCATCGGCGTGGCCACCGCGGCCATTGGCGGGCTGTTCTTCATCGGCCTGATGCGCCGCCGCTGATCCACCCGCCGCTGTAGGAGCCGGCTTGCCGGCGAAGGCGCCCGTGAGCCTTGTGCCAGGTTCGAGGGCCTCTTTGCTGGCAAGCCAGCTCCTACAATCGTCGCCCTTGCTTTAAGATCGCGCGCTTGGATCTCTCAGGATGAGTCTCATGTTCAGAACCGCATTCTTGGCCTTGCTGCTCGGCACCACCCTTGGCGCCCAGGCCGGCACCTCGGTCGACGTCTCGAAAATCTACGGCAACATCCAGATCGTCAACAGCTTCCCCGACTACAAGGTCAAGGTGGTGAACTCCTTTCCCGATCTGAAGGTCAAGCAGGTCAACTCCTTTGCCGACGCGCCGGGCAAGTGGAAGATCGTCAACAGCTTTCCCGATTACAAGATCCAGATCGTCGACTCCTTTCCCGATTTCACCATCAAATACGTCGACTCCTTCCCTGGGGTTAACTGAAGCCCCTGGCTGACCCAGGCTGCCGCTCTGCGGCAGCACCACAATGACGCATCCCTGCGCACCATCCTCTGCGCAAAGCCTCCTCTTGGGGCATCACCTAGCCGCTCACTGCCGCTAAGACCGACGTTTTCATGCCCTGCGGCGACTCGGCACATCCCTTGCAAAACAGCCCTTCAGCACAGGCGGAGTGAAAACTACTGCGTTTTCGCTGCGCCTGAGAAGTCGCATCTACCACCTGAAAAAATCAAGAGTTCATGGAGATCGCACAATGAAGCGTCGTAGTTTGCTCAAGGCTTTCACTCTCTCGGCAAGCATTGCCGCGATGGGCATGACCTGGACCGTCCAGGCCGCCGAGACCATCAAGGTCGGTATCCTGCATTCCCTGTCGGGGACCATGGCGATCTCTGAAACCTCGCTCAAAGACATGGCGCTGATGACCATTGACGAGATCAACGCCAAGGGCGGGGTCAACGGCAAGCTGCTGGAACCGGTGGTGGTAGACCCGGCGTCCAACTGGCCGCTGTTCGCCGAAAAGGGCCGGCAGTTGCTGACCCAGGACAAGGTGGCGGTGGTGTTCGGCTGCTGGACTTCGGTGTCGCGCAAATCGGTGCTGCCGGTGTTCGAAGAGCTCAACGGCCTGCTGTTCTACCCGGTGCAGTACGAAGGCGAAGAAATGTCGCCCAACGTCTTCTACACCGGCGCCGCACCTAACCAGCAGGCGATCCCGGCGGTGGAGTACCTGATGAGCGAAGACGGTGGCAGCGCCAAGCGCTTCTTCCTGCTGGGCACCGACTACGTCTACCCGCGCACCACCAACAAGATTCTGCGTTCGTTCCTGCACGCCAAGGGCGTGGCCGACAAGGACATCGAAGAGGTCTACACCCCCTTCGGCCACAGCGACTATCAAACCATCGTCGCCAACATCAAGAAGTTCTCCGCCGGCGGCAAGACCGCGGTGATCTCCACGGTCAACGGCGATTCCAACGTGCCCTTCTACAAGGAACTGGCCAACCAGGGCCTGAAGGCCACCGACGTGCCGGTGGTGGCGTTCTCGGTGGGCGAAGAAGAACTGCGCGGCATCGACACCAAGCCGCTGGTGGGCAACCTCGCGGCGTGGAACTACTTCGAATCGGTGGATAACCCGGTGAACCAGAAGTTCGTCGCCGCCTGGAAGGCCTACGCCAAGGCCAAGAACCTGCCGGGGGCAGACAAGGCCGTGACCAACGACCCGATGGAAGCCACTTACGTCGGCATTCACATGTGGGCCCAGGCGGTGGAGAAAGCCAAGTCCACCGATGTCGACAAGGTCCGCGAAGCCCTGGCCGGGCAGACCTTCGCCGCGCCCTCGGGCTACACCCTGACCATGGACAAGACCAACCACCACCTGCACAAGCCGGTGATGATCGGCGAGATCCAGCCGGACGGTCAGTTCAACGTGGTGTGGCAGACCGAAGGCCCGATCCGCGCCCAGCCCTGGAGCCCGTACATACCGGGCAACGACAAAAAGCCGGACTACGCGGTCAAGAGCAACTGATCGCCGGATGGACGCCAAGCCTTCAGGCCCGGCACACCCCCTGTACCCGCTGCCGCTGGCTGCGATCGGCCTCGAAGAGCACGTGCTCTTGAGGCCTTTGAAGGTTCTGCGGACCTCATCGCAGCCTGCGGCAGCGGCTACAGAACCACGCTACGCGCAAGGCCACTGATATGCCCACTGCCCTCTACCGTTTGATCCTCGCCTGCCTGTTGCTGCTGCCCATGGCCGCCCAGGCCGGCGACGCCGAAGACTTCGTCGCCGGCAACTCCAGCGAACAGGCCCGGCTTCTGGAAAGCTGGGCCGCGCAGCCCGACCCGGCGCGCCTGGAACTGCTCATGGCCCTGCAACAAGGCCAACTGAGCATGGCCGGCGAAACCAAGCCCCTGCGCCTGAACAACCGCTTGCGGGGCCTGATCGACAGCGCCCTGGCCAGCCACCAACTGCTCGCCGCCGACGCCCAGAGCCGGCTGGCCGCCGCCCGCCAATTGCAGAAAAGCGCCAAGCCGGCGCAATTGAAATTCCTCGATGCCCAGCTCGCCGCCGAGCAAGACCCCGGCGTGCACGCCGCCCTGAGCCTGGCCCTGGCCAACCTGCAACTGGTGGACAGCGACCCGGCGGTGCGTCTGGCCGCCGTGCGCCTTTTGGGGGAAACCGGCGACCCACTGGCCCGCACCCGCCTCGAAGGCCTGCTGCAACCCGGGGTCGAGGCCGATGCCAATGTGCGCACCGCCGCCGAAACCAGCCTGGCCCAGGTCAAGCGCAAGCTGCTGGTGGGTGAAGTCCTCGGCCAGGCCTTCAGCGGCTTGTCCCTGGGTTCGATCCTGCTGCTGGCGGCCCTGGGCCTGGCCATCACCTTCGGCCTGCTGGGGGTGATCAACATGGCCCACGGCGAGATGCTGATGCTCGGCGCCTACGCCACCTACGTGGTGCAGCTGCTGTTCCAGCGCTACGCCCCACAAGCCATCGAGTACTACCCGCTGCTGGCACTGCCGGTGGCGTTCTTCGTCACCGCCGGGATCGGCATGGCCCTGGAACGCATGGTGATCCGTCATCTGTATGGCCGGCCCCTGGAAACCCTGCTGGCCACCTGGGGCATCAGCCTGATGCTGATCCAACTGGTGCGCCTGCTGTTCGGCGCGCAGAACGTCGAGGTGGCGAACCCGGCCTGGCTCTCCGGCGGCATCCAGGTATTGCCCAATCTGGTACTGCCCTACAACCGCATCGTGATCATCGCCTTCGCGCTGTTCGTTGTCGTGCTCACCTGGCTGCTGCTGAACAGGACCCGCCTGGGCCTGAACGTGCGAGCAGTGACCCAGAACCGCAACATGGCCGCGTGCTGCGGCGTGCCCACCGGCCACGTGGACATGCTCGCCTTCGGCCTCGGCTCGGGCATCGCCGGCCTTGGTGGCGTGGCCCTGAGCCAGGTCGGCAACGTTGGCCCGGACCTGGGCCAGAGCTACATCATCGACTCGTTCCTGGTGGTGGTGCTCGGCGGCGTCGGGCAACTGGCCGGCAGCGTGCTGGCGGCCTTTGGCCTGGGGGTGGCGAACAAGATCCTCGAACCGCAGATCGGCGCCGTACTGGGCAAGATCCTCATCCTGGCGCTGATCATTCTGTTCATCCAGAAACGCCCGCAAGGACTCTTCGCACTCAAAGGACGGGTGATCGACTGATGAATCAACCACTGCTCATTACCGCCACCCAGAAAGCCGGGCCCAAGGTCACGATCGCCGTCGGCGCGCTGCTGCTCCTGGTGCTGCTGGCCTTGCCGCTGTTGTCACTGCTGCCGGCGGACAACCCGCTGCAGGTCTCGGCCTACACCCTGACCCTGGTGGGCAAGATCCTCTGCTACGCCATTGTCGCCCTGGCCCTGGACCTGGTCTGGGGCTACGCCGGGCTGCTGTCCCTGGGCCACGGCCTGTTCTTCGCCCTGGGCGGCTACGCCATGGGCATGTACCTGATGCGCCAGGCAGCAGGCGACGGCCTGCCAGCGTTCATGACCTTCCTTTCGTGGAGCGAACTGCCCTGGTACTGGACCGGCACCAACCACTTCCTCTGGGCCCTGTGCCTGGTGGTGCTGGCGCCGGGTCTCTTGGCCCTGGTGTTCGGTTTCTTCGCCTTCCGCTCGCGGATCAAGGGCGTGTACTTCTCGATCATGACCCAGGCCCTGACGTTTGCCGGAATGCTGCTGTTCTTCCGTAACGAGACCGGTTTTGGCGGCAACAACGGCTTCACCAATTTCCGCAGCATCCTGGGTTTTGGCATCACCGAACCCGGGACTCGCGCGGTGCTGTTCCTGGCCACGGTGCTGCTGCTGGTGGCCAGCCTGTACCTGGGCTGGCGCCTGGCCCGGAGCAAGTTCGGCCGGGTGCTGACCGCCCTGCGCGATGCCGAGAACCGCCTGATGTTCTGCGGCTACGACCCGCGTGGCTTCAAGCTGTTCGTCTGGGTCTTGAGCGCGGTGCTCTGTGGCTTGGCCGGGGCCCTGTATGTGCCCCAGGTGGGCATCATCAACCCCAGCGAGATGTCCCCCACCAACTCCATCGAAGCCGCCGTGTGGGTGGCCCTGGGCGGACGCGGCACGCTGATCGGGCCGCTGCTGGGCGCCGGGCTGGTGAACGGCATGAAGAGCTGGTTCACCGTGGCCTTCCCCGAATATTGGCTGTTCTGCCTCGGCGCCCTGTTCATCGTGGTGACCCTGTACCTGCCCAAGGGCGTGATCGGCCTGCTGAAGAAACGAGGTGAACAATGAGAGTCACAGCCACCGCGGACTTCATGCTCGAACCCATTCTCGACGCCAACAAGGACGCCGGCGCCAGCCGCGACGCCATCGGCCTCGGACACGCCGCCGGCAAGGGCCTCAACACCCGCCACGGCACCCTCCTGACCCTGGAAGACATCAGCGTCAGCTTCGACGGTTTCAAGGCCCTCAACGACCTCAACCTGTACATCGGCGTCGGCGAGCTACGCTGCATCATCGGCCCCAACGGCGCCGGCAAGACCACCCTGATGGACGTGATCACCGGCAAGACCCGCCCCACCCAGGGCAAGGCCTGGTTCGGCGAAACCCTGGACCTGACCCGGATGAGCGAAGTGCAGATCGCCCAGGCCGGGATCGGCCGCAAGTTCCAGAAGCCCACGGTGTTCGAGGCCCTGAGCGTGTTCGAGAACCTGGAGCTGGCGCAGAAGACCGACAAGTCGGTGTGGGCCAGCCTCGGGGCGCGCCTGAGCGGCGAACAGAAAGACCGCATCGCCCAGGTGCTGGAGACCATTCGCCTGAGCCCTTCGGCCCAGCGTCAGGCCGGCTTGCTGTCCCACGGTCAGAAGCAGTTCCTGGAGATCGGCATGCTGCTGATGCAAGACCCGCAACTGCTGTTGCTGGACGAGCCAGTGGCGGGCATGACCGACGCCGAGACCGAGTTCACCGCCGAGCTGTTCAAGACCCTGGCGGGCAAGCATTCGCTGATGGTGGTGGAGCACGACATGGGCTTTGTCGGCTCGATTGCCGACCACGTCACCGTGCTGCACCAGGGCAGCGTGCTGGCCGAAGGGTCGCTGGAGCAGGTGCAGGAAAACGAGCGGGTGATCGAGGTGTACCTCGGCCGCTGACCCAACCAACCACCTTTGTAGCCGCTGCCGCAGGCTGCGATCAGCCTTGAAGAGGACGTGCTCTGCAAGGCCCATGAAGGTCCTGTGGACCTTGTCGCAGCCTGCGGCAGCGGCTACAGGTTTTTGAAGGAATCCGAACATGCTGCAAGTCGACCAGCTGCACCAATACTACGGCGGTAGCCACATCCTGCGCGGCCTGAGTTTCGAAGCCCGGATCGGCGAAGTCACCTGCCTGCTGGGACGTAACGGCGTGGGCAAGACCACCCTGCTCAAATGCCTGATGGGCCTGCTGCCGGTCAAGGAAGGCGCGGTCAACTGGGAGGGCCGGACCATCACCGGCTACAAGCCCCACCAGAGGGTCAACGCCGGGATCGCCTACGTGCCCCAGGGCCGGGAAATCTTCGGCCGCCTGAGCGTGGAGGAAAACCTGCTGATGGGCCTGTCCCGCTTCCCCGGCTCCCAGGCCAGGGAAGTGCCGGCCTTCATCTACGAACTGTTCCCGGTGCTGTTGCAGATGAAGCAGCGCCGTGGCGGCGACCTCTCCGGCGGCCAGCAGCAACAGCTGGCCATCGGTCGCGCCCTGGCCAGCCGCCCCCGGCTGCTGATCCTCGATGAGCCCACCGAAGGCATCCAACCCTCGGTGATCAAGGAGATCGGCGCGGTGATCAAGCAACTCGCCGCCCGGGGCGATATGGCCATTGTGCTGGTGGAACAGTTCTACGACTTTGCCGCCGAACTGGCGGACCAGTACCTGGTGATGTCCCGGGGCGAAATCGTCCAGCAGGGCCGCGGGGAAAATATGCAGGCAGAAGGTGTACGCGGCCTGGTTACGATCTAATCTGTAGCTTCCTAACGATAACGACCCAGCATGAACTCACCTGCCGCCACCGCCCTGTTCACCCCCAGCTGGCACGCCGAGCTGGAACTGGCCTATGCCCGTTTCGGCGCCACCACGCGCCCGGTGCTGCGTCGCCACCTGGGCCCGCTGCGGGTGCAGAAGCACCTGTATGCCGAAGGCCCCGAGGTGTGCCAGCACATCATCGTCCACCCACCCGGCGGCATCGCCGGCGGCGACCGGCTGGCCATCAGTGCCCGGGTCGAGCGCGGCGCCTGGGCACAGCTGACCAGCCCCGGTGCCGCCAAGTGGTACCGCGCCACCGGTCCTGCCAGCCAGACCCTGAGGCTGCAAGTGGCGCCGGGGGCGACCCTGGAATGGCTGCCCCAGGAAACCATTGTCTTCAGCGCCGCCCAGGCCGAACTGACCACCCTGATCGAACTGCAAGGCGATGCCCGGCTGTTCTACTGGGATGTCGTGGCCCTGGGACGCCCGGCCAGTGGCGAGCGCTTCGAGCAAGGGCACTTCCAGGCTCACCTGGATATCCAGCGCGACGGCCGACCGCTCTGGCATGAGCGCCAGCGCATCAAAGGCGGCGACGGCCTGCTGGATTCCCCCATCGGCCTGGACGGCCAGCCAGTGTTCGCCACCTTGCTGGTGACCGGTGAAATCGACAGCCAACTGCTGGAGCGCTGCCGCGCCCTGGAACACCCGGTACGTGGCGATCTGAGCCAACTGCCGGGCCTGCTGGTGGCCCGCTGCCTGGCCAGTGAAGCCCTGCAGGCCCGGGCCTGGCTGATCGACCTGTGGCGCCTGCTGCGCCCGGCGTTGCTGGGCCGCGAGGCCGTGCCGCCGAGGATCTGGAACACCTGACGCCGACTCTTTTTTCAACTGCCCAACAACGGATTGATCACGATGGACCTGACCCCACGCGAAAAAGACAAGCTGCTGATCTTCACCGCCGGCCTGGTGGCCGAGCGGCGACTGGCTCGCGGCCTCAAGCTCAATTACCCGGAAGCCATGGCCTTTATTTCCGCGGCGCTGCTCGAAGGCGCCCGGGATGGCCAGACCGTGGCTGAACTGATGCACTACGGCACCACGCTGCTGAGCCGTGAACAGGTGATGGAAGGCATCCCGGAGATGATCCCGGAGATCCAGGTCGAGGCCACCTTCCCCGACGGCACCAAGCTGGTCACCGTCCACCAACCCATCGCCTGAGGCCGCGCCATGACCTATCGCATCCGCGACGCATTGCACGCCGACCTGCCGGCGATCCGCGACATCTACAACGACGCCG
Source organism: Pseudomonas sp. BLCC-B112 (assembly GCF_028550695.1). Lineage (NCBI taxonomy): Bacteria > Pseudomonadati > Pseudomonadota > Gammaproteobacteria > Pseudomonadales > Pseudomonadaceae > Pseudomonas > Pseudomonas sp. BLCC-B112. The sequence continues at coordinate 116,046 of NZ_JAQQGK010000005.1, forward strand.
TGCTCAATACCACGGCGATCTGGAACGACTCGCCGGTGGACCTGGGCAACCGCCAAGCCTGGTTCAGCGCACGCCAGGCCCAGGGCTACCCGATCCTGGTGATCGTCAACGCCGAGGAGCAGGTGCTCGGCTACGCTTCCTTCGGCGACTGGCGACCCTTCGACGGCTTTCGCCACACCGTGGAACATTCGGTCTATGTCCGCCGCGACCAGCGCGGCAACGGCCTGGGTCCACAGCTGATGGCGGTGCTGCTGGAACGTGCCCGTGGCTGTGACAAGCACGTGATGGTGGCCGCCATCGAGAGCGCCAACGCCGCCTCGATCCGTCTGCATGAGCGCTTCGGTTTCATCAGTACCGGGCAGATGCCCCAGGTGGGCACCAAGTTCGGCCGCTGGCTGGACCTGACCTTCATGCAGCTGATTCTCAACCCTGGGGCACAACCGCCCGCCCCTCACAAGGAGTGACCTCTCGATGAACGCCGCCCAACTGCGCCGAGTCCATGGAGAAAGCTTTGCCCATTACCGTCAAGGATTGATCGACCTGCTGCTGGATTCGGTGCACCACGGCGCGTCCATCGGCTTCATGGCCGATCTGGACGACAGCCAGGCCCGGGATTACCTCGGCAGCGTGCAGGCAGGCGTCGAGGACGGCAGCCTGATGCTGTGGGTGGTGGTTCACGATGAGAAGGTCCTGGCCAGCGTGCAACTGGCGCTGTGCATGAAGGCCAATGGGCGCAACCGCGCCGAGGTGCAAAAGCTCCAGGTGCTGCACAGCGCCCGGCGCCGCGGCCTGGGCCAGCAACTGATGAACGCCCTGGAGCAGGCCGCCCGCCAGCACAAGCGCGGGCTGCTGTACCTGGACACTGAGGCAGGGTCGGCGGCCGAGGACTTCTACCGCTCCCTGGGCTACACCCGGGTTGGCGAGCTGCCCAACTACTGCCAGAGCCCGGACGGCACCTACACCGCCACCGCCATCTACTTCAAGACCCTGGGACCCCCCCTATGATTCCTGGCCAATACCAGATCCAGCCCGGCGAGATCGAACTCAATGCCGGGCGCCGCACCTTGACCCTCAGCGTGGCCAACAGTGGCGACCGGCCGATCCAGGTCGGCTCCCACTATCACTTTTTCGAAACCAACGACGCCCTGACCTTCGACCGCGCCGCCAGCCGCGGCATGCGCCTGAACATCGCCGCCGGCACCGCGGTGCGCTTCGAACCGGGACAGACCCGGGAAGTGGAACTGGTGGATCTGGCCGGCAAGCGCCGGGTGTTCGGTTTTGCCGGACGCATCATGGGCGACCTCTGATCCCTCGCCCCCACGCACATAGGAGCCAGCTTGCTGGCGAATGCGGTCTTTCGGGCCCCTTCGCCGGCAAGCCGGCTCCTACAAGACCTGTTTCTGTAAGGAGCTGCGATGAAGATTTCCCGTGAGGCCTACGCCGATATGTTCGGCCCTACCGTGGGCGACAAGGTGCGGCTGGCCGATACCGAGCTGTGGATCGAAGTGGAGCAGGACTTCACCACCTACGGCGAAGAAGTGAAGTTCGGCGGCGGCAAGGTGATCCGCGACGGCATGGGCCAGAGCCAGCTGCTGGCGTGCGATGTGGTGGACACCCTGATCACCAACGCGCTGATCATCGATCACTGGGGCATCGTCAAGGCTGACGTCGGCTTGAAGGACGGGCGCATCGCCGCCATCGGCAAGGCCGGCAACCCGGATATCCAGCCCGATGTGACCATCGCCATCGGCGCCAGCACCGAGGTCATCGCCGGTGAAGGCATGATCCTCACCGCCGGCGGCGTCGACACCCATATCCACTTCATCTGCCCGCAGCAGATCGAAGAGGCGCTGATGAGCGGGGTCACCACCATGATCGGCGGCGGCACGGGGCCGGCCACCGGGACCAACGCCACCACCTGCACCTCCGGACCTTGGCACATGGCGCGCATGCTCCAGGCCGCGGACGCCTTCCCGATGAACATCGGTTTTACCGGCAAGGGCAACGCCAGCCTGCCGGAGCCCTTGATCGAACAGGTCAAGGCGGGGGCCATCGGCCTCAAGCTGCACGAGGACTGGGGCAGCACCCCGGCCAGTATCGACAACTGCCTGAGCGTGGCCGATGAGTACGACGTGCAGGTGGCAATCCACACCGACACGCTGAACGAATCCGGCTTCGTCGAAACCACCCTCGGCGCCTTCAAGGGCCGGACCATCCACACCTACCACACCGAAGGTGCCGGCGGCGGCCATGCCCCGGACATCATCAAGGCCTGCGGCTTCGCCAATGTGCTGCCCAGCTCGACCAACCCGACCCGGCCCTTCACCCGCAACACCATCGACGAGCACCTGGACATGCTCATGGTCTGCCACCACCTGGACCCGAGCATCGCCGAGGACGTGGCCTTCGCCGAGAGCCGCATCCGCCGCGAGACCATCGCCGCCGAAGACATCCTCCATGACCTGGGCGCGTTCTCGATGATCAGCTCCGACAGCCAGGCCATGGGCCGGGTCGGCGAGGTGGTGACCCGCACCTGGCAAACCGCCGACAAGATGCACCGCCAGCGCGGCCCGCTGCCGGGCGACGGCCCGGGCAACAGCAACTTCCGGGTCAAGCGCTACATCGCCAAGTACACCATCAACCCGGCCATCACCCACGGCATCAGCCATGAGGTGGGCTCCATCGAAGTGGGCAAATGGGCCGATCTGGTGCTATGGCGTCCAGCGTTCTTTGGGGTCAAGCCGACCCTGATCCTCAAGGGCGGGGCCATTGCCGCTAGCCTGATGGGCGACGCCAATGCCTCGATCCCGACCCCGCAACCGGTGCACTACCGACCGATGTTCGCAAGCTTCGGCGGCAGTCGCCACGCCACCAGCCTGACCTTTATCAGCCAGGCCGCACTGGACGCCGGCGTACCGGAGCAATTGGGGCTGAAGAAGCGCATCGCCGTGGTCAAGGGCTGTCGCACCGTGCAAAAAAGCGACCTGATCCACAATGACTACCTGCCGAACATCGAGGTCGACCCGCAGACCTATCAGGTCAAGGCCGATGGGGTACTGCTGTGGTGCGAGCCGGCGGATGTATTGCCCATGGCCCAGCGTTACTTCCTGTTCTGAGGCGTGCCCGGCCACTGGGCAGGCGCGATGTTGAAGCCGTGGATAAGGCGCTAAGATGCGTGTCGGTTTTCCACTCTCTGCCCAATAAGGTGCCCGGCTATGCGCCTGTCCGATTTCATCGTGCAGCACGTTGATCGAATCGTTGATGAATGGGAACAATTTGCCAGGACCCTGGCCGCGGACACTCTGACCCGCAGCGACCTGCGGGATCACGCCACCTCGATCCTGCTGGCGGCCGCCCGGGACATGCGCATCACCCAGAGCCCGGGTGAACAGCTGGCCAAGGCCAGGGGCGAAGGCCCGGAGAAATCCCCGAGCCTGGATGCAGCCGCCGCCAGCCATGGCGAACTGCGCCATCACGTGGGTTTCGATCTGGTGCAGATGACGTCCGAGTTCCGCCACCTGCGGGCCTGTGTGATCCGTCTGTGGGTCGCCAGCCTGGTAACCCCGGACCTGGAACACCTGCAGGACATGATCCGTTTCAACGAAGCCATCGACGAAGCCCTGGCCGAGTCCACCTGCGCCTATGCCGAGCAGGTCAGCCGCTCACGGGACATCTTCCTGGCGATTCTCGGCCACGACCTGCGGGCACCGTTGCAGGCGGTGAGCATGTCCACCGAGATGCTGGCGCGCAAAGTGCCGCTGGATGGCGACGCCCAGGCCTTTGTCTCACGCATCAAGACCGGCACCCGACACATGGGCGCCATGGTCAGCGATTTGCTGGAGTTCGTCCGCAGTCGCCTGGGCAACGGCCTGCCCATCGACCCCGCGCCCATGGACCTGGCCAGCGCCGCCAAGGCGGCCATGGACGAAGCCTGCGCAGGACAGCCCGATTGCACGCCGTTACTGAGCTTCGAAGGTGACAGCCATGGCATCTGGGACCGGGGACGTATCGAACAGATGCTGCAGAACCTGATCGGCAACGCCCTGCAACACGGCAGCAACCGCCGTACCGTGACCGTGACCATTACCGGCGGTGCGGAACAGGTGCTGTTGACCGTGCACAATTACGGCACGCCGATTCCCAAGGAAGCCCTGGGCACCCTGTTCGATCCTTTGGTACGCAGTGCCGATGAGGAACTGGGCAGCACCAGCACCAGCCTTGGCCTGGGGTTGTTCATCGTCAAGGAAGTGGTGACCGCGCACCAAGGCAGCATCGAGGTCAGCTCCAACGAGAGCGACGGCACCACCTTCACCGTCACCCTGCCGCGGGTCTCCCGCGCCTGAGGCTCGCTATAACTGCTGCTGCCCTCTGTAGCCGCTGCTGAGCGCCAGCGAAGCTGCGAACGAGGACGCAGTACTCGCAACCTGCTTTTTTCTGACACGCCGCAGCGGCCTGTTTTTACGGCCGCTGCACGCCCGGTCGCAGCCTCGCTGGCGCTCGGCAGCGGCTACAGGTCATCAGTCCAGCAGCAGGCGGCCCAGGCGCTGCTTGAGCATCTGGTTCTCCGCCCGCAGTTGCCGCACCTCGTCCAGCAGGTCCAACGCCAGGGCGACGCCTTCCCACTCCAGGTCCAGGTCGCGGCGCAACTTCGCCGCGCGCTTGGCCAGGGCCAGTTCGACATCATTGAAGCGCCAGTCCTTGGGCGCCGTCCCCTGAGGTTCGAGGATGCCGTGTTCGACGATTTCGATCACGTAGGCCGCCGACAGGTCGGCCACTTCACAGAACTCTTCCATGTCCAGCTGAACGATCAGGGTGCTCATGATCAGCGCCTCCTAGTGTCGAATCAGAAATTTTCCCGAGGGTCGAACGCGGCCTTCTTCGCCAGTTCCTGCCACAACGCCTTGACGTCGTCGCCGGTCTGCTTGGGCATCACCGCCTTGAGCTGGACGAACAGGTAGCCACGCTGGCCGGCCTTGTTCAGCAGGCCATGCCCCTTGGCGCGCATGCGCTGGCCGTTCTGGCTGCCGGCCGGGACCTTGAGATTGATCTTGCCGGTCAGGGTCGGCACCGCCACCTCGGTGCCCAACGCCAGCTCCCAAGGGGCCAGCGGCAGGGTGATGATCAGGTTTTCGCCTTCGACATCGAATTTCGGATGGGGCGCAAAACGAATGGTCAGGTACAGGTCGCCATTGGCCCCGCCGCCCACGCCCGGCGCGCCCTGGCCCTTGAGGCGGATGCGCTCGCCGTCGGTGACCCCGGCCGGAATCTTCACGTTCAGGCTTTTGCTGGTGTTGCTGACGTGCTGCCCGTTGGCGTTGTATTGCGGCACCTGGAAGCTGATCTTCTTCGACTCGTTCGACAGGGTTTCTTCAAGAAAGATCGGCAGTTCCATTTCCACATCCTGTCCACGACGACCGCTGCTGCGGCGCTGCTCCGGGCCGCCGAATCCTGGCCCCCGGTTACCAAAGATCGAACTGAAGAAGTCCGAGAAGTCCCCACCGTCGCCGCCGCCAAAGCCGCCACGGCTCTGCCAGCCCGGTGGCCCCTGGAACGGCTGGCCGTGCTGGCCGTACTTGCGCAGGTCGTCGTACTCGGCGCGCTTGTCGGCGCTTTTCAGCGCTTCATAGGCTTCCGAGGCATCCTTGAACTTGGCCTCGGCATCCTTTTCCTTACTGACGTCGGGGTGGTATTTGCGCGCCAGCTTGCGATAGGCGGCCTTGATCGCCTTGTCGTCCGCTGTCGGCTCCACGCCGAGAATCTTGTAATAGTCTTTGAAGTCCATCGAGGGAATCACCATCCGTTATCAAAGTCGCGCGGCGTGCAGCACAGCATGCTCGGTCTGGCAGCATGAGAATTGATCAATCTCAATCCTCTGACTGAACGGCGCATCAGAAGTTTATCGGCAGCCGCGGGCGGATCTTGTGATCCCTGGTGGCTGCTCGGCCCATGCCTGCAAGTTTGGGGGTCAAGGATAGTCTTTCAAGGCACGACAGGGGGTGATTTAGCAGATAGTCGGCCTTTGCAACGCGCGAGGACTGGCGTACGCTTCGCGGCCGTTTTTTTCACCGGATCCAAAGACATGAACAACGCCACCCCGGCCCGTGCCTGCGGCATTGACTTCGGTACCTCCAACTCCACCGTCGGCTGGCTGCGCCCCGGCGAGGAGACGCTGATCGCCCTGGAGGACGACAAGATCACCCTGCCTTCGGTGGTGTTCTTCAATATCGAGGAGCGCCGTCCGGTGTACGGCCGCCTGGCGTTGCACGAATACCTGGAAGGCTACGAAGGCCGGCTGATGCGCTCGCTGAAGAGCCTGCTGGGCTCCAAGCTGATCAAGCACGACACCAGCGTGCTGGGCACCGCGATGCCGTTCAAGGACCTCTTGGGGCTGTTCATCGGCCAGCTGAAAAGCCGCGCCGAAGCCACCGCCGGTCGGGAATTCGAGCAAGTGGTACTGGGCCGCCCAGTGTTCTTCGTCGATGACGATGCCGCCGCCGACCAGGAAGCCGAAGACACCCTGGTGGAAGTGGCGCGCAAGATCGGCTTCAAGGAAGTGTCCTTCCAGTACGAACCCATCGCCGCGGCCTTCGACTACGAATCCACCATCGAACGCGAAGAGCTGGTACTGATCGTCGACATCGGCGGTGGTACTTCGGACTTTTCCCTGGTGCGCCTGTCCCCCGAGCGCCGTGGCGTCGACAACCGTCACGACGACATCCTCGCCACTGGCGGCGTGCACGTCGGCGGTACCGACTTCGACAAGCAACTGAGCTTGCAGGGCGTGATGCCGCTGTTCGGCTACGGCAGCCGGATGAAGAGCGGCGCCTACATGCCCACCAGCCACCACATGAACCTGGCGACCTGGCACACCATCAACTCGGTGTACTCGCAAAAGTCCCAGCTGGCCCTGGGCAGCATGCGCTACGACATCGAGGACACCGGCGGCATCGACCGTCTGTTCAAGCTGATCGAACAGCGCGCCGGGCACTGGCTGGCCATGGAAGTGGAAGAAACCAAGATCCAGCTGACCCACGCCGAGAACCGCCTGGTGGCCCTGGACCGCATCGAGCGCGACCTCAGCGTCGACCTGAGCCGGGCCCTGTTCGAATCCTCCATCGACGGTTTGCTGGAGCGCATCCGCACCAGCGTCACCCAACTGTTAAGCGATGCCAATGTGGGTGTGGCCCAGGTCGACACGGTGTTCTTCACCGGCGGTTCCAGCGGTATTCCGGCGCTGCGCCAGAGCGTGGCGGCCATGCTGCCCAACGCCCGGCATGTGGAAGGCAATATCTTCGGCAGCATCGGCAGCGGTCTGGCCATCGAAGCCAAGAAGCGTTACGGCTGAAACCGCCTCGCCGGCCAGCCGGCTCCTACAGACCGTTGTAGGAGCCGGCTGGCCGGCGACCTAGATTCAAACCAATCCCGCCAGCTTCAACTCGCTCTTCAAGTACGCGTAATAGATCGGCCCCGCCACCACTCCGGGCAGGCCGAAGGCGGCCTCGAACACCAGCATCGCCAGCAGCAGCTCCCAGGACTTGGCACTGATCTGCCCGCCAACGATCCGCGCGTTGAGGAAGTATTCCAGCTTGTGGATAAAGATCAGGTAGCCCAGCGCCGCCACCGCCACCCAGATCGACAGCGACAGGCCGACGATGGTGATCAGGGTGTTGGAGATCAGGTTGCCGATCACCGGCAGCAGGCCCAGCAGGAAGGTCAGCACGATCAGGGTCTTGGTCAGCGGCAGCTTGACCCCGAACAGCGGCAGGATCAGCGCCAGGAAGATCCCGGTGAAGAAAGTGTTGAGCAGGGAGATCTTGATCTGGGCGAAGACGATGTTGCGAAACGCCTGGACCAGCAGGTGCAGGCGGTCGAACAGCGCCGCTGCCAGGGGCTTGCGCTTGGTCAGGTCGGGGATGCGCTGCAAGGCGATGATCGCCCCCAGGACCATGCCGATCAGCAAGGTCACGAACATGTGCGCCGCGTCCTTGCCCACCAGTTGCAACTCGCTCAGGTGCTTGCTGGCCCAGGCGCCGATGGCGGTCTGGAACTCGGCCGCACTGGCCGGCAGGTAGGAATCGAGGAACGGCGGCAACTGGCCGCGGGCCTTGTCCACCACCACCATGAACTTGCCCAGCGAAGCCCCGGGGTTTTCCGCTTCATGCAACAGGAAACTGATGGCCCCGGCGAACAGCAGGGTCAGCAGACTGACCACCAGGGTGCCCAGCAGGGCCACCGCCAGCCAGCGCGCGCGCCGGCCTTCGATCAGCCGCTGCAGTTGCGGGGTGAGCATGTTGACCAGCTCGAACACCAAGAGACCGGCCAGCAGGCTGGGCAACAGACGCATGGGCAAGGCCAGCAACAGGCCACCGAAGATGATGATCCAACTGATGAACAACAGATGACGCTGTGAAAACGCTGGCATAAAGCCTCAAGACAAACAGCGGGAAAAGACCGGCAGTCTGCCAGCCTTCACCCCGGAGGAATAGTGGCAGGCGCCCCAAGGGCATGGGCTTACATGGGTACTGGAGTCTTGTGACAGGCGAAGGTTCAGGCCGCCTTGGGTCCGGGACACCGAGAGACAAAGATCGGGCAGCGGCACATCGTAACCGCAGTAGTGCCGCTCGGAGAGCGTCAGGCGTTAAGACGCAGGGGATGATCAACAAAACGACGATTCAGGAAACAGCCCTGGGCAGAGGTGCGCAGGCAATGAGCCTCTCCAAGGCGGTCTGGAGAGGCGCGCTGACGGTATCTACGCTGACTTATTTCTTCTTCAGGCAATCACTCATGAACGCCTTACGCGCATCGCCCTTGAGGGCCTGGGCGGTGGCGTCGGCGTTGCAGCTCTTCATTCTTTCCTGGGGCGTGGAAGGTGTCGCTGCTGCCGCCGGAGCCGCCTTGAGGCAGGTGCTCATGAAGGCCTTGCGCTCGTCGCCCTTGAGGGCCTTGGCGGTGGCCTCGGCATTACAGGTGGTCATCTTGTTTTGCTGGGCAGTGGCGGCAAAACCTTGGGAGCAAAGCAGCAGGCCCACCATCAACAAAGGGATACGCAACATCTTCATGGAGTTTTCTCCTGGTCACCGCACCGATGGGCACGGCCTCCTGCGCAGTGTAGACAAAGCCTGTTACACCTTCACCTGTTCTGCAGGCTGGCCCGGCGGTACTGCTCGGGGGTGCAGCCGGCCTGGCGCTGGAACATCGCGATAAACGCCGAGGCGCTGCTGTAGCCCATGTCGAAGGCGATTTCCTGGACGCTGCGGGTGCTTTCCAGGGCCTCGATGGCCGCGAGGAAGCGCTGGCGTTGGCGCCATTCGCCGAAACTCATGCCCAGCTCGCGAACGAACTGCCGGGCCAGGGTCCGTTCACTGACATGGGCCTGCTGCGCCCAGTGGGCCAGGGGCTGGTGGTTGCCCGGTTCGGCCTGCAGGGCCTGGAGTACCCGCAGCAGCTCGGGGTTGCGGGCATAGGGCAGGTAACAGTCTTGCACCGGGGCCTGGCGCAATTGGTCCAGCGCCACCTGGGCCAGACGCTGGTCGGCCTCGCCCTCGGGGATCTGCACGTCCCGGGCGGCGAAGTCCTTGAGGATCGCCTTGAGGATCTCGCTGATGGCCAGGGTGCTGCCCTGCTTCGGCAGGTCCGTGCACAGTTCCGGCGCCAGCAGCACCGCTCGGTAGTTGATCGGTTGCGGAGTGTAGAAACTGTGGGGCGTCTGCGGCGGCACCCAGACCGCGTACTGTGGCGGCGACATGAAGCGCCGGCCGGCGATGTCCATGCGCATCACACCATGGGCCGAATACTCCAGGCAGCCCCAGGGATGCCGGTGCTCCAGGGCGTGGCTGTCGGCGGCGAAGTCGGCATAGCGGAAGTACACCGGCGCAGGCAGGCCGTGGAAATCCAGGAGATCGATGTGTTTTTTGCTCATGCTGTCCAGATGTCAGGGCAGGTTGTCCGGTTCGAAGTATAGGCATTGATCCGGACAGGAGGATAATCAGCCCTCATCAACTGTCTGGCTGTTTCCATGCAATACGCTTATCCACTGCTGGCCATCTTTATCTGGGCCGGCAATACCGTGATCAACAAACTCGCAGTGGGTGCGATCTTCCCGGCAGAGATCGGCTTCTACCGCTGGCTGCTGGCGGGCCTGCTATTCACTCCGTTCATGCTCAAGCCGGTGCTGCGGCACTGGCCGGTGATCCGCCCCAACCTGGGCCGGATCTTCATCCTCGGGGTGTTGGGCATGGCCGTGTATCAGAGCCTGGCCTACTTCGCCGCGACCCTGACCTCGGCCACCAACATGGGCATCATTCTTTCCCTGATGCCGCTGATGTCCCTGGCCATGGCCATTGCCGCCCTGGGCCAGCGCCTGACCGCCGGGGCCCTGGTAGGCGCCGTGCTGTCCTTTGCCGGGGTGCTGGTGGTGGTGTCTTCCGGCAGCCTCGCTGCGCTGCTGCAACACGGGGTCAACCTGGGTGACGCGATGATGCTGATCGCCACCCTGGCCTATGCGATCTACAGCACCTTGCTGAAGAAGTGGCAACTGCGCCTGCCGCCGCTGGTGCTGCTGTACCTGCAGGTGCTGGTGGCGGTGCTGGTGCTGCTGCCGTTGTTCCTGGCCTCACCCAAGGTCGGCCCGACCCTGCAGAACATTCCGCTGGTGCTCTATGCCTGCCTGCTGGCGTCGATGCTCGCGCCCCTGGCCTGGATGCAGGCAGTGGTGCGCCTGGGGCCAAGCCGGACCACGCTGTTTTTCAATCTGCTGCCGTTGATCACGGCGCTGATTGCCGCGGTGGTGCTGCATGAGCAACTGGCCTGGTTCCATTTGGTGGGGGGCTTGTTGACCTTGGGCGGGGTGGTTCTTTCCGAACGCTGGACCAGGGTGCTGGGGCCGGTCGCCGGCAAGCCGGCGACTACAGGGCCACAGTGAGGGTCAGAGGTTGGCGGCCTTGAGGCGCCGGGCATGTTCGACGAACAGACGGATCGGTTCGGCGCCCTTGCCCACCAGCCCCAGGGATTGGTTGACGATATCGAAGTGGTCCAGGGGGTAGTCGTCGCCGATGACCTGCCCCAGGTGCGAGCTGTAGCGCCCGACCATGCCGTCGCACTGGCCGGCCTCGCGGACGAAGGTGCGGGCGAACAGGCGGCAACTGCGGTTGGTGCCGTCGAACAGGTTGCGTCCGCGATTGGTCTTGCCCGGCTGCAAGGTGCCGGACCAGGAGTAGTAGCGCACGCCGCCGACCTCTTCCGCGCCCTGGCCGCCCCAGGTGGACGGCAACCCTTGAGGGTATTGGCGGTTGAACAGGGCCACGCCCTCGGTGGTCAGCGACTGATGCGAAGCGTGGATATCCACCGGCAGTTTCGGCCCGCGATAGCCGGTTTCCAGCAGCGTCATCAAGGCCGCGACGCCCCGCAACAGCCAGCTCAGGACACGCCCCTTGAGGCTGTGGGCCGGGGAATGCCGTGCCAGGTAATCCGCCAGTTCGGAACCGTGGTTGGGACCTGCTACCGAAGTCACCGAGGCGACCCAGTCAGGGCGTTTGGCCGCCGCGTAACGGGCGGTAAGCGCGCCCTGGCTGTGGCCGATCAGGTTGACTCGGGGCGCACCAGTCTCGGCCATGATCCGCTGGACCTGGGCCAACAGTTGTTCGCCGCGCACCTCGCTGGAGTTGAGCGGCGACACCTGTATCGCAAACACCTGGGCGCCACCTTGGCGCAAGGCCGGAATGATGCCGTACCAGTAGGGATACAGCAGCAGGCGGACAAAACCGAGCATGCCGGGCACCAGTACCAGGGGGTAACGCGTGGCAAGCTCTTGGGACATGCGGGGACATCCTTGTGCGAAGGCGGCGGGGCTGGCTGAAAGCTAGACCATAACCAAGGCCGTCGTCAGCCCCTATGACGCTTTGGCGACAAACCGATGACAAGCCGGCCCCGAGTTGCTACTTCAGTCCCGCCACCCCGGCCACGATCAGCCCCACCGACACCAGCTTGACCGGCGTCAGGCTTTCTCCCAGCAGCATGAAGCCCAGCAGCACCGTGCCCAGGGAACCGATGGCGGTCCAGATCGGGTAGGCCACGCTCACCGGCAACTCGCGCATGGCCAGGCTCAGGAAGTAGATCCCGCCCAGCGCCGCGACCACCGTCAGCAGCGACGGCCAGGGCCGGGTAAAGCCCTGGGCATACTTCATGCCCATGGCGAACGTGACCTCGAAGGCCGCTGCCAGCAGCAGGAACATCCAGGCCATGGCGCCGCCTCCTCAGAAGGTCTGCGCCAGGGCCAACAGGCGCTGCCGGGCTTCGCCACAGGACTCCGCGAAACGCTCGGGCGCCGACTCCTCGCCTTCCGCCGCAACCACCGTCACATCCTCGATCCCGATGAATCCCAGGGCCGTGCGCAACCATGGATCGGCGTGATTCATCGCTTCATGCTCACCCCCGGGCCCAAATCCACCGCCGCCACGGCTGGTGACGATCAACACCTTCTTGCCCTGCACCAAGGGCTGGTACTGGGCCACGCCGTTGTCCAGCTGGGTGTTGAAGGTCAGCCCCAGGCGCACGATGTGATCGACCCAGGCCTTGATCCCGCTGGGCACGCTGAAGTTGTGCATCGGCGCCGAGATCACCAGGCGCTGATGGCCGAGCAACTCACCGACCAGCTCGTCACTCAAGGCCAGGTCAGCCTGCATCGACAGCGGCCGCGCTTCGGGCTGTGGATAAAACGCCGCGGCGATAAAGGCTTCGCTGACATGGGGCAAGGAACCCCGCCCGACTTCGCGCCGGGTCAGGATGGCCCCGGGATTAGCCTGTTGCCAGGCTTGTAGAAAGTCATCGGTCAGACGCCGACTGTGGGAGCGCTCGCCTCGGGGGCTGCCGTGAATCGCAAGAATTTTGCTCATCTGTTTTCTCGTGTACGAATTGACTGTAACGGCCTTGAAACCAGCCCTGTTCCGCGTTAAAGCTAGAGCTACCACGAATCACCCACAAATGAGTAAACATTCACTTGGATGAGCTCAATTCATCCATGGAGCCCGTCATGTTCGCCCACCTGCCCCTGACCGCCCTGCGTACCTTCGAGTCCGCCGCGCGCCTGCTGAGCTTCAAGGCCGCTGCCGAGGACCTGTCGGTGACACCCACCGCGGTGTCCCACCAGATCCGCAGCCTGGAACACTGGCTGGGGGTGCCACTGTTCGAACGCCTGCCCCGCCAGGTACGCCTGACGGAGGCTGGCCGCCGCCTGTTCCACAGCCTGCATGGCGCCCTGCTGGATGTGGCCCAGAGCGTCGACACCCTGCGCCCCAGTCCCAGCGCCGCGCAGTTGACCGTTTCCACCACTGCGGCCTTCGCCGCCCTGTGGCTGGTGCCGCGCCTGGGGCGCTTTTACGCCCAGCACCCTGGCATCAACCTGCGCCTGGACACTCAGTGCGAAGTGGTGGACCTGCAACAGGACGCCAGCATCGACGTCGCGATCCGCTACAGCCAGGACGGCTACCTGAATCTCCATGGCCTGTGCCTGTTCGACGAGCGCTTTGCGGTCTATGGCGCGCCGCAGCAGGTGGCCCTGGCCCGGCAGCAGCCACCGTCCCTGATCAGCGTGCATTGGCGCAATTCCAGGTTGTATGCCGATGGCTGGCAGGCCTGGTGTGCCCAGGCCGGGGAAAACTGGCTCGACGCTCAGTTGCCGATCCGTTCCTACGACGAGGAGCAGTACGCCCTGCAAGCCGCCATTGCCGGTCAGGGCCTGGTGCTGGCGAGCAACATCCTGGTGTCCCAGAGCGTGGCCAACGGCCTGCTGCAAGCCTATCGGCCGGAGGTCCAGGTGGACGGCGCGGGCTATAGCGCCCTTTGCGTGCCGGGACGGGAGCGGCACCCTCCGGTGCGGGCCTTCCTCCAGTGGCTGCAACAGGAAGCGCTGCTGGCCGGGCATCCGCCCCTGGCCCGCAGTTGACCCCGGCGCAGACCACCGGGCACATCCGATAAAACTTTTTGCTGCGCCCGGGACTCACAACCCAGGCAGTGATCAGGCCGAGAGAGCCTGGCGCAAAACGGATTAGCCCCAGGAGAGAGACATGAGCGACAAGCATTTATCCGATGTGAACACCCTGCGCGAACGGGCCCGCCAACACGTGGAGAACGGAGCCGTGACCGAGGGCTACAACGCCGACCGCGAGCAGGTGCTGCGGCTGCTCAACGAATCGCTGGCCACCGAGCTGGTGTGTGTCTTGCGCTACAAGCGCCACTACTTCATGGCCAACGGCCTCAAGGCCAGCGTGGCGGCCGACGAGTTCCTCGAACACGCGACCCAGGAAGCCGAGCACGCCGACAAGCTGGCGGAACGCATCGTCCAGCTCGGCGGCGAACCGGAGTTCAACCCGGACCTGCTGTCCAAGCACTCCCACGCCCAGTACGTGGCCGGCAACACCCTGAAGGAAATGGTCTACGAGGACCTGGTGGCCGAACGCATCGCCATCGACAGCTACCGCGAGATCATCCAGTACATCGGCGACAAGGACCCCACCACCCGACGCCTGTTCGAAGAGATCCTGGCCCAGGAAGAGGAACACGCCGACGACATGGCGGACATCCTCAACGACCTGTAATCCCCTCCTCCAAGCCCGCTCCTGCCTAACGTAGGAGCGGGCTTGTCCGCGAAGCCCCAGTTCTTCCTACTGGCTCGGCTTGACCGTCACCGGCGCCTTGCCCGAGCGCATCTGCTGCAGCAGCGGCGCGCACTGATTGGGCTCGTCACCGCTGGGCGCTACCAGCGCCAGCAAGCCTGCCGCCGGCCCGGCGATCAACCCCAGCGCCACCATCCCGGCACCGCGCAGCACCAGCGGCACCGCCTTGACCCCGGCACTGGGCTTGATGAACTTGCCCTGCACATAAAGCGGTGAACGCAGGGAGAACAGGCGCAGCCCCTTGGACTCCGGCGTGATGGTCAGGTCCAGTTGCTCGGAGGCCATATTGGCGGTGCCATCGATGTAGATGATGGCGTTCTCGGTATCGAAGACGAACAGCCGTGACGTAGCCAGACCGCTCTTGATGCCAAAGTCGGCGGCGGCGCAATTGATCTTCACTTCCTTGTCGCCAAACATCTTGCCGACCACATAGTTGCCGACGTTGAGCCCGGCGATTTCCATGAGGCTGCGGCTGATGGCGCCATCGTTGATCAACATCTTCAGGTCGCCGTTGGCGCTGCCCAGCAAGGCTGCCACCGAGTTGCCGCGTCCGGTGATATCGGCATCGCCGTTGAGTTCGCCGAAGCTGGTCTTCATCGGCTCGAAGGTCGGAAACAACTGCTTGAGCTTGAAGTTGCGCGCCGTCAGCCTGGCCCGACCTTCCAGCGGCGTGGTGTGACCATTGAGGCGCACCTGGGCATCCAGCTTGCCCCCGGCCACGCCGAAGCGCAGGGGCTCCAGGCTGAGCTGGCCGTCGTTGAGCACCAGGTGCGTGTAGAGATCGGTGAACGGCAACTCGGCGCTGTGGACAATGCGCTTGCCGGTGAACTCCACATCGGCGTCCATGTCACGCCAGCGCTCGGTGCGGAACTCCTCCACCGGCAGCACCTTGTCCGCCGGCTGCTTGCTCTCGCCGCCCCGGGCCTTCTGCTTGGCGTTGGAGTCGGCACCAATCAGCGGCGCCAGGTCGCTCATCAGCAACTGCTTGGAGACCAATGCACCGCTGAGCTTGGGTCGCGGCTGGCTGGCCACGTAGGTCAGGTTGCCGTGGATATCGCTGTCGCCGATCTTGCCGTTGAAATCCTGGTAGCTGAAGGTCGCACCCGCCGGGTCGCGGAGCTTGGCGGTCAGATGGCCGTCGGTGGCATAGGGCGGCGAGTCCGGCAGGGTCACCCCGGTCAGCGGGTAGAGATTGCCCAGGCTGGTGCCCGCCAATTTCAGGCGCAGATCCAGGGCGCCCAGATTCAGCGGGTCGGTGAGGCTGCCCCGCAGCTCCACCTTGGTGTCGCCGATCTGCGCCTGGGCCTGCAGTGGAAACGGCTTGCGCCCGTCCTGCAGGGCCAGCAAGCCGCCGATCTTGCCGGTGCCGGCGAGCTTCTGCCCGTGGTACTGGCCCTTGACCTTGAGGGCGAAGGCATAGGCTTGGGCCGCGGCGCCTTTTTCACTGATTTTCTTCGCTTCGCTCTCACCGACTATGTCGCTGAAGGGAATGGGTTTGCCGAGCAGCTCTACCTGCAGGTCAAGCTGGGTTTTCAGGCTCTGGTCGTCCAGGGTCACATGGCCCTTGTCGAAACCGATGGCGCCGATGTCCACCGTCCAGTTGGAAGGCTCGGCCTCGGGGTCCTTCGGGTCGAACTTGAAGGTCCAGTTGGCGCGACCGTCCGCCAACCGCTGCAGCGCAGCATCGGGCTCGGTCAGATCGATACGCGGGATGCTGACCCGCTGGGCCAACAGGGCCAGGGGCGAGATGCGCAACTCGACCCGCTTGAGGCTGACCATCTGCGGCGCCTTGGACCACTCCGGGTTGCCCAGGGTCAGGTCCTGGGCCACTACGTGAGGCCAGGGCACCCAGGCCCGCCAACCACCCTCGTCGGGCTCGCGCTGCCAGGCCACGGACAAGTCGCCATTGATCGCGAAGGGCCGATGCAACTCCTCGGACACCTTGGCGTTGAGGGTCGGCTTGATGCGGTTCCAGTCGAAGAACGCGATCACCAGCACCAGCACGGCCAGTAGCAGGATCAGGCTGGCGACGGACCAGGCGAGGATTTTACGAGTGCGCGTCATTGCACGAGGCTCCTGAAGACAACTGAGCGCCAAACTGCGACGCATCGATGAAATGCCGATGGAAAATCACCGGCCATGAAAACTACGACTGACAAAGCCCACGCAGGTTTAATCCGGCGGCTCGATGCGGCGAAAAAACCTGAATTGCTGATCGCTTGGACAGCTTTGTGTTACCTCGAACCGCCCCTTCCTGAAGCGGGAGTGGGTCGAAAATACCCACCCTGGTGCAAAAGCCATCGGCGCTAAAGCCCGAGCTAGAGCCTTCGAGGCAAACAATCAATTCCGTTGATTATTACCATTGTGTTTATGAACTTTTATATCGATTTTGCGGCGGTAACATTAGCTCCGTACCCACTTTATCGCCCTACCAAGGAGCAACCCATCATGAAACGCCACCTCTTACTGAGCCTGACCTTATCCGTTCTGGCTGCCAACGCCTTCGCCCTGCCAGCCGCTGAACAAGCCACTCCACAGGTCAAGGCCAGCCACAGCGTGTTCACCCAGACCCTGGCCGAAGGCGGTTCGGACCGTCTGATCGAACGCAACAAAGTCGCTGCCGACGGTTACGAACGCACTCCACAAGGCCAGAGCGTTGCCGAAGACGGCTATGATCGCACCCCACAAGGCCAGAGCGTTGCTGAAGATGGCTACGACCGTACCCCACAAGGCCAGAGCGTTGCCGAAGATGGCTACGACCGCACCCCACAAGGCCAGAACGTAGCTGAAGGCGGCCGTGATCGCCTGGAAGAGAAAGGCCTGGTTGAAGACGGCTACAGCCGCACGCCTCAAGGTCAGACCGTTGCCGAAGGCGGCGCTGATCGCCTGGCTGAACGTCATCAAGCAGCGAGCTGAGGCCATGCTGGCCCTTAAAAAAAGCCCGATCCCTGGATCGGGCTTTGGCTTTTATGGCCCCGGCATTTTAGCCCTGACCTTCCCCGCTCTCGCCTGACTCCAGTTCGACTCCGGCAAAGTTGATTTGCTAGAGTGCGCCGCTCCCATTGAGCAAAGAACGCCCCGCCGATGCTGCCCCGCGCCGAACAGAAGCAACAGACCCGCAACGCCTTGATGGATGCCGCCCGGCACCTGATGGAGTGTGGTCGTGGGTTCGGCAGCCTGAGCCTGCGGGAAGTGGCCAAAGCCGCCGGCATCGTGCCCACCGGCTTCTATCGGCACTTCAGCGACATGGACCAACTGGGCCTGGAACTGGTCAGCGAGGTCGGCCAGACCTTCCGCGAAACCATCCGCCTGGTACGCCACAACGAATTCGTCATGGGCGGCATCATCGACGCCTCGGTGCGCATCTTCCTTGATGTCGTGGAAGCCAAGCGCGCGCAATTCCTGTTTCTGGCCCGTGAGCAATACGGCGGCTCGCTGCCGGTGCGCCAGGCCATCGCCACCCTGCGCGAGAACATCAGCTCGGACCTCGCTGCCGACCTGACCCTGATGCCCAAGCTGCAGCATCTGAATGCCGCCGACCTGAGCGTCATGGCCGACCTGATCGTCAAGAGCGTGTTCGCCACTCTGCCGGACATCATCGATCCCCCGGCCCAGGCCCTGCCTGAACACCTGACGCCGCAGGCGAAGATCACCCAGCAACTGCGCTTCATCTTCATCGGCCTGAAGCACTGGCAAGGCCTGGGCAGCACCGAGTAATACAGCCTGCCCCTCTCCCCCTTTCAATCGGCGTGCCCCGCTCTGGGTAGCGTGTTTGCGCCTGCTCGTCGGCCCGGCACCGGATTGCAGCAAAAATATTTCCAGCGCACCAACTCAGTGCTATAAATCAGCTCAGCGCGCCATTTTGTAACAAGATAAAACAAGGTTTTGCCCCTTTTTCAGGCGCAGTTCCGGTGTCGACAAAGGGTTTTTCCTCTCCTCCGGGCGATTGGCAAGGCCCTTGCTCTGGCTTGTGTATCGCTCATAGCTGGAAGCTTTCCGATGCTGGTGATCCACTGCAGAACCGAACCCCAAGCCACCTGGTCCGCCGAGCTGCACCTGACCTATGAGGCTCGCAGCAAAAGCCGCCTGCGCTGTTTCAGTGCCACAGGCGAAGACGTCGGCCTGTTTCTGGAGCGCGGCCAGCCGCCCCTGCACGACGGTGAGTTCCTGGCGGCTGAGGACGGACGCATCGTCAAGGTCTGCGCCCGCCCGGAAACCCTGCTCCATGTCACCTGCCGCAATGCCTTCGAACTGACCCGCGCCGCCTATCACCTGGGCAACCGCCACGTGGCCCTGCAGGTGGGCGACGGCTGGCTGCGTCTGCTCGATGACTACGTGCTCAAGGCCATGCTCGAACAGCTGGGCGCCAGCGCTGAAACCATCGAGGCGCCGTTCCAGCCCGAACACGGCGCCTACGGTGGCGGCCACCATCATTCCCGCCACGGCGATGAAGACTTCAACTACCCGCCGCGCCTGCACCAGTTCGGCGTGCGTCAATGAACCCAGCCTGGGCCCTGCTGCGCCTGGCCAGCCCACAGCTGCCGATCGGTGGCTACAGCTATTCACAGGGACTGGAAATGGCAGTGGAGCAACAACGGGTGAACGACCCGGACAGTGCCAGGCGCTGGATCAGCGATCAGTTGCTGTTCAACCTGGCGCGCTTCGAGGCTCCGCTGCTGCTCGCCCACTGCCAGGCCGCCGCAGATCAGGACTGGGCCAGGCTGCAGCAACTCTGCGAAGAACATCGGGCCAGCCGTGAAACCCGCGAGCTGTACCAGGAAAGCCGGCAGATGGGCTATTCCCTCAAGCAATTGCTCGAAGGCCTGCCGGAACTGGACGGCGGCGCCCGGGAGCTGCTGGCGCACCAGGACGAACCGCACCTGGCCCTGGGCTGGGCCCTGGCCGCCCGCGCCTGGCACATCAACCCCGAAGACGCCCTGGCGGCCTGGCTCTGGAGCTGGCTGGAAAACCAGCTGGCGGTGCTGATGAAAACCCTGCCCCTGGGCCAACAGGCGGCCCAGCGCCTGACCAGCGAGCTGCTGCCGCTGCTGCAAGAGGCCCAGAGCCACGCCATCCACCTTGACCCCAACCACCTGGGCAGCGCCGCTTTCGGCCTGTCCCTGGCGAGCATGGCCCACGAGCGCCAGTACAGCCGCCTGTTCCGTTCCTAGGAGAAACTCATGAACGCACAACCTCTGCGTGTCGGCATCGGCGGCCCGGTGGGCTCCGGAAAAACCGCCCTGACCCTGGCCCTGTGCCTGGCCCTGCGCGAGCGCTACAACCTGGCAGTGGTGACCAACGACATCTACACCCGCGAAGACGCCGACTTCCTGGTACGCAATGAAGCCCTGGCGCCGGAGCGGATCATCGGCGTGGAAACCGGCGGCTGCCCGCACACCGCGATCCGCGAAGACGCCTCGATCAACCTGGAAGCGGTGGACCAGCTGAACCGGCGCTTCCCGGGGCTCGATCTGATCCTGGTGGAGTCCGGCGGCGACAACCTTTCAGCCACCTTCAGCCCGGAACTGTCGGACCTGACGATCTATGTGATCGACGTTTCCGCTGGCGACAAGCTGCCGCGCAAAGGGGGCCCGGGCATCTGCAAATCCGACTTGCTGGTGATCAACAAGATCGACCTGGCGCCGCTGGTGGGCGCCTCTCTGGAGATGATGAACAGCGACACCCAGCGCATGCGCGGCGGCAAGCCGTTCGTCTTCAGCAACCAGAAGACCGGCCAGGGCCTGGAAGACATCATCGCCTTCATCGAACGCCAAGGGCTGCTGACCGCGGCCTGAAACCGAACCTGAAAAAGCTCAACAAGGAAGCCACTCATGACCCTGAAATCACTCTTCGGCGCCCTGGCGCTGCTGCTGACCCCGGCCCTGGCCTTCGCTCACCCCGGCCACGGCGACAACGGCCTGATGGCCGGTATCAGCCACCCCATCGGCGGCCTCGACCACTTGCTGGCCATGCTTGCGGTCGGCCTGTGGGCGGCCCAGCAACAAGGCGCGGCGCGCTGGGCACTGCCCTGCACCTTTGTCGGCACCATGCTGATTGGCGGCCTGCTGGGCTTCGAAGGGTTGAACCTGCCGGCCCTGGAAAGCGGGATTGCCGCTTCGGTACTGGCCCTGGGCCTGGCCGTGGCCCTGGCGGTGCGCCCGCCACTGAGCCTGGCGCTCGCCGCCACCGCGCTGTTTGCCCTGTTCCACGGCGTGGCCCACGGCCTGGAGCTGCCGGACATGTCCAGCCCCTGGACCTACGCCGCCGGTTTTGTCGCGGCCACCGCGGCCCTGCATGCCGCCGGTTATGCCGTGGTGCGGGTACTGCCGCAGGCGGCGGCGCCGCTGGTGCGCGTGGCCGGTGCCGCCTCGGCCGCAACGGGCGTGTGGTTGCTGGCGGGCTGATCCCTGCCCTCTTCTGTAGGAGCCGGCTGGCCGGCGAAGGCGGTCTTGCGGGCCTCGTTCGCTGGCAAGCCAGCTCCTGCAAGGCTGACGTGATCTTTCGGCCGTCTTTGCTGGCAAGCCAGCTCCTATCAGTACGCCCTGCTCGGCGGGCCAGCCGCCTTGTGGGGCTTCTCTGGTAACATGTCGCGCACTCAAACCTGCCGTGACGACGCCAGCCAATGCCCGATGTATCCCGCTCCGCCACCTCGCCTGAATCGAGCGCTCTGTTCAACGCCATGCAGCAGCATTTCCACAAGGTGATAGTGCCGCTGTGGCAAGGCCCGGGCTGGAATCCGCAGTTGGCACTGCCCTATGAGGCGCTGGACGCCGAACAGCGGCCATTGCCGCCGCAGCGCTATCGAGCCATGGCCTGCGCCCGGCAGCTGTACCTGTTCTCCCAATTGATCGGTGATGCCGCCGCCCCCTTTGCCCAAGAGCGGGCCGCCGCGCTGTTCCGCTCGCTGCAGCGGCACTTCCACGATGCCGAGCACGGTGGCTGGTTCTACAGCATCGATGCCGACGGCGCGCCGCTGGATCGGCGCAAGGACCTCTACACCCACGCCTTTATCCTCTTCGCCTGCGCTCATTACTGGGCCAAGGTCCGCGAGCCGCTGGTGGAGTCGGTGCTCAATGCCGCCCTGGAAGTGGTAGCCCTGCGCTTTGCCCGCGGCGATGAACTCTACGAAGCCAGCCTCGCCGAGGACTGGTCCGGACTGGGTTCCGGGCCCCTGCAGAATCCGCTGATGCACCTGGCCGAAGCCTTTCTCGCAATCCTGGCAGTGCGCGAAGACGCCGCGGTACAAACCGCACTGCTGGAGCTGTGCCAAGCCATGCAGCAGCAGTTCATCGACCCGCAGCACGGAGTGATGCTGGAGAAGCCCCTGGGGGCTGTGGATAACTGGTTCGAGCCAGGGCATCAGTTCGAGTGGTTCTTCCTCCTCGACTCTTCGCCCTTGCTGCGCAGCAACCCGCTGCACGCCTCATTGAGTCGTGCCTTCGCGTTTGCCGAGCAGCTTGGTGTCGACCCGCAGAGCGGCGCGGTGTGCGCCATGCTCGACCTGCAACCGGGTGCCCCCATCAAGGACGCCACCCAGCGCATCTGGGCCCAGGCCGAGTACTTGCGTGCCCTGACCTTGCGTGCGGACAGCCAGGCGCCCCTGCTGCGTCAGCTCAAGGCGCTGCACGCGCATTTCCTGCATGCCGGGGGCTGGAATGAATGCCTGGATGCCAGTGGCGCGGTCAGCCGGCGGGATATGCCATCGACCACGCCTTATCACCTGGCGACCTGTTATCGCGGGCTGGCGGAATATTTTGCCTGAAACCTCTGCCGGCCAGCCGGCTCCTGCAAGCCTCCTGTAGGAGACGGCTGGTCGGCGAAAAGCGCACCGCCCATCAAACGATCCACTTGCGATCCCCGGTAAAGCTGATGGTCAGCCAGCGCGCTGCGTCGGCCTCTCCCAACTCACTGGAAATCTCCTCGCGCAAGCGGTCCAAAGTCGCCACATCCTGCAGCGGATAGTCCGCCGGCAGCACGATATGGATCTCGATGAAACGCGCCCGGCCGTGCTTCTGCACGTAGGAAATGTATTCCTGAAAGCCATAGGCAACCATGGCCTCTTCCATCACGCTGCGCACCTTTTCATCCAGCTGGTCCGGAGCGATGCCCAGCACATCACGCAACGCCGGCCGCAGGATCTTCAAGGCCGGCGGCAGCATGCTCAGGGCCAGCAGGATCAGGATCGCCGGGTCGACATACACCGCCCACTGTCCATGCCCGTACTGCTTGAGCAGCAAGGCGATGATGAAACTCACCAGCAGCCCCACCGAGAGCATTGCGTCCACCAGCCAGCTGATGTTGTCGAACTGGATCAGCGACGATTTGAGCTTGCGGTTACGCCGGCGCACATAGAAGAAGTAGGCAAACTCCGTTACCGCAAAGAACCCGGCGTAGAAGATCACCATCCCCAGCTCGACCTCCCGGCCGCCATTGATGATGCCGAACACACCGTTAAGAAAGGCGTAGATGGCGATCAACAGCAGGAAGCTGCCTTCGATCAGCAGCACCATGGGTTCCAGGTGCCAGAAGCCGAACTGGAAACGGTGGTTGCTTTCCTTGGCAATCAGCTTGGCAGTGATCAGCATCAGGACCTTGATGAAGGTCGCGATCAGGGAAAAAAACCCATCGAACAAAATGGATTGGGCGCCAGAAACAAAACCCGTGACGATACCGGCGATCGCCACGGCGAACATCAGTACAGTCGATTGTTTGAGCAGAACCTGCTCACCTCGGTTACTCACAACTCCTCCTATCGAACTTCAAAAACACCGCCTTGAGTGAGGCGGCAGTGAAATTTCGGGGCGGAATTCTACCCTGCCAAGGCTGACCTTCAGCTGAAACGAATCAGCTTATGTGTTTCCAAGTACAACTGTAGTCACTGCCGAGCCATGGCGGAGGTTGCGACTAACTGCGCAGCAGGCCCAGCTCTTGCAACCGCTGGAGGGTCTGGCGGCCCTGTCGCAGCCTACGGCAGCGGCTACACCTTGCGCTCGATGGCGAAGCCGGCCCAGGTCTGGCTCACCGGCATCAGCTCCAGGCTGTTGATGTTGACGTGGGCAGGCGTGTTGAGAACCCAGAAGATGGTATCGGCAATGTCCTCGGGCTGGATCGGCTCGGCCCCGGCGTAGGTGGCGTCGTAGCGCGCCTGATCGCCGGCGAAACGCACCAGGGAGAACTCGCTTTCGCACAGGCCCGGCTCAATGTTGGTGACCCGCACGCCAGTGCCCTGCAGGTCGCAACGCAGGTTCAGGGAGAACTGTTTGACGAAGGCCTTGCTCGCGCCATAAACGTGACTGCCCGGGTACGGGTAGTTGCCGGCAATGGAGCCCAGGTTGACGATCCCGGCGCCCCGGCCATGGGCGATCAGCCGCGGCAGCAGCAGACGGGTGCTGTACATCAAGCCCTTGATGTTGGTGTCGACCATGGTGTCCCAGTCATCCAGGTCGCACTTGGGCGCCGGGTCGACGCCCAGGGCCAGGCCGGCATTGTTGATCAGGCCGCGCAACTTGCCAAAGGACGGCGGCAGGTTGGTGATGGCCGCTTCCATGGCCTTGCGGTCCCGCACATCGAGCACCAGGCCGTGCACTTCGGTCTGCTTGGAGAGCTCTGCGCACAGCGCGTTGAGGCGCTCCTCGCGGCGGCCGGTGAGCACCAGCGACCAGCCGGCCTCGGCAAAACGCCGGGCGCAGGCTTCGCCAAAACCGGACGTCGCGCCCGTAATGAACAGTGTGGAAGTCATGGTGTTCTCCTTGCTGGGTGGCGAGCCGCCGTTACGATAAAAAAGCGTTTCGCAGCATGCCCGGCCCGGCTCTGGGCGGCAACAGAAGCGCTGGATATCCGCTATCACTGTACAAAAAACGTTCACATGGCTGAAAGCTATGGCCGGCAAGGCCTGCAGCCACATGCCCGCACCTTATCCACAGGCCGGTCCACAGTCTTTGGGGGCAAGTGCAAATCGCGCAAAGCCGCTGTACACAGGGCTTGCAGCGGATCATGGGAAGTTTTTTGCTTGACCCGCAGAGGCTGTCCATGCAGGTGGCCGCAAAAAAGATGACCGAGCGGTCAAAGTGTATAAGGCCAGAGGCCAGTAACTACGCCGCCCAGAGCAGTCTTTCCAGAGTTTAGTCACAGACTTATCCACAGGCTTATCCAGAGTCTTTTGCGGGTACGGCTGCGACAATAAAAAGGTTGACAAGCGCGTCTTCGAGTTGCTCAAAAAGCCATGATCAAAAAACAATCAATTGCTTGCAGGCCACGTAAACAAAGGCTTCCAGCCAGCTACTCCCACGTTACCCACAGCCCGCTCCACAGCAAACGGGGACAAGTCAAAACGGTGGAAAAACAACTGTTTGCAGCGTCTTTATGCCGCGCTTTGCCAGCTTGGGAATAATGTTTTCCACAATTGTCGGACGCCGGCTGCCCTTCTGCGCACCCGCGGTTGCCAATGCCCGCACTCAGTCCGCAGGAACCGGCTTGCCGGCAAATCCCGGACGCACAACGGAATCTGAACAGCGGCCATCGGGGAGGGGCGTTTCGCTGGCAAGCCAGCACCTAAAGGGCGGGTGGGGACTGTGGATAAAAAATGCCCCGGCGGCGTGAACCGACGGGGCATGGTTTATCCACAGACCGGGCCGTCAGTGACCGCCCAGATAAGCGTTGCGCACTTCCTCGTTGACCAGCAGCTCCTTGCCGGTGCCGCTCAGGCGGATCTCGCCGTTGACCATCACGTAGGCGCGGTCCGACAGCTTCAGCGCATGGTTGGCGTTTTGCTCCACCAGGAAGATGGTCATGCCGGTGGCCGCCAGCTCCCGCAGGGTGGCGAATATCTGCTTCACCACGATCGGCGCCAGCCCCAGGCTCGGTTCATCCAGCAACAGCAGCTTGGGCCGGCTCATCAGCGCCCGAGCGATGGCCAGCATCTGCTGCTCACCGCCAGACATGGTCATGGCCCGCTGGGTACGCCGTTCCTTGAGCCGGGGAAACAGCTCGAACATACGCTGCATGTCTTCGCTAGCGTACTGGTCGCCAATGGGAATGGTGCCCATCAGCAGGTTCTCTTCCACGGTCATGTCGGGGAACACCCGGCGCCCTTCCGGCGACTGGGCGATGCCGTTGGAGGCGATGTAGTGGGACGACTTGTGGGTGATGTCCACGCCGCGATAGAGGATCTGCCCGGACTCCGCCCGGGGCTGGCCGAAGATCGACATCAGCAGGGTCGACTTGCCGGCGCCGTTGGAGCCGATCAGGCTCACGGTTTCCCCTTCGTTGATGTGCAGCGAGACTTTCTTCAGGGCCTGGATCGGGCCGTAGTACACGTCCAGATCCTTGAGTTCGAGTATGGGTTGACTCATACCAGCTCCTCTTCGTCGGCACCCAGGTAGGCGGCGATCACCTTCGGATCGTTGCGGATCGCCTCCGGCCCGCCCTCGGCGATCACGTTGCCGTGGTCGAGCACCACGATGTGGTCGGAAATACTCATCACCATGCCCATGTCGTGTTCAATCAGCACCACGGTCAGATCGTGCTCGTCGCGCAGCAGCCGGATCATCGCGCTCAGCGCTTCGGTTTCCTGGGGGTTGAGGCCGGCGGCCGGTTCGTCGAGGCAGATGATCTGCGGCCGGGTGCACATGGCGCGGGCGATCTCCAGGCGCCGCTGCTGGCCGTAGGACAGCTCGCCGGCCAGGCGGTTGGCACAGTCCACCAGGTCCACCACTTCCAGCCAGTAGAAGGCGTGGTCCAGGGCGGCGCTTTCCGCCTGGCGGTAGCCCTTGGTGTTGAGGATGCCCGCCAGCAGGTTGCGGTTGACCCACATGTGCTGGGCCACCAGCAGGTTTTCCACCACGGACATTTCCTTGAACAGGCGAATGTTCTGGAAGGTCCGCGCCAACCCGGCGCGGTTCACCAGGTGGGTGCCGCCAAACATCTTGTAGTACAGGCGACTGGCGAAGCTTTTCGGCGACACCAAATCGGTGGCACGAAATGGCTCGCCCAAGAGCTTGATGACGTTGGTCTGCTGGTCCCGGGTATTGAGCTCGATGCGCCCGCCGGAGGCCTTGTAGAAGCCGGTCAGGCAGTTGAACACCGTGGTCTTGCCAGCGCCGTTGGGGCCGATCAGGGCGAAGATCGAGTTGCGCTTGACCTTGAGGCTGACGTCGCTGAGGGCCTTGATGCCACCGAAGTGCATCATCAGGTTCTCGACCGAAAGAATGTATTCGCTCATGGCGCGTTCCCCTCAGTCAGAGCACCTTTGCGTGGCGTCACCCCGGTACGGCTGATGCGGATCAGCCCCCGCGGTCGCCAGATCATCATCAACACCATGAGGATGCCGAACAGCAGCACCCTGTACTCGGAGAAACTGCGCAGCAGCTCCGGCGCCACGGTCAGGACGAAGGCCGCGATCACCACGCCCACCGTGGAGCCCATGCCCCCCAGCACCACGATGGCGAGGATCAGCGCCGACTCGAAGAAGGTGAACGAGGACGGGTTGACGAAGCCCTGATAGCTGGCGAAGAACACCCCGGCCAGACCGGCGGTGGAGGCACCAATGGTAAAGGCCGAGAGTTTCACCAGCACGTGGTTCAAGCCCATGGCGCGGCAGGCGATCTCGTCTTCACGCAGGGCTTCCCAGGCCCGGCCCACCGGCATGCGGGTCAACCGGTGCTTGATGTAGAGCACCAGCAACACCACCAGGAACAGCACGATGTAGATGAACAGGAACTTCAGGTTAGGGTTGTATTCCAGGCCGAAGAACTCGTGGAACGGCACCCCACCGTCCTTGGCCCTGCGACCGAACTCCAGGCCCAGGAACGTCGGCGATGGCACCGGCATACCGTTGGGGCCGCCAGTAAAGGACAGCCAGTTGTTAAGCACCAGGCGGATGATCTCGCCGAAGCCCAGGGTCACGATGGCCAGGTAGTCGCCATGCATTCGCAGCACCGGGAAGCCCAATATGCACCCCGCCAGCGCGGCGGCAATCGCCGCCAGGGGCAGCACGCTCCAGAAGCCCAGGCCCAGGTACTGGTAACCCAGGGCCAGGCCGTAGGCACCGATGGCGTAGAACGCCACGTAGCCCAGGTCCAACAGCCCCGCCAGCCCCACCACGATGTTCAGCCCCAGGCCCAGCAGCACATAGATCAGGCCGAGGATGACCACGGTCAGCAGGTACTTGTTGGCGAAGAACGGGAACACGATGGCGATCACGATCAGCGCCGGAATGATCCAGCGCAACCGCGACTTGTAGTCCGGCGCCAGCACATGTACCCCGGAGCCTGTGGTCTCGAAGCCCTGGAGAATCTTCAGGCCCTTGGGGGTTTGCAGGAACAGGCTCAGGGCCAGGCGGCCGGCCATGACGATCGCCACCAGCCAGGCGACCCGGGTCGGTTCCAGGTTGAAGCTGTAGCCATCCAGGACCACGCCCACGATGGGGCCGAACACGATCAGCGAGATCAGCCCGGCCAGTACGGCGTCGATGACGCTCTTCTTGATATCAATCGGTTTATTGGCAGCAGACATACTTATACCTTCGCCACGAGTGGGCGACCCAGCAGGCCTTGGGGACGGAAAATCAGGATCAGCACCAGCAGCGAGAAACTGAACACGTCTTTGTAGTCGGAGTTGATCAAACCGGAGAACAGCGACTCGGAGATCCCGAGGATGATCCCGCCGAGCATCGCTCCGGGCAGCGAGCCAATGCCGCCGAGCACGGCTGCGGTGAACGCCTTGATGCCGATGACGAAGCCGGCGTAGAAGTCGAAGGTGCCGTAGTTCATGGTGATCAGCACACCGGCCAGGGCCGCCATGGCCGCGCCGATGACGAACACGTAGGAGATCACCCGATCAGTGTTGATGCCAAGGATCGAGGCCATCTTGCGGTCTTGCTGGGTGGCCCGGCACATGCGCCCCAGCTTGGTGTACTTGATGATGTAGGTGAGCAGCGCCATGCCGGCGAACGCCGCCACCAGGATGAAGATCTTGGTGTAGGTGAGCTGCACGAAGCCGGTGCCGATATCGACTTTCCAGGCGCCGGCCAACAGGGTCGGAACCCCTTGCTGCTTGGCGCCCTGGCTGATCTGCGCGTAGTTCTGCAGGATCAGCGAGATACCGATGGCGCTGATCAGCGGTGCCAGGCGGGTGGAGTTGCGCAGGGGTTTGTAGGCCACGCGCTCGATGACCCAGCCATAGATCCCCGTCACCACCACGGTGAAGACCAGGGTGCCGAGAATGAGTAGCGGGAAGGATTCGATGCCGAAGTAGGCCAGCAGAGCCAGACTGATTGCCGCGAGGTAAGCGGAAATCATGTAAACCTCGCCGTGGGCGAAGTTGATCATGCCGATGATGCCATAGACCATTGTGTAGCCGATGGCGATCAGACCATAGACAGACCCGAGGGTCAGTCCATTGATCAGTTGCTGCAGGAAAATACCATCCATAACGCAATCTCACGGACTTGAGAGACGGCACAGGGCGTCAGCGACGGACAGGAATCACAGGTCCGCGCAACACGTCCGTTGTGCAGCTCTACGAGAAAAGGCAAGTACTGCACGAGTACGAACCGGTACCAGGGGGTAGTACCGGTTCGTTCGGACTCATGTCACTTCTGTTTTTCCAGCTGGTGGTACTTGCCGTCCTTGTCCCACTGATAGACCACGTAGTCGGAGATCTTCAGGTCGCCCTTGCCATCCCAGGACTTCTCGCCCATCACGGTTTTCACCGGGTTGGCCTTGAGCCACTTGGCGGCGTCTTCGCCTTTGTTGGATTTGGCGCCATTGAAGCCGGCGGCCAGGGCCTGGACCGACGCGTAGGCGTACAGGGTGTAGCCTTCAGGCTCGGTGCCGGCCTTGCGGAAGGCATCCACCACGGCCTTGCTGTCCGGCAGCAGGCGTGGGTCGGCGCCGAAGGTCATGTACACACCGTCGACGTATTGCGGGCCGCCGGCGGTGGTCACCAGCTCGTCGGTAACGATGCCGTCGTCGGACATGAACTTGACATCCTTCAGGCCCTGCTCACGCAGCTGGCGTACCAACGGACCGGCTTCCGGGTGCAGGCCGCCGAAGTACACCACATCGGCACCGGCAGCGCGGATCTTGGTCACCACGGCGCTGAAGTCTTTCTCGCCACGGGTCAGGCCCTCGTACAGCACCGGGGTCACGCCGCGCTTGGTCAGCTGTGCCTTGGTGGCGTCCGCCAGGCCCTGGCCGTAGGTGTCCTTGTCGTGCAGCACCACGACTTTCTTGCCTTTGAGCACGTCAACGATGTAGTCGCCGGCGACGATGCCCTGCTGATCGTCACGCCCGCACATACGGAACATCGCGGACAGGCCACGCTCGGTGACCTGGGGGTTGGTGGAACCCGGGGTGATGGCAATCACACCGGCGTCGCTGTACACCTCGGAAGCCGGAATGGTCGACGAGGAGCAGAAGTGCCCCACGACGCCCGCCACCTTGTCCTGGTCCACCAGGCGGTTGGCCACGGCCACGGCCTGCTTCGGTTCGCAGGCGTCGTCGCCCTTGACCAGGACGATCTTCTCGCCGTTGACCCCGCCTTTGGCATTGATCTCGTCAGCCGCTGCCTGTGCACCCTTCATGTACTGCTCGCCAAATGCCGCATTGGCGCCTGTCATGGGACCCGCTACGCCGATCTTCAGGTCGGCTTGAGCAAACGCAGAAACACCCAGCGCAGTTGCCACTGCGAGGGCCAGAAAGCCTTTCTTGTAAAACGTCTGGGACATGAGGTGGTGCTCCAAGGTTTTTTTAGTTGGCACTGCGACTTCACTAGAATTGCTCAGAGCAAGCGCCGTGCCAGTGGTTTTTTATTCTGAAAAAAGTCGCTGTCTTATTGTTATTTCGACTGTTTCGAGCCCATTTTTATTGGGCGTGCAACCGTCTAAACCGCGGAAGGTAAAACCCTGCTTTTTAATGGGCGCAACCCATGCGTGCCATCATTGCAACCGCGACACAATTCAACGTGCAACCCTGCTGTAACAGCCCGCGTCACCGAACTGCACACTGCTGGTGCGAGACTGCTACGAGCCGCACCATTACAGGCTAGTCGCTGCATCGAAAAGCGTCGTCCCCGACTGTTTATTTCCTTGTTCAGATGACGATCCGCAGGCACTGGCCCGCGTGGTAGAGGGAGAATCCGGCCTCGTACAGACAACTGCGCAACCCCACTCCGACCAAGGGCTGCATGGGGGCAAAAGGAATCGGCAGGGCCTGGGGATTGCCGTTACACAGGTAGTCGGCGAACGCCTTGCCGACCACGGTGCCGGTGGTGACGCCACGGCCGTTGTAACCGGTGACCGCCACCAGGCCGGGCGCCGGTTCAAACAGGCGCATCAGGTGATCGGGGGTAAAGGCAATGCAGCCGGTCCAGGTGGATTCCCACTCCACCGGTTTGAGGTAGGGGAAGTAATGCTGCTGCACCCGATCGGCCCAGGCCTTGAGGAACCACAGGGGTTTCTGGTTGCCGTTGCCCAGGCTGCCCAGCAACAAGCGGCCATCGGCATCCCGGCGAATGCTGCTCAGCACCTGGCGGGTATCCCAGGAGCCCTGGCCTCCGGGCAGGATCTGCCGGGCGGCCTCTTCGGTGAGCGGCGCCGAGGCCACCTGGTAGTAGTAGCCGGGGAAGAAGTTGCGCCGCAGCTCGGTCCAGTCGCCTTCGGTGTAGGCGTTGGAGGCGATCACCACCTGCTCGGCCAGCACCGACCCCTGATCGGTCTGCACCGACCAGCGCTGGCCTTGGCGTTCCAGGCGAGTGACGGGGGAATGATCGAACAACTGGCCGCCGAGCTTGATCGCGGCCTTGGCCAGCCCAGTGGTGTAGGCCATCGGGTTGAGGGTACCAGCGCGCCGGTCGAGCAAGGCGGCGGCGATCTTCCGGGTGCCGGTGGCGGTTTCACAGGCGGCACCGGTCAACAGTTCCACCGGCGCACCACGGCGCTTCCATTGCTCCTCGCGGCTGCGCAAGTCAGCTTCACCACGCGCGTTGTGGGCCATGTGCAACGTGCCTTCGCGGCGTAACTGGCAATCAATCTGGTATTTGTCCACCAGGCTGAACACCAGGGACGGCGCGGCCCCGAGCATGCGGTTGAGCTGGCTGCCCACCTGCTCGCCGAAACCGGCCTCGATCTCGTCCGGTGGAATCCACAGGCCGGCGTTGACCAGCCCGACGTTGCGCCCCGAACCGCCCTGCCCGGCGCGGTGGGCCTCGACGACACAGACTCGTTTGCCTTGCTCCAGCAGATGCACGGCCGCCGACAAGCCGGTGAAGCCGGCGCCGATGATGCACACATCCGCCGTCAGCTCGCCCTTGAGCGGCGCATTGTCAGGCCTTTGTGGGGTCAGCTTTTCCCATAGACATTGTTCTTGTAGCGCCATTGCCAGACTCCGAAATCAACCCACCACAGACGCTGAAACGCATTGACCGCTGTTCGCCAGCAAGCTGGCTCCTACAAACCTCCCCGTAGGAGCGAGCCTGCTCGCGAAAAGACTCAATCGAAGGTAATGCCCTGGGCCAGCGGCAGTTCCTGAGAGTAGTTGACGGTGTTGGTCTGGCGCCGCATGTAACCGCGCCAGGCATCGGAACCGGACTCGCGGCCGCCACCGGTTTCCTTCTCGCCACCAAAGGCCCCGCCAATCTCCGCGCCACTCGGGCCGATGTTGACGTTGGCAATCCCGCAGTCGCTGCCCACCGCCGACATGAACTGCTCGGCTTCACGCACGTCAGTGGTGAAGATGCACGACGACAGGCCCTGGGGCACGGCGTTGTTCAAGCGCAGGGCCTCTTCGAAGTCGTTGTAGCCAATGACATAGAGGATCGGGGCGAAGGTTTCGCTGCACACCACATCACTCTGCTCCGGCATTTCGACAATCGCCGGCGACACGTAATAGGCATTGGGGAACTGGTCCTGCAACTGGCGTTGGCCACCGAACACCCGGCCGCCCTCGCTCAGGGCCTGTTCCAGTGCATCCTGCATGGCGTCGAAGCTGTGCTTGTCGATCAGCGGGCCGATCAGGTTGCCTTGCAGGGGGTGGCCGATGCGCACCTTGGCATAGGCCGCCTTGAGCCGGGTGACGATTTCCTCCTTCACCGACTCGTGGGCAATCAACCGGCGCAAGGTGGTGCAACGCTGGCCGGCGGTGCCGACAGCGCTGAACAGGATGGCGCGCACGGCCATGTCCAGGTCGGCGCTCGGGCCGAGGATCATGGCGTTGTTGCCGCCCAGTTCGAGAATGCTGCGGGCAAAGCGTGCGGCCACTTTCGGCGCCACTTCACGGCCCATGCGGGTGCTGCCGGTGGCGCTGATCAGGGCCACTCGTGGATCGTCCACCAGGGCGGCGCCAGCGTCGCGGCCACCGATGATCACCTGGCTCAGGTACTCGGGAGCGTCCTGGAAGTTCTTCAGCACCCGCTCCAGCAGTGCCTGGCAAGCCAGGGCGGTGAGCGGGGTCTTCTCCGAGGGTTTCCAGATCACCGGGTTGCCGCAGACCAGCGCCAGGGCGGTGTTCCAGGCCCAGACCGCCACCGGGAAGTTGAAGGCACTGATCACCCCCACCACACCCAGGGGATGCCAGGTTTCACGCATGTGGTGACCGGGACGCTCGGAGGCGATGGTCAAGCCATAGAGCTGGCGCGACAGACCGACGGCGAAGTCGCAGATATCGATCATCTCCTGCACTTCCCCCAACCCTTCCTGGGTGATCTTGCCGGCTTCCCAGGAAACCAGTTCGCCCAGATCGGCCTTGTACTCGCGCAGCACCTCACCGAATTGCCGTACCAGCTCGCCACGACGGGGGGCCGGGACTTTGCGCCATAGCGCGAATGCATGCTCTGCGCGACTGACCTGCTGCTCCACTTCGGCGGCGCCCTGCCAGTTCACGGCGGCGATCCGGCTGCCGTCGATCGGCGAATGCACAGGCTGGGTGCCCGACTGGTACAGGGCCGGGTTCACACCCAGACGATCAAGCAATGCGGCAACCATGGGGGTCACTCCTTACAGATGAATAGCCAAAAAACCGACCGCTGCGACGGCCATCAAGGCCTGTAGTTGTAGCTGGCCTGAGACTTGCCAACAAACGACCTTTAAGCGAGATATCATTCCGTTTATTCATGCTGAGCCGGCATCCAGCACCGATAAGAACAAGGACCACCCATGCTCAACAAACGCTACCTGCCGTCGATCACCGCCCTGCAGTGCTTCGAGGCCGTGACCCGGCACCTGAGCTTCACCCGCGCCGCCGAGGAACTCAATCTGACCCAGAGCGCGGTCAGCAAGCAGGTGGCGCAGCTGGAAGAGCTGCTGCAGCACCTGTTGTTCCGTCGGGTCCGCCGCCGCCTGCAACTGACCCCGGCCGGCGACCTGTATCTGGTGGAAGTGCGCAAGATCCTTACCCAGGTGGAGATGTCCACCCACTACCTGCGCTCCTACGGCGGCGAGACCGAAGTGCTGCGGGTGTCCACGCCCTACACCTTCGGCGCCCGCTGGCTGGTGCCGCGCCTCAAGGGCTGGCGCCTGCGCCATCCGCATATCCACCTGGACCTGTGCAACGAGCAGGAGCCGGACGAACTGCTCCAGGGCCACGCCGACCTGGCGTTCTACTTCGGCCAGGGTTCGCGCCCCGGCACCGAGAGCCTGAAACTGTTCAGCGAAGAACTGGTGGCGGTCTGCGCCCCGGATAGCCTGCCCGCCGAACCCTTGACCGACCCGCGGCAACTGACCGATCTGGTATTGCTGCAAAACGCCTCACGGCCCCAGGGCTGGCACGAATGGTTCGAACAGCAGGGTTATCAGACCGAACACAGCTATCACGGCCCGCGCTTCGAAACCTTCTATATGTGCATCCGCGCCGCCCAGGTCGGGTGTGGCGTGGCGCTGCTGCCACGCTTCCTGGTGGAAGAGGAACTGGCCGAGGGCAAGCTGGTGATCGCCTGGAAGTACGCCATGCCCAGCCAGGATGCCTACTACCTGGCCTACCCCGAACACTCGGCGGAAGTGCCCAAGGTCCGCGACTTCGTGCGCTGGATGCTCGAACACAACGATGCTCCCCTCGCGTAGGAGCCAGCTTGCCGGCGATGGGGCCCAGGCACGGCCGAAGCCCCATTCGCTGGCCAGCCAGCGCCTATCGCAGGAGAATGGCCCGCCGCAAAAATCGCTGGTCAAGCGCAGGACGTCTATGCGCCACTAGCGCCTTCATTGAAAGAGCTGAAGCCGCCGCTGTCCGTCGCGGCCAGCATGGAGATTCCCGTTATGAGCGAGAGTGTGTTTGCCGATCGCATCGTGCAGAACCTGCTCGACACCGACTTCTACAAACTGACCATGATGCAGGCGGTGCTGCACAACTACCCCAACGTGGAAGTGGAATGGGAGTTTCGTTGCCGTAACAGCGAGGATCTGCAGCCGTACCTGGCGGAGATCCGCTATCAGTTCGAGCGCCTGGCGGAACTGAGCCTGAGCGCCGACCAACTGGGCTTTCTCGAACGCATCAGCTTCCTCAAGCCGGACTTCCTGCGCTTTCTCGGGCTGTTTCGCTTCAACCTGCGCTACGTGCACACCGGCATCGAGAACGGCGAGCTGTTCATCCGCCTGCGCGGTCCCTGGCTGCACGTGATTCTGTTCGAAGTGCCGATGCTGGCCATCATCAGCGAAGTGCGTAACCGCTACCGCTACCGCGAGATCCAGCTGGTGCAGGCCCGGGAGCAGCTGTACCGCAAGTTCGACTGGCTCAGCGCCAACGCCAGCAGCGAAGAGTTGTCCGAACTGCAAGTGGCGGATTTCGGCACCCGCCGACGCTTTTCCTACCGGGTCCAGGAAGAAGTGGTGAACGTGCTCAAGCACGATTTCCCCGGGCGTTTTGTCGGCACCAGCAACGTGCACCTGTCCCGGGAGCTGAACATGAAACCCCTGGGCACCATGGCCCACGAATGGATCATGGCCCACCAGCAGTTGGGGCCGCGGCTGATCGACAGCCAGATCGCCGCCCTCGACTGCTGGGTCCGCGAATACCGCGGCCTGTTGGGCATTGCCCTGACCGACTGCATCACCACCGACGCCTTCCTCGGTGACTTCGATCTGTTCTTCGCCAAGCTGTTCGACGGCCTGCGCCACGACTCCGGGGACCCGATCCTCTGGGCGGAGAAAGCCATCGCCCATTACCACAAGCTGGGCATCGACCCGATGAGCAAGACCCTGGTGTTCTCCGACAGCCTGACCCTGCCGCGCTCCCTGGAAATATTCCGTGCGCTGCGGGGGCGGATCAACGTCAGCTTTGGCATCGGCACCAACCTGACCTGTGATATTCCCGGTGTCGAGCCGATGAGCATCGTGCTTAAAATGGCCGCCTGCAATGGCCAGCCCGTCGCCAAGATCTCTGATGAAGCGGGCAAGACCCATTGCAAGGATCCCAACTTCGTCGCTTACTTGCGCCACGTTTTCCAAGTACCTGCCCAACCTGGCAAGGAGTGAATCATGCAAGCCGCACAGCGTGAGATTGCGCAGCAGCTGAAGGTCCAAGCACCTTTTCCCGACCAAGCTGCCCTGGAGGCGGAAATCGCCCGGCGCGTCCGTTTCATCCAGGATTGCCTGGTCAATTCCGGTCTCAAGTCCCTGGTCCTGGGTATCAGCGGCGGTGTCGACTCACTGACCGCCGGCCTGCTGGCCCAACGCGCCATGCGTGAGCTGCGCGAGCGCAGCGGTGACGACAGCTACCGCTTCATCGCCGTGCGCCTGCCCTACGAGACCCAGTTCGACGAACACGACGCCCAGGCTTCGGTGGACTTCATCAACCCCGACGAACGCCACACCGTGAACATCGGCCCGGCGGTCAAGGCCCTGGCCAATGAAGTCGCGGCCTTTGAGGGGCAGCACGCGGTGTCCCGGGACTTTGTCCTGGGCAACACCAAGGCGCGGATGCGCATGGTGGCCCAGTACACCATCGCCGGCGCCGCCCAGGGCCTGGTGATCGGCACCGACCACGCCGCCGAAGCGGTGATGGGTTTCTTCACCAAGTTCGGTGATGGCGCCTGCGACCTGGCGCCACTGAGCGGCCTGGTGAAGAATCAGGTGCGTTCGATTGCCCGCTACTTCGGCGCTCCGGAATCCCTGGTAGAGAAGGTGCCCACCGCCGACCTCGAGGACCTGTCCCCGGGCAAACCGGATGAAGCCTCACATGGCGTCACCTACACCGAGATCGACGCATTCCTGCATGGCCAGCCGGTGCGCGAGGAAGCCTTCAAGATCATCTGCGACACCTACCGCAAGACCCATCACAAACGCGTCATGCCCTTCGCCCCGTGACCCACCACGCTCTGTAGGAACCGGCTTGCCGGCGAAAGGGCCGCTTGATGCTGCACAAGGTTCAAGGGCCTGTTCGCCGGCAAGCCGGCTCCGACCAGAGGGTGAAACGTCAGGCACAAAAAAAGCGCCCCGCGGGGCGCTTTCTTG
This sequence comes from Pseudomonas sp. BLCC-B112, assembly GCF_028550695.1. Lineage (NCBI taxonomy): Bacteria > Pseudomonadati > Pseudomonadota > Gammaproteobacteria > Pseudomonadales > Pseudomonadaceae > Pseudomonas > Pseudomonas sp. BLCC-B112. The sequence goes on from NZ_JAQQGK010000005.1 coordinate 153,153, forward strand.
TTGCAGCCGGACCTGATGCTTACTTCAGGATCACAGCGCCTTTCATCATCGAGTTGTGGCCTGGGAACGAGCAGAAGAACTGGTAGCTTTCGCCAGCAGTCAGCTTCGATACGTCGAAGGTCACCGAGTCTTTCTCGCCAGCACCGATGATCTTGGTGTGGGCGATGACGCGGGTGTCGCCTTCTTTCAGGTAGCTCTTGTCGATGCCAGCGGCCATGCCGTCGGCGGCGATGCCAGCCATGTCTGCGGTTTTGCTCAGGACCCAGTTATGACCCATGACGTTCTTCGGCAGGCTGCCGGAGTGAGTCAGGTTCACGGTGAAGGTCTTGCAGCTCTTGTCGATGGTGATTTCCTTAGTGTTGAAGGACATCTGGTCGGTAGAGTCGACATCGACCTTGCATTCGGCAGCCATCAGTTGGCTGCTGGCCAGTGTCAACAGGGATACCGCAACGAGTTTGGCAAACATGGTGAATCTCCAAGGCAGGGTTAACAAAATCCATCTGAATCCATGGGACCGAAGACTGCCTGAATTTCTGCCAAGTTCCTATGATTTGCATCAAAAAACTGTATACAACTCTCTGCTATCGGGCCGATCAAGACAATCAAACAGCCCCCTGCGAAACCGCCCTCTAAGATCTGCCCATCAACATCTTTTAGGAGCCTTGGCCATGCCTCTCAACAGCCTGTTTCGCAGCTTGCTCGCCGCCTACGCCTGTGGCGCCAGCGGCACCCATGAAACCCCGCAACGCGAGGTTTAATGCTTGGAGCCAGATCTTTCAGCCTTTACTCTGAGGCCATCAATGACCTCGGAGTAAGGCATGACGTTAACTTCTGTCTGTGTATTTTGTGGCGCCAGTACCGGCAGCCATCCCCTCTATCGTGAAGCAGCCCAGGCCCTGGGCCGGGCCCTGGCCGAGCGCAAGCTGACCCTGGTCTATGGCGGCGGCGCGGTGGGCCTGATGGGCATAGTGGCCGACGCGGCCCTGGCAGCCGGCGGTGAAGTCATCGGGATCATCCCGCAAAGCCTGAAAGACAAGGAAATCGGCCACAACGGCCTGACCCGCCTGGAAGTGGTGGACGGCATGCACGCACGCAAGGCGCGCATGGCTGAACTCAGCGATGCCTTCATTGCCCTGCCTGGGGGCCTGGGCACCCTGGAAGAGTTGTTCGAAGTCTGGACCTGGGGCCAACTGGGCTATCACCACAAGCCTCTGGGCCTGCTGGAAGTGAACGGCTTCTACGAAAAACTCAGTGGATTTCTCGACCATATCGTCGGCGAAGGCTTCGTCCGGGCCCCGCACCGTGACATGCTGCAAATGAGCGAATCGCCAGCCAGCCTGCTGGATGCCCTGGACGCCTGGAAGCCTTCGGTAGCGGACAAGTGGGCCGAGAGTAAACCCAGTTAACCGTCAGCACCCGATAACAGGCAGAATACGCGCCGCTCAACCTCACCTTCGACCCCAGAGGATCGCCCATGGCTAAACCCAACTACTCCTTCGCCAAACGTCAACGAGACTTGGCCAAGGAACAGAAGAAAGAGGAAAAGCTGCAACGCAAGAAAGCTGCTGCAGAAGAAGCCAGCACACTGACCCCGGATACTGAAGGTGAAGTGAGCGTCGATGACGCCGAGTCTCAGCCCCCCCAGGCCTGACCTGAAACTGTAGGAGCTGGCTTGCCAGCGAAAGCGCTCTCCAGCCCCACGCAGCATCCGCCGGCCTCTTCGCCGGCAAGCCGACTCCAGCTTTATTCCAGAGGCATGACGGTGACCCGGACCTCCGGGTCATGGCTGCCCCCGCCAAGAATCACTCCACGCAACGGCGAGACATCGGAAAAATCCCGGCCCCAGGCCAGGGTGATGTGTTCCAGTGCCGGCTGCACGTTGTTGGTCGGATCGAAATCCACCCAGCCCAGCACCGGGCAAAACACCGAAACCCAGGCATGGGAAGCGTCGGCACCGATCAGCCGCGGCTGCCCCGGCGGTGGCTGGGTCAGCAGGTAGCCGCTGATGTAGCGCGCCGCCAACCCTCGCGAACGCAGGCACGCCAGCATCAGGTGGGCAAAGTCCTGGCACACACCCCGTCGACGCTCCAGGACTTCCACCAAAGGTGTCGCCACTTGGGTCGCTTCGGCATCGAAGGTGAACTCGCTGAAGATCTTCTCCATCAAGGCCTGGACGCCCTGCAACAGTGGCCGGCCCGGAGCAAAGCAGCTTGCGGAAAACTCGACGAAACGCTGCTTGAGATGCACATAAGGTGACTCGAAGCGATAACGACTGGCCTCCAGCAAATCCACCGGCAACGGCCGACCGCTGTAGGTCAGGGCTCCGCGGGCGACATCCCACGCCATGGACGCGGCAAAGTCCAAACGCGGCCGATCCAGCACCTCGACGCTAAGCTGGGCGTTGACCTGCAATTCATCATGGGGCCGCTCGAAGGCCAGACGGGTCAAAGGGTTACCAAACACATCCTGCTCGTCACGGCGGGAGGTGGGCTCGGGACTGATCAGCAACTGCCGCTCGCTGCACTGTTGCCAGGCGCAAACCCGGGGCCACAGGTGCGCCAGCTGCTGGGCCAGGGACACCGGGCTGTCGTAGCGATAATGGGTGTCATGGAAAATCTGGTAGCGCGCGCTCATTACACCGACACCGTTTGCTGGCTAACATCATCCACGTGGGCGAAATGCCGCAAGGCCAGGCGATCGGACACCTGGCCGCTGACCTCGGCGATCTCTTGCAACAGGTCCGCCAGCCCCGCCACCGCGGCTCTCACGCTGGCCTCACCAAACAGGGAGTTCTCCAGGCAGCCCAGGTCGACATGGGCCAGGCGCTCCACCAGCCTCGGCAACGCCACCTCGCGGGGCACGCCGAAGTCATCGTTGAGGCGCTTGAGGGTACGGGTCACCAGCTTGAGCTGGAACAGCACCGCGTGGGGGTTCTGCTCATCCAGCAGCAACAGGTCGAGGACCGGGATCAACTGCGCCACCGCCAGGTAGCGGGAGCGATAGGTGATGCTGCTGTTGCCCAGCTCCAGCAGCCACTCCAAGCCCGCCTGATCGAACACCGCAGTGCCCCGCAGGAAGGCGGCCAGGCTGCTGCTGAGAAATTGCAGGCGCTCGATGCGCCGGCCAATCATCAGGAAGCGCCATCCTTCGTCGCGGGTCATGTCGTCCAGGGCGAATCCCGAGAGCGCTGCCAGGGACATCACCAGACGGTTGAGAAAATCCAGCAGCTCGCCGAAGTCCGGCTCTGCGGTGTCCAGCTCCTGGGCTTCGCGCTGCAACTCCACCAGGGCCTGCCAGTTTTCCCGGGACAGCTTGCCGCGCACCTGGGAGGCGGCCCACTGCAGGCGCTGCAGGTTGGAGCGCAGGCTGAACGACCAGTCCTCCCCCAACAGGGCCGCCAGCAGACGCTCGGGCAACTCGCCCTCATCCGGCAGCAGCATCAGGCTTTCCCCCAGGTCGACCGCGGCCAGCAAAGCTCGCGGATCGTCGCCATCGACGTAACGGGCCAGCATGATCCGCAACAGCCGTGCGCTGTCGTCACAGCGCTCACAATAACGACCGAACCAGAACAGGTTCTCCACCACCCGCGACGGCAAGTAGGGATCACGACGGACCAAGTCATAGACACCAATGGTGCGCTGGGCTTTCCATTGCTCGCCGCTGGGGGCGCGCTCCCCCAGCACCCAGGTGTCCTTGCTGGCGCCACCGCGCTGCATCGACACCACTTCGGCGTCGGCGTCGGCGGCGACCCGGGTCAGGCCGCCGGGCAGCACCCGATAGCCGTCGTCGCTGGCCACCGCGTACACCCGCATGCCGATGGCCCGTGGCTGCAAGCGACCGTCCTCGGCCTGCCAGACCGGCGCCTGGGACAGTTGCGGCAACTCCTGGGCGACATAAGCGTAGGGCCGCGCACGCATACGCTCGGCGAGGCTGGCGCGCTGTTCGGGACTCAGGTCGCGCCCCAGCACCGGGGTGAAACTCTGGGATGGAAACGCCGGTTTGATCAGCAGCTCTGGGAGTTTCTCCAGAGCTTGTTGCAGCACGGGCGCCTCACCACACCACCAGGTGGCGATGGAAGGCAGGAGCAATGGCTCCCCCAACAGGAACAGGCTGATTTTCGGCAAGAAGCCCAGCAGCCCTGGAGACTCCAGCACCCCGCTGCCCAGGGCATTGGCCACCAGCACCCGGCCCTGACGCACCGCATCCAGCAGGCCGGGCACCCCCAGAGCGGAATCGGTACGCAGCTCCAGAGGATCACAGAAATCATCATCCAGGCGACGCATGATGGCGTGCACCCGACGCAGGCCGCTGAGGGTCTTGAGATAGACCGTGGCATCGCGCACCGTCAGGTCGCCGCCCTCCACCAGCGGGTAACCCAGCTGGCGTGCCAGGTACAGATGCTCGAAGTAACTCTCGTTGAAACGCCCCGGAGTCAGCAGCACGATCAGCGGTGCTTCGGCATCCCGGGGCGCCTGCCGGGCCAGGGTTTCCTGCAGGGCACGGAAGAAGCCGGCCAGATGCTGCACGTGCAGGTCACGGTACAGATCCGGAAAGGCCCGGGACACGATCATGCGATTTTCCAGGGCGTAGCCGGCCCCGGACGGCGCCTGGGTACGATCGGCAGTGATCCACCAACGACCATCGGGGGTGCGCGCCAGGTCCACTGCATAGAGGTGCAGAAAGGTCTGCTCGGGCGGCTGGATGCCCTGGCATGGCCAGAGAAAATTGTTGTGCCCGAACACCAGTTCAGCAGGCAACAGCCCTTCGCTGATCAGTCGCTGCGGGCCGTACAGGTCCGCCAGTACGGCATTGAGCAGGCGCGCCCGCTGGGCGATCCCGGCGGACAACAGTTGCCACTCCTCCACCGGAATCACATGGGGCAGCAAATCCAGCTCCCAGGGCCGATCCGCGCCCTTGGGGTCGGCATAGACGTTGTAGGTGACACCGTTCTCGTGGATCTGCCGGGTCAGCAGCGCCTGGCGCTGGGCCAGCTGCGCGGGGCTGCTGCGTTGCAGTTGTTCAAGCAGGCGCTGCCAGTGCGCCCGGACCGCACCCTGGTCATCCAGCAGCTCGTGGTAGGTACCCGCCGTCAGCGGGTAACGGTCTAGCAAGTCAGGCATGGAACACTCGGCAGACGGCAGGGAAAGTCAGATTAACCCACAGCCCCGACGCCCGGATATGGCTATATCGCGGGCGTCGCAGGTGGATTAGAAGCGTCGCAAATCCAGGGTCATGGGCAGCTCGTCATTGATGATCAGAGGCGGCACCACAAGGCTACCGGGGCTGTGTCCGAGGCGAAAGAAACGCGCCATGCGTCGGCTTTCCGCTTCATTGGCATTGACCGGCAGACTGTCGTAGTTGCGTCCCCCAGGATGGGCCACATGGTATTGGCAGCCCCCCAGGGAGCGCTGCATCCAACTGTCCAGCAGATCGAACACCAGCGGTGCGTGGACCGGGATGCCGGGTTGCAGGCAGTTGGCCGGCTGCCAGGCGCGATAGCGCACCCCGGCGACAAACTCCCCTACCCGCCCCGTGGGCTGCAAAGGAACCGCCACACCGTTGCAGGTCAGCACATGGCGCTGCGGCGTCAGCCCACTGACCTTGACCTGCAAACGCTCCAGAGAAGAGTCGACATAGCGCACCGTGCCCCCGGCCCCGCCCTCTTCCCCCAGCACATGCCAGGGCTCCAGGGCCTGACGCAACTCCAGCTCGATACCGCTGACCGCGTAATCGCCGACCTTGGGAAAGCGAAACTCCAGATGAGGGGCAAACCACTCGGCCCGCAGCGGATATCCGGCGGCATTGAGCTCCACCAGCACATCGGCAAAATCCTGCTCGATGAAATGCGGCAGCAGGAAACGATCGTGCAGCTCAGTGCCCCAACGCGCCAGCTTGGTCGGGGCATAAGGCTCACGCCAGAACCGCGCCACCAGCGCCCGCAGCAGCAACTGCTGGACCAGGCTCATGCGCCCATGGGGCGGCATTTCAAAGGCCCGCAGCTCCAGCAGGCCGAGACGCCCGGTGGCGCCGTCCGGCGCATAGAGCTTGTCGATGCAGAACTCGGCGCGATGGGTATTGCCGGTGACATCGATCAGCAGGTTGCGCAGCAGGCGATCCACCCGCCACGGCGGGCACTCCTCGCCCGGCGCGGGCATCTGTGCAAAGGCAATTTCCAGTTCATAAAGCGAGTCGTTGCGCGCCTCATCGACCCTGGGTGCCTGGGAGGTGGGGCCGATGAACAATCCGGAAAACAGGTAGGACAACGACGGATGATTGTGCCAATAGCTGATCAGGCTACGCAGCAGGTCGGGGCGGCGCAGGAACGGCGAATCCGCCGGCGTCGCGCCACCGAGGACGAAATGGTTGCCGCCGCCAGTACCGGTGTGGCGCCCGTCGATCATGAATTTCTCACTGGTCAGGCGGGTCTGCCGGGCCTGCTCGTACAGGAACTCGGTGCGCTCCACCAGCTCGTCCCAACTGACCGAAGGCTGCACGTTGACCTCGATCACGCCCGGGTCCGGCGTCACCCGGAAGTTGCTCAAGCGCGGGTCGGCGGGCGGCTCGTAGCCTTCCAGCAGCACCGGGCAATGCAGCTCTGCCGCAGTGGCTTCGATTACGCTGACCAGTTGCAGGTAATCCTCGAGTCGCTCCAGGGGCGGCATGAACAGGTACAGCCGCCCTTCTCGCGCCTCGGCGCAGAGCGCGGTGCGGGTCAGCCAATCCGCGGACTGATCAATCTCTGGCACGCGCTCATCCGCAACCGCCGACTCAGGGACTTCTGCGAGCTGCGCCGGGTCCGGCAGCTCAGGGAAATCCTGGTTCGGATCGTTGGGGTGAATGAAGGGGTACTCCGCCGCCGTCACCCAGGGTTGGGACGCCAGGGGCAGGCGATAGCCCAGGGGGGAATCCCCAGGCACCAATCGGCAATGACTGTCTCGCAGGTACCAGCGGCCGCTCTGCCATTGATCACCCTTGGCGCTACGGGCCAGGGGCAGCACCTGGCCAATGACTTTATCCAGGCCCTGGCTGAACACCTTGCGCAACCGCTCGCGCTCCAGGGCATCCTCCAGCCGCGAGTCCTCGGCACTGACATTGAGGGGCAGGCGGCCCTCGCGCCACAGGTAATAGAAGTGGTCTTCGTAGGCGGGAAACACAAAGCGCCCGGGCAGCTTCAGGCGCTCGGCGACACTGGCGAGAAAGCGCCCGGCCAATGATGCGTCAGCGCCATAGTCCTCGTGCTCATCGGCAATCAAGGCGCTGTTGTGCCAGATCGGCACACCGTCAACTCGCCAATAGCAGTTCAGCGACCAGCGCGGCAATTGCTCCCCCGGGTACCACTTGCCCTGGCCGAAATGCACCAGCCCCTGAGGCCCGTAGCGCTGGCGCAGGCGCTGGAACAGCTCAGCGGCCAAACGCCGCTTGTTCGCGCCCAGGGCGGCAGTGTTCCACTCGGCGCCGTCGGGATCGTCGATGGCCACGAAGGTCGGTTCGCCGCCCATGGTCAGGCGCACATCGTTCTGCAGCAGGTCCACATCGATCTGCCGGCCCAGGGCCTGGATGGCCAGCCACTGCTCGTCGGTGTAAGGCTTGGTGACCCGGGGCGCTTCCCAGATCCGCTCCACAGTCATTTCATGGCTGAACTGACACTCGCAAGGTTCCACAAGACCCGTGATGGGCGCCGCTGAAGAGGGATCGGGGCTGCAGGCCAGGGGAATGTGACCTTCTCCGGCAAACAGCCCTGAGGTGGCGTCCAGGCCGATCCAGCCGGCTCCGGGGAGGTAGACCTCGCACCAGGCGTGCAGGTCGGTGAAGTCCACCTCAGTACCCGAAGGACCGTCCAGGGATTTGACGTCGGCCGTGAGCTGGATCAGGTAGCCGGAGACGAAACGCGCCGCCAGTCCCAGGTGGCGTAACAGCTGCACCAGCAGCCAGGCCGAATCGCGACAGGAGCCGGAGGCATTGACCAGGGTCTGCTCCGGGCTCTGCACCCCCGGTTCCAGGCGAATCAGGTAGGCGATGTCTGCGCTGAGCCGCTGATTCAACGCCACCAGGAAGTCTACCGCAGGCAACGGCGTACGTGAGATACCGTCCAGGTAGGCCTGGAACTTGGGCGTCAGGGGCAGGGTTTCCAGGTAGGGCGCCAGCTCGCGCTGCTCATCGGCGGCGTAGGCGAAAGGGATCTGCTGCGCGTAGGGCTCAAGGAAGAAGTCGAACGGATTGAACACCGCCATCTCCGCCAGCAGATCCACTTCGATCCGCAGCTCGGTGGTTTTCTCCGCAAAGACCAGGCGCGCCAGATAATTGCCCTGGGGGTCCTGCTGCCAGTTGATGAAATGCTGCTCGGGCTGGACCTTCAGCGCATAGGAGAGGATTCGCGTGCGGCTGTGGGCAGCCGGGCGCAGGCGGACGATCTGCGGGCCAAGTTCGACGGCGCGGTCGTAGCGATAGTGCGTGACATGGTGCAATGCGACATGAATCGACACGGCGTGCCTCCTGCGAGCCTGAGCGGTGGATGAACCCGCGCAAGACTTGTGCCAGGGCCCAAGTCCGGGGGGTTGTTCAACGACTCGGGGCAGTACAGCACCAAAACCGCGCAACCGGTGCATCCCTGTGCAGCTCACTGCACAGAAATGTGCCAGACGGCATGACCCGAAGCGGCTGCGCTCGCACTGTTAATGCAGCGCCAGCTCAATGCGCCAACGCTGACAGCGGACCGCCAACAAGACCGGCTTGCGCCGCGATCGGCAGCCAAAACAAAAACGCCAGCTCCGAGGAGCTGGCGTTCTGTTGCCTAGCGCGGTACCACCGGCTTGCGGGTTGGCTTCTTGCCTTTGCCCTTGGCCGCATCGGCACGCTCCTTGGCGGCCTGCTTGTTGCGGGCGAAGGCGGCGGCCTTGGCCTGCTCACGCTTGTCCCAAGCATTGCCACCGTCACTGCCACGCGGCGGCAGGCCGGTGTGCTGGGTCAGGATCTTGGTTTCCTTGGCCACCTTGTGGCTGCCGGCCGGTGTCGAGTTCTTGCGGCGGGCGCTCTGGTAGCTGTCGGTGGCCGGCTGATGGGTCGGAATCAGCTGGTGCTTGCCCGGGCCGATCAGGTCGCCACGCCCCATGCGCAGCAGGGCCTCGCGCAGCATCGGCCAGCCCTTGGGATCGTGGTAGCGCAGGAACGCCTTGTGCAGGCGACGCTGCTCCTCGCTCTTGACGATGGTCACGCCGTCGCTCTTGTAGGTGACCTTGCGCAGCGGGTTCTTGCCCGAGTGGTACATGGCGGTGGCGGTGGCCATCGGCGACGGATAGAACGCCTGCACCTGGTCGGCGCGGAAGCCGTTGCCCTTGAGCCACAGGGCCAGGTTCATCATGTCTTCGTCGGTGGTCCCCGGGTGCGCGGCGATGAAGTACGGAATCAGGTATTGCTCCTTGCCCGCTTCCTTGGAGTACTTCTCGAACATCCGCTTGAAGCGGTCGTAGGTACCGATGCCCGGCTTCATCATCTGATTGAGCGGACCTTCCTCGGTGTGTTCCGGAGCAATCTTCAGGTAGCCACCCACGTGGTGGGTCACCAGCTCCTTGACGTACTCCGGCGATTCCACCGCCAGGTCATAGCGCAGGCCGGAAGCGATGAGGATCTTCTTCACCCCGGGCAAGGCGCGGGCGCTGCGATACAGCTGGATCAACGACGAATGGTCGGTGTTCAGGTTCGGGCAGATGCCGGGGAACACGCAGGACGGCTTGCGGCACGCGGATTCGATCTCCGGGCTCTTGCAGGCAATGCGGTACATGTTCGCGGTCGGGCCGCCAAGGTCGGAGATCACTCCGGTAAAACCGGGAACCTTGTCGCGGATTTCTTCGATCTCGCGAATGATCGACTCCTCGGAACGGTTCTGGATGATCCGCCCTTCGTGCTCGGTGATGGAGCAGAAGGTACAGCCACCGAAGCAGCCGCGCATGATGTTCACCGAGAAGCGGATCATGTCGTAGGCCGGAATTTTTTCCTTGCCATAGGCCGGGTGCGGAACGCGCTGGTAAGGCATGCCGAACACGTAGTCCATTTCCTCGGTGGTCATGGGAATGGGCGGCGGGTTGAACCACACGTCCACTTCGCCATGTTTCTGCACCAGGGCACGGGCGTTACCGGGGTTGGTTTCCAAGTGCAGCACGCGGTTGGCGTGGGCGTACAGGACCGGGTCGTTGCGCACCTTCTCCATGGACGGCAGGCGGATCACGGTCTTGTCCCGGGTCATCCGCGGGCTGGCAAGGATCTGCACCACCTTGGCTTCGCTCGGATCTTCAACCGGGCCCTTCTCCTGCTCGATGGCGCAGGCCTGGGTGTCCTGGGTATTGACGTAGGGGTTGATGATCTTGTCGATCTTGCCCGGGCGGTCGATACGGGTGGAGTCCACTTCGTACCAGTCTTTGGGCGTATCGCGGCGGATGAAGGCGGTGCCGCGCACGTCGGTGATGTCTTCGATCTTGTGGCCATAGGACAGGCGCTGGGCCACTTCAACGATGGCCCGCTCGGCGTTGCCGTACAGCAGGATGTCGGCGCTGGCGTCGATCAGGATCGAGTTGCGCACCCGATCCTGCCAGTAGTCATAGTGAGCAATACGGCGCAGGGAAGCCTCGATGCCGCCCAGGACGATCGGCACATGCTTGTAGGCTTCCTTGCAGCGCTGGCTGTACACCAGGCTGGCGCGGTCCGGACGCTTGCCCGCCAGGCCGCCCGGGGTGTAGGCGTCGTCGGAGCGGACTTTCTTGTCGGCGGTGTAGCGGTTGATCATCGAGTCCATGTTGCCGGCGGCGACACCGAAGAACAGGTTCGGCTCGCCGAGCTTCATGAAGTCGTCTTTGGACTGCCAGTTGGGCTGGGCGATGATCCCCACGCGAAAGCCCTGGGACTCCAGCAGCCGGCCGATGATCGCCATGCCGAACGAGGGGTGATCGACGTAGGCATCACCGGTGACGATGATGATGTCGCAGGAATCCCAGCCGAGCTGATCCATCTCCTCCCTGCTCATGGGCAGGAATGGTGCTGGCCCGAAACATTCGGCCCAGTACTTTGGATAGTCAAATAACGGCTTGGCTGCTTGCATGTCGATGACCGGTGTTGGCTTGGATAGGGACGCGTTGATTCACAGGGAAATTCGCGGGCGCGGAATATAGCACAAAAAATAACCAATTCCGACCATTATGGTCGGAATTCGGTGCAGCCCGATTCGCCGGCGAGCCGGCACCTACAGCTGGGCGCCGGCAAGCAAATTGCCAGCGAACGGGCGGGTTATTCGTCGTCGTCGAAGTTGTAACTGCCCGGCGCGAGGTTCTCGAAGCGGGTGTACTTGCCGATGAACGCCAGGCGGATAAAGCCGATGGGGCCGTTCCGCTGCTTGCCGATGATGATCTCGGCAATGCCCTTGTGCTCGGTCTCGGGGTGATACACCTCATCCCGGTACACGAACATGATCACGTCGGCGTCCTGCTCGATCGCTCCGGATTCCCGCAAGTCGGAGTTCACCGGGCGCTTGTTGGGACGTTGTTCCAGAGAGCGGTTGAGCTGGGACAGGGCCACCACCGGGCAGTTGAATTCCTTGGCCAGGGCTTTGAGGGACCGAGAGATCTCGGAAATCTCGTTGGTCCGGTTGTCACCGCTGGACCCCGGGATCTGCATCAGCTGCAGGTAGTCGATCATGATCAGCGCGATGTCGCCGTGCTCACGCACCAGGCGACGGGTCCGCGCACGCATCTCCGAAGGGCTGATACCCGCGGTGTCGTCGATGAACAGCTTGCGGTCGTTGAGCAGGTTGACCGCCGAGGTCAGGCGCGGCCAGTCGTCGTCTTCCAGCTGGCCGGAACGGACCTTGGTCTGGTCGATGCGGCCCAGGGAGGACAGCATACGCATGATCAGCGATTCGCCTGGCATCTCCAAGGAGTACACCAGCACCGCCTTGTCGCTGCGCAGCACCGCGTTCTCCACCAGGTTCATGGCGAAGGTGGTCTTACCCATGGACGGACGGCCGGCGACGATGATCAAGTCGGCCGGTTGCAGGCCGCTGGTCTTCTCGTCGAGGTCGGTGTAGCCGGTGGACAGGCCGGTGATGGCGTTGTCGGTGTTGAACAGGGTATCGATGCGGTCGATGGCCTTGGTCAGCAACTCGTTGACGCCCACCGGACCGCCGGTCTTGGGCCGCGCCTCGGCAATCTGGAAGATCTGCCGTTCGGCCTCGTCGAGGATCTCTTCGGCGGTGCGACCTTCAGGGTTGAAGGCGCTGTCAGCGATCTCGGTACTGATGCCGATCAGTTGGCGCAGGGTCGCCCGCTGGCGAACGATCTGCGCATAGGCCTTGATGTTGGCCACCGACGGGGTGTTCTTGGCCAGCTCGCCGAGATAGCCCAGGCCGCCGACCTGGGAGGTCTGGCCTTCCTTGTCCAACTGCTCGGACAGGGTGACCACGTCGATGGGCATGTTCTGATCGGCCAGCTTGGCGATGGCGCGGAAGATCAAACGGTGGTCATGCCGATAGAAATCGCCGTCGGACACTTGATCCAACACGCGTTCCCAGGCGTTGTTGTCCAGCATCAGACCACCGAGCACGGCCTGTTCGGCCTCGATGGAATGCGGCGGCACCTTCAGGGCAGCGGTTTGCAGATCGTATTGCTCGGGAGCGGAAATATCGTTCATGGCCACTTGGAATTCGGGGGTGAAAATCAGGATCAGCAGAAAGACAAAGGGCACGACCTGTAAACAGGATCGTGCCCGATGTTAACCGTCAGCCACACAAGGTGCCAGACGATTTGGTACTGCTTAAGCAGCCACCACGACAACGCGTACGGTTGCTTCAACTTCAGCGTGCAGGTGCACGGCTACGTCGAATTCACCTACGTTGCGGATGGTGCCGTTCGGCAGACGAACTTCGCTTTTTGCAACTTCAACGCCGGAGGCGGTCAGTGCATCAGCGATGTCGTGGGTGCCGATCGAACCGAACAGCTTGCCTTCGTCACCGGCGGTGGCAGTGATGGTCACTTCCAGCTCGGCCAGTTGGGCAGCGCGGCTTTCAGCCGAAGCTTTACGGTCTGCAGCCAGTTTTTCCAGCTCAGCACGACGCTCTTCGAACGCAGCCAGGTTGGCAGCGGTAGCAGCGGTGGCTTTGCCGTAAGGCAGCAGGTAGTTACGGCCGTAACCAGCCTTAACGTTCACTTTGTCGCCCAGGTTGCCCAGGTTGGCGACTTTTTCCAGAAGGATCAGTTGCATGTGAAAATCCTCTTAACTTTTAACCTTCACCGTTCGCGTTATCGGCGTCTTTCGGCGCCAAACGACCGCGAAAATCAACCAGACTGTCGACAATGGCCAGGACCACTAGCAACGGATAGATCAGCTGCATGAATGGCAACAGCGTGACGTACAACCCCACCAGCCAGAATCTGGCCAGTCGCCCTTGCGCCACCAGCCCGTGAATCAGGGCCAGCCCGGCAAAAGCCAGCGGGACACTGCACATCGGCGTGAGCATGGCCAGTTGAGGTCCGAAGTTCGGCCCCACCAACATGCACGCCAGCAGCAACATCGCTGGCCCAAGAGGGATTCTGATGGCGCGAAACTCGCGACCAAAACCACCCGGGTTATACAACACAGCCTGCCAGTAACGCCCAAGAATCAGGCTCAGCACGCTGATGGCTTGCAACAAGGCCGCTATCAGGCCGGTCAGGATCGGTGCAATCAGCGTGGCAAGACGAGCTCGCTCTTCAACCGATAACTGCTGGTAGACCTCACCCAAGGCCATCGGCAGGATCTTTATCAATTCCTGCGACAACGCTTCGATCTGAGGGCGGAAAGCCGCACCCAGGACTCCAGCAAACACCAACCCCATCGCTATGCTGACCAGCAGCACGCGGCTCCAGGACTCGCCTGCGCGCAAAACCAACGCAAGACTCGAAGACCCCACCAGCACCAGAAATGCTCGCGGGTCATCGAACGCCAGCCACCAGAACAAAGCCGGCAGCATTCCCAGAGCGAGGACACCAAGGGCATCCTTCAACCCACGCCGCAGAAGCACCAGGCTCCCCGCGGCAGCACCCAACCAATACAACAACGGCAATGCCGAACAGCCAACCACTACCAGAGTGGCCTGCATACGACCGCGCATGATGAACTCAGCTAAGGCGCGCATGCATTCAATCCCTTACTACTTGTCGACTGCCCGGTCTCAGCGGCCGTGGCTGTCGGTGTAGGCCAGCAGGGCCAGGAAGCGGGCGCGCTTGATAGCGGTGGCCAGCTGACGCTGATAACGAGCTTTGGTACCGGTGATGCGGCTTGGAACGATTTTGCCGGTCTCGGATACGTAGGCTTTCAGAGTGTTGAGATCTTTGTAATCGATCTCTTTCACGTCTTCAGCGGTGAAGCGGCAGAATTTACGACGACGGAAGAAACGTGCCATGTAATTGGCTCCTCAAAAGGTCCGTGGATTACTCGTCAGCGTTATCGCTGGCGTCGCTGTTGTCGCTGTCATCGCCATCGGCGCTGTCAGCATGCTCAGGACGGTCACGACGCTCACGGCGCTCACTGCGGTTTTCTTCAGCCTTGAGCATCTCGGATTGGCCAGTGATGGCTTCTTCGCGACGGATGACCAGGTTACGGATCACAGCATCGTTGTAACGGAAGTTGTCTTCCAGCTCAGCCAGGGCTTTACCGGTGCACTCAACGTTCAGCATCACGTAGTGAGCCTTGTGAACATTGTTGATTGCGTAGGCCAGTTGACGACGGCCCCAGTCTTCCAGACGGTGGATTTTGCCGCCGTCTTCTTCGATCAGCTTGGTGTAACGCTCAACCATGCCGCCGACTTGCTCGCTTTGATCCGGGTGGACCAAAAAGATGATTTCGTAATGACGCATGAATGCTCCTTACGGGTTGTAGCCTGCCGCCTATAAGCGGTCAGACAAGGAGTGAATGACACTGGTGTGTCTTGCCTGTTAGTAGGCACATATGCGCCTGCCGTCACGGCAAGGGGCGCAATTGTAGAGAAGGGGGAACAGCGGCGCAAGGCAATTGGTGATTATTTGAACAATCACCTGCAGGAGCCAACGAGCCGGCAATGGACGGCAGGGCGTGGTTCGCCGGCAAGCCGGCTCCTACGGGATAGATCAGGCTTTCTTGGCGACGGCCTTGGCCTTGGCGCCGCGCTGGCGCATGGCTTCGAACAGGCAGACGCCCGTGGCCACGGAGACGTTGAGGCTGCTGACGCTGCCGGCCATTGGCAGGCGCACCAGATAGTCGCAGTGCTCGCGAGTCAGGCGACGCATGCCCTTGCCTTCGGCCCCCATGATGATGATGGTCGGGCCGGTCAGATCCTGATCGTACAACTCCTGCTCGGCCTCGCCGGCGGTACCGACGATCCACAGGCCGCGCTGCTGAAGCTTTTCCAGGGTACGGGCCAGATTGGTCACCGCCACCAGCGGAATCACTTCGGCAGCGCCGCAAGCCACCTTACGTACGGTCGGGGTCAGAGTGGCCGACTTGTCCTTGGGCACCAGCACCGCCAGGGCACCCGCCGCATCGGCGGTACGCAGGCAGGCGCCAAGGTTGTGCGGATCGGTCACGCCATCCAACACCAGCAACAGCGGCGCGCCCTCGGTGCGATCCAGCAGCTCGTCGAGCATGGCTTCGCCCCACACCTGGCTTGGGCTGACTTCCGCCACCACCCCCTGGTGCACGCCTTCAACCCAGGCGTCCATCTCGCGTCGCTCGGCCTGGCCAACCGACACACGGTTCTGCGCAGCCAGATCCACCAGCACCTGAACCCGTGGGTCACTGCGCCCTTCAGCCAACCAGATCTGCTTGACCCGCTTGGGATGGTGACGCAGCAACGCTTCTACAGCATGCACGCCGTAGATCTTTTCCAACTGACTCATGACTTGGCCTTAGGTTTGCGCGCGCCGCCGCTTTTCGCGCCGGAAGCGGAGCCCGCCTTGGGCGGACCTTTACGATGTTTGCTCGGTTTGGCTGGCCGGTCGCTGTCTCTGGCCGGAGCCGATTTGCCGGACTTTCCCCCAGACGCCGCTTTACCACCGCCTTTGGCTCCCGCCAGCAGCGCCTGTTTCATTTCACGACTTTTGCGTACTTCGGCGTTTTTTGCCGCCGCATCGCTCGGACGGTAAGCCTCGACCGCTTTCTCCTTGGCAGAGCTGCGACGCCCCGCCTTCGCTGGAGCTGGCTCTTCGACTGCCTTGCTCGCCGGCACGTCCGCAGCCCCCCGCTTTTTGCGACCAATCGGTGCAGCGATGGTCTTTTCGGCCATCTCGAAATCGATTTTGCGCTCGTCCAGGTCGACGCGCATGACTCGCACTTCCACGGTGTCGCCCAAGCGGAAGCTGCGACCGGTGCGTTCGCCCGCCAAGCGGTGATGCACAGGGTCGAAGTGGTAGTAGTCACCTGGCAGCGCAGTAACATGCACCAGGCCTTCGACGTAGATATCGGTGAGCTCGACGAACAGACCAAAACCGGTGACCGCAGTGATCACGCCAGGGAAGGATTCGCCGACGCGATCCTTCATGAACTCGCACTTGAGCCAGTTCACCACGTCACGAGTGGCTTCGTCGGCGCGACGCTCACTCATCGAGCACTGCTCGCCGAGCTGCTCGAGGATGGCCTCGTCGTACGGATAGATACGCGCTTTCGGAATACTCATCGCTCCGGCTCGACGCACGTGCGGCGTGTCTTGCTTGGAGTGGATGACACTGCGAATGGCCCGGTGGGTCAGCAGGTCCGGGTAACGACGGATCGGCGAAGTGAAGTGGGTATAGGCTTCGTAATTCAGGCCGAAGTGGCCCTGATTATCAGCGCTGTACACCGCCTGGCTCAGCGAGCGCAGCATCACGGTCTGGATCAGGTGGTAATCCGGACGATCCTTGATGGTTTCCAGCAGCGCTTGGTAGTCCTTCGGCGTAGGACCATCCTTGCCTTTATGCAGCGACAGGCCCAGCTCGCCAAGGAAGGCACGCAGCTTCTCCAGACGCTCTGGCGGCGGACCGTCGTGCACCCGGTACAGGGCCGGAATCTCGTGCTTCTTGAGGAACTCGGCGGTGGCCACGTTGGCCGCCAGCATGCACTCCTCAATCAGTTTGTGAGCATCGTTGCGCGTGGTTGGACGAATTTCGGCGATCTTGCGCTCGGAACCGAAGATGATCCGGGTTTCCTGGGTTTCAAAGTCGATGGCGCCACGGGTATGGCGAGCACCGAGCAGGACCTTGTACAGCGCATACAATTGCTTAAGGTGCGGTACGACATCCGCGTACTCACCGCGCAGCTGCTTGGCTTCGGTGGTTTTCGGCTGCTCGAGCATGGCGCTGACCTTGTTGTAGGTCAGTCGCGCCTTGGAGTGGATCACCGCTTCATAGAACTGGTAATCGGTCATTTCGCCGGACTTGGAGATGGTCATCTCACAAACCATGGCCAGGCGATCAACTTTCGGGTTCAGCGAGCACAGGCCATTGGAAAGCTGCTCAGGCAGCATCGGGATAACCCGCTCGGGGAAATACACCGAGTTGCCACGCACCTGGGCTTCAGCATCCAGAGCCGAACCAATCTTCACGTAGCTGGAGACGTCGGCAATGGCCACGTACAGTTTCCAGCCGCCGCCGAACAGGCGCAGCTTGCCGGGCTTGGCTTCGCAGTACACCGCGTCGTCGAAGTCGCGAGCGTCTTCACCGTCGATGGTGACGAAAGGCAGGTCGCGCAGATCGATGCGCTTCTCTTTGTCCTTCTCCTCCACTTCCGGCTTGAGCTTGGCGGCCTCTTTGAGCACAGCCTCGGGCCAGACATGGGGAATATCGTAGGTGCGCAGGGCAACGTCGATTTCCATGCCTGGCGCCATGTAGTTGCCTACCACTTCAACTACGTCGCCTTGTGGCTGGAAGCGCGGCGTCGGCCAGTGAGTAATCTTCACTTCAACGAACTGACCGACCTTGGCATTGGCATTACGCCCCGGCGTCACCAGCACTTCCTGCTGGATCTTCGGGTTATCCGCTACCACAAAGCCAATGCCGCCCTCTTCAAAGTAACGCCCCACGATGCTTTCATGGGCACGAGATACCACTTCGACGATCACGCCTTCGCGGCGACCACGACGATCCAGGCCGGAAACTCTGGCCAAGGCGCGGTCACCATCGAATACCAGGCGCATTTGCGCCGGGCTCATGAACAGGTCGTCACTACCGTCATCCGGCACCAGAAAGCCGAAGCCGTCGCGGTGGCCGCTGATACGACCGAGGATCAGGTCGAGCTTGTCCACAGGCGCATAAGTGCCGCGGCGGGTGTAGATCAGTTGAGCGTCGCGCTCCATGGCGCGTAGGCGGCGGCGCAAAGCTTCAAGTTGGTCCTCTGTGGTCAGACCGAACTCTTCTACCAACTGCTCGCGACTAGCAGGCGAACCCCGATCAGCAAGGTGCTGGAGGATGAGTTCGCGGCTAGGAATAGGGTTTTCGTATTTTTCCGCTTCACGAGCGGCCTCGGGATCGAGGGACTGCCAATCGGCCATTAGATAAATTTCACCTTGTCTATATGCGGGTTAGTTTGGCATACGCGTATTGAAACGGGAAATTTCAGGCTCAGACAACGCTGGAAAAATCCTCATCGCCGCCTCAGAAACATCCTCACGCCTGCCACCGGAGACTTTTTTCAAACTTTTTTGAAATCGGGGGTTTACAGCTTAAAAGAGCCTCCGTATAGTGCGCGCCATCGACGACGGAGACGTCAGCGATACTGCCCAGATGGTGAAATTGGTAGACACGCCAGCTTCAGGTGCTGGTGACCGCAAGGTCGTGGAAGTTCGAGTCTTCTTCTGGGCACCAATTCAAGAGCTTGAGATTAGATCAATTTCAAGACTCAAACAAAAACCCGCGAAAGCGGGTTTTTGCATTCTAAGTGTTTGATTTAATAAAACCAAAACAGGGGTTTACAGATCAAAACACGGTCCGTATAGTGCGCTCCATCGACACGGCGACGACGTCGATACTGCCCAGATGGTGAAATTGGTAGACACGCCAGCTTCAGGTGCTGGTGACCGCAAGGTCGTGGAAGTTCGAGTCTTCTTCTGGGCACCAATTCAAACTTGAGAGCATCGCTTTCAAGTTTCTCAAAAACCCGCGAAAGCGGGTTTTTGCGTTTCTGCATCCAGGTATTCCCTCGCCTCATCGCCCCGCCGTCCTACCCGCAAAGCGCACATGAGAAACGATATCGTTTATGATTGTTACAAGTTTTTGCGGCACTACAGTGAGGAAACCTGCGAATGATGTTCAGAAATACCCTCCTTCCAACATCCCTTCTGCGTGGCTTGACCATCACTTTGCTGGGACTGACCCTGGCATCTCCACTCACCCAAGCAGCCGATCCAGTTTCCCTGACCCTGTATAACGGCCAGCACAAGGAAGTCGGCGATGCCGTTGCCAAGGCCTTCGAAGCCAAGACCGGTATCCACGTCAACGTGCGCAAGGGCAGCAGCAATCAGTTGGCCAGCCAGGTCGTCGAAGAAGGCGATCGCTCCCCCGCTGATGTGATCTACACCGAAGAGTCCCCGCCCCTGAACAAACTGGGCGAACAAGGCCTGCTTGCCCAGACCGATGCCGCGACCCTGGCCGTCCTGCCCAAGGAATACGTGGCCAGCAACGGCACCTGGATCGGCATCACCGCTCGAGTGCGAGTGGTGGCTTTCAACCCGAAACTGATCAATGAGAAAGACCTGCCCAAGTCGGTGATGGAGTTCTCCCAGCCACGGTGGCAAGGCAAGGTCGGTTTCGTACCGACCAGCGGCGCCTTCCAGGAACAAGCCGTGGCCATCATCAAATTGCACGGCATGGATGCAGCAGAAGAGTGGCTGACCGGCCTGCGGGCATTCGGCAAGGTCTATAGCAATAACATGGTAGCCCTCAAGGCCGTGGAAAACGGCGAAGTGGCCACCGTCCTAGTGAACAACTACTACTGGTTCGCACTGCAACGGGAAAAAGGTCAACTTGACTCGAAGCTGCACTATTTCACCGGCGGCGATGTTGGTGGCCTGATCACGGTCTCCAGCGCCGCAGTGCTCAAGTCCAGCAAACACCCGAAAGAAGCTCAACAGTTCCTTGCCTATATGGCCAGCGAAGAGGGTCAGCGGGTGATCACCCAGACCACCGCCGAGTACCCACTGCATAAAGGCATGGAGTCGGATCGCGGCCTCAAGCCATTCAGTGAACTGCAGGCTCCGAAAGTAACCCCGGCCGACCTCGGAAATGCAGAGGAAGCACTGGACCTGGAACGCGACGTCGGCCTGAACTGATGAGTCCACCACTCTGCGCCCCCGCCTCGCGCACGCCTTACGTGCCGAGGCGCAAGCGACCATCGATCTGGCTGCTGCTGCCGGTATTGCTACTGGTTTGCCTGAGCCTGCTGCCCCTGCTGTATGTCGGGCTCAAGGCCTGGCAAGCCGGCTGGGCCGAAGCGCTGCACCTGCTGTGGCGCCCTTATGTATTCCGCCTGCTAAGCAACACCTTGCTACTGATGCTGGGAGTCACCATCGCCTGCGCAATGATCGGCCTATCCCTGGCTTGGCTGCTGGAACGCAGCGATCTGCCAGGGCGACGGATCTGGGGCGTAGTGCTGTGCCTGCCCTTCGCCGTACCGGCCTTCATCAGCAGCTTCACCTGGGTGTCCCTGAGCGCCGAATTCGAAGGACTGGGCGGTGCGATCCTGGTGATGACCCTGTCCAAATACCCTCTAGTGTTCCTGCCAGTGGCAGCCACCCTACGCAATCTTGACCCCTCCCTCGAAGAGTCCGCACGCACCCTTGGGCAAAATCGCTGGGGCGTGTTCTTCAAGATCACCCTGCCCCTACTCTGGCCATCGTTACTGGCAGGAGCCCTGTTGATTGCCCTGCACATGCTGGTGGAATTCGGCGCCCTGTCGATCATCGGCCTGCAAACCTTCACCACGGCGATCTATCAGCAATTCGAGCTGGAGTTCAGCAACGCCAACGCAGCCATGCTCTCGGCGGTACTGCTGGTGCTGTGCCTGATACTGCTGGGTCTAGAGCTGCGGGTTCGTGGCAAGGGGCGTCACGTACGCACCGGCCAAGGTGCAGCGCGACATGCAGAACAGGTACGCCTGGGACGCTGGTCCGCAGGCGGACAAATCTACTGCCTGCTACTGGCCTTGATTGGCAGCGGTGTTCCCCTGGGCATGCTTGCCTACTGGCTGGCCGTGGGGTCATCGGCCGCTTTCCCGGTGGCAGCCATCGGCGAAGCACTGCTTTCCTCCCTGGCGCTGTCCCTGGGCGGTGCCGCCCTGTGCCTGGCGCTGGCGGTTCCTGTGGGACTGCTAGTGGTGCGTCACAAGGGACGACTGGCCATCTGGGCCGAGCGTCTGCCCTATCTGTTGCATGCCCTGCCCGGCCTGGTGATCGCCCTGACGCTGGTGTACTTCGCCCTGCACTATGTGCCGGTGCTGTATCAAACCTCGGCGCTGTTACTGATCGCCTATGCCTTGCTGTTCCTGCCCCTGGCACAGGCCCCCATCCGCACCGCCCTGAACAAGGCCGCGCCGCAACTGGAAGAAGCGGCAAGAACCCTGGGAGCATCGTCATTCAGTGCTTTTTGCCGGGTGACGCTGCCGATCATCTTTCCAGCACTGGGCGCGGCCTTCGCCCTGGTGTTTCTGGATGCGATGAAAGAGCTGACTGCAACCTTGCTGCTCAGCCCGACCGGGCTCAATACCCTGGCCACAGAGGTCTGGGCCCATACCGCGAATGTGGAGTTTGCGGCCGCGGCACCTTATGCAGCACTGCTGATTCTGGTGTCTGGGCTGCCGGTGTATCTGCTGACGACGCGGATGTATCTGAGCCGTTGAGAAGTGCTTCGCCGGCACGCCGACTCCTACAAAGTAACGCAGGAGCCAGCCGGCCAGCGAAAGATCAAGCGCGGAACTGCCCCAGACTGGCCTTGAGCTGCGCCGCCAGGCTGTCCAGTACCTTGCCGCTGGCGGTGGTCTCCACCACAGCCTGAGCCGCTCGCTCGGCCTGGGCATGAATGGTTTCCACCCGCCCCCGCACCGCTTGCGCGCCCTGAGCCTGATGCGCTGCAGCCTGGGTGGCCAAGCCAATCGCGGCATGCACCTGTTCGACCGAAGACTGCACCGTCTGCTGCAGACGGACACTGTCACGCAGCACCAGCAAACCCTCGCTGGCCTGACGGCCGGCCTGGCCAATAGCCGCCACCGCCTCTCGCGCGCCCTGTTGCAACGCGCCGATATGGGCCTGGATATCGCCTGTGGAACTCTGGGTCTTGCTGGCCAGGGCTCGCACCTCATCCGCCACCACGGCAAACCCGCGTCCGGTTTCACCGGCGCGCGCTGCTTCGATCGCCGCATTCAGCGCCAGCAGGTTGGTCTGTTCGGCAATGCCATGAATCACCGTCAGCACCACCTCGATCTGCTCGCTCTGCTGAGCCAGGCGCTCGATCACCTTGGCCCCGGTATCCACCTGCCCGGCCAGGGCTTCGATCAGGCTGCCGACCTGCTCCGAAGTGCGGGTGTTCTCGTCAGTGGCCTGACGGATCTCCACCACCTGCTGCAGCGCCGCCTGCATCGCCTGGCTTTCCGCCTGGGCCTCATCAGCCATCTGCGATAGCGCCCGCAAGCTTTCGGCCACTTCGTCACGCTGCGCCTCAGCCGCTGCATCCGCCCCAGCATTGCGCAGGCTCATAGCCCCAATCTCCACACCGGTACGCTGCGCCACATCGCCCGCTTCACGCACAATGGGCTGCAACTTATCCACAAAGCGATTCACCGCCGAGGCCATATCACCGATCTCATCATTGCTGTTGAGGGGCACGCGCTTGGTCAGATCCCCTTCGCCTGCTGCCAGATCGTTGAGAGCCGTGATCAACAGATGCAGTTTGTTCACCACTCGCCGCCCCAACACTACCGCCAGCAACAGCAGCAGGGCCAACCCCACCAGCGCCAGGCCAACACCGATCTGCCAGCGCAAGGTGGCCGCAGCCTCCTGCACCGTGCTTGCGGTATTGGCCTGCATCTGCGCGGCAGTGGCCTGAGCCGATTGCAAGCGCGAGCGCATGGCCGCCGAACTGTCGGCGGAGGCTCCCTTGAGACTGTCTCCAACCAACTGGTCACTGCTGGCGATCAATGCCCCGAAGCGCTGATCCAAGGCGGCGATATCTGCCTCTACCGAAGCCGTGGACACCCCCATCAGCACCTTGCCGATTTCCACTCCATTAGGATTGATCGACGCCTCAAGGTAGTAGACAGAAGGATCGTTCTTGGCGGCATCCAGAACCTTGTCCAAGGCCCGATCGCCCTTGCCCTTTTCCAACAGGGCCTTGTTGATCGGATTCTCACGATTCAGATAGCGAGTCAGATGCTCACCTGCTGCATCGTCATAGACCACGAACAGTACGTTGGGGTTACGCTGGGCACGCCGTGCGAACTCGGACAGAGTCGGCACATCACTGTCCCACATGGCACGAGGCGCCACAGAGGCCAGCAACTGGGCCATATCATTGGCGGAGTCCTTAAGGTCCTTCTCCAGCGCTGCACGCAGCTGGACCTGCTCCTCCTTTAGACGCGAAGACAGCCCCGCCGTCAGACGCTGACGCGTACTGCTGGACAGGCTTTCCAGACTGGAAGTGACTTCCTTGCCCGCCTGCTCGAGTTCGCCAGACAACTTCTGGCTATCAACACCCAAACGCGCAGCCAGATCGGCCTCCAGGGCAGTCACCGTGCTCCGAGTCAGGGCAACGGCGAGCACTACCTGCACCAAAAGGGCGATACCGAGAGTAACGAACACAGGCCGCAGTAAACGGCTTTGTAACAGTGAGAGAACGGCCGACACAGGAAATCCCTCTACTTTTGGCGCCATTATTCTGATGGCACTCTAGAAGCGAGTTTCACAGCAAGGGTCGTGCCGCACGGCGGACAGAAACGACAAAGGGCCCGATCAAGGGCCCTTTGGTTTTTACATCAACGACTTATCAAGCAAACGGATGGCGCAGAACGATGGTTTCGTTGCGGTCCGGGCCCGTCGAAATAATGTCGATCGGCGCGCCGACCAACTCTTCGATGCGCTTGATGTAGGCCTGAGCAGCGGCAGGCAGCTCTTCCAGGGTCTTGACACCCAGGGTCGATTCGCTCCATCCCGGCATCTGCTCGTACACCGGCTCCAGGCCGATGTAGCTATCGGCGTCGGTAGGCGCGTCGATGACTGCACCATCCTGGTTCTTGTAGCCAACACAGATATTGATGGTTTCCAGGCCGTCCAGTACGTCCAGCTTGGTCAGGCACAGGCCCGAGATGCTGTTGACGTCGATGGCGCGACGCAGGATCACGGCATCGAACCAGCCGCAACGACGGGCACGACCGGTAGTCGCACCGAACTCGTGGCCACGCTTGGCCAGGAAAGCGCCGACGTCATCGAACAGCTCAGTCGGGAACGGACCCGAACCCACACGAGTGGTGTAGGCCTTGGTGATGCCCAGGATGTAGTCCAGGTACATCGGGCCTACGCCCGAACCGGTGGCGATGCCGCCAGCGGTGGTGTTGGAGCTGGTGACATACGGATAGGTGCCGTGGTCGATGTCCAGCAGCGAACCCTGGGCGCCTTCGAACATGATGTCCTTGCCGGCGCGACGCAGCTGGTGCAGCTCGGCGGTGACGTCGAGCATCATCGGCTTGAGCAGCTCGGCGTATTCCATGCACTCGTCCAGCGTCTTCTGGAAGTCGATGGCCGGCTCTTTGTAGTAATTGACCAGCACGAAGTTGTGGTAGTCCAGCAACTCGCCCAGCTTGGCGGCGAAACGCTCGCGGTGGAACAGATCACCGATGCGCAGCCCGCGACGGGCAACCTTGTCTTCGTAAGCCGGGCCGATGCCGCGACCGGTAGTACCGATCTTCTGCTCGCCACGAGCCTTCTCGCGGGCCTGGTCCAGGGCTACGTGATAGGACAGGATCAGCGGGCAGGAAGGGCTGATACGCAGGCGCTCACGCACCGGTACGCCTTTCTCTTCCAGCTTGACGATTTCACGCATCAAGGCATCCGGTGCTACCACCACGCCGTTACCGATCAGGCACTGCACGCCTTCGCGCAGCACGCCGGACGGAATCAGGTGCAGGACGGTCTTCTCACCATCGATTACCAAAGTGTGGCCAGCGTTGTGGCCACCTTGGTAGCGCACTACGGCGGCGGCATGTTCGGTCAGCAGATCAACGATCTTGCCTTTGCCCTCATCACCCCACTGGGTGCCCAGGACTACGACATTCTTACCCATAACACTTGTCCTCATTCGCGCAAACTTGGTGCCGGCAGCCGCCGGCAGGAAAACTCAAGAAGCCAGCGGCAATACTTGCCAAAGCCCATTCTGCTGAATCAATTGCCGGTCGCAGTCCGCTTCACGGGCGGCGGCCAAAGGTTGCCCAGGCAGAGCCTGAACGACACGCTGACCCTCACTGCGCAACTGGCAGACGGTCTGCCAGAGTGCCGCGTCGGTGCTGTCAGGCATCCAGATACCACCAGACGGCAGCTCGACCTCAGCACGCCCCAGGGTCACCAGGGTTTTCAAATCGGTAGAAAAACCGGTCGCTGGACGGGCACGTCCAAAATCGGCTCCGATGTCATCGTAGCGACCGCCCTGGGCGATGGATTGACCCACGCCCGGTACAAACACCGCGAACACCACACCCGTGTGGTAGTGATAGCCCCGCAGCTCGCCCAGATCGAAATACAACGGTAAGTCAGGGAAACGCACCGACAAGCGCTCGGCGATCGTCAGCAATTCATCCAGGGCCAGCAGCACCGAGGTCGGCGCACCCGCCAGGCGACGGCGAGCATCGCCCAATACTTCGCGGCCACCACACAACTCCACCAGGGAGCGCAGCATGTCGGCCAGATCGGCCGGCAGGCCCTGGGTCAGGCTGATGACTTCATCGATCGCCTTGCGCTGCAGGGCATCGAACAATTGTTGCTCCACGGCACCGGACAGGCCGGCAGCCTGGGCCAGGCCGCGGTAGATGCCCACATGCCCCAGATCCATGTGCACATCCGGCACATCGGCCAACTGCAGCATGGCCAACATCAGACTGATGACCTCAACGTCGCTGCTCGGGCTGGCGTCGCCGTACAACTCGGCGCCCAACTGGATCGGGCTGCGCGAGGACGACAAGGCCCGCGGCTGAGCATGCAGCACGCTGCCGGCATAGCACAGGCGGCTCGGCCCTTCGCGACGCAGGGTGTGGGCATCGATTCGCGCCACTTGTGGCGTAATGTCGGCACGGAACCCCATCTGCCGACCCGACTGCGGGTCGATGACCTTGAAGGTACGCAGATCCAGGTCCTGGCCGGCACCTGTCAGCAGGGATTCCAGGTATTCGATATGGGGAGTCACGACAAACTCGTAACCCCAACTCTGAAACAGATCCAACACCTGACGACGCGCCACTTCAATGCGCGCCGCTTCCGGCGGCAATACTTCTTCGATGCCATCTGGCAGCAGCCAGCGGTCTACCGTTGCCATTACGCCATTCCCCTATGGTCCGGGCGGCAAGCCTGGGGCCAGCCTTAGAGTGAAGCAGAAAACAGTCGCATCCGACGCGAGCTCAGCCGGACAGGCAGCCAGGAATCAGCTGTACAGACTATTTTCCTCGAAAAATCTTGCCGAGCTCTTGAACGAGCCACGGCCAATCAAAGATGCAGACGCAAAAAAGCCGGGAATTTCCCGGCTGCCGCATCATACACCCGTTTTCCCAAAGGATCACCCCGCGAGGCATTTTAGCCGCCCGGCGGGGTGCCCAAGGATCAGGGCCTGATCAAGGCTTGGACTTTTCCAGGTAGTGGAAGAAGTCGCTGCTTGGGTCCAGAACCATGACGTCGGATTTGTTTGCAAAGCTTTCACGGTAGGCACGCAGGCTACGGTAGAACGCGTAGAACTCCTGATCCTGGCCGTAGGCCTTGGCGTAGATCGCCGCCGCCTGAGCATCACCATCACCGCGCGCCTCTTCAGACTCGCGATAGGCTTCAGCCAGCAGCACACGACGCTGACGATCAGCGTCAGCACGAATACCTTCGGCCAACTCGTTACCCTTGGCACGGTGCTCGCGAGCCTCACGCTCACGCTCGGTGCTCATGCGCTCGAACACGCTGCGGTTCACTTCCTTCGGCAGATCGATGGCCTTGACCCGGACATCGACCACTTCGATACCCAGCTCCTTTTCCGCCATCCTGTTCAGCGAAGCCGTGATATCCGCCATCAGCGCATCACGCTCACCGGAAACCACTTCATGCAGGGTGCGCTTACCAAACTGGTCACGCAGGCCCGATTCCAGACGACGGGAAAGACGCTCGTCGGCAATTTGCTTGAGACCGGAAGTCGCGGTGTAGAAGCGCTCGGCATCCTTCACTCGCCACTTGGCGTAGGCATCCACCATGACGGCTTTCTTTTCCAGGGTCAGGAAGCGCTGTGTCGGTGCATCCAGGGTCATCAGGCGCGCATCAAACTTACGCACCTGGTTCACGTAGGGCACTTTCACATGCAGGCCAGGCTGGACATCAGCCTGGACCACGCGACCGAACTGCAGCAACACCGCGCGCTCGGTCTGAGCGACGATGTAGAAGCTGTTCCAGGCAACCACCGCCACGACAACGCCCACGATCAGGGCGATCAGCGATTTATTGCTCATCAGCGACTCTCCCTAGAACGCGTCTGCTGCTGTTGCTGCATGTGCTCCGCAGCGGCGCGCGCATTCGCTTCGTTGCTGGTCGCAGACGCTGATCCCGTTGCCGGAACACCACCGCTACGACCACTGTCGATCATCTTGTCCAGCGGCAGGTAGAGCAGGTTGTTCTGCCCGCCTTTGCTGCCGGTTACCAGAACTTTGCTGGTATTGCTGAAGACTTCCTGCATGGTGTCCAGGTACAGGCGCTGACGAGTCACTTCAGGAGCCTTGCGGTACTCGGCAACCAGCTTGGTAAAGCGATCAGCCTCACCCTTGGCCCGCGATACCACTTCGTCGCGATAACCATTGGCATCTTCGAGGATGCGCTGAGCCTGACCACGAGCCTCCGGCACAACACCGTTGGCGTAGGTTTCAGCCTGGTTGCGCGAACGCTGTTCGTCTTCACGAGCTCGGATCACGTCATCGAAGGCTTCCTGCACTTCACGCGGTGCAGCTGCGCTCTGTACGTTCACCTGAGTCACGCTGATACCGGTGCGGTAGTTGTCGAGGAAGCGTTGCAACCGCTCCTTGATTTCACTGGCCATCAATTCACGACCTTCAGTCAACACCTGATCCATGGCGGTGGAACCCACCACATGGCGCAGGGCGCTGTCGGTTGCATGCTGCAGACTGATTTCCGGCTGATCAACGTTCAACACGAAGTCCTGCAGATTGCTGATCTTGTACTGCACGGTCAGCGGCACTTCGACGATGTTCTCGTCCTCGGTGAGCATCTGCCCCTGCTTGGTGTAGGCACGCTCACGCGTGACGTTTTCCATGTACTTGCGATCGATCGGCGGGAAGTAGATGTTCAGACCCGGGCCAACGGTTTCGTAATATTTGCCGAAGCGCAGCACCACGGCCTGCTCCTGCTCATCGACTACATAAACCGCGCTGTACAGCCACACAGCCGCCAGCACGACAAGGCCAATACCCAGCAAGCCGAGACCACCGCCCTTGCCGGAGCTACCGCCGTCATCACCACGTTTCTTACCACCACCGAACAACCCATTCAGGCTTTCCTGCAGCTTACGGAAGGCCTCGTCGAGATCTGGTGGCCCCTTGCGATCGCCATTATTGCGGCGTTTACCACCCCAAGGGTCCTGATTATTCGAGTTGCCACCCGGCTCATTCCAAGCCATAGCGCTCTCCATCTGATAAAGCAAAGACGCACCCACGGCGCGCCGACCAATGCTACAGAATGCCTGCTACAGCGGCACAACCGCATGCCCAGGCTTTTATTGCAAAGTGTGTTGCTCGATGAATTCCGACGGTTGCAGACCTTCGCGACTGACCAGCCGGTTCAACTCGGCCCGCGGCAGGCGAACGGCCAGCAAACTGACCCCTTCGTCGTCGTGATCTTCTTTCTGCACAGCGTTCAACTGGAAAAACTGTGCTCGCAGTCGAGCAAAACGCTGAGGCAAGCGCAAGGTGCCTACGAACAAATCTTCACCCAGCAGCTCCGCAATGGCCTGCTTGAGCAGATCAAGTCCCTGGCCATCACGGGCCGACAACCAGACACGCTGCGGCTTGCCATCGGGATCGCGCTGAATCTGCGGCTCCACACCCTCGAGCAAATCGAGTTTGTTATAGACCTCCAGGATCGGCAAGTCTTGAGCCCCGATCTCACCCAGCACCACCATCACCTGCTCGATCTGGGCCATGCGCTCGGGCTCGTGAGCATCGATCACATGAAGCAGCAAGTCGGAGTTGCTGGACTCTTCGAGGGTAGCCCGAAACGCCTCCACCAGCTTGTGCGGCAGGTGGCGAATGAAACCGACGGTATCAGCCAGCACAATCGGCCCCAGATCATCCAGCTCCAAGCGGCGCAAAGTCGGATCGAGGGTAGCGAACAGCTGGTCGGCGGCGAAAACATCGGACGCGGTGACAGCATTGAACAACGTGGACTTGCCAGCGTTGGTGTAGCCCACCAGCGAAACTGAAGGAATGTCGGCACGCTTACGGCCTCGACGAGCCTGCTCACGCTGGCTGCGAACCTTTTCCAGACGCGCCTTGATCTGCCGCAGACGCACTCGCAGCAGGCGCCGGTCGGTTTCCAACTGAGTCTCACCCGGACCACGCAGACCAATACCGCCTTTCTGCCGTTCAAGGTGAGTCCAGCCACGAACCAATCGCGTGCTCATGTGCTCAAGCTGTGCCAGTTCTACCTGGAGCTTGCCCTCATGAGTGCGTGCGCGCTGAGCGAAGATATCGAGAATCAGACCCGTGCGATCAATCACGCGACACTCGAATACACGTTCGAGGTTACGTTCCTGACTGGGCGTGAGGATGTGATTGAAAATCACCAGGTCTACCTGTTCGGCTTTGACCAGATCGCGCAATTCCTCGACCTTGCCGCTGCCAACCAGGTATTTGGCGGTTGGCCGATGACGCGGCACGCTAACAAACGCGACGGTCTCGGCGCCGGCCGATAATGCCAGCTCCTGAAACTCCTGCGGATCTTCGCGCGCCTCAGGGTCCTGACCATCCAAGTGAACGAGAATGGCCCGTTCACCACCACCGTGGCGCTCAAAGAACAAAGGAGACTCCTATCAGGCGTTACCTGGCTCAGCGTCACCCTGTTCGGATTCGGATGCGCTAGGCAGACGAATTGGGCGAACTGGAACCACTGTAGAGATAGCGTGCTTGTAAACCATTTGGCTGACGGTGTTTTTCAGCAGGATAACGAACTGGTCGAAGGACTCGATCGTGCCTTGCAGTTTGATCCCGTTAACCAGATAGATGGAAACCCCAACTTTCTCTTTACGCAATGTATTCAAGTAAGGGTCTTGTAGCGAATGCCCTTTTGACATGTGCCGCACTCCTTTAAGGATCAATAATAAAAATCGGAAAACAGATAGCTCAAACCGTCACACCCCCAAGGATAGACGGCAATTGCAAGGACTCAGCTCAATATGGAGATCGTCCCTAGGTATTTCAAGGCGCGTGGCAGATTGTCGCAATCCAGGCTGTCCAACCATTGCAGGTCAGCCCAACTGCGTAACCAGGTGAACTGCCGTTTCGCCAATTGGCGCGTAGCAATGATGCCCCGCTCCTGCATTTCGGCTGACGTCAGCTTGCCATCCAGATGATCCCAGACTTGGCGGTAACCCACTGCACGTATAGACGGCAACCCGGCATGCAGGTCACTTCTTGAGCGCAGAGCTACGACCTCGTCAATGAATCCCTGTTCCAACATTTGTGTGAATCTTTGTGCAATACGCTGGTGCAGCACCTGACGATTCGCCGGAGCGATGGCCAGATTGGCGACAGTATAGGGCAATTGACCGCGTCCCGATGCGCCTGCCTCAGCACTTTGCGCCAATTGACGCTGACGATGAGCGGTCATTGTCAGACCGCTGACCCGATAGACTTCCAGCGCTCGGGTCAGGCGTTGCGGATCATTGGGATGAATCCTCGCCGCAGACTCGGGGTCCACAGCCGCCAGTTGATCATGCAGCGCCTGCCAACCAAGGCGTTGAGCCTCGTCTTCGAGTTCGGCGCGGACCTGCGGGTCTGCTGGCGGCATATCCGCCAGGCCTTCAAGCAGCGCCTTGTAATACAGCATGGTGCCCCCCACCAGCAGCGGAATTTTGCCCCTAGCGGTGATATCGGCCATGGCCGCGAGGGCATCGGTGCGAAAATCTGCCGCCGAGTAGCTTTCGGCGGGGTCGAGAATATCGATCAGGCGATGGGGAAACTGCGCCAACAACTCCTTGGAGGGCTTGGCGGTGCCGATATCCATGCCGCGATACACCAGCGCCGAATCGACACTGATCAACTCGCAAGGCAGCACCTTGGTCAGTTCGATGGCTAGGTCGGTCTTGCCCGCAGCGGTCGGGCCCATCAGGAAAATCGCTGGAGGAAGCTGAGTCATCAACGGCCGCGCAAAAAGAGTTTGTCCAGATCGTCCAGACCCAATTGGGTCCAGGTCGGTCGACCGTGGTTGCACTGGCCGCTGCGCTCGGTGTTTTCCATATCCCGCAACAGGCCATTCATTTCCGCCAGGGCCAGGCGCCGGTTGGCGCGAATGGCGCCGTGGCAGGCCATGGTGCCGAGCAGTTCATTGAGATGAGCCTGAATTCGGTCGCTGGTGCCGTATTCCATCAAATCAGCAAGCACATCATGCACCAGGCGATTGGCTTCAGCCTGCTTCAACAGCGCCGGAATCTGCCGGATCGCCAGAGACTCAGGTCCCAGGCGCTGCAACTCGAAGCCCAGACGCTGGAACCAGGCGACATGCTCTTCCGCGCAATCGGCTTCACGCTGGCTGACGGCAATCGATTCCGGCACCAGCAACGGCTGGCCACTCAAGCCTTCGCTGGCCATGGCCACCTTCAAACGCTCGTACATGATCCGCTCATGAGCAGCGTGCATATCCACCAGCACCAGGCCCAGAGCGTTTTCCGCAAGGATATAGATGCCCTTGAGCTGTGCCAGGGCATAGCCCAACGGCGGAATATCCTCCTGCCCCTCCGGCAGGGCTGTGGCCGCAGCCCCAGGCAAGGGCGCAAAGAACTCGCGATAGACTCCCTGGGACTCCGCAGCCGGCAGCACTGGCTGGGGCCGTGGTGTGTACTGATACTGATAGCCGCTACCAGCACCAGAGCCCGGCGCATTGAAGCTCGGCTGGGACTGCGGCTGCTCCAGGGCCAGGTTCGCGGCCAGGCGCATTTCACCCTGGGGTCCGAACTCACCGGCTTCGATACCGCTTGGCCGCACAATACCTGCTACCGCCGCCGGCGCTGCCAACTGGTCCTCGGGGCGCACGTCGCCCAAAGCCCTGTGCAAGGTGCCATAAAGGAAGTCATGCACCATGCGCCCATCACGGAAGCGCACTTCATGCTTGGTCGGGTGCACATTGACGTCGACCACCGAGGGATCGACCTCGAAAAACAGCACAAAAGTCGGATGCCGGCCGTTGAACAGCACATCGCGATAGGCCTGACGCACCGCGTGGGCCACCAGCTTGTCCCGTACCGCACGACCGTTGACGTAGAAATACTGCAAGTCCGCCTGGCTGCGGGAGAAGGTTGGCAAGCCCACCCAGCCCCAAAGATGGAGACCGTTGCGCTCGACCTCAATGGGCAGCGCCTGCTCCAAAAAGCCCGAGCCACAGACCGCCGCCACGCGACGGGCGCGAGCTGCATCATCCTTGGCTTCATGCAGACTGAGGATGCTCTTGCCGTTGTGGCGCAAATGGAAGGCCACGTCGAAACGCGCCAGAGCCAAACGCTTGATCACCTCCTGCAGGTGATCGAACTCGGTTTTCTCCGCCTTGAGAAACTTGCGTCGGGCTGGAGTATTGAAGAACAAGTCACGCACTTCCACCGAGGTGCCTACCGGGTGGGCCGCCGGCTGCACTCGCGGCGCCATGTCGCGGCCTTCGGTTTCGACCTGCCAGGCCTGATCGGCATCACGGGTACGGGACGTCAGGGTCAAGCGCGCCACGGAACTGATGGAGGCCAGGGCTTCACCGCGAAACCCCAGGCTCATCACCCGCTCGAGGTCTTCCAGGTCGCGGATCTTGCTGGTGGCGTGCCGCGCCAGTGCCAGAGGCAGATCGTCGGAGGAAATGCCACTGCCATCATCACGGACCCGCAGCAGCTTGACTCCAGCCTGCTCGACATCCACATCAATGCGCTTGGCGCCAGAGTCCAGGCTGTTTTCCAGCAGCTCCTTGATCACCGAAGCCGGGCGCTCAACCACCTCACCCGCGGCAATCTGGTTAGCCAGGCGCGGACTGAGCAGCTCGATGCGCGCGCCGCTGATTACCGAGTCACTCATTCCTTGGCCGCCAATTCAGTGCCGGGGATGGTCAGAACCTGCCCCACTTTCAATTCATCGCTTTTCAGTTTGTTGGCACTGCGCAGGGCGGGCGCCGATACCTGATAGCGCACCGCGATCATCGCCAGGGTTTCCCCCGGGTTGACCCGGTGATCGCGAGGCCCCTGGGCAATTTTCCCGGAATCTCGCAGCCAGGCGATATAGGTGCCCGGTGGCGGGTTCTGCTGGAAGAACTGCCGCACGCCGCTGCTGATGGAGCGAGCCAAGGCCTGCTGATGGCTGACAGTGGCCAGCTTCGAGGCTTCATTGGAGTTGGAGATAAAGCCGGTCTCCACCAGGATCGATGGAATATCCGGGGACTTGAGCACCATGAACCCAGCCTGTTCCACACGCTGCTTGTGCAGCGGTGTGACCCGGCCGATGTTGTTCAGGACTTTCTGCCCGACATTGAGGCTGGAGGTCAGGGATGCGGTCATCGACAGATCCAGCAGCACCCCGGCCAGCATCCGGTCCTTGTCATCCAGGCTGACGTTGCCGGCACCACCGATCAGGTCGGAGCGGTTTTCACTGTCCGCCAGCCAGCGGGCAGTTTCCGATGTGGCGCCGCGCTCGGACAGGGCGAATACCGAGGCGCCAAAGGCTGCTGTCGAAGGCGCGGCATCGGCGTGGATCGAAACGAACAGGTCAGCGCCCTTCTTCCGAGCGATCTCGGTACGACCGCGCAACGGAATGAAGTAGTCGCCAGTACGGGTCAGCTCGGCGCGGAACCCCTTGATGCCATTAATCTGGCGCTGCAGTTCACGGGCAATGGCCAGCACCACATCTTTCTCATGCTGGCCACGGGAGCCGGAGGCACCCGGGTCTTCACCGCCGTGACCGGCGTCGATCACCACGATGATGTCGCGCTTGCCCGCCGGGGCCGGCGGCAGCTTGATCGCGGGCTCCGCAGGCGTGACTGGCACGGCGGGAACGGTGGCCACAGCAGGCGGCGGAGCAGCAGGCGGCGCGGCATCAGCCGGGTTGTCGAACAGGTCGACTACCAGGCGATTGCCATACTGGGCGTTGGGCGCCAGGGTAAAACTCTTGGGGGTGACGGCCTTTTTCAGGTCGATAACCACTCGCAGGTCACTGGGGGTACGCTGCGCCGAGCGCATGGCGGTGATCGGCGTATTGGCCGTGGCGACATTCAGTGGACCGCCGAGGGTCGCGCCATTGATATCGATCACCAGACGATCCGGGGCCGTCAGGGTAAAGACGCTGTGCTGAACCGGACCGGACAGGTCGAAGACCAGTCGCGTGTTATCCGGTGCCCGCCACAGGCGGACGCTGCGAACCTGTGTAGCGGCCACAGCATCGACGGCCAATGCCGTAAGCAACAGTCCTACGACAGCAACCAACGCGCGAATGCGCATACCTAACCCCATCAATTATTTGAATTCCAACGCCAAAGCGGCACACCAGGACTCGCCTCGCGAGCCTTGAGACAACAGATGCACAGAACGCCCATTGTTATGCGGGGTAATGGTAATGGTCAGGTCGGGCTTTGGCAAAAAGCCTGCACCACGCTGGGGCCACTCCAACAGACACAGTGCATCGCCTTCGAAGTAGTCGCGAATCCCCAGAAACTCCAGCTCCTCCGGGTCCACAAGACGATACAAGTCGAAGTGAAAAGCCCGCACCGGACCTATCTCGTAGGGCTCCACCAGGGTAAAGGTCGGACTTTTTACCGCCCCGTCATGCCCCAGGCCACGGATGATCCCCCGGGACAGGGTGGTTTTGCCCGCCCCCAGATCGCCCTCAAGAAAAATCACCCCCACGCCCTGAGTGACGCGAGCAATGCGTGCACCAAATTCCACCATGGCCTGCTCGTCGGCCAGATAAAGGGTTAACTCAGACACGGTGATTGCTCCTCCAACAACTGACGAATGGCTGGAATCAGATCACTGGCCGCCAGCCCTCGGCCCAATTTGCCTTGCTGCTCGCCAGCGCGGGCGTGTACACAGACCGCCAGGCAAGCCGCATCGAATCTCGACAGTCCCTGCGCCAGCAACGCGCCGATCAATCCTGCGAGCACGTCCCCCAGTCCCGCCGTGGCCATCGCCGGATGCCCACCATCACAGCGGGCCACTTGCCCCTCGGGGCTGGCGATCAGGCTGCCAGCACCCTTGAGCACGGCAACCGCCGAGTATTTTGCGCTCAAGGCTCGGGCCGCCGCCGGACGATCCCCCTGAACCTCGGCGATGGAGATCCCCAGCAGACGAGCCGCCTCCCCAGGATGGGGGGTGATCACGCTGGCCGCCGGCAGTTGTAGACCGCCCAAGGCCAGGAGATTCAAGGCATCGGCATCCCATACCTGAGGCAAAGGCGCGTTGGCCGCTGCCGACAACAGGCTGCGCCCCCAGGCGCCCTGCCCCAGTCCGGGACCAACCACCAGTACCGTGGCCCGCGCCAACAGCCCCATCAGTTGGTTGGCCGAATGAGTGCCCTGGGTCATGACTTCCGGCAGCCGCGCAGCGGCCGCCGCTACGTGCTCATTGCGAGTTGCCAGGGACACCAGCCCCGCACCACTGCGCAAGGCACTTTCCGCACTCAATAACGCGGCGCCAGCAAAGCCGCGGTCGCCACCGATCAGCAACAAATGACCGAATTGCCCCTTATGAGCCTCCAGAGGACGAGCTTCCAATCGCGGCAAATGAGCGTCAGTCAGCAGCTGAACGTCGAGTAAAGGGTGTTTTGTCTGCGGCATGCGTCTTCGGGCTCCGATGTCTGGCAGAATTATACGCACCTCAGCTCCGGTTTCTCTCGCCTCATGCCCGCCATTACCCAGGATCTCCCCGCTCTCGCCCAATCGATCAAGGACTGGGGCCGCGAACTGGGCTTTCAACAAGTCGGTATCAGCGGCCTGGACCTGGCCGAGCATGAGCAGCATCTGGAGCGCTGGCTCGCCGCCGGCTACCACGGCGAAATGGAATACATGGGCGCCCATGGCAGCAAACGCTCCCATCCCGATCAGTTGGTGCCCGGCACGCTACGGGTGGTATCGCTGCGCATGGACTACCTGCCCGGCGACACCCAGATGGCCCAGCGCCTGGCCGAACCGTCCAAGGCTTATGTCTCGCGCTACGCCTTGGGCCGCGACTATCACAAGCTCATCCGCAAACGTGTGCAGCAGTTGGCCGAACGCATCCAGCAAGCCATTGGCCCCTTTGGCTACCGCGCGTTCGTCGACAGCGCACCGGTGCTTGAAAAAGCCATCGCCGAGCAGGCCGGGCTCGGCTGGATCGGCAAGAACACCCTGGTGCTCAACCGCAAGGCCGGCAGCTACTTCTTCCTCAGCGAGCTGTTCGTCGACCTGCCGCTGCCCGTGGACGAGCCCCACGCCACTGAACATTGCGGACGCTGCACCGCCTGCCTGGACATCTGCCCGACCAATGCCTTCGTCGGCCCCTATGTACTGGATGCCCGGCGCTGCATTTCCTACCTGACCATCGAGCTGAAAAACGCCATTCCCGAAGACCTGCGCCCACTGATCGGCAATCGGGTATTCGGCTGCGATGACTGCCAGATCGTCTGCCCCTGGAACCGCTTCGCCCGCCCCTCGGGCGAAGGCGACTTCAAACCCCGGCACAACCTGGACAATGCCGAACTGGCAGAACTGTTCATGTGGGACGAGGACAAGTTCCTCAGCAGCACCGAAGGCTCGCCCCTGCGCCGTGCCGGCTATGAGCGCTGGCTGCGCAACCTGGCGGTGGGCCTGGGCAACGCGCCCTCAAGCATTCCGGTGCTGGAAGCGCTCAAGGCCCGCCAGGACTATCCCTCGGAACTGGTCCGCGAACACGTGCAATGGGCCCTGGCGCAGCACGCCAACCGTCAATGCTCGTCGTTGTAGACGAACTTGGGCATTTCCCAATGAAAGCGGATCGCCAGCAGGCGCAATAGAAAGCCACCGAACAGGGTGACCAGGATCGACTGCTCGCTGGGCAACTGCAGATAGATGCACAGCATGTAGCACCAGGCCGCGGCGAAGGACACGCTGGCGTACAGTTCACGGCGGAAGATCAGGGGAATGTCGTTGCAGAAGATATCCCGGAGGATGCCGCCAAAGACCCCGGTGATCACCCCGCTGACCGACGCCACCAGCATGCCGTGGCCCATTTCCAGGGCGGTCATGCAGCCGATCAGGGTAAAGGCCACCAGTCCCACGGCGTCGAGCACCAGAAACAGCGAACGCAGGTGACGCATCAGGGGCGCGATAAAGATCGTCACCAACGCCGCCACCGAGGTCAGTACCAGGTATTCCGGGTGCTTGACCCAGGTCAGCGGGTAATGCCCCAACAGCACATCACGCACCGAACCACCGCCGAGCGCAGTGACACAGGCGATCAGCACCACGCCAAACCAGTCCATGCCACGCCGGCCGGCAGACAGGGCGCCGGTCATGGCTTCGGCGGTAATGGCGATCAGATAAAGCATCAACAGCATGATGGCGGTCCTTACAGGAAGGCGCGCAGTCTACTCAGTTGAGGCGAGCACCAAAAGAGGGCGGGTACGGGCGCCGCTTGCAGCGTGCGCCCGTTCGCCGGCAAGCCGGCTCCTGCAGGTCAGAATTTGATGAAGTGCTTGCGGTAGTGCTGCAGCTCGGCGATGGACTCGCGGATGTCGTCCAGGGCCAGATGGGTGCTGCCTTTCTTGAAGCTGTCGCGCACGTCAGGAGCCCAGCGGGCGGCCAGCTCCTTGAGGGTCGAAACGTCCAGGTTGCGGTAATGGAAGTAGCTTTCCAGAGCCTTCATGTGGCGATAGAGGAAGCGCCGATCCTGGCAGATGCTGTTGCCACAGATGGGCGACTTGCCCTTGGGTACCCACTGCTCCAGAAAGGCAATGGTCTGGGCTTCGGCTTCGGCCATGCTGATGCGGCTTTCGCGAACCCGCTGGGTCAGGCCGGAACCACCGTGCTGACGAGTGTTCCACTCGTCCATGCCGGCAAGGATCTCGTCGCTCTGGTGGATAGCGATGACCGGCCCTTCAGCCAAGGTGTTCAGATTGCTGTCAGTGACAATGGTCGCCATCTCGATGATGACGTCGGTGTCGGGGTTCAGACCGGTCATTTCCAGATCGATCCAAATCAGGTTCTGTGGGTTTTGCATGGGGGGGGGGCTCCTCGGCGTAGTTGCGCAGTTTAGCCTAGAGGGCCTGCCCGGCGTGCTAAACTCGCCGCCGTTTTACCTATCCGCCGTAATTATCAACACGGAACACCAATGGCCAAACGCCAGCTCAATCGTCGCCAAAACTGGCGCATCGAAAAGATTCAGGGTGAGCGCGCTGCCCGCGCCGCCAAACGCGAGTCCTCCGCCGTAGAGGCGCTGGAGGGTGGCGACCTCGGCCCGGAACAGACCGGCCTGGTCATTGCTCACTTCGGTGTGCAGGTCGAGGTCGAAGCCCGGGAAGGTGAGCTGGCCGGCCAGGTGTTCCGCTGCTACCTGCGAGCCAACCTGCCAGCGCTGGTGACCGGCGATCAGGTGGTCTGGCGCGCCGGCAATCAGGGCATCGGGGTGATCGTCGCGCAATTGCCGCGCAGCACCGAGCTATGCCGACCGGACAGCCGCGGCCAGCTCAAGCCGGTGGCCGCCAACGTCGACATGATCGTGATCGTGTTTGCCCCCATGCCCGAACCCCACGCCAATCTTATCGACCGCTACCTGGTTGCCGCCGAGCACGCCGGGATTCGGCCGCTGCTGCTGCTGAACAAGGCCGACCTGATCGACGAGCAGAACGCTCCGGCACTCAACGCCTTGCTGGCGGTCTATCGCCAACTGGGCTATCCGCTGCTGGAAGTCTCGGCCCACCACGGCGACGGCATGGAGCAACTGCAAGGCTTGCTGGACGGACGCATCAGCGTATTCGTGGGGCAATCGGGGGTGGGCAAGTCATCCTTGGTGAACAGCCTGCTGCCGGAAGTCGAAACCCGAGTCGGCCCGCTGTCGGAATACTCCGGACAGGGCACCCACACCACCACGACCGCGCGACTGTTCCACTTCCCGGGCGGCGGCGAGCTGATCGATTCCCCCGGCATCCGCGAATTCGGCCTGGGGCATGTCAGCCGCGCCGATGTAGAAGCTGGCTTCATCGAGTTCAACGACTTGCTGGGTACCTGCCGCTTCCGCGACTGCAAGCACGATCGCGAGCCGGGTTGTGCATTGCTCAAGGCTTTGGAAGACGGGCGCATCCAGCAGCAACGGATGAACAGCTACCGCTCGATCCTCGCCAGCCTGCCAGACAGCGGCTACTGAGCCGAGCACCGTAGAAACAACAAGGCCGCGATCTTCGCGGCCTTGTTGTTTGTCACCTGACGGTTCCCGGCTTGGGAGCCGGCGCCTGGCCGGCCGATCCCTGCTCATCCATCTTCAATACGCCATCCTCGAAGATGTTCATGCGCTGGCGCACTTCATGAGCGGGCAACGGCTCGCTACCCGGCGGCAAGGCATTCGGGTCCGCCGCCGCACCCGGCACTTCACCTGGCGCCCCAGTACCCTGGTTGGGCGCAGGAGCGTCTGGATCCGTCTGCTCGCCTTCGATAGCGCGCTGGGCCTTCTTGGTCAGCACCACAATATCGATCCGCCGGTTGACCGGGTTGACCGGATTCTTGCGGTCGAACAGCGCAGAGGAGGCAAAGCCCACCACCCGCGCCACTTGCGGATCGGGATAACCGCCAGCCACCAGAGCCCGACGCGCAGCGTTGGCACGGTTGGCGGACAGTTCCCAGTTGCCGAATTCACCACTGCCGGCATAGGGCGTGGCATCGGTATGACCGCTGATGCTGATCTTGTTCGGCACCGCCTTGATGGTGTCGGCCATGGCCAGCAGGATGTCTTCGAAATACGGCTTCAGACGTGCGCTGCCAGAGTCGAACATCGGCCGGTTCTCGGCATCCATGATCTGGATCCGCAAGCCGTCCGGAGTGATTTCGAAGAGGATCTGGTCCTTGAACTTCTGCAGTTGGGGATTCTCTTCAACCTTGTTCTGCAACTCTTGTAGCAGCAGTTCAAGACGCTCGCGCTCCACCTGCTCGGCCATGCCCTCCACCTGATCGGCATCCACCGTGACCTTGTCCGGTTGCGGCTGGGACTTGATCTCGGGGTTTAGGGTGTTATCCGGCGCCAGTTCGGGAGAGCCACCCAGATCAATGATGTAGGGTGTGCCGCTTTCCGAGAAGCCGATCGGGTCCTTGAAGTAACCGGCGATGGCGATCTTCTGTTCCGGGGTTGCGGTGGACAAGAGCCACAGCACCAGGAAGAACGCCATCATCGCCGTGGCGAAGTCGGCGAAGGCGATTTTCCAAGCGCCCCCGTGATGCCCGCCAGCGAAGCGCTTGACGCGCTTGATGATAATCGGCTGATTATTTTCCATGACTTAGCGACCGCGAACCGCTTGTTCCAGCTCGGCGAAGCTAGGACGGTGCGCTGGGTACAGAACCTTGCGCCCGAACTCCACCGCCAGCGAAGGCGGCATGCCGGAAGCCGAAGCGACCAGGGACGCCTTGATGGCTTCGTAGACGTTCAGCTCTTCCTTCGCATCGAGCGCCAGGGAAGTGGCCAGCGGACCAAAGAAACCATAGGCCGCGAGGATACCGAAGAAGGTCCCGACCAAAGCCGCACCTACGTGCAGGCCAATGGACGCCTGGTCGCCTTCCCCCAGGGACGCCATGGTCACCACGATCCCCAATACCGCCGCCACGATACCGAAACCGGGCATGCCATCGGCGATCCCGGTGACTGCATGGGAGGGATGCTCAAGGTCTTCCTTGAGGCTGAACAGTTCCATGTCGAACAACCCTTCCAGCTCGTGAGGAGCCATGTTGCCGGAGGACATGATGCGCAGGTAGTCACAGACAAAAGCAGTCATGCGCTCATCTTTGAGCACCGCAGGATACTTGGCGAAAATCGGACTGGCCGCAGCGTCCTCGATGTCACCCTCGATGGCCATCATGCCTTCGCGACGACTTTTGTTGAGGATCTCGTAGATCAGTCCCAGCACCTCCAGATAGAAGGTGTGAGTGAAGC
Organism: Pseudomonas sp. BLCC-B112; assembly: GCF_028550695.1. Lineage (NCBI taxonomy): Bacteria > Pseudomonadati > Pseudomonadota > Gammaproteobacteria > Pseudomonadales > Pseudomonadaceae > Pseudomonas > Pseudomonas sp. BLCC-B112. The sequence goes on from NZ_JAQQGK010000005.1 coordinate 194,726, forward strand.
GCGAACCGAACATGCCCAACGACTTTTTGATGACATGCATCGTCATATAGCCTGGGTTGGCCTGGAGGAATGCGCCAAAGGCAGCACCACCAATGATCAAAACCTCGAAGGGCTGGACCAGTGCCGCGATTTTGCCGTGTGAAAGCACGTATCCGCCGAGCACGCTCGCAAATACGACGATGATGCCGATAATTTTAATCATAGGTAGGAGAGTACTTACTGAGTCGGGTTCAAGGTCATATTCGGAAGTTCTTAAAACTCTTCTTCTACTTATCGGCAAAACTGCGCCAGACTATAGCCAGTTAAGGCGAAAAGCCAGTTTGGCCCGCTCTGGGCGTGTTCACAGCAGACGATGATTGCGCCCGACAATGTCTAATGAAACCAACGTCCCACATTCCCCGCCCACCTCTCTCGACGCCTGGGTAAAGCTCCTCAATGGCGTGCGCTTGCCCGTGCCGCAAGCCAGTCATGATCGAGTGTGCAAAGCCATCGCCAACAATCGCAGTTCGCTGCGGGACATTGCCGAACTGATGCAAAACAGCCCGGCGCTGGCCCTGAGCGTGATCCGCGAAGCCAACCGGCACTCCCACGGCAGCATGAGCGAACCGGCAGAAAACCTGGAGGTCGCGGTCAACCGCCTGGGACTCAAGCGCACCGAAGAACTGCTCGAACAACTGCCCACCCTGCCAGAGGAACAGATTCCGCAGGCTCTGCGTCAGTTGCAACTGATCAGCCAGCACGCCACCCAGCAAGCCAACGGTTTTTTCGCCGGGCGCCTGGCGCGACTGTGGCAGGACATTCACTGGGGCAGCCTGCTGTTTCTCTCGCCACTGTGGGCCATGGCCCTGGTCTACCCCAAGCTCGTGGAAGAGTGGGAACTGCGAGTCATCTATAAGCACGAGTCGGCTCGTCAGGTAGAAATGCAACTGTTCGGCGTTCGGCTGATGGAATTGTGCCAGGCCCTGGTCCATGCCTGGCACCTGCCAATCTGGGTGCGGCAGGGTTATCGCCTGCTGACCCAAGAGCAGCGTCAACTGGCCAAGGTCATGCTGATCGCCCGCGACAGCGAACATCCGCTGCGCCAGCAACAGCGCCTGGATGCCGATCCGGACCTGCAGCGCTGGCTGAACCAGCCAGCCAACTGCGTCCTGCTGGCCAACGGCCTGGCCCTGGCGGCGCAGCACTCCTGGAACAACGCTCATGGCCGACGCTGGCAAAACCTCACCGGCCTGTATCTACAAATGCCGGTCGCCCAGGTCCAGCAACAGCTACACCAGCAGGCCGCAACCAGCGCTCGCAATGACAGCCAACCCAATCTCTGGCACCCGGCCCAGGCCCTGATCTGGCCCTGGGATGTCCGGCGCCTGCACAACGGTGAACAACCGGCACCGGCTCCGACAGCCGAGGAGTTGGCCAAATGGCGCAAGCTCTGCAGCGAACTTCTACTGGAACCCAGCCCCTTCACCAATGCCGTGCACCTCACCAGCTTTGCCCGAGATGCCCTGGTGGCCTGCGGCATGCGTCGAGTGCTGTTACTGATGGTTGACCGCAGCCAGAGCCACCTGCGGGTACAGCAACTCTACGGTCTGCCCAAGGAAACAGCAGGGCTGACACTGCAGGCCAAACAGAGCACGGTCCTGCAACGTCTGCTGGAAAAATCTGCCCAGGTGCGCCTGACGCCGGCCAACAATGGGCAGTTCTCCGCCCACCTGCCAACCTCCTTGCGCCAGTTGTTTCGGGGCGAGCACCTGCTGATGCGCTCCCTGTCGTGCAACGGCCGGGTACTGATGCTGGCCGTGGCCGATCAGGGCGGCGTTCCGTTCTCGGAAATCAGCGTCCAGGCGTTCGGCAAGACCGCTCAGTGCATCGAAAAAGCCTTGCATAGCTTTACCAACCGCAGCCAATGACGCTTGCGCTACAATCCTTCCCTTTGTGCCCTGGGGACCTGACATGTCTGACTTCTCTGGCTTGCCGCTGGTCATCGAACCGAGCGACTTGCTCGCCCGCCTCGACGCCCGCGAACTGATCCTGGTCGACCTGACCAGCGCTGCCCGCTATGCAACCGGGCATATTCCCGGGGCGCGCTTCGTCGACCCCAAGCGCACCCAGCTCGGCCAGCCCCCCGCCCCCGGACTGCTGCCGCCACAGAACGCCCTTGAAGCGCTCTTCGGCGAGCTCGGGCACAACCCGGATGCGGTCTACGTGGTCTATGACGACGAAGGCGGAGGCTGGGCCGGCCGCTTCATCTGGCTGCTGGACGTGATCGGCCACACTCACTACCACTATCTGGACGGCGGCCTCACGGCCTGGCTGGCACAAAGCCTGCCAGTGACCACCGAAGTCCCAACCCCGGCAGGCGGCCCAGTGCCCCTGATCCTGCATGACGAACCCACCGCCACCCGCGAATACCTGCAAAGCCGTCTCGGTGCAGCCGACCTGGCCATCTGGGACGCTCGCGGCCCGCTGGAATACTCCGGGGAGAAAGTCCTGGCCGCCAAGGGCGGACACATTCCCGGCGCGGTGAACTTCGAGTGGACCGCCGGCATGGACCAGGCGCGCCATCTGCGCATCCGCCGCGACATGCCACAGATCCTCGCGGACCTGGGCATCAGCAAAGACAAAGAAGTGATCACCCACTGCCAGACCCACCACCGCTCGGGCTTCACCTATCTGGTGGCCAAGGCGCTGGGCTACCCACGGGTCAAGGGCTACGCCGGCTCCTGGGGCGAATGGGGCAATCATCCCGATACGCCCGTAGAGATTTAAGGTTTTTAAGGACACCCAATGAAAAAGCGTTTGTTCATCCTCAGTCAGTACCTGCTGCCTCATCACCTGCTGTCGCGCCTGGCCGGCTGCATTGCCGAGTGCCGTGTGCGCTGGTTCAAGAATGCGTTCACCAGCTGGTTCGCCAAGCAGTACCAAGTGAACATGTCCGAAGCCCAGGTGGAGGACGTGACGGCCTACGAACATTTCAATGCCTTCTTCACCCGCGCCCTGAAAGAGGGCGCACGCCCGCTGGACCCAACCCCAGGCGCAATCCTCAGCCCCGCCGACGGTGCCATCAGCCAACTGGGGCCGATCGAACACGGCCGGGTGTTCCAGGCCAAGGGCCACAGCTACAGCGTGCTGGAACTGCTGGGTGGCGATCCGGCCCTGGCCGCGCCTTTCATGGGCGGCGACTTCGCCACCGTCTACCTGTCGCCCAAGGACTATCACCGAGTGCACATGCCCCTGGCCGGCACCCTACGGGAAATGGTCTACGTGCCCGGGCGGATCTTCTCGGTCAACCAGACCACCGCCGAGAATGTCCCGGAATTGTTCGCTCGCAACGAACGCGTGGTGTGCATTTTCGACACCGAGCGCGGCCCGATGGCGCTGGTACTGGTCGGCGCAATGATCGTCGCTTCGATTGAAACCGTCTGGGCCGGTCTGGTAACGCCACCCAAACGCGAGCTCAAGACCGTGCGCTACGACGAAGCAGCCCGCGCGCCCATCCATCTGGAAAAAGGCGCAGAGATGGGTCGCTTCAAACTGGGCTCCACGGCCATCGTGCTGTTTGGCCCGGATCAGGTGCAGTGGGCTGAAGAACTGGCCGCCGGCTCGCCAGTGCGGATGGGCCAGGGTATGGGTCTGCCCAAGGCTTGAGACCTGAATGCCGCCCATAAAAAACGCCGCTGATCAGCGGCGTTTTTTATGGGCGGGGATTTTTCCCGAGACTCAGAGCTGCCCGTCGCGATCGCGGAAACCCAGCAGATACAGCACGCCGTCCAGACCCAGGGTCGAGATCGCCTGCTTGGCCGATTGCTTGACCAGCGGTTTGGCACGGAACGCCACGCCCAAGCCGGCAATTCCCAGCATCGGCAAATCGTTGGCGCCATCACCCACCGCGATGGTCTGCTCCAGGCGCAGGCCTTCCTTGTGGGCCAGCTCGCGCAGCAGATCGGCCTTGCGTTGAGCGTCGACAATCGGCTCGATGGCGACGCCGGTGACCTTGCCGTCCACCACCTCCAGTTCGTTGGCGAACACGTAATCGATACCCAGCTTGGCCTGCAACTGCTTGGCAAAGTAGGTGAAGCCGCCGGAGAGAATCGCGGTCTTGTAGCCCAGGCGCTTGAGCTCGGCAAACAGGGTTTCGGCGCCCTCGGTCAGACGCAGGGACGCGCCGATGGAATCCAGCACGCTGACGTCCAGCCCCTTGAGCAACGCCAGGCGCTCCTTGAAGCTGGCACGAAAATCCAGCTCGCCGGCCATGGCCCGCTCGGTGATTTCTGCCACCCGCTCACCCACGCCTGCCGCCTTGGCCAGCTCGTCGATGACCTCGGCTTCGATCAGCGTCGAGTCCATGTCAAACACCGCCAGGCGGCGGTTGCGGCGGAACAGCGAATCTTCCTGGAAGGCGATGTCGACGTTCAGCTCCTGGGCCACGCTGAGGAATTCGGCTCGCAGGGCTTGCGGATCGGCGGCTTCGCCACGCACCGAAAACTCGATGCAGCCTTTGCCCTGATCGGCTGGCATATCCAGGGGCATGCGCCCGGACAGGCGATCGATGTGATCGATGTTCAGACCATACTTGGCAGTGATCGAACTCACTCGCTGCAACTGCTCGGCGGTGACCTTGCGCGTCAGCAGGGTGACGATGTGGCGTTGCTTGCCCTGCCCGTCGACCCATTGCTGATAGTCCTCCTCGGACACCGGTGTGAAACGCACCTGCTGATCGAGCTTGTAGGCGGTGAACAGAATGTCCTTGAGCACCGACGAACTCTGCTCGTTGCTGGGAATTTCAACCAGGATGCCGAACGACAAGGTGTCGTGGATCACCGCCTGACCGATGTCGAGAATGTTCACACCACCCTGGGCCAGAACACCCGTAATGGCCGCAGTCAGACCGGGACGATCTTCGCCGGTGATGTTTATCAGGACAATTTCGCGCAAGGCGCACCCCCGAGGTGGAAAAAAAGCGCATTCTACCCACTTTCGGTGACCATCGGGCACAGCCAGCGCTTTGCCGGTCTAGGGCCTGTCGCTATACTGCGCGTCAACTTCACGGACAAAAGAGCCGAGCTCAGTGAACCGGCCCACGCCAGTTAAAACCGATAACTTCTTCCTGCTGATCTTCCGTGCACTGCGCCACCGCCGTGTGCCGATTGCATTGCGCATTGCCAGCCATAACGTGATTCTGGTCGCCCTGGCCCTGGTGATCTATGCCGGCGTGATGGGCCTGCAGTTCAAGCAAGCCATGCACGAACAAGCCGACGCCCTGGGTCAGAGCCTGACCACCCAGACCGCCACTTCGGCCACCGAGCTACTGGTGTCCAATGACATCCTCAGCCTCAACGTCCTGCTCAACAACCTGACCAAGAACCCGCTGGTGGCCCATGCGGCGATCTACAGCGTCGACAACCGCATCCTCGCCGAAGCCGGGCAACGCCCCAAGAACAGCCTGCTGGGTGAAACCGAAGGCGTCTACCAGACCAAGATCACCTTCCAGGACGTGACCGCCGGCAACCTGCGGATCAGCCTGGACATGGCGCAGTTCCAGCAGCCGATGACCATCAGCCTGCAGAGCATGGGCATTCTCAGCGCTATCCTGCTGGCCCTGGCCCTGGCCCTGAGCCTGCGTCTGGGTCGCCACATCTCCACCCCGCTGCTGCAATTGCGGGTCTGGCTGCGGGACCTGGATGAACACACTCCGGCGACCCAGCGCCAGGACGAAATTGGTGATCTGGCGCGCCAACTGCACGCTCGCCTGGTACCGGAAAAGCCCGAGCCAGAGCTCGAAGAGCAGGATGACGAGGAACACGAAGCCGCATTCGAAGTGCGTAACCTGCGTGACCCAAGCTTTGATGAAAGTACCCCGCTCGCCGGTCTGAAGCCTGCGCCACGGCATCTGGTCAGCGCCGAGGAGGACGAACTGGACGAAGAAGATCCGTTCGCCGACCTGCGTGATCACTCGTCGACTCCCGCCCCCAAACCTGCGCTGCAACCCCAGGTCCCGGCACAGCCTCAGCACAGCGCAGTACTCGCAGTGCAGTTAGGAGCCCAGGAGCAACTGCGCCGCCTGCCCCGCGCGCGGCTGATGGAACTGCTGGAGCGCTATCGCGATTGCCTCGACCAGGCGGCCTCGCTGTACCAGAGCGAACTGCACACCCTGAACGATGGCAGCACGCTGATGCTGTTCCATAGCGAAGACAGCGGCGACGACTACCTCACCAACGCCATTTGCTGCGGCGAGCTGTTGCGTGCTCTGGGCCATGCCCTGCAGATCGAAGTGGCGGACAGCGGCATCACCCTGCAACTGCAATTGGGCCTGACGCTGGGCGAAGGACTGTTCGGCCTGAGCCAGATCGACCTGCTGCTGACCGAAACCGCCCAGGACGCCCTGGCGCTATCCCAGCACAGCCGCAATCTGCTGCTGGTGGAGCGCCAGATCAATGACGACGCGCTGATCCGTCAGCGCGCGCGTATCCGCCCTATCGCCAGCCCGGAAGGAGCTTGCTGTGTCGAACGGCTGATGGAGCCCTATCCGTCAATGCTGGAACGGCAATTGGCGCGCATGCATGAGACACGGGCCAAGCTGTAAGGCTGGCACCGTGCAAGAAACAGCCCGCCAAGTGCGGGCTTTTTTGTGGCCTTCGTGTAGCCACTGACGCAGCTTGCGACAAGCCCCGAAGGAGCTTTAGCGCGAGGCATGACTGCGGCCTGCTCGCAGACTGCAGGGATGGTGCTGGCTATATGGAACACCTGCCACAGCCAGTAACGAAAAGGCCCGCGGATTAGGCGGGCCTTGTCTTGCAGCGGCTCAACTCAGAATCTGAACACTTCCATATCCGTCCGGATTGGCGTGGCCATTGGGATCTTCGGCTGCTTCTCATGCTCGGCAGGCTTGGGCGCTGGTGCCGGCGGCGCCTTGCGTGGCACCTCTGCCACCGCCGGCTGATTGGCCAAGGGTTTGAGGGCGACCGACAATTGCTCGGCCAGACGCTGCAACAACACGCCCTGGGCCTGAACCTGAGACGCCGTGGTACCCGCATGCTGCTCCTGCAGGTGAACAATGCGGTTGTCCCGCACCTGACCACGACGATCGATCAGGCGCCACTGAGCATCCAGTACCGCCGGTTGCGACTTGCCGGAATCCAGGCGAGTGATCGACAGCAGTACCTGAACATCCGGAGTGAAGCCGCTGGTGGCCGGCGCCAGTACCACGCGCTGGCTGTCCAGATGGCCGGCCACCTGGCGCAACAGCAACTGGTCGATGTCCGAAGACAAGCTACCGGCCCAACGACCATCGGTGGAAGCTTGCAGGCTGCCATCGTCCTGGCGTTGCAGGAGGGTTTCCCGTTGCAGGTAGTCAGCGATCAACACCGGCCCCAACAATACCGACATGCCGGCACTGGCCGGCTGAGCTGGACTTCCGCTGTCCAGCTGATACAGCGACACCGGCTGGTGTACGCTGCAACCCGCCAGGCCAAAAACGCCCGCGAGCAAGAAAACAAGAGGAAGGCGCAGAGCAGTCATCATCCCATCCAAGTGGCGGCCACAAGGCTGGCCACAGTGTAAATACTCAAAAAAATTGAATAACGCCCGGCCACGCCAGCGTTTGAAACGCGCATATCATCCGTGAATATGCGCCATGACTCCAGTGTTCTAGCGTTGATCTGGCGCTTAAGCCCAAGATCGAACGCTCTAGCCCGCCCTTAACTGAGCGGCTCTACCAACAACGCATCGACCCGCTGGAAACCGCGAGGCAGTTTGTTGCCACGACGCCCGCGCTCGCCCTTGTAGTGTTCAAGGTCATCGGCCTTCAACGACAAGGTGCGCTTGCCCGCCTGCAACACCAGGGTCGCGCCATCGGGCAGCACCGCGATGTCGGTGACGTACTCTTCGCGGCTGGCCACGCGCTCACCGGGAATGCCGATGATCTTGTTGCCCTTGCCTTTGCCCAGCTGCGGCAGGTCGCTGATCTTGAACACCAGCAGACGCCCCTCGGTGGTTACCGAGGCCAGCCAGTTCTGCTCGCGGTCGGCCACCGGCCGCGGCGCCAGGACCTTGGCGTTGTTCGGCAGGCTCAACAGCGCCTTGCCCGCCTTGTTCTTGGCCTGCAGATCTTCGCCCTTGACCACAAAGCCATAGCCCGCGTCGGAAGCGATCACATACAAGGCATCGTCATCGGGCAACAGTACGCACTCGAACGTCGCACCCGGTGGCGGCGTCAGACGACCGGTCAACGGCTCGCCCTGACCACGGGCCGATGGCAGCGTGTGGGCCGCCACCGAGTAACTGCGGCCGGTGGAGTCGATGAACACCGCGAACTGGTTGGAACGCCCCGCAGCAGCAGTCTTGTAACCGTCACCGGCCTTGTAAGACAAACCAGTGGCGTCAATATCATGCCCCTTGGCGCAGCGAACCCAGCCTTTTTCCGACAAAACGATGGTCACCGGCTCGGTGGGCATCAGCTCATTTTCCGACAGTGCCTTGGCTTCCGCACGGGCAACGATCGGGGAGCGACGATCGTCGCCGTAGGTTTCTGCGTCTTGCAGCAATTCGGTGCGCACCAGCTTCTTCAGCTTGGTCTCGCTGTTGAGCAGGGCTTGCAGCTTGGCCTGCTCCTTGAGCAATTCATCCTGCTCGGCCCGCAGTTTCATCTCTTCCAGACGCGCCAACTGCCGCAGGCGCGTATCGAGGATATAGTCGGCCTGGATTTCGCTGAGGGCGAAACGCTCGATCAGCTTGGCCCGCGGATGCTCCTCGGTACGGATGATGTGAATCACCTCATCCAGGTTGAGGTAAGCGATCAGCAAACCGTCCAACAGGTGCAGGCGACGCTCGACCTTGTCCAGGCGGAACTGCAGGCGCCGGCGCACAGTGCTAACCCGGAACTCCAGCCATTCCACCAGCAACGCCCGCAGGTTCTTCAACTGCGGCTTGCCGTCCAGACCGATGATGTTGATGTTGACCCGGTAGGTCGACTCCAGCTCGGTGGTGGCGAACAGATGCTGCATCAGTTCATCGGGATCGACCCGGTTGGAGCGCGGGATGATCACGATGCGGCAGGGGTTCTCGTGGTCCGACTCGTCCCGCAGGTCGGCCACCATCGGCAGTTTCTTGGCCTGCATCTGCGCGGCAATCTGCTCCAGCACCTTGGCCCCGGAGACCTGGTGCGGCAGCGCGGTGACAATAATGTCGCCATCCTCGATCCGATACACGGCGCGCATGCGCACCGAGCCACGGCCGGTTTCATAGATCTTCAGCAGGTCGGCGCGCGGGGTGATGATTTCCGCTTCGGTGGGGTAATCCGGCCCCTGGATATGCTCGCAGAGCTGCTCCACCGTGGCCTTGGGTTCGTCCAGCAGACGCACGCAGGCCGAAGCCACTTCCCGCAGGTTGTGCGGCGGCACGTCGGTGGCCATACCCACGGCGATACCGGTGGTGCCGTTGAGCAGGATATTAGGCAGACGCGCCGGCAATACCAGAGGTTCCTGCAAGGTGCCGTCGAAGTTCGGCCCCCAGTCCGCAGTGCCCTGGCCCAGCTCGCTGAGCAGCACTTCGGAATAGCGCGACAGACGCGCCTCGGTATAACGCATGGCCGCGAAGGACTTGGGATCGTCCGGCGCACCCCAGTTGCCCTGGCCGTCCACCAGCGTGTAGCGATAGCTGAAGGGCTGTGCCATCAGCACCATGGCTTCGTAGCAGGCGGAATCCCCGTGAGGGTGGAACTTACCGAGCACATCACCCACGGTACGCGCGGATTTCTTGTGCTTGGAATCGGCATCCAGCCCCAGCTCACTCATGGCGTAGACGATACGCCGCTGTACCGGTTTCAGGCCGTCGCCGATATGCGGCAAAGCACGGTCCATGATCACGTACATGGAGTAGTTGAGGTAGGCACTTTCGGTGAAGTCAGCCAGTGACCGGCGTTCTACGCCATCCAGGCTGAGATCAAGGGAGTCGCTCATGCGGGCCTCATTGGTTCGTTGTCTGGCGCAGCAGCATAGTGCCGCCGCGCTGAGTAAATTCAAGTTTCTTCAAAGCGCTCATGCCCAGCAAAATCTGGTCGCCGTCGAGCCCCGGGGCCACCAGGGCCCTGACGTCCTGGAGAACGATATCCCCCAATTGCAAACGCTCGATGCGGGTCCGATAACCCTCGCTGCGCCCGTTGGCCGTGCTCAGGGTGACCGGCACCCCACGCTCCAGGCCCAGGCGCTCGGCCAGCCCGGAAGGAATCGACACCTCGGTGGCGCCGGTATCGAGCATGAATTGCACCGGCTGCCCGTTGATATGGCCGCTGGCGACGAAATGCCCCTGGCCGTTGCCGACCAGTTTCACTTCGATATAACCCTCATGTTGTTGCGAACTGACGACCGTGTTCGGGTTCTCCTGACGGGCCTCCCAATCGGCGAAGAACCGCGTGGCCAGGAACAGCGCAGCGGCCCAGGCCATGATCAGCATCACGCGCCCGGCACTCTTGCCCGGTTGCTGGCTCATGACTTGCTACTCCAGCCACCTTCAGGCGCAGCAAAACGCCAGACGATGGGACGGGCCTCGCCATCGGCGCGGGCTCCATTGTTGTTGTCCACACCGATCCAGGCCCCCTTGGCATCCACCACCAAGGCTTCCGCCAGCCCATAGGGCTGTGGATAACGTCGATGCTCCACCAGCGCCTCGGCGGCATAGGACCAGCACTGCTCGACCTTGGCGGTCTGCGCATCCCGGCGACAGATCTGATAGGCGTTACGCTCCAGGGTGAACAACTTGCCGTCGAACAGCGACACGTCGGCAAAATCCCGGGACACCGCCTTGGCATTGGGCACCTGCTCCGGCTGCATTTCCGAGCCAGCCTCACTGAGCAGCACGCAACCACCATCACAGTCCCAGGTGGTCTGCCCGCGCTTGATCAGCAACAGCCCGCGCCGCTCACGCTCCGCCGCCAACCAGATCTGATCGCCGGCAGGGTTCACCGCCAGGCCTTCGAACAAGGCGTTGAAATGCAGGAGCATGCCACTGGCCCGCGCTTCACGGACCATGATCGGGGAGATCTTCAACCAGGCCGGCGCGCCTTGCGCCGGCACTTGTAGCACCGCGGCATGAGCCTCGCTGATCACATACTTGTTGCTGGCGGCGTCGCAGGAGATGCCTTCGAAATCCAGGTCGCCGCCACGCACGAAGGACGCCGCCCAGGTCCGTGACTTCAAGCCCCAGGGCAAGCCGGTATCGGGTACTGCAGGTACCTCCAGCTTGACGGCATCGGCCTGCCAAGCACTGTCGCGGGTATCGAGCTTGTAGATCTGATCGTCATCGCGGTCGGAAACCGTCCACAAATCCTGGCCACAGAGTGCCAGCCCGGACAGATTGCCACCGCGCATGCCTTCCACAGGATGCTCGGACAACAAGGTCAGTTCGGGCACTGGCGCGGCCACCACCGAGTTTGCCAATAGCGCTAGGGCCAGGACAAAACCTCTGTGCATCAGGCCAGCACCTCGGCCAGGTTGCCCTTGGACTCCAGCCAGGACTTGCGATCACCGGCGCGCTTCTTCGCCAGCAGCATGTCCATGATTTCTGCGGTGGCCTCGACGTCGTCCAGGGTCAACTGCACCAGGCGCCGAGTGTTCGGGTCCATGGTGGTTTCACGCAGTTGCGGCGGGTTCATCTCACCCAGCCCCTTGAATCGGGTGACCTGGGGCTTGCCGCGCTTCTTCTCGGCCACCAGGCGATCGAGAATGCCGTCGCGCTCGGCATCATCGAGGGCGTAGAAGATGTCCTTGCCCAGGTCGATGCGGTACAGCGGCGGCATGGCCACATAGACGTGACCGGCATTCACCAACGGGCGGAAATGCTGGACGAACAAGGCACAGAGCAAGGTGGCGATGTGCAAACCGTCGGAGTCGGCATCGGCGAGGATGCAGATCTTGCCGTAGCGCAGTTGGCTCATGTCCTCGGCGCCTGGATCGACCCCGATGGCCACAGCGATGTTGTGCACTTCCTGGCTGGCCAGGACTTCGCTCCCGTCCACTTCCCAGGTGTTGAGGATCTTGCCGCGCAACGGCAGGATCGCCTGAAATTCCTTGTCCCGCGCCTGCTTGGCCGAACCGCCAGCAGAGTCACCTTCCACCAGGAACAGTTCGGAGCGCATTGGGTCCTGGCCAGCGCAGTCCGCCAGCTTGCCGGGCAGCGCCGGGCCTTGGGTAATGCGCTTGCGCTCGACCTTCTTGCTGGCCTTCAAGCGGCGACCGGCGTTGCTGATGGCCAACTCCGCCAGTTGCATGCCCAGCTCGGGATTGGCATTGAGCCACAGGCTGAAAGCGTCCTTGACCACACCGGAAACGAAAGCCGCCGCCTCACGGGACGACAAACGCTCTTTGGTCTGGCCGGAGAACTGGGCGTCTTGCATCTTCATCGACAGGACGAAGGCGATCCGTTCCCAGACGTCTTCCGGAGCCAGCTTCAGGCCACGGGGCAGCAGGTTGCGGAATTCGCAGAACTCGCGCATGGCATCCAGCAGGCCCTGGCGCAGGCCGTTGACGTGGGTGCCGCCCTGGGCCGTGGGGATCAGGTTGACGTAGCTTTCCTGAACACTGTCGCCACCTTCCGGTAGCCACAGCAGGGCCCAGTCCACCGCTTCCTTGTTACCGGCCAGGCTGCCGCAGAACGGCTCGCTGGGCAGGCGTTCGAATTCGCTGACCGCATCCACCAGATAGGAGCGCAAGCCGTCTTCGTAATGCCACTCGACCTTCTCACCGCTGGACTTGTCCTCGAAGCTCACCAACAGCCCCGGGCACAGTACCGCCTTGGCCTTGAGCACATGCTTGAGGCGGCTGACGGAGAATTTCGGCGAATCGAAGTATTTCGGGTCCGGGGCAAAGTACACACTGGTACCAGTGTTGCGCTTGCCCACGGTGCCGACCACTTCCAGCTCGGTGGCCTTGTAGCCATCGGCGAAGGTCATCTGGTATTCGTTGCCGTCGCGCTTGACCCGCACCCGCACCTGGTTCGACAGGGCGTTGACCACGGAAATACCCACCCCGTGCAAACCGCCGGAGAACTGGTAGTTCTTGTTGGAAAACTTGCCGCCGGCATGGAGCTTGGTGAGGATCAGCTCGATCCCGGACACGCCCTCTTCCGGATGGATATCCACGGGCATGCCGCGGCCGTCGTCGCAGACTTCCAGGGAATGGTCGGCGTGCAGGATGACCTGTATCGACTTCGCATGGCCGGCCAGGGCTTCGTCGACACTGTTGTCGATGACTTCCTGGGCCAAATGGTTGGGCCGCGTGGTGTCGGTGTACATGCCCGGGCGTTTGCGCACCGGGTCGAGTCCCGAGAGGACTTCGATGGCGTCTGCGTTATAAGAGCTAGCGCTGGGAGTGGCCATGGGTTCTCGTCGTTAGTCGTTCAATGAATATGGGGCGAGGCCTTCACAGTGCCGTGAAGTCGATCGCCTGGTACTGATCGGCAGTGATGCCGGCAAAATTCAACATCGCCGGCAATTGTCCGGCAAAACCTTGGAAACTATGATCGCCGCCAGCCTGAATGCGCAAGGCGCAGGCACGGTAATAGCGCTCGGCGCTGCGATAGTCCAGCGTCTCGTCCCCGCTCTGCAACCACACCTGATAACGCTGTGGGTCCTGAGGCGGCGCGACTTCCAGCGCTGCCAGGGCCGCCACATGGTCATGGGTCAGCTCCCAGGTTTCATCGGTATACAGGTTTTTCTGCGTGCCCAGATAACCGTCGAACATCCGGTGCGGGCTGACAGCAGGGTTGATCAGCAGGGCTTTGAGCCCGTAGCGCTCGGCAAGGTGAGTCGCATAGTAGCCGCCGAGCGAGCTGCCGACCAGCAATGGTCGACCGAGCTCGGCAATCGCCTGCTCCAGCTGGCCAATGGCCTGTCGCGGATGATGATGCAGGGCCGGTACCCGCAATTGTTCAGCCAGCCCCAGCTGCTCCATGACACGCCGCAACTGAGAGGCCTTGGTCGACGCGGGAGCACTGTTGAAGCCGTGGATATAAAGGATCGAACCGGACATGCGAACTCCCTGTGCACCTGGGCAAAAGCCGCAGTTTACAGGGATGACGACAGGTTACGAAGCCGCTTCAGTAGCCGTTGCTACCGTAGTCGATGGTGAATTCGTAGCCCAGGACCCGTTCCACGCCGGTTTCCAACCGTCCATCGGGCCACAACCGCAGCCAGCGATAGCCAGGCACCTGCTCCTCGACCTTGAAGTCGTCGCTGCCGGGCTCGAACTGGATGCAGGTCGAGGGTGAGGCCAATAGCCGCACGGCGCCGCGCTGGCGGTCGATTTCCTGATGCACATGCCCCCAGAGCAAGGCTCGGACCTGAGGGAAAGCGTCGAGCACGGCGAACAGCGCCTCGGCGTTGCGCAGGCCAATGGGCTCCATCCAGGCGCAGTCGATGGATACCGGGTGATGGTGCAGACAGACCAGATGATGGCGTTCCGGAGCTTCGCTCAGGGAGCGGGCCAGCAATTGCAGTTGGTCATCCTGCAGATAACCCGGCACCGAGCCGGGCACCGCAGAGTCCAGCAGGGTGATGCGCCAGTTGCCGATATCCATTACCGGCTCCAGCAAGTCACTGTCCCGCGTCGCCAGTTGCATGACCTGCGGCTCGTCATGGTTGCCCGGCAGCCAGCGGCCCGGTGCCGGAATCTGTCGGGTCAACTGACGAAAGCGCTGATAGGACTCCAGGGAGCCGTCCTGGGACAGATCGCCCGTGGCCAGTATCAGGTCGATCCGCGGCTGCTGCTCCAGCACCTGCTCGATGACCCGCTGCAGACTGTCGGCGGTGTTCATGCCCAGCAAAGTGCCGTCAGTGTCGGCAAACAGGTGGCTGTCAGACAGTTGCACCAGCAGTACGGAATCGTCGGCAGTCAGTGCGGATACGCTTGGCACGGCGTTCTCCCGGAGCAAGGGCACAAAGCATGATGAAGGCGGCAATTATGCTGGGGGAAATGCAAAAGAGGAAACCTGGGAAACGGACCCAGTTCACATCTAGCGCACGGCTTCGAACTCGTGGCCACAGGCCAGGCAATGACTCAGCCACTCCCCAAGAAAGACATTCAACTGAGCCTTTTCATCCGGCTGATGCATGAAGGCATTGGGATAGGGATAGATGCTGCGAAAACGCCGGGCATGCTCGGCACTGATGACCTCCGCCATCCGCGCATCGTGATAGACCTGCACTTCCAGTTGCGGCACGGGCAGCCACGGCAAGCTGTGCTCCTGACGCACCTGCAAGGTGGTGGTGTAGGGGCAGGCCAGCACCACTTCCAGGGCCAGTACGCCGAGCATCTGGTCGCCCTGGGTCACGGCAATGCGCCGTGCCACAGGCTGATTGCGCATGTCAGGCAACAGGCGCATCAGCCGAGCGTAGTTGGCCTCGCAGGACGCTTGCAGCCCCGCGAGATCAACCCGATAGCGGTCGCGTACCTTGTTTACGACCATAACCCCCTCACTTCAGCGCGATTGAGCGCCAGCCACTGCAAGGCAATGATGCTGGCGGCATTGCAGATCCGCCCATCACGCATGGCCTGCAACGCATCCTCATAAGCCATCACCGAAACCCGGATGTCTTCCGCCTCTTCTTCCAGCCCATGCAGCCCGCCGGCAGCGCTGCTGTCGCAACGGCCCAGGAACAGGTGGACGAACTCGGTGCTGCCCCCCGGCGACGGAAAATACTGGGTCATCGGCCACAGCGCAGAGATGTCCAGGCCAGCTTCCTCCTGTGCCTCACGCCGAGCAACCTGTTCCGGCTGCTCGTCCTTGTCGATCAGCCCGGCCACCAGTTCCACCAGCCAGGGCGTAGCGGTCTTGCCCATGGCGCCAACGCGGAACTGTTCGATCAGCACCACTTCATCGCGTTGCGGATCGTACGGCAGTACGCAGACCGCATCGTGACGGACAAAGACTTCACGATTGATTTCCCGCCCCATGCCACCGGCGAACAGCTCGTGGCGCAATTGCAAGCGATCGAGCCGGTAGAACCCCTGGAAGCAGTTTTCACGCCGGATGATCTCAACGGCACTTGGCGTGGAGTTGGCAAAGTCAGTCATAACAATCCTCGTGTACAGCGTATTCGACCCGAGGATCCCCCTCGACTTCGCGCCATCCTAACGCGCCCGCGGCTGCCGATGCAGCCCCTTTACCCTCAGCGGGATAGACGGCGAGGGGCTAAACCTACTCTAATTGCTTCTATTGAGCTTAGTGGCGAACCGACTGCCTCGCAGACAGTCGAAGCCGGTAACTTTTGCCTCCCCCCTGGTTTATGAAGGACGCCCATGTCGCTTGTCAAAATCGCCTCCGTGGCCTGTATCGCCCTGACCCTGGGCGCCTGCCAAAGCCTGTTTCAGCCAAGCTACAACACCCCGCTGGAAACCAAGCGCGAGAAATCCGAACAACTCAAGCCCGGCTGCAGTGGCGCCGACTGCCCACTGGTCAACCTTGACACCGTGCACTTTCCCGCCGAGCCGCAACTGGACGCCATCGTCGAAAAACGCTTGCTGCAAATGACCCGCACCAGCCCCGACGCACCACTGCCGGCCAGCCTCAGCGCCTACCGCGAACAGTTCCTGCGCAGCGCAGCAGACCGCCACGGCATGTACCTGCAATCCAAGGTACGCGAGCAGCATGACGGACTGGTGATCATCGAACTGGCCAGCTACCTGGACACCGGCGCCGCCAATGGCACCCCGGGACGGGGCTTCGTCAACTACTCGCGCCAGCAACACAAGGCCCTGAACCTGGCAGACATGCTCCTGCCCGGCCAGGAGGACATGTTCTGGAAGGCTGCGCGGGTTGCCCACAACAACTGGCTGATCAGCACCCACCTGGATCGCGAAGCCGAATTCGTCAAGACCTGGCCGTTCCAGAAAACCCCGAACGTGGCCCTGACCCAGAAAGCCGTGACCCTCAAGTACGACGTCACCACCATTGCGCCATCGGTCCTAGGTCATATCGAATTGCAGATTCCCTACGACCGCCTCAAGGGCGTGCTCAAGCCCGAGCTGTTTCCCGGGAACTGAACGCCCGCCCCAGCAGCCATTGCAACAGCCCTGCCAGTACCAGTGACGGCAGGGTTGCACCGACATCCGGATACAAATTGGCCAGCAGGTGATAGGTGCTCACCCCACCCAACCGGGCCGGCAGCGCCGTCCAGCGCAGGGCTGAGTGCGGGATCTGCCCGCTGCGGCGACGCAGGATGAAGTGATCCACCAGCACCACGCCAAACAACAGCGCAAATGCCGAGCCGATCAACAGCAGGAAGTTCTGGTACTGGGCCAATGGCGCCAAACACGCGCTGGTCGGCCGGCACCGCGAGATCGGGAAAGTAGGTACTTGCCCTGCGCAAGGGATCTATCTCAGAAAGAACAGGAGCAAGCTGCAAGCCTCAAGCGTCAAGAAAAAGCACTTCGGCCTTTGCTTTCCGCTTGCAGCTTGCAGCTCGTGGCTCGTGGCTCGTGGCTTAGACCTTCTTGTACAGCTGGCTGCCTTCCTGCTTGAAGCGCGCGGCCTGCTCGGCCAGGCCCTTGGCGACATCCACGTCCACCGCTTCGATGCGCTGGTTGGCCGCGTATTCGCGCACTTCCTGGGTGATCTTCATCGAGCAGAACTTCGGCCCGCACATGGAACAGAAATGCGCCACCTTGGCCGAATCCTTAGGCAGGGTTTCGTCGTGGTAGGAGCGTGCGGTGTCCGGGTCCAGGCCCAGGTTGAACTGGTCTTCCCAGCGGAACTCGAAACGCGCCTTGGACAGGGCGTTGTCGCGGATCTGCGCGCCAGGGTGACCTTTGGCCAGGTCGGCAGCATGGGCCGCGATCTTGTAGGTGA
Organism: Pseudomonas sp. BLCC-B112; assembly: GCF_028550695.1. Classification (NCBI taxonomy): domain Bacteria; kingdom Pseudomonadati; phylum Pseudomonadota; class Gammaproteobacteria; order Pseudomonadales; family Pseudomonadaceae; genus Pseudomonas; species Pseudomonas sp. BLCC-B112. Next base: position 212,561 of record NZ_JAQQGK010000005.1, read on the forward strand.
TGATCCCGGTCTTCACGTCATCCTTGTTCGGCAGGCCCAGGTGTTCCTTGGGCGTGACATAGCAAAGCATGGCGCAACCGAACCAGCCGATCATCGCCGCGCCGATACCGGAAGTGATGTGGTCGTAGCCCGGAGCGATGTCGGTGGTCAGCGGGCCCAGGGTGTAGAACGGCGCCTCGTCGCAGCACTCCAGCTGCTTGTCCATGTTCTCCTTGATCAACTGCATCGGCACGTGGCCCGGGCCTTCGATCATGCACTGCACATCGTGCTTCCAGGCGATCTTGGTCAGCTCGCCGAGGGTTTCCAGCTCACCGAACTGGGCTTCGTCGTTGGCGTCGGCAATCGACCCCGGACGCAGGCCATCTCCCAGGGAGAAGCTGACGTCGTAGGCCTTCATGATTTCGCAGATTTCGTCGAAATGGGTGTAGAGGAAGTTCTCTTTATGGTGCGCCAGGCACCACTTGGCCATGATCGAACCGCCCCGGGAGACGATGCCGGTGACGCGCTTGGCGGTCAGCGGTACATAGCGCAGCAACACGCCGGCGTGGATGGTGAAGTAGTCCACGCCCTGCTCGGCCTGCTCGATCAGGGTGTCGCGGAACAGCTCCCAGGTCAGGTCCTCGGCCACGCCGTTGACCTTTTCCAGGGCCTGGTAGATCGGCACGGTACCGATCGGCACCGGCGAGTTGCGGATGATCCACTCGCGGGTTTCATGGATGTGCTTGCCGGTGGACAGGTCCATCACCGTGTCCGAGCCCCAGCGGATGCCCCAGGTCAGTTTCGCCACTTCTTCCTCGATGGAAGAACCCAGGGCGCTGTTGCCGATATTGCCGTTGATCTTCACCAGGAAGTTGCGGCCGATGATCATCGGCTCCAGCTCAACGTGGTTGATGTTGGCTGGGATGATGGCGCGGCCTCGGGCGATTTCCTCGCGGACGAACTCTGGGGTGATTTCTTTCGGGATGCTGGCGCCGAAGCTGTGACCGGCGTGTTGCTGCTTCAGCAGGCCGGCGGCGCGGGCCTCCTGCAGCTTCATGTTTTCGCGGATGGCGACGTATTCCATCTCGGCGGTGATGATGCCTTTGCGCGCGTAGTGCATCTGGCTGACGTTGGCCCCGGCCTTGGCTCGGCGCGGGTTGTTGACGTGGGCAAAACGCAGCTTGGTCAGTTCCGGGTCCGCCAGACGCTGCTGACCGAAGTTGGAGCTCAGGCCCGCCAGGCGCTCGGTGTCGCCACGGTCTTCGATCCACGCCGAACGTACATCGCCCAGGCCCTTGCGCACATCGATCACCACGTTCGGATCGGTGTAGGGACCGGAGGTGTCGTACACAGTGACCGGCGCGTTGATCTCGCCGCCGAAATCGGTGGGGGTCACGTCCAGGGTAATTTCGCGCATGGGCACGCGGATGTCCGGGCGGGAACCCTGGACATAGACTTTTTGCGAGCGGGTAAAGGGCTGCACCGATTGTTGGTCGACTTGGGCCGACTCACTGAGGTTGCTAGCGTTTTTTAGTTTTGTCGTCATCACGGGCTCTCCAGACAGCATCCAGGCAGTGGGATTTTGTCGGAGCGAACCTGTAACGGACGGACGCACCCTGTCTAAGCAACTAGTGAGTGCAGTGCTTGGTACTCGAGGGGTGTTCGATTGTCGAACAACATCCCGGACGAAGCACAAGAGGACTCGCCGGGTGACGAGAAATCTTGTTCCCTACGCAGGCGCTAACCTGATCAGGTTCAACGGGATCCGGATTATCCGATCTCAGCCTCATAGCAAGGCACCCCGACAAGAACCGGGCCAGTCTAGACAAAGCCGGGACAGAACGCCAACCCCCGTGCAATAAGCAGGATGAATGGCGTAATTAGCGGATTGTTGCGACCTGCCAGCGGCTCTACACTCCTTGCCCTGTGTCGAACCTTGACGCTCTATGGGTCGCGCCTTAGCCTTGGCGCCTGGATTATCTCCGTAATATCAACTCTAGGGATCGCCGAATGCTGCGCAAACTCTCACTGGCTGTTGCCGTGTCTTGTGCGTCCAATGGAATGGCCTGGGCAGTAGAAGCGCCTTTGACCACCAAGACCGACCTGGTCAGCGTCTATCAGGAAGCGGTGGACAACAATGCCGATCTGGCCGCTGCACGCGCCCAGTACGGCGCCCAGAAGGAAGTGGTGCCCCAGGCTCGCGCCGGGCTTCTGCCCAACCTCTCGGCCGGCGCGGACATGAGCAATACCCGCACCAAGTTCGATGAGCCTTCCATGACCTCGACCCGCAGCGGCAACGTCTACCAGGCGACCCTGGCCCAGCCGCTGTTCCGTGCCGATCGCTGGTTCCAGTTGCAAGCCGCCAAGGACATCAACGAGCAAGCCTCCCTGCAACTCTCAGCCACCGAGCAGAACCTGATCCTGCAAAGCGCGGAGAACTACTTCGCGGTGCTGCGCGCCCAGGACAACCTGGCCTCGACCAAGGCCGAGGAAGCCGCGTTCAAACGCCAGCTGGATCAGTCCAACGAGCGCTTCGATGTGGGCCTGTCGGACAAGACCGACGTACTGCAGTCCCAGGCCAGTTACGACACCGCCCGGGCCAACCGCATCCTTGCCCAGCGCCAGGTGGATGACGCCTTCGAGGCCCTGATCACCCTGACCAACCGCGAGTACAACGCGATCCAGGGCATCGTCCATACCCTGCCGGTGCTGGCGCCGACCCCCAACGATGCCAAGGCCTGGGTCGACACCGCCGCCAAGCAGAACCTCAACCTGCTGGCCAGCAACTACGCGGTCAGCGCCGCCGAGGAAACCCTCAAGCAGCGCAAGGCCGGGCACGCCCCGACCCTGGACGCCGTGGCGCAGTACAAGAAAGGCGACAACGACGCCCTGGGCTTCAGCAACCCCAATCCGTTGACGCGCTACGGCAGCGATGTCGAACAGCGCTCCATCGGCCTGCAGTTGAACATCCCGATCTACAGCGGCGGGCTGACCAGCTCCCAGGTTCGCGAGTCCTATTCGCGCCTGAGCCAGACCGAACAGCAGCGTGAATCCCTGCGCCGCCAGGTGGTGGAGAACACCCGCAACCTGCACCGCGCAGTGAACACCGATGTCGAGCAGGTCCAGGCCCGACGCCAGTCGATCATCTCCAACCAGAGTGCGGTGGAAGCCACGGAAATCGGCTATCAGGTGGGGACGCGCAATATCGTCGACGTGCTCGATGCCCAGCGCCAGCTGTACACCTCGGTGCGCAACTACAACAACAGCCGCTACGACTACATCCTCGACAACCTGCGCCTGAAGCAGGCCGCCGGCACCCTCAACCCCGGTGATCTGCAAGACCTGTCGCGCTACCTCAAGGCCGACTACAACCCGGACCGCGACTTCCTGCCGCCGGACCTGGCCAAGGCCGCACAAGAGCAACTCAAGGCTCGCCCCTGAAGGCCGCAGCCATAAAAAAGGCCACCCCAGCGGGTGGCCTTTTTGCATGCCGGCAAAGCGCTTTCGGAGCTACGACTCAGCGCTCCTTGAGCAAACGGTCGAGCCCATCGAGCAAACGCTGCAAAGCGCCCTGATTGGCCTTGAGCACCTTGAGCCCGGCCTCGGCCATCTTCTGTGCATCCCGGGGCAACTCGAACAGGCGCTGCACCGCCACCGCCAGTCCCTCAGCGTCATCCACCTCCTGCAAGGCACCGGCCTCGCGCAGCATCGCGGCGATTTCCAGGAAGTTGAACAGGTGCGGCCCGCTGATCACCGGCTTGGCCAGGGCCGCCGGCTCCAGCAGGTTGTGCCCGCCATTGGCGACCAGACTGCCGCCGACAAAAGCGCTGTCGGCCAGGGCGTAGAGGAACAGCAACTCGCCCATGGTGTCCCCCAGCAACACCGAGGTGGTGGCGCCCACCGGTTCCCCGGCGGAGCGGCGAACCGTCGCGAATCCCTGTTGCTGGCACAGCTCGAACACCGAGTTGAAGCGCTCCGGGTGCCGTGGCACCAGGATCAGCAAGGCATTCGGGTAACTGGCCAGCAGTTGCCGATGGGCATCGAGCACCACGGCGTCTTCACCCTCATGGGTACTGGCGGCGATCCATACAGGACGCTCCATGGCCTGCCATTGCTGGCGCAGATCCCGGGCACGCTCCAGCAGTTGCGGGTCAATGCTCAGGTCGAACTTGATCGAGCCTGTGACTTCCACCGTCTCGGGACGTGCACCCAGTTGACGGAAACGCTCGGCTTCGGCTTCGGTCTGCACCGCGAACAGGCTCATTTGCCCCAGCATGGGCGCGGTCAGGCGGGCAAAACGTCCATAGCCCTTGGCCGAACGCTCGGACAGCCGGGCATTGGCCAGGGCCACCGGAATCCCGCGCCGGGCGCACTGGTCAATGTGGTTGGGCCACAGCTCGGTCTCCATGATCACCGCCAGCTTGGGCTGCACCCGATCCAGAAATCGCGCCGCGGCGCAGGGCAGATCGTAAGGCAGGTAGCAATGCTGGATTCGTGGCTCATTGGCGAACAACGCCTGGATACGCTCGGAGCCGGTGGGCGTCATGCAGGTCACGGTGATCGGCAACTGGGGATAACGGGCCAACAGGGCACGAATCATTGGCGCGGCGGCGATGCTCTCGCCCACAGACACCGCATGCACCCAAATGCCGCCAGTCTGCATGGCCAGCAAGCCAAGGGAGAAACGCTCGCCAATGCGCTTGGCATAAGCCGGGGCCTTGCGCGAACGCAGCCACAGACGAATCGCTACCAATGGCAGCCCCAGGTAAAACAGTGCGGTATAGAGAGTTCTATTCATGGCGGCGGAGTTTATCGGTTTTTTAGCCGATCGCCTTCAGGTGCACGGCAAAACGTTCCGCCAGCCAACGCGCCGCCGGCCCCAGAGGTTCGTCGCGGCGCCAAGCCAACTCCACCACCAGCGCCGGCGGGGTCCATTCGCTGACCAATTCGACCATCTGATGCTGGTAAGCCGGGTACTGCACCACATGCCGCGGCAGCCAGGCCCAGCCCAGGCCGCGCATCAGCCATTCAGCCATGACATAGAAGCTGTCAGCCCGCCAGACCTGGGGGCTGACCTGCTCGCCACCGGGATAACCGCTGAGTTGAGGAGCGATCAACAACTGCCGGTGCCGGGCCAGAAGCTGGCGATTGACCCGTTTCTCATGGGCCAGCGGATGCCCCACGGCGCAGACGGTGACCATCTCGACGCTGCCCAGGGCTTGGCGCTCCAGGGTTTCCGGCATCTGCTCATGGTGAAACAGCAGCCCCAAGTCGGCCCGACGCTCCACCAGTTTGCGCGCCACGTCCCCCTGAGCACCGCTGGCCAGTTGCACTTCCAGGCTGGGAAAGCGCTCGGCCAGTGCCTCCAGGCTGTCGAGCACCGGCTGATAGGGCATCGCCTCATCCTGGGCCAGGCGCAACCGCGCCTCCTGGCCCCGCATCAAGGCCAGCGCCCGGCCATTGAGGCGATCACACTGGCGGAGGATTTCCCGGGCCTCCTGCAACAAGGCACTGCCGGCTTCGGTGAGCTTTGGCTGACGGCCGCTGCTGCGCTCGAACAGGCTCACTCCCAGATCCTCTTCCAGCAGGGCAATGGCACTGCTGATGGCGGACTGAGCCTTGCGTTGCTGGCGGGCTACCGCAGAAAACGAGCGCAGCTCGGCAACACTGACAAACAGCCGCAACTGCTCCAGGTTCCATTGCATGTTCATAGGGCATCCTATCTTCATAACAGATAGGTAATGACTTTACCCCATCTGAACAGTCTCTAGAATGCCGACCTCAGAAAAGCAGTCCCAGACACGAGGAACCCTCCCATGAACGCTTACTACTACCTGGCCATCGCCATCTGCGCGGAAGTAATTGCCACTGTTTCAATGAAAGCGGTCAAGGGCTTGAGCACACCGCTGCCCCTGGCGCTGATCATCGTCGGCTATGGCGTGGCGTTCTGGATGCTGACCCTGGTAGTGCGCACCGTCCCGGTAGGCGTGGCCTATGCAGTGTGGGCTGGCATGGGCATCGTCATGGTCAGCATCGCCGCGCTGTTTCTCTACGGCCAGAAGTTGGATATCCCGGCCATGCTGGGCATGGCGCTGATCGTCCTCGGCGTGGTTGTGATCCAGCTGTTCTCGAAAACCGCCGGGCACTGACCCTCTGCTCATGCAGGAGCCGGCTTGCCGGCGAGCAGCCCACCCCGTGACAACCTGTCACGGGGTTCGCCTGGCCGCTCCTACAGATTCACGAGCCTGTATACTGCGCCTCTCGTTTTGAACACTGAGGTCGCTGCATGCCATCCGCTATTTCTACCGATGTGCTGATTGTCGGCGCAGGCGTCGCCGGTCTCTGGCTGAACGCCCGCCTGCGGCGCCAGGGCTTTTCCACTGTACTGGTGGAAAGCGCCAGCCTCGGTGGCGGACAGAGCGTGAAATCCCAGGGGATCATCCACGGCGGCGCCAAATACGCCCTGCACGGCGCCCTCACCGGTGCCTCGGAAGCCATCGCCGACATGCCGCGGCGCTGGCGCGAAGCCTTGGCCGGCACCGGCGAGCTGGACCTGTCCGGCGTGCGCCTGCTGTCCGACGCCCATTACCTCTGGTCTCCCGGCACCCTGGCCGGCAACCTCACCAGCTTCTTTGCCAGTAAGGCCGTGCGCGGCCGGGTCGATCAGGTCAAGGGCGAACAACTGCCCCCGGCCCTGCAAGACAAACGCTTCAAAGGCAAGGTCTATCGCCTGGCCGAGCTGGTGGTGGATGTGCCTAGCGTCATCCAGCGTCTGGCAGACCTCGGCGGCGATAGCCTGCTGGCCGGACAGAAGATCGAGCCCCTACTGGAGAATGATCATCTGGTGGGCCTGCGGATCGATGAACGCGAGATCCGCGCGCAACGCATCGTCCTCAGCGCCGGTGCCGGCAATGCCGACCTGCTCAAGGCTATCGGCCTGAGTCAGCCGGCCATGCAGCAACGTCCGCTGCACATGGTGCTGGTCAAGGGGCCAACCCTTAAACCCCTGTACGCCCATTGCCTGGGCGGCGGCCCCAAACCCCGGATCACCGTCACCACTCACCCGGCTGCCGACGGCCAATGGGTCTGGTACCTGGGAGGCGATCTCGCCGAAGCCGAAGGCGTGGCCCGGGAACCGGCGGCGCAGATCGCCGCTGCCCAGAAGGAACTGGGGCAACTGCTGCCTTGGGTCGACCTGAGCCAGGCGCAGTGGGCCACCTTGCGAGTGGATCGGGCCGAGCCGGCGCAATCGGGCCTGACCCGGCCGGATAACGCCTTCCTCGCCGAGCAGGATCGCCTGCTGGTGGGTTGGCCGACCAAACTGGCCCTGGCGCCGGACTTCGCCGACCGCGTTCTCGCGGCTCTGGAGCGCGACGGCATTCGTCCAGGCCACAGTGATCCACTTCCCGCCCTGCCCAAGCCGCCCCTGGCACAACCGGCCTGGGAGCAACTGCTGCCATGAGCCAGCCGACCCTGCATAACCTGCATCGCCCGATCGGCAGCACCGGCCTGATGGTTTCGCCTCTGGGCCTGGGCACGGTCAAGCTGGGCCGTGATCAAGGGGTGAAGTACCCCAGCGGCTTCCAGATCCCGGATGACCAGGAAGCCCGCATGCTGCTCAAGCTGACCCGCGACCTGGGCATCAACCTGATCGACACCGCCCCCGCCTACGGCCGCAGCGAAGAGCGCCTGGGCCCCCTGCTACGCGGCCAGCGCCAGGAATGGGTGATCGTCAGCAAGGTCGGCGAAGAGTTTGCCGACGGCGTGTCCCGCCACGACTTCAGTGCCGCTCACACCCGACTGTCCGTGGAACGCAGCCTGCAACGCCTGGAAACCGACTTCATCGACCTGGTGCTGGTGCATTCCGACGGCAACGACCTGGCCATTCTCGACCAGAGCGAGGTCTACCAGACCCTGGCGCAGCTCAAGCAGGAGGGCAAGATCCGTGGCTTCGGCTTCTCCGGCAAGACCGTCGACGGCGGTCTGAAGGCTCTGGAACAAGGCGATTGCGCCATGGTTACCTACAATCTGAACGAACAGGCCGAGCGGGCGGTCATTGACTATGCCGCCGACCACCACAAGGGCATCCTGGTGAAAAAGGCCCTGGCCAGCGGCCATGTCTGCCTGAGTCCGGGCATCGACCCGGTGCGGGCCAGCTTCGAACTGCTGTTTGAGCGGCCCGGCGTTGCCAGTGCTATCGTCGGGACCATCAACCCGTTGCACCTGGCCCATAACGTGGCGACCGTGGCACAGGTTTTAGGCAAAAACTGATGCCGCCGACGCGGCCGACCCCGACGCAAGAAGGAGCCGAGATGTCGCGACCGCTCATTAGAAAGAATCCCAGCAACTTCAAGACCCTGCCGCTGTTCGTCGAAGCGACGCCCGAAGGCCTCTGCTACCAGAGCGTCGGGAGGCCGCTGAACTTCGCTCAGACCCTGCAGCGCCGGCGCGCGGTGACGGTGGCAGACCACGAAAGGTTTGCCTTGGAACTGGCCAACCTCGGGGTTTCTGTACGCCTGACCCTGCACTGGCAGAACCGTGATTACTGGGTGCTGGTGCGCCAGCGACGCCAGGACCGCGGTGACGTGGTGCTCAAGCTGATCTCCGGCTACGTGCCCGCCCATGAACTGAACCTGCCGCTGCACACGGCCATCCAGGAAATCGCCGAGGAATGCCTGCTGGAAACCCCGGAAGGCTGGCTCGGCGGACGCTTCAACGACACTTGGCTACCTGCCCCTTACGCCGGGGCCCTGCATTATCGCGAGGCCCTGCCCTTTCGCCTGACTCCACTGTCCGGAGCCGCACGACCGGTACGCTGCGCCAACCTGCAATTGCTGGAGCGACCCCGGGCCTACGTGCACCTGCCCACCGCCTCGTTGCAACTGATCTACGACCTGCGCCTGGACGTCCCCAAGGAAGCCAAGTCGCTGAGCCTGTTCCACGTCGACGAGCGCCTGGAAGGCGACCAGTTGGTGGCGCGCCTGGACCGCAAGCGGCCGGATCTGTACCTGATGCCCCTGGACAATGGCCAGCCCTGTGCCGAGCTGTACACCTTGAAGAAGGATCAACTGCACCCGGCCAGCACCCGCGGCCTGTACCTGGCGGAAAGCTTCGCCCAGCAGGAAGGCTGGGTGGTGCGTGAGGAGCGGATTCGCTGGAAGGACTGGCTCAGGCAACGAGGCCTGAGCGAACCGGAAAAGGACTCGAAGCTTTCGCGCCTGACCGGCAAGGCGCGGCAGATCCTGCGCAAGATGGTTCCCGCCAAGGCCAGGCGCCAAGGCTGAGGCAAAAAAAACGGCGCCTGAAGCAGGCGCCGTTTTTTCAGACTGCAACCGTTATTGGGCCTTGTCGGTCTTGCGGATCTTCTCGACGATGGCGGTGGTCGAGCTGTTCTCCACCAATCCCAGCACCTTCACCGTGCCGCCATACGCCGTTACGATATCGGCGCCCACCACCTGATCGATGCCGTAGTCGCCACCCTTGACCAGCACGTCCGGGCGGACCTGGGACAGCAGGTTTTCCGGAGTGCCTTCAGAAAAGCTGATCACCCAGTCCACGGCCCCCAGCCCCGCCAGCACCGCCATGCGCCGGTCGACACTGTTGATCGGACGTCCAGGCCCCTTGAGGCGGCTGACCGAAGCATCGTCGTTGATCGCCACGATCAATCGGTCCCCTTGAGCCCGGGCCTGTTCAAGGTAGGTCACATGCCCAGCGTGAAGGATGTCGAAGCAGCCATTGGTGAACACGATCTTCTCGTTGTGCGCCCGGGCATCATCGATGGCCAGCAACAGCTGATCGAGACTCAGAACACCGCGCTCGGAACCTTCCTCGCGCTGGATCGCCCGACGCAGCTCCGGTGCACTGATGGCCGCCGTCCCCAGCTTGCCGACCACAATGCCCGCGGCCAGATTGGCCAGGCCCACCGCGTGGGGCAGCTCTTCACCGGCGGCAATCGCTGCCGCCAGGGTCGAAATCACGGTATCACCGGCCCCAGTGACGTCGAACACTTCACGGGCACGGGCCGGCAGATGCAGGGCCGGATGATCCGGACGCAACAGGGTCATGCCGTGCTCGCCACGGGTCACCAGCAGCGCCCCCAGCTCCAGATCGTGCATGAGCTTGGCGCCCTTGCTCACCAGTTCGTGCTCGTCGGCGCAGCCGCCGACTATGGTTTCGAACTCGCTGAGGTTCGGCGTGATCAGGCTGGCACCACGGTAGATGGAGAAATCCTTGCCCTTGGGGTCCGCCAGCACCGGAATGCCACGGGCCCGCGCGGCCGCGATCAGCACCTGATGGTTGCGCAGAGCGCCTTTGCCATAGTCGGACAGCACCAGCACCTTGATGCCGTCGAGCAAAGCGTCGACCTCGGCGGCCAGGGCCAGGGCGTCGGTGGCAAAGGGTTCTTCAAAATCGATGCGCAGCAGCTGTTGGTGACGGCTCATGACCCGCAGCTTGACGATGGTCGGCTGGTGGGCAATGCGCTGGAACAGTGCACGTACGCCCGCACCTTGCAGGCTGTTGGCCAGGCTGTCGGCAGCCTCATCGTCACCGGTCACCCCGACCAGGGAGGCGGGCGCACCGAGGGCGGCGATGTTCAGGGCAACGTTGGCGGCACCACCCGGGCGGTCCTCGATCTGCTCGACCTTGACCACCGGCACCGGCGCCTCAGGGGAAATCCGTGAGGTACCACCATGCCAGTAACGGTCGAGCATGACATCGCCGACCACCAAGACAGGGGCTTGATCGAATCGCGGCATGGACAACTTCATGGAGCATCCCACATACAAAATGAACAGGGGCGCGATATTAACACAGGGTTGGCGCCGCCTAGTTCTATGCCTTGAGTGAGGCCGGCGAAGATTTTCTACGATTCATTTGCACGGCAGCAGTTGCAGCAGCTGGCGGATCGCCTCCGGCAACTCCACGCAGGACGTATCGATCTCGCAATCGGCTTGCAGCGGCGCTTCGTAAGGACTGTCGAGCCCGGTGAAATCCTTGATACGGCCCTCCAGGGCCGCCTGATACAGGCCCTTGGGGTCACGCCGGGCACAGGCCTGGAACGGCGTGCTGATGTACACCTCGATAAACTGTCCAGCCCCGAACAGCGCCCGGGCAGCATCACGATCGGCGCGAAACGGTGAAATCGCCGACACGATCACCAACAGCCCAGCCTCCACCATCAGCCGCGCCACCTCGGCCATGCGGCGGATATTTTCCTTGCGTGCCTCGGCCCCCATTCCCAGGTCACGGCACAGCCCACTGCGCACATTGTCACCATCGAGGACGAAGGTATGCATGCCCAACTCGTTGAGGCGCAGTTCCAGCAGGTTGGCCAGGGTCGACTTGCCGGCCCCCGACAGGCCCGTCAGCCATAGACAACAGGGCTTCTGCTGCTTGAGGGCGGCCCGGGCCTCGATGGACAGCGACAGGCTGTAGGGGCGGATCTGCAGTTGCTCCAAAGGCGCACAAGCGAGCTTATTCATAACCCAGCATCTCGTAGTCGCGTTGATAGACACGGCGCACCAGGCGACGGGTGCGTACCGAGCAGAATTCCCTGACAGGGGTAGTGCGGCGTTGAGCAGTGCCGTTGACATGGGGCAGTTGGGCATCGACCCCCAACTGCTGGCACAACAGCTGGAAGTCACGTTGCAAGTATTCCTGATAGCCGATGAAGTCCAGGGCCAGGCGCCCCAGGGAGTCGGTGAGGAAGTCGCTCTGGGGCGCGAAATGCATCTGCCTGTGGATATTCTCCGAGTGCAGCCAGCGGCCGACGAAGTCGTCGAAGTCCCGGTAGTGCGTCACCAGGCTCTGGGCCGCCTGATCCCGTCGCCCCAGGCGGTTGCCCCGCAAAAAGGCATAGGCCGAATAGGCGCGTTCCAGGGGATCGCGGACGAAGGCGAACTTGAAGCTGCTGGAAAACGCCCGGGGGAACTGTTGCTCATACCAGTACAACGGCAGATGCCCCGGCATCCACCCGTCGAAAAGGGCCGAACAGACGCTGCTGCCGGCACACTTGGGAACATGGATAAACAGACAGGAATGACGGGCAAAAGCATCGGGGAACCGCACATTGGCGGACATGGACTTGTTCACCACCTGACGATCCACCACCGACAGGCGACCCAATAGGAAATGACGCTGGGTCTTGGGTAATAACTTCCACACAAAACGTTGCAGCATTGCGGTACCCACGCGAGAAGGATGGCCCTCTCGATCCATTCGAAGATTCAGGCGGGAACCATAACAAGCGTGAAACGCAGAATTATTTAGCCTTGGTCAAGACTGTAAGACGGGCCATACAAATGATGCCAAGGTGCCTTGCACACCCTGGAGGCTCCGGGGAACGAGCGGGCTCGCTCCCCGGAAAGACTCAGGCGATCCCGGTGGGTGCGGGCTCTTCCAGACCCATGGCATGCAACCGCGAGTAGTAGCCATTCTGGGCCAGCAACTGGGTGTGAGTGCCTCGCTCGACAATCCGTCCCTGATCCATGACCAGGATCATGTCCGCCTTCTCGATAGTGGACAGACGGTGCGCAATCACCAGGGTAGTACGTCCCTTCATGACCTTGTCCAGGGCAGCCTGGATATGCCGCTCGGACTCGGTGTCCAGGGCCGAGGTGGCCTCGTCGAGAATCAGCAGCGGAGCGTTCTTCAGCAAGGCCCTGGCAATCGCCAGGCGCTGACGCTGGCCACCCGAAAGCAGCACGCCGTTCTCCCCCACCTGAGTGTCGAGGCCTTCTGGCAACTGAGCGATGAAGTCCATGGCGTAGGCGTCGGCCGCGGCCTTTTCGATGTCCGCCCGCGGAGCCCCGGCCAGGTCGCCATAGGCAATGTTATTGGCCACGGTGTCGCTGAACAGGGTGACATGCTGGGTAACCTGGGCGATATGCCGACGCAGGTTCAGCAGGCGGTAATCTTCGACCTCGGTGCCGTCCAGAAGGATCTGGCCCTTGTCATGGTGATAGAAGCGCGGGATCAGGTTGGCCAGGGTCGACTTGCCGCTGCCGGAACGCCCCACCAGGGCGACCATTTTTCCGGGCTCGACGCTGAAGCTGATGTCGTCCAGCACCTGACGCTCGGTACCTGGATAGGTGAAGCTCAGGTTACGCACTTCCAGGTGTCCGCTGATGCTGGCGTGTTCCACCGTGCCATGATCGACCTCGGGCTCGACGTCCAACTGTTCGAAGATGCTTTCCGCGCCGGCCACGCCTTTCTGGATGGTGGAACTGACTTCCGACAGCTGACGAATGGGCTTGGGCAGCAACCCGGCCATGGTGATGTAGGCCACCATTTCCCCCGCCGACGCATCGCCACGCAGATACAGGACCAGGAACATCAGCACCGCCATGGCGCTGTAGATCACCAGTTGCAGCAGCGGCGTGTAGATCGCGCCGGTACGGGTCATGCGCAGTTGCTTGTCGGTATTTCCCTGGCTGGCTGCCAGAAAGCGCTGCTGCTCATAGGTCTCGCCGCCAAAGCTGCGTACCACGCGATAGCCCTGGATGGTTTCCGAGGCAACGTGAGTCACGTCGCCCATGGCCACCTGGATCTTCTTGCTTTGCTTGCGGAATTTCTTGCTGGCGGTACGCACCATGATCGCAATCAGCGGCAGGATGGCAATCATCACCAGGGTCAGGCGCCAGTTCATCCACAACAGCGAGGCAAACAGGAAGATCACCGTCATGCCTTCGCGGATCACCACCTTGATCGCATCGGTCGCGGCCCCCGTAACCATGGTCACGTTGAACGTGATGCGCGAGATCAGGTGTCCCGAGTTGTGCTTGTCGAAGTAGCGGTTGGGCAGGGTCAACAGGTTGTTGAACAACTGCACCCGCAGGTCATGCACCAAGCCCAGGGAAACCTTGGCCAGGAAGTAGTTGCCCAGGTAGGAACCCAGGCCCTGCCAGGCAGCGATCAGCACGATCAACAGTGGCACCGCCTGCAGCAGCCGCATGTCTCGCAGGTAGGGCACAGTGGGAAACAGCGCAGCCTCGGGATTGGACAGGCCATCGACGAAATACTTGAGGATGTAGCCGAGCATGGGCTGGGTCGAAGCGAAGATCAGGAACCCGACGATGCTGATGAGAAACAGACCAATATAGGGCCGCACATAGCCAAGCAGACGGAAGTAGATTTTCAAGCTCGAAGGGCTTGCGCTGGGACTGGAGTCGGTCATATCACGGGAATGTCGTCAAAAAGGAGGCTGACTTTAGCACAGCTTGTTCGAGGTACCGGCACTCCCAAGGGACCGAGATTGTTCAGCTGACCAACGACACCACCTGGTATTAATCGCTATGATTGCCGGCTTAACTTCCGGGATGAACGTCTAAGCATGCAACCCAACGCTCTTCGCAACACGTCGAATCGAGTATTCGATTTCATTTGCCTGTGGATTCTGCCGCTAGGGTATCTATTGCTGCTCTGCGCGCTGTTTTTCCTCCCCGGCCGCAGTCAGTTGCACAAGCTGTACTACGGCCTGTTCAGCATCCCGACGTTGATTGCCCTGTGTACACGCCCCAGCGAACTGAAAGGACTGCTGCGCGAGCCTATCTTCATCGCCATGCTGCTGTTCTGTACCTGGGCCATCGTCAGCCTGGCCTGGAGCCCGCCGGTCGACAGCGTGCTGGGAGAGATCAAGACCCCTTTGCATACGCTGATGCTGTTCGCCGGCTGTACCCTGCTGGTGCGCTATCGCAATGACATAGTGCAGCCACTGATCTTCTGCGCGGCGATCGTTGCCCTGCTCGCCTCGATCTTCAACCTGTACGTCTTCGTTCGCTACCACACCCCCGATCTGCGCATGGTGGGTGCCGGAGCCTTTGACAATCCGCTGCTGAGCTCCCACGTCTTCGGTTTCTTCTGCGTCTACTGGCTGAGCCTGAGCATGACCTGTCGCCGCTACCAGATGCTCTGGCTGAGCATTCCGGCAATGGCCATCATGTTTGCCGCACTGATTGCCACCGGCTCCAGGACGCCCTTGGTGGCGCTGACCCTGGCCGCTCTCTGGCTGAGCTTCATCAGCTGGAACCGCCGCTCGTTGATGCTGCTTGCGGGCATGGCAATAGGCGGCGCGGCGGTCCTGCTCCTGTTCTCGCAGATGCTTCTGGAGCGTGGCAGCTCTTCGCGCTTCGACCTCTGGCGCCTGGCGCTGGTGCAGATCGTCAATCATCCCTGGATCGGTCATGGCTATAACGCCAGCCTGTCCCTGGACCCAGGTATCGGCTTCCTTCTGGAAGAGCCACACAACTTCGCCCTGGGGGTTCTCTACTATGTGGGCATCTTCGGCCTGCTGCCGTGGCTGTTCATGCAGGCCTGGGCCCTGCTCAAGAGCTGGCAGCTTCGCACCACACCCTTGCTGATCCTGGCTTCCAGCTGGTTGGTCTTTGGCATTGGCGCCGGCCTGACAGAAGGCGGCGGGATTCTTTCGCGTCCAAAGGAGCACTGGTTCCTGCTGTGGATCCCCCTGGCCATGATCGCCGCCCTGTGCATTCACCAGCGCGCCAGACGTTCGCCACCTGTGCAGGTAGCCTCACTGACCCCGGCCGCAGCCGAACAACTGCTCGCCAATGCCCAGGTCATCGAAGCCGATGGCCTGGGGCCCAAGGTCCTGCGTCTGGAGGATGGCAGTTTCTTCAAGCTGTTCCGCCCTCGTCGCTGGTACACCTCGGGAGGGTTCAACCCCTACTCCGAGCGCTTTGCCACAAACAGCGAGCAACTGCGTGATCTGGGCATTACCACCCCGGTCATCCTGGGCCTGTACCGACTTGCGGACGGCAGCAACGCCGTGCGCTACCAGCCACTGCCTGGGCAGACCCTACGCCAGCGCCTGCAATTGGCAGGCTCGGCAGAAGAGCGCGCGCAGTTGATCAAGGACTTCGGTACGTTCATGGCTCGACTGCATGAACAAGGGGTGTACTTTCGCTCGCTTCACCTGGCCAATGTGCTGGTCCTGGAGAACGGCGAATTCGGCCTGATCGATCTTGCCGATCTACGGGTTTACCCCTCCTCGCTGAGAACTTCACTGCGCCAGCGCAATCTGCGGCACATGCAGCGCTATAGCGAAGACAGTAACTGGCTGTTCCAGGAGCACCTGAATGCACTACAGGCGGGGTATGCGCTGCCTACCTCGATGTCCCGTGCAACCGGCCTGCTGAAGCAACTGCCTGCGAGCGACGAGCGCCAAGGCGCTCACTGAACCCCTGCACCCACATCTGCACCCTGACAGTCGCACAAGGCTGTCAGGGAATCAGGTCACAGGGGATTGAGCCGCTGAACGTCAAGCCTGACGCTGCCGGGCATAGGCCAGGAAGCCTTCGATATCATCACTGCACAGCTTGTCGGCAAGCCCGTGCAACTCGGCTTCCGGCCAGTCCCACCAGGCACTCTGCAACAACTGCTGGCGCTGTTCTTCGGGGAAGCGCCACCGCAGGAAGCGCGCCGGATTGCCACCGACCACCGCATAGGGCTCCACATCCTTGGTGACCAGAGCCCCCGCTGCGACAATCGCGCCATGGCCAATGGTCACACCGGACAACAGTGTGCTGTTGGAGCACAGCCATACATCACTGCCCACCCGCACATCGCCATTGGTGCCGGCGTAACCGCTGATATGCGCGGCCTGGGGCAGCATTGCGGGAAAGGGGTAGGTGCTGACCCAATCCGCACGGTGGTGACCACCAAGAAAAATCTGCACGCCTTCGGCGATCGAGCAGTAAGCACCGATGCTCAGGGTCGAACCTTCCTGCCAGTCATGCACCTCAGGCAAGCCATAACTGCCGCGGCCAATGCTGTAACCCGGATAACGCTGCTGGAAGCGCACCACGCCGCGTTCGATTTTCGGCAGTTTGCGGATCGCACGCTTGGCGCGCTTTTCAAGAAAGCGTTGAATCCAGCCCATGCTCCGGCGCCCCTTCAGTCTTTTTCCAGCGGCGAAAAATACAGGCGGACCAGTCCACGCCAGGTTTTCTTGTTCCAGGCCTTGAACGGAATCTGCGCCAACAATTCGCGAGCCAGTTTCCGATCGCGATTGGACACCTTGAGGAACATCGAACTGAGGAACTTGTAGCGAACCTCCTCGTACAGCGGATGCTCACTGAACAGAGCGTAGGTGCGCAGGATGTTGTCGATCATGAAGCGGTTGTTCTTGTAGGAGTTGGTGGCATGCTTGCGATAACGCGCCATCACTACATTCAAGCCGTCGATAAAGTAGCCCGCATGGGTGATCTTCAGCTCGATCAGCAAGTCCTCAAGGCGGATATTCGGGTCGAAACCACCGACCTTCTCCAGTGCCTCACGGCGAATCATCAACGTCGGCGCAGGCGGGTAAGGCTTGCGCTCAAGGAACATGTCATCGAAATCCAGACGCCGGAACGGTACATCACGGCGCTGGCGATTTTCGGGAAACAGGTTGCCATCGCTGTCGATCAACTCAATATTGCCGGCGCAGATCCCGACCTCCGGCTTGCCGTCCAGGTATGCCACCTGAGTCGCGATACGCTCGGGCAGCATAATGTCGTCGGAGCCGAAGGGCACGATCAGGCTGCCCTTGGCCCGAGCGATGGCGCCATTGAGGGTATTGGTCAGCCCCTGATTCTGCTGAACGCGGAAGTCGAAACCATGCAACGCCTGCAGCCGCCGGATACGCTCGACGCTGTCATCGCTGGAACCGTCATCCACCACCAGCAGTTCGATGTTCGAATAGGTCTGGTTGAGCACGCTGAGAATGCTCTGCTCGATATAGGGTGCGTGGTTGTAGGAGGCGATGATTACCGTCACCACAGGTTGCTGGTCTGTCATTGCTGCCTCTTGCCCGCCTGACTCAATCCCGAGTCGATCAATTGCCGGTATTCCTCGCGGAACACCTCGATATCATGTTCTTTCTGCAAATAGCGGTACGCTTGCTGGCCCTTATCGGCCAACGCCTCATCGGAGAGCCCCAGGTAATTGTCCAGTGCCGCCGTCAGCGCCGGCACATTGGCCGGCTCAACCGCCAGGCCACCGGCCCCTTCAATCAGCGGCAGCATCGCCGGTACATTGGAAGCGATCACCGGTAACTGCCCGCTCATGCCTTCCAGCAACGCCAGGCCCAAGCCTTCGGCCAATGACGGCATGGTCCAGATATCGAAGGCACGCACATACTGCAGTGCGTTCTCCTTGAAGCCCAGCAGGTGGGCCCGACCCTGCAGGCCCAGACGCTCGATCTCGGCGCGCAGATTGGCCTCTTCGCGCCCGGCGCCAATGATCGCCAACTGAGTCTGCGGGTACTTGTCCTTGAGCTGAGCAAATGCCTGCAGCAGGTAGGTGTGGCCCTTGACCGGCACCAGGCGCCCCAGCGCACCGATCAGGCGCACGGAAGGGTCCAGCCCCAACAACTCACGAGAGCGCTCGCGGGAGTGCTGCAAGGCTTCGGCCTGTTCGATATCGATGGCGTTGGTGATCGCCCAGGTGTTCTGGTCGGTGAAACCGCACTGGCAATCCAGCAAGTACTGCTTGACCGCGGGCGATACACCGACAAAACGCCAGTGCCGGTCGATCAGGCGCTGGGTCTGGCGCCGCCGGTAAAGCCGGTCGTACTCACCGAAACCATGGGAGATGCCAATGCACAGTGGGACCTTCAACCAACGGTTGAGGGTCAGCATCATGTTCACCGGCTTGAAGCGATTGCAGATCACCACATCGAACTTTTCCTTGCGGCAGAACTGATACAACCGCCACATGGCCCGCAGACGCATGCCTTTCAGGGCCTTGTCGGAAAACTCGAAATACACCGAATGATCGGCCCGGCTGACCGGATCAGCCGGCCCGGGTCGCCCACGCAGGAAGGCCGCCGTCATCTCGTACCGGTCAGCCGGCAAGGCCTTGACGATCTGCTCCGCCAGGTCGGCGAAGTCGTGGGATTTGACGTTGTAGTCCGGCTGCAATTGCAGGACCTTGAAGCGCTGACTCATAACTCTCCCCGGTGGAAACCTGTGGCATCGATGACCCAGGAAGACTCGCTGGCCAGGGCCTGGACCACCTTGGCATCCTGCTCAGGCAAATCCGACCACTCATTGCGCTTCCAACACACAAAGTGGAAATACGGAAAACTGCGGTCGCCGTCACGGTCATTGGTCAGATGCCCATCCTTCCAGTACCAGCGCGTTGGAAAATCACGACTGCCGTCATGCCAGTCGATCACTCCGCCCGGCGTGCTGAACGCCTCAGTGAACTCGCTGCGACGACGCCATGGGTTGAACTTGCCCACCAGCTTGAACAGCGGCTTCGGGAAGTTCTTGCGCCAGAGAAAAATCCGACTGAACGCCCCTTCATCCAGTGCATGATGCTGCTGGTCGGTAAAGCGCGTCTGCCAATCCTTGATCTGCCTGAACAATTCAAGCTGGCGGGCGCTGTTGCGTATCAGGCACAAGTGCCCAGCGACGCGACGCTCGTGGGTGGAGAACAGGTCATACTTCGCCAGACGATCTGCGGTGAAGTAGGCCCGCAGGTCACCGTAGACCAGATCGATATCGCCGAAAGCCCAAAAGTCGTAGCCCTGCAGCCGATCAATATGGATATAACCCATTGCAGGCCTGATATCACAGAGCTTGTAAGCCGCATTGGGCGCAAAATCGATGTTCAGGCGCTGGGACACCAAGGCGCAATAATCAGCAAAGCTGATGCTTTCAAACTGGACGTTCGGCGGCAGATTATCCGGAATCCCACAATCGCTGAAAAACAACCAGTCGATATCCGGATTGCGTCGGCAGCTTTCGAGAAAAAACGGCAGCCAGAATGGCCAGCGCCCGAAATAGGGCATGAGAAACAGGATTCGCGGGCGTGGATTGATCACAAAAAACTCGCTGTCAGGTTAGGGGCACAACAGATTCCTGTGTTTATGCCGGTTTTATCGCTGCCGCAACAGCCAGAACAGTTCGTGCCGCCGCACTGCCTTGCGAAAGAACTCATTCTCTCCCAGGGTCGAAGGCACTCTACTAGCCAGAAGCCATTGTATCGACCTGCGCAGACGCCGCTTGAACGGCATTCTCGGCTGCAGGTCATGCATCATGCCCAAGGCCATGGCCTTGTCATATTGCTCAACCTGGGACAGTGGCAAACACCAGGGACGCAACACTGTCGTCGAATCGAACACCGGCGGCAAAGCAATGCCCGCACCCGAATCACCCATTGGCCAGCGGTCGTTGTCATGCAGGTGATTGGCATAGCCAAGCACGGTGGTCGGCTGCCAGTCCAACCCCTCCAGCGCCTGCATCACCGCCGCCTGGGCACAGATATGGTCAGGATGAGGGTCCAGTGACGGATGCGGCAGTACCAGCACTTCGGGCCGCGCCTTGAGCAGCAGCTCGCGCAGATCAGCCAACAGGTTGTCCCAGGTCGGCAGCCCATCCCGATCGGCTGGTAGCGGGAACGGATTGAACTGGCGGAACAGGCGGATATCGCTCAACTGCGCCTCACGCGAGGCCACCGGCTGTTGCGGCGCGGCCTGCATGGCAGGCAGTTGCAGACAGAAGTACCCCAGCTGTACGCAGTGCGCTTCAGGCACTCCCGCCCAACGCGGCACAGCGATACTGTCCCAGGCTCGCAACCGGCCCTTGATTCGCGCGGCCTCGGCAGCGTTCATACCCATGGCCTGATAATGCTCGGCCTCGATTTCACCCGCTGTCAGGGTCACGATCCAGGCTTCGTCGGCCTGGCTGTACAAGCCAAAGGCTGCCAGTTCAGCATCGTCGGCATGGGGAGCAATCACCATCACTCGCTGGCGTCGGTAGTCGGGGTCGCGCCAGGCCATCAACTGCGGCTGGACCTGAATCCGACAGAATCGCCCACGCAGTTGCAGCTCGCCGCCGACCAGGGGACCTGCCAGGCCGCTAAGATTGAGATAACGCAGGCCATCGACGCCCCGCTCGAACGCCTGGCGGTCGAGCGTCGGGCCGCCCAGCACTTCAACGGCCGGATCGAGAAAACGTCCGATCCAGGAACTCTTGACCTGCACCCCAAGAATCAGTGTCTCGTCCGCCGCCAGTTCCTGTACCGAATCCAGCAGCAGGCGCCCCGCCTCCAGGCGCACTGCGAGCTGCCGAACATCGCTGCCAAAGTCATAGCAGTAGTCGTCCTTGGGCGAGTAGAACAGGTGATCGGCAAACCAGGCCTCATGGGCCAGCCAGCCAAGAACGGCCAGCAGCAGCGGCAACCACCAGGCCACCAGCACGCCAATCAACAGCAACAGCACCAGGCCCACCAACAGGGCGATTCGTTTATTGCGCCGGTGGCGCTTGAGCAGTTGCTGTTTGCGACTCATGGACGGCCTCACACCTGAAAAACCGGCACCGGATTGCACCAACGGTCCTTGTACTCACGGTCGGCGCGGCCAAAGGAGAAACGCAGCGGTTTATCCAGGGCCCGAGCCTGTTCCCAGGCACTCTGGGTGTTGAGGAAGCTCAGCACGCTCCCTGGACTGAACTCACGCGTCTGTGGGTCAACACCACCGTTGACATACTCCACGCTGATCCACTGCGGCGCTTCGACCCGGTAGATCAACTGCACGGCAATCGGCGCATCATTGAGGAAAATCACCGAGCCGATCAGCAGCTCGCGCAAGCGTTCCAACACCTCGGCCATGCGCTCGGCGCCAGTGGCCGCAAAGCCCCAGCGGCGCTGGAACAGGTCACAGTAGATGGCCGCCAGTTCAGCACTGGTGAAATCACTGACCGCACGCACCACCCCGCCCGCTTCTTCCAACAGACGCAGTTCGCGGCGCTGGTTGTAGCGAAACTTCTTCGACAGCTCTTCGGGGGTACGGGCCATGGCCAATTGTTCGGCCTGAGGCTTGAGGGTGCTGAAGCGCCCTTCGTTAAGCGCAGACAGGTAGCGCCCACGATGACGCAGTGGCACCTGAGCATTGGCCGCTGCCGGAAGGATCAACTCGGCATTGCCGATGTCGAACAGGCCCTTCTTGCCGGCTCGCTTGAGCACGTCCTTGGACAGCGCCAGGTCCCGCCCCCAGGTGGCAATGGCCGCCTGCAGATGGCCGTCCTGTTCCCAGGCCAGATAACGCACGGGAATCTGCGCCAGGTCCGCCAGTTGCTCCACCACCAACGGATGGGTCGCCACGCTGCCACCAAAGCGCTGCCAGGCATCGGCATAGGTCGACGCGTCAATGACTGACCAGCCACGTTCGCGCCAGCCTTGAAATCGATTGAGCATCAACCCCTCGCGGTCAGATCGGTGACTTGCGGCAAACGCCAGAATACGTCCCGTACAGCACGGTCGGAGAAACGCTCGCGCAGGCGATCGAGCATCAGCTCGGCACAGACCCGGCGCTGATGATCATCCATCGCGGCCAGGTGCTGCAGCCCTTGAGCCATGTGCTCGGCGTCTCCCAGGGGGAACAGAATACCCACACCCTCTACCACTTCCTTTGCACCGCCGCAGGCGGTGGCCAGCAAGGGCACACCGGCCGCCATGGCTTCCAGCAGGACCATGCCAAAGGGTTCGTGATCGGAGCTCAAGGCAAATACGTCGAACGCACGGAAATAGCGCCGAGCGTCCGGCACCTGCCCGAGGAACAGCACACGATCAGCCACGCCCAGTTCACGGGCCAGGGATTTCAGATCTTTCTCCAGGCGTCCGGTCCCCAGGATGGCCAGCTGACTCTGCTGCGGCAATTGCGGCACGGCGGCGGCAAAGCCCCGCAGCAAAGTGGCCTGATCCTTGTCCGGGTGCAGGCGTCCGACGTTGCCGACAATCCAGGCATCCGCGGACAGGCCCAGCTCGCTGCGGGCCTGGGCCGCGTCCAGCTGGCTGGCCTGCAAGGCTTCCAGGTCGATGCGGTTGTACAGGGTCTGGATGCGCGCCGCAGGCCATTTGGGCAGGCAGGCACGCATGTCGTCACGCACCGCATCAGAGACCCCCAACAGGCTCAGGCGCTTGCGAAACAGTCCAGCGAAGATCTGCCGGCTACGGCGCTTGTAGTCGGAAAAGGCGTGATGGACACCCACTACCGGCAAGCGGGTGCCCAACAAAGCGATGTAGATCGGCTTGAAGCGGTGAGCGATGCAAAAGCTGAAATTGCGCGAGGCGGCAATCTTGCGCAGGTCACGAATGGCACCCAGCTTGAGGCCACGAATGGCCTTGGAGCTGTATTCCATGAACAGCACTTCATCGGACGCACAGCCGGCAGCCACTTCGGCATCGGCGGCCCCGGTGAGAAACACCGTGGTCACCCGATAGCCGCTGCCCGCGAACAAGTTGGCGTATTGCCGGGCGCAGTCCAGGAACGGCCCGTCATAGCCGTGGCAAAACTGCAGCACATGGCGTTCAGCCGAGCGTGTCATAAGGGTCCACGCCGTCTTTGACCACCAGAATGTCTTCCATGATCAGGTACTGCAGATCGGAACCGTAGAACATGTTCAGGGCATCGGTCGGCGAGCAGATCATCGGTTCGCCACGGCGGTTCAACGAGGTGTTCAGCGACACGCCGTTACCGGTCAGGACTTCCAGGGCCTTCATCATGTCGTAGTAGCGCGGGTTGTATTCGCGCTTGAGCACCTGAGCCCGGGATGTACCGTCTTCGTGAACCACTTCCGGCACCCGGGTCTTCCACTCTTCAGCCACTTCGAAGGTGAAGGTCATGAATGGCGCCGGATGGTCGACCTTGATCATCTGCGGACCGACGGTGTCGAGCATCGACGGGCAGAAAGGCCTCCAGCGCTCGCGGAACTTGATCTGCTCGTTGATCCGGTCGGCAACGCCCACGGCGCTCGGGCAACCAATGATCGAACGACCGCCCAGGGCACGTGGACCAAACTCCATGCGGCCCTGGAACCAGGCCACCGGGTTGCCATCGACCATGATCTTGGCGATGCGTTCCGGGGTGTTGTCGATCTGCCGCCAAGCCGGTTTGTTCGGGTGACGGGCACAGGCTGCGATCACGTCTTCGTTGCTGTAGGACGGGCCGAGATAGACGTGTTCCATCTTCTCTACCGGCACCCCACGGGCATGGGAAACGTACGCAGCAGCGCCCACGGCGGTGCCGGCGTCGCCGGAAGCCGGCTGCACGAACAGCTCTTTGACTTCAGGACGGGCAATGATCTTCTGGTTCAGCTTGACGTTCAGCGCGCAGCCGCCGGCGAAAGCCAGCTTGCCGGTTTCCTTGAGGACGTCGCCCAGGTAGTGGTCGATCATCTGCAGGGCCAGTTTTTCGAACAGCGCCTGCATGCTCGCGGCGTAGTGGATGTAAGGCTCGTCGGCGATGTCGCCTTCGCGCTTGGGACCCAGCCACTCGATGAGTTTTGGCGAGAAGTAGAAACCCTTGCCCTTCTCTTTGTAGCGACGCAGGCCAATGACGTTGGCGTAGTCGGTGTTGATCACCAGTTCGCCGTTTTCAAAGCTGGCCAGGCGCGAGAAATCGTACTTGCTGGCGTCGCCATAAGGCGCCATGCCCATGACCTTGAACTCGCCGTCGAGCATTTCGAAGCCGAGGAACTCGGTGATCGCGCCATAGAGGCCGCCCAGGGAGTCCGGATCGAAGAATTCCTTGATCTTGTGGATCTTGCCGTTTTCGCCGTAGCCGAAGAAGGTAGTGGCGTATTCGCCCTTGCCGTCGATCCCGAGGATCGCGGTCTTCTCCTTGAAGCCCGAGCAGTGGTAGGCACTGGAGGCGTGGGCCAGGTGGTGCTCCACCGGCTCGATCTTGACCTTTTTCGGGTCAAAACCCAGTTGCTCCAGGCACCAGACGATCTTCTTGCGATAGCGCTTGTAGCGACGGTTGCCCATCAGGATCGCGTCCAGGGCGCGGTCCGGGGCGTACCAGTAGCGCTTGGCGTAATGCCAGCGAGCCTTGCCGAACAGGCTGATCGGGGCAAACGGAATCGCTACCACGTCAACGTCGGAAGGCTTGATCCCGGCCTGTTCCAGGCAGAACTTCGCCGACTCGTAGGGCATGCGGTTCTTTGCATGCTTGTCGCGCACGAAACGCTCTTCTTCAGCGGCGGCAATCAGTTTGCCGTCGATGTACAGGGCTGCTGAAGGATCATGGCTAAGGGCGCCGGACAGGCCAAGAATCGTCAATGCCACAGGGGTCTAGCCTCGTTTAGTCTGCATGCGGGCGCAGTGCGCCTTGAAAATAAAGTGTGCTCGCAAAGGGGCGAGAAACAACGAAAGGGCGGGATTATAACGTAAAAGCAGGGGCAAGCCTCTAGCGGCAAGCGCCAAGCCCGGGCGCCGCATACGCCACGGCCCAAAGCCGCTGCCTGCAGCAGCGGCTATAGGTCGCAGGTCAGGCCTCGGCGCTCTGGACGGTCTTGGGCAGCCGCCGATCAATCACTTGATACAAATTGCTGCTTTCGGGCCAGTTGCGCATGAAACGTGCGCGATCTCGGGCAAATGCCGGAGCAAAGCTGCTCAGACTGGAGTGCTGGCACATGGAATCGAGATCGATCAGGGCCCAGCGATCGTCCTGCCAGAACAGATTGTGGCCCTTTAAGTCACCGTGACTGATGCGCTCCCTGATCAACTGGGCAAACAGCCGATCCAGCGCCAGCAACTCCGATTCAGGCGCCTCGCCACTGTCCACGAACGGTGCAAAACGCTCAATGATGTCAGGCCCCGGCAAGTACTCGGTCACCAGGTAGGCCCGACGGCGCAACCAGAGAAAACGCTGCTCCAGTACCGCCAGGGGCCTGGGCGTGGCAATCCCCAGGAATTCCAGGCGATTGCCTTCACGCCAGGAGTGCCAGGCCCGGCTCGGGCGCCAGAAACGCTTGAGCCAATGAGCCAAGCCCTTGATGTTGTAGCGCTTGACCACCAGGGTCCGCCCAGCGGCCTCAACCCGGCCGACACTGGCGGCGCCACCGGTCTTGTACAGATGTCCCTGATCCAACAGGGCATCGGCCTGCGCCAACACTGGCAGCATCGCGGCCTCTTCCTCACGGCGAATCGCACGCAAGGCGAAAGGTCCACGCTGCACGCTGAACAGCGTGCACTCACGGCCAACCTTGTTGAGAAAGTCCCGCAGGCGCCAGCCACGCACCTTGTTCACCTGCTTCTCCAGGGCCTCCAGGGGCAAGGCGTGCTCGGCATTGCTCAGCAGGTAATGCACCAGCAACTCTTCAGTGAAGGGTTCCAGGCTCTTGGGTAGCTGGGCGAAGAACACGCCCAGGTTTTCCAGGACCTTTTGCCGGGACAGGGGCTTGCCAGCTTCTTCGACACAGATCCCCGCGCCATCGATCAGGTGCAGCTTGCCGTCATGGCGCAACAGGTTGTCCAGGTGCAGGTCTTCCTGCCACAGGCCCTTGGCGTGCAACTGGGCAATAGCTCTGAGGGCCTCAGCCAACACCGCGGTCTGCTCATCGGCCAGCACCGGCAGCTTCTCAACCTGCTTCCAGGCGTCGCCGAGGCTTTGCGCCCCTTCCAGGAACTCGAAGAGCAACCAGCCGCCCTCGCCTTCCTGCAAGCCGTCCGCCAGCAGCAACGGCGTGGTCAGCCCCTGCTCCGCCAGCAGGCGCACACCCTGCAATTCCCGCTGAAAATGCCGCGCGGCCTTGGGCCCCACCAGCAACTTGGCCAGCACCGGACGCCCACGCCAGACACCGGCACCGACATAGCGCTGCCCCGGCAGCACGCGTAACAGGGTCAGCAACTGCAACTGCGCCGGGCCGGCAGCGTCCGCCAGCTCCAGGCTCAGGGGCAGGGTCGGGCTGCGCCCGCTGTTTTTCAGCTCGGACAAACGCATCAGCGAGATTCCTTGTGACTGCTGCGAGCACTGAGACGAGCGGCCCAGGCGCCCACCAGGGAACTGTCCAGGGGCTGCTCCAGATAGGCCGCCAACAGGCCGCGCACTTCGTCGGCATTCCACACCGAAGCCCGGCGCAGTAAAGGTTCCAGATCTTTGACCCGGTCGCGCTGACCGAACAGCAAGGGCCGAGTTTTCTCCAGGTCGATCAACTGCGCCCGGTAACCCTCGCCATGGCCTTGCAGGAAAATATGCTTGGGATAGAAGCAGCCATGGACCTGACGCAAGCTGTGCAGTTGCCGGGCCAGTTGCCCGCAGGCCTTGAGTACCGCCTGGCGCTGGAGCTCACTGAGCTCATCCCAACGCGACAGCAGCGCATCCAGATCGTCCCAACCATCCAGGGCCCGGGTCAGGAGTATGGCTCGAGACTCGCCATTGACCTTGCGCATGCCAAAGAACACCGCCTGCAGCGCGGGAATGCCCAACTGCTGATAACGCCGGATGTTGCGAAACTCCCGGGCGAAACTCGGTTCGCCGAAAGGCCGATGCAGGGTCCGGGTCTGGTAGTTGGTCTGCCGCTTGAGATAGAACCCCTGCCCTTCCACATCCAGGCGAAAGACGCTGCTGCTGCCGCCGCGACTGGTATTGGGCTCATCCACCGCATCCAATTGCGTAGCCCACAACTGGTCAAAAGTGCCGAGACCGTTACGCTCCAGTAGCGCACGTTCCTCGGACGCCAGGAAATCAGTCATTCGCGCCCCTCGAAAAATCTCACCACGTGGCGAATACGCGCCTTGTCGGCGGCACTCAAGCGATCGCGCTGGCGATACTGCAGATAGAAACGCAGGCGCTGAGTGGCCGACAGATGATATTTGGCCACCTTGTCCAGGCAGGCCAGGTCCTTGGTGATCCGGTACTTGAGCCAGAAACCACGCCAGAAATCGCCGTTCGGACAGTCGATCAGGTACAACCGGTCCTGATCGTCGATCAGCAGGTTGCGCCACTTCAAATCATTGTGGGTAAAGCGATGGTCATGCATGACCCGGGTATAAGCGGCCAACTGACGACTCACCCCATCGACCCAGCGCCGATCCTTGAGCCGTGGATCGTTGCGCTCGGCCAGCACCGACAGGTCCTCGGTCCGCGGCAGCTCGCGAGTGATCATCGCGCCCCGGGAGTAGGCCAGGCAGCGACGTTCCAGGCCCCAGGCCACCACATCGGCAGTGGGAATGCCCCACTTGGCGAAGCGCTTGAGGTTCTGCCATTCGAACTTGACCCGGGGCTTGCCCAGGTAGCGCCGCAGGTTCTTGCCGGCGCCGGTATAGCGCTTGACGTAGTAATTGACGCCGCCGCGCTCGACCCGAATAACCTCCGACAGAGGGTCCCGGGTCAGATGCTCGCCCTGCAGGGCAAATACCGCGTCCAGACTGCCGAAATCTTGCGTCAACTCCTGATAAGCGGGGTCCAGGTTCCAACTCGCCATCAGAGTGCGTCTCCGTACCGCTGCTTACGTGCGTAGAGTTTTTCCGCCTTGCCTTCAAGCCAGGACAGCAGCGCCGCTTCTTCGGCCAGGATCTGCCGCAACGGCTGCTGGAAATAGCCCTTGAGGAAGCGCAACTTGTCGCGGCGCGTCAGGCCGATATCCAGGGCGGAGAAATACAGGGCGGCCAGGTCCTTGTTGCGCCAGCGCAGGGTGATCCTCGGCCGGGTCTGGGCACGATGCAGGTCGATCACCGAGAGTTTCAGCTCCGCAGGCGTGATGGGACGATCGGTGTGCAACAGGAAATGGCAGATGTAGCAGTCGCGGTGGTTGACCCCGGCGCGGTGCATCATGCCGGTCATGCGCGCCACTTCGGCGATCAGCGCGCGCTTGAGGGCCGGCGCAGGCGGCTGCTTGACCCAGTCGATGCTGAAGTCTTCAAGGCTGACGGTGGGCGCCAGCTCCTCGGTGACGATGAACGAGTGCTGGTCCGCCGGGTTGCTGCCGCGCTCGCCGTAGGCCACGGCAGTCATGGTCGGCACGCCCACCTGATGCAGACGCTCCAGCGCCCGCCATTCCTGACCGGCGCCAAGCACCGGCAGCTTGGCGGTGATCAGGTTCTTGACGATCTCGCCCCAGCCAATGCCGCGATGGATCTTCACGAAATAACCGCGACCGTCGACTTCCGTACGCAAGGTACGGCGCGCTTCCAGCTCACGGTAGACCTGGCCCTTCAGGCCCTCGACAGCGTCGAACGCATCGCGTCCGGCCCAGAGGCTCTTGAAGGGTTCGGCAAGCATCAACTTCATCGGTGTTGCTCCGCCAGAATCACATCCGCAGCGTGCTGCGGCATGCTGTAAAGGTCGGCCGTCTCGGCGAACGCCAGGCCATTACGGCTCCAGGTCGCGCGTGCAGCGTCGTCGGTCAACAGGGTGGTGAGGTATTGATTGAGCTGCGCCTGCTCGAACGGCTCATCCAGCACCAGGCCGCATTCGGCCTCGGCGATGTAATGGGCGTAGCCGCAGACCGCGCTCACCAGCACCGGCAGCCCAGCCACCAGGGCTTCGAGCAGCACAGTGCCGGTATTTTCGTTGTAGGCCGGATGAATCAGCAGGTCGGCTCCCAGCAGGAAACGCGGAATATCACTGCGCCCCTTCATGAACTGCACCTGGTCGCTGAGCCCCAATGCGGCACTTTGTACCTGGAATACCTTGGGGTCGTCCTGGCCGATTACAAACAGTCGGGTGCGTTTTTTCAGCGCCGAAGGCAGGGCCGCCAGCGCCTTGAGGCTGCGGTCCACGCCCTTGGTCTTGAACCCGGAGCCAATCTGCACCAGCAGCAGCTCGTCGTCCTTCAAGGCGAACTCACGACGGAAATCGGCGCGGATCTCGGCAGCGTTGGACGGTGCGCGGCGATCCTGGGCAATGCCCGGCGGCAGCAGGTGAAAGCGCTCCAGTGGGGTGTCGTAATGCTTGATGAACAGCGGCTGCTGAACCTCGGAGATCATCAGGATCTCGGTCTTGGCATCCTTGGCGAACACCGCCCGCTCGTACTCGGCGAAATGCCGGTAGCGACCCCAGCGACGGTACAGGGAGTGCCGCAGATTCTGCGCCTTGTCCTCGAAGCAGCCGTCGGCGGCGTAGTACACGTCCAGCCCCGGCATCTTGTTGAAACCGATCAGCCGATCCACCGGACGCTTGGCCAGGTCGGCCGCCATCCAGGCGCTGAGCTTTTCGTTGCGACGATGATTGAACAGCGCCTTGACCGGCGCTACCAGCACTTCAAAGCCAGGAGGCACGTCACCTTCCCAGATCAGGGTGTAGACGCGGATCTGGTGCCCGCGGCGCTGACACTCCAGGGCAATACGCATGAAGTCGCGCTGCAGGCCGCCAAAGGGAAAATACTTATAAAGGACAAAAGCCAATTGCATCAGCGCGGCTCCTCAGCCAGTAACAAGGTGCTCAGTCGGCTGGCGACACGCTCGGGGTTAAGGCGCGTGAAGCACAATGGCCACTCGCGCTTGATGTCATAGCGTTGCTGATCCACAGCAGTGGGCTGGTAGGTGCATTTTTTCTGCAGGCACGGCGCACAGGGGAAGTTGCTCCCCAGGTGAATCTGCACCTTGCCATAGGCGCCGGTCAGGCCCGGATTGGTCGGGCCAAACAAGGAGATGGTCGGCACATCCAGGGCCGCGGCCAGGTGGCCCAACCCGGTGTCCACGGCCACACAGGCCTGGGCATCGGCCAGCACCTTGGCGACCCCGGCCAGGTTCAGCTTGGGCAGAACCGTGGCGTTTTTCAGGCCACTGGCAATACGCTCCGCCCGGGCCTTCTCGACAGCATTGCCCCAGGGCAGCTTGACCTCGACCCCGAGCATGCCCATGCGCTCGGTCAGCTCGCGCCAATAGGCCTCAGGCCAGTGCTTGGTGTCCCAGGTGGTGCCGTGCAGGAACAGCACGAAGGGATTCTTGCGCGGCAGCTCCACCAGTTTTTCGACATTCAGGCCGTAGTCGCCCAGGCCCTGTGGCAGGTCGTAGCCCAGGGCCACGGCGAACAGCTGGCGCACCCGCTCCACGGCGTGCTGCCCGCGGGCCACCGCCAGGCGTCGCGAGTAGAAACGCGAAGCCAGGGGCTCACGGGCCGAGTGTTTGTCCAGCCCCGCCACCGGGGCGCGCACGTAACGGGTCAGCCAGGCGCTTTTCAGCAGGCCCTGGGCATCGATCACCAGGTCGTACTTGGTAGAACGCACGCTCTGCTTGAAGCGGCGCCACTCGCCGCTCTTGATGGTCTGCCAGATATTCTTGCGCCAGCGGCGGATCGCCACCGGAATCACCTTGCCTACCGCCGGATGCCAGGAAGGAATCTCGGCGAAGCCTTCTTCCACCACCCAGTCGAACGTGATCCCCGGGATCGCTCGCGCGGCATCGGTCAGCGCCGGCAATGCATGAATCACATCCCCCAGGGACGAGGTCTTGATCAACAGTACCCGCAACTTATTGAACCTCGACCGGGGAGCCCTGCAACCGCTGCAAGGCTTCATTCACCGGCTGCGGCAACAACTGGCGCAGGCAGTTGTAATGACCGAAGCGACAAGTGCGATCGAAACACGGACTGCACTCGATCCCCAGGCGCACCACTTCGACCTGATCCGCCAGGGGCGGGGTGAAGCCCGGGGAGGTGGAGCCGTACACCGCCACCAGCGGACGATTCAGCGCGGCCGCCACGTGCATCAGCCCGGAGTCGTTGGACACTACCGAATCGGCGCAGGACAGCAGGTCGATGGCCTCGGCCAGGGAGGTTTCGCCACTGAGATTGGTAGATTCCTCGCGCAAGCCGGGAATCAGTCGCCCGCGAATCTCTTCACCCACAGCATGATCGTTCTTCGAACCGAACAGCCAGACCTGCCAACCCTCGCGGATCTTCGCCTCAGCCACTTGTGCGTAATGCTCGGACGGCCAGCGTTTGGCCTCGCCGAACTCTGCTCCCGGGCACAGCGCCAGCACCGGGCGATCCAGGCTCAGGCCAAACTTGGCCAGGGCCGCCTCGCGGCTTTGCGGATCGATCTGCAGGCTCGGGCGCGGATAAGGCTGGGGCAATTCGGCGCCCGGCTCATAGGCCAGAGCCATGAAGCGCTCGATCATCAGCGGGTAACGCTCTTTGTCGAGCTTGCGCACGTCATTGAGCAAGCCGTAGCGGAACTCGCCGCGCCAGCCGGTGCGCTTGGGGATACCTGCGAAGAACGGCACCAGGGCCGACTTCAGCGAATTGGGCAGCAGGATCGCCTGATCGTACTGGCCGGCCAGGGACTTGCCGATCCGCCGGCGGGTCGCCAGTTCCAGGACACCGTGGCCAAGAGGAAAGCTCAAGGCCCGACGCACCTGGGGCATGCGCTCCAGGATCGGCCGGCTCCACTCGGGGGCCAGCACGTCGATCTCGCATTGTGGATGACGCTGTTTCAGGCACTCCAAGAGTGTCTGCGCCATCACCATGTCACCGACCCAACTGGGCCCAACGATCAGAATATTCATGTGGTTTCCATAAACGAGCCGGGGAGGCATACGCCTCCCCGCCTCGAGAATCCAGCACCGCGGCCTTCACCGTCGGTTCAGTTGGGGCGAGCCTCGCAGCTCGCCGAATACAATTGCGGCTGCATTATGCCGACTAGCTTAGCCCCAGCTCGCGCCAAATTCGTAACACTTCCCGTCGTTCGGTCACGAATTGATCACCGTTAATGATTCCGGCCTCATTCTGCAACGCCTGCCGGTGAGCGGCGGAACGGTAGGCCTTGTAGACCTCGCGCAGCAGGCTGGCATCGCTCGCCGGCATCAGCCCAACCTGCTCCAGCCCTTCCAGAATGCGGATGTTATCGGTGTAGCGCAGCAATGACGGGTGCTCTTCGGACCACGCCAGGGCCGCGTATTGCACCATAAATTCGATATCGACGATACCTCCGGCGTCCTGCTTGAGGTCGAACGGCGCCGTGGCTTCAAAGGCGTTGGCCGCGGTTCCGGCGGCGGTCAGGCGGCTGCCCAGGTTGTCACGCATCTTGGCCCGCATTTCACTGACTTCCTGGCGCAACTTGGGCAGGTCGCGGGTTTTACCCAGCACGGCGGCCCGGACCTTTTCAAAGGCCTGGCCCACATCCTGGCTGCCCACCAGCACCCGGGCCCGGACCAGCGCCTGATGCTCCCAGGTCCAGGCTTCGTTTTCCTGATAGCGGGCAAAAGCCCCCAGGGAACTCACAAGCAGCCCCGAAGCACCGGACGGCCGTAGGCGCATATCCACTTCATACAACTGGCCGGAGTTGGTCTGGGTGGTCAGCAGATGGATGATGCGCTGCCCCAGCCGGGTGAAGAACTGTGCACCGTCTATGGGTTTGGGCCCATCGGTTTCCGCTTGCGGATCGCCATCATGGATAAAGACCAGATCCAGGTCGGAACCGTGGCCCAGCTCGATGCCGCCGACCTTGCCGTAGCCGACGATGATGAATCCCGGGTCACACAAGGTGCCGTCAGTGCGCTGTGGCGCCCCGTACTTGGCCACGGTCTGGCGCCAGGCCAGGGCCAGCACCTGTTCCAGAATCGCCTCGGCGAGCCAGGTCAGGTAATCGCTGACCTTCATTAAAGGCAGGCTGCCAGCGATCTCCGAGGCGGCCACCCGCAAACGGTGGGCCAGTTTGAAGTGGCGCAGGGCCTCCATCTGCTGTTCCAGGTCGTCCTCGGGAATCCGCGTCAGGCGCTCGCGCAGCTCGGCCGCCAGCTCCGGCGCCAGGGGCGGCTTGAACAGGCGTCCTTCGTTGAGCAATTCGTCCAGCAACAGAGGGAAGCGGGTGATTTGTTCGGCAATCCACGGACTGGCCGCGCACAGGGTCAGCAAGCGGCGCAAGGCGCCAGGATTTTCGGTGAGCAACACCAGATAGGCCGAACGCCGCGCCACCGCCTCGACCAGCGGCAAGACTCGCTCCAGGACCAGATCCGGATTGGCGTGTTCGACGGCCTGAGCCAGCAGGCGTGGAATAAAGGCATCCAGACGCTCACGCCCCAGACGCTGCATGGCCCGCAATTGCGGACTACCGCGCAGGCTGGCGAGTGCCCGCAGGGCCTTGGGCGCATCGACGAAACCACCCTCCTGCAACTGCCGGCAGGCGGCCTCCTCGTCCTGGGCTTCCTCCCATAACGGCAGCCACTCGCCCCCCACCACCACTTCGCTTTCAGCGCCTTCGTCTTCATCAGGATCGGCAATCACCTGGCGGAAGTGCCACTCCACCCGCCCACGCCAGTACATCAGTTGCTCATGGAAGGCGCTCCAGTCGGCAAAGCCGAGCATGAAGGCGATCCGCGCCTGGTCCTGGGGATTGTCCGGCAACATCTGCGTCTGCCGGTCGGCAATGGCCTGGATCGCGTGCTCGGTGTAGCGCAGGAACTCGTAGCCCTCACGCAACTCGCTGATCACCGCGGCCGGCAAATAGCCCTGCCCCTCCAGAGTGCCTAGCACCTTTAATAAAGGACGCTGCTGCAGGCTCAGGTCGCGACCACCGTGAATCAGCTGGAAGGCCTGGGCGATGAACTCCACCTCGCGAATGCCCCCCGAGCCCAGCTTGATGTTGTCGGCCATGCCCTTGCGCCGGACTTCCTGCTGGATCAGTTGCTTCATGGTGCGCAGCGCCTCGATGGCGGAGAAGTCCAGGTACCGGCGGTAGACGAAGGGCCGCAGCATCTCCAGCAATTGCGCCCCGGCCACCTGATCCCCGGCCACCACCCGGGCCTTGATCATGGCGTAGCGCTCCCAGTCGCGCCCCTGGTCCTGGTAGTACTGTTCCAGGGCATTGAAACTCAGCACCAGGGCACCGGCTGAGCCGTACGGCCGCAGGCGCATGTCGACCCGGAATACGAAACCGTCGACGGTCATAGGGTCCAGGGCCTTGATCAGACGCTGCCCCAGACGGATGAAGAACTCCTGGTTGTCCAGGGCACGCTTGACCCCCACCGTCTCGCCGCCTTCGGGATAGGCAAAGATCAGGTCGATGTCCGACGACAGGTTGAGTTCCACTGCTCCCAGCTTGCCCATGCCGAGGATGACCATCTGCTGCGGCTCGCCGCTGCGGCCGCCGGTGGGCACGCCAAATTGCTGGGTATGACGCAGATACAGCCATTGATAGGCCTGGTCGATGCAGGCGTCGGCCAGGTCGGAAAGGTCACGGCAGGTTTGCACCAGATCCGCCTGGCGGGTCAGGTCGCGCCAGATGATCCGCACCTGCTGGCGAGTGCGCTGGCGGCGCAGTACGCGGCCCAATTGATCATCGGTCTCGGCCGCTTGCACCGCCGCCGCAATCTGCGCGCACAACTCACCCGGCGCAAAAGCCCGGTCCAGCTCACCGGAGCGCACCAGCTCCAGCAACATCAAAGGGTCACGCAGACTCTGTTCAATGACGAAGTCACTGGCGGCACTGACCCGGGCAAACTCGGCCCAGCGCTCGGCGCTCCAATCCGCAACATCGGGACCGCCTTCAAGGGCCGCCACCGCAGCGCGGAACGACTGCTCTGCACCGCTGACAAATGGCAGGAGAATCGCGGGGACTGGGGCAAGCGCGGGCAGACTCATGGGCTATCCTTGATCGGCGTGGAAAAGGCGGGCGGAGAGGAATATCGAGGGCGAGCAGCCTGATGGACTGTCGAACAAAAGTTAGAAATAGCTGAAAATAGGTTTTTTTTAGCAGCCGGCATTAATTTATTACCTATTCCCGTTAGTCAGCGACCAACAGTAACGATTATTCTCACAACGCAGCAGGAGGCCATAAGCCGCTCTTCTGTAGTTTTACTACTCGTATATACATTCGAAAGGCTGAAATGGCCGACGATTTGTAGTAAAACTACACGCCGCCGGATCAACCTCCGGCAATCCAAGAATTTATAATCGTCTGCCCACAAGGCCAGTCGCAAACTCAGGCAACCGATTCTGGAAGCCTTTCCGCCCTGGAGCAAGCCATGCAAGACCTCGATCCCGTCGAAACCCAGGAATGGCTGGACGCCCTGGAATCGGTTCTCGACAAAGAAGGCGAAGACCGTGCTCACTATCTGATGACCCGTATGGGCGAACTCGCGACCCGCAGCGGCTCGCAACTGCCCTACGCCATCACCACGCCATACCGCAACACGATTCCCGTCACCCACGAAGCACGCATGCCTGGCGACCTGTTCATGGAACGCCGCATTCGCTCGCTGGTACGTTGGAACGCGTTGGCCATGGTCATGCGTACGAACCTGAAAGATTCTGACCTGGGCGGTCACATCTCCAGCTTCGCCTCCAGCGCCACCCTGTATGACATCGGCTTCAACTACTTCTTCCAGGCCCCGACCGACGAACACGGCGGCGACCTGATCTACTTCCAGGGTCACGCATCGCCAGGCGTCTACGCCCGTGCGTTCATGGAAGGCCGCATCACCGAAGACCAGATGAACAACTTCCGCCAGGAAGTGGATGGCAACGGTCTGTCGTCCTATCCACACCCTTGGCTGATGCCTGATTTCTGGCAGTTCCCCACCGTTTCCATGGGTCTGGGCCCGATCCAGGCGATCTACCAGGCACGCTTCATGAAGTACCTGGAAGCCCGCGGCTTCATCCCGGCCGGCAAGCAGAAAGTCTGGTGCTTCATGGGCGACGGCGAGTGCGACGAGCCGGAATCCCTGGGCGCGATCTCCCTGGCCGGCCGCGAGAAGCTGGACAACCTGATCTTCGTCATCAACTGCAACCTGCAGCGCCTCGACGGCCCGGTTCGCGGCAACGGCAAGATCATCCAGGAACTCGAAGGCGTGTTCCGCGGTGCCCAGTGGAACGTCAACAAGGTGGTCTGGGGCCGTTTCTGGGACCCACTGCTGGCCAAGGACGTCGACGGCATCCTGCAACGCCGCATGGACGAAGTCATCGACGGCGAGTACCAGAACTACAAGGCCAAGGACGGCGCGTTCGTCCGTGAGCACTTCTTCAATACCCCTGAACTCAAGGCGATGGTTGCCGATCTGTCTGACGACGAGATCTGGAAACTCAACCGTGGCGGCCACGACCCGTACAAGGTCTATGCGGCCTACCACGAGGCGGTCAACCACAAAGAGCAGCCGACCGTCATCCTGGCCAAGACCATCAAGGGTTATGGCACCGGCGCCGGCGAAGCGAAAAACACCGCGCACAACACCAAGAAAGTCGACGTCGAAAGCCTGAAGCTGTTCCGCGATCGTTTCGACATTCCGGTGAAAGACGACGACATCGAAAACCTGCCGTTCTTCAAGCCTGAAGAAGGCAGCGCCGAAGCCCGTTACCTGAGCGAGCGTCGTGCCGCACTGGGCGGTTTCGTGCCTCAGCGTCGCGCCAAGAGCTTCAGCATCCCGACTCCGCCACTGGATACCCTCAAGGCCATCCTCGACGGTTCCGGCGATCGCGAAATCTCCACCACCATGGCCTTCGTGCGGATCCTCGCGCAGTTGGTCAAGGACAAGGAAATCGGCCAGCGCATCGTGCCGATCATTCCGGACGAAGCCCGTACCTTCGGTATGGAAGGCATGTTCCGTCAGTTGGGTATCTACTCCTCCGTCGGCCAGCTCTACGAGCCAGTCGATAAAGACCAGGTGATGTTCTACCGCGAAGACAAGAAGGGCCAGATCCTCGAAGAAGGCATCAACGAAGCGGGCGCCATGAGCTCCTTCATCGCGGCCGGTACTTCGTACTCCAGCCACAACCAGCCAATGCTGCCGTTCTACATCTTCTATTCGATGTTCGGCTTCCAGCGTATCGGCGACCTGGCCTGGGCTGCCGGCGACAGCCGTACCCGCGGCTTCCTGATCGGCGGCACCGCCGGCCGTACCACCCTCAACGGTGAAGGCCTGCAGCACGAAGACGGTCACAGCCACATGCTGGCCGGGACCATCCCGAACTGCCGCACCTTTGATCCAACCTACGGCTACGAGCTGGCGGTGATCATCCAGGACGGCATGAAGAAGATGACCGAAGAGCAACAGGACGTCTTCTACTACATCACCGTGATGAACGAGTCCTACCAGCAGCCAGCCATGCCTGAAGGTGTCGAGGAAGGCATCATCAAGGGCATGTACCTGCTGGAAGAAGACACCCGCGAAGCCGCGCACCACGTGCAACTGATGGGCTCCGGCACCATCCTGCGCGAAGTCCGCGAAGCGGCGAAGATCCTGCGTGACGAGTTCAACGTCGCCGCTGACGTGTGGAGCGTGACCAGCTTCAACGAACTGCGTCGCGATGGCCTGGCCGTAGAGCGCAGCAACCGTCTGCACCCTGGCCAGAAGCCGAAGCTGAGCTACGTCGAAGAGTGCCTGAGCGGCCGTAAGGGTCCGGTCATCGCCTCTACCGACTACATGAAGCTGTTTGCCGAACAGATCCGCCAGTGGGTGCCGTCCAAGGAATTCAAAGTCCTGGGCACCGACGGTTTCGGCCGCAGCGACAGCCGCAAGAAACTGCGTCACTTCTTCGAAGTAGACCGTCACTTCGTGGTGTTGGCAGCCCTGGAAGCCTTGGCTGACCGTGGCGACATCGAACCCAAGGTCGTGGCTGAAGCCATCACCAAGTTCGGTATCGACCCGGAAAAACGCAACCCACTGGACTGCTGAGGAGACTTTCTGTGAGCGAACTCATTCGCGTACCTGACATCGGCAGCGGTGAAGGTGAAGTAATCGAACTGATGGTCAAGGTCGGCGATCGCATCGAAGCCGACCAGAGCATCCTGACCCTCGAGTCGGACAAGGCCAGCATGGAAATCCCTGCGCCAAAGTCCGGCGTGGTCAAAAGCCTGAAAGTGAAGCTGGGCGACCGCCTGAAAGAAGGCGACGAACTGCTGGAACTGGAAGTCGAGGGCGCCGCTGCTGCGGCCCCTGCGCCTGCAGCCGCTGCACCCGCACCTGCACAGCCGGCCGCAGCGCCAGCTGCTGCCGCTCCAACTGCCGCTCCTGCCGCTGCCTCGGTACAGCAGGTGCACGTGCCGGATATCGGCTCGTCGGGCAAGGCCCAGATCATCGAGATCCAGGTCAAGGTCGGCGACACCGTCGAGGCTGATCAGTCGCTGATCACCCTCGAATCCGACAAGGCCAGCATGGAAATCCCGTCGCCGGCTGCCGGCGTGGTCGAGAGCATCAGCGTCAAGCTCAACGATGAAGTGGGCACTGGCGACCTGATCCTGGCCCTGAAAGTGGCCGGTGCTGCGGCTCCTGCCACTGCCGCACCAGCCCAGGCCGCCGCTCCGGCTGCCGCCGCGCCTGCGCCAGCCGCTGCTGCAGCTGCGCCAGTGGCCGACAGCGTCCAGGACATTCACGTTCCGGACATCGGCTCGGCCGGCAAGGCCAAGATCATCGAAGTGCTGGTCAAGGCCGGCGACAGCGTGGTTGCCGACCAGTCGCTGATCACCCTCGAATCCGACAAGGCCAGCATGGAAATCCCATCGCCAGCCGCCGGCATCGTGGAAAGCGTGTCGATCAAGCTGGACGACGAAGTCGGTACCGGCGACCTGATCCTCAAGCTCAAGGTCAAGGGCGCCGCCCCGGCAGCCGCTCCGGCACCTGCCGCGGCCCCTGCCCCGGCGAAAGCTGAAGCTGCTCCTGTCGCCGCCGCGCCTGCCGCTGCCGCTCCAGTTGCCGCACCGGCCAAACCAGGCGCGAAAGTTCACGCCGGCCCGGCTGTGCGCCAACTGGCCCGCGAATTCGGTGTCGAGCTGAACGCCGTGAGCGCCAGCGGCCCGCACGGCCGCATCCTCAAGGAAGACGTGCAGGTCTACGTCAAGGCGATGATGCAGAAGGCCAAGGAAGCACCGGCTGCCGGCGCAACCGGTGGCGCGGGCATCCCGCCGATTCCGGTCGTGGACTTCAGCCGCTTCGGTGAAATCGAAGAAGTGCCGATGACCCGCCTGATGCAGGCCGGCGCCGCCAACCTGCACCGCAGCTGGCTGAACGTGCCGCACGTGACGCAGTTCGACTCGGCCGATATCACCGAGCTGGAAGCGTTCCGTGTTGCACAGAAAGCCGTGGCCGAGAAGGCCGGCGTCAAGCTGACCATCCTGCCGCTGCTGCTCAAGTCCTGTGCGCACCTGCTCAAGGAACTGCCGGACTTCAACAGTTCCCTGGCACCCAGCGGCAAGGCGATCATCCGCAAGAAGTACGTGAACATCGGCTTCGCCGTGGACACCCCGGATGGCCTGCTGG
The DNA here is from genome assembly GCF_028550695.1 of Pseudomonas sp. BLCC-B112. Classification (NCBI taxonomy): domain Bacteria; kingdom Pseudomonadati; phylum Pseudomonadota; class Gammaproteobacteria; order Pseudomonadales; family Pseudomonadaceae; genus Pseudomonas; species Pseudomonas sp. BLCC-B112. The sequence goes on from NZ_JAQQGK010000005.1 coordinate 252,458, forward strand.
TACCGGTGATCAAGAACGTCGACCAGAAGAGCCTGCTGCAACTGGCGGCCGAGGCAGCTTCCATGGCGGAAAAAGCCCGGACCAAGAAGCTCTCTGCGGACGAGATGCAAGGCGCCTGCTTCACCATCTCCAGCCTCGGGCACATTGGCGGCACCGGCTTCACGCCGATCGTCAACGCGCCGGAAGTGGCGATCCTCGGTGTTTCCAAGGCCACCATCCAGCCCGTCTGGGACGGCAAGGCCTTCCAGCCGAAGCTGATGCTGCCACTGTCCCTGTCCTACGATCACCGTGTGATCAACGGCGCGGCCGCCGCACGCTTCACCAAGCGTCTGAGCGACCTGCTGGCCGACATCCGCACCATCCTGCTGTAACTCGCGAACCGGCCTTCCCGTCATGGGTGGGCCGGTACCGCACGTTTTCCGAGCGCCACGCTCGTACCTCAACCCCGTCAATTTGGCGGGGCTTTTTTTTGCCGGAAAAACGTCGCCAATTGCCCGTCATTGCTCGAGTCCAAACAGCAAAAAAGTTACTTTGCAGAAATCCTTCTGCCTGCCGATACAGGTTTATAGCACTTAGCCTTCATCTTACTTGTCAGTCGATGCCGCATGATGCAACCTTGCCGCAGGCAACAGTAAAGAGGGCGCGAGCCCGGCGCGATCAGCAATTTCGAAGCGAGTTTCCCCATGAAAAGCCAACCCGATGCCGCCAGCCGTATGGCGGCCGAGGTAGTGACGCAGTTGCCTGTGCCCTCGCGGCTCGGCATGTTGCGTTTCGAACGGCTGAATGAAGCGAGCTGGGCGCTGCTGTTTCTCGATCCCAACTGCGAACGTCAGTTCGGCCTGCCCGCCGTCGAACTCTGCGCTCTGGTCGGCTCCCCCTATGCCAGCCTGATGGAGCCTGAGGCGCGTTATCAGTTGCACGACGCCATCCAGCAGCAACTGAGTACCAGCCCCCATTACCTGATCCGCTACACCTTGCACACCGGCCAAGGCCCCTTGAGCATCCTGGAGCTGGGGGAAGCCTACAAACAACACAACCGGCACTTGCTGCGCGGCTACCTGCTGGTGGTCGAAGGCCTGTTCAGCGATGCCTCGCCAATGCCCACCGTGGATCTGGAAACCCAGAACACCCGCCTGCAGATCGCCCTGGAACTCAACCAGCGGGCCCAGCAGGAACAGCTGCAGCATCTGGAACGGGTACGTGCGCAGCAGGACCTGATCCTGCTCCTGACCCGCCAGCGCTACAGCACCAGCAACTCCCTGAAGGAAGCTGCCGAGCTGATCACCCGCAGTGCCTGCGACATCTACCAGATCGACTGCGCCAGCATCTGGAACCTGGAAGACCAGCTGCTGGTGCCGATTGCCGCCTACCACCGCGGCCCCCAGGAATACCGCATGCCGGAGTCCATCGACGCCAGCAGCTTTCCCGATTACCTGGAAGCCCTGCACAGCTGCCGCGCCATCGACGCCCAGAACGCCATGCGCGACCCGCGCACCCGAGAGATGGCCGAAAGCCTGCGGCCACGGGATGTGAATGCCATGCTCGACGCCAGTATCCGCATCGACGGCCAGGTAGTCGGCGTGCTGTGCCTGGAACAGACCGGCATGACCCGGGCCTGGCAGTCCGACGAGATTGCCTTTGCTGGCGAGCTGGCAGACCAGTTCGCCCAAGTCATCAACAATCACAACCGACGCGCCGCCACCAGCGCCCTGCACCTGTTCCAGCGCGCCGTGGAACAGAGCGCCAACGCTTTCCTGCTGGTCAACTGCGACGGCGTGGTGGAGTACGTCAACCCAAGCTTTACCGCGATCACCCAATACAGCACCGAAGAGGTGCACGGCCACCGTCTGTCCGAACTGCCGGCCCTGGAAAACCTCAGCGAACTGTTGTTCGACGCCCCTTCCAGCCTGGCCAAGAGCAACAGCTGGCAAGGCGAGTTCAAGAGCCGACGCAAGAACCTCGAGCCCTACTGGGGCCAGCTGTCGATCTCCAAGGTCTACGGCGACAATCGTGAGCTGACCCACTACATCGGCATCTACGAAGACATCACCCAGACCAAGCTCGCCCAGCAACGCATCGAGCGCCTGGCCTACACCGACAACCTGACCAACCTGGGCAACCGCCCCGCGTTCATCCGCAACCTGGATGAACGCTTCGCCCGAGACAGCGATACCCCGATCAGCCTGCTGCTGGTAGACATCGACAACTTCAAGCGGATCAACGACAGCCTCGGCCACCAGACCGGCGACAAGCTGCTGATCAGCCTGGCCCGACGCCTGCGCAACAGCCTGAGCCCCAGCGGCAGCCTGGCGCGCTTTGCCAGTAACGAATTCGCCGTACTGCTGGACGACACCGACCTGGAAACCGGGCAACAGATCGCCAGCCAACTGCTGATGACCCTGGACAAGCCGATGTTCGTCGACAACCAGCTGATCAGCGTCACCGGCTCCGTGGGGCTGGCCAGCGCGCCACTGCATGGCCGCGACCCGCAGACCCTGATGCGCAACGCCGGCCTGGCGCTGCACAAGGCCAAGGCCAACGGCAAGCACCAGGTGCAGGTCTTCACCGAAGCCCTCAACGCCGAAGCCAGCTACAAGCTGTTCGTCGAAAACAACCTGCGTCGAGCCCTGACCCAGAACGAGCTGGACGTGTTCTATCAGCCCAAGCTGTGCCTGCGCAGCGGCCGCCTGCTGGGCATGGAAGCGCTGCTGCGCTGGAACCACCCGGAAAAGGGCATGATCCGCCCGGACCAGTTCATCAGCGTGGCGGAAGAAACCGGCCTGATCATCCCCATCGGCAAGTGGATCGCCCGCCAGGCCTGCCGCATGAGCAAGCAACTGACCGCCGCCGGCCTGGGCAACCTGCACGTGGCCATCAACCTGTCGCCCAAGCAGTTCTCCGACCCGGACCTGGTTGCGTCCATCGCCAGCATCCTCAAGGAAGAGCAACTGCCCTCCTCGCTGCTGGAGCTTGAATTAACAGAGGGCTTGCTGCTGGAAGCCACCGACGACACTCACCAACAGCTAGAACAGCTGAAAAAACTTGGCCTGACCCTGGCCATGGACGACTTCGGCACCGGCTATTCGTCCCTGAGCTACCTGAAGAAATTCCCCATCGATATCATCAAGATCGATCGCAGCTTCATCCACGAGATCCCCGACAACCAGGACGACATGGAAATCACCTCGGCCGTGATCGCCATGGCTCACAACCTGAAGATCAAGGTGGTCGCCGAAGGCATCGAGACCGCCGAGCAACTGGCATTCCTGCGCCGTCATCGCTGCGACGTCGGCCAGGGCTACCTGTTCGATCGGCCGATTCCCGGCACCGAGCTGATTGCCAAGCTCAAGCGCTATCCTCGCGGCCCAATTGCCTGACAGCGCTGTAACACTCGGGCAAACTGCGTGTCTATCGACTGAACGACTCCCCAACCTGACTGGAGGACCGACACATGGTCTTGCGCTCGGAAATACTGGTGAACAAAAACGTGCTTCCAACCAAAGAACAAGCTCTGCCCGGCCGCGAAACACCCATGACCGTGCCTGAAGAACACTACGTCAACGGCAACCCACTGCTGGGCCCGTTTCCGGGCAATGTGGATTTCGCCATCTTCGGCCTGGGCTGTTTCTGGGGCGCCGAGCGGCGCTTCTGGCAGCGCGAAGGCGTGTTCAGCACCTGCGTGGGTTATGCCGGCGGTTTCACCCCGAACCCGACCTACGAAGAAGTCTGCTCAGGCCTGACCGGCCATACCGAAGTGGTGCTGGTGGTGTATGAGCCCGAGAAAGTCAGCTACAAAGAGCTGCTGGCGATGTTCTGGGAACTGCACAACCCGACCCAGGGCATGCGCCAGGGCAATGACGTTGGCACCCAGTACCGCTCGGTGATCTACACCACCAACCCGACCCAGCTGGAGCAGGCGCTGCACAGCAGGGACGTGTTCCAGGCGGAACTGACCAAGGCCGGCCTGGGCGAAATCACCACTGAAATTGGAGAAGCCCCGACCGTCTATTTCGCCGAGGCGTACCACCAGCAATACCTGGCGAAGAATCCCGAAGGCTATTGCGGGATCGGCGGCACTGGCGTGACCTGCCCGATCTGAACCCGCCGCAAGCGACAAGCCTCAAGCTCCAGACGCTGTGTTTTCAGCTTGAGGCTTGAGGCTTGAGACTTGAGACTTGAGACTTGAAATGTAGCGCTGTTACTCGGCGATCAACCAGTCCATCTGCCAGCCGCCCTGGGTCTGGCCGAGTTTCTTCGACAGCCACGGCAGCAGCTCGCGCAACTCCTCCTCCAGCCCCCAAGGCGGATTGGCAATCGCCAGGCCCGAACCGTTGAGGCTGTTGGGCGTATCCAGCGGATGCACCAGCAACTCCACTCGCAGCAACTTCGGCGCGCCGGTACCGGCCAGGTCCTGGTAGAAGCGCCGCAGGGCCCGCTGATCCTTGACCGGGTACCAGATGGCCGCCACGGTCTGACGCATGCGGCCAATGGCCTCCTTCAACGACGCAGCACAGCGCTGCATCTCGTCGAGCTGCTCGAAAGGCGGGTCGATCAGCATCACCGCACGTTTTTCAGCCACCGGCAGCAACGCCCGAGCCACGTGCCAGCCTTCCCCCAGGTGCACCGCCACCCGACGATCACCCTTCATGTTGTCCTTGAGCAGCAGGCCGTCTTCCGGGTGTTTTTCGTTGAGCAGCACCCGGTCCTGGGAGCGGGTCAGGCGTCGCGCCAATTCCGGTGACCCCGGGTAGTAACGCAACTCGCCATCGGGGTTCATCTTGTGCAGCACCTGCATGTAGTCGGCGGTCAGCGCCGGAAGATCCTGTTCGCCCCACAAGCGGGCGATGCCTTCCAAATACTCGCCGGTACGGTTTGCCTGGTCGCCCTTGAGGTCATACAGACCGATGCCGGCGTGGCTGTCGAGGTAGGCGAACGGCTGCTCCTTGCGCGACATCAGGGCGATGAGGCGGGTCAAAGTCAGGTGTTTGAAGACGTCGGCGTGATTGCCGGCGTGGAAGGCGTGACGATAGTTCATGGTTGCTCCTGCGCAGGCGGGCAAGTTTACCTTGTGCGCAGGCTGTCGTCAGTTCGAACGGCGGCCGTACCCGGCGCAGGCGACGATGGGTACGGCCCAGGACTCAGGCAAATTCGTGACGGACCTCGGACCACAGGCTGACCCGCCGCCCGGACGATTCGAAGACCTCGATCTCGCGCTTGATCCCGCCGCTGTCCTTCCAGCCTGGCAGGTCGAGCACGATCAACTCTTCCATCATCGCCATATACAACGCATCCACCGGTGCCCAGAGCTTGCCGATGGCAGCGTTGTCCTTGCCGGCCAGGCACAGGTTGATCGGATGGGACATGCTCACCTGGCTGAACACTGCGTGCCCGGCCTCAAGTATCTGCGCCGCAACGCGATTGCACTGAAGAAAACGCTCATTGATGACCTCAGCGTCGGAGTGGCTGTAGGGACAGGCCAGGAAAATCTTGCGCATCGTTACCTCGACTTCAGGGATAGGTGGAGCGGACCCTCAGGTCCGCGCAGGTTGCAGGGCAAAGGCCGCGGCCTGTTCCTGCTCTTGCAGCTCATAACGCTGGGCGGCCGGCACCGAGATACGGATGGCAATCGCCACCGCCAGCAAGCCGCCGAACAGTTTGCCAATGAGCACAGGCAGGATCAGGCTCGGCTGGAAGTTCGCGGTAAACGCCAGGTGATCGCCGATCAGCGCCTGGGCACAGACCCCAAGGGCCACGCACAGCACTTTGTCGCGAGCGGTCATGTGCTTGAACAGGTGGTAGGTGGCGATGATGTTGGCGAACACCATGACAAAGCCCGCAGCACCGGTGCTGGACAGGTTCAACTGGCGTCCCAGCAGCTCCATGGGCTTTTTGCAGTAGCGCTGGAACAGGTAGCAGATGGGGAAGGTGCCGGCGAGCATGATGCCGATGTAACCGGCGATCTCGATGGCCCGGAACAGCTCCTTTTCATCGGCGAACATCGGGTCGAAGCCCCAGCCGCCGAAGTTGATGCTGAAGAACTTGGTGAAGTGCTCGACGATGCTCAGGGCCAGGATCAGCTTGATCGCCGCGTCCATGATCTTGCCGAACACCAGGAAGCCGCCAACCATCATGCGCGGCCTGTAACGCAGTCCCGCCGCCAGCAGGAAGCAGAACACGAACAGCGGCGCCAGCAGCTTGAGCATGTCGACAAACCCCAGGGACAGGTAGTACAGCGCCTCGGAGTTGGTGGAGACGATATCGCGCACCGGCAACTGGGTAGCGGTGATGATCAGCAACGACATCAGCACGGCGAAGGGAATGCTGATCAGCCCGGCCATGGCGCCCAGGGCCAGGTACTTGTGGTCCTTGCGCTCAAGCATGGTCAGGCCCACCGGGATCAGGTAGACGATGGTCGCCCCCGAGGTGTAGCCCACCAGCATCGCGGTGATCCACAGGTCGCGATTGGCGGTCAGGGCATTGGCCAGCTGATAGCCGCCCATGTCCACGGCGATGATCGACAACGCCGCGATCGACACATCCGAACCCAGGGCATTGAAGAACGGCCCCAGCGCATGGGAGATGCCCTGGGACAGGTAGGGAATCGCCACCATGATCCCGGCCTGGGCCAGAAAGACCGGACCAATAGAGTGGATACCGTTGACGAACTCCTTACCCAGGCCACTGTCGGGCTTGATGATGGATGACAGGGCGCCAACCACGGCGCCGAGCATGATCAGGTAAATGACGTAGTTTCCAAATTCAGCCATGTGGGTTCATCTCTCTGCGCGTCATTTATAGGTTTCCCCCACCAGGGAGGTTCTTGTTGAGGCCAGCGCTGGTCATCTCTTCGCCAAGGCGGGCGATGACCCGGTATGCAAACACAGGGCATTTCCTATGCCACAATGTGTATTAGTTGTGGTTTTTACCTACAAACACTCAATTATCGGTCACAATATCTGTCGCCAGAGTCTTCACGAGCTGATCTGGCCTAGCTAAGCGGGTGACCGGTCACGATTGTGAAACCTGCAGTTAAATGCTTAACTTCGCCATCGAACCTGACCGAATCTGCATGCAAATGTGCAAAATGTGTGCGTAAGTAACAAAAACTGCCCATTTGTGTGGCGAAGTACCACTAACGGAAAGCCCCATGCGCCCCAACGAACGACGACAGCAGATTCTCGAACTCTTGCGCCAGCGGGAGCGAATTTCCGTGGAGGAACTGGCCCGCATTACCGCCACTTCCCAGGAAACCATTCGCCGCGACCTCAGCGAACTGGCGGAAAACGGCCTGGTTACCAAGTTCCATGGCGGCGCGGCCCTACCGCCTACCGGTGAACACGAAAACACCTTCCAGACCCGCATGAACGAACACGCCCAGGAGAAGCGCGCCATTGCCCGCTACGCCGCCGGCCTGTTCTGCGCCGGGGACAGCATCTTTATCGATACCGGGACCACCACCCTGTTCTTCGCCCGGGAACTGGCCCAGCTCACGCGCCTGACGGTCATCACCAACTCCCTGCCAATCGCCGGCTGCCTGGGCGAATCCGGTAACCGGGTGTTCATGATCGGCGGCGAATACCGCCCCGACTCGACGCAGAACGTCGGCACCCTGGCCCTGGAGCAGATCACCCGCTTCAACGCCGAACACGCGGTGATCACCATCGGTGCGCTGAATGAAGACGGCGCCATGGACTTCTCCATCGAAGAGGCCGAAGTCGCTCGCGCCATGATTGCCCAGGCCCGCCAGCTGACCGTAATCGCCGACTCCTCGAAGCTGGAGCGCCGTGGCCTGTTCAAGGTATTTCCACTGGAGCGCATCGACCGCCTGGTGATTGATCGCCAGCCCGGCCCGGCACTGCAGGCGGCGTTGGAAAAAGCCGGTGTGGAAGTGCATCTGGTGGCCCAGGCCTGAACCCGCCCCGGTGTGGCAGGCGGTCGCCCATCGCCTTAAATCCACAAATAACTGACCGATATATGACCGAATAAGAAATAAAAACAACAATCATGGCCCGCAATATGCTTTTATTCCTGCACAAGACCTTGGTGTTACCGCAGGAAACAGGCATTTATATGACCGAACTTTATCCGAACAGTGTGACTTTCGATGTGGCCATCGTCGGTGGCGGGGTCGTCGGTTGCGCCATGGCCAGGCGCTTTGCCCTGGAGGGTGCACGGGTGGTGCTGCTGGAAAAGGGCAGCGACATTCTTTCCGGCGCCAGCAAGGCCAACAGCGCCATCCTGCACACCGGCTTCGATGCCCCTAGCGGCAGCCTGGAGCTGCAGTGCATGCAGGCCGGGTACCAGGAATACCTGGAGATTCACTCGGCCATGAACTTGCCGCTGCTCAAGAGTGGCGCCCTGGTGGTGGCCTGGAACGCCGAGGACCAGGCCCGCCTGCCGGGGATTCTCGACCAGGCCCAGGCCAATGGGGTCAATAACGTGCGCCTGCTGGAACGCAGCGAGATCCTCGCCCTGGAACCCCATCTGGCCAATCACGCGGTGGGCGCGGTGCTGGTGCCCGACGAACACCTGATCGACCCCTGGTCAGCGCCCCTGGGCTACCTGCAGCAGGCCATGGCCCACGGCGCCCGGGTGCAGTTGCGGTGCGAGGTGCAGCAAGGCCAATTCGATGGTGATGCCTGGACCCTGCATACCAACCAGGGCACCTTGCGCAGCGCCCAGGTGATCAACTGCGCGGGGCTGTTCGGTGACACCCTGGAGCACAACCTGCTGGGCCACAGCGAATTTCGCATCATGCCGCGCAAGGGCCAGTTCGTGGTCTTCGATAAGGCCGCGGCCAAACTGCTGGAGCGCATCGTCCTGCCGGTGCCCAACGAACGCACCAAAGGCATCGTCCTGACCCGCACCGTCTACGGCAACCTGCTGGTGGGCCCCACCGCCGAAGAACAGGAGGACCGGGTGCATGCCGGGCTCGACGGCCCGACCCTGCAAAGCCTGATCGACGCTGCCGTGGAGCGGATTCCCGGCCTCGCCGGAATGCCGGTCACCGCTACCTACGCAGGACTGCGCCCGGCCAGCGAAAAGAAGGAGTACCGGATCCAGGCCGATCACTCCCGGCACTGGATCACCGTCGGCGGCATCCGCTCCACCGGGCTCACTGCCGCCCTGGGCATTGCCCGGCACGTCTACAGCCTGTACAGCCAGCGTCGCCAGCATCACCCGGTGCGCGAGCCGGTCTGGCCGCAGATGCCCAACCTCGCGGAGCACTTGCCCCGGGACTGGCAACGCCCCGGCTATGGCGAAATCGTCTGCCATTGCGAACTGGTGACCCGTCGCGAAATCGAGACCGCCCTGCACAGCCCCCTGCCCCCCGGCGATCTGGGTGGGCTCAAGCGTCGCACCCGTGCCTGCATGGGTCGCTGCCAGGGTTTCTATTGCTCGGCCCAGGTCGCCGAACTCAGTGCCAGCCAACTGGCCGTCCCACTTGCCACAGGTCGTTGCCATGAACAGCACTGAACTCCTTCAGGCCGAAGCGGCCATTATCGGCAGTGGCCCGGCGGGCCTCGCGGCCGCCATTGAACTGCGGCGCCAGGGCATCGGCCCGGTGATTGTCATCGAGCGTGAAAGCGAAGCTGGCGGCATTCCCCGGCACTGCGCTCACCCGCCCTTCGGCATGCGCGAGTATCAGCGCATTCTCAGCGGCCCGGCCTATGCCCGGCGCAATGTCGAAGCCGCGCTGAAAGCCGGCGTGATCCTGCTGCTGCGCCACACGGTAGTCAGCCTGGAACCCGGCGGCCTGCTGCGCCTGGCGAGCACCGACGGGCCGCGGCAGATCCAGGCGAAAAAGGTCCTGATCGCCACCGGCGCCCGGGAAACCCCGCGCTCGGCACGCCTGCTGTCCGGCGACCGCCCGGTGGGCGTGATCAACACCGGAGCGTTACAGAACTTCCTCTATATGCAGCACCTCAAGCCCTTTGAACGACCGCTGATCGTCGGCACCGAGCTGGTCAGCCTGTCCGCCGTACTCAGTTGCCGGCGCGCAGGAATCCGCCCGGTAGCGGTGCTCGAAGCCAACAACCGGGCAACCGCACGCTGGCCGCTGTCGCTGTTTCCACGCTTACTGGGCATTCCCATGCATTTCGGCGCGCAATTGCTGGCGATCAACGGCACCGGCCGGGTGGAATCGGCCCAGGTGCGCCTGGCCGACGGTCAGGTGCGCGAGATTGCCTGCGACGGCGTGCTGCTCACGGGCCAGTTCACCCCTGAGTCGAGCCTGGTGCGCCAGAGCCACCTGCAGCTGGACAGCGGTAGCGACGGGCCGAAGATCGATCAATACGGGCGCTGCTCGGACCCGGCCTACTTCGCCGCCGGCAACCTGCTGCGACCGATCGAGACCGCCGGCTGGTCCTACCGTGAAGGGCGGCGTATCGGCAGCCTGATGGCACTGGCCCTGTGCAACCAGCTACCCGCTCCCCATGACGCGCTGACCCTGAAATACGCAGCCCCGATCAAGCTCGGCGTACCGGGCCGGCTGGTGCGCGGCGAGCTGGCGGGCCTGCAGCACATCCAACTGCGGGTCAGCCGGGCGGTCAGCGGCACCTTGCGGGTTCGCGCCCAGGGCCTGGACCTCTGGAGCCGCCCGGTCTCGGCACTGCCGGAACGGCGCCTGCTGATTCCCCTCAAGGAACTGCAACTGCCGGAACACCTTGACCAACTGGACATCTGCATCGACTAGGCCCGTCCCACAACAAGAGAAAAGACCATGCGAATAGCCGCACTTGACCAGGGCACCACCAGCACCCGCGTACTGGTTGTGGACATGCAAGGCCGTGCCGACATCCAACTGGCGCTGCGCCACCAACAGCATCACCCTCGTCCGGGCTGGGTCGAGCACGACCCGCTGGAACTGCTGGCCAACCTGCAACGCTGCCTGGAAGCCACCGGCCGGGTCGACGCCATTGGCTTGGCCAATCAGGGCGAAAGCTGCCTGGCCTGGGACGCCATCAGTGGCGCACCGCTGTCTCCGGTGATCGTCTGGCAGGACAACCGCAGCGCCGCACGCATCGAGGAACTGCGAGCCAACGGAGCCGAAGCCCTGACCCTGGAGCGGGCCGGATTGCCTCTGGACGCCTATTTTTCCGCCAGCAAGCTGGCCTGGATCGTGGAGAACCTGCCGGCGGCACAAGCAGCCCTGAGTGCCGGCCGCCTGCGCCTGGGCACCACCGATGCCTACTTCCTCGACCGCCTGGCCGGGGTCTATGCCACCGACATCACCACCGCCTCGCGCACCTCGCTGATGAACCTCGCCACCGGCCAGTGGGACCCGCAGTTGTGTGCACTGTTCGGCGTCCCGCTAGAGGCCCTGCCACCGATCCGCGCCACGGTCGGCGACTTCGGGCGCATCGGCCAGACGCCCATCAGCGCCTCGGTGGTGGACCAGCAAGCCTCGCTCTACGGCCACGGCTGCCGGCAGCCGGGGGACGCCAAGATCACCTTCGGCACCGGCGCCTTCGCCCTGACCGTCACCGGCGATCAGATCATCCGCGCACCGGAGAAAGGACTGCTGGCCACCATTGCCTGGCAAGTCGATGGCAAGCCGGTGTATGCCATGGACGGTGGCGTGTACGACGCCAGCGCCGCGGTGGAGTGGGCCGGGCGGCTGGGCCTGTTCAGCGACTTCTCGGAGCTGGCAGCCTTCGATCAGCCACCGGCCATTTCCCGCGAACTGGCCTTTGTCCCGGCGTTGTCGGGGCTGGCCTGCCCGCACTGGGACCGCAGCGCCGGGGCGGTGTGGATCGGCATGAACGCCGCCACCAGCCGCCAGGACCTGTGCCAGGCGGTGCTGGAAGGCGTGGCCCTGCGCAGCGCCGAAGTGATCACTGCGATGGACGATCACCTGCGTGTCACCGACCAGCTGTCGATCGACGGCGGGCTGGCCCGCAGCCCGTATTTCGCCCAGTTCCTTGCCGATATCCTGCAACGCACCATCGTCACACAGCGTTTCGACGAACTCACTGCCCTGGGCTGCGCCGCCCTGGCTGCCCGTGGCCTGGGCCTGGAGCTGCCGGAGTTGGACAACACCCGCACCCACTATCAGCCCCGTGTCGATCGGACCACGGCCGACGTCTGGCGCCGCACCTTCAGCGCCGCCGTCAGCCGCTCCCAGGGCTGGTCCCAGCCGCGCTGAAACCGCCATTGGCCAAGGACGGCCGCCCCGTTCCCGGCAAGCCAGCGCCCCCTTGCCCATCCGCCGCGCCTATTGGACACTGACGCGCCCGCTCGCGGCCATGCGGCGGGCACATCAAGCGGTTGCTGGCGACTCAGACACACGGGACCACTGACTGCTGCGCGGGCACACGACCTGCCTGGCTGTGCTCATAAAACGGATTGCTACTGAGTCGAGGATTTATGAAAGACGCAACGATTGCGCTGCACCATGGATTCAAGTCGGACCCGACCACCAAGGCCGTGGCCGTGCCCATCTACCAGAACGTCGCCTTCGAGTTCGACAACGCCCAGCACGGGGCGGACCTGTTCAACCTGGATGTGCCCGGCAACATCTACACCCGCATCATGAACCCCACCAACGATGTGCTGGAACAGCGCATGGCCGCCCTGGAAGGCGGGATCGCCGGGCTGGCGGTGGCGGCTGGCAGCGCGGCGATCCACTACGCGATCCAGACCCTGACCCAGGCCGGGGACAATATTGTCTCCACGCCCCAGCTGTACGGCGGTACCTACACCCTGTTCGCCCACCTGCTGCCCAGCTTCGGGGTCGAAGTGCGCTTCGCCCGGGACGATTCGCCAGAGGCCATCGCCGAGCTGATCGACGACAAGACCAAGCTGGTGTACTGCGAAAGCATCGGCAACCCGGCGGGCAATATCGTCGACATCGAGGGCCTGGCCCAGGTCGCCCACGCCCGCAACGTACCGCTGATGGTGGACAACACCGTGGCCACGCCGATCCTGTGCAAGCCGATCCAGTTCGGCGCCGACATCGTGGTGCACTCAGTGACCAAGTACGTCGGTGGCCACGGCAACTCCCTGGGCGGGGTGATCGTCGACAGCGGCAACTTCCCCTGGGCCGAGCATCCGCAGAAGTTCGCCAGCCTCAACACCCCGGAGCCGGCCTACCACGGCGTGGTCTACACCGAGAAGTTCGGCCCGGCTGCCTTTATCGCCCGGGCCCGCACCGTGCCACTGCGCAACACCGGCGCGGCGCTGGCACCGATGAACGCCTTCCTCCTGCTACAAGGCCTGGAAACCCTGGCCCTGCGCATGGAACGCCACACCGACAACGCCATCCGGGTCGCGCAGTTCCTCAAGGACCACCCGCTGGTGGCCTGGGTCAGCTACGCCGGCCTGGCCGATCACCCGCACCATGAACTAGCGCGCAAGTACATGCAGGGCAAGCCGTCGGCGATCCTGTCCTTCGGCCTAAAAGGCGGCTATGCCGCAGGCGTGCGCTTCTACGACGCCCTGCAGATCTTCAAGCGCCTGGTCAACATCGGCGACGCCAAGTCCCTGGCCTGCCACCCGGCGTCCACCACTCACCGGCAGATGAACGAACAAGAGCAGGCCAAGGCCGGCGTCAAGCCGGAGATGATCCGCCTTTCGGTCGGCATCGAGGCTATCGAGGACCTGCTCGAGGACCTTGACCAGGCGCTGAAACAAGCCTGATTCATCGGCCCTGGCAGCAGACGCCAGGGCCATCCCCCCCAAATCCCCCCAGCGCGTTGGCACCGACGCATCCACCCCCAACCAGCCCCCAGGATCATTACTCACCCGCAAAGGAACCCAACATGATTGTGCGTTACGTAAAAATCACCATGACCCTGGCAGTGGCGGCGTTCGCCTTGCTGGTGGCTTACAACAACATCAGCGACTACGACTCCAACTTCGCCTTTGTCCAGCACGTACTGAGCATGGACAGCGTCTTCCCCGGCAACACCGCCACCGACCGCGCCCTGACCCTGCCCCTGCTGTGGAATGTCGGCTACTGGCTGATCATTACCGGCGAGGCCCTGACCGGGGTATTGCTGGTCGTTGGCGCCTTGCACCTGTGGCTGGCGCGACACGGTGTCGCCAGCTACTTCAACCGGCGCAAAGGCTGGGCCATTGCCGGCTTCTGCCTGGGCTTCTGCGTCTGGTTCTTCGGCTTCATGGTGGTGGGTGGCGAGTGGTTCATGATGTGGCAATCCCAGACCTGGAATGGCCAGGACGCGGCCTTCAAGTTCTACATGGCGATCCTTGGCGTGTTGATCTTCCTCAACCAGCCCGACGCTGAACTGCACTAAAAAAAAACGGCCCGCTGCGGTGACGCAGCGTGCCGTTTTCATTGCCCCGAACGATCAGGGCAGGACGTGCGCACTCACTGATTGAGTTTGAAATCCTTCTCGGCCGCTTCAAAACGCTGAACCATGCCAGCGCTTGGAGCACCCATCTTGCTCACCAGCACGATTGCCAGGCTGGCGAAGATGAAGCCCGGGATGATTTCGTACAGACCCAGCAGAGCGAAGTGTTTCCACAGGATCACGGTGACGGCACCGACGATGATCCCGGCCAGCGCGCCGTCGCGGGTCATGCCCTTCCAGAGCACCGAGATCAGCACCACAGGACCGAACGCCGCACCGAAGCCGGCCCAGGCGTAGCTCACCAGGCCCAGCACGCGGTTTTCCGGGTTGGCGGCCATGGCGATGGCGACCAGCGCCACCACCAGCACCATGGCGCGACCGACCCATACCAGCTCAACTTGGGAGGCGTGCTTGCGCAGGAAGGCTTTATAGAAGTCTTCGGTCAGGGCACTGGAGCACACCAGCAACTGGCAGCTCAGGGTACTCATCACCGCCGCCAGAATGGCCGACAGCAACACACCGGCTACCCACGGGTTGAACAGCAGCTTGGCCAGTTCGATGAACACACGCTCAGGGTTCTCGGTCACGGGACCGGCCACTTCAGGATGCGCCGAGAAGTAGGCGATACCGAAGAAGCCCACGGCCACGGTGCCGCCCAGGCACAGGATCATCCAGGTCATGGAGATGCGACGGGCGTTGGCGATCGACTTCACCGAATCCGCCGCCATGAAACGCGCCAGGATGTGCGGCTGACCGAAGTAGCCCAGGCCCCAGCCCATCAGCGAGATCACGCCAATAAAGGTGGTGTTCTTGAGCATGTCGAAGCTGGTCGGGTCCTTGGCTTCGATCGCCAGGAAGGTGGTATCGACGCCACCGGTGGCCAACAGCACGATGATCGGGGTCAGGATCAACGCGAAGATCATCAGCGTGGCCTGCACGGTATCGGTCCAGCTCACCGCCAGGAAGCCACCGACAAAGGTGTAAGCAATGGTCGCCGCCGCGCCAGCCCACAGCGCCGTCTCGTAAGGCATGCCGAAGGTGCTTTCGAACAGACGGGCACCGGCCACGATGCCGGAGGCACAGTAGATGGTGAAGAACACCAGGATCACCACCGCGGAGATGATGCGCAGCAGGCCGCTTTTATCTTCGAAACGGCTGGAGAAGTAGTCCGGCAAGGTCAGAGCATCACCGTTGTGCTCGGTCTGCACCCGCAGACGACCGGCAACGAACAGCCAGTTCAGGTAGGCACCGACGATCAGTCCGATGGCGATCCAGCTCTCCGACAGACCCGACATGTAGATAGCGCCCGGAAGGCCCATCAGCAGCCAGCCACTCATGTCGGATGCACCAGCGGAAAGCGCGGTCACCACGCTGCCCAGGCTGCGGCCGCCAAGAATGTAGTCGGAAAGGTTGTTGGTGGAGCGATAGGCCATGAAGCCGATCAGCACCATTGCTGCGATGTAGATCACGAACGTGATCAAGGTTGGATTGCTTGCACTCATTTGAGTTACGCCCTGGCTTTGTTTTTATGTAGCGGCGGTCAGCAGTACCGTCACCCAGCTTTTACAGTTTGGAAGACGATCGGCTATCGCGCACGTTTTATGACCAATGTTTCCCCAGGAAAGCCATTGGCCGATGAACCGAGTCGCAAAAGACAGGTTGCACCTTGGGCGCGAATCCTATTCAACAAATTAAACAAGGTGCAACCAGTTTCATCCAATTAAGTTGCACCTTGTCGCATTTACCGACGACGACAACTTTTTTGCTCCTTTTTGGAGCAAGAAATCCACCCGCCAGAATTAAATGCACCAAGGCAATACGGGAGCCAGGAGGCAATATTGATTTCCTGACGAGCTGCTATTTATTCCGGCGAAAAAAGGGTTGCACCCGGTTGCACCTATTTCGGCGCACGGATAATCTTGCCGCCAGCTGATGCCACACGTGCGTGGCAAACATGAGGATAAAAATATGGCTACCACCACCCTCGGGGTCAAACTCGACGACCCAACCCGCGAGCGCCTCAAGGCTGCTGCGACCTCGATCGATCGTACGCCGCACTGGCTGATCAAGCAGGCGATTTTCAATTACCTGGAAAAACTCGAGGGTGGTGCAACCCTGACCGAGCTGAGCAGTGTCACCACCAAGGACGGCGACGACGCCGGCGACGTGCTGACCGATCACGCTCACCAATGCTTCCTCGAATTTGCCGAGAGCATCCTCCCGCAATCGGTGCTGCGCGCCTCGATCACCGCTGCCTACCGCCGCCCGGAACCGGAAGTGGTGCCGATGCTGCTGGAGCAGGCGCGTCTGCCGGCCGCCACCGCCGAAGCCGCCAACAAGCTGGCCGCCTCGATCGCCGAGAAGCTGCGTAACCAAAAGAGCGCCGGCGGCCGTGCCGGTATCGTCCAGGGCCTGCTGCAGGAGTTCTCCCTGTCGTCCCAGGAAGGCGTGGCACTGATGTGCCTGGCCGAGGCCCTGCTGCGCATCCCCGACAAGGGCACCCGTGACGCACTGATCCGCGACAAGATCAGCACCGGCAACTGGCAGCCGCACCTGGGCAACAGCCCGTCGCTGTTCGTCAACGCGGCCACTTGGGGCCTGTTGCTCACCGGCAAGCTGGTGTCGACCCACAACGAGGCCGGCCTGACCTCCTCCCTGAGCCGCATCATCGGCAAGAGCGGCGAGCCGATGATCCGCAAGGGCGTGGACATGGCCATGCGTTTGATGGGCGAGCAGTTCGTCACCGGCGAAACCATCGCCGAAGCCCTGGCCAATGCCAGCAAGTTCGAAGCCAAGGGCTTCCGCTACTCCTACGACATGCTCGGCGAAGCGGCACTGACCGAGCACGACGCGCAGAAATACCTGGCGTCCTACGAGCAGGCCATCCACTCCATCGGCAAGGCCTCCCACGGTCGCGGCATCTATGAAGGCCCGGGCATCTCCATCAAGCTGTCGGCGCTGCACCCGCGTTACAGCCGCGCCCAGTACGAACGCGTGATGGAAGAGCTGTACCCGCGCCTGCTGTCGCTGACCCTGCTGGCCAAGCAATACGACATCGGCCTGAACATCGACGCCGAAGAAGCGGACCGCCTGGAGCTGTCCCTGGACCTGCTGGAGCGCCTGTGCTTCGAGCCGCAGCTGACCGGTTGGAACGGCATCGGCTTCGTGATCCAGGCTTACCAGAAGCGCTGCCCGTACGTCATCGACTACGTCATCGATCTGGCCCGCCGCAGCCGTCACCGCCTGATGATCCGCCTGGTGAAAGGCGCCTACTGGGACAGCGAGATCAAGCGCGCCCAGGTCGAAGGCCTGGAAGGCTATCCGGTCTACACCCGCAAGGTGTACACCGACGTTTCCTACATCGCCTGCGCACGCAAGCTGCTGTCGGTGCCGGAAGTCATCTACCCGCAGTTCGCCACCCACAACGCCCACACCCTGTCGGCGATCTACCACATTGCCGGTCAGAACTATTACCCCGGCCAGTACGAGTTCCAGTGCCTGCACGGCATGGGTGAACCGCTGTACGAGCAAGTGGTGGGCAAGGTCGCCGATGGCAAGCTGAACCGTCCGTGCCGCGTGTACGCACCGGTCGGCACCCACGAAACCCTGCTGGCCTATCTGGTCCGCCGCCTGCTGGAAAACGGCGCCAACACCTCCTTCGTCAACCGCATCGCCGACCAGTCGATCTCGATTCAAGAGCTGGTGGCCGACCCGGTGGCGCAGATCGAGCAGATGGCCACCCTGGAAGGCGGTTTCGGCCTGCCGCACCCACGCATTCCGTTGCCGCGTGACCTGTATGGCAGCGAGCGCGCCAACTCCGCCGGCATCGACATGGCCAACGAACACCGCCTGGCGTCGTTGTCCTGCGCCCTGCTGGCCAGCGCTCACAACAACTGGAAAGCCGCGCCAATGCTCGGTTGCGCCGCCAGCAGCGAAACCCCGGCGCCGGTCCTCAACCCGTCGGATCATCGCGATGTGGTCGGTCACGTCCAGGAAGCCACGATCGAAGACGTCGACAACGCCATCCAGTGCGCGCTGAACGCCGCGCCGATCTGGCAGGCCACGCCGCCGGCCGAACGCGCCGCGATCCTGGAACGCGCCGCCGACCTGATGGAAGCCGAGATCCAGCCGCTGATGGGCCTGTTGGCCCGCGAGGCCGGCAAGACCTTCGCCAACGCCATCGCCGAAGTGCGTGAAGCCGTGGACTTCCTGCGTTATTACGCGGTGCAGGCCCGCAATGACTTCAGCAACGACGCCCACCGTCCGCTGGGTCCTGTGGTGTGCATCAGCCCGTGGAACTTCCCGCTGGCGATCTTCAGCGGCCAGGTCGCCGCCGCCCTCGCCGCCGGCAACCCGGTACTGGCCAAGCCGGCCGAACAGACCCCGCTGGTGGCGGCCCAGGCCGTGCGCCTGCTGCTCGAAGCCGGGATTCCCGAAGGCGTGCTGCAACTGCTGCCGGGCCAGGGCGAAAGCGTCGGTGCCCGCCTGGTCGGTGACGAACGCGTCAAGGGCGTGATGTTCACCGGTTCCACCGAAGTCGCGCGCCTGCTGCAACGCAACATCGCCGGGCGCCTGGACAACCAGGGTCGGCCGATCCCGCTGATCGCCGAAACCGGTGGCCAGAACGCCATGATCGTCGACTCCTCGGCCCTGACCGAACAAGTGGTCATCGATGTGGTGTCCTCGGCCTTCGACAGTGCCGGCCAGCGTTGCTCGGCCCTGCGCGTGCTGTGCCTGCAGGAAGATTCCGCCGACCGCGTGATCGAAATGCTCAAGGGCGCCATGGCTGAAAACCGCCTGGGCAACCCGGAGCGCCTGTCGGTGGACATCGGCCCGGTAATCGACGCCGAAGCCAAGGCCGGCATCGAGAAGCACATCCAGGCCATGCGCGACAAAGGTCGCAGCGTGTACCAGATGGCCATCGCCGACAGCGAAGAATGCAAGCGTGGCACCTTTGTCATGCCGACCCTGATCGAACTGGAAAGCTTCGATGAACTGCAGCGCGAGATCTTCGGTCCGGTGTTGCACGTGGTGCGCTACAAGCGCAAGGACATCGACCAACTGATCGCCCAGATCAATGCTTCCGGCTACGGCCTGACCCTGGGTGTGCACACCCGGATCGACGAAACCATTGCCAAGGTGGTGGACAACGTCAACGCCGGTAACGTCTACGTCAACCGCAACATCGTCGGTGCCGTGGTCGGCGTGCAGCCGTTCGGCGGCGAAGGCCTGTCGGGCACCGGCCCGAAAGCCGGCGGTCCGCTGTACCTGTACCGCCTGCTGTCGACCCGTCCGGTGGATGCCATCGAGCAATCCTTCGTTCGCGCCGATGCCGCCAACGCCCCGGACCTGCGCCTGCGCGAAGCCCTCGGCAAGCCGCTCAACGCCCTGCAAGCCTGGGCCGAGAGCAGCAAGCTGGTGGAACTGGCGACCCTGTGCAAACAGTTCGCCAGCCAGTCGCAAAGCGGTATCACCCGCCAGCTGAACGGCCCGACCGGCGAGCGCAACAGCTACGCCATCCTGCCCCGCGAGCACGTCCTGTGCCTGGCGGAGGTCGAGGGCGACCTGCTGACCCAACTGGCGGCCGTACTGGCCGTCGGCGGTTCGGCAGTCTGGCCGGAAAGCGACCTCAGCAAGGCGCTGTTCGCCCGTCTGCCCAAGGACGTGCAAGCACGCATCCAGCGGGTGGCGGATTGGACCAAGGACGACGTGGTATTCGACGCGGTCCTGCATCACGGCGACTCTGACCAACTGCGCGGCGTTTGCCAGCAAGTGGCCCAGCGTGCCGGAGCCATCGTCGGCGTCCAGGGCCTGTCCCAGGGCGAGACCGCGATTGCCCTGGAGCGCCTGGTGATCGAGCGCGCCCTGAGCGTCAACACCGCAGCGGCCGGCGGCAACGCCAGCCTGATGACCATCGGCTGAAGCCGATAGTCAGCAGCATGGAAAAGAGCGCCCTCAGCGGCGCTCTTTTTTTTGCCCGATGCAATGTCCTGTGCCTGTTTGGCATCTTTATCACCCAGATCAATCTTGCTATTCAGCCTTTATTCACGCGCCTAGACTCAGCCCATTCCCTAGCCAACAGGTATGCCGCCATGTCCGAGACGCTGCTCAGTTCCCGCAATCTGGCTTTCGAACTGTATGAGGTGCTCGACGCCGAGGGCCTGACCCAGCGCGAGCGGTTTGCCGAGCACAATCGCGAAACCTTCGATGCCGCCCTGGGCACCGCGCGCAACATCGCCGAGAAGTACTTCGCCCCGCACAACCGCAAGGGCGATGAACACGAGCCGCGCTACGAAGACGGCCAGGCGGTGCTGATCCCTGAAGTGAAACCGGCGGTGGACGCCTTCCTCGAAGCCGGCTTTCTCAATGCCGCACGCAGTTTCGACGCGGGCGGTATGCAGTTGCCGACCCTGTTGTCCCAGGCCTGCTTCGCCCACTTCCAGGCCGCCAACGCGGCCACGACTTCCTACCCGTTCCTGACCATGGGCGCGGCCAACCTGATCGAGAGCTTCGGCACCGACGAACAGAAACAGCGCTTCCTGCAGCCCATGATCGATGGCCGCTTCTTCGGCACCATGGCCCTGACCGAGCCCCATGCTGGTTCGTCGCTGTCGGATATCCGCACCCGCGCCGAACCGGCTGCCGACGGCAGCTACCGGCTCAAGGGCAACAAGATCTTCATCTCCGGCGGCGACCACCCGCTGTCGGAAAACATCGTGCACATGGTCCTGGCCAAGCTGCCGGACGCGCCGCCCGGGGTGAAGGGCATTTCCCTATTTATCGTGCCCAAGTTCCTGGTCAACGATGACGGCAGCCTAGGGCCGCGCAACGACGTGCTGCTGGCCGGGCTGTTCCACAAGATGGGCTGGCGCGGCACCACTTCCACCGCGCTGAACTTCGGCGATAACGGTAATTGCGTGGGCTATCTGGTGGGCAAGCCCCATCACGGCCTGAGCTACATGTTCCAGATGATGAACGAAGCACGGATCGGCGTCGGCATGGGCGCGGTGATGCTGGGTTATGCCGGCTATCTGTATTCATTGGAATACGCTCGCGAGCGTCCGCAAGGTCGCCTGCCGGACAGCAAGGACCCGACCACTGCACCGGTTGCGATCATCCAGCACGCCGATGTGCGTCGCATGCTGCTGACCCAGAAGGCCTACGTTGAAGGCGCCTTCGACCTGGGGCTGTATGCGGCGCGGCTGTTCGATGACACCACCACCCTGGCCAGCGAGGCCGAGCGCCAGCAGGCCCATGAACTGCTGGACCTGCTGACGCCCATCGTAAAGTCCTGGCCTTCGGAGTTCTGCCTCAAGGCCAACGAGCTGGCGATCCAGATCCTCGGTGGCCACGGCTACACCCGGGAATACCCGGTGGAGCAGTACTACCGCGACAATCGCCTGAATCCGATCCATGAAGGCACCCACGGCATCCAGTCCCTGGACCTGCTGGGGCGCAAGCTGGCGCAGAACGGCGGCGCCGGGCTCAAGCGCCTGATCCGCCTGATCGCCGAAACGGGCGAGCGGGCCCGCGCCCATGCGTCGCTGGATGCCCTGCGCCTGCCTCTGGAGCAACTGGTGACGCGCCTGCAGAGCGTGACCCTGGGTCTGCTGGGCGACCTGGCCAGCGGCAAGGTCACGGCGACCCTGGCCAACTCGGCGCTGTATCTGAAGGCCTTCGGCCACGCGGTGATCGGCTGGCGCTGGCTGGAACAGGCCATCAGGGCCGAGGAAGGACTGGCGCGAGGTCATGCCGGGGACCGGGATTTCTATCACGGCAAACTGCAGGCCGCGCGCTACTTCCTGACCTGGGAAGTGCCGGGCTGCCAGCATGAATTGACCCTGCTGGAAGCACGGGACGCCACCTGCCTGGAGATGCAGGACGCCTGGTTCTGAGGCCGAGGCGGCCTGTCACACCGCAGCGCTGTTCGCTGGCAAGCCAGCGCCTACCAGAAGGCTCACTCGACACCTGTAGGAGCCGGCTTGCCGGCGAAAGCGTCCGGCCTGGCACTGCGCGGCCCGAGGTTCGCTGGCACGCCAGCTCCTGCAGGCTGGTCAGTGCAGCTTGAAACCGCCCACCTGGCGCGCCAGGTCTTCGGCCAGGCGCTGCAGGGTCTGGCAATCCTCACGACAGGTGTGCACTTCAGCCGCGGTGGCCCGGGCCAGTTCGGAAATGCCCTGAACATTGCGGTTGATCTCTTCGGTCACCGCCGACTGTTCTTCCGTGGCAGTGGCGACCTGCTGATTCATGTCGCTGATACGCTCCACCTGCCCGGTGATCGCCGTCAGTGAGGCCCCGGTCTGCTGGCTGGACTGAACTCCGGTGCCGGTGGCCGATTGCCCCGCATGCATCGAAGACACGGCATTCTCCGCCCCCTGCTTGAGGCCCTGGATCATCTGCTGGATCTCATCGGTGGAGGTCTGGGTACGCTGGGCCAGGGTCCGGACTTCATCGGCCACCACCGCAAAGCCACGGCCCATTTCCCCGGCCCGAGCCGCCTCGATGGCAGCGTTGAGGGCCAGCAGGTTGGTCTGTTCGGAAACCCCGCGGATCACCGCCAGCACCTGATCGATGGAGGCCACCTGTTCCGCCAGTTCGCCCACGGCACCGGCGGCCAGAGCGATTTCACCGGACATGCTCTCGATATGCCGAATCGAACCGCCCACCACGTCCTGGGCCTGCTGGGCTTCATCCCGGGCCGCCTGGGAAGCATCCGCCGCCTGCCCGGCATTGCGCGCAATGTCCTGCACGGTAAGCCCCATCTCATGTACCGCAGTGGCCACCATGTCGGTCATTTCCTGCTGCCGGCCGGAGCGCTCGGCGGTGTTCTCCACCACCGCCGCCACCTGGCTCACCGAGGAACGCAGGCGTTCGGTGGTGGCCAACACCTCACCGATCATGCCGCGCTGGCTGTCGAGAAAACGGTTGAAACCCCGGGCCAGATCCCCCAGTTCGTCGGCACGGCTGGCATCCAGGCGCAGGGTCAGGTCGCCACCGCCGCTGCCGATGGCCACCAGCCCTTCGGTCACCTGTCGCACCGGGCGTACCAGGCCACGGGCCAGCAGTACAACCAGCAATAGGCAGACGCCGGCGATGCCCAGGCCGATCAGACTGGTGAGCCAGATCGCCCGGTGCGCCTCGGCGTAAATCTGCGCCTGCGGCACCTCGGCCACCAGGCTCCAGCCAAAGCCGCGCAGTGGCAGGCTCAGGGCCAGGTAGTCTTCGCCATCACGCTCGAAATGACTGCTGGTCAGCCCCTCATGTCCCATCAGCGCCTCGGCGGCGGTCGCGCCGATCTGCTCGGACAACTGTCGCTTGCCACTGAATTCAGCGTCTGGATGCACCTGGATCAAACCATCGTTGCGCACCAGAAACACCCGGCCACGCTCACCAAAGCTGTAGTCGTGAATCAGCTGCGACAGCTCGGTCATGCGCAAGCCCAGGCCGGTGACCGCCACCAGCTCACCGTCTTTCTCGACCCGGTAGTTGATGAACAGCGCCAGCTCGCCACTGGCAACATCGACATCGATGTTCAGCACCCGCGGCTTGCCGCTGTCGATAAAGCGATAGAACCAGACATCCTTCGGATTATCCCGACTCAGGGTCCGGTCCAGGCCTTTCTGGTTGTAATAGTGATGGCTGAGCGGGCTGGCCATCATGGTGGTGAAGGCCTGGTTCTCGGCGCGGATGTCTTCCAGGTAGCTGATGAAGCTCTGCGCCCGGGCCGGGTCTTCGCCTGCCGCCAGCCAGTCGCGCAGCATGCCGTTGCCGGCCAGGTCACGGGCGGCGGTCAGAGGCTGGGTCAGAATGCGTTCGATATCGTTGCGCATGGCTTCGATGCTCGAAGGCAGCGCCCTGTCCACCAGGTAGCTCTGGGTCAGGTGATTGATCAGCACCGTGTAGATCGCTACGACCACCAGCAGACTGACCAGCAGGGCCGAACCCATGCTGAGGATCAGTTGCCATTGAATACTGCGTCGCCAGAATTGCATGGAACACCTCTTTCTTATGGTTATAAGAGGCTGAGATACCGCGCCAGCCGCGGGAAGTTGTATACAAACAATGCTTCTGCTTGTCCAACTCATTACCCGCCAGCTGTGTGCACTTCCATCAATTCTGTTGAATGGTCTTGGCGATTACCTCGACGGTGGCGCTCACCTGCTCCTGATAACGCTCAAGCGCCTGGGCGTGCTGCTTTTTCATTTCGATCTGCTGCGAACACAGGTTCATCGCTGCCAGCACCAGCAGGCGCTCGCCAATCAGCGTCGGGTATTTTTTCTTGGTGTCGGCCAGGGCCGCCTTGAGCATCAGCGCGGCGTCCATGAGGGTCTGTTCCTCACCGGCCGGCGCCTTGATCGAGTAATCCTCACCCAGGATCGAGACCACCTTCACCCCATCGATGTGATGTCTCATGGGTTGGCCGGGCTCGCACTGACGCGCTCAACCAGAGCCTGGATGCGGGCGGCGGTAGCGCCCTGTTTTTCTTCCTGTTCCATGAGGCTCAACTGCAGGCTTTCGTTTTCATCCTTGGCCTGGGCCAGTTGTTCCTTGAGGGTTTCGTTCGTGCCGAGCAGCTCCTGGTTCTGTACCACCAGGTCACTGACCAACTGTTCCAATTGGCTGAGGGATGCTTCCAACATTTTGATCTTCCGGGCTGTTTGCAAAGGGCGCGTACGATAAAGAAAAGTCACCTTGGATACCAGGGATATCCAGGCGCAAGGCCTTGATTTTACTGGCGATGACCCTCACGCGAGAGCTGTTAGAGACTGTCATTCGCGCCTCGGGTTCCTGACGTTCGGTCGGATGCTTCGGACTTTTACGAATTATCCCAACAGGTGGTAAGACTTTTCTGAAAGCACTCCTGGCGATTCAAGAAGCGTTTTTTCAACGCGATAGCACAGGTACTTCCCTGACCCAAACGCGCAAGCCGCGCACATCCGAGGTAGGTTCAATGTCCCTGCGCACCCTGAATATCGCTCCGAGAGCATTCCTCGGCTTTGCCGTGATCGGTTGTTTGATGCTGTTTCTCGGGATCTTCGCTCTGAGTCAAATGAGCAAGATCCGCGCAGCGACCGAACGCATCACCCAGGACACCATTCCCAGCATCAAGAGCGTCGACGACTTCACCCAACTGAGCCTGCGCCTGCGGGTCCAGGCCTACCGACTGCTGCTCAACCGCGACCCCGAGGAACAGCAAAAGACCCTGGACTCCATCAGCCAGCGCAACCAGAAAATCGATGAAACCCGGGCCCGCTACCAGGAGCTCATCAGCAGCCCGGAAGAGCACGCCGCTTACGATCAGTACATGGAGCTGCTGACCCACCACCGCCAACTGGAAGGCCAGTTGATCGAGCTGTCGCACAACAACCAGCTCGAAAGCATGCAGCAGTTGCTGAACACCGAGCTGATGACCAGCGCCGAAAAGATCAACGCCCTTCTCAATCAACTGGTGGACATCAACACCCAGTACTCCAGCGCCGCCGATCAAGACGCGGCCGAGCAATACGCCACCGCCTTCAACCTGGTGGTGACGCTGCTGGTCATGGCCACCGCCCTGACCCTGGTGTTTGCCTGGCGGCTGATTCGCAGCATTACCCTGCCGATCGACAACGCCCTGCATGCGGCCGAAGCGATCGCCGAAGGCAACCTGACCCAGCCGATCACCGTGGATGGCCGCGACGAAGCCGGCCGCCTGCTGCAGGCCATGTTGACCATGCAGGAAAAACTGCGGGACACCCTGCAGCGCATTTCCGGTTCCGCCGGCCAACTGGCCTCGGCCGCCGAGGAGCTCAACAGCGTCACCGACGAAAGTGCTCGTGGCCTGACTCGACAGAACAATGAAATCGAGCAGGCGGCTACCGCGGTCAATGAAATGACCAGCGCCGTGGAAGAAGTCGCGCGCAATGCAGTGAGCACTTCCGAAGCTTCGCAAAACGCCACCCAATCCGCCGGGGACGGACGGGACAAGGTGCAAGAAACCGTCTCGGCCATCGAACGCATGACCGGTGACGTGCAAGACACTGCCAGCCTGATCGGCGAGCTGGCCAACGAGTCCCGGGATATCGGCAAGGTACTGGACGTGATTCGCGGCCTGGCCGACCAGACCAACCTGCTGGCCCTCAACGCCGCCATCGAAGCCGCCCGTGCCGGCGAGGCCGGCCGCGGCTTTGCCGTGGTTGCCGACGAAGTCCGCGCCCTGGCGCACCGCACCCAACAGTCCACCAGTGAAATCGAACGCATGATCGGCAGCATCCAGAGCGGCACCGAGCAGGCGGTGGAGTCGATGCGCAACAGCACCGAACGCGCCGACTCGACCCTGAACATCGCCCGCAGCGCCGGCCAGTCCCTGGACACCATCAACAGCGCCATCAACGAAATCAACGAGCGCAACCTGGTCATTGCCAGCGCCGCCGAAGAACAGGCCCAGGTGGCTCGGGAAGTGGATCGCAATCTGGTGAACATCCGCGACCTGTCGGTGCAGTCCACCACTGGTGCCAACCAGACCCGCTCCGCCAGCAGTGAACTGTCGATCCTGGCCGCTGACCTGAACAATCTGGTGACCCGCTTCCAGCTGTAAACCCCCTTCTCCCGGCTCCAGGGCTCTATTACGGGCCTTGGGCCGATGCAGTCGGCCGTTGACACTCCCGGCCCGGTGCGTAGCCAAAAGGCTAAATCCACGGCGCGACTCAAGACTTTAGTCGTACGACCGATAAGTCACGGTAGATCAGTCTCAAGCCCCCGCACGGATGCGCCCTTTTTGGTACTCACCATGTCCCTACGCAATATGAATATCGCTCCGCGGGCCTTCCTCGGCTTTGCCATGATCGGCGGCTTGATGCTGATCCTGGGGGTGTTCGCCCTGAACCAGATGAGCAAGATCCGCGGCGCCGCCGAGGACATCACCCTGAGCAGCGTGCCGAGCATCAAGAGCCTCGACGAGTTCACCCAACTGACCCTGCGTCTGCGGGTGCTGTCCTATCGCTTGCTGGTCAACCGTGAACCCGATGTCCAGCAAAAGACCATCGAACTGCTGGACATGCGCAACCAGCAGATCCGCGCCGCCCAGGTCACCTACGAGAAGTTCATCAGCAGCCCCGAGGAAAAGACTGCCTACGAGCAGTACGTCCAGTTGCTGACACAGTACCGGCAGATCGAAGAGCGGATGAGGTCCCTGTCCCGCGGCAATCAGGTGGAAGAGCTGCGCAACCTGCTCAACACCGACCTGCTGAACAACTCGGAAGCCATGAACACCGCGCTCAACCGCCTGATGGAGATCAACACCCAGCAGACCCTCGACACCAACCAGCAGGCCGCCGAACAGTACTCCTCGGCCTTCAACCTGGTGGTGGCCCTGCTGGTGCTGGCCACCGGCCTGACCCTGCTGTTTGCCTGGCTGCTGACCCGCAGCATCACCGTACCGATCGCCAACGCCCTGAGCGCCGCCGAAGAAATCGCCGAAGGCAACCTGACACGGCCGATCAAGGTCGACGGCAATGACGAAGCCGGACGCCTGCTGCGCGCCATGGCCAAGATGCAGGAAAAACTGCGGGACACCCTGCAGCGCATTTCCGGCTCCGCCACCCAACTGGCGTCGGCAGCCGAAGAGCTCAATTGCGTCACCGAGGAAAGTGCCCGTGGCCTGACCCAGCAGAACAACGAAATCGAGCAAGCCGCCACCGCAGTCAATGAAATGACCAGCGCCGTGGAAGAAGTGGCACGCAACGCCGTAAGCACCTCGGAAGCCTCGAAGAACGCCACCGCCTCCGCCGGCGACGGTCGCGATCTGGTGCAGGAAACCGTGTCCGCCATCGAGCGCATGAGTTCCGACGTGCAAGGCACCGCCAGCCTGATCGGCGACCTGGCCAACGAGTCGCGGGACATCGGCAAGGTACTGGACGTGATTCGCGGCCTGGCCGACCAGACCAACCTGCTGGCCCTCAATGCCGCCATCGAAGCCGCCCGTGCTGGCGAGGCCGGTCGTGGCTTTGCCGTGGTCGCCGACGAAGTGCGGGCCCTGGCGCACCGTACCCAGCAGTCCACCAGCGAAATCGAACGCATGATCGGCAGCATCCAGAGCGGCACCGAGCACGCGGTGGACTCCATGCGCAACAGCACCGAGCGCGCCGAGTCGACCCTGAACATCGCCCGCGGCGCCGGCCTGTCGCTGGACACCATCAACAGCGCGATCATCGAGATCAACGAACGCAACCTGGTGATCGCCAGCGCCGCCGAAGAACAGGCCCAGGTGGCCCGGGAAGTGGACCGCAACCTGGTGAACATCCGCGACTTGTCGGTGCAGTCGGCCACCGGCGCCAACCAGACCAGTGCAGCCAGCAACGAGCTGTCGCGACTGGCCGTGGACCTCAACAGCATGGTCGCGCGCTTCAGCCTCTGAAGCCGCTCGCCAGCCCCGCAACACGCCGGTAAATCGGCGCCGGAATTCACAGCAAAAAAATCCGCCACTGTCATCAAAAGCTTTTTGACAGTGGCGCATTTCAACAGGTTAGAATCGCTGGCACGCAGACTGCATGGTCAGTTTGCGCCCGCCTTTTTCGCTCTGGAGTACTGCCTTTGAATGCGACGACCATCAACAGCCTGTTCTTGATCGGCGCGTTGCTGGTAGGTGCGAGCATTCTGGTGAGCTCACTTTCATCCCGTCTCGGCATCCCGATCCTGGTGATCATCCTCGCCGTGGGCATGAGCGCCGGAGTCGACGGCGGCGGCATCATCTTCAACAACTACCCGACCGCCTACCTGGTGGGCAACCTGGCCCTGGCCGTGATCCTGCTGGACGGCGGCCTGCGCACCCGGGTCGCGAGTTTCCGCGTGGCCCTGTGGCCGGCGCTGTCCCTGGCCACAGTGGGGGTGTTGATCACCACTGGGCTGACCGGCATGGCTGCCGCCTGGCTGTTCGACCTGAACCTGATCCAGGGGCTGCTGATCGGTGCCATCGTCGGCTCCACCGACGCCGCGGCGGTGTTCTCCCTGCTGGGGGGCAAGGGCCTCAACGAGCGGGTCACCGCCACCCTGGAGATTGAGTCCGGCAGTAACGACCCGATGGCGGTGTTTCTCACCGTGACCCTGATCGACATGCTCGCCAAGGGCCACACCGGCTTGCACTGGAGCCTGCTGGGGGACCTGATCCGCGAATTCGGTATCGGCGCGTTAATCGGCCTGGGGGGCGGCTGGCTGATGCTGCAACTGGTCAATCGCATTCATCTGGCCAACGGCCTGTACCCGATCCTGGTGGTGGCCGGTGGTCTGGTGGTGTTCGCCCTGACCAACGCCCTGCACGGTAGCGGTTTCCTCGCCGTGTACCTGTGCGGCCTGGTGATCGGCAACCGCCCGGTGCGCAGCCGCCACGGCATCCTGCACATGCTCGACGGCATGGCCTGGCTGGCACAGATCGGCATGTTCCTGGTGCTCGGGCTGCTGGTCACCCCCCACGACCTGCTGCCCATCGCCCTGCCGGCCCTGGGCCTGGCGCTGTGGATGATCCTGTTCGCCCGTCCGCTGTCGGTGCTGGTGGGCCTGCTGCCGTTCAAGGCCTTCCATGGCCGGGAAAAGGCCTTTATTTCCTGGGTCGGCCTACGGGGCGCGGTGCCGATCATTCTCGCGGTGTTCCCGTTGATGGCCGGGCTGCCCGACGCCCAGCTGTACTTCAACCTGGCGTTCTTTATCGTGCTGATCTCGCTGCTGCTCCAGGGCACCAGCCTGCCGTGGGTGGCCAAGTGGCTCAAGGTCACGGTGCCGCCGGAGCCGGCCCCGATTTCCCGGGCGGCCCTGGAGGTTCACGTCACCAGCGAGTGGGAACTGTTCGTCTACCGC
Source organism: Pseudomonas sp. BLCC-B112 (assembly GCF_028550695.1). Classification (NCBI taxonomy): domain Bacteria; kingdom Pseudomonadati; phylum Pseudomonadota; class Gammaproteobacteria; order Pseudomonadales; family Pseudomonadaceae; genus Pseudomonas; species Pseudomonas sp. BLCC-B112. The sequence continues at coordinate 282,601 of NZ_JAQQGK010000005.1, forward strand.
CTGGGGGCGGAAAAATGGTGCATCGGCGCCGCCCTGCGGGAGCTGAAAATGCCCGAAGGCACAAGGATCGCGGCCCTGTTTCGCGGCCAGCAACTGCTCCATCCGTCGGGTAGTACCGTGCTTGAGGCCGATGACCTGCTGTGCGTGATCGGCCATGAACACAACCTTCCAGCCCTGGGCAAACTCTTCAGCCAGGCTCCGGAGCGCGGGCTGGACCTGCGCTTCTTCGGCGACTTCGTCCTTGAAGGCGACGCCCAGCTGGGCGCGGTGTCGGCGCTCTACGGGCTCAAGCTCGACGGCCAGGACGCGGACATGCCCCTGGGCGCGTTCATCGCCCAGAAGGTCGGCGGTGCACCGGTGGTCGGCGACCAGGTGGAGTGGAACAACACCCTCTGGACCGTGGCGGTGATGGACGGGAACAAGATCGGCAAAGTGGGCGTCAGATTCCCCGAAGGAAGTCGCCCCGGCCCCGGCCTCTTCCTCTAAACTGCGGAGCGCGTCAGACCTGATCGCGACGCGTCCCCCCCATTCCTATTTGCTTGACCGACTTCTATGCCTAACTTGCGTAAATTTTTCGCTGCTGCCCTGCTGGGTCTGAGTCTTTCTGTCGGCGCCGCACAGGGCGGCGATCCGCCCAGTGCCGAGTCGGTCCAGCAAAGCCTGGACAAGATCGCCGAACGCAAATTGCCGGAAGCCGATCAGAAGGCCCTGCAGACCCTGCTGCAAAACACCCTGAATCACCTGAACAACAAGCAGGACTACGAGCGGCGCCTCAACGACCTGCGCCAGCAATTGAGCAACGCGCCGCGCCAGACCACGGAAAACCAGCGCGAGCTGACACGCCTGAAGGCCAGTAAAGTCGCACCGGTGGCCCAGCGCTATGGCTCGCTGGCGGTGTCGCAACTGGAGCAACTGCTGAGCGAACGCACCACCTTGCAAGGCGAGCTGCAAAAGGCCCTGGCCGACGCCAACACCCTGACCATCACCGCCCAGACCCGTCCCGAACGGGCCCAGGCGGAAATCAGCAACAGCCAGACCCGCATCCTGCAGATCAACGCCGCACTCAAGTCCGGCAAGGACGGCGGCAAGCTGCTCGGTGCCGATCAACGCAATCTGCTAAATGCCGAACTGGCGGCGATCAACGCCCTGATTCCCCTGCGCCGCCAGGAACTGGCGGGCAACAGCCAGTTGCAGGACCTGGGCAGCAGCCAGCATGACCTGCTGATGGAAAAGACCGCGCGCCTGGAGCAGGAAATCCAGGACCTGCAAACCCTGATCAACCAGAAGCGCCTGGCCCAGTCCCAGGAAACCGTGACCCAGCAGTCCATCGAGGCGCAGAAGGCCGGCAGCAGCAGCCTGCTGACCACCGAAAGCGCCACCAACCTCAAGCTCTCCGACTACCTGCTCAAGAGCACCGACCGCCTCAACGAACTGACCCAGCAGAACCTGCAGACTCGACAGCAACTGGACAGCGTGACCCAAAGCGACGCGGCCCTGGACGAGCAGATCAACGTGCTCAAGGGCAGCCTGCTGCTGTCGAAGATTCTCTACAAGCAGAAACAGGCCTTGCCACGCCTGAAGCTGGATCGCGACCTGGCGGACGAAATCGCCGATATCCGCCTTTATCAATTCGAGGTCAACCAGCAGCGCGAATTGCTGGGTAGCCCCAGCACCTACGTCGACAACCTGCTCAAGAGCCAGCCGCCGGAGCAGGTCACGCCGCAACTGCGCCGGACCCTGATCGAGCTGGCCATGACCCGCGTCGATCTGCTGGAGCGCCTGAACCGCGAGCTCAGCGCCCTGCTCAATGAATCCATCACCCTGCAACTGAACCAGAAACAACTGTTGAGCACGTCCCAGAGCCTGCGGGCGACCCTCGACGAGCAGATGTTCTGGATTCCCAGCAACAAGCCTCTGGACGCCGAGTGGCTACAGGACGTCCCTCAGCGCCTGGAGAAACAGATCACCACCCTGCCCTGGGCCTCCAGCCTCAGTGAGCTGACCGACGGTCTGGCGCAGCGGCCGCTGCTGTTCCTGCCCCTGGCGCTGCTGATCGGCGCCCTGCTGTGGCGGCGCAAGAACCTCTATGCGCGCCTGAACAAGGTGCACAAGGATATCGGTCACTTCAAACGCGACAGCCAGTGGCACACGCCCCTGGCGATCCTGGTGAACATTCTTCTGGCGATGCCGGTCACCCTGGCCCTGGCGCTGTGCGGCTATGCCCTGCAGATCGATGCCCGGGGGCAGAACGCCAACCTCGGTGCGGCGCTGCTGCAGATCGCCCAGGCCTGGCTGGTGTTCTACACCGCCTATCGGATACTCGCCCCCGGCGGCGTGGCCGAACTGCATTTCCGCTGGGAAAAACCCCAGGTGGAATTCCTCCAGGGCTGGGTCCGGCGCCTGGGGCTGGTGGTCCTGGCGCTGGTGGCCGTGGTGGCGGTGGCCGAGCACCAGCCCGCGGCCCTGGCCGATGACGTGCTCGGCATCGCCGTGGTGCTGACCTGCTACGGGCTGATGGCCTGGCTGCTGAGCCGCCTGTTGCTGAGCAGCCCGGCCCACGAGAATGCCTCGCTGTTCCGCAAGGCGTTGGGCCTGCTATTCACCCTGCTGCCAATCGCCTTGTTCATCGCCGTGTGCTTCGGCTACTACTACACCGCGCTGAAGCTCAGCGACCGCCTGATCAACACCCTGTACCTGCTGATGTTCTGGCTGGTGATCGAGGCTACCTTCGTCCGCGGACTCGGCGTTGCAGCACGGCGCCTGGCCTACCAGCGGGCCCTGAGCAAACGCCAGGCGGCCAAGGAAGCCGGGGAAAGCGGCGACGCGGTGGTCGAAGAGCCGACCATGGACATCGAGAAGGTCAACGAACAGTCCCTGCGCCTGATCCGCCTGGCCCTGCTGGGCGGCTTCATCGCCGCGCTGTACTGGGTCTGGTCGGACCTGATCACCGTGTTCTCCTACCTGGACAACATCACCCTCTACGAATACACCAGCGGCACCGGCGCCAACATGAGCATGGTGCCCATCAGCATCGGCGACGTGATCGGTGCGCTGATCATTGTCGGCATCACCTTAGCCCTGGCGCGCAACCTGCCAGGCCTCTTGGAAGTGCTGGTGCTGTCCAAGCTGAATCTGGCCCAGGGCAGCGCCTACGCCACCACCACCCTGCTGTCCTACGCCATTGCCGGAATAGGTTTCGTCTCGACCCTGGCCACCCTCGGCGTCAGTTGGGACAAGCTGCAGTGGCTGGTGGCGGCCTTGTCGGTGGGTTTGGGTTTCGGCATGCAGGCGATCTTCGCCAACTTCATCTCCGGCATCATCATCCTGTTCGAGCGGCCGGTGCGCATCGGCGACACCATCACCATCGGCAACCTGTCGGGCACGGTGAGCAAGATCCGCATCCGCGCCACCACCATCACCGACTTCGACCGCAAGGACATCATCGTCCCCAACCAGACCTTCATCACCGGGCAACTGATCAACTGGTCGCTGACCGACACCGTGACCCGGGTGACCCTCAAGCTCGGCGTCGACTACGGCTCGGACCTGGACCTGGTCAAGGAGCTGCTGCTCAAGGCCGCCCGGGACAACCCGCGGGTACTCAAGGAACCGGAGCCTCAGGTGTACTTCCTCAACTTCGGCGAAAGCACCCTGGACCACGAACTGCGCATGCACGTGCGCGAGCTGGGGGACCGCAACCCGGTGGTGGACGAGGTCAACCGCTTCATCAACCGCGAGTTCAAGAAGCAACACATCAACATCTCGTTCCGGCAGATGGAGGTCTACCTGAAAAACCTCCACGGCCAGGAATACAAGATGGTGCCCATCGAGCCGGAGGCCAAGACCATCGTCCCGATGCCCGGGGGCAAGCCGCTGCAGGAACCGCCGCCGAGCAAACTCGACTAAGGCCCCTATCCCTAGCAGAATGCTCGGACATTCTGCTGGGAGATGGCCGTTGAAAGCCCTCGACGAACTGACCTTCGACAACCGCTTCGCCCGCCTGGGCGACGCCTTCTCGACCCACGTACTGCCCGAACCCCTCGACAACCCCAGGCTGGTGGCCGCCAGCCCGGCGGCCATGGCGCTGCTGGACCTGGACCCGGCCGTGGCCGAAAGCCCGGTGTTCGCCGAACTGTTCGGCGGGCACAAGCTGTGGGCCGAGGCCGAGCCCCGGGCAATGGCCTATTCCGGGCATCAGTTCGGTTCCTACAACCCGCAACTGGGGGACGGTCGCGGGCTGTTGCTGGGCGAGGTCTACAACCAGGCGGGAGAACACTGGGACCTGCACCTGAAGGGCGCCGGGCAGACGCCGTATTCGCGCATGGGCGACGGTCGTGCCGTATTGCGCTCGTCGATCCGTGAATTCCTCGCCTCCGAGGCCCTGCATGCCCTGGGCATCCCCAGCAGCCGCGCCCTGTGCGTGATCGGCTCGGACACCCCGGTATGGCGCGAGAAACAGGAACGCGGGGCGATGGTCCTGCGCCTGGCGCAGAGCCATATCCGCTTCGGGCATTTCGAATATTTCTACTACACGAAGAAACCCGAGCTGCATAAACAGCTGGGGGAGCATGTGCTGGCCCTGCATTTTCCCGAGTGCCTGGAGCAGCCTGAACCCTATCTGGCGATGTTCCGCGAGATCGTCGAACGCAACGCCGAACTGATCGCCAAATGGCAGGCCTACGGTTTCTGCCATGGGGTGATGAACACCGACAACATGTCGATCCTGGGCATCACCTTCGACTTCGGCCCGTTCGCCTTTCTCGATGATTTCGACGCCCACTTCATCTGCAACCACTCCGATGACCAGGGCCGCTACTCCTTCAGCAACCAGGTGCCCATCGGCCAGTGGAACCTCAGCGCCCTGGCCCAGGCCCTGACGCCATTCATCAGCGTCGAGGCGCTGCGTGAAGCCCTGGGCCTGTTCCTGCCGTTGTACCAGGCCCATTACCTGGACCTGATGCGTCGGCGCCTGGGCTTCACCCAGGCCGAGGACGACGACCAGAAGCTGGTGGAACGCCTGCTGCAACTGATGCAGAACAGCGGCGTCGACTACAGCCTGTTCTTCCGCCGCCTGGGGGAGCAAGCGCCGGACCAGGCACTGGCCCGGCTGCGGGACGATTTCGTCGACCGCAACGGCTTCGATGCCTGGGCCGAGCAATATCGGCAACGGGTCGCCCGCGATCCGCTCCAGGGTCAGGACCTGCGCCGGGAGCGCATGCACGCGGTCAACCCGCTGTACCTCCTGCGCAACTATCTGGCGCAGAAGGCCATCGACGCCGCCAAGTCAGGCGATTACTCAGAAGTGCGTCGCCTGCATCAGGTGCTGAGCCGGCCTTTTGAGGAGCAAGAGGGCATGCAAGGCTATGCCGAACGTCCGCCAGAGTGGGGCAAGCACCTGGAAATCAGCTGCTCGTCCTGACTCAGGCGAAGGTCTCCATCGACACCTTGAAGCGCTCGGCCAGCCAGCGGATCTGCCGCAGGTTGAGCTGGCGCTTGCCGCCCGGCACTGGCAATTACGCATGGACCCGTCGACAGCGGATACGGATAATGCGCAACCCTGATTTTCAGTACCTGCAAGGATGCGCATGAACCTGTTCCTCACCCTGGTCGCCGGAGTCTTCACCGTCATTGGCCTGGTGTCGGCGATCATCTACCTGAGCCGCCGCGCCAAGTACCGCATGAACCTGCAGGACCTGCGCCTGCACGGCAAACCGCACCGCACCATCACCCAGGTCGAACTGAACGAACTGGCCAAACAGACCGCCAGCCTGCAGCGAATCCAGGGCCGCGGCGGCATGTCTTACCAGCCGGTCAGCGACAACGTCTACCTGATTGGCGGCGGCGCCGGGAGCGACAGCATCGAGCTGCAGTCCCAGACGCTGAAGCACATGTCGATCGGCGGCATCCCCGTGGAATTCCCCTACCCGATGGAAAATTTCCTGACCACCACGAACCAGGCCGAAGTGGTGATCGCCAAGAAGTTCGCCGTGGTCATCGCCCTCAACGGGCATCGCCTGGCCCAGTGACACACTGAAGGCCTGGCTGCCACTTTCACCGCTCGCCCATGCCACTACCCCCGTCGATGCCCTGCAAGAGTCCACCATGAAAACTCGCTACCTGCTGCTGTTACCCCTGCTGCTCTGGCTGACCGGGTGCAAGGAAGACTTCGCCACCCTGCACTTCCAGGATTCGGTGCGTTCCGATCCCAAGGCCGGCCCGCAATTCTCCGACCAGTTGGTGCACGAGGCGTACAAGCAGAGTATTTACACGGCGCTCAGCGCCCAGGGCCTGGACCCGGATGCCATCGCCCTGGAGCGCGACAAGGAGGATGACAAAGTGATCCACCTGCGCCTGGTGGACTACTCCCTAAGCCCGGAACAACGGGGCCGCCTCAAGGCCGTCTTCGAGCAGGTTACCGACGCGCGCAAGGCCAGTTCGATGAACCTGCACCTGGAACTGGACAACGCTCGGGCCAGCGTCAATCCGTCCGGCCCCAGCGGCCTGCCAGACAGCATCGACGCCACCCTCAAGTTCGACCCGGCGTTCGAGATGCTGCTGGACCGCAGCTACGACGACAGCCTGCGTGCCATCGTCAACCGCAGCGAAATCGAAGGCCCGGTCAGTTGCAAGATCACCGCGCACCTGACAATGCCCACGCGCTTGAAATTGATCGGCTACGAAGCCCTTGAACAGGACAACAGCGAGCGCGGCCTGATCTCCTTGCTGACCCGCAGCGGCAGCATTGCCAAGGTACCGCTCAAGGTGCACTTCGATGACCCGGACCTGAACCGGCACATGCAGCAGAAAACCATCCAGGCCTGGCCTTCCAGCTCGAAAAGCACTCAGCCCGCGCCGGTGCCCCTTGACGAATTCGCCATCGTCATCGGCTCCATCGGTGTCCAGACCCTGACCTCAGCCCTGCCCTTCGACACCCGAAAGGACGAGCTGCAAGCGCTGTGCGAGCAAAAGATGCAGACCCTGGGCCGGCCATTCACCTTTCAAATGGGCCGGACCCTGGATCGCTTGACCCGCGTCGATTACCGCTAAGCGCCATGGCGCAACAAGGACCTCCATTGAACCGACGCCTCTACACCGCAGCCCTGCTGCTGATGCTGCTGACCGGCTGCAAGCAGACCTACCTCACCCTGCACTTCCAGGACACCGTGGGTAACCCCAAGCAGGCCCAGATCGTGCCGTACTTCGCCGAGACCATCACTCAGATGGCCGCCGGGATCGGCATCGAGCCTGACCACATCGGCCTGGAGATGGACCGCAAGGACGACAAGACCCTGCATATCAGCCTGGACAGCAGCGTGCCCGAAACCCAGCGCCAACGCCTGCGGGAGCTGTTCAGCGAGATTGTCGAGGCGCGCGCAGCCGGCACCTTCGAAGCCGTTCTGGAGATCGCCCCGGAAACCGGGAAATACACCAACCCCGAGTACCGCAAAAGAGCCATGGCCTTGCCGCGGCGCTTCTCGCTGGCGCTGGAGCCGGTGAAATACGCCGATGTGCTGTTTCATTACTCGATGGAGGAATTGATCAGCGGCAAGCTGTCGGCCACCGGCACGCCCAACGAGGCGTTTTGCCAATACCAGGCCACTCTCCAGGCACCGGGCATGCCGTTCAGCCAGATGGGCAGCAAGGCCGGGAGCGGACCAGGGGATTACAACGTGTATCTGGAGTGGAAAGACAACAAGCGCGAACCGGCGCAGTTCTTGTTCGGCAACATCAGGTTCGCCAACCCCACGCTCAACCAGATGCTGTTCGACAACCGCATCCAACTGTCCGCGATCAAGACCTCCTGGGGCACGCGCGAGGATCGCCGCGCCGACCGCGTCGGCTTCAGTGTCGGTTCCCTGGGCTTGCAGTACCACGAGGATGGAGAGATTTCTCCGTTGCAACACATAGGCTTCATGGGCAAGTGCGAGGGCATGGCCATGGACCTGGGCCGGCCCTTTACCTTTTACATCGGCCGCTCCATGGACCGTCTGGTCAGCGTCGAACTGGCCCCGCCCAGCACGTGAAGCCATGGCGGCGCCGACTTGATATTCACCCCGGGCGCCGCCATTTAAGGCGCTCTACCCTGTTTGCGGAGCCCAACCATGTCCGAGCCACTGCTGATCCCCTGCCCTCACTGCAACGGCCTCAACCGCATTCCCGCCGAGCGCCTGGGCGATCAGCCCAAGTGCGGGCGCTGCAAGGCCGAGGTGTTGCTGAGCAAACCCTTTGACTTGCAACAGGGCGACTACGCCAGCCAGATCAAGGGCGACCTGCCGTTACTGGTGGATGTGTGGGCTGACTGGTGCGGACCGTGCAAATCCTTTGCGCCGATCTTCCAGCAGGCCGCCGCGCAGCTCAGTGGCAAGTGCCGGCTGGCCAAGCTGGACAGTGAAGCCAACCCGCAGCTCTCGGGGCAATTGGGCATTCGCTCGATTCCCAGCCTGATCCTGTTCAAGAACGGCCGGGAAGTGGCCCGCCAGAGCGGCGCCCTGCCCTTGCCGCAACTCTTGGGCTGGTTGCGCAGCCAGGGCATCTGAACACGCCCTGACAGGAGACTTGCACTCCTGCCACCGCGGCGCTGAGTTCAGGCGTTTTCCAGCAGGTTGTGCAGATCGACGAATTGCTGGGTCAGCTTGTGTCGCGGATCGAGATAGATCAGCGGCAGGCTGGCCTGGTGGGATTCACGCATGCGCACCGAGCTGGCCAGGTACACCGGCAGCACCGGCAACCCCTCGCTGATCAGTTCGTCGAGCATCTGTTGCGGCAGGCTGGCCCGAGCCTGGAACTGATTGACCACGATCCCCTCGACTTGCAGGTCCTCGTTGTGGTCTTCCTTCAACTCTTCGATCTCCGCCAGCAGGCCGTACAGCGCCTGACGGGAGAAGCTGTCGCAGTCGAAAGGAATCAATACCCGATCAGCGGCGATCAACGCCGAAACCGCATAGAAATTCAGGGCCGGCGGGGTGTCGAGATAGATCCGGTCATAGTCCTCGGCCAATTCGTCCAGCAATTTACGCAGCTTGTTGATCTTGTGCTTGGCCTCAAGCTTGGGCTGCAGATCCGCCAACTCGGCGGTGGCGGTCACCACATGCAGGTTGTCGAACGGCGTCTCGTAGATATCCACCTGGTTCTTTTTCGAGAAGGGCCCGGAAGACAGGGTCTGCTTGAAGAAATCGGCAATGCCCATGGGAATGTCATCGCCGGTCAGGCCGGTGAGGTACTGGGTCGAGTTGGCCTGGGCATCCAGATCCACCAGCAAGGTGCGATACCCCTCGCTGGCGCTGACCGCCGCCAGATTGCAGGCAATACTGGACTTGCCCACGCCACCTTTCTGATTGAACACCACTCGCCGCATGTCTAAACCTCCGTGTATCAAAGATCACCGAGTGTAGTAGTCCTCCGCGCCCGTTAGCTACCTCGGCAACACAAGAGTTTCCCAACCTCCGCCACCCCTGGAACAGGCGATGCAAAGCCTCGGCGGCGAGGGATCGGGGCGTAAAGGAAACTCGATAGTGGCAAATAGACACCCATGATCGCGGCAGATTCGACGCTTTTGCGACCAACAGCCCAAGCAGCATTTGCTACAAGCCAGTCGCACCGGGATAATGCGCGCCACTGACGCCTTCGCGTCATCCAGGTCAATCGCCAATCGAAGCGATACACCGCGTCAAGGAAGCCCGCAGGGGCGGGATGAAATCAAGTGATCAAGTTCAACATCGCTCAATGGCGTGCATGGGCCCCTGGGCTCGAAAGCGTGGACGCCTGGCAGGCCTGGAGCCGTCAGCCGAGCCTGCCTGAGAGCAGCGATGCCGCTCCCGATGTGTCTTTTCTGCCTGCCATGCAGCGCCGCCGTCTCAGTCGCCTGGCGCGCATGGCTTTCAGCGTTGGCTGGCCCCTGGCCGAAGGCCTCGAGCAATTGCCGCTGGTGTTCATTTCCCGGCACGGCGAAACCCCGCGAACCTTCGAGATCCTCAGCGACCTGGCCGCCGAGCAGCCGCTGTCGCCCACCCAGTTCAGCCTCTCGGTGCACAACGCGGTGATCGGCCTGTGGTCGATCATGCGCGGCGAAACCAGTGAAATGACCGCCCTGGCCGCCGCCGGCGACGGCCTGGAACACGGCCTGCTGGAAGCCGCCACCCTGCTGGCGGACGGCGCTCCCCATGTACTGCTGGTGATCACCGAGGAACAGCCGCCCGAGGCCTACGCCAGCTGGATCGACGACGTGCCATTTCCCTATGCCCTGGGTCTGTTGCTGACCCCAGGCGACGACTGGCAACTGTCCCTGGACAGCCACGACGGTCAAATCCCCAAGACCCAGTGGCCCCATGCCCTGAACCTGCTGCGAACCCTGCTTGGCTCGCAGACCTTTTGCCAACATGCCTGGATGAATCGTGTATGGACCTGGCAACGCAACCACTGAGCGCCAAGGGCCGCAATGCCTACTACTGGCGCCTGCTGGCCACCGGTCTGAGCTTTGCACTGTTCGGAATAGGTGGTTTGTGCCTGCGCCTGGTGATTTTCCCGCTCCTGGCCTGCCTGCCCGGCGACGCCGCGAGCCATAGCCGGCGCGCACGCCGGACCGTCAGTCGGCTGTTCTGGCTGTTCATCCGTTTCATGGCCAAGAGCGGCGTGCTCACCTACGAAGTCCAGGGCGCCCACCTGCTCGGCCGTCCGGGGCAGATGATCATCGCCAATCACCCGTCGCTGATCGACGTGGTGTTCCTGATCGGTCTGGTGCGCGATGCCAACTGCGTGGTGAAGCAAAGCCTCTGGGACAACCCCTTCACCCGCAGCCCGGTGCGCGCCACCCAGTACATCAGCAACGACGGCAGCATGGACATGCTCGACAGCGCCTCCGGGGCGTTGCAAGCAGGCCAGACCCTGATCGTCTTTCCCGAAGGCACCCGTACCCAGCCGGGCGCCGCTCCCGCCTTTCATCGGGGGGCCGCGGCGATTGCCCTGCGGGGTGCGAAAATCATTACCCCGGTGGTGATCAAGGTCAGCCCCACCACCCTGACCAAGGCCGAGCCCTGGTATCGCATTCCGCAACGCCGTGTGCACTTCAGTTTTCACGTCGGTGCCGATATAGACCCACAGACCTTTGCCGCCCAAGGCCCCGCGCCTCAGGCGTCGCGCAAGCTCAATGAGCACTTGCACCACTATTTCATCAAGGAGCTCGCCAGAGATGAGCGATACACACCCGGATCTGATGCTTGAAATCAAACTGCTGATCATCGACGCCCTGGGCCTCGAAGACATCAGTGCCCAGGACATCGGCAACGATCAGACCCTGTTCGGCGAAGGCCTCGGCCTGGACTCGGTGGACGCCCTGGAACTGGGGCTGGCGATCCAGAAAAAGTACGGTATCAAGATCGATGCCGACGCCAAGGACACCCGCAACCACTTCAGTAACGTGGCGAGCCTTGCGGCGTTCGTCACTGCAAAACAGGCAGCTTGAGAACCGACCATGCAAACCCGTGACGACATCTTCAACACCCTGCGCGATGCCCTGGTCGAACTCTTCGAGCTTGAGCCTGACAGCATCAGCCTGGATTCCAACCTGTACCAGGACCTGGAAATCGACAGCATCGACGCCGTCGACCTGATCGACCACATCAAGCGTCAGACCGGCAAGAAAATCGCCGCCGAGGAATTCAAGTCGGTGCGTACCGTCAATGACGTGGTCGAGGCGGTCTACCGTCTGGTCCAGCCGGCCGCATGAGCCGGCTGATCGGCCTGGGCTTGTTGCTGGCCGGCCTGCTTTACCCCTTTGCGGTGTATTTCGGTATGGAGCACTTCGCTCCGTGGCAATTCGGCCTGCTGCTGGGCGGCCTGTGGCTGGCCCGGGCGCTGACCGGGGAACGTCGTCCCGGCAGCCTGTGGATGGCAGCCGCGGCGCTCGTCTTCTGCCTGCTGCTGGCGTGGTTCGACCACCCGGCGCTGCTGCGCTGGTACCCGGTGCTGATCAGCAGCTTCATGCTCGGCCTGTTCAGCCTGAGCCTGAAGTACGGCCCGCCGGTGGCGGAGCGCCTGGCGCGCCTTGGCGAGCCGGACCTGCCGGAAAAAGCCATACGTTATACCCGCCAGGTGACCATCGCCTGGAGTGTGTTTTTCCTTTGTAACGGAGTAATCGCCGCGGCCCTGACCCTCTGGGCGCCGCTGAGCTGGTGGACGTTGTACAACGGCCTGATCGCCTACGGGCTGATGGGTTTGCTGTTTGCCATTGAGTGGCTTTTACGACAACGGGTACGAGGCCGTAGATGAACTGGATTGCCCTTGAGCGGCTATTGCTCAGGACCCAAGCACCGCGGGTGGTCAGCGCCCACCCCGATATCGACCTGGAAGGCTTGCAGACCCGGGCCCTGGGCCTGGCCGCGGCCTTGCAAGCGCGCGGCGTGCGACGCCTGGCGCTGCATCTGGAAGATGCCGTCGACCTGGCCGTGGCCCTGCTGGGTGCCTGGCGCGCCGGGGTCAGTGTGTTGCTGCCCGCCGACCTGCAGGCCCAGACCCGCCAGCGCTGGGCGGCGGACGTCGACCTGTGGCTGACCGACCAGGACCCGCCCTTGCAGCCACTGCAGGCTGCGCCGCTGGAACCGGCGGAGCTGGACCTGGACGCCTGCCAACTGAGCCTGTGCACCTCAGGCTCCAGCGGCGAACCCAAGCGCATCGAGAAAAACCTGCGCCAGCTGGCCAACGAGGTCCAGGCCCTGGAGCACCTGTGGGGCGCCGACCTGGGCCCGGCCTGGATCATCGGCAGCGTCGCCACCCAGCACATCTATGGCCTGCTGTTCCGCGTGCTCTGGCCGCTGTGCGCCGGGCGTCCCTTCGTGCGCCGTCAATTGCCGTTCCCCGAAGACCTGCAACGGGCCAGCCGCGAATGCCCGGCATTCGCCTGGGTGGCCAGCCCGGCGCTGCTCAAGCGCATGGGCGACAACCTCGACTGGCCGGCCCTGAGCCCGGTGCGCCGGGTGTTCTCCTCCGGCGGCGCCTTGCCTGCCGAGGCCGCCAGCGGGCTGCAACAGCGCCTGCAGCAATGGCCGACGGAGATCCTCGGCAGTTCGGAAACCGGTGGTATCGCCTGGCGCCAGGGGCCAGAGCTGTGGCAGCCCTTTGCCGAGGTGCACCTGAGCCAGGACAGCGACGGCGCACTGCTGATCGCCTCGCCCTACCTGCCGCCCGGGCATGTCGAACACACGGCCGATGCCGCGCGCATCGCCGCCGACGGCCGTTTCGAGCTGCTGGGCCGCCTGGACCGCATCGTCAAGCTGGAAGAAAAACGCATCTCCCTGCCGATGCTCGAACAGGCCCTGGAGCAGCACGACTGGGTCGCGGAAGCGCGCCTGGGGGTGATCGAAGACAACCGCGCCTACCTTGGCGCCCTGCTGGTACTCAGTGAGTCCGGCCTGCATGCCCTGCGCAACCAGGGCCGACGCCACCTGACCCAGGCCCTGCGCCAGCACCTGGCCGGGCATTGCGAAGCCCTGGCCCTGCCCCGGCGCTGGCGCCTGCTGCGGCAAATGCCCCTGAACAACCAGGGCAAGCTGCCCCAGACCGAGGTCCAGGCCCTGCTGTTGGCGCCGCGTCCGCAAACGCCGGAGGTACTGGAGCAGGTGCAGCACGCAGAAGAGTGGCAACTGCAACTGGCAATTCCGCCAGACCTGGCCTATTTCAGCGGGCACTTCCCCCAGACTCCGGTGCTACCGGGGGTGGTGCAAGTGGACTGGGCCCTGGCCCTGGGTCAGCAATTGCTTGATCTGCCAGGCCGCTTCGCCGGCATGGAAGTGCTGAAGTTCCAGCAACTGGTGCGCCCCGGCGACCGCATCCAGCTCAACCTGCGCTTCGACGCACAGCGCCAGAAACTGTATTTCGCCTTCCTGAATGACGGCGCCCCCTGCTCCAGCGGGCGGATCATCCTGGAGGCCAGCTGTGGATAACGCCTCCCACTTCGCGGTTGCAGGCGCTGGCTTGCCAGCCAAGGGTCCAGCGCCGACCCACAAGCCCTGCGCCGTCATTCCGGTCTACAACCATGAAACCGCCGTGCCCGCCGTGGTCGACGCGCTCCTGGCCCGGGGCCTGCCCTGCGTATTGGTGGACGACGCCAGCAGCCCGGCCTGTGCGGCGGTGCTGGAACAACTGGCCGAGCGCGAGCAGGTGTTCCTGATTCGCCTGGCCATCAACCAGGGCAAGGGCGGCGCAGTCATGGCCGGCCTGCGCGAAGCCGCTCAGTTGGGCTTCAGCCACGCCTTGCAGGTGGACGCCGACGGCCAGCACGACCTGGCGGATGTGGATCACTTCATCCAACGCTCACAGGCCCATCCCGAGGCGCTGATCTGCGGTTATCCACAGTACGACGCCAGCGTGCCCAAGGGGCGCCTGTACGCCCGCTACCTGACTCACGTCTGGGTCTGGATCAACAGCCTGTCGCTGCAGATCCCGGACTCCATGTGCGGCTTCCGAGTCTATCCCCTGCCCGCCACGTTGGCCCTGCTGGACTCGGTGCAACTGGGGCGGCGCATGGACTTCGACCCGGAGATCCTGGTGCGCCTGTCCTGGCGCAACCAGCCCATGCACTGGCTGCCGACCCGGGTGCACTACCCCCAGGACGGCCTCTCGCACTTTCGCCTGTTCCACGACAACGCGCTGATTTCCAAGATGCACGCCAAGCTGTTCTTCGGCATGTTGCTGCGCCTGCCGCTGATCCTCTGGCGCCGGTGGCGTTCATGAGCCTGGAGCAACCCAAGGAGCCCGGCAGCGAACACTGGGCCGGCCATCAGGAGCGCGGCAGCTTCTGGCTGATGAAGCTCACCGCCTTCGGTGTACGGGTGCTGGGGCGCCGGGTGCTGAGCCCGGTGCTGTACGCCATAGTCTTCTACTTCTTCCTGTTCGGCCGCCGCGCCCGCCGCAGCATCTGGCAGTACCAGCAGCGCCTGGCCCAATGGAGCGGGCGCGATGAGTTGCGCCCCAGCCACTGGCGGGTGTTCGGCCAGTTCATGGCCTTTGCCGATGCCCTGCTGGACAAGCTCGATGTGTGGAACGGCAAGTTGCGCATCGAACAGATCGAAATCGTCGACCCGGCGCAGCTGCGCCATCAGCTGCGCGGGGAACGCGGACAGCTGCTGGTGGGCGCGCACCTGGGCAACCTGGAAGTCTGCCGGGCCCTGGCCGAGCTGGGCGAGCAAGTGACCATGAACGTGCTGGTGCACACCAAGCACGCCGAACGCTTCAACCGCCTGCTGGGCGAGGCCGGGGCCAGCAACCTGCGGCTGATCCAGGTCAGCGAGCTAGACCCGGCGATCATGCTGCAACTGAGCCAGCGCCTGGATCGCGGCGAGTGGCTGGCGATTGCCGGCGACCGCGTACCGCTGCACGGCGGGCGCAACGTGCGGGTGGATTTCCTCGGCCATCAGGCCGCTTTTCCCCAGGGCCCCTGGCTGCTGGCCGGGCTGCTCAAGTGCCCGGTCAACCTGCTGCTGTGCCTGAAACAGCAGGGCCGCTACCAAGTGATCCTCGAGCCCTTCGCCGAGGCCGTGCAGTGGAAGCGCAATGACCGCCAGCAGGTGATCGCCCAGTGGACCGCACGCTACGCCGAGCGCCTGGGCCAGTACTGCCTGCAGGCACCGCAACAATGGTTCAACTTTTACCCATTCTGGAAGACCGATGACGACCTCGACCCATGAGCCGGTAACCTTCGGCGAACACCCCCTGCGCATCGAAGACGTGCTGGCCCTGGCCAACCGCCAGGTGCCGACGCGCCTGCAAAGCGACGCCGCCTGGCGCCAGCGGATTGCCAAGGGTGCGCAGTTCCTCGACTCCCTGCTGGACAAGGAAGGGGTGATCTACGGCGTGACCACCGGCTACGGCGACTCGTGTGTGGTGGCGGTGCCGCTGCAGCATGTCGAGGCCCTGCCGCGTCATCTGTACACCTTCCATGGCTGCGGCCTGGGCAAGCTGCTGGACGCCCAAGCCACCCGCGCCGTATTGGCCGCACGCCTGCAGTCGCTGTGCCACGGGGTTTCCGGGGTCCGGGTGGAACTGCTGGAGCGCCTGCAGGCCTTCCTCGACCAGGACATCCTGCCGCTGATCCCGGAAGAGGGCTCGGTGGGCGCCAGCGGCGACCTGACGCCGCTGTCCTACGTGGCGGCCACCCTGTCCGGCGAACGCGAGGTGCTGTTCCGCGGCGAGCGTCGTGAGTCCGCCGACGTGCACCGCGAGCTGGGCTGGGAGCCCCTGGTGCTGCGGCCCAAGGAAGCCCTGGCGCTGATGAACGGCACCGCAGTGATGACCGGGCTGGCCTGCCTGGCCTTTGCCCGGGCCGATTACCTGCTGCACCTGGCCACCCGCATCACCGCCCTCAACGTGGTGGCCCTGCAAGGCAACCCGGAGCACTTCGACGAACGCCTGTTCGCCGCCAAGCCGCACCCGGGGCAGATGCAAGTGGCCGCGTGGCTGCGCCAGGACCTGGCCATCGACGCACCGACCGCGCCCCTGCACCGCCTGCAGGACCGTTACTCGCTGCGCTGCGCGCCCCATGTTCTCGGCGTGCTGGCCGACAGCCTGAACTGGCTGCGGGGCTTTATCGAAACTGAACTCAACAGCGCCAACGACAACCCGATCATCGACGCCGAGGCCGAACGCGTGCTGCACGGCGGACACTTCTATGGCGGGCATATCGCCTTCGCCATGGACAGCCTGAAGAACCTGGTGGCCAACGTCGCCGACCTGCTGGACCGGCAGTTGGCGCTGCTGGTGGACGTGCGCTACAACCACGGCCTGCCGAGCAACCTGTCCGGCGCCAGCGCCGAACGCGCCATGCTCAATCACGGGTTCAAGGCGGTGCAGATCGGCGCCAGCGCCTGGACTGCCGAAGCCCTGAAAAACACCATGCCGGCCAGCGTGTTCTCCCGTTCCACCGAGTGCCACAACCAGGACAAGGTGAGCATGGGCACCATCGCTGCCCGCGACGCGATCCGCGTGCTGGAGCTCACCGAGCAAGTGGCCGCGGCCACCTTGCTCGCAGCCAACCAGGGCGTCTGGCTGCGCCGCCAGGAAGCCGATGCCCGGCCATTGCCACCGGCCCTGGAGGCCATGCACCAGCAACTGGCCGCAGACTTCCCACCGGTGATCGAGGACCGCGCCCTGGAGCGCGAGCTGCGCCTGTGCCTGCAACGTATCGCCGAACAACACTGGAGGCTGCATGCGCAGTAAGGGAGTGATCCACGCCGACACCCAGGTCCAGGTGCCGTTCTTCGACGTCGACACCATGCATGTCGTCTGGCACGGGCATTACGTCAAGTACCTGGAAGTCGCCCGCTGCGCCCTCCTGGACAAGCTCGGCCACAACTACAACCAGATGCTCGAATCCGGCTACGCCTGGCCGGTGATCGACCTGCAACTGCGCTACGTGCGCGGCGCGGTGTTCGGCCAGACCCTGAACGTGCGCGCCAGCCTGGTGGAGTGGGAGAACCGCCTGAAGATCAACTACCTGATCACCGACCTGGCCAGTGGCGAGCGCCTGACCCGCGCCAGCTCGGTGCAGGTGGCGGTGGAAATCGCCAGCCGGGAGATGCAGCTGGCCTCGCCCAAGGTGTTCACCGACGCCGTTGCCAGGGCCCTGCCATGAGGGTAGGAGCGAGCTTGCTCGCGAAGATCGTTGGTCTGTCGGCCCATTGCACAGGGCTAAGCACCCTGGTGCGGCGGTTCGCGAGCAAGCTCGCTCCTACGGTTTTGGTGCTGTGGTGTGTGCCGGGGTTGGCCCAGGCCTTCGATCTGCAACAACTGAGCGACCAGCTGTCGCGGCCGGAGGTGATCCACGGTCGCTTCATCCAGGAAAAACACCTGCGCGCCCTGCCCCAGCCTTTGACCAGCAAGGGCCACTTCGTCCTGGCGAAAAACCATGGCCTGCTGTGGCTGCTGCAGACCCCGTTGCAGCAGGACTACCGCATCACCGCCACCGGCATTGCCCGGCGCGATGCCGGCGGCTGGCAGATGCTTCCGGGCAAGAGTGCCGGTGCCGAACAGAACCGCCTGTTCCTCGCCGTGTTGCAAGGCGACAGCAGTGGCCTGCAGCGGGACTTCGAACTCAAGCTGCAAGGCAGCGCCGATGACTGGCAATTGCAATTGATCCCCCGCTCCCTGCTGCTGAAACAGATCTTTAACCAGATCAACATCGACGGTGGCGCGCTGGTGCAACGCATCGAACTGCTGGAAGCCCAGGGCGACCGTACCTTGCTGATCATGCAGGACAGCAGCAGTGCCCAACCCTTGAGTGAAGCGGAGCAACATGACTTTGCCGAGTGAACGCTGGCTGCCGCGATCCTTCCTGATCCTGCTGGCCCTGGTGCTGGCCTTGGGCGCCTGGCAATGGCGCCACGGCGCGCCCCTGTCCGCCAACCTGATGGAGCTGGTGCCCGGCACCGCCCCGGACGCCCTGGAGCTGCAGGCCGAACAGCGCATGCAGGAGCCGCTGAACCGGGAAATCCTGGTGCTGGTGGGGCATGCCGAGCGCGAAAAAGCCGTGGCCATGGCCCGGCAACTGGCCGAGCAATGGCAGGCCAGCGGGCTGTTCGAGAAGGTCCAGTGGAACCTGCAGGCCGACCTGCCGGCCTTGCGCAAGCAACTGCTGCAAGGCCGCCTGGCCATGCTCTCGGCCCATGATCGCGAGCAGTTGATCAGCCAGCCCCAGGCGTTCATCGAGCAGCGCGTGCAAAGCCTCTTCGACCCCTTTGCCGGCTTCTCCCTGGTGCCGAGCCAGGATGACTGGCTGGGCCTGACCGGACGTATTCAGAACAGCCAGCCGCAACACGGCGCGGTGCAATTGGACATCGGCAGCGGCGCCCTGGTGGCCGATGCCGATGGCAAACAATGGGTACTCCTGCGGGCCCGCACCAACGGCAATGCCTTCGACCTGCAATTGCCCTTGCAGGTGGCCGAACTGCTGGACCACAGCCGCGAACAGGCCGGCCACAGCGATGTACAACTGCTGGCGGCCAGCGGCTTGCTGTACGCTGCCAACGGCCAGCAACAGGCCAGCCGGGAAATCACCTGGGTTGGCGGGGGCGCCACTCTGGGCATCCTCTTGCTGCTGCTCCTGGCCTTCCGCCGCTGGCGCGCCTTGCTGGCCTTCGTCCCGGTGCTGGTGGGCATGCTGTTCGGCGCCGTGGCCTGCGTCGCGCTGTTCGGGCGCATGCACGTCATGACCCTGGTGCTGGGCTCAAGCCTGATCGGCGTGGCCGTCGACTACCCCCTGCATTACCTGTCCAAGAGCTGGAGCCTGAAACCCTGGCGCAGCTGGCCGGCCCTGCGCCTGACCCTGCCCGGGCTGAGCCTGAGCCTGATCACCAGTTGCATCGGCTACCTGGCCCTGGCCTGGACCCCATTCCCGGCGCTGACCCAGATCGCCGTGTTCTCCGCCGCCGGCCTGCTGGGGGCCTACCTGTCGGCGGTGTGCCTGCTGCCGGCCCTGCTCAAGGGCGTCGAACTGCGTCCGGCGCAATGGCCGCTGCGGGTCGCCGAAGCCTTGCTCGGGGTGCGCGCCGCGCTGCTCAAGCGTGTGCCGAGCCCGGCGTTGCTGGCCCTGTTGGCGCTGTTCTGCGCCGCTGGTTTGTGGCAGCTCGAGAGCAAGAACGACATTCGCCAATGGGTCGGTGCACCGCCGCAACTGATGCAAGAGGCCCAGGCCATTGCCCGGATCACCGGTTATCAACCCACCAGCCAGTTCTTCCTGGTGCGCGCGGCCGATCAGCAGCAATTGCTGGAACGCCTGCGCGCCCTGGACCTGCGCCTGCAACAACTGGTGAGCCTGGGCAAGCTCAAGGGCTACCTGTCCCTGGACCAACTGGTGAGCCAACCCGCCGAGCAGCAGCAAGTGCGCGAGGCCCTCAAGCAACTGCCGGGCGTCTGGCAGCCGCTGCTGGCGCTGGGGGTGCCCCTGCCGGCCCTGCAAGCGGAGTTGAAACAACTGCAGGACCTGCCCGTGGCCGACATCGATACCGCGCTCATCGGTCCCCTGGCCGAGCCTTATCGCCCGCTGTGGCTGGGCAGCAACGCCAGCGGCGTAGCGGCCATGGTCAGCCTGCAAGGCCTGAACGACGCTGCCCTGCTGCGGGTCCAGGCCGATGACCTGCCAGGGGTGCAACTGGTGGATCGCCTGGGCGAGCTGAACCGCGTGTTCGCCGCAACCCAGGTCAGCGCCGCCGAACTCAAGCTGGCGTCCTGCGTGCTGATCGTGCTGCTGCTGATCCTGCCCTTCGGTTTCGGTGGCGCCTTGCGCCTGGTGGCCCTGCCGCTGCTGGCAGCCTTGTGCAGCCTGGCCAGCCTCGGCTGGCTGGGCCAGCCGCTGACCCTGTTCAGCCTGTTCGGCCTGCTGCTGGTGACGGCCATCAGCGTCGACTACGCGATCCTCATGCGCGAGCAGATCGGTGGCGCCGCCGTGAGCCTGCTGGGCACCTTGCTGGCGGCCCTGACCACCTGGCTGTCGTTCGGTCTGCTGGCGGTGTCCAGCACCCCGGCGGTGAGCAACTTCGGTCTGGCGGTGAGCCTGGGGCTGACCTTCAGCTTCATCCTCGCGCCCTGGGCTGGCCACACGCCGCATCCGACGCCGGCCGCGGAGAACCCGCCATGCTGATCCTGCTGTTCTGGCTGCTGGCCCTGGCCCTGTTCGCCCTGGCCACCTACATCGGGCGCCACCTGGGCCTGATTCCGATTGTCAGCCAACTGCTGCTGGCGACCTTCGGCCTGCCGTTGCTGATGCTGCTGTGGATCGAACCCCACTGGCAGCTCAGCGGCGCGCAGCTGGTATCGCCGCAATGGCTCAAGTTCCTCTACGGCCTGAGCTTCGCCCTGCTGCTGGGGCACATCCTCAGTGATGTGATCGACCTGCGCCTGGACCGTCAGAGCCTGAAGATCGCCGTGCCGAGCTTCTGCATACCCTTTGCCTGTGGCCTGGCCACGGCCTTCTGGCTGCTGCCGGCGCAACCCTGGATCAGCTCCCTGGCGGTGGGCCTGCTGTTCGCCATTACCGCAATCCCGGTGCTTTACCTGTACCTGCGACACATCCAGTACCCGCCCGCCGCCACCCGGCGCCTGGTGCAGACCGCGATCCTCATCGACCTGACCTGCTGGACCCTGTTCGCCCTGGCCCAGGGCAGCCTGCAGGTGAGCAGCCTGCTGCTGCCCCTGGCGGGTGCCTGCCTGCCCCTGGTGCTGCGGGTCCTCGGCCTGCGCCAGCCCCTGCTGCACAGCCTGGGGTTCTTCGGCCTGCTGGTGCTGGCCGAGCACTACAAGCTCAATGCGCTGATCTTCGGCATCGGCTACCTGTTGTGCATGGCCGCCCTCAAGCTGCCGCTGGTGCTGCCGTTAAAGGCTGCCTGGATGAACCGCTTGCAGACCTTGGTCGCCATCCCGCTGATCCTGACGTTCGGCATCGTGCAGATCAACGTGCACAGCGCCATGGACAGCCTCGGCTGGGTGCAACTGGCGGCGCTGCTGTTGCTGCCGATTGCCAGCAAGCTGCTGGGCAACTGGCTGGGCCTGAGCTGGGCCGGCGCCTCCTTCGAGGGCGCCAGCCGC
Source organism: Pseudomonas sp. BLCC-B112 (assembly GCF_028550695.1). Taxonomy (NCBI): domain Bacteria; kingdom Pseudomonadati; phylum Pseudomonadota; class Gammaproteobacteria; order Pseudomonadales; family Pseudomonadaceae; genus Pseudomonas; species Pseudomonas sp. BLCC-B112. The sequence goes on from NZ_JAQQGK010000005.1 coordinate 304,168, forward strand.
TGGCGGGAAAGCCTGCTGCTGAACATTCGCGGCTTGAGTGAGATCGTCTTTCTCAACCTGCTGCTGCAACAACAGTTGATCAGCCCGGCGCTGTACTTCGCGCTGATGCTCATGGGCCTGATCGCCACCCTGCTGCCGGCCCTGGCCGGGATGCACCGAACGCCTGCGGCCGCGGTAAACGCGGCCCCCTTGAACCTGAACATCGCCGAACCGGCAAGGAGCCCCAGTGCCAACAGTTGAAATGCAACGTCGCCAGGTCGTGGTGATTGGTGCCGGCCCCTCGGGGGCCATCGCGGCCGCGCTGCTCAAGCGCCAGGGCCACGACGTGCTGATCGTCGAGCGGCAACATTTCCCGCGTTTCTCCATCGGTGAAAGCCTGCTGTCCCACTGCCTGGATTTCGTCGAGGAAGCCGGCATGCTGGAGGCGGTGCAAGCCGCCGGTTTCCAGCTCAAGAACGGCGCAGCCTTCGCCTGGGGCGAGCACTACAGCGCCTTCGATTTTGGTGACACCTTCAGTAACGGCAAGCCCACCACCTTCCAGGTGCAGCGCGCCGACTTCGACAAGCTGCTGGCCGACCAGGCCGCCCTGCAAGGGGTCGAGATCCGCTACGGCGAAGAGATTGTCGCCGTAGACGTGGAACGGCCGTTGCCGCAGCTCGACTGCCGCCGTGAAGACGGCAGCCAGTACCGCATCGAAGCCGATTTCATCCTCGACGCCAGCGGCTACGGCCGGGTCCTGCCACGCCTGCTGGAACTGGAAGCACCGTCGAACTTTCCGGTACGCCGGGCGGTGTTCACCCATGTCGAGGATCGCATCGACTGCGAGCATTTCGACCGCAACAAGATCCTTATCACCACCCACCCGGAACACCGCGACATCTGGTTCTGGAGCATCCCCTTCAGCAACGGCCGCTGCTCGGTGGGCGTGGTGGCCGCCGACGAACACTTCGCCGGGCGCGATGGCGACCTGGACGCCTGCTTGCGCGGCTTCATCAACGAAACCCCGAGCCTGGCCCAGGTCCTGAAAAACGCCGAGTGGGACACCCCGGCGCGGACCATCGGCGGCTACTCGGCCAACGTCACCACCCTGCACGGCCCGGGCTTCGCCCTGCTGGGCAATGCCGCGGAATTCCTCGACCCGGTGTTCTCCTCCGGGGTGACCATCGCCATGCGTTCATCGAGCATGGCCGCCGCGGTGCTGCACCGTCAGCTACAAGGCCAGAGCGTCGATTGGCAGAGCGAGTTCGCCGAACCGCTCAAGCGCGGCGTCGACACCTTCCGCTGCTACGTCGAAGGCTGGTACGCCGGCACCTTCCAGGACGTGATCTATCACCCGGGCAGCTCGCCGGAAATCCGCCGCATGATCAGCTCGATCCTCGCCGGCTACGCCTGGGATGAGCGCAACCCCTTCGTCAGCGAGCCCAAGCGCCGGCTCAAGGCTCTGTCGCAAGTCTGTGCGAGGGACGTGGCATGAGCGAACCATCCAGCCAGTACCTGAGCGCCAGCTACGTCGAGGAAACCCGCTTCGGCTTCTGGTTCCTGCGCAGCCACACCTGGCAGCACCATGTGCTGCGGGTGGCGATCAATGACCTGCGTTCGCTGTTCGATGGTGAGCTGCCGGCCCACCCGGTGCTGCTGGATGCTGGCTGCGGCCAGGGCAAGTCGTTCCAGTACCTGCGCCAGGTGTTCGCTCCGCAGCGCCTGATCGGCCTCGACGCCGACCCCCACAGCCTCAAGCTCAGCGCCGAGGAAGCCCGGCGCCAGCAACTGCAGGTGGAACTGATCGGCAGCGACTGCGCGACCCTGGAGCTGGCGGACGCCAGTGTCGACCTGTTGTTCTGCCACCAGACCTTCCATCACCTGGTGGAGCAGGAAAAGGCCCTGGCCGAGTTCTACCGGGTGCTCAAGCCTGGGGGCTACCTGCTGTTCGCCGAATCCACCGAGGCCTACATCGATACCTGGGTGATCCGCTGGCTGTTCCGCCATCCGATGCATGTACAGAAAAGCGCCGCCGAGTATCTAGAGATGATTCGTCGGCAGGGCTTTGAGTTCGGCCCGCAGAACGTGTCTTATCCTTACCTGTGGTGGAGCCGCGCCAAAGACTTCGGCCTGTTGGAGCGCTTCGGCCTGCGCCAGCCGCCGCCGGTGGGCCAGCGCGAGGAAACCCTGGTCAATGTGGTGGCCCGCAAGCCCCTGAATCCCCCGGTCACCGAGGAAGGTCTGCCCGCATGATCCGCGCTCTGCTGCTCGGTTGTGTCCTGTTGCTGAGCGCTTGCGTCAGTCAGGCTCCGCTGCCCGAGCGCACGCCTTCCCTGGTGTTGCCGTTGCAGTTGCATGTGCAGCGCCAGGCGGATGGCCAACGCCAGGACTGGCTGCTGGTGATCCAGGCTGAAGGCGCGGACCTGCGCTGGTCGCTGATGGACCCATTGGGCATTCCCCAGGCCCGTCAGCGCCTGGTGGCAGGCCGGTGGCAGGCCGATGGCCTGCTGCCCCCCAACCCGGAGGCCCGGGAGCTGTTCGCAGCGCTGCTGTTCGCCCTCACACCCGAGGCGGAACTGGCCGCCAACTACCCGGGCGCCCGTCAGCAAGGCACCCAACGTACCCTCGGCCCACGCTGGCGGATTGACTATCAACAACTTCTGGATTTCGAGTTGAACCTGCCTCAAGGCCCGCACTACCACATCACTGCACTGAGTACCGAGGCCACCCCATGACGGCCTACCTCAATGCCCTCGGGGTGATTTGCGCCCTGGGCCGCAATCGCCAGGAAGTCGCCCGCAGCCTGTTTGCCGGCGACTGTTCAGGCATGCGCGACGAAAGCCACTGGGTGCCCGAGCGCACCTTGCCGGTGGCGGCGGTACGCGGTCCACTGGCCCCCATGCCCAGTGGCTTCCAGGCGCAAAACAGCCGCAACAACCAATTGCTGCTGGAGGCCACGCTGCAGATCGAGGACGACATCCGCCAGGCGATCCAACGCTATGGCCGTGGCCGCATCGGTATCGTCCTGGGCACCAGCACCTCGGGCATCGACGAAGCCAGTCGCGGCATTGCCCGTTATCTGCAGGACCGGCAATTCCCGGCGGATTACGACTACCGCCAGCAGGAGCTCAGCGCGCCGGCAAACTTCCTCGCCGACTGGCTGCAACTGTGCGGCCCGGCCTATGTGATTTCCACCGCCTGCACTTCCAGCGCCCGGGCCCTGATCAGCGCCCGGCGCCTGCTGGACCTGGGCCTGTGCGACGCCGTGCTGTGCGGCGGGGTCGACAGCCTGTGCCAGCTCACCCTGAACGGTTTCACCGCCCTGGAGGCGGTGTCCGCTCAGCGCTGCAATCCGTTTTCCCGCCACCGCGACGGCATCAACATCGGTGAAGCGGCGGTGCTGTTCCTGATGAGCAAGGAACCGGGCCGTGACTCGCCCATTGCCCTGCTGGGCGGCGGTGCCAGTTCCGATGCCTACCATATTTCCGCCCCGGCCCCCGACGGTCGAGGAGCCTTGCAGGCCATGAAACTGGCCCTGCACAGTGCCGGCTTGCAGCCACAACAGATCGGCTACCTGAACCTGCACGGCACCGCCACCCAGCACAACGACGCCATGGAGAGCCTGGCGGTGGCGCAGCTGTTCCCCGAAGGCGTGCCCTGCTCATCGACCAAGCCCATGAGCGGCCACACCCTGGGGGCCGCTGGTGCCCTGGAGGCCGCGTTCTGCTGGCTCAGCCTGAGCGCCGAGAACCCCGCCCAGGCACTGCCGCCGCACCTCTGGGACGCCCAGGCCGACCCGGCCCTGCCGGCACTGCGCTGGGTCACCCCGGCCGACCGCCTGGACCCGCACGCCCCGCGCCGCCTGATGAGCAACTCCTTCGCCTTCGGCGGCAACAACGTCAGCCTGATTATCGGAGACGCCCCATGATTGACTGGCCGCTCGCCGAGTTGCTGCCCCATGCCGGGGACATGATCCTCATCGATCAGGTCCTGGCCTTTGATGAAGAACAGATCCGCACTCGCCTCCAAGTTCGCCCCGGCGGCCTGTTCAACCGCGCCGATGGCAGCCTGCCGGCCTGGGTCGGCATCGAACTGATGGCCCAGAGCGTCGCCGCCTACGCCGGTTGCCGCGCCCGCCAGCAGGGCTTGCCGGTGGAGCTGGGTTTTCTTCTGGGCACCCGTAAATTCGAGTGCAACGTTGAACATTTCCCCGTCGGCAGCACCCTGGAAATCCACGCCCTGCGCTCCCTCGAAGACGACAACGGCATGGGCGTGTTCGAGTGCCACCTCAGCGGCCCCGGCATTGCCGCCAGCGCGCGCCTGAATGTGTTCCGTCCGCCCCAGGCCGCCGACTATCTGCATGAAACACCTGCCTCTTCTACAGGAACCCCGTCATGACTGACTCCGTACTGGTCACCGGCTCCAGCCGTGGCATCGGCCGTGCCATCGCCCTGCGTCTGGCCCAGGCTGGCTATGACCTGGTGCTGCATTGCCGCAGCGGCCGCAGCGAAGCCGAAGCCGTCAAGGGCGAAGTCGAGGCCCTGGGCCGCAGCGCCCGCATCCTGCAATTCGACGTGTCGGACCGAGCGGCCTGCAAGGCCGCGCTGGAAGCCGACGTTGAGACTCATGGCGCCTATTACGGCGTGGTGCTCAATGCCGGACTGACCCGCGACGGCGCCTTTCCGGCCCTCAGCGAAGAGGACTGGGATCAGGTGCTGCGCACCAACCTCGACGGTTTCTACAACGTGCTGCACCCGGTGATGATGCCGATGATCCGCCGCCGCGCCGCCGGGCGCATTGTCTGCATCACCTCGGTGTCGGGGCTGATCGGCAACCGTGGCCAGGTCAACTACAGCGCTTCCAAGGCCGGGTTGATCGGCGCCGCCAAGGCCCTGGCCATCGAGCTGGGCAAGCGCAAGATCACCGTCAACTGCGTGGCCCCGGGCCTGATCGACACCGCCATGCTCGACGAGAACGTGCCGGTGGACGAGTTGATGAAGATGATTCCCGCCCAGCGCATGGGCACCCCGGAAGAAGTCGCCGGCGCGGTGAACTTCCTGATGTCCGCCGAGGCCGCCTACATCACCCGCCAGGTGCTGGCGGTGAACGGGGGCCTGTGCTGATGAAACGCGTGGTCGTCACCGGCATGGCCGGCATCACCTCCCTGGGCAGCGACTGGGCCCGCATCGCCGAGCGCTTCGCCGCCAACCGCAGCGGCATCCGGCGCATGGACGAGTGGGACAGGTTCAGCGAGCTCAATACCCGTCTGGCCGGCCCCATCGATGACTTCCAGGTGCCCGGCCACTGGACCCGCAAGCAACTGCGCAGCATGGGCCGGGTTTCGCGCCTGGCCGTGGGCGCCGCCGAGCAGGCCCTGGCCGACGCCGGGCTGCTGGGCGACCCGTCGATCAAGGACGGGCGCATGGGCGTGGCCTGCGGTTCTTCCACCGGCAGCACCGACGAGATCAAGGCCTTCGGCAACATGCTGCTGAACTCAGTGGCCGAAGGGCTCAACGCCAACTCCTACGTGCGCATGATGCCCCACACCACCGCGGCCAATATCAGCATCTTCTTCGGCCTCACCGGGCGCCTGATTCCCACCTCCAGCGCCTGCACCAGTGGCAGCCAGGGCATCGGCTACGCCTATGAAGCGATCAAGTTCGGCCGTCTGCCGCTGATGCTTGCCGGCGGCGCCGAAGAGCTGTGCCCCACCGAGGCCATGGTGTTCGACGCGCTGTATGCCACCAGCCTGAAAAACGATGCGCCCCACACCAGCCCGCGGCCCTACGACACCGACCGCGACGGTCTGGTGATTGGTGAGGGCGGCGGCATGCTGGTGCTCGAAGAACTGGAACATGCCCTGGCCCGCGGCGCCCGCATTCACGCGGAAATCGTCGGCTTCGGCAGCAACGCCGACGGCCAGCACACCACCCGTCCCGAGCAGAGCACCATGCGCCGGGCCATGGAGCTGGCGCTGGAGGATGCGGCCCTGTTCCCGGCGGCCATCGGCTACGTCAACGGCCATGGCACGGCCACCGAACAGGGCGATATCGCCGAGACCCAGGCCACCAGCAGCCTGTTCGGCAGTCGCATGCCCATCAGCTCGCAGAAGAGCTTTCTCGGCCACACCCTGGGCGCCTGCGGCGCGCTGGAATCCTGGTTCAGCATCGAGATGCTCAACCGCGACCTGTACGTGCACACCTGCAACCTGGATCAGGTCGACCCGCGCTGCGGCGAGCTGGACTACCTGCAGGGCGGTTTCCGGGCCATGAGCCACGAATACGTGATGAACAACAACTTTGCCTTTGGCGGCGTCAACACCTCGTTGATCTTCCGCCGCTGGCGCTAATGCCTCACCTCACTGGAGAAATGGAATGTCTTCCCTGTTTCGCGCCACCCTCATCGTCCTCGCCCTGCTGAGCGTCACCGCCTGTACCAGCAAGCGCATGTACACCCCCAACCGAGTGATCCCGGCCACCATCCAGGCCGACCAGGAGCAGGTCAAACAGGCGATCCTGAAGAACCTGGTGGCCCGCAAGTGGACCGTGCAGCGCATCAGCCCGGAGCTGATCCAGGCCGAGATCACCGTGCGTGAGCAGTTCCACGCCGAGATCGATATCCAGTACTCCGCCAGCTACTACAAGATCGTCTACCGCGACAGCCGCGACCTGGATTACAAGGACGGCAAGATCCACAAGAACTACATCCGCTGGGTACGCCTGCTGGACAAGGGCATCCTGCGCGAGCTGCGGGACAACCAGAACGAGCGGACCGCGCAACAGCTGTCCGACGCCGCGGCCAAGAGCTTCCCGGCCGCGCAATGAGCCCTTCCCTGTGACCCCGGTCACAGGCCTGCTTCACCCCCTTTAATGTCATGGAGAATGCGATGCGTTTGAAGACACTGGCGGCCACCGCCACCCTGCTGCTGTGCACCCTGCCCGGCATCAGCCAGGCCCGCGATACCACCCTGTTCCTGCCCTTCGACAAGGTGGTGGCCGAGGCCATCAGCACCGGCAAGATCGATGGCAGCGTGAAGTTCTACCTGGCGGGCAACAAGCCGGCCGGCAAGGTCAGTGTGCTGAGCCCGGGCGCCGTGACCAACAAGAAGACCAACGCCTTCGGCAAGGCCGACCAGGTGGCCTGCGAGTGGGCCTTGCAGTCGGCGCTGATCACCCTGCATGAGGCGGCGAAGAAAGTCGGCGCCAACGCCGTGACCGACATCGCCAGCTTCTACAAGAGCCGTGAGCGCAAGGACGCCACCACCTATGAGTGCCATGCTGGCGCCATCATGGCTGGTGTCGCGCTGCGCGGGGATCTGTCCAAGGTCCAGTGAGCTGCGGCTGACAATGAAAAGGGCGCCCCACACAGCCTGGTGGGGCGCCCTTTTTGTTTCCGGGATTTTTTCGGGAGGCCGGCCAGCGCCGTCTACACTCGCAACAGCAGGCCGGGCCACCGTCGCCTGCGGGAGCCAAGCGCTGCGACTGGACCTGGGCCGGCGCGACGCTGGCTCTTCTTTCACGTCCGTCAAGGAGCCGACCATGCAAGTGAAAGCGCTGATTGCCCTGGCCCTGCTAGCCGTCCTGAGCCCCACCAGCCAGGCCACCAACCTGATGTACATGCCCTTCGAAAAAGTCGTGGCCGACGCCGAGCGCGCCGGGCGCCTGGATGGCAGCGTGAGCTTCCACCTGGCCGGCAACCCGCTGCCACCGGTGCTCCAGGTGCGGCTCACTGAAGTGACCACCCACAAGAAGACCAATGCCTCCAACAAGAGCGATATCGCTGCCTGCGAGTGGGCGTTGCAGTCGGCGCTGATCACCCTGCAAGCCGCAGCCAAGCGGGTCGGCGCCAACGCGGTGACCAACATCGTCAGCTACTACAAGCGCCGCGTACGCAAGGACCTCAACACCTACGAATGCCGCGCCGGGGTGCTGATGGCGGGCGTCGCCCTGCGCGGCGACCTGGTCATCCTGCAGCCCCCGGTGCGCCCCAACAGCCCCTCAGGACGTGGCCCCGGTCTTGCGCGTCAGTAGCTCGACAAAGGCCTTGGCCATGGGCGATGCCTGGTCCTTGCGCTGTACCAGCCACACCGCCGACATGGCCTCCGGGTCCAGCAGCCGACGATAGACCACGCCGTCGATGCGCATGCGCTGGTAGGACGCCGGCAGTACCGAGACGCCCAGCCCCGCTGCGACCAGGCCGATGATGGTCATGGCTTCACCCGCCTCCTGGGCGAAATGCGGGGTAAACCCGGCCTCCCGGGACAGGCTCAGCAACTGGGCATACAGGCCGCTGCCATAGCTGCGGGGGAAGAACACAAAAGGCTCCTGGGCCAGCGCCGCCAGGTGCAAGCCTTCTTCACTGCCGCTGGCCAGCGGATGCTTGGCGCTGAGCACCGCCACCAGCGGCTCGCGCAGCAGCTCCACCACCGACAAGGAGTCCGGCAAGGGCAAGGGCCGCATGATGCCCACCTGGATCGTCTGGTCCACCAAGGCTTCGGCCACCTGGGTGCTGCTCATTTCCTTGAGCTTGAGGTGCACCGCGGGAAAGCGCTGGCGAAAGGCAAAGATCGCCTGGGGAATGGTCGAGTTGAAGGGGGCTGACGAGGTGAAGCCGATCTTCAGCTCGCCCAGTTCGCCCAACTGCGCGCGCCGGGCCACGTCTGCCGCCTTGTCCACCTGAGCCAGCACCAGGCGCGCCTCTTCGAGGAACAGGCGCCCGGCCTCGCTAAGCTCGACCCGACGATTGGTACGCTCGAACAGCCGGGCGCCCACCTCCTGCTCCAGGGCCTGGATCTGTTGGCTCAGCGGTGGCTGGGAAATACCCAGCACCTGGGCCGCGCGGCCGAAGTGCAGCTCTTCGGCGACGGCAATGAAGTAGCGCAAATGACGCAATTCCATGGGCAACTCCATTGAGTCGTTAAAGCTATCAAACAGGTCGAACAATATATTGGAAATGATCATTAGCCAGCTATATGCTTTTTTCCATTGCCTGACCGGCTGCGTCTCCCCGAGGTCCCTGTGAAAACCGCTGTTGCCCCCCTTGCCCACACCCTCGCCGCTACGCCCCTGGACGAGGTGGTCGCCCAACTCAACGAGGTCTACATCGAGAAAGGCACACCGCTGTTCATGCGCACGGTGCTGGCGCTGTTCTCCGGGGGCTTTGCCACCTTCGCCCTGCTGTACTGCGTGCAACCGATGATGCCGCTGCTGTCCCGGGAGTTTTCCATCAATGCGGCCCAGAGCAGCCTGATTCTCTCGGTGTCGACGGGCATGCTGGCCATCGGTCTGCTGATCACCGGGCCCATTTCCGACCGCATCGGCCGCAAGCCGGTGATGGTGGCGGCCTTGCTCGCCGCGGCCCTGTGCACCATCGCCAGCGCACTGATGCCCAGCTGGCACGGAGTGCTGGTGATGCGGGCGCTGGTGGGGCTGTCCCTGAGCGGGCTGGCGGCGGTGGCCATGACCTACCTCAGCGAAGAGATTCACCCCCAGCACATCGGCCTGGCCATGGGCCTGTACATCGGCGGCAATGCCATTGGCGGCATGAGCGGGCGACTGATCACCGGGGTGCTGATCGACTTCGTCAGCTGGCACACAGCGATGCTGGTGATCGGCGGCCTGGCATTGATCGCCGCCGCGGTGTTCTGGCGCATCCTTCCCGAGTCGCGCAACTTCCGCCCCCGCTCGCTGTACCCACGCAGCCTGCTGGACGGCTTTACCATGCACTTTCGCGACGCCGGCCTGCCCTGGCTGTTTCTTGAAGGTTTCCTGCTGATGGGGGCCTTCGTCACCCTGTTCAACTACATCGGCTACCGCCTGCTGGCCGATCCCTATCAGCTGAGCCAGGCCTGGGTCGGGATGCTGTCGGTGGTCTACCTCTCGGGGATCTACAGCTCGGCGAAGATCGGCGCCCTGGCGGACCAACTGGGCCGACGCCGAGTGCTCTGGGCCACCATCGTGCTGATGCTGGCGGGGATCGCCCTGACCCTGCTGACGCCGCTGTCCCTGGTGCTGATCGGCATGCTGCTGTTCACCTTCGGCTTCTTCGGTGCCCACTCGGTGGCCAGCAGCTGGATCGGCCGCCGGGCCACCAAGGCCAAGGGCCAGGCCTCCTCGCTGTACCTGTTCAGCTACTACGCCGGTTCGAGCATTGCCGGCACCGCTGGCGGGGTGTTCTGGCACCTGGCGGGGTGGAACGGCATCGGCCTGTTCATCAGTGCGCTGTTGCTAGGCGCGTTACTGGTCGCCATGAAGCTCGCAAAACTTCCCCCTCTGACCCGCAGCGAAGCGGCCTGAGCGCGCGCCAAACCTTCAGCAACGAAAACGCCCGGCATTGGCCGGGCGTTTTTTATGGGGTGGCGCTTATACGTGGTATTGCGCCGACAACTCGTGCACCGCTTCCAGGAAAGCACCGGCATGCTCCGGCTTCACTTCCGGGGTGATGCCGTGGCCCAGGTTGAACACGTGGCCGCTGCCGGTGCCGTAGCTGGCGAGGATGCGCGCGACTTCGCTGCGGATCGCCTGCGGATTGGCGTAGAGCACGGTGGGGTCCATGTTGCCTTGCAGGGAAACCTTGCTGCCGACACGCCGACGGGCTTCGCCAATGTCGCAGGTCCAGTCCAGGCCCAGGGCGTCGGCGCCAGCATCGGCAATGCTCTCCAGCCACAGGCCGCCGCCCTTGGTGAACAGGATCACCGGCACCTTGCGCCCCTCGTGCTCGCGGATCAGGCCGCTGACGATCTTGCGCATGTAGGCCAGGGAGAACTCCTGATAGGCCGCTGACGAAAGGCTGCCGCCCCAGCTATCGAAAATCTGCACCGCCTGGGCACCGGCCAGGATCTGCCCGTTGAGGTAGGAAGTGACCGACTGCGCCAGCTTGTCCAGCAGCAGGTGCATGGCTTGCGGGTTGTCGTAGAGCATGGCCTTGGACTTGCGGAAGTCTTTCGACGAACCGCCTTCGACCATGTAGGTGGCCAGGGTCCAGGGGCTGCCGGCAAAACCGATCAGCGGCACGCGGCCATTGAGTTCGCGACGAATGGTGCTGACCGCGTCCATCACGTAGCCCAGGTCCTTTTGCGGATCGGGGATCGGCAGGGCTTCGATGTCGGCCAGGGTGCTGACCACTTTCTTGAAGCGCGGGCCTTCACCGGTCTCGAAGTACAGGCCTTGGCCCATGGCGTCGGGGATGGTGAGGATGTCGGAGAAGAGGATCGCCGCATCCAGCTGTGGATAGCGGTCCAGAGGCTGCAGAGTGACTTCGCAGGCGAACGCCGGGTTCATGCACAGGCTCATGAAGTCACCGGCATTGGCACGGCTGGCGCGGTATTCAGGCAGGTAGCGCCCGGCTTGCCGCATCATCCACACCGGGGTGACGTCTACGGGTTGCTTGAGCAGGGCACGAAGGAAACGGTCGTTCTTCAGGGCAGTCATGTCGGCATCCGGAAAAAAAGTGGGGGCATTTTCTCAGAGCGCGACACAAAAGGCACGGCAAGAGCCGTTTCTTTATGTCTATGGGGTCAATTTGTCACGGGGACGGGCACAGATCCCGTAGGAGCCCGCTTGCTGGCGAAACGATCGACGCGGTGCATCAACAGCACCGCGTTATCGTTGTTCGCCGGCAAGCCGGCTCCTACAGGAGCGATCAGACGCCCAGGTAGTCGAGGATGCCTTCGGCGGCGTTACGCCCTTCGAAGATCGCCGTCACCACCAGGTCAGAACCGCGCACCATGTCGCCACCGGCAAAGATCTTCGGGTTGCTGGTCTGGTGCTTGAACGCGCCCTGCTCCGGCGCCACGACGCGGCCCTGGCTGTCGGTCTGGATGCTGAACTGCTCGAACCAAGGCGCCGGGCTCGGGCGGAAGCCGAAGGCGATGACCACGGCGTCGGCCGGGATGATCTCTTCGGAACCGGGGATCGGCTCGGGGCTGCGGCGGCCACGGGCGTCCGGCGCACCGAGACGGGTCTCGACCACCTTCACGCCTTCGACCTTGTCTTCACCGACGATGGCGATCGGCTGGCGGTTGTAGAGGAACTTCACGCCTTCTTCCTTGGCGTTCTTCACCTCTTTGCGCGAGCCGGGCATGTTGGCTTCGTCACGACGATAGGCGCAGGTCACCGACTTGGCGCCCTGGCGGATCGAGGTGCGGTTGCAGTCCATAGCGGTGTCGCCACCGCCCAGTACCACGACCTTCTTGCCTTTCATGTCGACGAAGTCTTCCGGCGACTTTTCAAAGCCCAGGTTGCGGTTGACGTTGGCGATCAGGAAATCCAGGGCGTCGTACACGCCCGGCAGGTCCTCACCGGCAAAGCCGCCCTTCATGTAGGTGTAGGTGCCCATGCCCATGAACACGGCATCGTATTCGGCGAGCAGTTGCTCCATGGTCACGTCCTTGCCCACCTCGGTGTTGAGGCGGAACTCGATGCCCATGCCGCTGAAGACTTCGCGACGATTGCTCAGCACGGTCTTTTCCAGCTTGAACTCGGGGATACCGAAGGTCAGCAGACCGCCGATTTCCGGGTTCTTGTCGAACACCACCGGGGTCACGCCGCCTCGCACCAGCACGTCGGCACAGCCCAGGCCCGCCGGGCCCGCACCGATGATCGCCACGCGCTTGCCAGTGGGCTTGACCTTGGACATGTCCGGGCGCCAGCCCATGGCGAAGGCGGTGTCGGTGATGTACTTCTCCACCGAGCCGATGGTCACCGCGCCAAAGCCGTCGTTGAGGGTGCAGGCACCCTCGCACAGCCGGTCCTGGGGGCAGACCCGGCCGCAGACTTCCGGCAGGGTGTTGGTCTGGTGCGACAGCTCGGCGGCAGCGAGGATGTTGCCCTCGGCCACCAGCTTGAGCCAGTTGGGAATGAAGTTGTGCACCGGGCACTTCCATTCGCAGTACGGGTTACCGCAACCCAGGCAGCGGTGGGCCTGGTCGGCCGACTGCTGGGGTTTGAAGGGTTCGTAGATCTCCACGAACTCTTTCTTGCGTTGACGCAACAGTTTCTTCTTCGGGTCTTTACGCCCGACCTCGATGAACTGGAAGTCGTTATTGAGACGTTCGGCCATGTTCAGGAACCTCTTTACGACAGCCTCAAGCGACGAGCTTCAAGCTGCAAGACAATCACATTAAGTCGGCACACCGCGCACGAGCTTCAAGCTTGCCGCTTGAGGCTCGTAGTCTGCAGCTGCGTTACTGCGGATTCGCACGAGTACTGGAGAGCAGGGACTTCAAGCTCGCCGCCTTGGGCTTGACCAGCCAGAAGCGACGCAAGTAGTCGTCGAGGTTCTCAGCGAGGTTACGACCCCATTCGCTGTCGGTTTCCTCGACATACTCGTTCAGCACACGCTGCAGGTGGCTGCGATAGGCTTCCATCGCTTCGCCGCTGATCCGCTGGATTTCCACCAGTTCGTGGTTGACCCGGTCAACGAAAGTGTTGTCCTGATCGAGCACGTAGGCGAATCCGCCGGTCATGCCTGAGCCGAAGTTGTAACCGGTCTTGCCCAGGACGCAGACAAAACCACCGGTCATGTACTCGCAGCAGTGATCGCCAGTGCCTTCCACCACCGTGTGGGCACCGGAGTTACGCACGGCAAAACGCTCGCCCGCGGTGCCGGCGGCGAACAGCTTGCCGCCGGTGGCACCGTACAGGCAGGTGTTGCCGATAATGGCGCTGTCCTGAGTCTTGTAGACGCTGCCCTTGGGCGGAACGATGACCAGCTTGCCGCCGGTCATGCCCTTGCCCACGTAGTCGTTGGCATCGCCTTCCAGGTAGAGGTTCAGGCCACCGGCGTTCCACACGCCGAAGCTCTGCCCCGCAGTGCCCTTGAAGCGGAACGTGATCGGTGCCTGGGCCATGCCCTGGTTGCCGTGCAGCTTGGCGATTTCACCGGAGATCCGCGCACCGATGGAACGGTCGCAGTTGCAGATATCCAGGGCGAAGTCGGCACCGCTCTTGTCGTTGATCGCCGAACGCGCCATCTCGACCATTTTCTCGGCCAGCAGGCCCTTGTCGAACGGTGGGTTGCGGTCCACCTGGCAGAACTGCGGTTTGTCCGCCGGGATATGGTCGCTGCCCAGCAACGGGGTCAGGTCCAGGTGGTGCTGCTTGGCGGTCTGGCCTTCGAGGATTTCCAACAGATCGGTACGACCGATCAGTTCTTCCAGGGAGCGCACGCCAAGCTTGGCCAGCCACTCGCGGGTTTCCTCGGCGACGTAGGTGAAGAAGTTCACCACCATGTCGACGGTGCCGATGTAGTGATCCTTGCGCAGCTTTTCGTTCTGCGTCGCCACGCCAGTGGCGCAGTTGTTCAGGTGGCAGATGCGCAGGTATTTGCAGCCCAGGGCGATCATCGGCGCGGTGCCGAAGCCGAAGCTCTCGGCGCCGAGGATGGCCGCCTTGATCACGTCGAGGCCGGTTTTCAGGCCGCCGTCGGTCTGCACCCGGACCTTGCCGCGCAGGTCGTTGCCGCGCAGGGTCTGGTGGGTTTCCGCCAGGCCCAGTTCCCACGGCGCACCGGCGTACTTGATCGAGGTCAGCGGCGAAGCACCGGTGCCACCGTCGTAGCCAGAGATGGTGATCAGGTCGGCATAGGCCTTGGCCACGCCAGCGGCGATGGTGCCGACGCCGGCTTCCGCCACCAGCTTCACCGAGACCAGGGCCTGAGGATTGACCTGCTTGAGGTCGAAGATCAGCTGCGACAAGTCTTCAATCGAGTAGATGTCGTGGTGCGGCGGTGGCGAGATCAGGGTCACGCCGGGGACCGCATAGCGCAGCTTAGCGATCAGGCCGTTGACCTTGCCGCCGGGCAGCTGGCCGCCTTCGCCGGGCTTGGCGCCTTGAGCCACCTTGATCTGCAGCACTTCGGCGTTGACCAGGTATTCCGGGGTCACACCGAAACGGCCAGTGGCCACTTGCTTGATCTTCGAGCTCTTGATGGTGCCGTAGCGCGCCGGGTCTTCGCCGCCTTCACCGGAGTTGGAACGCGCACCGAGGCGGTTCATGGCTTCGGCCAGGGCTTCGTGGGCCTCGGGCGACAGGGCGCCCAGGGAGATGCCGGCGGAGTCGAAGCGCTTGAGGATCGATTCCAGGGGCTCGACTTCGCTGATGTCCATCGGCGTGTCCAGGGTCTTCACCTGGAACAGGTCACGGATCATCGACACCGGGCGGTTATCCACCAGCGCGGTGTATTCCTTGAACTTGGCGTAGTCGCCCTGCTGCACGGCGGCTTGCAGGGTGTTGACCACGTCCGGGTTGTAGGCGTGGTATTCGCCACCGTGGACGAACTTCAGCAGGCCGCCTTGCTGGATCGGCTTGCGCGGGCTCCAGGCTTCGGTCGCCAGGGCTTTCTGCTCGGCTTCGATGTCGACGAAACGTGCGCCCTTGATCCGGCTCGGCACGCCACGGAAGCTCAGGTTGCAAACTTCCTCGGACAGGCCGATGGCTTCGAACAGCTGCGCGCCACGGTAAGAGGCGATGGTGGAGATGCCCATCTTCGACAGGATCTTCAACAGGCCCTTGGTGATGCCCTTGCGGTAGTTCTTGAACACCTCGTAGAGGTCGCCCAGCACTTCACCGGTACGGATCAGGTCACCCAGCACTTCATAGGCCAGGAACGGATAGACCGCCGAAGCACCAAAACCGATCAGCACCGCAAAGTGATGCGGGTCGCGGGCAGTGGCGGTTTCCACCAGGATGTTGGAGTCGCAACGCAGGCCTTTTTCGGTCAGGCGGTGGTGCACCGCGCCCGTGGCCAGGGAGGCGTGGATCGGCAACTTGCCCGGCGCGATATGACGGTCGCTGAGAACGATCTGGGTGCGGCCGGCGCGCGCGGCTTCTTCCGCCTGGTCGGCGACATTGCGGATCGCCGCTTCCAGGCCGACGCTCTCGTCGTAGTTGAGGTCGATGACCTGGCGCTCGAAGCCCGGGCGATCGAGGTTCATCAGCGAACGCCACTTGGCCGGGGAGATCACTGGCGAGCTGAGGATCACCCGCGAAGCATGCTCAGGCGACTCCTGGAAGATGTTGCGCTCGGCGCCGAGGCAGATCTCCAGGGACATGACGATGGCTTCGCGCAGCGGGTCGATCGGCGGGTTGGTGACCTGAGCGAACTGCTGGCGGAAGTAGTCGTAAGGGGTACGCACGCGCTGGGACAGCACCGCCATCGGCGTGTCATCGCCCATGGAGCCCACCGCCTCGTAGCCCTGTTCGCCCAGCGGACGCAGCACCTGGTCACGCTCTTCGAAGGTGACCTGGTACATCTTCATGTACTGCTTGAGCTGGTCGACATCGTAGAAGGCCGAACCGTGGTCGTTGTCTTCCATGGTGGCCTGGATGCGCAGAGCGTTCTTGCGCAGCCATTGCTTGTACGGATGACGGGACTTCAAACGGTTGTCGATGGCGTCAGTGTCGAGGATCTGCCCGGTTTCGGTGTCCACGGCAAAGATCTGCCCTGGCCCCACACGGCCCTTGGCGATCACGTCCTCGGGCTGGTAGTTCCACACGCCGATTTCCGAAGCCAGGGTGATGAAGCCGTTCTTGGTGGTGACCCAACGCGCCGGGCGCAGGCCATTGCGGTCCAGCAGGCAGACGGCGTAGCGACCGTCGGTCATGACCACGCCGGCCGGGCCGTCCCACGGCTCCATGTGCATGGAGTTGTATTCGTAGAACGCGCGCAGGTCGGCGTCCATGGTCTCGACGTTCTGCCACGCTGGCGGAATGATCATGCGCACGCCGCGGAACAGGTCGATGCCGCCGGTGACCATCAACTCCAGCATGTTGTCCATGCTCGAGGAGTCGGAACCCACGCGGTTGACCAGCGGGCCGAGCTCTTCCAGGTCAGGGATCAGGTCGTTGGCGAACTTGGTGCGCCGGGCCACGGCCCAGTTGCGGTTGCCGGTGATGGTGTTGATCTCGCCGTTGTGGGCGAGGAAGCGGAATGGCTGGGCCAGCGGCCATTTCGGCAGGGTGTTGGTGGAGAAACGCTGGTGGAACACGCAGATCGCGGTTTGCAGGCGCGGATCGCCCAGGTCCGGATAGAAGGCGGCGAGGTCCGCCGGCATCATCAGGCCCTTATAAATGATGGTCTTGTGGGAAAAGCTGCAGATGTAGTGATCGGTGTCGGCGGCGTTGGCCACCGAGGAGCGACGACGGGAACTGAACAGCTTGATGGCGAAGTCCTGGTCGCTCAGACCCTGGCCGCCGATGAACACTTGTTCGATCTGTGGCAGGCGCTCCAGGGCCAGACGCCCGAGCACACTGGTATCGATCGGTACTTTGCGCCAGCCCACCAGCTGCAGGCCGGCGGCCAGGATCTCGCGGTTCATGTTTTCGCGAGCGGCTTCGGCTTTCACCGGGTCCTGGTTGAAGAACACCATGCCCACTGCATATTGCTTGGGCAGTTCGACGCCGAAATGCTCCGTGGCGACGGCGCGCAGGAACAGGTCGGGCTTTTGCATCAGCAGACCGCAACCGTCGCCGGTCTTGCCGTCCGCGTTGATCCCACCGCGGTGGGTCATGCAGGTCAGGGCCTCAATGGCCGTTTTCAACAGGGTATGACTGGGTTCGCCCTGCATATGGGCTATCAGGCCGAAACCACAGTTATCCTTAAACTCATCTGGTTGGTACAGACCTGCTTTCATAGACACTTTCTCACCAGGCTGCCTCTTATCGAGACAAATTTCTTTTCAATTCAACCACTTACCGTCCACGCCGAACGTACGCCAGCTTTGCGGGGGCAAAAGGGAGGTCATTGTACACACCGACACAAAGCCCCACAAATTTGACGACGATCTGTCGCAAATTCATGTCGCATTTATGAACGTTTTAAAGCGATATGCTGTGCTAGTCAAAAAGTTTTGCTTTTGACTGCCGCGACTCAAAAACTACTGTGACGCAGACACCACAAGGCACGCGGCCTGTAAGGCAGCATGCCGATGCGGAAATTTGAGGTTGCCGGGAGAGGCGGCCTGGGTAAGGCCGCCGAATCTTCAGCGAGTTGTTGCCAGTTCTTGTTGAACGCTAGCGACAGTGCGAGGCCAAGGTTTACCAGCCTGAACCTTCGCTGGCAAGGATTTGATGGCGCTGACCGCTGCATCGCGGCTTGCGAAGTTGCCGTAGGTGATCACATACAGCGGCTTGCCGTTGAGGACTTTCTTGAAGTAGCGGTATTCGCCGCCCTGTTCCTTAACAAAATTCTGCGCGGCGGCTTCCGAGCTGGTGCCGAGAATCTGCACCACATAGTTGCCTGGCGCTTGTCCGGCGTACCAACTGCCACCGGCAGCCTTGGCTACAGTGACCGGCTTTTCCGCCGGCTTGGCGGCCGGAGCAGGCTTGGCAGCAACCGGTTTCTCTACCGGCTTGGGCGCAGGGGTCGGCTTGGCGGTGGCGACCTGGGTCGGGGCCGGAGTCGGAGTCGGTGCAGGACTGGCCACTGCACCAGCAGGTGGCGCGGTGGTGGTTACGGTTGGCGGAACGGCGCTGGAGCCTTCCACAGGAACCCCATCGTCGCCCTCGGTGATACCGCCTGCGGCTTCAGCCAGAGGACCGCGCATGACCGGTTGCGACTGGCCGACCAACGGCAGCGGCATCGGCTGAGACGAGCCGGCAAATTCCACCGATGGACTGCCATTGGCATTCGGTGTCGGTGTCTGCCCGAGGGGCAGTTGCGCTTGCTCGCTGGCCGGAGCCCCGGTGGTTGGCGCCTTACTGCGACCCGGCATCAACCAGGCTGCAGCCAGGGCCACAACCACTACAGCGGAAATGGCCAATACGTGTTTCTTCGGCATGTTGAACCCCATACTTGGACGCTTGACCGCGGAGCGGCTGGCGATCATGGCTTCGATCATTGCATCCCTGGCGACCTGGTTGATGTTGCCCGGCCAGCCATCGGAGCTTTCGTGAATATCACTGATCTGATCTGCGGAGAAAAGTTCGATGCCCTGACCCGCGCCTTCGAGGCGCTGAGCCAGATATTCACGGGTTTCCTCTTCGGTGTATGGCTGCAATTCGATGACGTGGAAGCGCTCTTCCTCGGCGCTCAACTGATCCAGGGACGCGATCAGCGACGACTCGCCGAACAGGAATACATGAGGGCGACCTTCCGGAGCGCCCGCCGCCAGGGCCAGCAGGGCCTCAAGTGCAGACTCGTCAAGCTGCTCGGCATCATCCACCAGCAGGTAGACTTCCTGACCGGTCAGGGCCAGTTGCACCACTTGGGCGAGGATTGCGCCGATCTCGGCCTGGGCCACGTTCAAGGCCTGGGCTACCTGGTGCAACACTCCGGCAGCATCGCTGGCGCCACGGGCGGAAACCACCACGCTTTGCACCGATTGCTTGTTGGTACTGGCGACCAGAGCCTGACGCAACAGCGTCTTGCCACTGCCCTGAGGGCCGGTAACCACCAGCAGCAGCTGACTGTAACGTGCCAGGTGATGCAACTGCCCCAGCACAGGCTTGCGTTGGGCAGGAAAGAATTTGAAGCCAGGGACCCGGGGAGCGAAAGGATCATGGCTCAACTGGTAATGGCCGAGGAAAGCCTCGTCGGCGTGCAAACTAGTCATCGGGATCTTATTAACCTTTAAGCTGAGCCAGGGCGCGGTAATCCGCTCCCAGCGTGGCCTGTAAAATCTCTTTCGGATAATCGTCGGTCACTACGGCTTCGCCCATGCGGCGCAACAGCACCAGACGCAAACGACCGTCGATCACTTTCTTGTCAATTGCCATATGTTCGAGGAAGTCCGCTTCGGTCATCTCTTCAGGCGGGATGACCGGCAAGCCCGCGCGCTGGAACAGGCGAATACCGCGGTCACGCTCCTGGCTGGTGATCCAGCCCAGGCGCGCGGACATTTCCAAGGCCATTACGGTGCCAGCAGCCACCGCCTCACCATGCAGCCAGACACCGTAGCCCATATGAGTCTCGATCGCATGGCCGAAGGTATGGCCCAGGTTGAGGGTGGCACGCACCCCCGATTCACGCTCGTCGGCACCGACCACCGCAGCCTTGGCCGCGCAAGAGCGTTCGATGGCATAGGTCAGCGCCTGCTGGTCCAGGGACCGCAGGCGATCGACATTCTCTTCCAGCCAGGTCAGGAACGGCTCGTCGCAGATCAGGCCGTACTTGATCACTTCCGCCAGGCCCGCCGACAGTTCACGGCTCGGCAGGGTATTGAGGCTGGTGGTATCGATCAGCACCACGTTCGGCTGATAGAAAGCGCCAACCATGTTCTTGCCCAGGGGGTGGTTGATGCCCGTCTTGCCCCCCACCGAGGAGTCCACCTGGGACAACAGGGTGGTAGGAATCTGGATAAAGTCCACGCCGCGCTGATAGCAGGCGGCGGCGAAGCCGGCCATGTCGCCGATCACTCCGCCACCGAGGGCAATGATGGTGGTCCGACGGTCGTGGCGCGCAGTGAGCAGGCCGTCGAAGATCAGTTGCAGGGTTTCCCAGTTCTTGTAGGCCTCGCCATCGGGCAGGACCACCGAAATCACCGAAAACTGCGCCAGACTGCGGGTCAAACGCTCAAGGTACAGCGGCGCAACGGTCGCATTGGAAATGATCGCCACTTGCCGCCCGGCGATATGGGGCACCAGCAGCTCGGGCCGGTCCAACAGTCCTTCACCAATGTGAATCGGGTAGCTGCGCTCGCCTAGATCGACCTTAAGTGTCTGCATGTGTCCCCACAGTGAAGATGGAAGCAGGCGTTGTGCCTTGTATTGACGATGGGCCTCGTCTGGTCTTCTGACGCTGCCCGATAGCTCTGCGCCACACCTTGGCGGTCATGGCGCGACGCCGAGAATAGCGCATTTCGCTCGACGCATTAACGGGGTGGCAGCTGCTGCAGGCGCTCGAGTATGTCCAGCACCACCATTCGTGGCGGCCGCTCATCGGTTTCCACCACCAGGTCGGCGATTTCCCGATAAAGCGGATCACGGATTTCCAACAGGTCGCGCAGGGTCTTGGCCGGATCGGCGGTGCGCAGCAAGGGACGATTGCGGTCCCGGGCGGTGCGCCCTACCTGCTGTTCCACCGAAGCGTGCAGATAGACCACGCGTCCACCAGCATGCAGCGCCCGACGATTGGCTTCGCGCATCACCGCGCCACCGCCGGTAGCCAGGACCACGCCGTCGGTGCCACAGAGCTCGGCGATCATTGCCTGCTCACGATCGCGAAAGCCCGGCTCGCCTTCTTTATCGAAGATCCACGGAATATTCGCGCCTGTACGCAGTTCAATTTCCTTATCGGAATCTTTGAATGGCAGGCGCAGCTCTTTGGCCAGTAAGCGGCCTATGGTGCTTTTTCCAGCCCCCATCGGCCCAACAAGAATCAAATTTCGCACAGAATCAACGACTCACAGCAATCGCCTGGTTGTTCATGATACGCGGAGTGAGAAATACCAGCAGCTCGGATTTTTTCTCCGACACCACGTCACGCCGGAAAAGGCGGCCAAGATACGGCACATCGCCAAGAAATGGCACTTTATCTACAACCTTGCTTTGGGTATTGGAGAAAACCCCACCGATGACGATGGTCTCGCCATCAGTGACCAGGACCTTGGCATTGACCTCGTTCTTCTTGATCGGCGGCACATCCTGAACCTTGTTCAGGTAGTCCGGCTCATCCTTGGTGACCTTGACGTCCATGATGATGCGATTGTCCGGGGTGATCTGCGGCGTCACCTCAAGAGACAACGAGGCTTCCTTGAACGACACCGAAGTGGCGCCACTGGAACTGGCTTCCTGGTAGGGAATTTCGGTGCCCTTGAGAATCCTCGCGGTTTCCTTGTCGGAGGTGACCACCTTGGGCTGGGACACGATTTCACCGTTGCCGGTCTTCTCCATGGCGGTCAGCTCCAGGTCCAGCAGCACGCTGTCAGTGATGTAGGCAATGCCGATGCCCGAGGTGTTGGCCGTGACACCCAGATCGACGAAGGGCGAATTGCTGCCACTGCTGCCCGGGGTGCCGATGGTCGAAGAGCCTTTGGCGCCGCCCTGCACCCCGGAAGCATTCCAGTTGCCCCTGTTTTGCACCGAGCCGCCCCAGCGCACGCCCAAGCTCTTGTCGTAGTCGATGTTGGCCTCGACGATTCGCGCCTCGATCATCACCTGACGCACCGGGACGTCCAGCTGAATGACCATGCGCCGCAGCTCATCGAGGCGCTCCTGGGTCTGGTAGGCAATGATGTTGTTGGTGCGCTCATCCACGGTGATGGAGCCACGTTCGCCAGCCTTCTCCTCGGTACCGGTCACGGACTGGAACAGCCTGGCGATATCCGCAGCCCTGGCGTAATTGACCTGCAGCAGATCCCGGCGCAAGGGCGCCAGGTTTTCCAACTGCTTCTGCAACTCCAGCTCCTGGCGCTCGCGGGCCGCGATCTCATCCGCCGGAGCCACCAGCAAAACGTTACCGACCTTGCGCTTATCCAGCCCCTTGGTCTTGAGTACCAGATCCAGAGCCTGGTCCCAGGGCACGCTCTGCAAGCGCAAGGTGATATTGCCTTGCACGGTGTCACTGGCCACCAGATTGAGCCCGGTGAAATCGGCGATCAGTTGCAGCACCGCGCGCACCTCGATGTCCTGGAAATTCAGCGAAAGCTTTTCACCGGGCAGACGCGTTGCGCCCTCACCTGAAACGCCAATATTTTCCGGCTCAAGCGGGGGGCTGCTGGCAAATCGATTGTGCTCTTCAGAGGCGAAGGCCCTGAGCGCGGTGGCGCCAACCAGCGATGCCAGCAGCACTATCCATAGCGCCACACCGAAGGCTGAAACAGTCCTGTTCATTTTGCAGATTCCACTTAAGAGTGTTTTTTCAGAGACAGTGTTCGCGGCCGCTCCTGCCAGGCTCCCGCTCCATCGGCGACAATTTCCACCACGTCCACCCGGGACTCGCTGATGGCCACGATCCGGCCCTCGTTTCGCCCCAGGTAATCACCGACCTGCAAGGGAAAGACACCGCCTGCGCTGCGCAACAGCGCAAAGCGGCCGGAGGCACGGGACAGAGTCCCGACCATTTGCAACTGCTCAATATCGAAGCCCTCAAGATGTTGCCGGACCCGCCGCGAATTGGGCCGGACAGCACTAGCGCCCTGTCGAGCAGTGATCTGCTCGACTCTTTGGGGTGGCTGAAATGGGCTGCGCAGCGCGCTGGCGCCATAAGTGACCGAGGGGTAGGAGCGCATGACCGGAGGCGGATCAATCGCCCCCGGTGATTGCAGGTGCACCTCACTCATGTAGGCATCCAGGTCGGCAAAGTCAGCGCCACCTTCACATCCCAGCAGTGCCACACAGAAACAACCGAATACCCAGCAACGCGAACCGATCATGAGTGAGGCTCCCGACTGTCATACCTGTAGGTCCGCGCCTCGATGCTCATGCGCAGTTGTGTGGAATTGCCCCTGTCCACGGGCTTGATCTGAAAATCATGCAAGGTGACGACTCTCGGCAGACCAGCGACGCCACTGACGAAAGTCGCCAGGTCGTGATAGGCACCAGTGACCGCGATCTGAATTGGCAGCTCGACATAAAACTCCCGGACCACCTCCGGTTGCAGCTTGATCTCCTCGAACGCCAGGCTGCTGTCCTGCCCCATGCGACTGATGTCTTCCAGCAGTCCTGGGACCTCGGTCTCGCTGGGCAACTGGCGCACCACCAGAGAGAAGCTGTCCTGCAGGGCCCCAAGCTGCTCACGGTAGCGCTCAAGATTGGCGACCTTTCCAGCTTTGTCAGCGAACTGCAGCTTGAATCGATGCTCCTCCCGGCGCAGTTGCCCCAGCGTCTCCAGATGCGGACTCAGGTAAAAGCTATAGCCCGCCACCTGGGGCAGTAGCAGAAGCAAGACCGCCAGCAGCGCCTTGATCGGCCCAGGCCAGCAACCGAGGTTGCTCAATTCCAGCTCCCGTAGATCGGTACTACGCAACTGCGCCAACCAATGTCCCAGGCTCATCGCGGGGCCTCCTGCGGCAGCAAGGGCATCCACCCAACGTTGAGCCGAAACAGATTGCCCAACCCCTGATCCGCCGCCACAACATGCTTCACCTCGGTCAGACTGGGTGCGGCAAACCCCTCGGCGGACTGCAGATTGCGCATCAACTCGGACACCCGCTGATTGGACTCCGCGGCCCCACTAATGCTCAGGCTCTGCCCCAGCAGACCCACCTCGGTAAAGTACAAGCCAGCGGGCAGGCTGCGGGCCAATTGCTGGAAAATCCGCACACTGGCCGAGCGACTGCCTTGCAGGTCCTCAATGATCCCCATGCGCTCCACCAGTTGCTGACGCTGGACCTTGAGTTGGTGAATGGTGGCAATTTGGTTATCCAGGCCAGCCGTCGCCTGCCTGAGATATTGGTTGCGAGCCTGTTGCCGACCGATCAGCCGGTCGATGCAGGCATCGGCCAGGAGCACAAGCCCTACGCCCAGCACCAGCATTGCCGCCAATGCCTGGAGGAAACGTCGGCGGCGCAACGCTCGTGCGGCCTCGCGCCAGGGAAGAAGGTTGATGCCGGCCATCAATCAAACCCTCGCAGGGCCAGACCGCAGGCACGCAGCAGGCACGGCGCCTGTTCAGCAAGCGCTCGGGCATCCACATGGGGAGCAATGGACATGCTGACGAACGGATCGGCGATGACTGTGACGATTCCCACTTGTTTTGCTAGCCGACCATCAAGACCGGTCAAGCGGCTGCCGTCACCGGCCAGCAGCAACCGCTCAACAGGCTGTTGTTGCGGCGATTCGGCAAACAGTTGCAAGGAACGATGCGCCTGCTGCAACAACGCTTGCTCGAACGGCCGCAGCGTGTCCTCGGCACAACCTTGGGGCAAACAGCCCTGGCGCTCGGCCAGCAACGCCTGATCCAGGGTCAGCGCGTAGCGGTGCTCCAACGCCTGGGTCAGCTGTCGACTGCCAAACAACTGCTCCCGGCTATAGATGATTCGCTGGCCGTGCATCACGCAGAACGTGGTCATATCCGCACCTATGTCCAGTAGCGCCACGGCCAAGGGCGATGCAGACGGCAACGACTCTGTCAGCATTGCCAGACAACGCTGCAGGGCCAGGGGCATGGTATCCACCACCCTTGGCGTCAGGCCTGCCAGGGTCATTGGCGCTTCCAGGGCTTCGACATCCTCGTTGCGACAGGCCACCAGCAGCACCTGAACCCGCTGGGGATCACCGGGCACGGCGCCCTGGACCTCGAAATCAATGGCCACGTCCTCCAGGGGATACGGAATGTACTGGGCCGCCTCCAGCTGGATCTGATGTTCCAGCTCATCGTCGCCGAGCCCGGCCGGCATCTCGATCAGCTTGCTGATCACTGCCTCGCCCGACACCGCCACAGCCACATCCCGGCGACGGCTGCCGCTCTTGAGCCAGGCCCGGGACAACACCCTGGCCAGCGCCTCGGGATCGGCCCCGAACGGGTCCGAAGCCAGGTCTTCCCTGGCATAGGCCTCGACTCGATAGCTGCGCCGCTGGTGACTCAGAGCCAGAAGCGTGACCGATGTCGCACTGATGTCGATCCCCAGCAGGGAACCCGACTTTTTGCTGAAGAGTCCAAGCACGATCATTTCCCTATGACTATCCGTAACTTACGAACTTCCTGAGTTCAATTGCACTCGTTCGCCACGTCTTGACAGACGGGCAAATGACGCTCTCGGCGGAAAATGCTTATAATGCGCAGCGTTTTTTTCCGCTTTCCTGCTGCGTAGGTCGGTCCCTGAATACCTTGAATGCCCTGACGCCTAATTCATTCCTTTCTCTGGAAATCCAAAAGCCTTGATTCGTCTGCTGAAGTTTTTCGGGTGGTCCATCGTCGCTGTGTTCTGCGGGCTGCTTCTCGCCCTCTCCGGTGCGTTTCTCTATCTTAGTCCCGGCCTTCCCTCGGTTGAGGCCTTGAGAAGTATCCAGTTGCAGATTCCTCTGCGGGTGTACAGCAGCGACGGCAAGTTGATCGCAGAATTTGGCGAAATGCGCCGTACCCCTATACGTTTCGCCGAAATTCCCCCCAACTTCATCAATGCGTTACTAAGTGCTGAAGACGACAACTTCGCTAACCATTACGGAGTTGACCCCAGCAGCCTGATGCGCGCTGCGACCCAATTGGTCAAAAGCGGACACATCCAGTCCGGCGGCAGCACCATCACCATGCAGGTGGCAAAAAACTTCTTCCTCAGCAGCGAGCGCAGCTTCTCGCGCAAGACCACCGAAATCCTCCTGGCCCTGCAGATCGAGCGGCAGTTGACCAAGGACGAGATCCTCGAGCTGTACGTCAACAAGATCTATCTGGGCAACCGCGCCTATGGCATCGAGGCTGCGGCCCAGGTGTATTACGGCAAGTCCATTCGCGACGTGAGCCTGGCGCAGATGGCGATGATCGCCGGCCTGCCCAAGGCCCCATCGCGCTTCAACCCCCTGGCCAACCCGGCGCGCAGCAAGGAGCGTCGTGACTGGATCCTGGGGCGCATGTACAAGCTCGGCAAGATCACCGAAGCGGCCTACACCGAAGCCATCAACGAGCCGCTGAACGCCAGCTATCACGTGCCGACACCGGAAGTGAGCGCGCCGTACATCGCCGAGATGGCCCGTGCCGAAATGGTTGGCCGCTATGGCAGCGACGCTTATACCGAAGGTTTCCGAGTCACCACCACGGTGCCCAGCGATCTGCAGGAAATGGCCAACACCGCGGTCCATGAAGGCTTGATGACCTACGACCAGCGCCACGGCTATCGTGGACCTGAGTCCCGCCTGCCAGGCAAGACTCAGGCGGCCTGGGCCACCGAACTGACCAAGCAACGGACCATCAGCGGCCTGGAACCGGCGATCGTCACCCAGATCGAGAAGAACGGCGTACAAGTGCTGACTCGCAACGGCGAGGAGCACGTGGCCTGGGACACCATGAAATGGGCCCGGCCGTTCCTCAACACCAACAGCATGGGCGCCGTCCCTCGCCAGCCGGCGGACGTGGCTCAGGTCGGCGACCTGATTCGCGTACAGCGTCAGGCGGACAATTCGCTGAAGTTCAGCCAGATTCCGGTCGCCCAAGGCGCCTTGGTGACCCTGGACCCGAAAAACGGCGCGATCCGTGCGCTGGTGGGGGGCTTTGCCTTCGAGCAGAGCAACTACAACCGTGCAATGCAGGCCAAGCGCCAACCCGGCTCGAGCTTCAAGCCTTTCGTCTATAGCGCAGCCCTGGACAATGGCTACACCGCGGCCAGCCTGGTCAATGACGCCCCGATCGTGTTTGTCGATGAGTACCTGGACAAGGTCTGGCGTCCGAAGAACGACACCAACACCTTCCTCGGCCCGATCCGCATGCGTGAAGCGTTGTACAAGTCGCGCAACCTGGTATCGATCCGCCTGCTACAGAGCATGGGTGTGGACCACACCATCGACTACATCAGCAAGTTCGGCTTCAACAAGCAGGACCTGCCGCGCAACCTGTCCCTGGCACTGGGCACCGCGACCCTGACGCCCATGGAGATCGCCACTGGCTGGAGCACCTTTGCCAACGGCGGCTACAAGATCACCCCATACATCATCGACAAGATCGAAAGCCGCAACGGCGAGATGCTGTTCAGCGCCAACCCGCCCAGCGTCCCCACCGGGGATACCACCAGCAGCGGCATTGCGGCGCCGGAACACAGCTTCACGGTCAATACCGTGGCGGGCGAAAATCCGATCCAGGCCCCCGTGCAGACCCCCGCGGTCGCCGAGCGGATCATCGACGGGCGCACCGCCTACATCCTCAACAGCATGCTCCAGGACGTGATCAAGCTGGGCACCGGACGCCGGGCCCTGTCCCTGGGCCGTACGGACCTGGCCGGCAAGACCGGTACTACCAACGAATCCAAGGACGCTTGGTTCTCCGGCTACAACGCTGACTACGTGACCACCGTGTGGACCGGCTTTGACCAGCCGGAAAGCCTGGGACGCCGTGAGTACGGCGGCACTGTGGCTCTGCCGATCTGGATTAACTTCATGGGCGCCGCCCTCAAGGACAAGCCGGCGCACACCCAGGCGGAGCCGGAAGGCATCCTCAGCCTGCGGGTCGACCCGGTCAGCGGCCGCGCGGCCACCCCAGGCACACCGAATGCCTATTTCGAGCTGTTCAAAAGCGAAGACACTCCGCCCTCAGTCAACGAGCTGGGCAATGGGGTCGCTCCGGGCAGCCCGTTGCCGGCGGACGAGGCGGCACCGATCGATCTGTTCTAGGTCTGCTGGGGCCGACTGGCCAGCGCAGGTCGATGGATGTCTTACCTGGTTTATCGGCCTCTTCGCGGGCGAGCCCGCTCCTAAGACAAGGCCATGACAGGGTGCAAAGCGCCCACAAAAAAGCCCCGGCTCGCGAGAGCCGGGGCTTTTTGCATGACGCTACAACAGCTTAGCCGTTGAACACATCATCCACGCTTTTGAGCGGGTAGTTCTTCGGATACGGCAGGGTCGCAACGCCGGTCTCGATGGCAGCCTTGGCCACGGCATCGGAGATCACGGTGATCAGGCGGGCATCCATTGGCTTCGGAATGATGTACTCACGACCGAATTCCAGCTTGATGCCGCCGTAGGCGTCGCACACTTCCTGAGGCACTGGCAGCTTGGCCAGTTCACGCAGGGCATTGGCTGCAGCGATCTTCATTTCTTCGTTGATGCGCTTGGCGCGAACGTCCAGGGCACCACGGAAGATGAACGGGAAGCCCAGAACGTTGTTCACCTGGTTCGGGTAGTCCGAACGGCCAGTGGCCATGATCACGTCATCACGGGTGGCGTGAGCCAGCTCTGGAGCGATTTCCGGATCAGGGTTCGAGCAGGCGAACACGATCGGGTTCGGCGCCATGGACTTCAGGCCTTCAGCGCTCAGCAGGTTCGGACCGGACAGACCCACGAACACGTCGGCGCCTTGCAGGGCATCGGCCAGGGTGCGCTTGTCGGTAGCGTGGGCAAACACGGCCTTGTACTGATTCAGGTCGTCACGGCCGGAGTGGATCACACCGGTACGGTCAACCATGAAGATGTTCTCGATCTGCGCACCCATGCTCACCAGCAGTTTCATGCAGGAGATGGCGGCAGCACCGGCACCCAGGCAGACGATCTTGGCGTCGGACAGGGTTTTGCCAGCGATTTCCAGGGCGTTGATCATGCCGGCTGCGGTCACGATCGCGGTGCCGTGCTGGTCATCGTGGAAGACCGGAATGTCGCACTGCTCGATCAGAGCGCGCTCGATCTCAAAGCACTCTGGGGCCTTGATGTCTTCCAGGTTGATGCCACCGAAGGTGATGGAGATGCGCTTGACGGTGTCGATGAAGGCTTGCGGGCTTTCGGAGTCGACTTCGATGTCGAATACATCGATGCCGGCGAAACGCTTGAACAGTACGCCCTTGCCTTCCATCACAGGCTTGGAGGCCAGTGGGCCGAGGTTACCCAGGCCGAGAATCGCGGTGCCATCGGAAATGACGGCAACCAGGTTGCCTTTGCCGGTGTACTTGTAGGCCAGTTCCGGATCGCGAGCGATTTCGCGTACCGGTTCGGCTACGCCGGGGCTGTAGGCCAGCGCCAGATCACGAGCGGTAGCAGTGGCCTTGGTGAGCTCGACACTCAGCTTTCCTGGACGAGGATTGGCATGATATTCGAGAGCGGCAGTTTTCAAATCAGACATGTGGGCATTCCGCTTTTTACTGTTGGACAGACGGACCGCCGAGGATACGCGTGTCGCATAGTCCCTACAAGACTGCCCAGTCACCCCTGTCAAGGCCTGTAGCGTACGACTTTGGGCCAAGAGCCACGGTGCACAAGGCTTTCAACTGTTCACAATCCAATTAAAAAATGTCTACAATTTTTCTTTATCAGAGACGTCTGACCATAGAAGTGTCGGTCACTGACAACATCCAGCGCGCCCCACCCGATGTGGAACCCTCTCGACGCGAGCGCTCCACCACCCAGCCGCGCGCCTCGATTCGCTGCCCCGAAAGCCCCTTGAGCCAGCGACGATCAAAACGCTCCAGGACATTGGGTGCAATGCGCAATACAACCGCACCCCGCAATGTGATCCAAACACCCCCGCGATTGCGCTGCACCTTGCTCACACGCCCTTCAAGCACGACAAAACCCGAACCGCGAATCTGCTCCGCTTTCAGTACAGGTGAACGCCGCCAGAGCCCCAGCCCGGCTCGGCGCGCATGTTTTTCAGCGGCTTGCTGACAAGCCACCAGGGCGACGTTCGGCGCCAGTGCAATCTGGTAGGCCAGCCCTTCAGCGATCAAGCGCGCCTCAAAGTTGATGCCATTGGCACCATAGACATGAGCCAGGGTCCGGCCATAGCGATCACGCCGCTCACGCCCGGGCAACAAACCGACTCGACCACCACTCTGCGTCACCAATTGCTGCAAGCGTTGCCGCGCCGCCACCGCGAAAGGCTCGGCCGACCGCCCTTTAGCGGCCAGCTCCGGCGCATTGAGGCCGATCATGCGTACGCTGCGGCCATCCTTGAGGCGCAGCGTGTCGCCATCCACCACCCGCTGCACGGTTGCAGGAATCAATCCCTTCGGTACCGGGCAAAACGCCTGAGCGGTGGTCAGCCAAATCGCAGACACAAAAAAGGCGCCCACTAGGGACGCCTTTTTCATCAGCGAGGAAAGTCGGTAACGGCTTTCCAGAACGATCAGCCTCAGGCCTTTTTCGTTGCGCCGAAAGCACCGAAGCGCGACTTGAACTTGTCGACACGACCGCCAACGTCCAGAGTCTTTTGCTTACCGGTGTAGAACGGGTGGCACTCGTTGCACACGTCCAGGCTCAGAGGCTTGGCCAGGGTGGAGCGAGTTTCGATGACGTTACCGCAGCTGCAAGTGGCGGTAATGGCTTCGTATACTGGATGGATATCGGCTTTCATGGTGTATTCCTCAGGCTAGCGTGCCGCCACCCAACACTATTGTTGAATACCGCACGAATTAGGGCGCGAATTCTACCAGACCCCGTCAATCGCGCAAGAGATCCTGACTGCACTCCATCAGAAAAACCCCGAGCAGCCTTGACAGCACCCGGTTTGCCGTTCCCTGAGCGACGACGGCCGTCCCAGCATGGCTCAAAGGCCACAGGAACCGGAGCCGTACACGCTTGTGCAGGACACCCCAGAGCGCCTCTGTTAGGCTCCGGGGCTTATTTACTGTCCGCTCAACGAGATTTTCCCGCGTGCCCGACGCCATCCTGCGCCTCGCCCTGCCTTCGCCCCTGCGCCGCTTGTTCGACTACCGTGCACCCGCCGGCGTGCTGCGCGCCCAGTTGCACCCGGGCATGCGCCTGCGGGTGCCGTTCGGCCGTCGGGAAATGATCGGCATCCTGGTGGAAGTGGCGGATCACAGCGAAGTCCCGGCCGAGAAACTCAAGCCGGCGCTGGCCTTGCTGGACCCCACCCCGCCACTGCCACCCGCCCTGTTCAAGCTGTGCCTGTGGACCGCCCAGTATTATCAGCACAGCCTGGGCGACACCCTGAGCTGGGCGCTGCCGGTGCTACTGCGCCAGGGAGAGCTGGCCGAGGCCCGCCAAGAGCGTTTCTGGTCGATTGCCCCTGGCGCCCGCCTTGACGACCCACGCATCGCCCGTGCCCCGCGCCAGCGTGAAGCCCTGGCAACCCTGGCCCAGCATCCCCATGGCGTGCCCCATGCATTGCTGAGCAAGCTGATGCTGAGCAAGGACAGCCTGGATCTGCTTCTGGCCAAGGACCTGGTGCAGGTGGAAGTACGCAAGCACGCTCCGGGCGTGCGCCACGAACACTGGCTGGCCCAGCCCGAGTTGCCGCTCAACAGCGAGCAGCGCGCCGCCTACGAGGCCATCCGCGCCGCGTTCGACAGTTATCACGCCTTTCTCCTGGCTGGCGTCACCGGCAGCGGCAAGACCGAGGTCTACCTGCAACTGATCCGCGAAACCCTGGAAGCCGGCAAGCAGGCGCTGGTGCTGATCCCGGAGATCAACCTGGGGCCGCAAACCCTGGCGCGCTTCGAGCAGCGCTTCAACGCACGCATCGCCCTGCTGCACTCGGCGGTCAATGATCGGGAACGCCTGGACGCCTGGCTCGCGGCCCGGGATGGCGAAGCCGATATCATCATCGGCACCCGCTCGGCCCTGTTCACCCCGATGAAGAATCCCGGGCTGATCATCATCGACGAGGAGCACGATGGCTCCTATAAACAGCAGGAAGGCCTGCGCTACCACGCCCGGGACCTGGCGCTGGTGCGGGCACGCCAGGAAAACATCCCGATTGTCCTGGGCTCGGCCACCCCATCCCTGGAAAGCCTGCACAACGCCTACACCGGTCGCTATGGCCTGCTGCGCCTGAACGAGCGGGCCGGTGGCGCCAAACAGCCACGCTTCCTGCGCCTGGATGTGAAGAGTCGCCCCTTGGACAGCGGTATTTCAGGCCCCATGCAACAAGCCATCGGTCAGACCCTGGCCGCCGGGCAGCAAGTGCTGGTGTTTCTCAACCGCCGGGGCTTCGCTCCGACCCTGCTCTGCCATGACTGCGGCTGGATGTCTGAATGCCAGCGCTGCGATGCCCGGATGACCGTGCACCAGCGCTCCGGCGAGTTGCGCTGCCACCATTGTGGCCACGTCGAGCGCGTGCCCCGGCACTGTCCGCAATGCGGCAAGGTCGACCTGCGCCCCGTGGGCGCCGGAACCGAGCGGGCCGAAGAACGCCTGGGGATCCTGTTCCCCGACTACCCGGTACTACGGGTGGACCGCGACAGCACCTCACGCAAGGATGCGATGAACCAACTGTTCGCCACCATCCAGAAAGGTCATCCGTGCATCCTGGTGGGCACCCAGATGCTGGCCAAGGGGCACCACTTCCCCCGGGTCACCCTGGTATCGATCCTCGATGCCGACGGCGGCCTGTTCTCCGGCGACTTCCGTGCCAGCGAGCGCATGGCGCAACTGATCGTCCAGGTGGCCGGGCGCGCGGGACGCGCCGAAGAACCGGGCAAGGTGATCATCCAGACTCACCTCGCCGACCACCCGCTACTGGTGCAACTGACCGAACAGGGCTACTTCGCCTTTGCCGAGCAGGCCCTGAGCGAGCGCCGCGCCGCCGGCCTGCCACCCTTCGCCCATCTGGCGCTGCTGCGGGCCGAAGCCCACAAGCCGGGCCAGGCCGAAGGTTTTCTGGACGAAGCCTGCAGCGAAGCCGAGCGCTTGCTGACGGAACAGAACCTGAGCGGCATCGAACTGTTGGGCCCGGTGCCGGCGCCGATGGAGCGGCGCGCCGGACGTTACCGTGCACAATTGCTGCTGCAGGCCAACGCCCGGGCACCGCTGCACCGGCTACTCAGCAGTTGGCTGCTGGTGCTGGAGCAGATGCCCAGCGGGCGCCAGGTACGCTGGTCGCTGGATGTGGACCCGGTGGATTTGTATTGATCAACATCGCGCCTTTGCGAGCAGGCCGGCTCCCACGATAGATGGCAGCCAACCCACAAGAGCAGGCCCGCCCGCAGACGGGACCCAGTAGCCACCACCGATCCCTCAGCAGCCCTCTATAGTTGGCAAGCCCGCTTCAGCAACGGATAATGCCCAGTTTTTCCACCCGCGCACCGAAGCGCCGCCGCGCCAGCGGTCGAACGAGAAGACCATGAAAGACACCATTCGCCAGCTCATCCAGCAAGCCATCACCCAACTCGTCACCGAAGGTGTGTTGCCAGAAGGCCTGACGCCGGCGATCCAGGTCGAAAACACTCGCGACAAGACCCACGGTGACTTCGCCAGCAATATCGCCATGATGCTGGCCAAGCCCGCCGGCATGAAGCCTCGCGACCTGGCGGAAAAAATCATTGCCGCATTGCCGGCCCATGAAGACCTGAGCAAGGCAGAAATCGCCGGCCCGGGCTTCATCAACTTCTTCCAGAACACCCAGGCCCTGGCCGCGCGCCTGGACGCCGCCCTTGGCGACGAACGCCTGGGCGTGCGCAAGGCCAACCCGGCACAACGCACCGTGGTCGACATGTCGGCGCCTAACCTGGCCAAAGAGATGCACGTCGGCCATCTGCGCTCCACCATCATCGGCGACGGCGTGGCGCGGGTCCTGGAGTTCCTCGGCGATACCGTGATCCGCCAGAACCACGTCGGCGACTGGGGCACCCAGTTCGGCATGCTGATGGCCTACCTGGAAGAGAACCCCTACACCCGCGACGAGCTGTCCGACCTGGAGAACTTCTACCGCGCCGCCAAGCAACGCTTTGACGAATCCGAAGCCTTTGCCGATCGTGCCCGCAGCCTGGTGGTCAAGCTGCAAGCCGGCGATCCGGACTGCCTGGAGCTGTGGACCAAGTTCAAGGACATCTCCCTGTCCCACTGCCAGAAGATCTATGAGCTGCTGAACGTCAAGCTGACCATGGCCGACGTCATGGGCGAAAGCGCCTATAACGACGACCTGATCAATGTGGTCAACGACCTCAAGGCCAAGGGCATGTTGGTGGAGAGCAACGGCGCCCAGTGCGTGTTCCTCGACGAGTTCAAGAACGCCGAAGGCGAACCGCTGCCAGTGATCATCGTCAAGGCCGACGGCGGCTACCTGTACGCCACCACCGACCTGGCCGCCGTGCGCTACCGCAGCGGCAAGCTCAAGGCCGATCGCGCCCTGTACTTCGTCGACCAGCGCCAGGCCCTGCACTTCCAGCAAGTGTTCGCCGTCGCCCGCAAGGCCGGCTTCGTGACCCATCCGATGGAAATGGAGCACATGGGCTTCGGCACCATGAACGGCGCCGACGGCCGTCCGTTCAAGACCCGCGACGGCGGCACCGTAAAACTCATCGACCTGCTGACCGAAGCCGAAGAACGCGCCTACGCCCTGGTCAAAGAGAAAAACCCGCAACTGCCGGAAGCCGATCTGCGCAGCATCGCCAAGGTAGTGGGCATCGACTCGGTGAAATACGCCGACCTGTCCAAGCACCGCACCAGCGACTACAGCTTCAACTTCGACCTGATGCTCAACTTCGAAGGCAACACCGCCCCTTACCTGTTGTACGCCTACACCCGCGCCGCCGGTGTGTTCCGCAAGCTGGGCAAGGACTTCAGCGAAGTCGGTGGCCAGATCGAACTGCACGCGGCCCAGGAACTGGAGCTGGCGGCCAAGCTGGCGCAGTTCGGCGAGATCCTCAACAACGTCGCCGACAAGGGCACGCCGCACATCCTCTGCACCTACCTGTACGACGTGGCCGGGCTGTTCTCCAGCTTCTACGAGAACTGCCCGATCCTGGCGGCCGAGACGCCGACGCAGATGCACAGCCGCCTGCGCCTCACCGAACTGACCCGTCGCACCCTCAAGCAAGGTCTGGAACTGCTGGGCCTCAAAGTCCTGGAGCAAATGTAAGTTGGCTGCCAAGAAAAAACCTGCACCCAAGCGTGGCGCCAGCCGTTACCAGGCCCCGGCCAAGAAGCCGA
This sequence comes from Pseudomonas sp. BLCC-B112, assembly GCF_028550695.1. Taxonomy (NCBI): domain Bacteria; kingdom Pseudomonadati; phylum Pseudomonadota; class Gammaproteobacteria; order Pseudomonadales; family Pseudomonadaceae; genus Pseudomonas; species Pseudomonas sp. BLCC-B112. The sequence continues at coordinate 339,546 of NZ_JAQQGK010000005.1, forward strand.
TTCCGGGCTGGTTGTGGCTGGCCATCGGCCTGACCATTGGCGCCTTCATCGTATTCCTGATGAAGCTCGAACCAGGCAAGGGCGGCGACAGCGTCAAGCGCGAGAAGATCGAACAGCAGAAAGCCAGCAAGATCGCCGAGGCCAACAAGACCCCGCCGAGCCCGCAGCAACCGGTGAAGCCCAAGTACGACTTCTATACCCTGCTGCCGGAATCGGAAGTGATAGTGCCGCCCGAGGCCGTGCCGGAGAAAACCCTGCCGACGCCGCAAGTGCCACCGGTGCCCACCACCCCGGTGACCCCGGCGGAAGCGGCGAAGATCGACACCGCCCGGGCCCAGGCGGCACTGGCCGGCATCACCCCACCGCCAGCGCCACCGGTGGCCAAGGCGGCGCCGGTGACCAAGTTCTTCCTCCAGGCCGGCTCGTTCCGCAAGCAGGCCGATGCCGACAAGGTACGGGCGCAGATCATCCTGCTGGGCCAGTCGGTGGCGGTGGAATCCGGCACGGTGAAGGACGAAACCTGGTACCGGGTATTGGTGGGGCCGTTCAGCAACCGTGAACAACTGACCGTGGCCCAGAAACAACTGGCCGGTGCCGGCTTCAGCAACCTGCTGTTACAACAGCGCCAGAGCCGCTAAGCCGACGGCTACACGATTGATCGCGAACAAGCCCACTCCTGCACAACGCGCCGTAGGAACGGGCTTGCCCGCGAAGCGCTTGCAGCTTGCAACAAAGACCGCCGGTCCCCCGCTACAGCCTCCAGTTGAAAAACGCTCAGCCACCCCCATATGAGTTTCCATCAGGGCACTTTCGCCCCGCTGTGTGGAGACTTCCCCTTGACCACCATCGTTTCAGTCCGCCGCCACGGCAAAGTCGTCATGGGCGGCGACGGCCAGGTATCTCTCGGCAACACCGTGATGAAAGGCAACGCGAAAAAAGTCCGTCGCCTGTACCACGGCCAGGTGATCGCCGGTTTTGCCGGGGCCACCGCTGACGCCTTCACCCTGTTCGAACGCTTCGAAGGCCAGCTGGAGAAACATCAGGGTCACTTGGTGCGAGCCGCTGTTGAACTGGCCAAGGAATGGCGCACCGACCGCTCCCTCAGCCGCCTGGAAGCCATGCTGGCTGTCGCCAACAAGGACGCTTCCTTGATCATCACCGGCAACGGCGACGTGGTTGAGCCCGAAGACGGCCTGATCGCCATGGGTTCCGGTGGCGCCTACGCCCAGGCCGCAGCCAGCGCCTTGCTGAAGAAGACCGACCTGTCGGCCCGTGAAATCGTCGAGACCGCCCTGGGTATCGCCGGCGACATCTGTGTATTCACCAACCATACTCAAACCATCGAGGAGCAGGATCTCGCGGAATAAGCCTGTTACGGCGCTCGCGCCACGGCATTCATTCTTGCTTGAGGACCGCCAATTACTATGTCCATGACACCCCGCGAAATCGTCCACGAACTCAACCGCCATATCATCGGCCAGGACGATGCCAAGCGCGCCGTCGCTATCGCTCTGCGTAACCGCTGGCGCCGCATGCAGCTTCCGGCCGAGCTGCGCGTTGAAGTAACCCCCAAGAACATCCTGATGATCGGCCCGACCGGTGTCGGCAAGACCGAAATCGCCCGGCGCCTGGCCAAACTGGCCAATGCCCCCTTTATCAAGGTCGAAGCCACTAAATTCACCGAGGTCGGCTATGTCGGCCGCGACGTTGAATCGATCATTCGTGACCTGGCCGACGCGGCGATCAAGATGTTCCGCGAACAGGAGATGATCCGGGTTCGCCACCGCGCCGAAGACGCCGCCGAAGAACGCATCCTCGATGCCCTGCTGCCACCGGCACGCACGGGTTTTGGCGGCGATGAAGCGCCAGCCCAGGACTCCAACACCCGCCAGCTGTTCCGCAAGCGCCTGCGCGAAGGCCAACTGGACGACAAGGAAATCGAGATCGAAGTGGCGGAAATCAGTGGTGTCGACATCTCTGCGCCACCGGGCATGGAAGAAATGACCAACCAGCTGCAAAGCCTGTTCGCCAACATGGGCAAGGGCAAGCGCAAGAGCCGCAAGCTCAAGGTCAAGGAAGCGCTGAAGCTGGTGCGCGACGAAGAAGCCAGCCGCCTGGTCAACGATGAGGAACTCAAAGCCAAGGCCCTGGAGGCCGTCGAGCAACATGGCATCGTGTTCATCGACGAGATCGACAAGGTGGCCAAGCGCGGCAATTCCGGCGGCGTCGACGTGTCCCGCGAAGGCGTACAGCGCGACCTGCTGCCGCTGATCGAGGGCTGCACCGTCAACACCAAGCTGGGCATGGTCAAGACCGACCACATCCTGTTCATTGCCTCCGGCGCCTTCCACCTGAGCAAGCCCAGCGATCTGGTGCCAGAGCTGCAAGGCCGCCTGCCGATCCGTGTGGAGCTCAAGGCACTGTCGCCGGAAGACTTCGAGCGCATCCTCAGCGAGCCCCATGCTTCGCTGACCGAGCAGTACCGAGAGCTGCTGAAGACCGAGGGCCTGAATATCGAGTTCCTGCCCGACGGCATCAAGCGCCTGGCGGAGATTGCCTGGCAGGTCAACGAGAAGACCGAGAACATCGGTGCCCGTCGCCTGCACACCCTGCTCGAGCGCCTGCTGGAAGAGGTATCGTTCAGCGCCGGTGACCTGGCCAGTGCCCATAACGAAGAGCCGATCCGCATCGATGCTGCCTACGTCAACAGCCACCTGGGCGAATTGGCGCAGAACGAAGACCTGTCCCGTTATATCCTGTAAGCCTTCACTACCCACGTAGCAGCCGGCCTGTCGGCGATAGGGCCAAACCCGATCGCCGACAGGCCGGCTGCTACCGGAAGGACTACAGGTCATGAGCAAACTCCCCACCGGCATCAACCTGCATAAAGCCTCGAAAACCCTGACCCTGACCTATGGGCCAGACGAGGTCTATCAGCTGCCCGCAGAATTCCTGCGGGTGCACTCCCCCTCCGCCGAGGTCCAGGGCCACGGCAAACCCATCCTCCAGTTCGGCAAGCTAGGCGTGGGCCTGAGCAAGGTTGAACCGGCTGGCCAGTACGCACTGAAATTGACCTTCGATGATGGCCATGACAGCGGATTGTTCACCTGGGAATACCTGTATCAGTTGGCGCTGCGCCAGGACGATCTGTGGAACGATTATCTGGCGGAGCTCAAAGCCGCCGGAAAGACCCGCGATCCGAATCAGTCCGTCATCAAGCTGATGCTCTAACTCAAGCCTCCGACTGTTTAGAGGGCATTTTCTAATTCCATCTGTTTGAATGCTGGGCTGTATGGCCAATGAATGGCCTGCTTGCGAAAAAAATTAAACTCGGGTAACCAATGGAGCTGGCAAGTTCCCTGCAGAGTTTTGCGAGCCTGTAAGGCAGCGGTGCGCAATTAACGGTCACCCGAGCAGTAGTACCTGGCATCGTGCTGTGTGACTGCACAGCAGGTCCGGTACTCGTCTCAGGACAATGGAGCGTCGTAGATGAGTAACAAGAATAACGATGACCTGAAACGCCAAGCCTCGGAAAACACCCTGGGGCTCAATCCGGTTATCGGCTTGCGTAGAAAGGATCTGCTTACCTCTGCTCGAATGGTGCTTGCCCAGGCCATCAAACAACCCATCCACAGCGTCAAGCACGTTGCGCATTTCGGCCTCGAACTGAAGAACGTGATGTTCGGCAAGTCGGCGCTGCAACCGGAGAGCGACGACCGTCGCTTCAACGATCCGGCCTGGAGCCAGAACCCGCTGTACAAACGCTACCTGCAAACCTATCTGGCATGGCGTAAAGAGCTCCACGACTGGATCGGCGACAGCAGCCTGTCGGAGCAGGACATCAGCCGCGGCCACTTCGTGATCAACCTGATGACCGAGGCCATGGCCCCGACCAACAGCGCGGCCAACCCTGCCGCAGTCAAACGCTTCTTCGAAACCGGCGGCAAGAGCCTGCTCGACGGCCTGTCCCACCTGGCCAAAGACCTGGTGCACAACGGCGGCATGCCCAGCCAGGTGAATATGGACGCCTTCGAAGTCGGCAAGAACCTGGGCACCAGCGAAGGGGCTGTGGTGTTTCGCAACGATGTCCTGGAACTGATCCAGTACCGGCCGATCACCGAGCAGGTGCATGAACGCCCACTGCTGGTGGTGCCGCCGCAGATCAACAAGTTCTATGTCTTCGACCTCAGCCCGGACAAGAGCCTGGCGCGGTTCTGCCTGCGCAACAATGTGCAGACCTTCATCGTCAGCTGGCGCAACCCCACCAAGGCACAGCGGGAATGGGGCCTGTCCACCTATATCGAGGCCCTGAAAGAGGCCGTCGACGTGGTGACCGCGATCACCGGCAGCAAAGACGTGAACATGCTCGGTGCCTGCTCCGGCGGCATCACCTGCACGGCCTTGCTGGGCCACTATGCAGCGCTGGGGGAGAAGAAGGTCAATGCCCTGACCCTGCTGGTCAGCGTGCTCGACACCACCCTGGATACCCAGGTAGCCCTGTTCGTCGACGAGCAGACTCTGGAAGCGGCCAAGCGCCACTCCTATCAGGCCGGTGTCCTCGAAGGCCGGGACATGGCCAAAGTGTTCGCCTGGATGCGCCCCAACGATCTGATCTGGAACTACTGGGTCAACAACTACCTGCTGGGCAATGAGCCGCCGGTGTTCGACATCCTGTTCTGGAATAACGACACCACCCGCCTGCCTGCCGCGTTCCACGGCGACCTGATCGAGATGTTCAAGAACAATCCGCTGATCCGCCCCAATGCACTGGAAGTGTGCGGGACGCCGATCGACCTGAAGCAGGTCACGGCCGACATTTTTTCCCTGGCCGGCACCAACGATCACATCACTCCGTGGAAGTCCTGCTACAAGTCGGCACAACTGTTCGGCGGCAATGTGGAGTTCGTGCTGTCCAGCAGCGGTCATATCCAGAGCATCCTCAATCCGCCAGGCAACCCGAAAGCGCGTTACATGACCAGCAGCGATATCCCTGCCTGTCCCGATCAGTGGCAGGAAAACTCGGTCAAGCACACCGACTCCTGGTGGTTGCACTGGCAAGCCTGGCAAGCCGAGCGCTCAGGCGAACTGAAAGCGGCACCCAGTGTTCTGGGCAACAAGAAATACCCAGCCGCCGAGGCTGCACCGGGGACCTACGTCCACGAACGTTGAGCCCAGGTAGTAAACGACGCGGCGCCAGGAGGTGCCGCCAAGCCCTATTCTTGGTACGAGGCCTGGCCTCAGGAAATCCGGAGGACGCCCGGGAAGGCGCCTCCAATGGTTCAATTCACAGGGCTACGGCATGCCACACTCTTTCATCTTCCGTACCGTTGATCTGGACGGCCAGACCATCCGCACTGCGGTACGCCCCGGCAAGCCTCACTTGACGCCGCTGCTGATCTTCAACGGTATCGGCGCCAACCTGGAGCTGGTGTTCCCCTTCGTCCAAGCCCTGGACCCGGACCTGGAGGTCATTGCCTTCGACGTCCCGGGGGTTGGCGGCTCCTCGACCCCAAGCCGGCCTTATCGTTTCCCGGGCCTGGCCAAGCTGACCGCACGCATGCTCGATTACCTGGACTATGGCCAGGTCAACGCGGTGGGCGTTTCATGGGGCGGGGCCCTGGCCCAGCAATTCGCCTACGACTACCCGGAGCGCTGCAAGAAGCTGGTGCTGGCAGCCACCGCCGCCGGCGCTTTCATGGTCCCCGGCAAGCCCAAAGTGCTGTGGATGATGGCCAGCCCGCGGCGCTACGTGCAGCCCTCCCACGTAATGCGCATCGCCCCGCTGATCTACGGTGGCTCCTTCCGCCGCGACCCGAACCTGGCCGCTGAACACGCGGCCAAGGTGCGCTCGGCCGGCAAGCTGGGCTATTACTGGCAGCTGTTCGCCGGCCTGGGCTGGACCAGCATTCACTGGCTGCACAAGATCCGCCAGCCGACCCTGGTGCTGGCCGGTGATGACGATCCGCTGATCCCCTTGGTCAACATGCGTATGCTGGCCTGGCGAATTCCCAACGCCCAGCTGCACATCATCGATGACGGCCACCTGTTCCTGATCACCCGGGCCGAGGCCGTTGCCCCCATCATCATGAAGTTCCTCCAGGAGGAACGACAAAGGGCAGTGATGCATCCGCATCCCCAACCTTTGCGTCCCGTGAAGTAAAAGATACCTGTCGACAGGATCGTCGCGCGCAAGAAGGGCCAGGACCGACTATGTTGTCTGTCTTGGATTGGTCTGCTTGTTAGTGGTTTGACGAAGGAGTGTTGACTCATGCAAGACAAACCTGCGCAGGGCTCGCTGCCCTCCCCCGCAGCCTATATCAACGCACAGAGTGCGATCACCGGTCTGCGCGGCCGGGATCTGCTTTCCACGTTGCGCAGCCTCGCGGCCCACAGTCTACGTAATCCGTTGCACAGCGCCCGTCATACCTTAGCGCTGGGCGGCCAGCTGGGACGCGTGCTGCTGGGGGAAACCCTGCACAAACCCAACCCCAAGGACAACCGTTTCGCCGACCCGGCCTGGACCCTCAACCCTTTTTACAAACGGGGTCTGCAGGCTTACCTGAGCTGGCAGAAGCAAGTCCGGAACTGGATCGACGAGAGCACAATGAGCGAGGACGACCGGGCCCGGGCACACTTTGCCTTTTCCCTGCTCAATGATGCCGTGGCGCCCTCCAACACCCTGCTCAACCCGTTGGCCCTCAAGGAGATTTTCAACACCGGTGGCAACAGCGTAGTGCGCGGCATCAGCAACCTGGTGGATGACCTGCTGCACAACAACGGATTGCCCAGCCAGGTGACCAAACACGCCTTCGAAGTCGGCCGGAACCTGGCCGTAACCCCGGGTTCGGTGGTGTTTCGCAATGAATTGCTGGAACTGATCCAGTACAGCCCCATGAGCGAAAAACAGTACGCCAAGCCAGTGCTGATCGTGCCGCCACAGATCAACAAGTACTACATTTTCGACCTCAGCCCGGCCAACAGCTTCGTTCAGTACGCGCTGAAGAACGGCCTGCAGGTGTTCATGATCAGCTGGCGCAACCCGGACGTGCGCCATCGCGAATGGGGCCTGTCGAGCTATGTGGAAGCGGCCGAAGAGGCACTGAATGTCGCTCGCGCCATTACCGGCAGTCGGGAAGTCAATCTGGTGGGCGCCTGCGCCGGCGGCCTGACCATCGCCGCCCTGCAAGGCCACCTGCAGGCCAAGCGGCAACTGCGCCGGGTCGCCAGCGCCACCTACCTGGTGAGTCTGCTGGACAGCCAGCTGGACAGCCCGGCCACCTTGTTTGCCGATGAGAAAACCCTGGAGGCAGCCAAGCGTCGCTCCTACCAGCAAGGGGTGCTGGACGGCCGCGACATGGCCAAGGTGTTTGCCTGGATGCGCCCCAACGACCTGATCTGGAACTACTGGGTCAACAACTACCTGCTGGGCAAGGAGCCGCCGGTCTTCGACATCCTGTACTGGAACAACGACAGCACCCGCTTGCCCGCCGCCTTGCACGGCGATCTGCTGGACTTCTTCAAGCACAACCCGCTGAGCCACGAGGGTGGACTGGAAGTCTGCGGCACACCGATCGACTTGCAGAAGGTCACGGTGGACAGCTTCAGCGTGGCCGGGATCAACGACCACATCACGCCCTGGGACGCGGTGTACCGCTCGACCCTGCTGCTGGGAGGCGAGAAACGTTTTGTACTGTCCAACAGCGGGCACGTGCAGAGCATCCTCAACCCACCAAGCAACCCCAAGGCCAACTACGTGGAGAACCACAAGCTCAGCAGCGACCCTCGAGCCTGGTACTACGACGCCAAACACGTCGACGGTAGTTGGTGGAGCCAATGGCTGACCTGGGTTCAGGAACACTCCGGAGCGCAGCGGGAAACCCTGACCACCCTGGGCAACCAGAACTACCCACCGATGGAGGCTGCTCCAGGCACCTACGTGCGCGTGCGCTGAAGACACTTTGCACCACGACTCCGCCGTTGGAGTCGTACCCCTCAATGGACCGACAAGAAGTCAGGATGAAGACCCGCGACCGGATACTCGAATGTGCCCTGCAACTGTTCAACCAGAAGGGCGAGCCCAATGTCTCCACCATGGAGGTGGCCAATGAAATGGGGATCAGCCCCGGCAACCTCTACTACCACTTCCATGGCAAGGAACCTCTGGTGCTCGGCTTGTTCGAGCGTTTCCAGAACGAGCTGACACCGCTGCTGGACCCTCCGTCCGATGCCCAACTGGCGCCGGAAGACTATTGGTTGTTCCTACACTTGATTGTCGAGCGCCTGGCCCACTACCGCTTTCTGTTCCAGGACCTCTCCAACCTTGCGGGACGCCTGCCGAAACTGGCCAAAGGCATTCGCAATCTGCTCAACGCCCTCAAGCGCACCCTGGCTTCCCTGCTGGCTCGGCTCAAGGCCCTAGGCCAACTGGTCAGCGGCACCCAAGCCCTGGGCCAGCTGGTGGAACAGATCACCATGACCTTGCTGTTCTCACTGGATTACCAACGGATTCTCGATCGCGAAGGCGAAGTACGCCTGGTGGTCTACCAGATCATGATGCTGGTGGCGCCGCACCTGCTGCCACCGGCAAAACTGGCCACGGAACAGATGGCCCTGCGTTACCTGGATGAACAGGGGTAGCCGATGGCTCCCCAATAAAAAACGCCCGACCTTCGCAGGCCGGGCGTTTTTTGTGTGCCTGATGTAATCAGGACTGGCTGCTTGGCGTCACTGGAGTTGGCGCTGCAGTCGGAGTTACAGCCGGGCCAGGTGCTGCGGCGGAATTCGCCGAGTTGGCCGAGGCCACTGGTGCCGCAGTTGCAGGCTTGGCTGCTGCAGCGGGCTTGGCTGCTACAGGCTTCTTGGCTACAGGCTTTTTCGCCACGGCCGGCTTCGCAGCGGGTTTGGCGGCGGCTTTCACCGCTGGCTTGGCAGCGGGTTTGGCCGCTGGCTTGGCGGCAACGGGCTTGGCGGCGGGTTTGGTTGCCGGTTTGGCGGCCGCTGTTTTCGCTGCTGGTTTGGCAGCAGGTTTTGCGGCGGCCTTGACTGCCGGTTTGGCGGCAGGCTTGACCAGTGGTTTGGCAGCAGGTTTTGCCGCCGGTTTGGCGGCAGCGGTTTTGGCCGCAACCGGCGCGACCTTGGCACCTGTGAGTTTCTCGATCTGCTTGGTCAGGGTATCGACCTTGTCGTGCAGCGCCTTGACCTCATTGCGGCTCGGTACGCCCAGACGCGAGATGGCACTGTTCAAACGCTTGTCGAAAGCGCCTTCCAGTTCATCCCACTTGCCCAGGGCGCGGTCCTTGACGTCGCTGATGCGCGACTTGGCGGAACTTGCGGAGTCTTTGGCAGCATCCACTTTCTTGCCAACTACGCTCTTGGTCAGTTTCTCGGCTTTCTCACCGTCCTTGACCAGTGTCTCGAAAAGCTTGCTGCCGTCAGAGTCGATTTTCGAGTACACGCCTAAACCAGCAAGCCAAATTTTACGGGAGTACTCTTCGACTTTCCCGATCCACGAGCTGCCTTCTTTTTCAGTATTCTTTTTACCAGCCATCCCGTTCTCCTTAATGTTTACGCGCGACACGTTCGAGCAACGCCGTCAGCTCATCGAGCTTAGCAGAGAGTGTCTCAACGTCATGTTTAGACGGAATGCCGATACGATTCAAGGCACTGGCGACGCGCGTGTCAAAAGCCTTCTCGACTTTATCCAGTTGCACTTCGACTTTGCCTTTAAGAGTGCTGACATCCCCTTTAACGCTATCAATCTGACTGTTGGCAGCTTCAAGTTGTTCAGTGACAACTTTTTTGCCTTTCTTTTCAACGGATTGACCAGCCTTGATCAACTCCTGGAAGTAGTCGCTGCCTTCCTGGCCAACTTTGGCGTAGGCACCCAGGCCTGCCAGCCAGATCTTGCGGGCATAGGATTTGACTTCGCTCAGAGCAGTTGATTGAACATCAACTTTTTTCTTCAGAATTACTTTGGCCATGGTGCACCTCACGCGCAGAAGGTTTGAGGAACTGCCCTCGGAAAGAGGACCTGAGGCACAACCTAAAGAGAAAAATTAGAATCGGCACCCTAACGAATGTCATCAAATCATGTAGGAGCCTGCTGGCCGGCGAGGCGCTTTGCCTGGCACCGTTGCCGTGCCTGCGATGCGCCGACAAGCCGGCTCCTGCGGGTGGACTCAGGTCAGGGCCTTGTCCAGGGCCTTTTCGATTTCCGACTTGATGGTGCCGCTCATGGCGGACATCAACAGCCCCAGTTCCACATCGATACGGATCGATTCTTCGCCCACATGCACCGCGCCTTTGACGCCTGAGCGCTTGAGATTCAGGGTATCCCCTGCCCATTGCGGCTCCAGGCCATACTGATCGGCGAGTTTCTGCGCCAGTTTGTCGGCCTTTTCACGGGCCACCTGCTTACCCAGGCCATGGGCACGTTCAACACTAATACGGGCCATTGAAGGACTCCTGCTGTTTCGGGACTTGCCTGAAGCATCTTGACCCTGAGTGCGTCAAAACGTCCCGGCGGATCGCTATCTTACATTCAGCCTTGCCAAGACAAAGACCGCCACCGGCATTAGAATGTCGCGCATTCTCTTTTGGTGACAGCGATATGACTGATCAGCGCAAAGGCAGCGATGCCGAACCCACCACGCACTTCGGCTTCAAGAACGTTCCTGAAAGCCAGAAGGCGGAAAAAGTCGCAGAAGTGTTCCACTCGGTAGCGGCCAAGTACGACCTGATGAATGACGTACTGTCCGGCGGCATGCACCGTTTGTGGAAACGCTTCACCATCGAGCTGTCGGGCGTACGCGCCGGCAATCGCGTACTGGACATCGCGGGCGGCACTGGCGACCTGACCAAGCGCTTCTCCCACCTGGTAGGCCCTACTGGCCAAGTGGTATTGGCCGACATCAACGAGTCCATGCTCAAGGTCGGTCGCGACCGCCTGCTGGACCTGGGTGTGGCCGGCAACGTCGAATTCGTCCAGGCCGATGCGGAAAAACTGCCCTTCCCGGACAACCATTTCGACTGCGTGACCATCGCCTTCGGCCTGCGCAACGTCACCCATAAAGAAGATGCCCTGCGCTCCATGCTGCGAGTGCTCAAGCCCGGCGGCCGGCTGTTGGTGCTGGAGTTCTCCAAGCCGACCAACGCGCTGATGTCCAAGGTCTACGACGCCTATTCGTTCGCCTTCATGCCCCTGGCCGGCAAGCTGATCACCAACGACTCGGAGAGCTATCGCTACCTGGCCGAATCGATCCGCATGCACCCCAACCAGGAAACCCTGAAGTCGATGATGGTCGAGGCCGGTTTCGACCGCGTGACCTATCACAACATGACCGCAGGCATCGTCGCCCTGCACCGCGGCATCAAGCCCTGATGTTGCTCAGCGGCCTGCTCGCCAGCGTCGAGACCGGCATCAATCGGGTGTTGCGTCTGGACAGTACGGCCCTGCCGCGCCTGCAGCACCTCAATGGCAAGGTGATCGCAGTGGATTGCCGCAACCCGGCATTGCAGCTGTTCATCCTGCCTAGCGACGAAGGCCTGATGCTGGCCTCCCAGTGGGCTGCGGACCCTGACTGCACCCTCCGCGCACCGGCTTCAAGCCTGATGCGCCTGGCACTGAGCAAGGACAAGACCGCGATCCTGCACAGCCCCGAAGTAGAGCTGGAAGGCGACAGCGGCGTGCTGCTGGACCTGGCGGCCATCCTCCAGGACCTGGAGCTGGACTGGGAATACGAACTGTCCCGGTGGCTGGGCCCCGTGGCCACCCAACTGTTCAGTGGCCATGTGCGCAGCCGCGCCCGCTGGTATCAGCAAGGATTTGCCAGCCTGAATCAGAACCTCGCCGAATTCCTCGCCGAAGAATCGCGCACCCTGGTGGGTCAGCGCGAAGCCGAAGCGCGCTTTCGTGAGCTGGATCAGGCCAAACTCGACCTGGAACGTCTCGAGGCGCGCTTCGAGCGCCTTTCCCGCTCCCTTGACCCAAGCGATAACGCATGAAGCTGCTTGCCGTCCGCCGTCTGTTGCGCATCCAGCGCGTCGTGATCCGTTACCGCCTCGATGACCTGCTGTTTGCCCTGCCATTGCCCTGGTTTCTCCTGGCCCTGCGCTTCGCCCTGCCCTGGCGCTGGTTCCCGCGCAAGCCGCTGGAACTGAGCCGCGGTGCCCGGCTGCGCCTGGCGCTGCAGGACCTGGGGCCGATCTTCATCAAGTTCGGGCAGATCCTCTCCACCCGCCGCGACCTGCTGCCGGAAGACATCGCCGACGAACTGATGCTGCTGCAGGACCGGGTGCCACCGTTCGATTCGCAGAAATCCGTGGCCCTGATCGAAGAGCAACTGGGCAAAAAGATCAGCGACGTGTTCAGCCGCTTCGATATCGAGCCGCTGGCCTCGGCCTCGGTGGCCCAGGTCCACGCCGCCAAGCTCAAGACCGGTGAAGAAGTGGTGGTCAAGGTGATCCGCCCCGGGCTCAAGCCAATCATCGCCCAGGACCTGGCGTGGCTATTCATTCTCGCCCGCGCCGCGGAAAAGCTTTCGGCCGACGCGCGCCTGCTGCACCCGGTGGACGTGGTCAGCGACTACGAGAAAACCATCTACGATGAGCTCGACCTGCTGCGCGAGGCGGCCAACGCCAGCCAGCTCAAGCGCAACTTCGAAGGCTCGCCGCTGCTGTATGTGCCCCAGGTCTACTGGGACTGGTGCCGGCCGAAAGTGCTGGTGATGGAGCGCATCTACGGCATTCAGGTGACCGATCTGGCAACCCTGGCCGACCAGCGCACCGACATGAAGATGCTCGCCGAGCGCGGTGTGGAGATCTTCTTCACCCAGGTGTTCCGCGACAGTTTCTTCCACGCCGACATGCACCCGGGCAACATCTTCGTCAGCACCGTGCAGCCCTGGAGCCCGCAGTACATCGCCATCGACTGCGGCATCGTCGGCAGCCTGACCCCGGAAGACCAGGACTACCTGGCGCGCAACCTGTTCGCCTTCTTCAAGCGTGACTACCGCCGCGTGGCCCAGTTGCACATTGATTCCGGCTGGGTCCCGGCGGAAACCAAGCTCAACGAATTCGAGGCGGCGATTCGCACCGTGTGCGAGCCGATCTTCGAAAAGCCGTTGAAGGACATTTCCTTTGGCCAGGTACTGATGCGCCTGTTCCAGACCGCCCGGCGCTTCAACATGGAAGTGCAGCCGCAGCTGGTGCTGCTGCAGAAGACCCTGCTCAACATTGAAGGCCTGGGCCGCCAGCTGTACCCGGACCTGGACCTGTGGAACACCGCGCAACCTTTCCTCGAGCGCTGGATGCGCGAACGGGTCAGCCCGAAAGCCGTGTTCGGCAATATCCACAACCAGATCGAACAGCTCCCCCACCTGGCCAACATGACCCGCGACCTGCTGGAACGCATGTCGCAGCCCCACGCCGCCAACCCTCCGGCGCCCTGGCACAAGCGCAAGGACGACTGGTTCCTGCGCCTGCTGGGCACCGCCCATCTGGGTGGCGGCGCCGTTCTGGCCGCCGGCGGTCCGCTGCATGAGCTGGGCCACTGGCCTGCCGGCATCATGATTGCGGTGGGTTTGTATCTGATCGTTCGCCGATAGCCAGTGGCGCGACCTGCTGGCAAACTGTCGAAATCGCCGAGGCGTCACCAGCGGGTTGAGCCCGGTTGTCGGAGTCGAAAATGAAAGATTGGCTGGACCAGATCAAGTGGGATGCGGACGGCCTGGTGCCGGCCATCGCCCAGGATCACAAGACCGGGCGCGTGCTGATGATGGCCTGGATGAACCGCGAGGCCCTGAGCCTGACCGCTGCCGAGAACCGCGCCATCTATTGGTCACGTTCCCGTGGCAAGCTATGGCGCAAGGGCGAAGAGTCCGGGCACGTGCAGAAGCTGCATGAAATGCGCCTGGACTGCGACGCTGACGTGATCATCCTGATGGTCGAGCAGATCGGCGACATTGCCTGTCACACCGGCCGCCACAGCTGTTTCTACCGCGTCTACGAAGACGGCGAGTGGAAAACCGTCGAACCGGTCCTCAAGGACCCGCACGCGATTTATTCTGCAGGACACTGACATGAGCGATACCCTCACCCGTCTGGCCCAAGTGCTGGAAGAGCGTAAAGACGCAGCAGCCGACAGCTCCTATGTGGCCAGCCTGTATCACAAGGGGCTGAACAAGATTCTGGAAAAAGTCGGTGAAGAATCGGTGGAAACCATCATCGCCGCCAAGGACGCCGCCATCAGCGGTGACTGCAGCGATGTGATCTATGAAACCGCAGACCTGTGGTTCCATACCCTGGTCATGCTGGCGCAGTTGGGTCAGCACCCCCAGGCCGTGCTCGATGAACTGGATCGCCGCTTCGGTCTGTCTGGACACGCCGAGAAAGCCTCGCGTCCGTCCGCCTGAACAACTTTCTAAGAGGAAACGCAGCATGGGCATTTTTGACTGGAAACACTGGGTCGTCATCCTGGTGGTCGTGGTACTGGTATTTGGCACCAAGAAGCTCAAGAACCTGGGCACCGACGTCGGCGAATCGATCAAGGGCTTTCGCAAGGCCATGAACGACGACGAAAAGCCCGCCGAGCCCGTAGTACCGCCAGCGGCACAGCCCGTGCCACCGGTTCAACCACAACAAAGCGCTCCGCTGAACCAGCCGCACACCATCGATGTGCAGGCACAAAAAGTCGAAGAGCCGACCCGCAAAGACTCGTGAGCACTGACTAATGTTTGGTATCAGCTTCTCTGAACTGCTGCTGGTGGGCCTGGTGGCCCTGCTGGTGCTCGGCCCCGAGCGCCTGCCTGGCGCGGCGCGTACCGCCGGCCTGTGGGTCGGGCGCCTGAAGCGCAGCTTCAACGCGATAAAACAGGAAGTTGAACGTGAAATCGGGGCCGACGAAATCCGCCGGCAACTGCACAACGAGCACATTCTGTCCCTGGAGCAGGAAGCGCGGAAGATCCTCGCCCCGACCCAGCAGCAACCGACTCCGGTCGAACCGATTGCCGAGCAGACGATTCACTCGCCAAGCTCTGCGCCGGTAGCTGGAACGGCCCCTGTGACCGAAGCGCCGCTGCCAACGACTCCGATTGCCGAGCCTGCGGCCCCGGTGGCGACACCCGCCACCACGGCCCCCCACGACCCCACTTTGCCGCCGCGAGCCCCATGAGCGATATCCCAGAGAACGACCAACACATGCCGCTGGTGTCGCACCTCACCGAGCTGCGTACCCGCCTGCTGCGCTGCGTAGCGGCAATCTTCATCATCTTCGCCGGGTTGTTCGCCTTCACCCAGCAGATCTACACCATCGTCTCCACGCCACTGCGCCAGTACCTGCCGGTGGGTGCGACGATGATCGCCACCGACGTCGCCTCGCCGTTTCTCACCCCGCTGAAACTGACCATGATGGTCTCGCTGTTCCTGGCGATCCCGGTGATCCTGCATCAGATCTGGGGCTTTATCGCCCCCGGGCTGTACAAGCATGAGAAGCGCATCGCCGTACCGCTGTTGGTGTCGAGCATCCTGCTGTTCTACATCGGCATGGCCTTCGCCTACTTCCTGGTGTTTCCGCTGATCTTCAAGTTCTTCGCTGCCGCCACTCCGGCCGGCGTGGAGATGATGACCGACATCACCAGCTACCTCGATTTCGTCATGACCCTGTTCTTCGCCTTCGGCGTGGCTTTCGAAATCCCGGTAGCGGTGGTGCTGCTGGTGTGGATCGGCGTGGTCAACGTGGCCTACCTGAGGAAGATCCGGCCTTACGTGATCATTGGCTGCTTTGTGGTGGGCATGATTCTCACCCCGCCGGATATCTTCTCCCAGACCCTGCTGGCCGTGCCCATGTGGCTGCTGTTCGAAGTTGGCGTGCTGTTTGGCGGGCTGATCAGCAAGCGCGGCGACCACCCGGACGATGCCCCGGCTGACGATCACAACGACCAGCCGCCAGCGACCCAAGCGTGAATCTGCTGCTTCTGGAAGAGGCCGACTTCATCGCGGCCGACCTGGTGGTGCTGCGCGACCGGCGCCTGACCCATATGCAGGAAGTGCATCGGGTAGCGGTAGGCGACAGCCTGCGGGTCGGGCGTATCGGCGGGCTGATGGGTTCAGCCCAGGTGCTGCGCCTGGAAGCCACCGAAGCCGAGCTGCAAATCACCCTGGACCAGCCACCCCCGGCCAAGCTGCCGCTGACCATGGTGCTGGCCCTGCCACGCCCGAAGATGCTTCGTCGAGTGCTGCAGACCGTCGCCGCCATGGGCGTGCCACGGCTGGTGCTGGTCAACAGCTACCGGGTGGAAAAGAGCTTCTGGCAAACCCCGTTCCTGGAACCCGGTGCCATTCGTGAACAGCTGATTCTCGGCCTGGAGCAGGCTCGCGACAGCGTGCTACCTGAAGTGGTCATCGAAAAACGCTTCAAGCCTTTCGTCGAGGATCGCCTGCCGACCCTCAGCGCAGGCACCCTGGGCCTGGTGGGACACCCCGGCCAGTACCCGCCCTGCCCCCGCGGCCTGGATGAACCGGTCACCCTGGCCATCGGCCCCGAAGGTGGCTGGATCCCCTACGAGATCGATCTGTTGGCCAAGGCCGGCCTGCAACCGGTGCAACTGGGTGAACGCATCCTGCGGGTCGAAACCGCCGTCACAGCACTCCTCTCACGCCTGTTTTGAGCAAAGGCTCCGTGCCAGCCGGAGCTTTCACCCGCAATATCAATTAGCCATCTACCTACAGAATCCACCGCTCCCGCCGATAGCCTATGGTTAAGCCCATCTTGCTAAAAGGGAGTTCGCAGCATGTACCGTTGGCTAGCCAGGAACCTGGGAAATGTAAGCGTCAGCCGCAAACTCGGTATCGGCTTCGGCCTGGTACTGCTTCTGACCCTGTTGATCACCGCCACTGGCTGGACTGGCCTGGGCCGAGTGATCGACCGTGGCGACAAACTGGGCAACATCTCCACGCTCTATGGCATGACCAAAGACCTGCGCATCGCCCGTCTCAACTACGAGATGCACCATGGCGACCAAGGCCCGGCCGCCGTCAACGACATACTCAAACAACTCGACGAAGGTCTGCGGGCTGCCCGTGAGCAACTGCAGCAACCTGAAAGCATTGCCATGCTGGACCAGCAACTGAGCGCCGTGGCCGAGTACCAGAAAGCCTTTGCCGACATGACCCGCGCCACTACCAGCCGCGAGGCCGCCCGGGCCCAGCTCGGCGCCAGTGCCGACAATGCCGTGGCCCGTGTGACCGAGGTCGAGAAGTCGCTGCTGCAAGGCGACAGCGTGGCTCAGTTCAACAGCGTCATCGACCTCTCCAAACTGATCCAGCAGGCACGCTTCCAGGTGCGTGGCTACACCTATAGCGCCAAGCCGGCAGCCAAACAGCCGGCTCTGGATGCCATCGATAACGCGCTGAACAACCTCTCCAGCCTGCCGACCCGCCTGCCGGAGCAGCACATCGCCAACCTGCAGCAGGCCAGTGACTCGCTTAAAGCCTACCGAGCGGCCGTCAGCAACTTCAGCGACGCCGAAGAGGCCAGTGCCGCGGCCCTCCTGCGCATGGCTGCCCAGGGCGACCGGCTGATGACACTGAGCAACCAATTGACCAGCGTACAGACCGCCAAGCGTGACAGCGATGCCAGCCAGGCCAAGAGCACCCTGCTGATTGCCACGGTACTGGCGTTGGTGTTTGGCCTGATTGCCTCGTGGGCCATCACTCGACAGATCATCCAGCCGCTGCAACAGACCCTCAAGGCCGCCGAACGTGTGGCGGCCGGCGATCTCAGCCAGAACCTGGCAGTGGATCGCCACGATGAACTTGGCCAACTGCAGAAAGCCATGCAACGCATGACCCTCGGCTTGCGGGAACTGATCGGTGGCATCAGCGACGGCGTGACCCAGATCGCCAGCGCCGCCGAACAGTTATCGGCCGTCACCGAGCAGACCAGCGCCGGGGTCAACAGCCAGAAGGTGGAAACCGATCAGGTGGCCACGGCCATGAACGAAATGGCCGCCACGGTGCAGGAAGTCGCGCGCAATGCCGAAGAGGCCTCAGAGGCCGCTGTAGCCGCCGATCAGCAGGCCCGCGAGGGTGATCGCGTGGTGAACGAGGCCATTGCCCAGATCGAGCGCCTGGCCAGCGAGGTAGGCCACTCCACCGAAGCCATGGGCCACCTCAAGCAGGAAAGTGACAAGATCGGCAGCGTACTGGATGTCATCAAGTCGGTGGCCCAGCAGACCAACCTGCTGGCCCTCAACGCCGCCATCGAAGCGGCCCGGGCCGGTGAAGCCGGACGTGGTTTCGCCGTGGTTGCCGACGAAGTGCGCAGTCTTGCCCAGCGCACCCAGCAATCCACCGAAGAGATTGCCGAGCTGATCGTCGGCCTGCAAAGCGGCACCCAGCAAGTGGCCAGCACCCTGGACACCAGCCGCAGTCTCACCGACAGCAGCGTTGAACTGACCCGCCGGGCCGGGGGGTCGCTGGAGAACATCACCCGCACCGTGTCGGCCATCCAGGCGATGAACCAGCAGATCGCCGCGGCAGCCGAGCAGCAGAGCGCGGTAGCGGAAGAGATCAACCGCAGCGTGTTGAATGTGCGTGATGTGTCTGAACAGACTTCATCGGCCAGCGAAGAAACCGCGGCCTCCAGCGCCGAGCTGGCGCGGTTGGGAATTCACCTGCAAAGCCTGGTGGGGCGTTTCAGGGTCTGAACCGCTTCGCCGGCAAGCCGGCTCCTACAGGGGATGTAGGAACCGGTTTGCCGGCGAAAGCCTCACAACACCTGACGCAGGAAAGCCTGGGCCCGAGGGTCTTTCGGCGCAGCGAAGAACACCTCCGGCGCCGCATCTTCCAGCAGCTTGCCGTGATCGAAAAACAGCACCCGATCCGCCACTTCCCGGGCAAAACCCATCTCGTGAGTGACGCAAACCATGGTCATGCCTTCCAGGGCCAGGGTCTTCATCACATCCAGCACCTCGCCGACCATTTCCGGGTCCAGGGCCGAGGTCGGCTCATCGAACAGCATGACCTTGGGCTCCATTGCCAGGGCCCGGGCAATCGCCACCCGCTGCTGCTGGCCGCCGGAAAGCCGCGAAGGAAACTCGTGGGCCTTCTGTGCGATACCGACTTTCTCCAGCAACGCCAGGGCCTTGGCCTCGCGCTCCTGCTTGCCCCGCTTGCGCACCACCTTCTGCGCCAGGCAGAGGTTTTCCAGCACGGTCATGTGGGGGAACAGGTTGAAATGCTGGAACACCATGCCGACTTCCCGGCGATAGGCGTTCACATCGGTCTTGGGATCGGCCAGTTGCAAGCCGTCGATGCTCACCGAACCCGAGTCGAACTCTTCCAGGCCATTGAGGCAACGCAGGAAGGTCGACTTGCCGGAGCCCGACGGACCGATCACCACCAGCACTTCGCCCTTGGCCACCTGGGTGGTGACGTTATCCACCGCACGCACCACCTGGCCGCGGGTGTCGAAGACTTTTACCAGATCGCGGACTTCAATCACTTTGCGCGAGCCTCCGCTCAAGCCGACTGGCCATCTTCGACAGCGGCAGGTTGATCAACAAATACAGGCCCGCCACACAGAACAGGATCTCGAACGGCGAGAACGAGGTGGTAATGACTTCCCGGCCGCTCT
Source organism: Pseudomonas sp. BLCC-B112 (assembly GCF_028550695.1). Taxonomy (NCBI): domain Bacteria; kingdom Pseudomonadati; phylum Pseudomonadota; class Gammaproteobacteria; order Pseudomonadales; family Pseudomonadaceae; genus Pseudomonas; species Pseudomonas sp. BLCC-B112. The sequence continues at coordinate 359,179 of NZ_JAQQGK010000005.1, forward strand.
TGAGCAACTCGGTAATGGCGATCACCGACACCAGCGAAGTGTCCTTGACCAGGCTGATGAACTGCCCGGCCAGGGGCGGCAGCACTCGCTTGAACGCCTGAGGCAGTACCACGTGACGCATCGACTGGCCGGCGCTGAGCCCCAGGGAGCGGGCCGCTTCGTTCTGCCCGCGGGTGATGGACTGCACCCCGGCACGGACGATTTCCGCCACATAAGCCCCGGTAAACAGCGACAGCGCGGCGATCCCGGCGAACTCCCGGGACAGGTTGAGCACCGTGCCGATGAAGAAATAGAAAATGAAGATCTGCACCAGCAGCGGCGTCCCCCGCACCAGCTCGACATAAATCGTCGACAGGTCGCGCAGGGTCGGGTTGCTGGACAGCCGGCACAGGCCGGTGCCAAGGCCGATGAGCAGGCCCAATACGCCAGACACCACCGACAGCCACAAGGTGGTCCACAAGCCCCACAACAGGGGGCCCGCCGCCCAATGCCGGGTCACGCCAATCACGTCGCCTTCGGCCACGTCATCGCCGCTAGCCACCTGCAGGCTGCCTTCGTCGACACTCAGATGCTGCTCGGCACCCGAGTCACCGCGCAGGGTGACTTGAGCCTTGCCGCCCTGGCGCACAACCTCAGCGACGGTGGAGATCTCCGCCGCCCGCTGGGATTCTTCGGCCTGGTAAACGAAGTATTGGGGGACACGATTCCAGCGCCATTCGTAGGACATCAGCGAGGTGGCGTAGTAGAGGGCGCCGGCCAGGCCGATCAGCACCAGCACGGTCAATACGTGCCAGGGCCATTGGGCTTTTTTCTGTTTCATTGCTGTGCAGGTTCCGGAGTGGGTATTGCGAAATCAGACGCTTTCGCCGGCCAGCCGGCGCCTACACATGCCCCCGTAGGAGCCGGCTGGCCGGCGAAGGAGAACGGTGCGCGGTCACTGAAACGACCCGCACCGCCCAAGCAGCGTTACTCCATGTCCTTGAGCCACTCGGTGCTCTTGAACCACTTGTCATGGATGCGATCGTAGGTGCCGTCTTCGCGGATCTGGTGCAGGAAGTTGTTGATGAAGTTGATGCTGTCGTAGTCACCCTTCTTCAGGCCAAAGGCCAGAGGCTCGTAGGTGAACGGCTTGTCGAGGAACGTCAGCTTGCCGTTGCCCACCTTGTTCACCGCCACCACGTTGTACGGGGCGTCGTAGATAAAGGCGTCGGCCTTGCCGTTGACCACGTCCAGCACCGCTTCCTGCTCGTTGTCGTAGCCGTGGTACTTGGCCTTGGCGATCAGCTTCTTGGCGACCATTTCCCCAGTGGTGCCCAGCTTGGAGGTGATGCGGTAGTCGGCGCTGTTCAGGTCCTTGTAGGACTTGATGGTGCCTTCCAGGTCTTTGCGGATCAGCAGGGTCTGGCCGACCACGATGAAGGGCTCGCTGAAGTTCAGGCGCAGGTTGCGTTCCTGGGTCAGGGTCATGCCGCTGCCGATCATGTCGAACTTGTCGGTGAGCAGGGCCGGGATAATGCCGTCGTAGCCAGTGGAAACCAACTCCAGCTTGACTCCCATGGACTTGGCCATGGCCTTGAGCAGGTCGACTTCGAAGCCGATGATTTCGCCACGCTTGTTGGTCATCTCGAACGGCATGTAGGTCGGGTCCATGCCGACCTTCAGCGTACCGCGCTTGACCGCGTCATCGATGGCGCCAGCCTGGGCGGTAGTGACCGCCAGCATGGCGGCGGCGCCTGCCAGCAGCAGCGAAAGATACTTCTTCATCTCAAGTCCCCTGAAGCCATTTTATTGTGGTGTCTGCACGCGGCGGGCCTGGAATGAAAATCTTCGGATATCAAGCCATTGTCGATCACGCACAGAAATTTGCGGGAGCGATGCTAACGCACTCGGCCGTTTGCACAAGGATTTTTGTTGTTACAAAGGGGGGATACGGGGCTATTGGCCACGCAAAGCAAAACGCCCTTGAGTGGAGGCTCAAGGGCGTTGGCTTCAGGCCGGTTGCGGCGCCGCCATCAGCGGCTGCAACGGCAGCAGCGGCGCATGGGGATCAGCATCCACCGACTGGCGCCAGGCATCCAGCCAATCGCTGTGGCCCTCGCTCCAGACTTGCTGGTGCAAGCGTCCCAGGGCCACCGGATCGCTCAACAGCGCCAGGCGCTCGCTGTTGTTCAAGGCCGCCGGGCCGACTTTCAGGGCATGGCGCACCCGCTCCTGGCGCAGCCACTCGATCGGCTCGGCCTGGGTGTGACGGGAGGTGGCCAGGGCACAGGCCAGAGCGTTCTGCTGCGGGTCGACAACGGCGCGGATAAAGCCGTCGTTGAGCGCATGCCAGCGGTTCTCGTGGGTGTACTGATCGGTGGCCAGCAGCGCCTGGGGCGGAGCGTATTCCTCGGGAATCAGGAACAGACTCTCGTCACGGGACTTCAGGCCCAGACCGACACGACTGGAGATCACCGACACCGGGATCGACAGCATCAGCGAACCGACAATCGGCACCAGCCACCAGAGGAAGCTGGGGTTCAGCCAGATCACCAGCAAGGCCCAGCAGAAGCCCAGCAGGGTCTGCGGACCGTGGCGGCGCACGGCTTCGCTCCATGGCGTGGAGTCGTCGTCACGTTGTGGCGAGTTCCAGGTCGCGGCCCAACCGAGGAACGCGGCCAGGACGAAACGGGTGTGGAAAATCATCCGCACCGGCGCCAGCAGCATGGAGAACAGCATCTCCAGAAGCATCGACAGGGTCACCTTGAACTTGCCGCCGAACTCTTTCGCACCCTTGGCCCAGATCAGGATGATGCTCAACAGCTTGGGCAAGAACAGCAGCACGATAGTCGTGGAGAACAGCGCGATGGCTTTGTCCGGGTGCCACTGCGGCCACAGCGGATACAGCTGCCGCGGTTCAAGGAAGTACTGCGGCTCCATCAGGGTATTGACCGCCAGCAGAGCCGTGGACAGCACCAGGAAGAAGAACCACAACGGCGCCGACAGGTAGGACATCACCCCGGTGAGGAACACCGCGCGGTGCACCGGGTGCATGCCCTTGACCAGGAACAGGCGGAAGTTCATCAGGTTGCCGTGGCACCAGCGCCGGTCACGCTTGAGTTCGTCCAGCAAGTTCGGCGGCAGCTCTTCGTAACTGCCAGGCAGATCGTAGGCAATCCACACGCCCCAGCCGGCACGGCGCATCAGCGCGGCTTCAACGAAATCGTGGGACAGGATCGCACCGGCGAAGGCACCTTTACCGGGCAATGGTGCCAGGGCGCAGTGCTCGATGAACGGCTTCATGCGGATGATCGCGTTGTGGCCCCAGTAGTGCGACTCGCCCAACTGCCAGAAGTGCAGGCCGGCAGTGAACAGCGGGCCGTAGACCCGGGTGGCGAACTGCTGCATGCGCGCATACAGCGTGTCCATGCCCGAGGCCCGTGGCGCGGTCTGGATGATCCCCGCGTCCGGCGTGGCTTCCATCAGGCGCACCAGGCTGGTCAGGCATTCGCCGCTCATCACGCTGTCGGCGTCGAGCACCACCATGTACTTGTAGTCGCCGCCCCAGCGACGGCAGAAGTCGTCGAGGTTGCCGCTCTTGCGCTTCACGCGACGACGGCGGCGGCGATAGAAGATCTTGCCGAAGCCCTTGGCTTCCCGGCAGACATCCAGCCAGGCCTGCTGCTCGGCGACGCAGATATCACTGTCGTTGCTGTCGCTCAAGACGAAGAAGTCGAAGCGATCCAGATCGCCAGTAGCCGCCACCGACTCGAAGGTGGCGCGCAGGCCGGCAAACACCCGCGGCACGTCTTCGTTGCAGATCGGCATCACCAGTGCGGTACGCGCGTCCTTGGGAATCGGCTCGTTGCCGGCGCTGGCCCCGGAAATGCGGTACTTGTCGTGACCGGTCAACAGCTCCAGGAAGCCCATCAACGCAGTCCAGAAACCCGCCGACACCCAGCAGAACAGGATGCCGAAGAGGATCAGGATGCTGGTCTGCAGAGCATAGGGCAGCACTTGCTGCGCGGTCTGCATCAGCGGCTGGTGCATCACCTCTTCCAGGTCGACGAAGGACCAGCCCTGATACGGCATGATGCCTTTCATGTACCAGCCGGCGACGATGGTCTGGCCGAGCATCAGCACCAGCAGGATGTAGCGGCGGATCGAACCCACGGTGCGCCAGCGGGCAGCCGGCAGCACACGCTCATCCTTCTTCGGCGCCGGCGGGTTGGTGCGCCCGGTCAGGCGCCGCCAGCCGCGCACCAGGATATTGGTGCGCCACGGCTCCGGTACCACCTTGGTGCGGCGGATCGGCGGCGTGGCCTTGAGGCAGACCCGACCTTCGGCGTCGACCGCAAGCATCTCCGCTTCTTCGAGTTCCGCGGCGGTGCTCAGGGACAGACGCTGGCCCACCGATACCTGGGCGGCATCGGTTGGAGCGTCGAAGGTCGTTGACGACAGACGTTGGTGCAGTTCGCTGAAGGACTGGCAGCCCGCGAGCTCCGCGCGCTGCGCATCCGACATCGGCAAGTGCGCCAGGTACTCGGCAAGAGTCTCTGGCTGTAGTTGAGAGTTACTCATCGGCAGGCAACTGATAGCTCCAGGTCTCGGTCAGGACTTGTTCAGTTTTAACCGGTTCCGGTGTGGCTGGGGCCGCCTCGGCAGCAGGCTGCTTGGCGTCTTTGTGGTCCTTGGCATTCTTGGCGTCTTTGGCCGGCTTGGCGTCAGCCTGCTTGGCCGCTGCCGCAGCGGCTTCCTTCTCCTTCTTCTCCTGTTGCTTGGCGGCGATCTTGTCGGCCTTGGCAACGGAGGAGTTGGAGTTTGGCGTCGAGGCCTTGGCCGGCTCGGCTACCGGGATGTTGCGCACCAGCGCGGCCCGCATCTCGGTGGCCTTGCTCGCATCCTTGATCTTCATCCGCAGAGTCAGGCGCCAGCCTTTGGTTTCCGGGTTGTAGCGAACGCTGTTTTCCACCAGCTCGGCGTTGTCGCCAACACTGACCTGGCTGCGCACTTCGGCGTTTTCCGGCAATGCCGCCAGGGATGGGCCCTGGAAGTCCACCAGGTAGGCAACGCTGCCATCGGGTTGACGAATCAGGTTGGATTGCTTGACGTCACCGGTGGAGCGCAGGGTCTGCTGCACCCAGGCGCTGTCAGGCGAATGCAGGGCGGCTTCGTCGATGGTCCAGTGCATACGGTAGGCGAAGTCCAGCGGCTGGCCCGGTTCAGGCTGCTTTTCCGGGCTCCAGAAGGCCACGATGTTGTCGTTGGTTTCGTCCGCAGTCGGGATCTCTACCAGGTCGACGGTGCCTTTGCCCCAGTCGCCCTTGGGCTCGATCCAGGCGCTTGGGCGCTTGTCGTAGCGGTCGTCGAGGTCTTCGTAGTGGCTGAAGTCACGGCCACGCTGCAGCAGGCCGAAACCACGCGGGTTCTCTACCGAGAAGTTGCTCACGGCCAAGTGTTTCGGGTTGTTCAGAGGACGCCAGATCCACTCGCCGTTGCCGGCATGGATCGACAGGCCGCTGGAATCGTGCAGCTCGCGGCGGTAGTTGAGGACTTTCGACGGCTGGTTGGCGCCGAACAGGTACATGCTGGTCAGCGGGGCCAGGCCCAGCTTGCCCACCTTGTCACGCAGGAACACCCGAGCCTTGACGTCGACGACGGTGTCGGCGCCCGGACGCAGGGTCAGGCGGTAGGCGCCAGTGGCCCGTGGCGAGTCCAGCAGGGCGTAGATCACCAGGTGCTTGTCGGTTGGCTTGGGCTGCTGGATCCAGAACTCGCTGAAACGCGGAAACTCTTCGCCGGACGGCAGGGCGGTGTCGATCGCCAGACCACGAGCGGACAGGCCATAAGTGTGGCCTTTGCCAATGACGCGGAAGTAGCTCGCGCCCAGCATGGTCATGATTTCGTCTTGCTTGTCAGCCTTGTTGATCGGGTACAGCACACGGAAACCGGCATAGCCGAGCTTTTCGGTGGCCTTGGGATCAAACTTGACGTCGCCGAAATCGAAGCGACTCGGGTCGTACTTGATCTCGGAAACAGTGTTGGCGCTGATCTCGTTGATCTTCACCGGCGTGTCGAAGTGCATGCCCTGGTGATAGAACGACAGCTTGAACGGGGTCTTCTGATTGGCCCATTCGGCTTTTTCGCTGAGGAAGCGGATTTTCTGGTAGTCCGCGAACTTCATCTCACGGAACTCGTTCGGCAGGTTACTGCGCGGGGCCTCATACTTCTGCCCGGCCAAGTCTTTGGCCTTGGCCGACACATCATCCAGGTTGAATGCCATGAGTTGACCGGCGCCGAACAGGCAGACCAGCGCAGAGCCCGTCACCAGTGCGTTTCGTAACCGTTTGGCAAACAAGTTTGGTGCATTACAGGGACTAACAATCACGAGCAACCCTCGCCGAAAACAGATCAAAGAACCAACGGCCAGCTATCTATATGCCAGGTTGGCGAGCATTGTTCCGACTCCGATGGGGCTAAATGATTCCCCAAACGGCCGTGGACAAGTCTCTACTAAAGTCAAAATGGACCAACGAACGCTGATCCCCGTAGCGCGCGATTATCTAGTAGCCCGCGTTACAACGCATCAGGGGTAACAAAGTATTTATCGTGAAAAACAGCAGTTTCCGGCTCAAATCGGCGGAAAAAGCTGTTTCAGGCGTTTTCAGGTCTGTAACAGGAAGGTAACCGGGCCATCGTTGACCAGATGCACCTGCATGTCCGCGCCAAAACGCCCTGATGCCACTTTGCCATGCAACTGTTGCGCCTTCGCTATCAGGTAATCAAAAAGCTCTTCGCCAAGGGCCGGTGGTGCAGCCGTGGAAAAGCTTGGGCGCAACCCGCTCTTGGTGTCTGCCGCCAAGGTGAACTGCGACACCAGCAGCAGCCCGCCCTGCACATCCGCCAGGGACAGGTTCATCTTGCCCTCAGCATCGCTGAACACCCGATAGTTAAGCAGCTTGTGCAGGAGTTTGTCGGCGCTGGCCCGAGTGTCCTCGGGCTCTACCGCCACCAGCACCAGCAAGCCCTGGTCCACCGCACCGACTATTTCCCCGGCCACTTCCACCCGCGCGCCGCGCACGCGCTGCAACAGGCCCTTCATGCTTCTTCGGGCGGCAGGTCAAGCAGGCGGCGCGCCATCTGATCAGTGGCGCGTACCAGAGCGTCGGTAATGCCCGGTTCCGAGGCGGCGTGACCGGCGTCGCGTATCACCTGCAGCTCGCTGTTGGGCCAGGCCTGATGCAGCTCCCAGGCGTTGTCCAGGGGGCAGATCACGTCGTAGCGACCGTGGATGATGACTCCGGGCAGATGGGCAATCTTGCCCATGTCGCGGATCAACTGGTCCGGTTCGAGGAACGCGTTGTTGATGAAGTAATGGCATTCGATCCGGGCAATCGACAGCGCCCGCTGTGGCTCGGAGAAGCGATCCACCACCAGCGGGTTCGGACGCAGGGTCGCGGTGCGCCCTTCCCAACCCGACCAGGCCTTGGCGGCATGCATCTGGGCGATCTGGTCATTGCCGGTCAGGCGCTTGTGGAAGGCGCTGACCAGGTCATGACGCTCCTCCAGGGGAATCGGTGCCACGTAGTCCTGCCAGTAATCCGGAAACAGGCGGCTGGCGCCGCACTGGTAGTACCACTGGATTTCCTGGGGACGGGCCAGGAAGACGCCCCGCACGATCAGGCCCAGCACCCGATCCGGGTGGGCCTGGGCATAGGCCAGGGCCAGGGTCGAACCCCAGGAGCCGCCGAACAGCACCCATTTGTCGATGCCCAGGTGCTGGCGAATCCGCTCCAGGTCCGCCACCAGGTCCCAGGTGGTGTTGTTCTCCAGGCTCGCGTGGGGGGTGGAACGCCCGCAACCGCGCTGGTCGAAGGTGACGATGCGGTACAGGTTCGGGTCGAAATAGCAGCGACTCGCCCCATCACAGCCCGCCCCCGGGCCACCGTGAATGAACACCACCGGCAAACCTTCCGGTGAACCACTTTCGTCGACATACAGCACATGGGGCTTGTCGACGGCCAGATCGTGCCGGGCATAGGGTTTGATCTGCGGGTACAAAGTCTGCATTACGCGCTCCGTGGAGGTCGGGTTCATCCCTGCTGGGGACTTCATTTATGCTGCCGTTTGGCATCATAAACCCGAATTACGCAATCAGCATGTCCTTGAAGAAAACAGGGTTGTTCAAGGGATTGCAACGAGTTGCTCAGGGCGCTTGGCGAGCAAGCTCGCCCCTACATAAAGGCGTGCATCCGCGATAGGAGCCAGCTTGCAGGCGCAAGCAATGTCAGCGGTAACGCTCCTGCCCCCAGGCCAGCAGCCCCTGCAGCAATGCCTTGAGCACCACCTGGGTCGGGGCCGCCAGGTCCTCGCGATAGCGGAATGGCTCGAACTCCTCCATATAGGTGCTCTGCGCCAGTTCCAGTTGCACCGCATGAATGTGCTCGGCCGGGTTGCCGTAATGCCGGGTGATATGACCGCCCTTGAAACGACCATTGAGCACATGGGTGTAATCGCCGTGGGCGGCGCAGATGCTCTCCAGGCGGCCGGCCAGTTGCGGATCGCAGCTGGCGCCGTTGAAGGTGCCGAGGTTGAAGTCCGGCAGCTTGCCCTCGAACAGATGAGGGATCAGCGAACGAATGGAGTGGGCATCGAACAGCAAGGCATAGCCGAACTCGGCCTTGAGCCGCGCCAGCTCCTCCTGCAGGGTGCGGTGATAGGGCCCCCAGACCTGCTCCAGGTACTGTTGCCGCTCTTCTTTGGACGGCGCCTGCCCTTCAACGAACAACGGCTCGCCATCGAACAGCGTCGCCGGGTACAAGCCGGTGGTAGCACCGACGTACAGCGGCTTGTCATCGGACGGCCGGTTCAGGTCGATGACGAAACGCGAGTATTCGGCCGCCAAGGTGCTGGCTCCCAGCTCCTCGGCGAACTGATACAGCCGCGGAATATGCCAGTCGGTGTCCGGCAGGCTTTGCGCCTGTGGAACCAGCCCGGCCATCACTGCCGGGGTCAAGCGCGTACCGGCGTGGGGCATGCTGATCAGCAGGGGCACCCGGCCTTGTTTGAATGTCAGAACCTTATCCACAACCTGTCTCCTAAACAGTCACTTCAACGCCGTGTCGCACGACGCGTTTTTCCAGGTCGCCGCCCAGCCAGTAAGCCAGGTCGGCGGGACGATCGATCTGCCAGGCGACAAAGTCCGCCACCTTACCCACCTCCAGTGAACCATGGGTCTGCTCCATGCCCAGGGCCTGGGCCGCGTGCAGGGTGACCCCGGCCAACGCCTCTTCCGGCGTCAACCGCAAACAGGTGCAGGCCATGTTCAGCATCAGGCGCAGCGACAACGCCGGCGAAGTCCCGGGATTGAGGTCGCTGGCCACGGCAATCTTCACCCCGTGCTTGCGCAGGGCTTCCATCGGCGGCAACTGGGTTTCCCGGAGGAAATAGAAAGCCCCCGGCAACAGCACTGCCACGGTTCCCGAAGCCGCCATGGCCATGGCATCGTCCTCGGTCATGAACTCCAGGTGATCGGCAGACAGCGCCCGGTAGCGCGCCGCCAGGCTTGACCCGTGCAGGGACGACAACTGCTCGGCGTGCAGTTTCACCGGCAGGCCGAGCTGTTGCGCGGCAATGAATACCCGCTCCACCTGCGCCGGGGAGAACGCCAGGTACTCACAGAAGGCATCCACCGCATCCACCAGCCCTTCGGCCGCCAGGGCCGGGAGCATCTCGCTGCAGATATGCTCGATGTAGTCGTCGCTGCGCTCGGCATATTCCGGCGGCAGAGCGTGAGCCGCCAGGCAGGTGCTGCGCACACTGACCGGCAACTCCTCGCCAAGACGGCGGATCACCCGCAGCATCTTGCGCTCGCTGGCCAGGTCCAGGCCGTAGCCGGACTTGATTTCGACGCTGGTGACACCGTCGCGCAACAGGTTCAGCAGACGCTTGCGGGCGCTGACGAACAGCTCCTCTTCAGTGGCCGCGCGGGTCGCCCGCACGGTGCTGGCGATACCGCCACCGGCGGCGGCGATCTCGGCATAGCTCACGCCCTGCAGGCGCTGCTCGAACTCGCCACTGCGGTTGCCTCCGAACACCGTATGGGTGTGGCAATCGATCAGGCCCGGGGTCACCCAGGCGCCCGCCAGGTCCTGGACCTGGTGGTCATCGGCGACCGGCGCCTGCTGGCGCCGGCCGATCCACTCGATGTGCGCCCCTGACGTCACGATGGCCGCGTCCTCGATGATCGAGTAAGTGCCCTGGGCCATGCTGGCGACGTTGCAGTGTTGCCAAAGAGTTCTCATCCAAGGCCTCCGTTAATGATCAGTAGGTAAAGAAGAATCGACGCGGATCTGCTGAGCCTGCCCCGCCGCCGGCTTGACCCACAGCATATAGGCCACCACCAGCAGAATGATCCACACCACGCCCACCATCAGCGCCGCTTGAGTTTTCGGGAAATAGCCCAGCACGCCGAAGATGAACAGCATGAAGGCAATCGCCGCTGCCGGCGCCCAAGGCCAGAACGGCACCTTGAACTGCAACCGGGCCACTTGCTCGGCGGTCATGGAGCGGCGCATGGCCACATGGGTCAGCAGAATCATCAGCCACACCCAGACCGTGGCGAAGGTGGCCAGGGAAGCGATCAGCAGGAAGATGTTTTCCGGGATCAGGTAGTTCAGCACCACCCCACCCAACAGCGTCACGGCCATCACCACCACGGTCATCCACGGCACGCCGGCCTTGGAAATCTGGGCAAAGCCCTTGGGCGCCTGCCCTTGCTGGGCCAAGCCGTACATCATGCGCCCGGCACCAAAGATATCGCTGTTGATCGCCGACACCGCCGCCGAAATCACCACGATATTAAGGATGGTGGCCGCCGAGCTGATGCCCAGGCTGTCAAAGATCTGCACGAAGGGGCTGCCCTGGGTGCCAATCTGCGGCCAGGGGAAAATCGACATCAGCACGAACAGGGTCAGCACATAGAACAGCAGGATGCGCAGCGGCACCGCGTTGATCGCCTTGGGGATGACCCGCTGCGGGTCCTTGGCCTCGCCGGCGGTGACACCGATGATCTCGATGCCGCCAAAGGCGAACATCACCACCGCAAAGGAAGCGATCACCCCGCTGATGCCATTGGGCATGAAACCGCCATGGGCCCAGAGGTTGCTGGCGCCGGTGGCCTGCTCGGTGGCCGCGCTGCCGATACCGAACAGCATGATGCCGAAACCACCGAGGATCATGGCGATAATCGCCCCGACCTTGAGCAGCGACAGCCAGAACTCCATCTCGCCGAAAACCTTGACGCTGCACAGGTTCAACCCGCCGATGAGCAGGACGATGCCCAGCACCCAGATCCAGCGCGCCACCTCGGGAAACCAGAAGCCCATATAGATGCCAAAGGCGGTGACGTCCGCCAGACAGACGATCAGCATCTCGAACGCGTAAGTCCAGCCCAGGATAAAGCCCGGCAAGGGCCCCAGGTACTGGCTGGCGTACTGCCCGAAGGAGCCGGACACCGGGTTGTGCACGGCCATCTCCCCCAGGGCGCGCATCACCATGAACACCGCTGCACCACCAATCAGGTAGGCCAGCAGCACCGCCGGGCCGGCCATCTGGATGGCGGAGGCCGAGCCGTAGAACAATCCGGTGCCAATGGCCGACCCCAGGGCCATGAAGCGAATGTGGCGGGCCGTCAGCCCCCGACGTAATCCTGTTTCTTGCGATTGCATGTCATCGTCCCTTTTATTGTTATCGGACAAGTGCGCCCCGCGCCGGAGCGCGAGGCGGCAGAAGCGGACGCTCCGCGCCCGTCTTGCAGGTGAAGCGAACCCAATCGGGCCACCGCTCTCGGCCGAGCGCGGAGTGATCTGGCGGCCCGGCGTGCATTACAGGCTCGGCAACAACTGGGCTGGCAGCAGCCCATTCAGGCACCGCGAAGCCAACAACTCGCTGGCCGCGTTGATATCCGGTGCAAAGAAACGGTCCTTCTCGTAATACGCCACTTTCTCGCGCAGGGTGGCGCGGGCTTTTTCCAGGGTCGGCGAGGTTTTCAGGCCTTCGCGCAGGTCCAGGCCCTGACAGGCCGCCAGCCATTCCACGGCCAGCACACCGCGGGTGTTCTCGGCCATTTCCCACAGGCGCTTGCCGGCGGCCGGCGCCATGGAAACGTGGTCTTCCTGGTTGGCGGAAGTGGGAATGCTGTCCACCGAGTGCGGGTGGGCCAGGGCCTTGTTCTCACTGGCCAGGGCCGCAGCGGTCACCTGGGCAATCATGAAGCCGGAGTTGACCCCGCCATTGGCCACCAGGAACGGCGGCAGCTGGGACATGTGCTTGTCCATCATCAGCGAGATACGGCGCTCGCTCAGGGACGCGATCTCGGCGATGGCCAGGGCCATGTTGTCGGCCGCCATGGCCACGGGTTCGGCGTGGAAGTTGCCACCGGAAATCACATCGCCTTCGGCAGCGAACACCAGTGGGTTATCGGACACCGCGTTGGCTTCGACCACCAGCACTTCGGCGGCCTGGCGGAACTGAGTCAAGCAGGCGCCCATCACTTGCGGCTGGCAACGCAGGGAGTACGGGTCCTGGACCTTGTCGCAGTTCTGGTGCGAGGCGGACACCTCGGTGCTGTCCCCCAGCAAGGCGCGATAAGCCGCAGCGGTGTCGATCTGCCCGCGCTGACCGCGAGCGGCGTGAATCCGTGGGTCGAACGGCGAGCGCGAACCCAGCACCGCTTCCACCGTCAGGCCGCCGCACACCAGAGCACCGGCAAACAGGTCTTCACCTTCGAACAGCCCGCGCAGGGCGAACGCGGTGGACACTTGGGTGCCATTAAGCAGCGCCAGGCCTTCCTTGGCGGCCAGGGTCAGCGGCTTGAGGCCGGCGACTTCCAGGGCCGCGGTCGCTTCCAGCCACTGGCCCTTGTAGCGCGCCTTGCCCTCACCCAGCAGCACCAGGGACATGTGGGCCAAAGGCGCCAGGTCGCCGGAAGCGCCCACCGAGCCCTTGAGCGGGATATGCGGATAGACCTCGGCGTTGATCAGGGCGATCAGGGCATCGATCACCTGACGGCGGATGCCGGAGAAACCGCGGCTCAGGCTGTTGACCTTGAGCACCATGATCAGGCGCACCAGATCGTCGCTGATGGGCTCGCCCACGCCAGCGGCATGGGACAGCACCAGGGAGCGCTGGAGGTTTTCCAGATCGGCGCTGGCGATGCGGGTCGAAGCCAGCAGGCCAAAACCGGTGTTGATCCCGTAGGCGGTGCGGTTCTCGGCGAGAATCTGCTCGACACAAGCGACGCTGGCGTCGATCTGCGCCGAGGCGCTGTCATCCAGGGTCAGGGTCAGCGGCTGCTGATAGATGGCCCGCAGTTGGGCCAGGGTCAGTTGGCCGGGAATCAGGTTTAGCGCAGTCACATTCATGCTCCTTTTGAGAGTTTTGTAATAACTACCAGTCGCTCCGGAAGCTTCCGTTATCCGTCGTCATTCGCGGTTTTGCACGAGTGACGCCTTGGCACGCTGGTGATGGAAAAAACGGTTCATTGCACCTTGGAAAAGCGTTTGTGCAGCAGCTCCGGGTCCTTGAGCAGGGCCGCAGCGCTGGCAATGTCCGGCGCTAGCCAGCGGTCCTGGTCATAGGCCGGGACCCGCTCGCGCAGCAGGCACCAGGCGATACCGGTGCCAGTGCCGAAACGCTGCTCCTTGAGAAACTCGAAGGCCTGGGCCGCCAGCAGGTACTCGATGGCCAGGATCTGGGTACAGTTCTCCAGCACCTGATGCAGCTTCAGGGCGGCATTGGTGCCCAGGCTCAGGTGGTCCTCCTGCAGGCCCGAAGTCACGTAGTTGTCCAGCACCGCCGGCTGGGCCAATTGACGGTTCTGGGCACACAGCGAAGCCGCTACGTATTGCACGATCATCATTCCGGAGTTGACCCCGGGCTCGCTCACCAGGAACGCCGGCAAGCCGCTGACATGGGGGTTGATCAAGCGGTCCAGGCGACGTTCGGCAATGGAGCCGATCTCGGCCATGGCGATGGCCAGCAGATCCGCCGCCAGCGCCACCGATTGCCCGTGGGGGTTGGCCTGGGACACCACCCGATAGTGATCCGGGGTGCCCAGCAGCAACGGGTTGTCGGTCGCGCCATTGAGCTCGGTTTCCACCTGTTTGACCGCATGGGCCAACTGATCCCGGGCTGCACCATGTACCTGGGGAATGGAGCGGATACTCAAGGCGTCCTGGGTGCGGATGCCGCGGCTAGCGGCGATGACTTCACTGCCATCGAGCAAGGCCCGCAGGTTGCTGCCCACCACCTGCATGCCGGGGTGCGCCTTGAGGGCAATGATCTGGGCATCGAAGGCGTCGATCTGGCCGCGCTGGGCTTCGAAGCTCATGGCGCCGATCACGTCGGCCCACTGCAACAGGCGACTGGCATCGGCCAGGGCCAGGCAACTCAAGCCCGTCATGCACGGCGTGCCGTTGACCAGGCACAGGCCATCCTTGGCCCCCAGTTGCACCGGCTGCAGCCCCTCTTCGGCCAGGGCCTGTTCGGCGCTGACAACACGACCGCGATAGCTGACCTGACCGACGCCAAGCAAGGCGATGCCAATGTGGGCCATATGGGTCAGATAACCCACCGACCCCTGGGACGGCACCTGTGGAGTGATACCGCGATTGAGCAGGGTCAGCAGCGCCTCGACCACTTGCCGGTGGATGCCGGATTTGCCGTGGCTGTAGTTGATGATGGCGGCACAGAGGATCGCCCGGGTCTGCTCATCGGCCAGCGCCGGCCCGACACCGCAGGCATGGCTGAGCAAGGTGTTGCGCGACAGCTGGCTGAGTTGCTCACCGGCCAGCACCACGTTGCACAAGGCGCCAAGGCCCGTGCTGATGCCATAGGCCCGTTCGCCACTGTCCACCACCTGGCGGACGATGGCCTGGGCATTGTCGATACGCGCCCAGGCCTGGGCCGAAAGCGCCAGCTGCGCGCCATGACGGGCGACAGCGACAACATCCTGCCAACCCAGAGGGGCGTCGGCGATAACGATTTTTTCAGCCTGGGACATCGGGGGACCTCTTCTTGCAAACCTTGGGTTGTCTGCCGCTTTGCCGGACCTTTGGCCGGCAAGCCGGCTCCTACACGGTGGCGGCGCGGCGCTGGACGAAACGATCGACGTACTCATCCGCCGGCGAATGCAGGATCTCCTTCGGCGTACCCACCTGGATCAGGCGGCCGTCCTTGAGGATCGCGATGCGGTTGCCGATGCGTACCGCCTCGTCCAGGTCATGGGTGATAAAGACGATGGTCTTGTGCAGGGTCTTCTGCAGCTCCAGCAGCTGGTCCTGCATCTCGGCGCGGATCAACGGGTCCAGGGCGCTGAAGGCTTCATCCATGAGGATGATGTCGGTGTCCGCGGCCAGGGCCCGGGCCAGGCCGACCCGTTGGCGCATGCCGCCGGACAGCTGGTGCGGGTACTTCTTCTCGTAACCCTTGAGGCCCACGGTGTTGATCCAGTGCAGGGCCCGCTCGGCGCACAGCGACTTGCTCTCGCCACGCACCTTGAGGCCGTAGGCGACGTTGTCCTGAACATTGCGGTGGGGCAGCAGGCCGAAGCTCTGGAACACCATGCTGATCTTGTGCCGGCGAAATTGGCGCAGGGCTTCCATGTCGTATTGCAGGATGTCTTCGCCATCCACCAGGATCGCCCCGCTGGTGGGATCGATCAGACGGTTGAAGTGGCGCACCAGGGTCGACTTGCCGGAACCGGACAGGCCCATGATGACGAAGATCTCACCGGTGCCGATGCTCAGGGACAGATCATTGACCCCCACCACGCAGCCGGTCTGGGCCAGTACCTGATCCTTGCTCTGGCCCTGGCGGATCATCGCCAGGGCATCAGAGGGGCGGTTGCCGAATATCTTGAAGACGTTCCTGACTTCGATCTTGCTCACGGCAGCACTGCTCATTTGCTCACCTCATGACGTGGACGACCGTAGGCCTGGGTAATGCGGTCGATCACCACCGCCAGAATCACGATCGCCAACCCCGCTTCCAGGCCGCGCCCGACGTTGAGGGTCTGGATTCCCACCAGCACATCCTCGCCCAGGCCGCGGGCCCCGATCATCGAGGCGATCACCACCATCGACAGGGCCATCATGGTGGTCTGGTTGATCCCCGCCATGATGCTTGGCAGGGCCAGAGGCAGTTGCACGCCGAACAGCTGTTGCCAGCGGTTGGCGCCGAAGGCGTTGATCGCCTCCATCACTTCACCGTCCACCTGGCGGATGCCCAGGTCGGTGAGACGAATCAGCGGCGGTGCGGCATAGATCACCGTGGCGAAAATCGCCGGCACCTTGCCCAGGCCGAACAGCATCAGCACCGGGATCAGGTACACGAAGCTGGGCATGGTCTGCATGATGTCCAGCAGCGGCATCAATACCGAACGCAAGCGGTTGCTGCGAGCCGAGAGAATCCCCAGGGGAATGCCGATCAGCACCGAGATCACGGTCGCCACCAGCATCAGCGCCAGGGTCTGCATCAGCTTGTCCCACAGGCCGACGGCGCCCACCAGGAACAGCAGGCCGACAATCACCGCCGTGGTCAGCAGCTTGCGGGTGGAGTGCCAGGCAATGCCGCCGACAATCGCCAGCATCAGCCACCAGGGCGCCATGCGCAGCAGGCCTTCAAGGTTGACGATGGCCCACAACAAGGTGTCGGAAATGTGCCGGAACACATCACCGTAATTGGTCACCAGGGAGTCGACCCAGCCGTTGACCCAGTCGGCGATGGAAAAGGTGAAGCTTTCTGGAAACATAAGAAACTCTCGATCAAAGGAGGTTGTGGTCCAGCCTCCGACGGCTCTTGTGAACCGTCGGAAAAGCCCGACCTACAAGGCCGCGTCGATTTTCCTGGCAGCGTCGTCGCTGACCCATGGGTGCCAGACTTCAGGATGTTCCTTGAGGAAGAGTTTCGCCAGTTTCGGCGACTCGATGCGTTCGCGAGTAATGCGCGCCAGATTCTGGTTAAGCAGATCGATGGGCAGGTTGGCCTTGGCCAGTACCGCCACCAGTTCAGGAGCTTCGTCATGGAAGGTCTTGGACAGGCCGACCTTGATGCTCACGCTCTTGTCGACGCCGGGTTTCTCCTCCAGCTTGACCAGATCCACCTGGCCCATGAGCGGGGTCGGCGACCAGTAGTAGAAGAGAATCGGTTCGCCACGCTTGTAGCTCGACAACACCGCCGCATCCAGGGCCGGGCCGGTACCCGGACGGAAGTTGGTGTAGCTGCTTTCCAGGCCGTAGCTCTTGAGCATCTCGCTGTTGTCCAGCTCACAGGTCCAACCGGCCGGGCAGTTGTAGAAGCGGCCCTTGCTCGGTTCTTCCGGGTCTTTGAACACGCTGGCGTACTGGCCCAGGTCGGCGATGTTTTTCAGGTTTGGCGCCTTGGCTTCGAGCTTGCGCTTGGCGTCGCCCTCGATCACATAGCGCGGCACGTACCAACCTTCGACGGCTCCCACCACCGGCGCGCCGACGCCCACCACCTTGCCGGCCTTCTCGGCCTTGTTCCACACCTCGCTGCGGCCCACCCACTCTTCGGCGAAGACCTGGATGTCATTGCTGCCCAGGGCGTTCTCCATGGTGATGGAGTTGCCCGGCAGGCTATCGGTCTTGCAGTCGTAGCCCTTCTCCAGGACGAACTGCAGGACGTCGGTCAGCAACATGCCGCTTTCCCAATTCAGGCCGGCGAACTTCACCGGTTTGCCCGACTCGCACCAGCCGGCCGCCTGGGCGCCGGAAGCGGCCAGCAAGCCCATGGACAGCAACGTGGTCAGCAGGGTCTTATGCATTTTCATTGTGTGACGCTCCTAATCATGAGTTGGCTTACGGCAGTTAAGAGGCATCCAGCCCTGTCCACGTCCCGTCAAGACTCACACCGCAGCAGCGCGACGGGCCTGACTCAGCTTTTGTTCGTTGGGCGCGTCCTGCTCTACCGGCAGGATCAGGTGCTCGGGCACCGCGCCATGCCACTTCTTCGCGCAGACGTAGTACAACGCCGCGGGCACCACCAGGCCGATGATCCAGGAGATATCGGTATCGCCCAGACTCGCCACCAGGGGGCCGGTATAGAAGTGGGTGGAAATGAACGGCATCTGGATCAGCACGCCGAACACATAAATAGTGATGCCCATGGCATTCCAGCGCCCGTAGCGGCCGTCCGGATTGGACAGCGCCGGGATGTCATAGCGCTCTTTGGTGATGCAGTAGAAATCCACCAGGTTGATCGCGCTCCAGGGCGTGAAGAACGCCAGCAGGAACAGGATGAAAGACTTGAATGCGCCGAGGAACGAGTGCTGGCCCAGCAGCGCGATCAGGGTCGCGGCACCGACGATCAGCAACACGAAGATCAGCCGCTGCAAGCGCGTCACTTTCAGCTCGCCGCGAAAGCCGCTGATGATGGTGGCGATGCACATGAAGCTGCCGTAGGAGTTCAGCGTCGAGATGGTCACCTTGCCGAAGGCAATGCTGAAATAGAGCAACGCCGCTATGGCGCCAGTGCCGCCCAGGCCGACAATGTAGGCCACCTCACGACCGGCGAACTGGCCCTTGGACAGGGCCGCGGCGAACACCCCGAGTACCATCGCCACCTGGGCACCGATCACCGAACCTGCGCCCGCGGCGAGGAAGGTCTTCAATGGCGACGTCTTGCTCGGCAGGTAGCGCGAATAGTCGGCGACATAAGGCCCGAAAGCGATCTGCCAGGATGCGGCCAACGACACCGCCAGGAGGAAGCTGCTCCAGCTGAAGTGCCGAATCGCCAGCAAGGCGCTGACGTCGGTCTGGCTCAGCAGCCGGCTGAACAGGTAGAAAAAGGCGATCACGCCGATCACGCTGGCAACCCGGCCGATGTAGTGAATCACCCGATAGCCAAGCACCGTGACCAGCACAATGACGCTGGCGAAAATCAGGATGCCGATGCTGTCACTGACACCGAACATCTGGCCCAGCGCCTGCCCGGAAAGCACCGTGCCGGTTGCGGTGAAACCCAGGTACATCAGGCACACCAGCACCATCGGGATGGCCGCGCCATAGACCCCGAACTGCACCCGGCTGGAAATCATCTGCGGCAGACCGAGCTTCGGTCCTTGCGCCGCATGCAGCGCCATCACTGCGCCGCCCAGCAGTTGCCCGATCAACAGCCCGATCAACGACCAGAACACATCACCGCCCAACACCACCGCCAGAGCGCCGGTGACGATGGCCGTGATCTGCAGGTTGGCACCCAGCCACAGGGTGAACTGGCTCAAGAGACGACCGTGTCTTTCCGCTTCCGGGATGTAGTCGATCGAACGCCTTTCGATCAACGGCTTGCTGCTTGCACGATCATTCGCTAAGGCCATGGACGTCAAACCTCTATGGGCACTGCAGACGATTTCCACTGTAGGAGCGAGCTTGCTCGCGAGGCGGTGCAGATGATGCACCGTGGTGCTTGCTTCGCCAGCAAGCTGGCTCCTACAGGGAGAGTGGGGTGAACCGATGCTGCGGTTACTTACCGGTGATCATCGGCAGGTTCAGGCCCTGTTCCTTGGCGCAGTCGATGGCGATCTGGTAGCCGGCGTCGGCGTGACGCATGACCCCGGTGGCCGGATCGTTGTGCAGCACCCGGGCAATCCGCTCGGCCGCTTCATCGGTGCCGTCGCAGACGATGACCATCCCCGAATGCTGGGAGAAGCCCATGCCGACACCGCCACCGTGGTGCAGGGAAACCCAGGTCGCACCACTGGCAGTGTTCAACAGGGCGTTGAGCAGCGGCCAGTCGGACACGGCGTCGGAGCCGTCCTGCATGGATTCGGTTTCACGGTTCGGGCTGGCCACCGAGCCGGAATCCAGGTGGTCGCGGCCGATGACGATCGGCGCCGACAGCTCGCCGCTGCGCACCATCTCGTTGAACGCCAGGCCGAGCTTGGCGCGCTGGCCCAGGCCGACCCAGCAGATCCGCGCCGGCAGGCCCTGGAAGCTGATGCGCTCGCGCGCCATGTCCAGCCAGTTGTGCAGGTGGGCATCGTCAGGGATCAGTTCCTTGACCTTGGCGTCGGTCTTGTAGATGTCCTGCGGATCACCGGACAGCGCCGCCCAACGGAATGGACCGACACCACGGCAGAACAGCGGACGGATGTAGGCCGGGACGAAACCTGGGAAGTCGAACGCATTTTCCACGCCCTCTTCCTGGGCCATCTGGCGGATGTTGTTGCCGTAGTCGAAGGTCGGAACCCCCATTTTCTGGAAGGCCAGCATGGCTTTGACGTGCTCGGCCATGGACTGCTTGGCGGCCTTGATCACGGCAGCCGGCTCGGTCTTGGCGCGGTCGCGGTACTGCTCCCAGGTCCAGCCTTTGGGCAGGTAGCCGTTGAGCGGGTCGTGGGCGCTGGTCTGGTCGGTGACCATGTCCGGACGCACACCACGGCGTACCAGTTCCGGCAGGATTTCTGCAGCGTTGCCACACAGGGCGATGGAGATCGCGCGGCCTTCGGCGGTGTACTTCTTGATGCGTGCCAGGGCGTCGTCCAGGTCGGTGGCCTGCTCGTCGACGTAGCGGGTCTTGAGGCGGAAGTCGATGCTGGTCTGCTGACACTCGATGTTCAGCGAGCACGCCCCGGCCAGGGTCGCGGCCAGCGGTTGCGCGCCGCCCATGCCACCCAGACCGGCGGTCAGGACCCAGCGGCCCTTGAGGTTGGAGTCGTAATGCTGGCGACCGGCTTCAACGAAGGTTTCATAAGTGCCTTGGACGATGCCCTGGCTACCGATGTAGATCCAGCTGCCGGCGGTCATCTGGCCGTACATGGCCAGGCCCTTGGCGTCCAGTTCATTGAAGTGCTCCCAACTGGCCCAGTGCGGCACCAGGTTGGAGTTGGCGATCAGCACCCGCGGCGCGTTGCTGTGGGTCTTGAACACGCCCACCGGTTTGCCGGACTGCACCAGCAGGGTCTCGTCGTCATTCAGATGGGTCAGGGCTTCGACGATCTTGTCGTAACACTCCCAGTTGCGCGCGGCGCGGCCAATGCCACCGTAGACCACCAGTTCCTTGGGATTCTCTGCAACTTCCGGGTCGAGGTTGTTCATCAGCATGCGCAGCGGCGCTTCGGTCAGCCAGCTCTTGGCGGTCAGCTTGTTGCCACGTGCAGCGCGGATTTCGACGTTGCGGAATTGGGTGGGTTTGCTGTCAGTCACGGAAAAACTCCTCGGCGATGAGTCCAAGGTGCGAAGAGGATTCCATCGACTCTTACGCACACATATTTACTTGTACATACAAGCATATGCAATCAAGCGGCCAACTCGCTTGAGACGTACCTGAAAAACCTTGAGAGCAAACCGCAAGCCTTGCTGGACAAGGCTTTCAACAGGGCGAGAATTTTCCAGAAGAGTTTTTTGGCCGCAGCGAAGCTGTTACCAAAACCCGGTTTTGCGCTGTGCTGGGGCGTTCGGTAACAAACTGGTGCGCGAGAGAAACAGCAATTGCAGGGAGATGTGCGCCCGTTCTGCACGCTAGGTGCGGGCTGGGGTTCCGGCGCAGCGAGGGAACGAATAGAAGCCGGTAGCAGGCCGTATCCCGGCCTGCACCCAGCCACAATGATCAGATGGCGGTGAGTTCGATGACGCAGCAGCGTCCATCGGTGGCGATTTCCATAACCCCGGCATTGTCATCCAGGCGCAGGCAGTCATAACGCCCCAATGCCTGCACCGGGATGCTGCCCGTGTCCACCCAGGTCTGCTCGGCGACACTGAACACCAGCACGGTGTGCGCCTGGGTGAAGAAGCGTTGCTGACCATCGAACCACTGCAAGCGGGCGACGTAACGCTCAGGGCAATAGATCAGGTTGAAATCGCGGATCGCGCCCTCCAGCAGGGTGCAATTCACCTGGCTGGCACCGCTGAAGGCAAAGGGGTCCAGGGGCAGCAAGGGCCGTACCTCTTCGCCATCGACCGTCAGTTGCATGCCCGCACCCTGCAGCACGGTGATGATTCGCTGATAACCGGCAAAGCTGGAAAAGCCGCCGGATTCGCCGATATCGGCAATCGACAGGCGCCAGCCAAAACCTTCCAGGCCAGTGCCGGCGTCACGAGTGATTTCTTCGGTGCTGCCGCCGCCGTTTTTCCATGGCATGCGCGGGTAGTCGGCGGCGCGTAACAGAGTGGACTGGATCATTTATGAAAGCGCCCTTCCAGACGATGACGGGAACCGGGGTGGATCAAGCGGGCGGCGGTCACCGGCTGGCGCCCGGACCAGGTGCGACGCCGAATCAACAGGCACGGCTCGCCACGCTCGATCTGCAGCAGCTCGCACTCTTCGGGCTCGGCGAGAATCGCCTCCACCACATGCTCGCCCTCGGTCAGGGGGGCGACCTGGGACAGATAGGCGTAAGGGGTTTGCAGGGTGAAGTCCTGCTTGAGGTACTCCGGCGCCACCAGGGCGTTGACGAAGCGATCCTCGATCTGCACCGGGATGTCGTTCTCGAAATGCACGATCAGCGAGTGGAAGACTCGCTGCCCTTCGCGCATGTCCAGGGCCAGGGCGCGCTCGGAACCGGCAGCCTCTTCGCCCAGGGTGACGACCCGGCAGGTGTGGCGATGACCGCGGGAGGCGATCTCGTCGGCAATGTTGTGCACTTCGAACAAGGCCGATTGGCTCTTGGGTTCGGCGACGAAGGTCCCCACGCCCTGCATGCGCACCAGCATGCCCTCAGCGGTCATTTCCCGCAGTGCGCGGTTGATGGTCATGCGGCTGAAGCCCAGCTGATTGACCAGCTCGCTTTCCGAGGGAACGCGGTAATGCGGCGGCCAGTTTCCGCTCTCGATCTGCTGGGTGATCATCTGTTTGACGCGGGCATACAAGGGCGCCGGACTATCGCCCAGATGGGCAGCCAGCGGCGATTTGGCAGGCGGAGTCGGCACGGGAAATCCTTGTTGAGCAAAAAAGGTGACTAGCTTGCCGGAGTTTACCGAGCAGGCAAACGTCTGTATATGTATATACAAATAACACACGATGGGGTGCTTGAACCATGTCCGCCTTCTTCGCCGAACGCGCGCTGCTGCCTGATGGATGGGCCAACCATGTACGTCTTGAAGTCAGTGCCGACGGCCTGCTGACTCACATCCAGGCCAACGCCAGTGCAGAAGGTGCAGAACAGCTCAAGGGCCCGCTGCTACCCGGCATGCCCAACCTGCACTCCCACGCGTTCCAGCGAGCCATGGCCGGGCTGGCGGAAGTGGCCGGCAACCCCAACGACAGCTTCTGGACCTGGCGCGACCTGATGTACCGCCTGGTGGGCAAGATCAGTCCTGAACAGTTGGAGATCATCGCCCGCCAGCTGTACATCGAGATGCTCAAGGCCGGCTACACCTCAGTGGCGGAATTCCACTATGTGCATCACGACACCGACGGCCAGCCCTACGCCGACCCCGCCGAGCTGTCCCGACGCATCAGCCAGGCGGCCGCCAGCAGCGGCATCGGCCTGACCTTGCTGCCCGTGCTGTACAGCCATTCGGGATTCGGCGGCCAGGCCCCCAATGACGGCCAACGCCGCTTTATCAACAGCACGGAAAACTACCTCCAACTGCAACAGCACTTGCAGCCCCTGCTGGCGCAACAGGCCAACCAGCAGCTGGGCCTGTGCTTTCACTCGTTGCGCGCGGTCACGCCACAGCAGATCAGCGAAGTCCTGGCCGCCAGCGACCGCCAATGTCCCGTACACATCCACATCGCCGAACAGCAGAAGGAAGTCGACGACTGCCTGGCCTGGAGCGGACGCCGCCCGCTGCAATGGTTGCATGAGAACGTCGCGGTGGATCAACGATGGTGCCTGGTCCACGCCACTCACGCCAATCCGGAAGAAGTCAGCCTCATGGCCGAAAGCCGGGCCATTGCCGGCCTGTGCCTGACCACCGAGGCCAACCTGGGCGACGGTATCTTCCCGGCGGTGGACTTCCTCGCCCAGGGCGGACGCCTGGGCATCGGCTCCGACAGCCACGTGTCTTTGAGCGTGGTGGAAGAACTGCGCTGGCTGGAGTACGGCCAACGCCTGCGGGACCAGCGTC
Organism: Pseudomonas sp. BLCC-B112; assembly: GCF_028550695.1. NCBI lineage: Bacteria > Pseudomonadati > Pseudomonadota > Gammaproteobacteria > Pseudomonadales > Pseudomonadaceae > Pseudomonas > Pseudomonas sp. BLCC-B112. Next base: position 383,247 of record NZ_JAQQGK010000005.1, read on the forward strand.
GCAACCGCCTGTACCGCGCGGACCAGCCCATGGTCGGCCGCACTTTGTACGATGCCGCGCTCGCTGGCGGCGCTCAGGCGCTGGGGCAACCCATAGGTACATTGGCCGTGGGCAAGCGCGCCGACTGGCTGGTGCTGGATGGCAACGACCCTTACCTGGCCACCGCGGATGGCGACGGGATTCTCAACCGTTGGTTGTTTGCCGGCGGCGACCGCCAGGTACGGGATGTGATGGTGGGTGGTCAGTGGATGGTGCGTAACGGACGTCACGCCGCCGAAGAAGACAGTAGCCGGGCCTTCACCCAAGTCCTGCGCGAGCTGCTCAACTGACCCCAAGTTCGTAGGAGCCGACGTGCTGGCGAAAGCATTCTCACGAACGCCTTCGCCGGCCAGCCGGCTGCTACAGGGAGTGAATCTATTTCGAGGTCTTGGCCATGGCCGAGTCCGACACCCGCCAGATCAGTCGCGTGGTGTCGTAGCCCTGCTGACGCGCCTTGCTCAGCAACTCTTCACGCACCGTCTCATTGACCTCCTTGGTCCGCGACAGCAACCACAGGTAACGGCGGTTGGGATTGCCGACAATCGCGGTCTTGTAGTCATCGCTGACATACAGCACCCAGTAGTCGCCCTTGGTCGCCCCCGGCAGCAGCCGCGAGAACCAGTTATCGAACTCGACCCACAGCTTGTCGGTCTTGCCCGGCACCTGAGGCGTTGCCGTGCCACGAGCCTCCTCCCACTTCCACTCCGGGGTCAGGCAGCGGTTGAGCACCGCCACGTTGCCCTCCGGCAACAGGGTGTAGCGGGCCTCGGATTGCGCACAGTTACGCTGGAAATACATCGGCAACCGCGCCAGCTCGTACCAGGTCCCCTGGTAACGCTTGAGATCGACGTGGTTGACGGTCTTGGGCGCCAGCGAATCGTCCCGGGACGTGGCGCAGCCGGCCAAGAGCAGGCCGACCAGAAGAGTGAAAACAAAACGCATCATTATTTTTCTCCCGTGGGCCCGAAGCCCCGGTTTTTTACTTCAGGCCTTGCCCGGAAAACATCAGAACCTTGTCACCGGCATACTGCACGCTGATAAAGCTGTTCTTGTCGCCCCAGGTGCAGCTGGACATGCCCAGCGCGCCCGAACAGTCAGTCGGCTTGCCCAGGAGTTGTTCAACCTCGGCCTTGGGCATGCCCGCCGAGAGCTTGGAATAGTTTTCCTGATTGACCTTGCTGCACGCAGCCAGCAGCACGCAGAACGACAACAGAGCGAGAGAACGCAGGGACATGGTGAACTCCTGGACGAAAGGGGGAAGGCCTGTCAGCCAACCAGAAGCTTAGAAGAGAAAACCCCCTTCTGGTTCCCCGCTCGGCCGGGTATTTCTTGCCCGGTGCTCCGGGCATTTTCCCGGTAAATCAAACACCTTTTCGCCTTGCCCTGCTGTTCGTCGGTTTTTCTCCACGAGGCCTCATCTTCAGTAATAGCCAGTCGACATAACTGCAGCGCAAAGCCCTCCACTGTGGCAAATTGACGCCCCTCGTTGACCAGCCCATCGCGGTAGTTCACTTAATGACCAGCAATATGAAATTCAGCCACAAGATCCTGCTTGCCGCCGCCCTTGTGGTGGCCGTCGCGTTCGCCTGTTTTATTCTGTTCAATGACTACCGACAGCGTGAGGCCCTGCGCAGCAGCACCGAGTCCACCATGCAGGAACTGGGCAGCCTGACCACCAGCAATATCCAGACCTGGCTGGAAAGCCGCATCCAGCTCCTGCAGTCTCTGGCCCAGCAGATCGCCGTGGACGGCAACGGCGCCGAGAGCCTGAAACGCAGCGTCGGCCTGCCCGCCTATACCAGCAACTTCCAGCTCAGCTACTTCGGCGGCCAGGACGGCGTGATGTTTTCGGTCCCGGCCGGCAATCGCGCCGCCGACTACGACCCCCGTGCCCGCGGCTGGTACAAGGCGGCCACCGGCGCGCAACGGACCATCGTCACCGAACCCTACATTGCCGCTTCATCCGGCAAACTGGTGATCACCGTGGCCACCCCGGTGCAGCATCAGAACCAGATGATCGGCGTGGCCGGCGCCGATATCGACCTGTCGAGCATCAGCGCTATCATCAACTCGCTGAACTTCGGCGGTCATGGCCAGGCCTTCATCGTCAGCGCCGACGGCAAGATCCTCATCCACCCCGACAGCAAACTGGTGCTCAAGAGCCTCGCCGAAGCCTATCCCGCGGGTGCCCCGAGCATCAGCCCCGGCCTGAAAGAAGTGCAGCTGAACGGCAAGACCCAGTTCATCTCCTTCACCCACGTCAACGGCGTGCCCTCGGCCGACTGGTACGTGGCCCTGGTCCTGGACAAGGACACCGCCTTCGCCGTGCTCAGTGAGTTTCGCACCTCGGCGATCATCGCCATGCTGATCGCGGTGGTGATCATCATCAGCCTGCTGGGCATGCTGATCCGCATCCTGATGCAACCGCTGCACATGATGGGCCGGGCCATGCACGACATCGCCGAAGGCGAAGGCGACCTGACCAAACGCCTGGTGATCCATGGCCACGACGAATTCGGCACCCTGGGGGTGTCGTTCAACCGTTTCGTCGAACGCATCCACAGTTCGATCCGCGAAGTGTCCTCGGCCACCGGCCAGGTCAACGAAGTGGCCCTGCGCGTAGTCGCCGCCTCCAACTCGTCGATGTTCAACTCCGACCAACAGGCTTCGCGCACCAGCAGCGTGGCCGCGGCCATCAACCAACTGGGCGCCGCCGCCCAGGAAATCGCCCAGAACGCCGCCCTCGCCTCGCAGCACTCCAGCGAGGCCCGCAGCCTGGCGCAAGACGGCCAGCAAGTGGTGGATCAGACCATCGCCGCCATGCATCAGCTGTCGGCAAAGATCAGCAGCTCCTGCGACAACATCGAGACCCTCAACAGCAACACGGTGAACATCGGGCAGATCCTCGAAGTCATCACCAGCATTTCTCAGCAGACCAACCTGCTGGCCCTCAACGCCGCCATCGAAGCGGCTCGCGCCGGTGAGGCCGGACGCGGTTTCGCGGTGGTAGCGGACGAGGTGCGTAACCTCGCCCACCGCACCCAGGATTCGGCGCAGCAAGTGCAGAAAATGATCGAGGAGCTGCAAGTGGGCGCCCGTGAAGCGGTGGGCACCATGACCGAGAGTCAGCGTGAGAGCGAAAGCAGCGTCGGCATCGCCAACCAGGCCGGCGAACGCCTGGGCAGCGTGACCCAGCGCATCGGCGAAATCGACGGCATGAACCAGTCGGTGGCCACCGCCACCGAGGAGCAGACCGCGGTGGTGGAGTCGATCAACGTCGACATCACCGAAATCAACACCCTGAATCAGGAAGGGGTGGAAAACCTGCAAGCCACCCTGCGCGCCTGCGCCGACCTGGAACAACAGGCCAAGCGCCTGCAGCACCTGGTGGGCAGCTTCCGTATCTGAGGAGCAGCTTCGCCGGCAAGCCGGCTCCTACCAGTATTCGTAGGAACCGGCTTGCCGGTGAAATCATTCGATTGCGGACATTCGGCAATACAGTCGCTGGTCTGCACGCCCCCAACAGAACTGGATTAAGACTAAACTCAGGCCTGCCTTTACAGTCGAGCCCGCCCCATGAAGCTTTCATCCCAGATCAAGCCCATCAGTTACCTGAAAAGCCACACCGCCGAGATCGTCAAGCAACTGACGGAAAGCCGCGAGCCTCTGGTTATTACCCAGAATGGCGAAGCCAAGCTGGTGGTTATGGATGTACAGAGCTTTGAGGAACAGGAAGCGACCCTGGCCATGTTGAAACTTCTGACCTTGGGCAACCGGGAGATTGAAGCCGGTCAGTTCCGTGATGCAGAGCAGGTGTTTGCCGACCTGGAGCGGGACGACCTGCAATGAGATTCAAGGTGGTCATTCTGCATTCGGCAGAACGCGAGCTGAAAGAGCTCAGACAATACCTGATCAGTCGATTCTCTCCCCAAGCCTGGCACAGCACCTTCCAGCACTTGAAATCCACCGTGGCTCAACTGGCGACCTCGCCCTACGCTGGCGTGGTACCTTACGAAATTCAGCAGCTCAATCTGCGCCACTATCGTCAGGTACTTTGCGGTATGAACCGGGTGATCTACGAAGTGCGGGAGAACACCGTCTTTATCCACATCATTGCCGATACACGCAAAGACCTGCCGTCATTGCTGATGAAGCGCCTATTGCGAGCGGGCAAGTAATGCTTGCCGGCCGTCAGAAACGCGAACCAGGCTCGCGCAGGAAAGCCAGCTCCTCGGCAGTGGACTCACGACCGAGGATGGCGTTGCGATGGGGAAAGCGCCCGAAGCGGGCAATGATTTTCTGGTGCCGTTCGGCGTAGTCCAGCTGATCGGCGAACACCGGGCGATCTTCCTCCGGTTGTTCGTCGTGCAGGGCAGCAAAGCGGGAAACCCCTTCGTTCTGCACCGCCAGGTGCTCGCAATGCTCGAACACCAGGTAGATGAAGCTGCGTTGCATGGCCGGCAAGCGCCGGTCGAGGTCCGCGGCAATGCCTTGCGCCACCAGTGCCTGGGCACGGGTATCGCCGGAGAACGCCTTGGGCGTATCGCGATAGATCATCCGCGGCAACTGATCGAGCAACAGCACCAGGGCCAGCCAACCTTGGGGACTTTGCGTCCACTCGGTCAATCCGCCAGCCAGTGCCTGCTCCACCAGACCACCAAAGCGCTGGCGCGCTTCGAGGTCCTGGCTGTCGCGTTTGCCAAACCACAGCCTGCCCTTGGCAGCGACCACCTCTGCCGGCTTTTCGGCTGAACCGAACCACCAATCAAGCAGAGGCTGCCAGGACTGGGCCATGTCTTATTCCTTGTGGTAGCCCGTCACACGAGCCACTTCTTCCTTGGAACCAAGGAATACGGCAACACGCTGGTGCAGGCCTTCAGGCTGAATGTCGAGGATGCGCTGGCGACCGTCGGTAGAAGAACCGCCAGCCTGTTCGATGAGGAAGGACATCGGATTGGCTTCGTACATCAGCCGCAGTTTGCCCGGCTTCTCCGGCTCGCGGCTGTCGCGTGGGTACATGAACAAGCCGCCACGGGTCAGGATACGGTGCACGTCGGCGACCATGGCCGCGACCCAGCGCATGTTGTAGTTCTTTTTCAGTGGACCGGTGTCGCCGGCCAGCAGCTCACTCACGTAGCGCTTGACCGGAGCTTCCCAGTGACGCTCGTTGGACATGTTGATGGCGAATTCCTGGGTGGATTCCGGGATCTTGATGTCTTCGTGAGTCAGCACGAAGCTGCCCATTTCACGGTCCAGGGTGAAGCCCTTGACGCCATGACCCAGGGTCAGGATCAGCATGGTCTGCGGGCCGTAGATGGCGTAACCGGCAGCAACCTGCTGGGTGCCCGGCTGCAGGAAGGCCTTTTCGTTCAAGGCTTCGTTCTGGCTCAGGTACTCATTCGGGCAACGCAGCACCGAGAAGATGGTGCCAACAGGCGCGTTGATATCGATGTTCGACGAACCGTCCAGCGGGTCGAATACCAGCAGGTAGGCGCCTTTCGGGTATTTGCCCGGGATCTGGTAGGCATTGTCCATTTCCTCGGACGCCATGCCGGCCAGGTGACCGCCCCATTCGTTGGCTTCCAGGAGGATCTCGTTGGAGATCACGTCGAGCTTCTTCTGCACTTCGCCCTGCACGTTTTCCGTGCCCATGCTGCCCAGAACACCACCCAGGGCGCCTTTGGACACAGCGTGGCTGATCTCCTTGCAAGCACGCGCCACCACTTCGATCAGGAAGCGCAGATCGGCAGGAGTGTTGTTGCTGCGGGTCTGCTCAATCAAATAGCGACTCAGGGTAACGCGGGACATGGAAGGCTCCGGAGGAATGGGGGACTAAAAACCCGCGCAGTTTAACGCGAGTCGGGGCGCATTTCCTCCTCTCAGACAGGGAACCGGCAGATAGAGTTCAGGCACCGGTTTCAGCGTAGCCACAAAACCCCAGGCATGACTGGCCACAGCGCCCTCTGCCATCCCCGCAACCGCTCAGGATTTGACCGCCGGCTTGCGCAGCAGACTGAGGGCCATGCCGGCCAATGCCAGTACCCCCAGGAGCAGCACCGCCCACAGGCCGATTTTTTTCCAGTCCGGCCCGCTGGCCACGGCGACGTCCGGCGACGCCGCAGTGGACGTCGTCAATTGCGCCTCGCCTTCGACCTTGGCCTGGCCCAGCTCCTTGAGACGCTGCGGACTGTAGTCAGGAATCAGGGTGGCCAACGGCAGGTTGGCCGCTGTTGCGGTCGGGTTGCCCAGTGCCAGGGTATAGGGCCCGGCGCCACGAGCCAGGAACACCAGTTGCGTGCCGCGCACGGCAAATTGCAGGGTCGGCGCCTCGGCGCCCAGGCCGCCGCCACGCTCATCCACTGTCAATTTGAGCTGCTGCACGGTCTGCCCCGGCAATTGCAGTTCGTTCTGCTGCACGTCCTGGCCATTCTGGGTCAGGCGGTACAGCAGGCCATTGCTCAGGGGCTGCCAGGGCAGGCTGCTCTCACGGCGTCCGTACAATGTTGCGGGCGCCAGGCTATTGGCCTGTTTGAGCTCGACCCGCACGCGCTCGACATTCAGCCCCTTGGGCAACTGCCAACTGTACTCACCGGCCTTGGCGGCCGTGCCGCCCAGCGGTTGCGACCACACCAGCGGCGACGGCAGGCTGCTGGTGGTACTGCTCTGCAACTGCGCGGAAGTGAGCACCGGCGCCGCCTGCGGGGTGTTCCACAGCAAGCGCAGGTAACGTGCCGACTGCCCGGGCAAAGCCACCTCATGCTGCTCGACCCGCTCGTCGGCAAACGACAGCCGTGCCACCTGGCCTTCTCCCCAGGATTGCCAGTGCTGCAGATCGTCACTGGCCTCGATGCTGAAACGCTGGAAACCGTCGCGCTCACTGGTCCAGTCCAGCACCAGTTGTTGCAGCGGCGCCTTGATGGCGCTGGCATCCAGCAACCAGCCTCGCAGGACTTCTTCACCCGCCTCCAACTCAGTGGCCGGCTGCACTTCCACCAGCGTGCCATTGGTGTTGGACTGCACCCGCACACTGGGGATGCTGTCGCCAGCTTGCGCCGAGTTGTACAGCGGGAACCACTTCACATCAGCAAGGCTGCGCTGCTCGCGAGTCTGCGCCTGCTGACGGGCCACGGCATAGGCCTGGGGCTCGCCGGCGGCGTTGAACACGCGAACATCCCGCAGATCGGTCTGGCTGGCCTGGAGCTGCACGGCGAGCGGCAGCTCCAGGCGGTACCAGGGGCCTTCGCCGCTCAGGGTCAAGGGCACCTGGGACTTGAAGTCCCCGGGCTTGTCCTGGGCCACGGCGGACAGTGCCACACACAGGCCCGCAGCCCCCCACCAGCCCAGGTTCAACTTCTGACTCAAGACGACACTCCTTCATTCAAGGGCTTGCCGGCTTCAGGCTCGGCCTCGACCCGCTTGGGCGGCAAGGGGGCGAAATACCCCACCACCAGCAACAACACACCAACCCCGATGAAAGAGACGATCCGCGCCAGCCCGCCACGGTTGCTCAACTCCACCAGGAACAGCTTGGCCACCACCACCGCGATCAACGCCGCGCCGATCAGCCAGACTTCGCGGCGATGGCGCACATGCCCGCCAATCATCAAGCCCAGGGCAATCAGGGTCCAGACGATGGACAGCCCGGCCTGGACCATCATCGACTCAAGCAACGCATCCGCCTGGAACGGCACACCGCTCCAATGGTGAGCCGCGCGCATGACCAGCACGGTGAAGAAGGCGAACAGGGAAACCCCCGCCACCAACTGGGCGCCGCGCTCGGCGTAATCGCTCCGAAGCGCCAGCACCTGCACCGCACTGCGGGACCACACATAGACCCCGAACAGGGCAAACAGCAGCCCCAGCTCCAGGGGATTGAGCAGCGGCAAGTAAGGCAACGGCTCGGCTCGGCCGTCGCTGAAGGTATTGGCCAGCCAGAACCAGCCCAGCATCAACACCGCCAGGGGCAGCGCGGCATACAGGCGGTACTCCCTGGAATGCGCGGCAACCGGCCACGGCCAATGGCGCGGCGTGGCCATGGCCACCAGGTACAGGCTCGGCAGGATCGCCCAGCCCAGCCAGCGCCAAGCGTTGTACTGCTCGGACAACAGCAGCAAGGCGTAGCGCAGTTCCAGCGCCAACACCCCCAGCAGCAGCCAGCAACCCAGCACATGGGCGATGCTCAGGACCCGCGTCGGCAGCCATGCCGCCAGGCGCCGCAGACTGAAGAAGTGCACGGCGAACAGCAGGGTCCAGGCCAGCCAGCCCAGATCCGCCGCCGGGTGATAACGCGGTGCCCAAGCCGCCAGCAGCACCAGGGCGCCCACCGGTATCAGCAGGCTGCACACCAGCCCCAGGGACTTCCACTGCAGGCGCACCGCCAGCAGCGCGCAGAGCAGCACGCTGGCGGCGGTGATCAGCAGCAACAGGCTCGCCTGCCAATGGGCCGGGGCGAAGCGCAGTACCTCCTTGAGCCAGGTAAAGGCCCACCAGCAAGCACCCCAGGCCAACAACAGGTCAGACAGGCGCCCCAGGCTCAAGGCATCGAACGCCGAGCCATGATGGCCCCGCTGCAAGCGCCAGGCCCCTACCAGCGCCGCCAGGGCCAGGACCATCGGCGTCCAGAAATCGCCATTGGCCAGGGGCCGCGCAGCGTCCGCCACCGCCACGAAATACCAGTCCGAACCGGCCAGCAGGAAGGTGCTGCCACCAATCACCTGGAGCACCAGGCCAAAGACAAAACTGGCCCGCTGCTGCAAGTACAGGCTGAGCCAGATGATCAACAGCCCGCTGGCGGCCCAGACCCCACTGGCGGTACGCCAAGGCAGCACAAACAGCACCGCCAGGTTGATCATCATCAAGCCCGCCAGCAGCACCACCGACAGCCCCCGCAACAAGCGCGGGTCGTTGCGCACCATGTCATTGCGGGCGGCCAGGAGCATGCCGCCAATCAGCGCCAGCCCAATCAGCGAGGCGCTCATCAGGCCGCTCCAGCCGGCACTGAAGACCGCGCTGGCATCGCCGTCCGCCCCTTGCAGGCGCATCAGGAACAAGGCGCCCCCGAGCAACTGGATGCCGAATGCCGTGAACAGGAAGGCCCGCGATTGCAGGCGCAGGCCGACCCACAAGGTCGCCAGCCCGGCCAGGGCCCAACTGATGGCCGTGCCCTGGGTGAAGAAGAACAACGGCGCCAGCAGATACAGGAAACCCAGCCCAAGCACCCCCAAGAGCGGCGCAATGCCCTGCTCCCAGGTCGAAGGCAAGGACTTATCGGCCCGTCGCAGTTGGTCGAAGCTGAACAGCAACGCGCCACCGAGCAGCAATGCCCCCAAAGGCGCACCGGTCAGCAGGCTGGTGTTCCCGGGACTCAATTCGCTGAGGAAAGCCAGGGCCGAGCCCACCTGCAACAGCAAGGCGAAGGCCCGGGCCAATGGCCGCTGCTGACGCAGGCCGAGCCAGAAGATCCCCGCGCCCTCCACGGCCCAGGCCGCGGACGTCCAGCGCGCATCCAGACCCAACGGAATGGCCAGGCTGGCGAAAATCACCCCCAGGGCCAGGCAGGTTTCCCCCAGCAACAGGGCGCGACCGCCCATCAGCACCCGCGCCAGGACCATGTAGATCAAGCCCAGAGTCAGGGCACTGAAAGACGCCGCGAACTCCAGATGCCGGACCAGCGCCAGTTGCAAACCGAAAGCCACCAACGGCGGGCCGAAGAGCAGGCTGCCATCGACGTAGTCACCCTTGCGTGCGGACCAGTGCAGCAGCGCCTGACGATCGGCGTCCGCCGGAGCATCGGTCATTTCCAGCAGCTTGCGCCGGGTAAACAGCAGGCCAATGGCCAGGTACATGAGGAAGAACAGGATCAGGAACGGCTCGGTACTCCACAGCAGCTCCGGGGCATAGGAGCGCAGGCCCCAGGCGAAACCGATGCCGAAGGTGCCGACAAAGCCGATCAGGTTCAGCAGGCGCCAGGCCTTGAACCAGGCAATGCCGAGGATGCCGGCGTTGAGCAGGGCGAAGTAGCTGAACAGCGCCACATGGCTGCCGGCGCCGGTGGACGTCAGGATGGGCGCGGCAAAACCGCCCAGGGCGGCGGCCGCAGCCAGACCCAGGGCATCCTGGGTAATGGCCAGGATCGCCGAAAACACGGTCACGGCCACCAGCAGGCCCAAAGCCGCAGAAGGGTCGAGCAACGGATGCAGGCGCATGGCCGCGAACACCGTCAGGTAGAGCACGGCGATGCCGGTGCCCTGGAGCATCAGCGCGTAGTTGCTGTTGCGTCGCCGCAGCCACCAACCCAGCCCCAAGAGGCCCAGGGAGCTGGCCGCCACTCCGGCATAACGCAATTCAATGGGCACCACCATGCCTTCGGTGGCATAGCGCAGGAGGAAGGCCAGGCCGAGGAACAACAGCACCACGCCGACCCGCAGCACGGTGTTGCCGCCAAACAGCCAGTTGCGTGCACCGCTGATGGCGCGCTCGATCAGGTTCGGTTGCAGGTCCACAGGGGCTGCAGCTGGCTGTGGCTCCCGGGACGACACCTGGGGCCCGGGTTGCCAGACCGACTCCGGCAGCGGCTGGCTGGCTTGGATTGCCGCGGCAGGACGCACCGCAGCGGGCAGTTCCCAGACCAGCTCGGGAGCAGCCGGCTCCACAGGCTGGACTTCATCAAGAATGAATTCAGGCAGGTCTTCGCGTTCCGCCGCGGCGCTCGTGCCTGCGCGAGCCTCGGCAAGCGGGGCATTGACCAGGGGTTCGGCCGCAGGTTCGGCGGCGGGGCTAGCGTTGCTTTCCAGCAGCGCAAGACGCTGGCCCAGGGTGGCCAGGGCCTTTTTCGCCTGTTCCAGCTCGCGGTGCTGGTCGACAACCTGGCGATGCAGGGCGCCGAAGCGAATGGCCAGGCCGACAGCCAGGCCCAGCAGGGCACCGATCAGGGCATCACTGATGGACTCATCAACGATCCACCCCAGCACCAACCCCAACAGCATGAACATCCATTGCATGTGTCGATATCCCTAAGCGGTCCACTAAAGGACAGGTACAGCTGTGTTGACGCGTTCGCCGGCAAGCCGGCCCCTACGGAGATTGTAGGCGCCGGCTTGCCAGCGAAGGTCTGTCCCCGATTGGAAGCCGAGCGTGGCCCGAAAGACACCATCCGGGAGATAAAATCGGCGCTCAGTATATCGACCCGACCCAACAAACGTTGGGCCTTATGCACAGTTTGAGAATTCTCCCAAACGCCTCACTCCAGCGCCTTCCAGATCTGCGTGGCGTATTCACGGATGGTCCGGTCCGAGGAAAACCAGCCCATGCGCGCCGTGTTGAGCACCGCCGAACGCCACCATTCCTTGGCGTCGTGCCAACGCTCCTCGACCCGAGCCTGGGCACTCCAGTAGGCATCGAAATCGGCGCAGACCAGGAACCGGTCGTAGTCGATCAGCGAATCGATCAGCCCGGTGTAACGCGACGGATCATCCGGGGAGAACACCCCGCCACGAATCGCCTGCAGCACATCGCTGAGCCGATGGGAGGCGGCGATATCCGGCACCGCGCTGAATTCGCCATTGCGCTTGCGCGCCTCCACCTGCTGGGCGCTGAGACCGAAGATGAACATGTGTTCGGCGCCCACCTGCTCGCACATTTCGACGTTGGCACCATCCAGGGTGCCGATGGTCAGGGCACCGTTGAGGCCGAACTTCATGTTGCTGGTGCCCGAAGCCTCGAAGCCGGCGGTGGAGATCTGCTCCGACAGGTCGGCGGCGGGAATAATGCTTTCCGCCAGGCTGACGTTGTAGTTGGGCAGGAACACCACTTTGAGCAAGCCACGTACAGTCGGGTCGCTGTTCACCGTACGGGCGATGTCGTTGGTCAGTTTGATGATCAGCTTGGCCTGGTGATAACTGGCGGCCGCCTTGCCGGCAAAGATCTTCACCCGGGGCACCCAATCGGTTTCCGGCTCGGCGCGGATCGCCTGGTACAGCGCCACGGTATGCAGCAGGTTGAGCAACTGGCGCTTGTACTCGTGAATACGCTTGACCTGCACATCGAACAGCGCTGCCGGGTTGACCGCGATGCCCAGGCGCTCATGGATGATCGCCGCCAAAGCACGCTTGCTGTGCAGCCGCTGTTCGGCGAACTGCTTGCGAAAGGCGGCTTTCTCGGCGAAGGGTTCCAGCCCCAGTAGCAGCGCCTCGGGATTGTCCAGCAGCTCGGGGCCCAGGACGTCCACCAGCATTTCGGTCAGTTGCGGGTTGGCCTGATACAGCCAGCGGCGGAAGGTGATGCCGTTGGTCTTGTTGTTGATCCGCTCCGGGTACAGCTTGTGCAGCTCGGAGAACACCGTGCTGCGCATCAGCTGGGTGTGCAGGCCGGACACGCCATTGACGCTGTGGGAGCCGAGGAACGCCAGGTTGCCCATGCGCACCCGGCGACCGTTGTCTTCCTCGATCAGCGACACCGCCCGCAGCACGTCGAAATCGTGCATGCCCTTGGCCCGCAACGAGTCGATGTGCTGGGCGTTGATCAGATAGATGATCTGCATGTGCCGCGGCAGCATGCGTTCCATCAAGCCCACCGGCCAGGTTTCCAGGGCCTCGGGCAACAGGGTGTGGTTGGTGTAGGACAGGGTTTGCACGGTGACCTGCCACGCCGCATCCCAGGCGATGCCGTGCAGGTCCACCAATTGGCGCATCAGCTCGGCCACGGCGATCGACGGGTGGGTGTCATTGAGCTGGATGGCCGCGTGCTCGCCGAGGCTGAGCACCGAGTCATGCATGTTCTTGTGGCGCCGCAGCAAATCCTGCAACGACGCCGAGACGAAAAAGTACTCCTGGCGCAGACGCAGTTCCTGGCCCGCCTCGGTGCTGTCGGCCGGGTACAGCACCCGGGAGATGCTCTCGGCCCGGGCCACTTCCGCCACCGCCCCCAGGTGGTCACCGGCGTTGAAACGCTCCAGGTGCAAATCCTCCATGGCCCGGGCCCGCCACAGACGCAAGGTGTTGACGCTGGCCCCACGCCAGCCCACCACTGGGGTGTCATAGGCCACCGCCCTGACGGTTTCCACCGGCCGCCAGACCTGGCGAATGTTGCCCGCTTCGTCGGTCACGCTGTCGACGCTGCCGCCAAAGCCGATGGAGTAGATCACCTCGGGGCGCTCGAACTCCCAGGGGTTGCCGAAATCCAGCCAGTGTTCGGTCTGTTCCTGCTGCCAACCGTCGACAATCGCCTGGCGGAACAGGCCGTGCTCGTAACGGATACCGTAGCCGTGACCGGCCAGGCCCAGGGTCGACATGCTCTCCATGAAACACGCCGCCAGGCGCCCCAAGCCACCATTGCCCAGGGCCGCATCGGGCTCCAGCAGGCGGATGCGTTCCAGGTCCACCCCCAGATCGGTGAGGGCCTCGCGGGCCACGTCCAGCAGGCCAAGATTGCTCAGGCTGTCAAACAGCAAGCGACCGATCAGGAACTCCAGGGACAGGTAATACACCCGCTTCTGACCCTTGCGGTACATCTGTCGCGTGTGATCCATCCAGTGATCGACCATATGGTCCCGCGCCGCCAGGGCAATGGCCTCGAACCAGTCGTGGTCGAAGGCGTGATCCGGGTCTTTGCCAACCGCGTAGGTGAGTTTGGTCAAGACGGCTTCGCGAAAGGCGGCCACCTCAGCGTCACGAACAAGGGATTCCTGAGTCATCGATACGACCTCTGACGAGATACACAGTGAGCATGGAATGGTCTGAGCCTAGTCGGTCTGACACGGAGCGAAGGCTCTGGTTCGGCGCTGTCTCAAATGGCTCGACTCACGAGAGAGCCTTGCGCGCCTGCGGGGAAAAAGATGCAGATGCCGTGCCGCCAGGGACTAATCGCAAGGCACACAAGAAAAATCCGACCTAAAGTCGTTCAAAAATCCACCAGTCCCGGTATGATCGCGCGCCCTGGAACATGCCGGAAGCACCACCTTGATGAAGTCCAATCTGATCGCCGCCGCGGAAATCGACCGTCTCGATACCTGGGCCAAATACACCGCGCCCATGTGCGGTTCCTGCATGTCCAGCTGCTGCACCCTGCCGGTGGAAGTGAAGATCAAGGACCTGATCCGCATTGGTATCGTCGACGAATTCGAGCGCGGCGAACCGGCGAAGAACATTGCCAAGCGCCTGCAGAAAGAAGGCATCGTCGAACGCTACAACCAGAAGTCGGAAATCTTCACCTTGCAGCGCATGAGCAACAACGACTGCCTGTATCTGGATCGTAAAAGCCGCCTGTGCACCATTTATGACAAGCGCCCGGACACCTGCCGCAACCACCCGAAGATCGGCCCGCGCCCGGGCTACTGCGCCTACAAGCCCAAGCCCCAGGAGCGCCCGACCAATACCAGCAGTCGAACCCTGGAACGTTTCTGATCCCCTGCCCTTCAGGCTGCTAAGGTTGCCCACCTCCCACCGCAGCTAACGCTGCTGTAGCCCCTACAGGTTTTCTCCAGGCGAAAAAAAACGCCCCCGGTCTCGCGACCGGGGGCGTTTTCATTCAGCCGGAACTAAAGACTCAGTTCTTGGCTTTCTTGGCAGCGCGGGTACGCTCGCCTTCGTCCAGGATCTTCTTGCGAAGACGGATGGACTTAGGAGTCACTTCGCACAGCTCGTCGTCCTGGATGAATTCCAGAGCCTGTTCCAGGGTGAAGCGAACAGGTGGAACCAGGGCGATGGTTTCGTCTTTACCCGAAGCACGCATGTTGTCGAGCTTCTTGCCCTTGGTAGGGTTGACGCCCAGGTCGTTGTCACGGCTGTTCAGACCAACGATCTGACCGTTGTAGATTTCCTGGCCGTGCTCGACGAACAGCTTGCCGCGCGCCTGCAGGGTTTCCAGGGAGTAGGTCAGGGCCTTGCCGGTTTCTACCGATACCAGTACGCCGTTCTGACGGCCGGACATGTGGCCTGACTTCATCGGAGCGTAGCGATCGAAGATCGAGGTCAGGATGCCTGCACCGTTGGTCAGGGTCAGGAACTGGTTACGGAAACCGATCAGACCACGGGCTGGAATGTTGTATTCCAGGCGTACACGGCCCTTGCCATCCGGAACCATGTTGCTCAGGTCGCCCTTACGCAGGCCCATTTCTTCCATGACCTTGCCCTGGGATTCTTCAGGGATGTCGATGGTGACGTTTTCGAACGGTTCCTGCTTCACGCCATCCACTTCACGGATGATCACTTCAGGACGGCCAACGCCCATCTCGAAGCCTTCGCGACGCATGGTTTCGATCAGTACCGACAGGTGCAACTCACCGCGGCCGGAAACCTTGAACTTGTCAGCCGAGTCGCCTTCTTCAACGCGCAGAGCAACGTTGTACAGCAGCTCTTTGTCCAGACGTTCCTTGATGTTACGGCTGGTCACGAACTTGCCTTCTTTACCGCAGAATGGCGAGTCGTTGACCTGGAAGGTCATGGAAACGGTTGGCTCGTCGACGCTCAGTGGCTTCATCGCTTCGACAACAGTCGGATCGCACAGGGTGTCGGAGATGAACAGCTCGTCGAAACCGCTGATGCAAACGATGTCGCCAGCAGCGGCTTCTTCAACGTCTACACGGTGCAGGCCGTGGTGACCCATCAGCTTGAGGATACGACCGTTACGGCGCTTGCCGTTGACGTCGATGGCCACAACCGGGGTGTTGGGCTTGACGCGACCGCGAGCGATACGGCCAACGCCGATCACACCCAGGAAGCTGTTGTAGTCCAGAGCGGAAACCTGCATCTGGAACGGACCGTCACGGTCAACGCTTGGCGCTGGCACGTTGTCGACGATCGACTGGTACAGCGGGGTCATGTCTTCAGCCATTTCGGTGTGGTCCAGACCGGCAATGCCGTTCAGGGCCGAGGCGTAGACGACTTTGAAGTCCAGCTGTTCTTCGGTGGCACCCAGGTTGTCGAACAGATCGAAGATCTGGTCCAGAACCCAGTCAGGACGCGCGCCCGGACGGTCAACCTTGTTGATTACCACGATTGGACGCAGGCCGGCTTCGAACGCCTTCTTGGTCACGAAACGGGTTTGCGGCATCGGGCCGTCTTGAGCGTCGACCAGCAGCAGCACGGAGTCGACCATGGACATTACGCGCTCAACTTCGCCGCCGAAGTCGGCGTGGCCCGGGGTGTCCACGATGTTGATGTGGTAGCCGTTCCAGTTGATGGCGGTGTTTTTCGCCAGGATGGTAATGCCGCGCTCTTTTTCCTGGTCGTTGGAGTCCATCACGCGCTCGTCGTTGAGCTCGTTGCGCTCCAGGGTGCCGGATTGACGCAGGAGTTTGTCTACCAGGGTGGTCTTACCATGGTCAACGTGGGCAATGATGGCGATGTTGCGTAGATTTTCGATCACTTGTGTATCTCGATCAGAGGATTCGGTGTGCTGACAAATGCTGGCAGCGATTAACAATAGAGTCAGGCCTGGCCGTTACAGCTGGACGGCGGCGTCGGGGGGCCGGTGACGCAAGCCACAGGCGAACATCCCCGGGCACTTAGCTCGGTCTATAAACGCGCACATTGGCATGTCCCTCACTGAGCAGATGGTGAGCATGCAGGCGACTCATGACGCCTTTGTCGCAATACAGCAGGTACTGGCGCGTAGGGTCCAGTTCCTTGAAGCGGGCGTTCAATGCATAGAACGGCAGCGCTTGTACTTCGATGCCAGCAAGCTCCAGCGGGTCGTCTTCCTGGGCATCCGGGTGACGGATGTCGATGACGATCTGACCGGCCAGCGCCTCACTGACTTCTTCAATCTGCAAATCCTGGCCCAACTCGTCGATCACCCGATCGATCGGCACCAGCTTGGCCCGCTCGATCGCACGCTCGAGCACCGCCATATCGAATTCTTTCTCTTCATGCTCGACGCGATGGCGCTTGGCATGGGTCTTGGGGTTCACCGAGATGACCCCGCAGTACTCCGGCATGTGCTTGGCGAAGTCGGCGGTGCCGATCTCTTCGGCCAGGTCGATGATGTCCTGCTTGTGGCTGGCGATCAGCGGGCGCAGCACCAGCTTCTCGGTCACGCAGTCGATCACCGACAGGTTGGGCAACGTCTGGCTGGACACCTGGGAAATCGCCTCGCCAGTCACCAGTGCATCGATGTGCAGACGGTCGGCGATGCTTGAGGCGGCACGCAACATCATACGCTTCAAAATGACGCCCATATGACTGTTGTCGACTTTGCCGAGAATTTCCCCGAGCACTTCCTCGAACGGCACGCTGACGAACAGCACCCGCTGGGAGCTGCCGTACTTCTTCCATATATAGTGCGCGACTTCCATCACGCCCAGTTCGTGGGCACGGCCGCCCAGATTGAAGAAGCAGAAGTGGCTCATCAGGCCACGGCGCATGACCTGATAAGCGGCGACCGTGGAGTCGAAGCCGCCGGACATCAGCACCAGGGTCTGTTCCAGGGCGCCCAGCGGGTAGCCACCGATACTGTTGTGCTGGCTGTGGATCACGAACAACCGTTGGTCGCGAATTTCCATCCGCACTTCGATTTCCGGCTCTTTGAGGGAAATGCCGGCGGCACCGCACTGCCGACGCAGCTGGCTGCCGACGTACTTTTCCACGTCCATGGAGCTGAATTCATGCTTGCCGGCACGCTTGCAGCGCACCGAGAAAATCTTCCCGGGCAAGGCCTCGCCGAAGTGCTGCTTGCACTTGGCAACGATGTCGTCGAAGTCCCCCAGCGGGTACTCGTCAACCTGCAGGAAATGCGCGATGCCGGGCATGCAACTCAGGCGCTCGGTCAGCTCCTTCAGGGCCTTGGGCTCGCTGAGGGCGGTTTCCAGCTCGAGGTTGTCCCACACACCATTGACCACCACGGCCGGGTCCAGATCGCGGAGCACGGCACGGATGTTCTTGGCCAACTGACGGATGAAACGCATCCGTACCGGGCGGCTCTTGATGGTGATTTCCGGGAAAACTTTAACGATTAGTTTCATGAAAACTGCGCGCGCTGGGCCAGCCGAAAAAGGGGGGCGCGGATTATAGCGGAAATTGCTCAAGGTTTAACCAATTAATGTGCAGAAGGTTTTAGGCGCACCAAAACGGGTCATTTACCAAAGAAGACGCTACATTGCAGTGCGCCAAATGCCGGCATTACGCCAAATCCGCCGCAGAAAGCGTGATTTTGGGGCAGAAAACCCATCTCGGGGCACTGGCATGCAATTTGCTCCCTTGTGAGGCAGGTTGCCATGGCAGAGTATTCGCGCCGGCATCACCCACATTCTAAGGGCACTCCAACACCAAGCCCGAAGCCACCCGGAGGACACTATGTCGAAGTCGGTTCAACTCATCAAAGATCATGACGTCAAATGGATTGATCTGCGCTTCACTGACACCAAGGGCACTCAACATCACGTGACCATGCCGGCCCGTGATGCGCTGGATGAAGACTTCTTCGAATCCGGCAAGATGTTCGACGGTTCCTCCATCGCTGGCTGGAAAGGCATCGAAGCCTCCGACATGATCCTGATGCCGGACGACGAAACCGCCGTGCTGGACCCGTTCACAGAAGAACCGACCCTGATCCTGGTCTGCGACATCATCGAACCTTCGAGCATGCAAGGTTACGACCGCGACCCACGCGCCATTGCCAAGCGCGCCGAAGAGCACCTGAAAGCCACCGGCATCGGCGACACCGTATTCGCCGGTCCAGAGCCAGAGTTCTTCATCTTCGACCAAGTGAAATTCAAGTCCGACATCTCCGGTTCCATGTTCAAGATCTACTCCGAACAAGGTTCCTGGATGTCCGACCAGGACATCGAAGGCGGCAACAAGGGCCACCGTCCAGGCGTCAAAGGCGGCTACTTCCCGGTTCCACCGTTCGACCACGACCACGAAATCCGTACCTCCATGTGCAACGCACTGGAAGAAATGGGCCTGACCGTTGAAGTTCACCACCACGAAGTGGCGACTGCCGGCCAGAACGAAATCGGCGTCAAGTTCAACACCCTGGTGAAGAAAGCCGACGAAACCCAGACCCTGAAATACGTCGTGCACAACGTGGCCGACGCCTACGGCCGCACTGCCACCTTCATGCCTAAGCCACTGTACGGCGACAACGGCTCGGGCATGCACGTGCACATGTCGATCTGGAAAGACGGCAAGAACACCTTCGCTGGCGAAGGCTATGCCGGCCTGTCCGATACCGCTCTGTACTTCATCGGCGGCATCATCAAGCACGGTAAGGCCCTGAACGGCTTCACCAACCCGGCCACCAACTCCTACAAGCGTCTGGTTCCAGGCTTCGAAGCCCCGGTCATGCTGGCCTACTCGGCACGCAACCGTTCCGCTTCGATCCGTATTCCTTACGTGTCGAGCCCTAAAGCCCGCCGTATCGAAGCCCGTTTCCCGGACCCGGCTGCCAACCCATACCTGGCCTTCGCTGCTCTGCTGATGGCCGGCCTGGACGGTATCCAGAACAAGATCCACCCTGGCGACGCCGCTGACAAAAACCTGTACGACCTGCCGCCTGAAGAGGCCAAAGAGATCCCACAAGTTTGCGGCAGCCTGAAGGAAGCCCTGGAAGAGCTGGACAAAGGTCGTGCGTTCCTGACCAAAGGCGGCGTTTTCAGCGACGACTTCATCGACGCTTACATCGCCCTGAAAAGCGAAGAAGAGATCAAGGTCCGTACCTTCGTACACCCACTGGAATACGAGCTGTACTACAGCTGCTGATCCGGTAGCGTCGGCGCAAGCCGCGTGATCAAGAGGCCTCCTTCGGGAGGCCTTTTTTATGCCCGCACATTTGCCCTGCCCGGGGTGGTTGCGTGCATCATGGGCGCCGCCCTTCTCTTATCTGCCGAGCCCGCCCATGACTTCGCGCCTCAACTTGTGCCTCGCCCTGACCTGCAGCCTGCTCACCACAGCCGCCTGCGCCACCGAAGCCCCCGCCGCTCTCGCCCCGTTGCTCGGCAGCATCGGCGAACGCCTGGCCATTGCCGATCAGGTGGCCCTGAGCAAATGGGACAGCCACAAGGCGGTGGAGGACCGGCCTCGGGAACAGCAGGTAATTGCCGGCGCCACAGCCCAGGCCGCCACCTATCACCTGAGCGAGGAAAGGGTTGGGCAGTTCTTCGCCGCCCAGATCGAAGCCAACAAACTGGTGCAGTACGCCAAGCTGTCCAGCTGGCACCTGCAAGGCCGGGCGCCAGACACCCCGCGCCAGGACCTGGCCGGACAGATCCGTCCACAACTTGATCAGTTACAAAAACGCCTGTTGCAGCAACTGGCCGACTTCAGCCCCCATGCCGGCGATCGCCAATGCCCGCAATGGCTGGCCCAGGCCAATCAGGCCGCCAGCCGCGACCCGTTGCGCCAACTGGCAATGGTCCGCGCCACCGCGGAGTTATGTGTGTTCAAAGGTTAACCGCGCCCGCGCCCAGCCTCGCGCCGCCCTATGCTGAGCCTTTCAACCGCGAACCTGTAAAGGGCTGGAATCACCGTGATGCGCGTCGCTGCTTTTTGCCTGCTGTGGATAACGGCGCTGCCCGCCAGCGCAGAGCCTTACGCCCAACTGCAGTTGCAGGGCGTGCCAGAGCACGGCGCGCTGCGGGCCAACAACGGCAGCTTCACGGTGCAGGTAGCGCTGGTGCCGGACTTGCAGCCGCAGCATCGCCTGCGTCTGCTGCTGGACGATCAGGCGTATGGCCCCCCGAGCCGGGGCCTCGAGTTGCCGCTGGTGAATATTGACCGCGGCCAACATCGCCTGGCGGTGCAGGTCCTCGACGGCGCGAAGGTGCTGCAACAGAGTCCGAGCATCACCTTCACACTACTGCGAGCCCATCGCCGCTGAGTGCAAACTTCAACCGCGCACCACCCCGCTGGCCAGCAGCTTGGCGATAGTCGGCTCATCCAGCCCCAACCCCTGCAGTACCGCACGAGTGTCCTGGCCCAGGGTCGGCGGAACCGTCCGATAGCTAGCCGGGGTTCGCGACAGCTTCACCGGCGAACCTATGCCGCGGTAACCATCGAGTTCCACCAGCAGACCGCGATGCCGGGTATGGGGATGAGTCACCACCTGATCCACCGTAGCAATCGAACCACAAGGCACTCCCAGGCCAATCAGCCGCGGTGCCAGCGAGGCCCCATCGTGGGCAACCAGATGCCGCTCCAAAGCCTGTTTCAAGGCTTGGCGATTGACCGAGCGCTGGCCGTTATCGGCAAAGCGCGGGTCTTCCAGCAACTCGCTGGCCCCCAGTTCCCGGCATAGCCTGGCGAACTGTCGATCATTACCAACCGCGAGGAAAATCGGTTCGCCGGCGGTGCGATAGCTGTCGTAAGGGGCGATGTTGGGATGGGCATTTCCCGTGCGCTTCGGGGTCTTGCCGGAAGCGAAGTAGTTCGGCAGATGGGGATGCAGCAGGGAGACGCCGCAGTCATACAGGGATATATCCAGGGACTGCCCAAGGCCGCTGCGCTGACGCTCGTTGAGGGCCAGGAGAATCCCCACCAACGCATTCAGGCCAGTGACCATATCGACGATCGGCAAGCCGATGCGCAGTGGCCCGCCCTCGCCTTCGCCGTTGACACTCATCAAGCCGGCCATGGCCTGGATCACCGCGTCATAGCCGGGTAAGCCGCCCAAGGGGCCATCGGCGCCAAAGCCGGAGATGGCGCAATGAATCAACCCCGGGAAACGCGGGCTCAGCACCTCCTGAAATCCGATGCCCCAACGTTGCAGGGTGCCAGGCTTGAAGTTCTCCACCAACACATCGGCGTCTTCCAGCAATTGCATCAGCAGGGCCAGGCCCTCGGGGCGCGACAGGTCGACGGCAATCCCCCGCTTGTTACGGTTGATGCCGCGAAAGTATGAGGCGTCATCGCCTTCGAACGGTGGCCCCCAACCCCGGGTTTCATCGCCACTCAAAGGCTCCAGCTTGATGACTTCGGCGCCGTGGTCGGCCAGGGCCTGGGTACAGTAGGGACCGCCCAGCACGCGGCTCAGATCAATGACTTTCAGGCCCGCCAGGGCCCCTTGGGCAAGGTTCATCCAGGTACTCCGCACATCGGAAAGGGACGGCCAATCAGGCCGGCAGCAGTTGCATGGCCTCGGCTTGCGACAGCGGGCTCTCATTGGCCAGGCGCGCCAGCAGCTCGGCATCGATAGCCGGCTCCAGGCTCAAGGGGTCCCGTGGCAGCACCTTGTGCGCCAGCACCAGATGAGCCAGGCCCAGGCGTCGATAATCCGGAGCCTGACGCACGGCTTCCCAGGCCATGAAAATCGCGCTGGTCAGGTGATACAGCACGCTGCCGAACTGACGCACCTGCTCATCCCGGCGTTGCTGCGCCACCGTATGGAAGCCGGTGACCGTGCGCAGCAGGGCCGAATCGAACAGCCTGCGGCTGGCGTCCGGCAGATCGGCCTCGGCCAGCAGTGCCGCCAGATAACCTTGCAAGGGTTCCAGCGCCTGCTCACGGGTCACCGCCCGGGCAATGTCCAGGGCGACGATATTGCTGGTGCCCTCCCAGATCGAACCCAGATGGGCGTCGCGCACCAGCCGGGCATCGCTCCACTCCTCGATGTAGCCAACCCCACCTCGCACCTCCATGGCATCGCCGGTGACCCGTCGAGCGTCACGGCAGGCGCGGAACTTGATCAGCGGCGTGAGAATCCGCACACATTTACGCGCCGCCTCGTCACCGCTATCGGCCCGGGGCAGCAAGCTGGCGATTTGCATGAACATCGAACGCGCCTGCTCGGTGGGCAGCATCATCTTCAGCAACTGCCGCTGCATCAGCGGCATCTCGATCAGATACTTGCCGAAGGCCCGACGCTGGCGGGCGATGAACAGCGCTTCGTTGATCCCACGGCGCATCAGCCCCGCTGCCCGCACGCCGTTGGACAGCCGCGACATGTTGACCATGTCGGCCATCTGCTGGAAGCCGCGGCCGACCTCACCGATCAGGTAGGCGCTGGCACCTTCCAGAGTGATCTCGCCACTGGCCATGGAGCGACTGCCCAGCTTGTCCTTCAGGCGCTGGATCCGGTACTGGTTGCGCGAACCGTCGGCCAGGACTTTCGGCAGCAGGAACAGGGTGACCCCGGCCATGCCCGCAGGCGCCTGTTCCGGGCGCGCCAGAACCATGGCCAGGTCGGCATCCGGGTTGGAACAGAACCATTTCTCGCCGTACAACCGCCATTGGCCGTCCTCCAGCCGGGCGCGGGTTTCGGTGCGCGAAACATCGGAGCCAGCGGCCTGCTCGGTCATGAACATCGCCCCCTGGAACAGCTCGTCGAAATCCTGGGACTGCAGTCGCGGCAGATAACGCTGCACCAGCTCAGGCGTGCCGAACTTGCGTAGGGTACGGGCCAGGGAGTCGGTCATGCTCACTGGGCAGCACAGGCCGAACTCGGCCTGGACGAACAGATAGGTCAGGGCGTACTTGACCAGCGGCAGCGGGCCGTCAGGGCGATGGCTCATGGAGGCCAGGCCCAGCTCGGCGTAGGCCACCCGCTCCAGGGCGACATAGTCCGGGTGCTTGGCAATGCTTTGCAGGTTCTCGCCGCGGCGGGTGCGGGGCTGCAACACAGGCGGGTTCTTGTCGGCGGACAGGGCCAATACATCCAGCTCGCCACCGGCCCGGGCACCCAGGCGCTGCAAGCTCGGCAGCCACTGCTGGTAGACCTCCGGCGGCAGGTAGACCTTGAGCAATGCGCCCAGACCGGCGTCGCATTCAAACAGGTTGATACCACGGCTATCGGGGATATTCAGGCGGTCTTCAATAGGGCGGGGCTCGGCGGTCATGGCGCGTCTCCTGATTTTTGTAGGCCGAGACTAGAGCCGCCATCGATAAGTATCTAATACAAAATCCATCCACTACGATAAGAAAACCAGATCGTAGAAGGCAGACTCCTCATGGACCTCAAACAACTGCGTTACTTCGTCGCCGTGGCCGAGGAGCTGCACTTCGGGCGCGCCGCGGAGCGTCTGTGCATTTCGCAACCGGCACTGAGTTTCGATATCAAGAAGCTTGAGGGGCAACTGGATATCCAGTTGCTCAACCGCAACAACAAGTCCGTGAGCCTGACCAACGCCGGCCAGGTGCTGCTGGGCGAGGCGCGCTACCTGCTGCTGCGGGCCGACCAGGCACGACGCCTGACCCAGCGCTCGGCCGAAGGTTTTGCCGGGCGCCTGAGCGTGGGTTTCGTCAACTCGATCCTGCACCGCGGCCTGCCCCAAACGGTCAAGGCCTTCGAGCGCGATCATCCGGACACCGAGATCGTGCTGATGGAAATGAACAGCGCCGCCCAGGCCCAGGCGTTGCAGCGGGGCCAGATCGATATCGGTTTCGTCCACGGCGGCACCTTCGCCGCCGGTATCCACAGCCAGACGCTGCTGGCCGAACCCTTTCTCTGCTGCCTGCCCCAGGGCCACCGACTGGCCGGGCAGGCGCAAGTCGACCTGGGGCAATTGGCCCATGATGATTTCATCCTGTTTCCACGGGAGGTCTCGCCCCACTACCACGACCTGATCATCGCCCGCTGCGTGGCCGCCGGATTCAGCCCGCGCATTCGTCACGAGACTCGGCTCTGGCAAACCGTGGTGGCGATGGTGGCCCATGAGATGGGGGTGGCGCTGGTGCCCCAGACCCTGGCACTGCTCGGCCAGCCGGGGGTGATTTACTGCGAAATCGAAGGCCGGGGCGCGCCTTCGGAGATTATGGCGATCCATCGGGCGGACAAACCCTCGGCCGCCGCCGACAGTTTCCTCGCCCTGTTCAGATCCCTGCTGCAAGCAGCCGCCACAGGGGCCTGAGCAGGGCGCGGCGATACGAAATCACGTATCAAACCATAAGATTTAATCATTATATTTTTCGATTCCTGCCTGTATAGGCTCCCAGCGGTCGGGTCTTGCATGAAGCCCACGCGCCCTGCACGGGTGCCCATAACAATAACAAGCAGGAGTTGCACATGACCGCCGCCCTGGAAGCTGCCGCCCACAAGAAAGCCCGCAAGGCGGGCATCGCCTCGTTCATCGGCACCACCATCGAGTGGTACGACTTCTACGCCTACGGAATCGCCGCCGCCCTGGTGTTCGGCAAAGTCTTCTTCCCCGCCGACCTGCCCCCGGGCACCGCTACCCTGTTGTCCTTCCTGACCCTGTGGGCCGGTTTTGTCGCGCGCCCCATCGGCGGCATCATCTTCGGCCACATGGGCGACAAGATCGGCCGCAAGACCACCCTGGTGATCACCCTGATCATGATGGGCGTGGCCACCACCTGCATCGGCCTGCTACCCAGCTACCTGCAGATCGGCATCTGGGCGCCGATTGCCCTGGTGACCCTGCGAATCATCCAGGGCATCGCGGTGGGCGGCGAATGGGGCGGGGCGATCCTGATCGCCAGCGAGAGTGCGCCCAAGGGCAAGGGCATTCTCTATGCCGCCTTTGCCCAGCAGGGCTCACCGGCTGGCAACCTGCTGGCAACCCTGGTGTTCTTCGGCCTCAGCGCCCTGCCCGCGCCGGACTTCCTGCTCTGGGGCTGGCGCATTCCATTCCTGCTCTCGGCGCTGCTGGTGATCGTCGGCATGGTCATTCGCCTCAAGCTTGAAGAATCCGATGACATGCAGCGCCTGATCGCGCAGAAGAAGACTGTCAAGCTGCCGATTCTCGACGTGCTGCGCAACCACTGGCGCCTGGTGCTGCTGGGCGCCGGGGTGCTGCCGATCATCCACGTCACCTACTTCAAGAGCACCTTTGCCCTGTCCTGGGCCACCAAGGAACTGGGCTACACCCAGGGCAGTTTTCTCAGCGTGATCGTCATTGCCCTGGTGGTGCAGTTCATCACCCAGCCCCTGGGGGCGGTGCTGGTGTCACGCATCGACATGCGCAAGGCCGTGGTGCTGATGGTGGTGCCGGAGCTGGTGCTGATGCCGGCGATGTTCTTCGCCGTGGAAACCGGCAGCTACTGGATCGCCGTGCTCGGCATGTGCCTGGCCACGGTGCCGCATTCGATGTTCTATGGCGCGGTGGGCGGTATCCTGGCCCGGGCCTTTCCGACCCGGGTACGCTACAGCGGGCTGTCGATTTCCTATCAGCTGTGTTCACTGCTGGTGGGCGGCGCCACCCCGGTGCTGGCCCAGAGCATCCTCAATGGCACCGGCAGCATCATCGGCGTGGCCATCGCCTCGGCCTGCTACGCCCTGGTTTCGCTGCTGTGCATGCTGGCGCTGCTCAAGCGCATCGGTCACAACGCTGCCGAGTTGTCCACAGCGGAGCAGGCGGATGCCGATGAACTGGCGCGCCAGACAGAGAACCAAAAACCGCCGCAAGGGCCTGTGGATAACCTTGCGCAAGCCCGCCCGGGAACTTCAGGCAAGCCTCTACAGCCCGCTCACTGAATCGCACCGGGGCTTGCCATGCGGCGCTCATGCTCCAGCAGCCAGCGCTTGCGCCACAGTCCGCCGCCGTAGCCGGTCAGCGCGCCATCGCTACCAATGACCCGGTGACAGGCAATGACGATGGCGATCTGATTGGCGCCGTTGGCCCGGGCCACGGCACGCACCGCTGACGGCGAGCCGATCCGGCTCGCCACTTCGGCATAACTGCAGGTACTGCCCAGAGGGATGGCGCCCAAGGCCTGCCATACCGTTCGGGTAAAGGGCGAGGCGTTCATCGCCAGGGGAGTGTGGAAACCGTCGGCTTCTCCGGCGAAATAACGCTGCAGCTCGGCCTCGATTTGATCGATAGGGGCGAAACGTCCAAACCCTATGCTGGAGCCGCTGCTCTTTTGCAGGTTTTGCAGCTCATTGGCCAGGGCCGGACGATCGAAAAACTCCAGCAGATGCAGGACCTGGGCGTCGGCCACCGCCAGCATCACGCCGATAGGAGTCTGCAACCAGTCCACCTTGAGCAACTCGCGCCCCCGCAGGTTCGACGGCGGCTGGCCGGCCAGGCGGGCAAAGGCACGGCGAAAGCCACTGTCGGAATCAAAGCCGGCGCTGATCTGCGCCTCGATCACCGACTCGCCGCAGGACAGCTGCTGCATGCCTTGGCCCATGCGTCGCAGGCGGGCCATTTCCAGGAAGGTCACCCCAAAGTAGCGCTTGAACGCGCGACGCACGGTGGACGGGTCCAACCCCTGGCGGCTCAGGTCGTCTTCGTACCAGCGGCGTTCAGGATCGCTTTGCAACTGATCCAGCAGGGTTTGCACCCAGGGCTCCTGCCCCCCGGCCCGCTCCAGGGGACGACAACGCAGACAGGCGCGGAATCCCGCTTCGACGCAGCCCTTGATGGAGCTGAAAAACACCGTGTTCTCACGCTTGGGCTTGCGTGCGGCACAGGTCAGGCGACAGAACACACCGGTACTTTTCACCCCGACAAAGGCAAAGCCTTCATAGGCCGGGTCGCGATCCAGAAGGGCCTGGTACAGGGTGTCGTCATCGGGGAGCTGGAACAGCAGAGGGGCGTTTTCCATGGCCGCATCCTAAACCTTGAAGCATTAGGTTCGAGCACTTTAAACCCGCTCCCTGACAGCGGCCGCTGAAAAACGGGCGTTGATTCCCACACCGTCGAGCACCGCGCAAGCACCATGCAGATTCATGCACTATATTGGTGCAACAAGTTGCACCCGGAGACCATTCACAGCCCATTTTGGTTCGAAAATACCCGCCTGGGCTGGCAAAGCGCCACGCAATCGAGCTTCAAACGGCTGTTTCAGGGCTTGGACGCTTCTTTTCGGAGCCTTGGTTTGGTTTTTGCATTTTCTCCACATCAGCGCCTTACCCGCGCGCGCAATTCGGGACCGGCCCCGGATTGTCTTGCTTCAAAAGAGGTCACCACTTACCCATGACCATCAGCGACCCACTGCACCGTCTGCTTCTGGACAACCTGACCACCGCCACCATCCTGCTCAACGCCGACCTGCGCCTTGAGTACATGAACCCGGCGGCGGAGATGCTCCTGGCCATCAGCGGCCAGCGCAGCCATGGGCAATTCATCAGCGAGCTGTTCACCGAATCCGCCGAGGCCCTGAGCTCCCTGCGCCAGGCGGTGGAACAGGCGCACCCCTTCACCAAGCGCGAAGCCATGCTCACCGCCCTGACCGGCCAGACCCTGACCGTCGACTACGCGGTAACGCCGATCCTCAGCAATGGCGATACCTTGCTGCTGCTGGAGGTCCACCCCCGCGACCGGCTGCTGCGCATCACCAAGGAAGAGGCCCAGCTGTCCAAGCAGGAAACCAGCAAGATGCTGGTGCGCGGCCTGGCCCACGAGATCAAGAACCCCTTGGGAGGGATTCGCGGCGCCGCACAATTGCTGGCCCGGGAGCTGCCCGAGGAAAGCCTCAAGGACTACACCAACGTCATCATCGAAGAGGCCGATCGCCTGCGAAACCTGGTGGACCGCATGCTGGGCTCGAACAAGCTGCCATCCCTGGCACTGACCAACATCCATGAAGTGCTGGAGCGGGTCAGCAGCCTGGTGGAAGCCGAAAGCCAGGGCTGCATCACCCTGGTACGCGATTACGACCCGAGCATTCCCGACGTTTTGATCGACCGCGAGCAGATGATCCAGGCGGTGCTCAACATCGTGCGCAACGCCATGCAAGCCATCAGCAGCCAGAACGAAATGCGCCTGGGGCGCATCACCCTGCGCAGCCGCACCATGCGCCAGTTCACCATCGGCCATGTGCGCCATCGCCTGGTGACCAAGATCGAGATCATCGACAACGGCCCGGGCATCCCTGCCGAGCTGCAGGACACCCTCTTCTTCCCCATGGTCAGCGGCCGCCCGGACGGTACCGGGCTGGGTCTGGCCATTACTCAGAACATCATCAGCCAGCACCAGGGCCTGATCGAATGTGACAGCCATCCCGGCCACACCACCTTCTCGATCTTTCTGCCTCTGGAACAAGGAGCCCATCGACATGAGCCGTAGTGAAACCGTGTGGATCGTCGATGACGACCGTTCTATCCGCTGGGTCCTGGAGAAAGCCTTGCAACAAGAAGGCATGACCACCCAGAGCTTCGACAGCGCCGACGGGGTGATGAGTCGCCTGGCACGCCAGCAGCCAGACGTGATCATCTCCGACATCCGTATGCCCGGTGCCAGCGGCCTCGACCTGCTAGCGCGGATTCGCGAGCTGCACCCGCGCCTGCCGGTGATCATCATGACCGCGCATTCGGACCTGGACAGCGCTGTCGCCTCCTACCAGGGCGGGGCCTTCGAGTACCTGCCCAAGCCATTCGATGTGGATGAGGCGGTGTCCCTGGTCAAGCGTGCCAACCAGCATGCTCAGGAGCAGCAGGGCCTGGAAGTGGCCCCGACCCTGGCCCGCACCCCGGAGATCATCGGCGAAGCGCCGGCGATGCAGGAGGTGTTCCGCGCCATCGGGCGCCTGAGTCACTCCAACATCACGGTGTTGATCAACGGCGAGTCGGGCACCGGCAAGGAACTGGTGGCCCACGCCCTGCATCGCCACAGCCCGCGGGCGGCTTCGCCGTTCATCGCCCTGAACATGGCGGCTATCCCTAAGGACCTGATGGAGTCCGAGCTGTTCGGCCATGAAAAAGGCGCCTTCACCGGCGCTGCCAACCTGCGCCGTGGACGTTTCGAGCAAGCCGATGGCGGCACCCTGTTCCTCGACGAAATCGGCGACATGCCGGCCGATACCCAGACTCGTCTGCTGCGGGTTCTGGCCGATGGCGAGTTCTACCGGGTCGGTGGACATACTCCAGTCAAGGTCGATGTACGGATCATCGCCGCCACCCACCAGAACCTGGAAACCCTGGTGCACGCCGGCAAGTTTCGTGAGGACCTGTTCCACCGCCTCAACGTGATCCGCATCCATATCCCGCGCCTGTCGGACCGTCGCGAAGACATCCCGACCCTGGCCAAGCACTTCCTCAGCCGTGCCGCCCAGGAGCTGGCGGTGGAACCCAAGCTGCTGAAGAACGAAACCGAGGAATACCTGAAGAACCTGCCCTGGCCGGGCAACGTTCGCCAGCTGGAGAACACCTGCCGCTGGATCACCGTCATGGCGTCGGGGCGCGAGGTGCACATCAGCGACCTGCCGCCGGAGCTGTTGAGCCTGCCCCAGGATTCGGCGCCGGTAACCAACTGGGAACAGGCCCTGCGCCAGTGGGCCGATCAGGCCCTGGCCCGCGGCCAGTCAAGCCTTTTGGACAGCGCGGTGCCGAGTTTCGAACGGATCATGATCGAGACCGCCCTCAAGCACACCGCCGGCCGCCGCCGCGACGCCGCAGTGCTGTTGGGCTGGGGCCGCAACACCCTGACCCGCAAGATCAAGGAGTTGGGGATGAAGGTGGACGGTGGCGACGAGGACGAAAGCGAAGAAGGCTGAGCCCTCCCCCCAACAACGAGGATGTGCGTGCACCAGGATGGGGTGCATGCACTGCTCGAAGGCGCGATGAACCGCAATCGAGCACCGCGCCATCATTCAAGGCCTGGCCTTCAAATCTGAAAATTATCCCTTCGAAAACGCAAAAGCCCCGGATTCCGGGGCTTTTGGCTTTTTGTCCAGGCAATTCATGCAGCACTAGCCAGAGTTGGCACGGCCCCTGCAATAACCCCATCACTACCCAGTTTAGGGGACCTTGGTACAGGCAGGCCGGGGATTCCCCTCTTTAATACCCGGCCCATCACGCTCACAGCGACGGGCCACGTTTTCGGGAACCTCGGTACAGGCAGGCCGGGAATTCCCTCTTTAACACCGGGCTCATCACGCGCATCGCGACGAGCCCAAGGTTTCGGGAACCTCGGTACAGGCAGGCTGGGGCTTCCCTCTTTAACACCGGGCTCATCACGCTTTGAGCGACGCGCCCACAACCCTTTCGGGGACCCTGGTACAGGCAGGCCGGGAATCCCCTTCTTTACACCGGGACTCATCGCCCCCCAAGGCGATCAGCCCCTCCCACTTTTGGGGGCCTTGGTACAGGCAGGCCGGGGTTTCCCTCTTTTATTCCTCCCGCAGGTGGATCGCCAGGCGCCAGCGCCCCTCCACCTCGCTACCCGCCCAATCGCCCCGCAGCGGACGGGCGGCCACCAGATTCAGCAACAAGCCCCGGTCCGCCAGGCGCACCCGCCAGTTCACATTCTTCTGATTGACCTGTAGCTGACCGTTCTGCCCGCGCCCCTGGGCGTCGAACAGCAACGCCACGGCGCCGTCGATATGTTCGCCGTGAACCTTGGGCTCATGGTTGAACCACAGCACCAGGCCATCAGCGGCCACCTCGACCTGCTGCAACTCCACAGGATCGGGCTGGGTCAAGCGGCCAATCATCAGCCCCACCATCACCCCGACAATCGCCAGGGAGCCGAATACCTTCGGCATTAGCTTCGGTCGCGGGTCTTCTTCAGGCGTAGAATGCAGCCTGTCTTTCTCTTCGGAGCCGTGCATGTTTCACGTCATCCTCTTTCAACCAGAAATACCGCCGAATACCGGCAACGTTATCAGGCTATGCGCCAACAGCGGCTGCCACCTGCATTTGATCGAGCCGCTGGGTTTCGAAATGGACGACAAGCGCCTGCGCCGCGCCGGCCTCGACTATCACGAATACGCCACCTTGCAACGCCATGCCGACCTCGCCAGTTGCCTGGAAAGCCTCGGCCATCCGCGCCTGTTCGCCTTCACCACCAAGGGCTCGCGGCCCTTCCATGACGCCAGCTTCAAGGAGGGCGACGCCTTCCTGTTCGGCCCGGAAAGCCGTGGCCTGCCGGCGGACGTACTGGACGCCCTGCCCGGCGAACAACGCCTGCGCCTGCCCATGCGCGAAGGCTGCCGCAGCCTGAACCTGTCCAACACCGTGGCCGTGGCCGTCTATGAAGGCTGGCGCCAACTGGGCTTCAAGTAACCATGGTTGGGACAGCTGACGCCCGAGCATGAAAAAAGCGCCGTTACAGGCGCTTTTTTCGTACCGCAACCCGTACTTACTGAACGGTGTTGTCGCCGGCGGACTGCAGGCGTTGCAGTTCCTGGGCGTACAGCGCGTCGAAGTTCACCGGAGCCAGCATCAGCGCAGGGAACGAACCACGGGTCACCAGGCTGTCCAGCGCTTCGCGAGCGTAAGGGAACAGGATGTTCGGGCAGAAGGCACCCAGGGTGTGGCTCATGGAAGCCTCGTCCAGGTTCTTGATCAGGAAGATACCGGCTTGTTGCACTTCAGCGATGAAGGCCACTTCGTCGCCGTTCTTCACGGTCACGGACAGGGTCAGCACCACTTCGTGGAAGTCGGCTTCCAGGGCTTTCTGGCGGGTGTTGAGATCCAGGCCGACGCTTGGCTCCCACTGCTGACGGAAGATGGCCGGGCTTTTCGGCGCTTCGAAGGACAGGTCACGCACATAGATGCGCTGCAGGGAGAATTGCGGTGCGCTTTCGTCTTCGGCAGCAGCAGTGTTCTGTTGGTCAGTCATCTCAGATCCTTCTTGATCTTGGGGTCTATAGGGTTAGGAATTTCAGGCCGCCAGCAGCGCGTCGAGCTTGCCGGCGCGCTCCAGGGCAAACAAATCATCACAACCACCTACATGGGTGGCACCGATCCAGATCTGCGGTAC
This sequence comes from Pseudomonas sp. BLCC-B112, assembly GCF_028550695.1. Classification (NCBI taxonomy): domain Bacteria; kingdom Pseudomonadati; phylum Pseudomonadota; class Gammaproteobacteria; order Pseudomonadales; family Pseudomonadaceae; genus Pseudomonas; species Pseudomonas sp. BLCC-B112. The sequence continues at coordinate 415,819 of NZ_JAQQGK010000005.1, forward strand.
GGACGTGCGTCCGGCCTTCTGAGCCATATCGGCGCGCACCTGCGGCTTGCCATCGACCTTGATCTCTTCGAAGGCTACGCCTTTGCTCCCGAGCAGATGCTTGGCCCGCGAGCAATAAGGGCAGTAATCACTGGAGTAGACGATGACCTTGGGCATTACTTCACCAATGGCAGGTTGTCGGCTTTCCAGCTGGACACACCGCCAGACAGTTTGGCCGCGGTGAAACCGGACTTCAGCAGCTCACGGGCGTGGGTGCCGGCGTGCTGGCCTTGGGCATCCACCAGGATGATGGTCTTGGCCTTGTGCTTCTCCAGCTCGCCGACGCGGGCGGCCAGCTTGTCCTGGGGAATGTTCAGCGCGCCGACGATGTGGCCGGCGGCGAAGTCCTTGGACGGACGGATATCGATCACTACGCCCTGCTCGCTGTTGACCAGCGCAGTCAGTTCACGGGTGCTGAGGCTGCGGCCACCGCGGCTCAATTCATGAGCGATCAACAGAGCCAGCAGGATGGCGAAGGCGCCGACGAGCAAGTAGTGTTCAGTGGCGAATTGAATCAGGTGAGCAACCATCTAAGGAGGTTCCAGGGCGTTAAAATGTCGGCCAGTATACACAGCCCTCAAGGTCGGCCAAACCCCGCCCGGCGGTGACGCCATTGGAACTTCGCTTTAAACTGCCACTCCGTTTTTCCACACCTCCTTTTTCAACACTTCCCTATCCAGCCACGAGTGGACGCCATGACTACCACGCCTAAACCTTTGGTCCTGATGATTCTGGATGGCTTCGGTCACAGCGAGAGCCACGAATCCAATGCCGTCTATGCGGCCAAGAAGCCAGTCCTGGACCGCTTGTGCGCCAGCATGCCCAACGGCCTGATCTCCGGTTCGGGCATGGACGTCGGCCTGCCGGACGGACAGATGGGCAACTCCGAAGTCGGCCACATGAACCTGGGCGCCGGTCGCGTGGTGTATCAGGACTTCACCCGGGTGACCAAGGCCATCCGTGACGGTGAGTTCTTCGAGAATCCGACCATTTGCGCGGCCGTGGACAAGGCCGTGGCCGCCGACAAGGCCGTACACATCCTCGGCCTGCTGTCGGACGGCGGCGTGCACAGCCACCAGGACCACCTGATCGCCATGGCCGAACTGGCCTTCAAGCGCGGCGCCGAGAAGATCTACCTGCACGCCTTCCTCGACGGTCGCGACACGCCGCCAAAAAGCGCTCAGTCGTCCATCGAACTGCTGGACGAGACCTTCAAGACCCTGGGCAAGGGCCGCATCGCCAGCCTGATCGGCCGTTACTTCGCCATGGACCGCGACAATCGCTGGGACCGTGTGGCCCAGGCCTACAACCTGATCGTCGACGGCCAGGGCCAGTTCAACGCCGCCACCGCCCAGCAAGGCCTGCAGGCCGCCTACGCCCGTGAAGAGAGCGACGAATTCGTCAAGGCCACCACCATCGGCGAACCGGTCAAGGTCGAAGACGGCGACGCCGTGGTGTTCATGAACTTCCGCGCCGACCGCGCCCGCGAGCTGACCCGGGTCTTCGTCGAGGACGACTTCAAGGACTTCGAACGCGCGCGCCAGCCCAAGCTGGCCGGCTTCGTCATGCTCACCCAGTATGCCGCCAGCATCCCCGCGCCGGCGGCCTTCGCTCCAGGCAGCCTGGAAAACGTACTGGGCGACTATCTGGCGAAAAACGGCAAGACCCAGCTGCGCATCGCCGAAACCGAAAAATACGCTCACGTGACCTTCTTCTTCTCAGGCGGCCGTGAAGAGCCGTTCCCGGGTGAAGAACGCATCCTGATTCCGTCGCCGAAAGTCGCCACCTACGACCTGCAGCCAGAGATGAGCGCTCCTGAAGTCACCGACAAGATCGTCGATGCCATCGAGCACCAGCGTTATGACGTGATCATCGTCAACTACGCCAACGGCGACATGGTCGGCCACAGCGGTGTGTTCGCAGCTGCGGTGAAAGCCGTGGAATGCCTGGACCTGTGTGTCGGACGCATCGTCGACGCCCTGGAAAAGGTCGGCGGCGAAGCCCTGATCACCGCCGACCACGGCAACGTCGAGCAAATGTCCGACGAGTCCACCGGTCAGGCCCACACCGCTCACACCACCGAGCCGGTGCCTTTCATCTATGTGGGCAAGCGTGCGCTGAAAGTCCGTGAAGGCGGGGTCCTGGCGGACGTGGCGCCCACCATGCTCAAACTGCTGGGCCTGGCGCAGCCTGAAGAGATGACCGGCAAGTCGATACTGCTGGACGCCTGAAACTGAAGCTGGCTGTTTCCTGCACAAACGCCCGATACGCCGTATCGGGCGTTTGCGTATCAGCAGCAGCCTTTGCCTCGCAGCCTCTCCAGCTGATGAGCGCACCCAGGCAGCACCACCCGCAGCACTGCTGCACAAATAGTAATAATTATCAGTTACGATTGTGCAGCATCTGGAGAAACCGAATGAACAAGACCGCTGTATTTTTTTTAGCCTCCGTTCTCGCAGGTTGCGCCAGCCCCGCTCCTGTTGAACACAAACACACAGCTGAAGTGGCTGCGTTCGAAGATCAGCGCCCCTCGGTAGAAATGGACAGCTACACCGCCGAGAAACTGAACGCCCTGCTCAAGGTTCGCCAACAGGCCGGGGCGCAAAGCACGGGCCAACTGAGCGAGCAGATTTCACGGGCGTTCATGCACACGCCTTACGCAGCGAACATGTTGCAGGGCTCGGCGACCCTGGCAGAGAAGCTGGTCGTCGACTTCAGGGGCCTGGATTGCTTCACCTACCTGGATTACGTCGAGGCCCTGCGAAAATCCACCGACCAGGACAGCTTCATCAAGAACCTCATCCAGACCCGCTATACCGGCGACGGCGTGCACTATGCAGACCGCCGGCACTTCTTCACGGACTGGGCGCATGCCGGGCAACCGCTGACCGAAGACCTGACTGCGCAGTTGAGCGCAGATGCGGTGACCGTGACCAAACACCTCAACCAAAAGGCCAACGGGGACCTGTACCTGCCAGGCCTGCCCCTGGTCGACCGCGACATTACCTACATACCCAGCACGTCGATTGACGAGCAGTTGCTCAGCCGCCTGCAGACTGGCGACTACATCGGCATCTACACCCATCTTGCGGGCCTGGACGTCACCCATACCGGGCTCTTCATCAACACCGCCAACGGCCCCGTGCTGCGCAATGCATCGTCCAAGAAGATGCAACGCGAGGTCATGGATTCACCCTTCATGGAATACGTGCAGAACATCCCGGGCATCGTGGTGTTGCGAACCCGACAAGACGGCCAGGCTTTCACACCGCAATCGGCGCCGGAAATCGACGCGCAATCAGCACGGCAACCCAGCCAGGCGCTCACCCACGGCTGATTGCCAACGGCGATCAGCCGCCAGCCACGTCAGCGAACGGGCCTTGCTTGATCGGGGTTTGCGGCAATAACCACCTGCACCCTGATAGCAAATGGCCCAATAACCGCCCGGAAACGGCTTTTTATGACGAACGCCGCAAAGCAGTTGGCTTTGAGGCGTTTTTTTTGCAGCGATGGGCGGGCATACTAGACCGTCCCTTTCCCTGGTGTCGCCCGCCTCTATGCTTCGCGCCCTGATTGCCCTTGCTCTGATCTGCCTGCTCCAACCGGCTTTTGCCGATGAGCGCGCGCAAACCCAACAACAGTTGGACGCCACGCGTCAGGACATTGCCGAGCTGAAAAAGCTGCTGGGCAAGCTGCAGGAAGAAAAGTCCGGTGTGCAGAAAGAACTGCGCGGCACCGAGACCGAGATGGGCAAGCTGGAGAAGCAGGTCGAAGCCCTGCAGAAAGAGCTGAAGAAAAGCGAATCCGAGCTGCAGCGACTCGATGAGGAGAAAAAAAAACTCCAGAGCGCGCGCACTGAACAGCAACGACTGATCGCCATCCAGGCCCGCGCGGCCTACCAGAACGGGCGCCAGGAATACCTCAAGCTGCTGCTCAACCAGCAGAATCCGGAAAAATTCGCCCGCACCCTGACCTATTACGACTACCTGAGCCAGGCGCGCCTGGAGCAGTTGAAGAGTTTCAACGAGACCCTGCGTCAGCTGGCCAATGTGGAAAAGGACATTTCCCTGCAACAGGCCCAGTTGCTGGTGCAGAAGAGCAGCCTCGACAGCCAGCGTGAAGAACTCGACAAAGTGCGCAAGGAGCGCCAGCTGGCCCTGGCCAAGCTGAACAACGACGTGAAGGCCCGGGACGACAAGCTCAAGGCCCGCGAACAGGACCAGGCCGACCTGGCCAAAGTCCTGAAAACCATTGAAGAAACCCTGGCTCGCCAGGCTCGCGAGGCAGAAGAGGCGCGTCAGAAAGCGCTGATCGCCCAGCAGGAAGCCGAAAAAAAGCGTTTACGTGAGGCCCAGGCCGACGCCAGCGATGCCCCGCGCAAGCCCGTCAGATCAAGCCCGGGCGCCTTGGTTTCCAGCGCCGGCCCTTCCTTCGGCGGTGCATTTGCTGCAGCCCGGGGAAAACTTCCATGGCCAGTTGATGGTCGACTGCTGGCACGCTTTGGTGAAACCCGTGGCGACGACTCCCGTTCCAAGTGGGACGGGGTGATGATCAGCGCCGCCGCCGGCAGCCAGGTGCACGCCGTGCACGGTGGCCGGGTAGTGTTCGCCGACTGGCTGCGCGGCGCCGGGCTGCTGGTGATCCTCGATCATGGCAACGGTTACCTGAGTCTCTACGGACATAACCAGACACTGCTCAAAGAAGCCGGTGATGTGGTCAAGGCCGGAGAGTCCATCTCCACAGTGGGCAATAGTGGCGGACAGGACACTCCTGCGCTGTACTTTGCAATTCGTCAGCAGGGCCGCCCCAGCGACCCGGCACAGTGGTGCCACGCGCAAGGATAAGCGCTGCATCTAAATTAGGAGTTCGTTCGACATGCTGCATTTGTCCCGCCTTACCTCGCTGGCCCTGACGATCGCCCTGGTGATCGGAGCGCCTCTGGCGTTTGCCGCCGAAACCGCTCAATCAGCGACCGCCGCGACCACCAAGGCACCTTTGCCGCTGGAAGAACTGCGCACCTTTGCCGAGGTCATGGACCGGATCAAGGCGGCCTATGTCGAACCCGTGGATGACAAGACCCTGCTGGAGAATGCCATCAAGGGCATGCTCAGCAACCTCGACCCGCACTCGGCCTACCTGGGGCCGGAAGACTTCGCCGAACTGCAGGAAAGCACCAGCGGCGAATTCGGCGGCCTGGGCATCGAAGTCGGCGCCGAAGACGGCTTTATCAAAGTGGTCTCGCCCATCGACGACACGCCGGCGTCCAAGGCCGGCATCCAGGCCGGCGACCTGATCGTCAAGATCAACGGCCAGCCGACCCGCGGCCAGACCATGACCGAAGCCGTGGACAAGATGCGCGGCAAGATCGGCCAGAAAATCACCCTGACCCTGGTGCGCGACGGCGGCACGCCGTTCGACGTGACCCTGGCCCGCGCCACCATCCAGGTGAAGAGCGTGAAGAGCCAGTTGCTGGAGTCGGGCTACGGCTACATCCGCATCACCCAGTTCCAGGTCAAGACCGGCGAGGAAGTCTCCAAGGCCCTGGCCAAGCTGCGCAAGGACAACGGCAAGAAGCTCAACGGCATCATCCTCGACCTGCGCAACAACCCGGGCGGCGTGCTGCAGGCCGCGGTGGAAGTGGTCGACCACTTCATCACCAAGGGCCTGATCGTCTACACCAAGGGCCGCATCGCCAACTCCGAGCTGCGCTTCTCCGCCACCGGCAAGGACGAAAGCGAAGCCGTGCCGATGGTGGTGCTGATCAACGGCGGCAGCGCCTCGGCATCGGAAATCGTCGCCGGCGCCTTGCAGGACCAGAAACGCGCGGTGCTGATGGGCACCACCAGCTTCGGTAAAGGCTCGGTGCAGACCGTGCTGCCGCTGAACAACGACCGCGCGCTGAAGATCACCACCGCCCTGTACTTCACCCCCAATGGCCGCTCGATCCAGGCCCAGGGCATCGTTCCGGACATCGAAGTACGCCGCGCCAAGATCACCAGCGAGGCCCAGGACGGCGAGTACTTCAAGGAAGCCGACCTGCAGGGCCACCTGGGCAACGGCAACGGTGGTGCCGACAAGCCAAGCGGCTCGTCGAGCAAGGCCAAGCCAATGCCGCAGGATGACGACTACCAGCTGGCCCAGGCCCTGAGCCTGCTCAAAGGGCTGAGCATCACTCGCGGCAAGTGATTGAACCCTTCGCCGGCAAGCCGGCTCCTACAGGAGCTGGCTTGTGTAGGAGCTGGCTTGTGTAGGAGCTGGCTTGTGTAGGAGCTGGCTTGCCAGCGAAGCGCCTGCCAGGGCGCCCATTCCCCTATAAGGCCCGACCCCGACCCTCATGATTTCCCACCGCCACACTCTGTTCCGCTCGCTCTGGGCTCCGCTGTTCGCCCTGCTGTGCCTGGCCCCCCTTTCCCAGGCCCGCGCTGCCGAACCCGCAGTACCAGCTGTGCCCAAGGCCTACCTGAGTCTGATCATCGACGACCTCGGCCAGAACCTGCCCCGTGACCGCCGCGTACTGGCCCTGCCCGGCCCGGTCACCACGGCGATCATGCCCGACACGCCCCACGCTGCCGAATTCGCCCGTGAGGCCCATCGCGCCGGCAAGATCATCATCCTGCACATGCCCATGGACCCGGCCACCGGCCCCTTCGCCTGGCACCCCGAGCTGCCCATCGAAGAGCTGCAAAAACGCCTGGACGCCGCCTTCCAGGCCGTGCCCTACACCAGTGGCATCAACAACCATATGGGCAGCCGCATGACCGCCCAGCCCCAGGCCATGGCCTGGCTGATGGCCGACTTGCAGCGTCGCCACAAATTCTTCGTCGACAGCCGCACCAGCGCCCAGACAGTCGCCGCCGCACAAGCGCAGAAGATCGGTCTGGCCAGTGTTTCACGGGATGTGTTCCTGGATGACGAGCGCACCGAGGCGGCAATTGCCCAGCAGTTGCAGACGGCGATCAAGCTGGCGCGCAAACAGGGTTCGGCGGTGATGATCGGCCACCCTTATCCCCAGACCCTGGCCGTGCTCGAACGCGAACTGCCCAAGCTCAAGGCCCAGGGCATCGAATGGATCGATATCAAGTCGATGATCAGCCTGCGCAGCAACGAAGCCATGGCCGGGCATGGCAAGAACGGCAAGTACAGATAGGGCAGCGACAAGCCTCAAGCTGCAAGCCAACGCGCCGCCGACCTGCTGTTATTTGTAGCTTGCCACTTGCAACTTGCCGCTGATCTAGAGATAGCGCCCCATGATCTCCTCCACCATCCCCTCTTTGCGCATCTGCTCCAGAGCAGCCTGAAGCTTGTCCACTACCTCATCAGGCACGTCCTTGTTCAGGGCCAGGTACAGCTCGGCGCTATTGAAGCGCAGCACGGTCTTGAGACCGGTGATGCCTGCCTGCTTGGCCAGGTAACGTCCGGCCGGGTCGCCGGTGGCCCAGAGGTCGATCTGACCCGCCACCAGCTTCTTGGCATTGTCCTGGTCGCGCAGCACCACCTGGGGTGCCAGGCCCTGCTTGGTCAGCGTCTCGGCAATGGCATCGCCCTTGTAGGCGCCGATCTTGTATTTGCGCGCCTGTTCCAGGGATTCGAGGGTGATCTTGCTGCCGGCCTTGGCCAGCATGATCCAGTCATCCGGGCCGATGGGGCCGACCCACTTGAACAGCCGTTCGCGGTCCGGCAGGCGCGCCATGACGAACACGCCATAGCCGGGTTGCTCCAGAGCCATCTTGTAGATGCGTTCCCAGGGGAAGCGCAGGGTCAGGCTGTAGTTGACCCCGGCACGCTTGAACATTTCGCGGACGATATCCACGGCAATACCGTCGATATTCTCGCCTTGAGCGAAGTTCTTGCCGTTCTTGGCCATGTTGTAGGGGGGGAAGTTTTCCGTCAGCAGCACCAGGGAGGTGTCGGCGGTTTCAGCGGCGCGGACCAAGCTGCCAAGGAGCAGAGAAGCGCTGGCGACAACCACAAGAAGACGTTTGAACATGACGGGATACCAGAATCCATGGCGTGCCCAAGAGTGCCGCGAGCACGCCATGCTGTCCAGTGGCTATCGCACAACAATCCCGCGCTGAGCCATATAGGCCTTGGCCTCGGGAACCGTGTATTCACCGAAGTGGAAAATGCTCGCCGCCAGCACCGCACTGGCGTGGCCTTCGATGATGCCGTCGGCCAGATGCTGGAGGTTGCCGACGCCGCCGGAAGCGATCACCGGAATCCCCAGCGCATCGCTGATGGCCCGGGTCACGCCCAGGTCGAAGCCGTTTTTCATGCCGTCCTGATCCATGCTGGTCAGGAGGATTTCGCCAGCACCCAGGCCTTCCATCTTCTTCGCCCACTCCACCGCATCCAGCCCGGTGGGCTTGCGTCCGCCATGGGTGAAGATCTCCCAGCGCGGGGTTTCGCCCGGACCGGAGACCTTCTTCGCATCGATGGCGACCACGATGCACTGGGAGCCGAAATGCTGCGCCGCTTCGCCGACGAACTCGGGGTTGAACACCGCCGCGGTGTTGATCGAGACCTTGTCCGCGCCGGCATTGAGCAGGTTGCGGATGTCCTGCACGGTGCGCACGCCACCGCCCACGGTCAGCGGGATGAACACCTGGCTGGCCATGCGCTCGACGGTATGCAGGGTGGTATCGCGCCCATCGACGCTGGCGGTGATGTCGAGGAAGGTGATCTCGTCGGCGCCCTGCTCGTCGTAGCGACGAGCGATTTCCACCGGATCACCAGCGTCACGGATGTTCTCGAACTTGACGCCCTTGACCACCCGGCCGTTATCCACGTCCAGGCAAGGGATGATGCGTTTGGCCAGTGCCATGGCGAGTCCTCAGCCTTGGTACGAATCGCAGAAAGCCTGGGCTTCTGCGACATCGAGGGTGCCTTCATAGATCGCGCGACCAGTAATGGCGCCGATGATTCCCGGAGCCTTGGCATCCAGCAGGGCCTTGATGTCGCCCAGGTTGTGGATACCGCCGGAAGCGATCACCGGGATCTTGGTGGCCGCCGCCAGGGCCGCGGTGAACGGCACGTTGCAGCCCTGCATCATGCCGTCTTTGGCGATGTCGGTATAAACGATGGCGGACACGCCGTCGGCTTCGAAGCGCTTGGCCAGGTCTATCACTTGCACGCTGCTGACTTCAGCCCAGCCGTCGGTGGCGACGAAACCGTCCTTGGCGTCCAGGCCAACGATGACCTTGCCCGGGAAAGCGCGGCAGGCTTCTGCCACGAACTCCGGCTCCTTGACCGCCTTGGTGCCGATGATCACGTAGCTCACGCCAGCCTTCACATAGTGTTCGATGGTTTCCAGGGAGCGGATGCCACCACCGATCTGGATCGGCAGGTTCGGGTAACGCTTGGCGATCGCGGTAACCACCTCGCCGTTCACCGGCTGACCTTCGAAGGCACCGTTCAGGTCCACCAGATGCAGACGGCGGCAACCGCCTTCAACCCACTTGGCAGCCATGCTCACCGGGTCGTCGGAGAACACCGTGGAATCTTCCATGCGGCCCTGGCGCAGACGTACACAGGCACCGTCTTTAAGATCGATAGCGGGAATAATCAGCATCTGGCAAACCTTCAAATTCGATTGTTCAGCTTCACTCGAAAATCAATTTTTCTCGAGCGCCCACAGATCGCTTTCGATGCTCTCGAACCTCTCTTTGAGGTGCGTCTGCACATCGAAAATCGCCCTGTTGTAATAGTGCGGAGCAATTTCGCGAGTAAAGAGTTCAAGAATCTCCGCCGCCTCGAACGAGCCCAGGTCGAGCTCGAAGCGCTCCTCCATGAAGCGCTTGATCTTGTGCGTCGCCTCACTTTCCTGTTCGGCAGTGAGGCGCAGTATCGGCGGCTTGGATTTCTTGATCGCCATTTACCAGCGACCGTCCCAGGCAGCGAAGTTCTGCAGCAACTGCAGGCCGTGGGTATGGCTCTTTTCCGGGTGGAACTGCACGGCGAAACGCGAGCCTTCGGCCAGCGCTGCTGCGAAGTCCACGCCATAGTGACCGCTGCCTACCACCTGCCGGGCATTGCCGGCATGGATGTAGTAGCTGTGCACGAAGTAGAAGCGCGCCCGGTCCGCAATGTTGTGCCACAGCGGATGGTCCACCGCCTGCTGCACTTCGTTCCAGCCCATGTGCGGCACCTTCAGGTGCTCGCCGTCCTCGATCAGGCCCTTGCCGAAGAACTTCACCTGGCCGGGAAACAGGCCGATGCAGTCAACGCCCTCGTTCTCTTCGCTGTGGTCGAGCAAGGCTTGCATGCCCACGCAGATTCCGAGGAAAGGACGATCCTGGCTGACTTCGCGCACCAGGGTGTCGAAGCCCAGGCGACGGATCTCGGCCATGCAATCGCGAATGGCGCCCACGCCGGGAAACACCACCCGGTCGGCTTCGCGAATCACGTTGGCATCGCTGGTGATCAGCACCTTGCCGGCGCCCACGTGCTCCAGGGCCTTGGCCACCGAGTGCAGGTTGCCCATGCCGTAGTCGATAACGGCGACGGTCTGCATTACAGCACGCCCTTGGTGGACGGCATCTGGCCGGCCATGCGCTCGTCCAGCTCCACCGCCATGCGCAGCGCGCGGCCGAAGGCCTTGAACACTGTCTCGATCTGGTGGTGTGTGTTGGTGCCGCGCAGGGTATCGATGTGCAGGGTCACGTTGGCATGGTTGACGAAGCCCTGGAAGAATTCCTGGAACAGGTCAACGTCGAAACCACCGACAGTGGCGCGGGTGAAGGGTACGTGCATCTGCAGGCCGGGACGGCCGGAGAAGTCGATCACCACGCGGGACAGGGCTTCATCCAGCGGCACATAGGCGTGACCGTAGCGACGGATGCCCTTCTTGTCGCCGATGGCCTTGCTGAACGCCTGGCCGAGGGTGATACCGACATCCTCCACGGTGTGGTGGTCGTCGATATGCAGGTCGCCCTTGCTTTCGATGTCCAGGTCGATCAGCCCGTGCCGGGCGATCTGGTCCAGCATGTGCTCAAGGAAGGGCACGCCGATATCGAATCGGGCCTTTCCGGTGCCATCCAGGTTGATCGAGGCTTTGATCTGGGTTTCCAGAGTGTCGCGCTCGACAGATGCCTTACGTTCGGCCATCACCAGCTCCGCAAAATCATTGGGCGAAAAAGGCGAATAGTATAGGCCCGACGGCGGCCAAACAGAAACACGCTGGACAATATCCTGACGGGCACCAGCCAATGGCTACGGGGCTGTACCTGTCATGACAACTGTAGAAACTGACTTGCTGGTGAAGGTGCCAGGCCTACAAGACCGAGGCACCTTGTGCACCGGCAAGCCGGCTCCTGAGCAGGAGCGGGCTTGCCGGCGAAGCCATCAATGGAACAGCACCGCCGTCTTCTGCAAGGTCACCCACACCCCCCAGGCCAGGGGAATGCCCACCACCAGCCAGGCAGCGATCACCACCGGCAGACTGGCGGACGAAGCTTTCCACTCCAGCACGACACTGCTGTCAGCGCCCTTGTCATGGCCCAGGGCCTGCTCGGCCGCCAGTTGCTCGTCGGTCATGAAGTACTTGTCGGCCACCGGGCGCACCAGCAGGTTGCACAGGAAACCCAGCACCAGCAGACCGGCCAGGATGTACAGCGTGATGTCATACGCCGCGGCGCGTTCAACGCCGATGCTCAACTGATACTCGCGCAGGTAGTTCACCAGCACTGGCCCCAGCACTCCGGCCGCCGCCCAGGCGGTCAGCAGGCGACCGTGGATCGCGCCTACCATCTGGGTGCCGAACAGGTCTGCCAGGTAGGCCGGCACTGTGGCGAAACCGCCGCCGTACATCGACAGGATGATGCAGAACGCCGCCACGAACAGAGCGATATTGCCCAGATGGCCGAGGTTCGGAATCAGCGCGTACAGGGCAAAGCCCAGGGCGAAGAACACGAAGTAGGTGTTCTTGCGACCCAGGTAGTCGGAGAACGACGCCCAGAAGAACCGCCCGCCGATGTTGAACAAGCTCAACAGACCGGTAAAGCCGGCGGCAATCGCGGCGATCTGCGCCAGTTGCCCGGCGTCCAGCTGGCTGAAGCTCAGATCGTTGCCCAGCAGCTTGCCGGCGAACACCTCCTGCAGCAGCGGCGAGGCCATGCCGAGGATGCCGATACCGGCCGATACGTTGAGGCACAGCACCAGCCACACCAGGCGGAACTGCGGGGTCTTCCAGGCCACGTTCACGTGCACGTGGCGGTGAGTGATCATCGCATTGGCGGCTTTTTTCGCCGGAGCGGTCCAGCCCTCAGGCTTCCAGCCGGTAGGCGGAACCCGGTAGGCCAGGGCGCCACCGATCATGAACACGAAGTAGATGGCGGCCATCACCAAAAAGCTCTGCCACACGCCGACACTGGTGGGCGTGGCGAAATGGCTCATCAGGGCTGCGGCCAGAGGTGCGCCGACCATGGCGCCACCGCCAAAGCCCATGATCGCCATGCCGGTGGCCATGCCGCGCTTGTCCGGGAACCACTTGATCAGGGTCGACACCGGGGAGATGTAGCCCAGGCCCAGGCCGATACCGCCGATAACCCCGGAGCCGATCCACATCAGCCAGATCTGGTGGGTATAGACCCCCAGCGCCGAGATCAGCAGGCCGCCGCACCAGCACAGCGCCGATACCACACCGGCCTTGCGCGGCCCGGCATGTTCCAGCCAGCCACCCCAGATCGCTGCCGAACAGCCTAGGAAGATGAAGAACAGGGTGTAGATCCAGCCGAGCATGGAAATCGGCCAGTCACACTGGGACGAAAAGACCTGCTCGATAAAGCCCATGCCCGGCGCGCACGCCACTGGCGCGCTGATGCCCAGCGCCTTGGACAGTGGCAGCCAGAACACCGAGAAGCCGTAGGCCATGCCGATGCACAGGTGAATGGCCAGAGCGGCCGGTGGGACCAGCCAGCGGTTGAAACCGGGCTTGGCAATGATGCGCTCTTTGGACAAGAACGCTGGCTGAGCGGCCGGGCTGGCCACCGCAGTGCTAGAGCTCATGGATGTTTCCCCCAATTATTAGAATTGTTCATCGGCCACTCCCCTGCGACGACCTTGGCACGCAGGCGCGGTCGTTTTATGAGTAAAGCTCCCTTTGGGCAGGCGCGACATTCAGTCGCAGAAGGACGGACGAACCGCGAGAGGTTACCATTTGCGACAAACTAAATACCCAAACTGGCATCACCTTTTTTCCCGCGACTGCTTCGCCCGCAGGCCAGGCCTCTGGCAAAAAAATGGCCGTTACAACGAAAAAACCTCTAACAGCAATGGGTGACCAGTCGCCAGGTTCAGAGCGTTATACTCCCTGGCTAAATTTTGAATTCGACACACAAGGACTCGCCCATGAAAGCGTTCGGCAAAATCCTGGGTCTGGTAATTCTCGGGCTGTTGCTGATCATCGTGGCTCTGGGCTTCGCCCTGACCCACCTGTTTGATCCCAACGACTACAAAGAAGAGATTCGCCAGATTGCCCGCGACAAGGCCCACATCGAGCTGACGCTCAATGGCGACATCGGCTGGAGCCTGTTCCCCTGGCTCGGCCTGGAACTGCACGACGCCGGCGTAGCCACCCTGGCCAACCCGACCCAACCTTTCGCCGACCTGCAGATGCTTGGCCTGTCGGTCCGGGTACTGCCGCTGCTGCGCCGTGAAGTGCAGATGAGCGATGTGCGGGTCGAAGGCCTCAACCTGCGCCTGAACCGCGACAAGGATGGCCACGGTAACTGGCAGGACATCGGCAAGGCCGCCCCTACCGACAAGCAGGCCCAAACCCCGGCCACCAGCACCGGCGAAGCGGGCCAGCCCAACGTCGGCACAGACAAGCCTTCGCAGCCCATCCGCCTGGACATCGACAGCTTGACCGTGAACAACGCCCGGGTTGAGTACAACGATGAACAGACCGGCAAGCAGTTCACCGCCGAAAGCATCCAACTGAGCACCGGGCCAATTCACGAAGCCAGCAACACCCCGGTCAAGCTCACCGCATTCCTGGCCAGCAACCAGCCTGCCGTGCGGGTACGCACCGAGCTCAATGGCGAGCTGCGCTTCGATCGCGCCCTGCAGCGCTACCAGTTCGAAGACATGCGCCTGTCCGGCGAGGCCACCGGCGATCCGCTGCAAGGCAAGACCGTGACCTTCGCCGCCCAGGGCCAGCTGTTGCTGGACAAGGCCGCCAACGTCGGCCAGTGGACCGGTTTGAAAATATCCCTCAACCAGTTGCGCGCCCTGGGCGAACTCAAGGTCAATGACCTGGACAAGACCCCGCAGATCAGCGGCGGGCTCTCCATTGCCCAGTTCGACCTGGCGAAATTCGTCGACAGCATCGGCCAGACCCTGCCGGCCATGGCCGAAGGCAGTCTGAGCAAGGTCGAGCTGGTCAGCCGCCTGCAAGGCACGCCCAGCAGCCTGGCCCTGGAAGACCTGAACCTGAAGCTCGACGACAGCACCTTCAGCGGACGCCTGGCGATCGAGGATTTCGCCAAGCAATCCCTCCGCGCCCAGCTCAAGGCCGACACCTTCAACGTCGACCGTTACCTGCCGCCCAAATCGGCCGAAGCCAACAGTGCCGCCACGGCGCGCAAAGCCGAAGTGCAAAGCAGCGAAGCCGACGCCATGGCGGGGGCCGGCACCACGCCGCTGCCCAGCTCGCCGACCAAGGGCGCCTGGAGTACCGACAAACTGCTGCCGGTGGAGCGCCTGAACAAGCTCGACGTCGACGCCGACCTGAGTTTCGGCCAACTGATCCTGGACAAGCTGCCGATTCAAAACGCTGCGCTCAAGGCCAACGGCCAGGGCGGCCTGCTCAAACTGTCCAGCCTGCGCGGTGAGCTGTACAACGGCAGTTTCGAGGCCAGCGGCAATCTCGACGTGCGCCAGAGCACACCGCAGTTGAGCCTGCAAACCAAGATCAACCGCGTGCCGGTGGAACGCATCCTCGAAAGCCAGGGCCAGAATCCTCCGGTCAAAGGCCTGGTGACCCTGAACAGCAACCTCAGCGGCAGCGGCAACAGCCAGAAGGCGCTGATCGACAGCCTCAACGGTACTGCCAGCTTCGTCATCAACAACGGCGTGCTGCTCAACGCCAACATCGAACAGCAACTGTGCCAGGGCATCGCGGTGCTCAACCGCAAGAACCTCAGCAGCACACCACGGGGCAAGGACACACCGTTCCAGGAGCTCAAGGGCAACCTGACGTTTCGCAACGGCGTGGCCAGCAACCCGGACCTGAAAGTGCGCATCCCCGGCATGACCGTCAACGGCAATGGTGATATCGACCTGCGGGTGCTGGGCATGGACTACCGGGTCGGCATCGTCGTCGAGGGTGACCTCAGCGATAACCCGGACCCGGCCTGCCAGGTCGGTGAACGCTTCGCCGGCGTTGAACTGCCCCTGCGCTGCCGCGGCCCACTGGAGCTGGGGGCCAAGGCCTGTCGTTTGGACAAGGACGGCCTGGGCCAGGTAGCCGCCAAGCTGGCCGGTGACCGCCTGCAACAGAAGATCGACGAAAAACTGGGTGACAAGGTCAGCCCGGAACTGAAGAACGCACTCAAGGGGCTGTTCAAGCGATGAGAGCCGAGGCCTTTGCACCGGCGGTGCTGGACTGGTACGACCGCCATGGTCGTCATGACCTGCCCTGGCAGCAGAACATCAACCCGTACCGGGTGTGGGTGTCGGAGATCATGCTGCAACAGACCCAGGTCAGCACCGTACTCAACTACTTCGACCGCTTCATGGCCTCGCTGCCCACGGTGCAGGCCCTGGCCGAAGCCCCGGAAGACGAAGTGCTGCACCTGTGGACCGGCCTGGGCTACTACACCCGGGCGCGCAACCTGCAAAAGACCGCGAAGATCGTCATGGCCGAATACGGCGGCGAGTTTCCCCGGGATGTGGAAAAACTCACCGAGCTGCCGGGCATCGGCCTGTCCACCGCCGGCGCCATCGCCAGCATCAGCATGGGCCTGCGGGCGCCGATCCTCGACGGCAACGTCAAGCGGGTGCTGGCACGCTTCACCGCCCAGGAGGGCTACCCGGGGGAACCCAACGTGGCCAAACAGCTGTGGGCCACTGCGGAACGCTTCACGCCTCACAGCCGGGTCAACCACTACACCCAAGCGATGATGGACCTGGGGGCGACCCTCTGCACCCGGAGCAAGCCCAGCTGCCTGCTGTGCCCCCTGGAGCGCGGCTGCGAAGCCCACATGCTCGGCCTGGAAACCCGCTACCCGATTCCCAAGCCGCGCAAGGAGGTGCCGCAGAAGCGCACCCTGATGCCATTACTGGCCAACCGCGAAGGCGCCATCCTGCTTTATCGGCGCCCCTCCAGCGGCCTCTGGGGCGGCTTGTGGAGCCTGCCGGAACTGGATGGCCTGGACGACATCCCGCACCTGGCATCGCAGCACTCCCTGGAGCTGGGCCAGCAACAGCAGATGCCCGGCCTGGTCCACACCTTCAGTCACTTCCAGCTGGCCATCGAGCCCTGGCTGATCCGGGTCGAAGAGTCGGCGCTGCACGTCGCCGAGGCCGACTGGCTCTGGTATAACCTCGCCACCCCGCCGCGCCTGGGCCTTGCCGCCCCGGTGAAAACACTGCTCAAACGCGCGGCCGAAGTCTTGAATGCAGGAGAGTCGTCATGACCCGCACCGTAATGTGCCGCAAGTACCAGGAAGAATTGCCGGGCCTGGAACGCCCCCCGTACCCGGGCGCCAAAGGCCAGGATATTTTCGAACACGTCTCGGCCAAGGCCTGGGCTGACTGGCAGAAACACCAGACCCTGCTGATCAACGAAAAACGCCTGAACATGATGAATGCCGAAGACCGCAAATATCTGCAGGGCGAGATGGACAAATTTTTCTCCGGCGAGGAATACGCCAAGGCCGAAGGCTACGTGCCGCCGGCGGAGTAAACCCACGGAAAATCGGGGGCGGAACGTAAGCGGCGGTAATAATTAAACTTTTTTTCAAAACTTGCTTGACGCCCCCCTGAAAAACCCGTTTAATGCGCCCCGTTGCCCAGATAGCTCAGTCGGTAGAGCAGGGGATTGAAAATCCCCGTGTCGGCGGTTCGATTCCGTCTCTGGGCACCAAATACCGAAACCCCTGATTCCGCAAGGTCTCAGGGGTTTTTCATTTGTGGAGAGCTGTAACCCGCACCTTGACTGGTACACATTGCGGGTACACACATGGCATTCATGGCACAACCCTGGAAGCACCCTAGCGGCATCTACTACATCCGCCGCCGCATCCCCGACGACATCAAGTCCATCCTAGGCAGAGGTGACTTTTACAAGGTCAGCCTTCAGACCCGCGTCCCCGCCGAAGCCAAGACCAGGTTCGCAGCCGAATGGCGTAAAGCCGACCAACTTTTTGACACGGCACGTCTACAGCTCCGCATAGGAGTACAGCTCACAGCAAAGGATGCTGTCCAACTGGCAGCACGGTGGGCGCATCGAGAACTCCATGAAATGGAACAGTCTGGCGTGTATTCGTCCTGGCTCGTCACCCACAGCGGCGGAGCCTTTGAGACTCTAGGAGAGTTCTATGGCTCCGGCCACAGCGTCCCTACCTTCCTCGCCGCGTCCGGCATACAGTCGCGACTGCTTTCCGACATTGAGCAGGAACTAGCGCGCTACAACCGCCCTCTCGTGCCCATCGACTCGGTCGCTTACCGCCATCTGCTAGAAGCCTTCGCTGCTCAGTTGCTGCGGCTGTCGGAGGCAGCCCTTGATAGGTCACACCACGACCACGTCACCCCTCTCCAGGCGCCGCCTCCGGCCCCTCTCAGCTTTGAAGCCCCGCACAATAAGGCCCCACTGCTGTCACACTTCTTTGAGGACTGGAAGGCATATGTTTTGAAGATTGGGAATGGTGGCAGGGACGTAACCAAACGAGTTGCGGAATATGGCGGCACCGTCAAAGTGTTCATTGAGCTGAATGGCGATCTGCCAATCGATGCCATCACCCGAACGACCGCCAGTACATTTGCCACCGACCTCCTCAAAATGCCTACCGGCGGGACAGGACGACGCGCTATGACAGCTCGTCAGCTAATCGCAAGGGCGGAAACCGAAGGTCTCCCCACGCTCGGGCGCCTAACCGTCAAGAACCGCCTTATGGCTCTTTCGGCAGTGCTCTCCCATGCCGTCCGCTTGGGTATTTTGGCGGAGAATGCCGTCACGGCATCCGGGGTTACAGGCGAACTGTCCAAGGCCGCACATAAAGCTGGTAGAACCGCTACCCGCAAGCACTACACCCGACAGGAGCTGAAACAGATATTCAGCAGCCCAATCTTCCACGACTCCTGGAGACCGCCAAGGGCATCGTTCGGCGAAGCGTGGTACTGGATTCCGCTGCTACTGTGCTACACAGGCGCCCGCCGGGAGGAGATCGCACAACTTAAAGCGGGCGAAGTGCAGCGCAATGAGGATGGCGTCTGGTTTCTGGATTTGCTTTCAACGCCCGACGAGGACGGAGACATCGACCTTCGTACGCTTAAGACGGCGGGCAGCCACCGCAAGGTTCCGCTACATCCCGACCTCATCGAGCTTGGTTTTCTGAAGTACGTAGACAACCTTCCAAAGGCAGGGGCTCTATTCCCACTGCTTGAAGCGAATCATGCCGGTTACTTCGGCCACAACTTCGGCAAGCGATGGTCGGCGTACCTGAAGACGGTAGCTCAGTTGGAAAGCAACGTCAGACCGTCGCACGGGTTCCGCCACTCGTTCATTACGCTATGCCGGGAAGTAGGCGTGCCCGAGGAACTCCGTGACGCTCTAACAGGCCACGACAACGGTGCCGTCAGCCGCAAGTATGGGGAGCGGGCGCTACTACCTCAGCTTCTGGAGCAACTGAAGATGCTGCCGAGCATTGCACGCGAAGCTGGCCTACTGCCCACCCTTGTCGCCATCACCTGACTTGGTCGGTCCTGACCCTGCGACGGAGCTGCCTTCAGGGAATATTTCGCCAGCATAAAACAGGTCTTCAAGCTCTTTATCCACAGCGCTGGAAGCTTGGGCGTCTAAGATGTGCTGACCTTTCAAGGCGCCAATGCGTGGCAACGTCGGTTGAAACGCGACAAGCTTCACCAACGGCTCTCCGTCACGGGTGACGACAACTTCTTCGCCGTTGTATGCCCGCTCGACGTACTGCTCGAAATTGGCCTCCAGCTCGGCGTAGTCGATGTGGTGCATGCTTAGCTCCGGTCAGTGCTTGTTGACCGATGGTAGCAGGGAAAGCGCTGGCCAGCCTCCAGGACCACCACTTTGGAATAGCCCAGGTGGTCGTAGGTTTCGTCGAACAGGACGCCCTTGAACCTGGCGTAGACAGACCAGTGGCCTGGCTTCTTGTGGAGGTATTGCATGTCGTACAGGCGGGTCTGGACGGCGTTAACCGCCACGCCTGGGAGCTTGCGGCAGAAGTCGACCACGCCCAGGGCTTTACGCTTGGCCAGCGCCTGGCCCACGGTAGCGGCCGGGAGGAGGGCTTCATTGGTGATAGCCAGGGCTTGCTTGTCCCGGGCCAACTGGTCGCGCTCCTGGGTCAGACGGTCGACCTTGCGGGTCATAATCGTCATAGCCCGCATGACCAGCTCGTCTTCGGACAGCTCGCCGGTCGCTACCTTCTCCTCCCCCATGACATAGGCGCCGTCCTTGCGGATGGCTGGGAGGACTACCCGCGTGACCCAATCCTGGAAGGCTTTGGCCTCGGGCTTGTCGCTGCGCATGACCAGCTTGTAGAGGCCGGATTCGCTGACCAGGACCATAGGTTTTCCGGGGATCCCAGTTAAGTGACTGCGATTCACTTTGGTGACTTCGTCGGCGGCCAGGCGGACGTAGACGTTGCCCATACCCGTGGTACGGCCGTACAGCACGTTCAGAACATCGGCCCCCACAAACCAGGGGGCGCCGTCCTGCTCGATGACGCGCACGTCCACGGGGCCGAAGGCGAAGTTTTGCACCTGGTTCATACAGCAGCCTCCACCAGCCGCGTGGCGTGTAGGCGCTGCGTGAAGTGGTGCATGTAGGACAGGGTGCCCAGGGCCGTCAGAGGCTTAATTTCGTGGAGGCTTTGGCGTACCCGCTCAATGTCGTCAGCGTTGTAGCCGTCGACCTCCAGCAGCTCCTGGAACAGCTCCAGGATTTGATCCATGCGACGCTTCATACCCGGGCCTCCACCGAAGGGCCTTTGTACTTCTCGGAGGTGGCCTGGGCGGGGTAGTCCCAGTACTTCTCGGAGGCGTCCAGGCGGGCCTTGTACCAGGCGATGTACTGCTCCCAGTACAGCTTCGGGTCGTTCACCGCCCGGTCAGGCACGGCGAGTTCGAACAGGTGGATCAGGATGCTTTCGTGGTCGTTCAGCTCGTCGCGTTGTTCCAACATGCACTTGCGCATGCTGACGATGTACGGATGGTCAGGATTGGTATTCATACCTTGCCCTCCAGGAGCCCGCGAATGTTGGTTGCGGCCTTCTCGGCGGCTTTGGCTTCGTCACGAAGGGCGTTCGCCTGGTCGTCCAGGGCTTCAGCCTGTTCCACCTTCAGGTCGGCCTGGTCGTGGTTGCGCTTGGCCAGGTCTTCCAACTGCTGGACCACCTTCTGGAAGCCCTTCAGGATGCTGTTGAAGGCTTTCATGCGGAGGCTCGGTTCACTAAAGTACCCGCTAAAACGACAGGGGGATGGATGTACAAGCCCCATCCACCCCATCAGCTATTAGCTTGCGGTGTTAGCCATGGTCAGTTCAAAAACGCACTCTCCGTTAGCTCCCCGACAGGCCAGGGTGTCGGCTTCCTCATTGCCCAAGTTGCCGGCGTGCCCCTCGACCCAAATAAATGTTACTTCCCGCTGCTGAATGAACTGGTCGATTTGCTCCCACAGGTCGCGGTGTTCAACAGGCTTCTTGCTACTCGTCTTCCAGCCCTTGGCCTTCCAGTTGGGCAGCCATTCGTTCGCCCCTTTGACCACAAGCTGAGAGTCGCTGTAGAGCGTGATAGGCATAGGTTTGTTGCACCGCTTCAGCGCCTCCAGGGCTGCCAGCAACTCGGCTCTGTTGTTGGTCTGGGGCTGGTTACGAGGGACCGGAGCGGCAAGCTTCAGTGTCTTGCCCTCGGGGTTGGTGATGTAGGCGCCCCAGCCAGCTTTGGCGTTGGGTTTTCCGTTGTTCGGGCAGGCGCCGTCGACGTAAGCAATGTACGTGGTCATGGATTGATGTCCTTTGATGTTTCGAGTTCGGCGTGGGCGCAAGTAGGTATGAGACCCCCCTGACGATACCCACGTGATGCCCTTCAGTAATCCGAAGGGAGGTGGTGTTCTGTGTCGTTGAAGTGCGGTTGTGGCTGGACGTCAAAGCCCTGTTCGCGCTGCCAGTCCAGGAACGCGTCCATGTCCTCTACGGAGAGGGTTACTTCATCGTCTTCGGGTATCGGCTGGGCGCATACGGAGAAAGCGCGGCGCACCTTGTCCATGCCCTCGACCGGCTTAACGTTGTGCAAATGAAAGCCCACAGCATTAATGGCCCTCTTGGCGACGTCAGCCCCATAGGCTGCCTCGAAGTCCGCTAAAACTTGGGCGAGGGCTCGCGCAGCCTTTTTCTCCTGCCAATGTGGATTCTTCCGTTCGCTGCTGCCGTCCCTCCTAGCCAGTCGCCAGGTATAAGGGGCGGGGTTGTCGTTCCAGTAGGCCAGCAACGCTTCCTCTGCCGCCTTGCCTTTGAGACTAGCGTCGATAACTCCCGACGCGACTCCGTTTTGACGTACCTTCTGGCGCATTTTCTTGATGGTTTCCCGGTCGACACCCAACGTAGCCTCCGCCTGGGTTTTGTTTAGACGCCGGTAGAAGTCGGTTTCGGGATAGTTCAAGCAGCGCCACGCGTTCTCAACCTTCTGGTCTTTGGTGAGCCGTAGGCCGTGGTCATTGTTGGCCGTACCAGCGGCAACCAGTGCGTCAGCAAAACCTTTGCCGTCCAGCACAAGCCCTGGAATGACTTCCACATTGAGCCCCTGGTGCGCCCAAAAACGGTGGTAGCCGTCAACCAGGTAGAACCGCCCAGGATTGTCGTCTTCGGCTGGGACTACCAGAACAGGGGGTAGGCGCTCCCCACGCTTGAGAACCATCTTGAGGCCGTCCAGATGCTCAATGGTGGCCGGCGTCAACGGGAGCCTGTCCTGCATACATGGTGAGGCAGCATTGCGATTCTGAAGTCGTGGACTGGTGATTACCTTGTCCAGCGGGATGGATTGAAGTCGTCCCTGCATTCTTATCGGGTCCGCACGACTGGACCTAGGGCACGCCAACAAGGCGCCTCCAGGTCAGACTTGAGGAGGTCCAGCATGTCGACGTCAGTCCACGTAAGGCCGCTGACCAGGGCCAACTCCAGCGCTTCAGCAAGCCGTGTGTCACGTCCTTTGCGCCGACTGATGGCGCTGGCAAGCTGGGTCAGGCGGTCAAGGTGGTCCGCACGTAGGTGTAGATTGAGGCGCACAAGGCGCATGGGCTGTTTCATGGGATTGAAGTCCGGTGATAGCAAACGCAAATGCCCCGCCGTGGTTGCCCAGGCAGGGGGGATGGTTTGCAGGAAATGTGATTGAGCTGCCGCCAGGCACAGCTCCTGGTCTGGTTATACAAGGATTGGCGTTAATGCCCGTGGCATCGCTTGAGTGGGACGCCGGGTGCCTTTCTCCTTGACTGGCACTAATTGCCGTTCTCAACCCTCAAACCCCGCAGGGCCAAGGGTTGCGGACGCGCTCAGGGGTGATGGATGAAATGGGGGGTTAGCGCAAACTCGGACGGGATCGACGGTGCAGACTGAATGTGGCACCTGGAGTTTGGTGCCTGCCTGGCTGCTCAAAACGGACTGTCGGAGGTAGAGGGTAAGGACGCCTTCTCCTCGTGCAAGGAAGGGCCATAATTCGCCTGGACGTCCTCCCCGGTGCTCATTTTCCTACATGAAGTGGATCATGGCCTGGGTGATAGTGATGCCGTGTTCCTTGGCGTATGCCTCGATCTTGGCCATTTTCTTCCCTTTCTCGATGGCAATCCTTGCCGCCTTCGTTTCAATGGCGTTTAGCCGCTCCGTCTCTTGGGCTACTTTCCTCTGCGACTTGGGCTCCTCGACGGCGTAGATCCCACTTTTTACCAACGCCTTCTCGGGCCTGAACCTGGCCTGAGCCTTGATTGTGCGCTTGCTTCTCGACTTCTTTTTCTTCGTCATTTCGAGGGGACTCCAGGTAATTGGAGCCCACTTTTTAGCAGCGCTTACGGGTTCGAAACAGTCTGGTTAGGAAGTGTGATAACGTTGATTCTATGGCCTGTAGCCCCGTAGCTGCGGGCCTCAGCTGCGATTCGACAGGTCCGGTTCCGGACCAGTATGTGGTATCCCATGAACTCATAGCTCGTGGTCTGTCACTGAGCGGCGGCTGCCTGGAGCTTCTTGGCGCGTTGCACTGTCGCCGTACTGGTGCCGGTGGCTGATGCGGTTTCCCGGATGCCCATACCCTTAGCCAGGCACGCCAGAATGCGCTTGTGCTTGTCTTGGTCAATGGACTTACCCACGTAGCGCTTTTCGTTCTTGGCCTTCTCAATGCCCTGCCGCTGCCGCCTTAGACGGTCTTCGTAGTCCTTCCTTGCTACAGCGGCAAGCATGTCCAACAACATGGCGTTGACGGCCTCTATGACACGCCCTGTGAAGGCGTCAGCGGCATTGTTCGTATTCGTCGGAGCCATCGCCATGTGTGACGTCGGCAAGTCCAGTGACACGACCTTCACGCCCTTATCCCTGATTACCGCCAGGAGCTTCTGCCAGTCAGCCTCGGTCAGGCGTGATAGACGGTCTACCTGTTCGACCAGGAGAACGTCCCCGGGGTAGGCGTCTTCCAGGAGACGGAAAAGCTCAGGTCGCTGTAGGGAGGCTCCGCTTACGTTCTCGGTGTAGGTCGTGGCGATGGTGTGCCCGTGCTGCTTGGCGAAGTCCACCAACGACTGCTTGGCCCTAGTGGCGTCCTGTTCAGCGGTAGAGGCGCGGAGATAGGCACGGATGAACATGGAGTAAAGCCCCCTGTGGTCGTAGAAGTGTGGTCACTATAGGCGTGGTCGCAATAGTGGTCAAATAGATCTAAACGAACACAGCTGGTCACGCCTCCCACCGTGGTTGGCCAGGTATACCCTTACAACCACAAAAACGACAGACTTGAAGCTGGAGTGGTGGTTACCAGATGCTGATGTAAGCGGGCCGCAGTCGACGAAGCCTCCGCGACGATGTGACGCCCAACGGAACAAAAGACCGAGGCGGGTACGGGGGGGGGGGGAAGCGGTTCGACCTCATTACTTACTAAAGCCCCTCAGATTTTTCCCCCGTTTTAAGCCCTATCCGAAAACGCCCTGGGTCTTCATCTGATGAAGATAATTTCGAATCAAATCGTTGACCTCCGACGTCCGGCACCCTATGGCAATGTCGCGGAGCGACCCCACCGGAAGCGTATAGGGAGCTTCCTCATGAACGGCCCGGTCTACAGCAAACCTGTATTCCCGCTGATGGGAAAAATCATTCCGCTTTTTCAGTAAGGCTTGGGCCTTGTCAAATGAGCCGTGGAAAGTCGAAGGATCGTAGTAGTCCACCAGCCCTGCCACAGCACCAAAGCCATTACTCCGAATAACCTGAAGCACTCTTTGCTGGAAGGCAACGGTGTCGACCACCACGGCGGCATAGTCGCCCAAATCATCCACCTCGGACTTCATCATCTGCGCCTCAACGAAGCGTTCGAAGTCGTCCTCCGACTCAAAAGTGCACCCCCGCTCGTGCACCGCATACAGGCAGAGCACGTTCAGGGTGTTGTGTGCGTCGTATTGGATAACCGAAGGCCCCGCCAAGTCCTCTGCCGGGATTGTATATTCCCCGCCCGGCAGGTAATCACTCGTGATAGTCATGGTGAACTGCCCCGGCTGCAATAGCGAGACAGTTGCCTCATGCCGGTCCGCGATGTTGGCCACCGCTCCTTCCTCATACTTCCGGAAGAATCCCAACGGATTCATGTGCAAAAAGCCGTCTAGAAAAGCATCACGATGCGATTCCTTTCCACATACCTTTACGTTGAAGAACACCCTACTCATACCCGCCCTCACTTCACGCCAAACTAAGTCGGATCGAGTAATAGCACACTGCCCGCCGACCTAGCCAGAGGTACACAGGGCGAGTACACTTCGTTCCCGCGGGGGGCTTCTAAGCCCCGCAATTCAAGGGGTTACAGTTTTTGACTCAGTGTCGGCGGTTCGATTCCGTCTCTGGGCACCACCTTCAGCTTTCAGGTGGTGTTTACATCACGTGAAAGCAACCAAGAAACCCGCCTAGTGCGGGTTTTTTGTTGCCTGGAATTTGACCCTTCCCGCTCCCCGCGCGATCCCCCCCCCGCTTTCTTTTCTGCACAACCAAGCCACTGCGCGACCATCACGCCGCCAATACAGCGCATCTCGCCTCAGCTTTTCTCAAACATCCACTTAAATGAAGAACCATCTTGAGATAATCATCTTTTGATATTCGACCAAAACCCCTATAGAACAGGGCTTACAGCAAAAAAATCATAGATAATTTTTTCGGCTTTCGAGATGTTTGCACAATGCCTGCATTCTTCCATCACGATCTTGAGCTGCTAAACCCGTCCTTCGACTCCAATCTGGTGGACGTGCTCAGCGAGCTTGAGCACCTTCGGCGCTTGCGATTGGAAGGCGATACGCCTCCTGCGGTCTTCTATCAGCTGAAAACGATCTTCCACATCCTGGAAAGCCTGGGTTCGGCGCGCATCGAAGGCAACCACACAACACTTGCCGACTACATCGAGAGCAAGGTTGAAGGCACAGCCGAGGACACCGATCAGCTACGCGAAGTGGCGAACATCGAAAAAGCCTTGGACTTCATCGAGCAAACCATTGACCCGGGAACACCGATTACCGAGCTCACCATCAGAGAGCTGCACGCGATGACCGTCCAGGACCTGGAGCGAGAGGACGATAAGACGCCTGGAGCTTATCGCCAGGGCGCAGTGCAGATCGCTCAGGCCGCCCACCTACCTCCTGATGCCCTGATGGTGCCCAGCTACATGCAAGAGCTGGTGGAGTTCGTCAATCGGGAGGACCTGCCCAAATACGACTTGATGAAAGTGGCCTTGACCCATCACCGGTTTGGCTGGATTCACCCCTTTGGCAACGGCAATGGTCGCGTGGTGCGCCTCCTGACTTACGCACAGCTGATGAAATATGGCTTCAACGTCGATACGGGTGGCCGCGTACTCAACCCTACCGCTGTTTTCTTCAACGATCGGGAACGTTACTACGCCATGCTCGCCACCGCGGACCAAGGAACCAAGGCCGGACTGGAGACCTGGTGTACCTATGCTCTAGAGGGCATTAGGGACGATCTGGAAAAGGTCAACCGCCTCACCGACTATCGCTACCTGACCCGGCACATCCTGGCTCCCGCCATTACCTTTGCTCGGGATCGACAATGGATCACTGCTGCGGAAGAAACGGTACTGACCACGGCGATCAAGTCAGGTGTTGTTAAATCGAGCGATATCGCCCAGGCGCTGCCCAAGCTGACTGCCGGGCAAAGGACCTATCAAATAAAGAAACTGGTGGACCAGGGGATGCTGTTACCCATCAGCACCAACGCCCGGCAGTACACCATCGGTTTCTCCAACAGCTACCTCATCAGAGGAATGATCAAGGCGCTTCGAGAGCAAGGGTTCATACCGGCACCGCTTGAAGCGCCATGACACGCCCTCAGGCTCTCCAAGGGCGACCAGAGTCAAACCAACCCTGGCCGCACTGGCGCACCGCCTGCGCCGATCAGAAGGCCTTATCCGCCCACTCCATCGCCTGCCCTTGGGCCACATCGAGCAAGGCCACGCCATCACCGAGCAGCAGCGAGGCGATGTCGGCGATCTGGAACAGGTCGCTGGCGTCAGCCGTTTGCGCGGTCATGCAGGACAGGCTGTTCATCAGTTTGTGAAGGGCGCGTATGCGCTGATCGGCGCAGGCCAGGAGATCGACCAGGGGCGCATGGGGATTGATCAGCAGGACGGGGTTGTCCGCTGGCGTGTGGTGAAGAGGGATATATCCGTTCATTGGTGACACTCCTTGTGTATGAGGAGCTACCACCCAACTTCCTACCGGCCAGGTGGCAGCTGCACGCGGGGGTAGGAACCGGTCACAAGATCCGGCCACGCCGAAGCGTGCCCGCGTACAGCCGCCATAACGCATAGGCAGCAAACAGCACCCAAAGCGCTGGGTGCTGGTACGCATCTTATGATCGGGTTCCTACGCCCGGCCGCTGATTTGGCAGCGACCGGCGCAGAGTAAAGAGCAGGTCCGATCAGCGCAAGCCCTCACCTGGTGACTGAAAGTAACCGGCCCGCCCGCGCTCAAACCAACCCCAAAGAGGGCGCTGCAGCACTTCAGCCGCCCAACCACTTCACTGCGAACCGGCATCCATCAACACCTTGAGCGCCGCATCGGCCTCGACGCGTTGTGCCTGGGTGGGCTTGACGGCAAATTGGCTGCGCTGCTTGTTGAGGGTCAGGTAGGCGTTGTCGCCATCGCCCCAAATGTAGGAGTAGATCAGCAGGAAACTGTCGGAGCCGGGCTGGCAGTAAGGGGCGACGCTGCGCAGCGGCGCCAGCAGTTGGATCATCTCGCCATAGTTGTCGGTGAACTCCAGCAGGGCGAACTGCCAGCGACCGGTCTGCGGATCGTATTGGGAGGAGCCGCCAGTGCCCGTCCACATTTGCACCACTTCCTGCAGGCTGCGCGCACCGGAATCCTGCAACCACTCGGCATCGACCCGGGCCGAGCCGTACATGTCCTTGCTGTCGAACCACTTCTGCCAATCGCTGTAGGAAATCGCCGGGCGTGGCGGCGCAGCCATGGCTTGGGCGTATTGCTCGGGCGTCATGCTGCAACGCAGATACACCGAGGAAGGCTCGCTCGCCTGTGCCTGTACGGTCGCAGCCAAAAGCGCTGCCAGCGCCAGCCCTGTCCATGAGCGAAGTTGCATGGTTGTCGTTCCTGATCGTTCGAGAAAAGGCCGCCAGTCTACCGGCGGCGACGCCGATCAACGCAGAGGGCCTGCCCTCTGCCGCAGAGTCCGATCAACGCCGAACGTCGGCAAGCAACTTCAGGCAAGCGCCTGCGCAGCCTGCCAATGCTTCATCTCCTCGGCGATAAAATGCTGCACCAGATCGCTGTACAGCTTCTCGATGGCATCCGCGCTCAGGCCTTCGGCCTCGGCCCATTCGCGGCGGGTGGCGAGCATCGCCTTGAAGCGCTCCTCGGCCCGCACCGTGGCCGCCGAGGTCTTGAACTTCGACGCGGCCAGCACGTACTTGAAACGCGCACCCAGCAGCGCGATTACCGCCCGATCCAGGGTGTCGATTTCCCGGCGGATATCTTCCATGCCCTGGCATTGTTCCGGGGCCATTTGCTGCTTCACTTCCATGCTCAACGCTCCATCGGGGTCAGGGGCCCGGCCGTGGCCGGGGCTCGGATTATTCCCCCGGGCCGGCGCGGGAGTAAAGTCGCCGGCAACCAGGCATCCCCCAACGAGCGGACGCGCTGGCAGTTGCCGCACCCCGGATGGGCCGGGTATTAATGAACGCACAACAACTTCGTCGCTGAGCGAGATGGCTTGCCCACCCCACACCAGCCGCCCAGGAACAACCGCCCATGTCCCTGCTGTCGCCCCCCGAACTGCCTGCCACCCGCCCCGCCGCTGCCGGTCCAGATTCAGGTGCAGATCCAGGCCCCAGCGCAACCTTCAGCGAACCGGCGGCGGATGGCGTTCTCCTTGGCGGCTTCACTTGGCGCCACCCATTAGCCGATCCGGCACGGCCGGTGGTGATCATCAACGCCGCGACCTCGGTGCGCTGCCGCTACTACTTTCGTTTCGCCGACTACCTGTTCGCCAACGGCTTCGACGTGATGACCTATGACTATCGCGGCATCGGCGAGTCGCGTCGGGGCTCGCTCAAGGGGTTCAAGGCATCCTGGTCGGATTGGGGCGCACTGGATTTCGAAGCCATGCTGCAACGGGCCCAGCGCGAGTTTCCCGGACAGCCGATTGATGTGGTGGGCCACAGCTTCGGCGGCTGCGCCGTGGGCCTGGCCGCCTCCGCCGGGGTGATCCGTCGCGTGGCCACCATGGGCGCGCAATTCGCCTACTGGCGTGACTACGAGCCCCGGCTGCGCTGGCGCATGCTGGGCAAATGGCATGTGTTGATGCCCCTGCTGACGGGCCTCTACGGCTACTTCCCCGGCAAGCGCCTGGGCTGGATGGAGGACACACCTTCTGGGGTGGTCCGCGACTGGGCCACCCCGCACCCACGCTACGAAGGCCGCCCCAGCGGCCGCAGGCTGGCCGCAAAGCGTAGTGGGCAGCCCTTCGCCCAGGTCAGCGCCCCGATCCTAGCCATCAGTGTCAGCGACGACCCCTTTGGCACCGTGACGGCCATCGAGCGGCTACTGGGCTACTTCAGCAACAGCCCACGTACACATCTGCGCCTTCACCCCGAGGACATCGGCGAGGCCGAGATCGGCCATTTCTCCTTCTTCCACAGCCGCTTCGAAAGCCGGCTCTGGCCGCTGCTGCTGCACTGGCTGCAGCACGCCAGCCTGGCCCCGAACAGCCCCGGGCAACAGCTGATGCTGGAGCGCTGATCAGGCAAAGGCGTTGATGAACCAGGTGATCAGCGGGATCGCCACGATGTCGATCAACACCGCACCGCACAACGGCACGATGATGAAGGCCTTGAAGGAAAAGACCTTGTAGTGATCACAGATCGCGCCCATGTTGGCCACCGCATTGGGCGTAGCGCCCAGGCCGTGCCCCATGAAGCCGGCACACAGCACCGCGGCGTCGTAGTTGCCGCCGAACAGGCGAAACAGCAGGAACACACACAGCAGCACCATCACCAGCACCTGCACCACCAGGATCACCAGCAGCGGCAGGCCGAGCTGTTCCAGCTCCCAGAACTTCAGGCTCATCATGGCCATGGTCAGGAACACCCCCAGGCATACGTCGCCCAGGGTGTTCACTGCGCTGTCGGGGATGTCGATGATTCGCGCCCGGTCATTGAGGTTGCGCAGGATGATCGCCACGAACATCGCCCCCACGTAGCTCGGCAGCACAATGCCCAGGTGTTCGTTCAATGCGCTGCCGATCCAGAAGCCCAGCACCATGATCAGCAGGACGCAGGTCAGCAGGCGCAGCAAGGTCGGCGCATCCAGAGGCGCCACCGAGCCCTGGGCGGCGCTTTCCAGGTGCTGCAAAGTGCTGACCTGATCGGCCTGGATCTGCAGGCGGTTGCGCTCGATCAGCCAGCGCGCCAGCGGGCTGCCCAGCAGGCCACCGGCAACCATGCCGAAGGTGGCCGAAGCCAGGGCCGCCGTGGTGGCGCCCACCGCCCCGAGGTTTTCCGCGATGGGACCAAAGGCCGCCGCCGCGCCAAAGCCGCCCTCCAGGGACACCGCACCGGCCATGATGCCCAGCAGCGGATCGATGCCCAGCGCCTTGGCCGCACCGACACCCACCAGGTTCTGCAGCAGCGCCAGGGACCAGCAAGCCCCCAGGTAGACGAACAGGATCTTGCCGCCACGACGCAGCAGGCCGAGGCTGCCCCCCAGGCCCACGGTGGTGAAGAACGCCACCATCAGGGGCGTCTGGATCGCGGTGTCGAGCTTGATCGCCAGCAGTTGCTGGTCGCGCAGCAGCCAGACAATCAGGGCAAAGCCGAAACCGCCGATCACCGGCGCCGGGACACAGAGCTGGGTCAGCCAGCGGCTGCGTTTCTTCAGCTGGGCTCCCACCCCCAGCAGGATCAGGGCCAGCGCCAGGGTGGTCAGCGCGTCCAATTCAAAAGTCGGCATGGCAAACATCTCTTCTTGTCATTGTGGTGTTGCGCGGCGAGGGGCGTGCCCCTCAGTGAATCAGGCTGGCCAATAGGCGCGCGGCCACGCGGGCGGTGCGCTGGTCCTGGTCGAGCCCGGGATTGAGTTCGGCAATGTCGGCTACGCGCAATTTGCCGCTGGCCCGAGCGCGGCGTACCAAGTGCTCGACCACTTGCACGTCCACTCCGTGGGCCGAGGGTGCACTGACGCCGGGAGCCTGGCTGGCTGGCAGCACATCCAGGCAAATGGTCATGTACAGCACGTCGATACCGTCGAGAAAAGCGTCGAGGCAGGCCTCGATTGCCGGCAGGTTCCAGCCCTGCATCTGCCGGTCCAGCAGGTAGCGCACATTGAGCTCCCGGGCCTGCTCGAACAGCGCCTGGGTATTGCTCAACTCGCTGACCCCCAGGCAGCAATACTCGAAGGGCATGCCGGCCTGTCGGCAATACTCGGCGATCTGCCGGAACGGCGTGCCGGAACTGCTTTGCGGTGCATGACGCAGGTCGAAGTGAGCATCGAAATTGAGGATGCCGATCCGCGGACAAGGCTGTTGGCGGCGCAGGTAATCGGCCAGGCCACTGAAGCTGGCAAAGGCGATTTCATGACCACCACCCAGGCCCAGGGCCAAGTGCCCCTGTTCGAGCAACTGGCCGAGGCGATTGGCGTAGAGCTGCTGGGCGCTTTCCAGATGGTGGCCGTTACAGGCCACGTCCCCCGCGTCATACAGCGGGCCTTGGCCGTGCCAGGCCAGGTTGGCCAGGGCCGCGCGCAAGGCCGCCGGGCCCTGGCTGGCACCGGTACGCCCCTGGTTGCGCTTGACCCCTTCGTCACAGGCCAGCCCGAGCAAGGCAACACCCGCCGGCTGCTGTTCACACCAGGGTTGTACCCACTGGTGCCAGCGCCGGGCGGCCAGGCCTTCGGCCAGGTCGATACGACCCTGCCAGAGGTGCATGGGGGCGGTAGTGATCATGGTCTTGCTCCAGTCAATTCAATCCAGTCGGGCACTCAGACGCTGAGCGGCTTCGCGGGTCCAGCGAATCAGCCGCTCACTGCGCTGTTCGGCACGGAACGCCGGGGCCATGAGGCTGATGGCGCCTTGCAGGCGGTCACGGCTATCGAGCAAGGGCGCGCTGACACCCCAGATGCCGTGGTCGATCTCGCTCAGGCTCACGGCATGCCCGGCTGCGCGAATCGTCGCGTAGCTTTCCAGGTACGTGGCCACATCCGCTTCCTCGACGCCCCGCTGGCGCAGGATCGACAAGCACAGCTCAGGCTCCATGTAGGCCAGCAACACCTTGGCCGAGGCGCCCAGCAGCAGCGGCTGCGCCAGGCCCTTCTGGTAGCAGCAGCGCAGGGGCTGCGGGCTGTCCACCAGTTCAATACAGATCGCCTGCCCGTTGCTGGGCACCATCAGCGCGACGCTTTCCTGGCTGAGCTCGGCCAGGCGGTTGAGCTCCGGTTTGGCCAGGGTCACCAGCAGGCCTTCGCGGTCGAACTTCTTCGCCAGTTGCAGGCAAGCAGGCCCGGGCAGGTAGCGGCCCTGGCCATTGTCCTGGGCCAGCCCCCAGCGCAACAGGGTCTTGAGATGGCGATAGGTACTGCTCAAGGGCTGCTGCAAGTTCAGCGACAGCTCCTTGGCGGACATGGCCTCCGGGGATTGCCCCAGGGCCACGAGTATTTGCAGCAGACGGTCAGTGGGCGTGTGGTAGTGCATAGCGGCCTCTTGCAGCCATGGTGCATGGAGTTTCCCGGCAAATGAAATCAGATTCCCAAGCAGTGGGAAAAGACTGCAAAAAACCTTCGGCAAAGGCGCACCGCTGCAATAGCCCGCGACTCATACAGGATCGACGGTGCCCGCCAAGAGACCATGGCGGGTGCCAGCGCGGTGATTTGCTGGCATCCTCTCCCGCCTGACTGGCCGCTCGCCTGATATCCGCGAGCGCCGCCCCCTTTGTGCAACAAGGTAAGACGCCCATGGCATCGATCGACAAACAACACAAACGTGCCGCCCGGGCAAAGGCCAAGGCCAAGCAAAACCGCGCCAAGCGCACAGCCCCCACCTCGGAGCTGGAACTGGACCCCAACGACAGCCGCATCGACTTCGAATCGGTAGACCTGACCGAGCTGTTCGTGAAAATGCGTGACGCTGAGAAAACCAGCCAGCAAGCGCTGTGCACGGTGTTCCTCTCGGACCCGCTGCTGGAGCTGGTCTACGAGCAGGAGGGCGAACAGGGCGCCACGGATTTCATCCTGGCAGCACTGATCGAATACCGTAACTGGTCCACCGAGGCCGACGAGGCCACGGCCCTGGCCTGGATCGAGTCCGAGGCCTTCCAGGCCGACTACCTGGCCGCATCCCAGGCACTGTTCAGCGCCGAAGGCTGAGTTTCTTCCGGGCATGAAAAAGGGCGCATTCAGCAATGAATGCGCCCTTTTCCGTTTCAGCTAAACCGCCTGGCGTGATGCTCAGGCCGCTTCCAGCCGAGGGATTTCCATGCCGATGCGCGAGCTGGCGAAGTTCAGGTCGCCGCTGGCAATGGACTGGGCCTTGAAGCCCGAGCCGATCAGGTCGCGTACATACAGCTTGTTGTAGATGAACATGAACACCAGGTTGCTCAGGCCGAAAGTGAACATGGCCAGCAGGAACATGATGGCGGCCCATTTCCAGTCGGCGCGGAACAGTGCCGGGATGAAGCCGAAGAAGAACACGGTCCAGGAGAAACCAACTGGCGCTTCCTTGATGGCTCCGGTGTTCGGGTTTTTGAAGATGATTTTAGTGAACGCCATGCGCGTCTCCTTGCCGCCCTTTCTTTAAGAGAGCAATGGCCGGGCGATCACCATTGAACCCTGAATGCTCGTTCTTCGAGCCGGGACCGTCAGCCATGCCAGGGGCAAGTGCGGACAATCAGGAGCATGGGCCGACGCAAATGGATCAAGGGAGAGAGACGAAAGGCGGATTCAGAGCCCCGACAAGCATTCAATCCCTTGCAATACAGCGCTATTCCCTAGCTCCTCTCACGCTGGCACGCAAGAGCTCTTATCGAAGAGCGCGCAGGCTACTATTTCGCCAGCGGGCTGTCCATGAAACGCCATGTAACAAGTCACAGATCCGATAAAAAAATCCGCCGTCAATGCTGACAGCAGCCTTTTTACCGTTCAAACAGCCAAATGTTCAGGGTCCCCGGCCAGGTCCTTCGTCGTTGCCTGGCAATACTGCTCGGCACTGATTTCGCTGAGCGTCGC
Organism: Pseudomonas sp. BLCC-B112; assembly: GCF_028550695.1. NCBI lineage: Bacteria > Pseudomonadati > Pseudomonadota > Gammaproteobacteria > Pseudomonadales > Pseudomonadaceae > Pseudomonas > Pseudomonas sp. BLCC-B112. The sequence goes on from NZ_JAQQGK010000005.1 coordinate 450,022, forward strand.
GTAGCCGTCGTAATGGTAAAAACGCTGTTTGTCCCGTGCATAGCGGTCCGCGAGAAACTCCAGGCTGGCCAGGTCGATGCGCTTGGCACTCACCGGGCGCCGGCCACAGAACAGCTTGCGCGTGCCCAGCTGCAAGAAATCCGGATGGGGAACCCTCACTTCTTCCGGGCTGAACTCCACCTCCAGCGCCTTGCCGGCAGAAAACATCTGCGTCGCGCTGAAGGCGTAGCTGCCCATGAAGCGCGTGTGGGCCGGGTCGAGGTTCCTTTTTCTTTCGCTGTAGTAGTACACCGCGCCCTTATCCCTGGCCCAGCCATGCCCACAAGACTCGAAGCTGGCCAGATCCGCCTTACCCAGCGGCTCAGGCGCCTGATAAAAGACCCTGTGGCAAAAAACCGTCTGGCCATCGGTCAGGTAGGGCCCACCCAGGGCGCGGTACTGGTCGACGGAGGCTGAAGAAAATCGCTCCGGCACCTGGGTCTCGGCACGATGAAAGGGGATCAGGTACAAGCCGTTGGCATCACCGCACAGGTGCGTGTCCAGCAGCTTGAAACTGCCGGCATCCAGACCATTGATAGCGCGACCATGAAAGTGCACCTGGTGCCCCAGCTCAAACCCCAAGCCGATGGAGCGCAGGACGGGCATTGTCGCCGCTGGCTCACAGGGCTTTTGCAAACGGTGCCACCAGTAGCCCTGCAACTGCGGGTGAGCCTCGAAGAACGCGGCCCACTCCTGCAGCATCCCGTCATCAATCACCCCAGCCGAACCGAGAGGGCCGTGCTTGTCGCCCACCAGTACCGGTGAATGGTTGTACTCACCGCGCTCCAGCCGGGCCACCACAAAACTCTGCACATCCACGTCCAGCGGCTTGTTGAACAGATAGGCGCGCTGCTCGTCGGCGTAGTAATGAAACCCCAGGTGGCGAAAACTCGGAGCATGGGCCCCGCGCAAGCGGGTGCCATTGCAGTAGACAAACTGGTCGTCCACGGCCACGTACGGGTCCGGCGTTTCACTGCGACTCAAGACTCGCCCCGCAGCATCGAACACCGACTCAACGCGGTTCAGCAAGCGAAAGTCGCCGACATAACGCAGGGTTTTCCCGGTCAGGAAGTAGGCCCGTTGGGCGTCCTTGGCGTAGCGCTCATTGAGCACACAGAACGTCGCCAGATCGGCCTTGTCGATGCGGTAGAAATACTCGTAGGCAATGCTGGAGCCCTGCTGCGCCTGGACGATCACCGAATGCCCGTCGGTGCCCCAGCGCCGGGCCAGCATGTGAAAACCGTCCGGATTGGCAATCGGCAACGGCGAACCGTCCTTCTGGTGCAGCGGCACGCCGCCCCGGCAGACCTGATCATTGATCACCTGATAAGCCGGATGGTTGGTGCCACGCACCCGGTCCTCGGCGCTGGCGATCGCCCGTGCGCCCAGGAAGACCTTGGCGCCGTCACTGAACAGCACCGCAGATGAAGGCCAGTCCTCCGGCACCGGGTGCAGCAGCGCCAGACGCTCTGGGTGTGCGTCCTCGATCAGCGCCAGCCCATAGTCGTGACAGAAGTAGGCCCGCTGGTGATCGCTCCAATGGTCATGGCCCAGGCTTCGCAACCCGCGACACACGCGCACCGGCAACGCCTGCAACGGGTGGTAGCCGTAACGTTCGAAGTAACGGGGCAAGGCATAGTAATCGGCCCGGGCATCACGCAGCAGGTGCCGATGAACACGATGGCGCCAGAGCGGTTCGCCCTCTACCAGCGGGGAAACCGGGTATTGCTCGGCCGCGGCCTGAGAAGCCTGCTCAGCCGGCGCCCGCCCCTCACGCTGCAGCATGAGGTAGACATCCCGGGCCCGCTCCTCCACCAACAGCGCCCCCTCCACGAAGGCAAACCCCTGATGCCATTCAAGGTCGAGCATTTCCCACTCGGCAAAATCCATGTCCAAGCCCTTCATCGCTGCATCCCAAGCTGACCGAGCGGTGGATTATCAGCAGGCGACCTGCGAGCGTAAAGCGCCCCGACGCCAGACCGCGAGTGAGCATCAGCCCGCCACAAGCAGACATGCCACCTTGCATCCGGACATGAAAAAGGCCGCGGTCATCTCTGAGCGCAGCCTTTTTCCACAAGCAGTGAATCAAACCGTCAGTTCAGCGCCAGAGCCCCACTGCGCTCGGCCTTGCGCCGACGGGCCACCAACAGGCCCGCTGCGATGACGATGACACTGAGCAGGCCAGTGGCGAGGATCTCCACCCGATGCTCTTGCTGGAACAGCATGATGCCCAGGATCGCGACGATGAACACGATCACCGCGTAGGTCAGGCCGGGGAACAGCCACATGCGAAAGGCGATCTTCTCGCCGGCGGCCATGCGTTTCTGGCGCATGCGCAGTTGCGATACGGCAATCACCAGGTACACCAGCAAGGCGATGGCGCCGGAACTGGCCAGGAGGAACTCGAACACCGCAGCCGGCGCTACATAGTTGGCGAACACCGCAAGGAAAGCCGCAGCGGTGGACAGGATCACCGCCCAATATGGCGTGCCACTGGCATTGGTGCGCTTGGCGACCGCTGGAGCATCGCCCCGCTTGCCCAGGGAGAAGAGCATGCGCGAGGCGGTGTAGAGCGCCGAGTTCAGGCAACTGGTGACCGCCACCAGCACCACCAGATCGACGATCAGCTTGGCGTTGGGAATGCCCATGCGATCGAGCACGGTCTGGTAGGAGCCGACCTGGGCCAGGCTTGGGTCGTTCCACGGCACCAGGGCCACGACGATGAAGATCGACACCAGGTAGAACAGACCAATCCGCCAGATCACCGAATTGGTGGCCTTGGAAATCTGTTTGCCCGGGTTGTGGGATTCCGCCGCAGCGATGGTGACGATCTCGGTACCCATGAAGGAGAACATGGTGGTCAGCATGGCGGCCAACACCGCGCCCATGCCGTTGGGCATGAAGCCCTGGGTGTCCACCAGGTGCGAGACGCCGCTGACCTGGCTGTTGGGCAGCAAGCCACAGATGGCGGCGAGGCCGAGGATCACGAAACCGATGATGGCCACCACCTTGATCAGGGCGAACCAGAACTCGAATTCACCGTAGTTCTTCACGCTGAACAGGTTGGTGGCGGTCAGCAGCAGGGTGATCACCAGGGTAAAGACCCAGATCGCCACGTTGGGGAACCAGGCATGCAGGATGGTTGCAGCGGCGTTGGCTTCCAGCGGGATCACCAGCACCCAGAACCACCAGTACAGCCAACCGATGGTGAAACCGGCCCAGTGGCCAATGGCGCGATCGGCGTAGGTCGAGAACGACCCGGTGTCCGGCGAGGCGACGGCCATTTCCGCCAGCATGCGCATCACCAGCACCACCAGGGTGCCGGCGGCGGCGTAAGCCAGCAGCACGGCCGGACCGGCCTCGGCGATGGCGTGGCCGGAGCCGACGAAGAGACCCGCGCCGATAACGCCGGCGATCGACAGCATGGTCACATGCCGTGGTTTGAGCCCCTGTTCGAGGTCATTGGAGAGTTGCGTACCGCTCATGAAAAGCACCTTTGCAACGAAAAAAGAGTCACTCCACCCGGTCTGCATTCGTTCTCGTAAAAAGAATTCAACAGGGCGTTCTTTATTTCGTACGCAAGAATTGCGCCAAAATGTTACAGAGTCCCGGGCAACAGGGGTTGGCGAGCCGACCGATGGAAATCCCAAGTCATTGAGAACAATGGTATTTCGCCACTTCGTTACCGGGCGACTCACTTTGTAGGACGAAACAGCGCACCAGAAACACACCCCCAAAGTGCGTGATGCACAATTAGCAAGCAGATCCATGACCTTTGGCCCGTTAACCCTTCCAACACCCGGCCAAAGCTGGCACCATCGCGCCTTTTTTTACGCGACACCTACCGGATTTCAGGCGAATTCAGGGTTCAAACGGGCGTTCGGTTGTTGATGGGGCGACAGTCTTCTGTGCTGATGCGACAACCTGCCACATACCCTCTATTTACCTCCGGTAGCGCTGTTGGCTGCGATTCGAACCCTATGCTAGCTTGGCGCCTCGCCAGGAAGGCCGCCAACAGCAGGAGCACAATGAACTCTATGAGGACCGCACATGGCTGAGGCCACGCCCGCGCTTGAAATCCGCAACTTGCACAAACGCTACGGCACTCAGGAGGTACTCAAAGGTATCTCGCTGACCGCACGCGACGGTGACGTGATATCGATCCTGGGTTCCTCCGGCTCCGGCAAGTCCACTTTCCTGCGTTGCATCAACCTGCTGGAAAACCCGCACCAGGGCCAGATCCTGGTGGCCGGCGAAGAGCTCAAGCTCAAGGCCGCGAAAAACGGCGAGCTGGTGGCCGCCGACGGCAAGCAGATCAACCGCCTGCGCAGCGAAATCGGGTTCGTCTTCCAGAATTTCAATCTCTGGCCGCACATGAGCGTGCTCGACAACATCATCGAGGCACCGCGCCGGGTGCTGGGCCAGAGCAAGGCCGAGGCCATCGAAGTGGCCGAAGCGCTGCTGGCCAAGGTCGGTATCGCCGACAAACGCCACGCCTACCCGGCCCAGCTGTCTGGCGGCCAGCAGCAACGCGCCGCCATCGCCCGCACCCTGGCGATGCAACCCAAAGTCATCCTGTTCGACGAGCCGACCTCGGCCCTGGACCCGGAAATGGTCCAGGAAGTCCTCAACGTGATCCGCGCCCTGGCCGACGAAGGCCGTACCATGCTGCTGGTCACCCATGAAATGAGCTTTGCCCGCCAGGTCTCCAGTGAAGTGGTATTCCTTCACCAGGGCCTGATCGAAGAGCAGGGATCGCCACAGCAGGTCTTCGAGAACCCGCTTTCGGCACGCTGCAAACAATTCATGTCCAGCAACCGCTAACGGAGCTACACGCATGCAGAGCTATAAGAAGATCCTCCTGGCCGCTGCCGTCACTCTGGCTTTCAGCGCCAGCGCTGCCGCCGAGACCCTGAAAATGGGCATCGAGGCCGCCTACCCACCGTTCAACAACAAGGATGCCAGCGGCCAAGTGGTCGGCTTCGACAAGGACATCGGCGACGCCCTGTGCGCCAAGATGAAAGTCGAATGCACCGTGGTCACTTCCGACTGGGACGGCATCATTCCGGCCCTGAACGCGAAGAAGTTCGACTTCCTGATCTCCTCGCTGTCGATCACCGACGAGCGCAAGCAGGCGGTGGACTTCACCGACCCGTACTACTCCAACAAGCTGCAGTTCATCGCGCCCAAGGCCAAGACCGACTTCAAGACCGACAAGGCCTCGCTCAAGGGCAAGATCATCGGCGCGCAACGGGCGACCCTGGCCGGCACCTGGCTGGAAGACAACCTGGGTGACGACATCACCATCAAGCTCTACGACACCCAGGAAAACGCCTACCTGGACCTGACGTCCGGCCGCCTGGACGCGATCCTGGCCGACAAGTACGTCAACTACGAGTGGCTGAAAAGCGAAGCCGGCAAGCCTTACGAGTTCAAGGGCGACCCGGTTGAAGAAAGCGACAAGATCGGGATTGCCGTACGCAAGAAAGATCCACTGCGCGAGAAGCTGAACGCCGCCCTGAAAGAAATCGTGGCCGACGGCACTTACAAGAAGATCAACGACAAGTACTTCCCGTTCAGCATCTATTGATACTGACTTGCCTGACCGGCGCCTGCCCCCTGGGCGCCGGTCCTTAGCAAAGCCATCCAGACCCCATGAATATCGATCTCTACGGATTCGGCCCGGCGCTCGCCGCCGGTGCGCTGATGACCGTCAAGCTGGCCCTCTCGGCATTGTGCCTGGGACTGGTGCTCGGTCTGCTCGGCGCCTTGGCCAAGACTTCTCCGTACAAGCCGTTGCAATGGCTTGGCGGCGCTTATTCGACCCTGGTGCGCGGCGTTCCCGAGCTGCTCTGGGTCCTGCTCATCTACTTCGGTACGGTCAACCTGATGCGTGCCCTGGGCGAGTTCTTCGGCAACCCCGACCTTGAACTCAATGCCTTCGCCGCCGGGGTGATCGCCCTTGGCCTGTGCTTCGGCGCCTACGCCACTGAAGTGTTCCGCGGCGCGATCCTGGCCATTCCCAAGGGCCACCGCGAGGCCGGCATGGCCCTGGGCCTGTCGAAATGGCGGATCTTCACCCGGCTGATCATGCCGCAGATGTGGCGCATCGCCCTGCCGGGCCTGGGCAACCTGTTCATGATCTTGATGAAGGACACCGCCCTGGTGTCGGTGATCGGCCTGGAAGAAATCATGCGTCACTCGCAGATTGCCGTGACCGTTTCCAAGCAGCCGTTCACCTTCTATATGGTCGCCGCCTTCATGTACCTGGGCCTGACCGTGCTGGCCATGACCGGCATGCACTTCCTGGAAAAACGCGCCGCTCGCGGCTTCGCAAGGAGCGCCCAATGAACTGGGAAGTGATCATCAAATGGCTGCCAAAGCTGGCTCAGGGTGCAACCCTGACCATGGAGCTGGTGGCCATCGCGGTCATCGCCGGCCTGCTGCTGGCGATCCCCCTGGGCATCGCCCGCTCATCACGGCTGTGGTACGTGCGCGCCCTGCCCTACGCCTACATTTTCTTCTTCCGCGGCACACCGCTGCTGGTGCAGCTGTTCCTGGTGTACTACGGGCTGGCGCAGTTCGATGCGGTACGTGAAAGCGCACTGTGGCCTTATCTGCGCGATCCGTTCTGGTGCGCCACTGTGACCATGACCCTGCACACTGCGGCCTACATTGCCGAGATCCTGCGCGGTGCGATCCAGGCCATCCCGCCGGGTGAAATCGAGGCCGCGCGGGCCCTGGGCATGTCCCGACCCAAGGCGCTGTTCTACATCATCCTGCCGCGCGCTGCGCGCATCGGCCTACCGGCCTACAGCAACGAAGTGATCCTGATGCTCAAGGCCAGTGCCCTGGCCAGCACCGTAACCCTGCTGGAACTGACCGGCATGGCACGCACCATCATTGCCCGCACCTACCTGCCGGTGGAGATCTTCTTCGCCGCCGGGCTGTTCTACCTGGTGATGGCCTACGTCCTGGTACGCGGCTTCAAGCTGCTGGAACGCTGGCTGCGAGTCGACGCCTGCCAGGGACGCTGATCTTCCCCCGCTCCCACCAGGGAGCGGGCCTGCCCGGACCCACCGCCCATGCCCTCGATCCTCCAAGGCCCCGCGCTGCTCGATCGCTTCCAGGCCCTGGACGGCTTCCTGCTTGAACACCAGGCGCTCTGGCGCCCGCGCCCGTTCCACCATCTGCAACTGCCGTGGGAAACCGCTCATCCCGAACTGGCCCAGTGGCTACGCCAACGCTCCCTGGAAGACGCCGAAGCCGCCCACAACCAGCCGCAGCAACTCCAGGCACCGGCGCCCTTTGCCCCACTGGCGGAGCAGGCCCGAGCACTCGGCGCGCTGGGCGAACTCCCCATAAAGGCACTGCCCGCGCCTCACCCGCGCCTCAATGTCGACGTGCCCGGGCGCAAATGGCAGCAGATCGAAGCCTTCGCCGCCTGCCTGCAATTCGACCGCGCTCCGACTCACTGGCTCGACTGGTGCTCCGGCAAGGGCCACCTCGGCAGGCGCCTGCTGCAACCCGGGCAGCAACTGACCTGCCTGGAATACGACCCGGCGCTGATCGACAGTGGCGAGCAACTGAGCCGGCACCACGGTTTGCCCGCCCGCCATGTGCAACAGGACGTGCTGGCCGATGACACAGCCCAGCACCTCTGCGCCGAGCACAGTCCGGTGGCCCTGCATGCGTGCGGCGATCTGCATGTGCGCTTGATCCAGCTGGCCAGCCAGCAGGGTTGTCCACAGCTGGCCATTGCCCCGTGCTGCTACAACCGCACCCGCGCCAGCCACTACCGGGGCTTATCCACAGCGGCCCAGGCCTCGCGCCTGGAACTGTCCCTGGAAGACCTGGCCCTGCCCATGAGCGAAACCGTCACCGCCGGCGCCCGGGTCCGGCGCCAGCGCGACCGCTCCATGGCCCGGCGCCTGGCCTTCGACCTGCTGCAACGGCAAGTGCGGGGCCTCGACGAATACCTGCCGACACCCTCGCTGCCCAGCCACTGGCTGGACAAACCCTTCGCCGACTACTGCCGCGACCTGGCCGCCCTCAAGGACTTATCCACAGTTGATTGCCAGGATTGGGTCGCGCTCGAAGCCGCCGGCTGGCAGCGCCTGGCCCAGGTGCGCAATCTGGAACTGCTGCGCGGCCTGTTCCGCCGCCCGCTGGAATTGTGGCTGGCCCTGGATCGCGGACTGTTCCTGCAAGAACAGGGCTATGCCGTGCGCCTCGGCACCTTCTGCGAGGCCCCCTTGACCCCCCGCAATCTGCTCCTGCTGGCAGAACGCCCATAACCTGCCCCTGCACCGGCTCTAGCCGATGCTCGTCGTGCAGCCCCCCTGCGGCCAGTGGCCTTGAAAAACGGACATCGGACACCCCATGGGAAACCCACAACCCATTGAAAGTCGCCGATCAAGCCGGGGGATGTCCGCAACTTCACAAAAGAAAAAAACCAAGCTCAGGACGCCTACTAGTCTCTAAGGCGTGCAGGGCATATGCCGCACTCAAGCCACAGCTCTGGCGCAACTCAAGCGGTCATGTTTCGACAGGAAGTCACCAAGTTCACCATCACTGACAGGGAGTTAACCATGAACATCATCGACCCTCAGGCACACACCTACGAAACCCTGCAAAAGGGTTTCAACTTGCGTTGGCCACCCAGTATCGAACAGGGCGCGAACCGAATTTATGTGTGTACAACACCTGATGAAGTTCTGACGGCAGCCAATACAGCACTGCATGATGGCTATCGCATTACGGTGCGCAGTGGCGGCCACTGCTACGAGGGTTTTGTTTCCAACAAGTTGAGCGGCGAGACACAAAACCTGGCGATTATCGACATCGGTGAAATGAAAGGCCTGAAGTACGACGAGAGCCAAACCATCACTTCTCCCTGGGATAGCCAGAACAAGAAGTATCGTTTCATGGCATTGACCGGCAATCAGAACTGGGACGGCTACCTGTCGCTGTACAAGCAGGCCGGGCGCACCCTTCCTGGCGGCTCATGTTATTCGGTCGGTTTGGGCGGGCACATCAGCGGCGGCGGTTACGGTTTGTTATCGCGCCTTCAGGGCTTGACCGTGGACTGGGTCACCGGCGTCGACATGCTTGTGCCTGTGGAAAACTCACGGCAACTGGAGTTCCGACATGTTCGCGCGGACAGCCCGTCGAACAACGACAAGGCATTGTTCACCGCCTGTTGCGGGGCCGGCGGTGGCAACTTCGGCATCATCATCGGCTACTACTTCGACCAACTCCCCCAAGCCCCGCAACAAGCCTACTGGATTCCCCTGGCCTACCCGTGGAAAGAGCTGATTCCCAACTTCTCGAACTTCCTGAGGGCCTATTGGCAATGGTTTTCGGATAACGACGCCAACGCGACCAGCCTGGTGGAAGGCGTAGGCAACGGCGGCTTGTTCACCCTGCTGAAACTCAACCATGTGGATACCTCCGACCATGTGGTGCTGGCGATCCAGTACACCGGCCCTAATGGCCGGGTCGGCGGCGCCAACGATATCCCGCTCAACGACTTCATCAGCAAGATGAATGCCGCGGCGGGCATCATGCCAACCCTGCATGACGGCTTCATCGCCCCCAACATTGCCCCGCTCAGGCACCCGCTTGCCGGCAGGAAGTTCAAAGGGGCGGTGGCTGAACACACGGCAATGGATTGGCTGTACGTCACTCAAATGATCAACGGCTCGGGCAACAATCAGCGGGGCAAATACAAGTCTGACTATCAGGTCGAACAATTCTCCGAGCAGGCCTGCAAGGCTTTGCTGACGCACTTGACCGAAGCTACGCCAGACAAACGCTTCAGCCAGTCGCTGGTGCAGATCGACTCCTACGGCGGGGCGATCAATAAAAAGGGCATGGGCACCACCGCGGTTCCTCAACGAAACTCACTGCTTAAAGCCCAATACCAGACGTACTGGACCCACGCAGCCGACGACGCGGTGCAAATCGCCTGGATTCGCAACATCTTCACGGCCGTGCACGGCGGCAAGCCAAAGCGCCCTGCCTACGATGGCTGCTACATCAACTACCCCGATGTGGACATGAAGTACACCGCCACCGGCGCGGTAGACCCCGACTGGTTGAACTTGTACTACGGCTGGAATAGCGAACTCATCAACAGACTGTCCAACTTGAAAGCCGCCATCGACCCCAACAACCTGTTTCGTCATGAACTGTCCATCCCGGCCACAAAGGCCGAGTAGGTCGCAGCCTGGCCACCCACCGGCAGCATGACCACAGCCTGCTCGGCTGAGCCTGCGTCGCAGGTTCGATGAGCAGGCTGTGGAGCCGTGCGACAGGCTGTCGCGACCTGTGGATAAGTCTGTTGATGGAATTCTGGTAAAGCCTTGGATTGCATGGCGCTGAAGGACTTTCTCGGGCTGGTCATTTTTTGTTCACAAAATAAAATCCCGAAAAAACAGCCAGTTGCATAAAGATGAGAACGGCTCCACAAATTCGACAGTTCCCGGCCCTGGCAACCCATCCGTTGTGCATAAACACCTGAGCGAACGGGCATAACGCCCCTCGCCCAAGTGCCTTGGAGCGACCTCAGGCAAGGGCCTGATAGCGGCTGCCGCTACTCGTCGGCCCGCGCCGGAATCCACCACTCTTCGCCCCGGGCGGTGCTGATGTACTCCGGCCAACGGAAATCATGGGGCACCTTGAAGTCCTCAGGCAGCAGCGGCGCCTGCCAGCGGCTGCCGCCGATGCCGCCGCCGGTACGCTCGACGAACTCGGCCTTGGCCGCGCTGAGCAACGCCTCGTCGGTCAGCAGGTCGACCAGGGTCGCGGCGATGGTCTTGGCGGCGACCTCGATCATCGGGTCGATGGTCTGGCGAATGCCGCCCAGGGCGTTGGACACCCAGTCCGGATAGACCGTGCCCGGCGGCGCGCTGAGCATCGGCCGGGCCACCAGCAGGCGCACGGTCGGGCAGTGCCAGGTGTATTCCGGGTAGTCGTCGGAGGTCAGGTAGTTCTGCCAGGCCGGCATTTGCAGGCGCATCTGGCGTTCGCATTCCTGGGGCTCGATCAAGGCTTCGGTGGCCGGCAGGAAGGGCTTGTCCATGGCTTCAAGGCCGAGGTTGCGCTGGATCTCGCGAGCGATTTCCCGGGCCTCTTCGTCCCACTGCGGGGCCCCTACTGCCGCCAGGTTGTCGTAGGTGGCCTGGGCCATGACGTGGTTGGGCAGGCCGCCCCGGGACTTGCAGACCCAGGTCTTTTTCCAGCGACAACCGGTGGCCATGGCCGCCGCCGCAGCGTTGTTGTCCATGACCTGGGAGATGGTTTCGGCCTGCTCGATGGAGTCGCAACGCAGCAGGTACTGGATCTGCGACAGGTGCGGCGGCAGGTTGTCAGCGGTGGCCTGGCCGGCGGTGAGAATCGCCTCGTTGTAGCTCCACAGGCCGGTGAACGGCAGGGTCGAGCGACGCAGACTTTCGTTGAGGGTGTAGAAATGCACCAGGGCATCGTTGGCCCCCGGCGCTCGGGCCGCCAGATGATTCTGCGGAATCGGGCTGTAACGATCGGCGGCGATCCAGTTCTGCGGGTCCTCGCAGGTGAAGCTGTAGATGTAGGCGTAGGCAATGCCGCAGTGCGTGTCCCAGGTGGTGGTGTTGTTCAGCGGCAGCATGTAGGTGGGGTGGAAGCTGATGGCCGCGTCGAGGTCGTCGTAATAGCCCTTGGCGGCGTGGACCGGCTTGGAGGCGCGGAGTTTTTCCGCCGGCTCGCCGAAGAACCTGATGCTGCCCTGCAGGCCGAATTCCACCATGGTCGCCTTGGCCGCCAGGGCCCCGCCGAGGGCGCTGATGCCCAGGGCCGAATGCGGGTCGGTGTGCCCCGGCGCAAAGCGCGACAGGCCATCGCGCGGCTGCTTGCGGGTGGTGGCCGCCTGGCAGTTGCCGGGCACCGCATCGTACTCGCCGTAGGTGGCCAGCAGCGGGCCCTGGCCCTGGGTGAAGGTGGCGCAGAAGGCCGTGGGCATGCCGCCGCTGCCGCGCTCGACGGTGAAGCCCTCGGCCTCCAGCAGTTCGACATACCAGGCACAGGACTTGTATTCACGGAACGCCGGCTCGGCGTAATGCCAGATGATCTGGTGCCAGTCCGACAGTTGCTGGCGGTGGCGCTCAACCCAATCGAGAGCGAATGCTTTGTAGCGGGACATGCGCGGCACTCCTGGTTATCCAGGTTCCGGCCGGCCGCTGCCCGGACGCCTCGGCACCCGTGCAAGACCTGCAGGACCTCTTGTTGTTATAGGGATGGTCCGGTCGGTTGCGGCCCGGATCGAGGTCCAGTATTGGTGAAGCGGCTGCGACATCAATCGAATTTTTTCGCCAGCAATGTCAAAGAAAATTGACCAGTTCGGCGCCGTCGCGGCCCATACTGCGACGCGGCCGGCCCCTCCTCGGGGTCCTGCCTGGGCAGCACCCAGGTACCGGCCGGGCCCCTTCGAAGACAGGTTTCCTTGACCCGGAGTTTGCATGCGCTATCCCTCGATCACTGCCCTGCGCGCCCTCGACGCCGTGGCCCGGCTCGGTAGCGTGACCGCCGCCGCCCAGCAACTGAGCCTGACCCGCAGCGCCATCAGCCACCAGATCATCAGCCTGGAACAGAGCCTGGGTTTTGCCCTCACCGAACGGGTCGGGCGCGGCATCGGCCTGACCTACCAGGGCGAGTGCTACGCCCGGGAAGTGCGGCGCATCCTCGCGGACATCCAGGACGCCGGACGGCGCTTCGACGGCCAGGCGGTGTCGGGCAAATTGCGCATCAGCTGCAACCCGGGCTTTGCCAGTTTCTGGCTGTGCAACCACATCAACGGCTTCCTGCGCCAATACCCCCAGGTGCAGCTGCAAGTGGTCAGCCCTCGTGCCCAGGACGACACCAGCGACGCCGAGGCCGACCTGTTCATCGCCTATGGCATCGGCGACTGGCCGGGGCTGCTGGTGGAGCAGATCGTCACCCTGCGCTTTTCACCGGTGTGCAGTCCGCGCCTGATCAACGCCATCGGCGGTTTGAAGAGCCCGCTGGACCTCAAGGACTTTCCGTTGATCCACATGAGCGACAGCAGCGACTGGCGGGTCTGGCTGGCGGCCGCCGGTGCCAGTCAGGTCAACCCCGACCGTGGCATCACCTTCTCCGACGCCCATTGCGCGCAGTCCGCCTGCATCGCCGCCCAGGGCGTGGCCATCGGCGACAACCTGCTCAGCGGCGACGCCCTGGCCCGGGGGCTGCTGGTGCGCCCGTTCGACATCAGCATCAGCGCCCTGCGCGGTTATTTCCTGGTGATCGATCCGGCCAAGGCCGAACGGCCGGCGGTCCAGGCGTTCAGCGACTGGCTGAAAAACCAGCTGCTGGTCAGTGCCCAAAGCATCAGCGACAACCCGCTGAGCGAGCCGTGAAGGCCGGGTCGAATGGGAAATTTCACTCACCAATGAGGCAAAAATTATTCCATTGATGTGGCGTTGCTTTTCACAATAATGAGTTCACCACCTGCTGCACACACAATAAAAACTCAATCGTGCAGGTGGGTTTCCGGGAGATCTCTGTAGTGTCCAGCAGCCCCTCGACTCAACTCAGCGCCCAAGGAATCAGCCAGTATTACGGCAACTTCACTGCCCTGGACGGCATCGATCTGGACGTTCGCCAAGGCGAATTCCTCACCCTGCTGGGCCCCTCCGGCTCAGGCAAGACCACCCTGTTGATGATCCTCGCGGGCTTTCTCAGCCCCAGCGCCGGCAAGCTGCTGGAGCGTGGCGTCGACATCAGCCGGCGCCCGGCGGAAAAACGCAACTACGGCATGGTGTTCCAGGGCTACGCCCTGTTCCCGCACATGAGCGTGGCCGACAACGTCGCCTACCCGCTGCGCATTCGTGGGGTGAAGGCCGAGGAGCGCCAGCGCCGGGTCAAGCACATCCTCGAGGTGGTGGGCCTGGGGGCTCACCTGAACAAGAAGCCATCCGAGCTTTCCGGTGGTCAGCAACAGCGCGTGGCCATTGCCCGGGCCCTGGTGTTCGAACCGGACATGTTGCTGCTGGACGAGCCGCTGTCGGCCCTGGACAAGAACCTGCGCGAGCAACTGCAGACCGAGCTGCAGCGCATTCACCGCCAGGTCGGCACCAGCTTCGTCTTCGTCACCCACGACCAGGGTGAAGCCCTGGCCCTGTCGACCCGCATCGCCATCTTCAACCAGGGGCGGCTGGCACAGATCGACACCCCGGAAACCATCTACGACCGGCCGAAAAACCGCTTCGTCGCCGAGTTCCTCGGCAAGATGAACCTGTTCCCGCTACAGGGCCTTTCCCGCAACGGCGGCCAGGCCAGCGGTCGCTTTGGCGACAGCCCGCTGCACGCCACCACGACCGGGGACATCAGCAACCAGCCGCAGTTGCTGGCGGTGCGTCCGGAACACATGACCCTGCACACCGAGCGCCCGCAAGCCGGCGAACACAACGTGCTGCCCGCCTGCCTTGGCGAGCGGGTCTACCAGGGTTCCAGCACCCACCTGGCGCTGAACATCAGCCCGGAACTGGCACCGGTCAACCTCTCGGTGCCCGGCGATCACCCCGGCGCCCGCTTGCCCAGCGGCACCCCGGTGTGGCTGAGCTGGCCGGTGCGCCACAGCTTCCTGCTGGAAGCCTGAGCCGACCACGCTCGCTGTCGAGCGTTTGCGTAGAAAGCCAATCACACTATCGGCCGGCGCCTGGCGCATCGGCCTCGCGAGGACTTGCCCCATGAGCCAGCACCATCAACGCGACTGCATCGAAATCCTCATCGAAAAAGCCCGCGGCGGGCAGGTCAGCCGCCGCACCTTTATCCAGGCCATGGGCCTGCTGGCCGCGGTGCCCCTGGCGCTGCGCAGTGGCATCAGTTGGGCGGCGGACAAACCGCTGGTGGTGGTCAACTGGGGCGGCGATGCGCTCAACGCCTTCCGCAGCGCCTGGACCGACAGCTTCACCCAGAGCACCGGCATCCCGGTGCGCATCGACGGCGCCGGCCCCACCGAAGGGGCGATCCGCTCACAGCTGGCCAGCGGCCGGCCGAGCTGGGACGTGGTGGATGTGGACAGCTACAGCGCCATGACCCTGGGCCGCGACAAGGTCCTCCAGCCCCTGGACTACAGCGTGGTGCAACGGGATCTGGTGGCCCCGGAGCTGTCCCACGAACACGGCGTCGCCGGCTACCTGTTCAGCTACGTGATCGCCTGGGACAGCCAGAAATACGGCAACAACGGCCCCAAGAACTGGGCCGATTTCTGGAACGTGGAGCAATTCCCCGGCAAGCGCACCCTCTACAAGTGGATGAACGGCATGCTCGAAGCCGCGCTGCTGGCCGACGGCGTGGCCGCTGACCAGCTGTACCCGCTGGACGTGCCTCGGGCCTTGCGCAAGATCGATGAGCTCAAGCCCCACGTCCTGTCGTTCTGGGGCTCGGGCGCCGAAAGCCAGCAGCTGATGATCGAAGGCGAAGCCTCCATGGGCGCCATCTGGCACACCCGCGCCACCCTGCTCCACGAGGACAGCGAGGGCCGCATCCAGTGGGGCTTCGACCATGCCTTCCTCAACGCCAGCAGTTGGGGCGTGCTCAAGGACAACCCGGCAGGCGCCGCGCCGGCCATGCAGTTCATCCAGCACGCCTTGCAGCCCGCCGGGCAGCTGAAGCTGTTCGAAGCCCTGGGCAATGGCCCGTCCAACGCCGCCACCCAGCAGTTGATGAGCGCCGAACAGCGGGAGATCAACTGCGCCTCCGAAGCCAACATGAAGAAGCAGATCTTCCTCAACACCCAGTGGTACGCCGACCACTACTCCAGCACCCTGGAGCAGTACCTGACCCACCTGTCCAAGTGAGCCGTCGACCATGAGTGCAACCCGAACCGCACGCCTGGAACGCAGCCTGCTGCTGTTTCCCCTGCCGTTGCTGCTGGTGGTGTTCTACCTGCTGCCGTTCTTCGGCGTGGTGAGCTGGAGCTTCACCCTGCCCGAGCCCGGGATCGAGCAATACCAGCGCATTGCCACGGACCCGGCGATCCACGACATGCTCCTGCGCACCTTGCGCCTGTGCCTGACCGTGAGCCTTCTGGCCCTGGTGATCGGCTACCTGCTGGCCTATTGCTGGGTGTTCAGCCCGCCGTTCTGGCAGCGCATGGTGGAGATCTGCGTGTTCATCCCGTTCTGGATCTCGGTGCTGGTGCGGGCCTTCGGCTGGCTGATCGCCCTACGCAGCAATGGCGTGGTCAACGACAGCCTGCTGTCCCTGGGCTGGATCGATCATCCGTTGCAGCTGACCCGCAACGAGCTGGGGGTGGTGATCGGCATGCTGCACTTCATGATCCCCTATGCGCTGTTCCCGCTGCTGTCGAGCATGCGCCAGCTGGATCAACGGGTGCTGCTGGCCTCCCGCGGACTGGGGGCCGGCGCGCTGCGGACCTTCTGGCAAGTGCTGCTGCCCCAGACTCTGCCAGGGCTGCTGGGGGCCTTCATCATGGTCTTCGTGTTCTGCCTGGGCTTCTTCATCACCCCGGTGCTGCTGGGCGGCGGGCAGACGGTGATGATCGCCGAGTACGTGTTCCTGCAGATGTTCCAGACCAGCAACTGGGGCCTGGGCGCGGCCCTGAGCCTGGTGCTGCTGACCCTGGTCAGCGCGCTGATCTGGCTGCTGCTGCGCATCACCCGTGTCAATCGACTGGTGGGTTGAGGTCACTATGAATACACATCGCACTGCCCTGAGTACCCGCTTGATCGCCGTGATCGCCATGGCCTTCATGCTGTTCCCGCTGCTGACGGTGATCCCGGTGTCGTTCACCGCCAAGCGCTACCTGTCGATGCCGGACGGCAACTGGTCGCTGCGCCACTACGAGGCTCTGCTGAGCAACCCCGACTGGCTGTCGAGCATCGGCCAGAGCCTGGCCATTGCCAGCGCCACCAGCCTGATCGCCACCGTGCTGGCGGTGAGCTTCAGCCTCGGCATCTGGTACCTGCGCTCGCGCCTGGCGACCTTGCTGATCGGTCTGGTGCTGCTGCCCATGGCCATTCCGCCGGTGATCTCCGCGCTGGTGCTGTATTTCATGGAAACCAACCTGGGGCGCATCGCCCCGGGCTGGGGCTACGACACCCTGCCCGGGGTGGTGATCGCCCACGTGGTGATGGTGGTGCCCTACGGCGTGGTGACCATGCTGGTGGCCCTGAGCCAGGTGGACCGGCGCATCGAGCTGGCCTCGCGCAACCTGGGAGCGAGCCTGATGCAGACCACCTTCCTGGTGATGCTGCCCAACCTCAAGCTGGGGATCTTCTCCACCGCGCTGCTGAGCTTTGCCCTGTCCTGGGAGGAGGTGGCGGTGACCCTGTTCATCACCAGCGTCGACGTCAACACCCTGCCGCGGCGGATCTGGAGCGGCCTGCGGGACAACGTCGACCCCAGCGTGGCGGCGATCTCGGTGCTGCTGATCGGCCTGACCCTGCTGGTGCTCATGGGCCGCCTGGCCTTGCAGTACGCCGCCCAGCGCCGCGCCCGCTCCTGACAGACCCCTGTGGCGAGGGAGCTTGCTCGCTCGCCCCCCCTTCTTTCGCGCTCGTGACTAATCGCCTTCTAGCTGACCGACGTCATGCCTCGCCCCCCGCGTTTTATCCGATAGTGCGCAGCTCGCTCCAACGGCCTGCCCGGGCTCTTCTAGACTCGATGGGTGGTCGTATTCGGAACCGAACGGGTCGCTTTCGTGCGGTTCAATCAGAGGCAGCGTGTCAAGCTGCCCTTTATGCCCTGAACAGGTGCGGCAACGACCGCACCGGGTACAACAAGATACCCATTCAGGGTGCATGGCCAACGGCCTGAAACGCCGCGCTACCGTGACGTGGCAACCAGCGCCGCAGCCGACACTTTCGGACAGCCGACAACCACCAGGTTCGTCCGTGACCGTGAGGAATTGCTGTATGCCTGATGAAACACTGCATCTGCCGTTGATCCACACCCTGCTGGAGCGTCACAAAGGCTCCCCGGGTGCGCTGTTGCCGATTCTCCATCAGATTCAGGAAGAGCTCGGCTACATCCCCGATCTGGCCGTCCCCGACATCGCCCATGCGCTCAATCAGAGCCAGGCGGAAGTGCGCGGGGTGATCAGCTTCTACCATGATTTTCGTACCGCGCCACCGGCGCGGCACATCCTGCGCCTGTGCCGTGCCGAGTCCTGCCAGAGCCGCGGCGCCGAGCAACTGGCGGCGCAACTGCGCGCACGCCTGCAACTGGACGACCACGGCAGCAGCGCCGACGGTTCCATCAGCCTGCGGCCGGTGTACTGCCTGGGAGCCTGTGCCTGCTCGCCGGCCCTGGAGCTGGATGGACAACTGCATGCCCGAGTCAGCGCCGAACACCTGGACGCGCTGCTGGACAGTTGCCGGGAGGACGCGTGATGCCGAGCCTCTATCTGCCCTGTGATTCCCTGGCCCGGGCCGTGGGCGCCGACGCGGTGGCCGACGCCATCGCCGCCCAGGCCGAGCAGCACCAACTGCCGCTGCAACTGCAACGCACCAGCTCCCGAGGCCTGTACTGGCTGGAACCATTGCTGGAAGTCGATACCCCGGACGGACGCCTGGGCTTCGGCCCGGTGAGCGTCGCCGACGTGCCCTCGCTGCTGAAAGCCCTGCAAGACGCCCCCACCAGCCATCCCCTGGCCCTGGGCCGAGTCGAAGACCTGCCCTACCTGAAGAGCCAGCAACGCCTGCTGTTCGCCCGCGCCGGTATCACCCGGCCGCTGTCCCTGGCGGACTATCGGGCCCACGGCGGCTTCGAGGGCCTGAGCCGTGCCATCGCCCTGGGCGGTGAGCAGACCGTGACCGCGGTGCTCGACTCCGGCCTGCGCGGCCGCGGCGGCGCGGCCTTCCCCGCCGGGATCAAATGGCGCACCGTGCGCGACACGCCGCAGCAGCAGAAGTACGTGGTGTGCAACGCCGACGAAGGCGACTCCGGCACCTTCGCCGACCGCATGCTGATGGAAGGCGACCCGTTCCTGCTGATCGAAGGCATGGCCATTGCCGGCATCGCAGTCGGCGCCAGCTACGGCTACATCTACGTGCGTTCGGAATATCCCCAGGCGGTGGCAACCCTGCGCGAGGCCCTGGACATCGCCCGGGATGCCGGTTACCTCGGGGCCAATGCCGGCGGTAGCGGCCAGGCGTTCGACATGGAGGTACGGGTCGGCGCCGGGGCCTATATCTGCGGCGAGGAAACCGCGCTGCTGGACTCCCTGGAAGGCAAGCGCGGCATCGTTCGCGCCAAGCCACCGATCCCGGCGCTGCAAGGCCTGTTCGGCCAGCCGACCCTGGTGCACAACGTGCTGACCCTGGCCTCGGTGCCGCTGATCCTGGAAAAGGGCGCGGCGTTCTATCGCGACTACGGCATGGGTCGCTCCCTGGGCACCATGCCCTTCCAACTGGCGGGCAACGTGCGTCACGGCGGCCTGGTGGAACGGGCCTTCGGCCTGACCCTGCGCGAGCTGGTGGAAGGCTACGGCGGCGGTACCGCCAGTGGCCGGCCGCTGAAGGCTGCGCAAGTCGGCGGCCCGCTGGGCGCCTGGGTGCCACCGGCGCAGTTCGATACACCGCTGGATTACGAAGCCTTCGCCGCCATGGGCGCGATGCTCGGCCACGGCGGCGTGGTGGTGGCCGATGACAGCCTGGACATGGCCCACATGG
Organism: Pseudomonas sp. BLCC-B112; assembly: GCF_028550695.1. Taxonomy (NCBI): domain Bacteria; kingdom Pseudomonadati; phylum Pseudomonadota; class Gammaproteobacteria; order Pseudomonadales; family Pseudomonadaceae; genus Pseudomonas; species Pseudomonas sp. BLCC-B112. Next base: position 469,758 of record NZ_JAQQGK010000005.1, read on the forward strand.
CGCGCTTCGCCCTGCAATTCTGCGCCGAGGAATCCTGCGGCAAATGCACCCCGTGCCGCATTGGCTCGACCCGCGGCGTGGAGGTCATCGACCGCCTGCTGGCAGCCCCCGATCAAGGCCGCCGCGATGAGCAGGTGCTGATCCTCAAAGACCTGTGCGACACCCTGCAATACGGTTCGCTGTGCGCCCTGGGCGGGATGACCTCCTACCCGGTGGCCAGCGCCCTGAAGCACTTTCCCGCCGACTTCGGTCTGCAGCCCTCGGAGGCCGACCAATGATCAGTATTTTCGACCCTGCCACAGACATCGACCTCAATGCCGTGGACTTCGGCACCCCGGCCCGCGACAGCCAGGTGCAGGTCAGCCTGAACATCGACGGGCGCAGCATCAGCGTGCCCCAGGGCACCTCGGTGATGCGCGCCGCGGCGCTGATGGGCACCACCATTCCCAAACTCTGCGCCACCGACAGCCTGGAAGCCTTCGGCTCGTGCCGCATGTGCCTGGTGGAGATCGACGGCATGCGCGGCTACCCGGCCTCCTGCACCACCCCGGTCAGCGAAGGCATGGTGGTGCATACGCAAACGCCGAAGCTGGCGACTCTGCGGCGCAACGTGATGGAGCTGTACATCTCCGACCACCCGCTGGACTGCCTGACCTGCTCGGCCAATGGCAACTGCGAACTGCAGACAGTGGCCGGCCAGGTGGGCCTGCGGGAAGTGCGCTACGGCTATGACGGCGCCAACCACCTGGACGATCAGAAAGACAGCTCCAACCCCTACTTCGACTACGACCCCAGCAAGTGCATCGTCTGCAACCGCTGCGTGCGCGCCTGCGAGGAAACCCAGGGCACCTTCGCCCTGACCATCAGCGGCCGCGGCTTCGAGTCCCGGGTCGCGGCGGCCGGTGGCGACAACTTCCTGGACTCCGAATGCGTGTCCTGCGGCGCCTGCGTGCAGGCCTGCCCGACGGCGACCCTGATGGAAAAAAGCGTGGTGGAAATGGGCCAGCCGGAGCGGGCAGTGATCACCACCTGCGCCTACTGCGGGGTGGGCTGCTCGTTCCGCGCCGAGATGAAGGGCGAACAACTGGTGCGCATGGTTCCGGACAAGAACGGCCAGGCCAACCACGGCCATTCCTGCGTCAAGGGCCGCTTCGCCTGGGGCTACGCCACTCACCCGGATCGCATCACCAAGCCGATGATCCGCAAGCACATCAACGACCCGTGGCAGGAAGTCAGCTGGGACGAGGCGGTGACCTACGCCGCCAGCGAGTTGCGGCGCATCCAGTTCAAGTACGGCCGCGACTCCATCGGCGGCATCACCTCCAGCCGCTGCACCAACGAAGAAACCTACCTGGTGCAGAAGCTGGTGCGGGCGGCCTTTGGCAACAACAACGTCGACACCTGCGCCCGGGTCTGCCACTCGCCCACCGGCTACGGCCTCAAGCAGACCCTGGGGGAGTCCGCCGGGACCCAGAGCTTCGACTCGGTGATGCAGGCCGACGTGATCCTGGTCATGGGCGCCAACCCCAGCGACGCCCACCCGGTGTTCGGCTCCCAGCTCAAACGGCGCCTGCGTGAAGGGGCCAAGCTGATCGTCATCGACCCACGGCGCATTGACCTGGTGGACGCGGTGCACGCCCGCGCCGAGTTGCACCTGGCCCTGCGCCCGGGCACCAACGTGGCCATGCTCAATGCCCTGGCCCATGTCATCGTCACCGAGGGCCTGGTCAATCAGGCGTTCGTCGACAGCCGCTGCGAGCCGCAAGCCTTCGCCCAATGGAGCGCCTTCGTCAGCCGCGCCGACAACTCGCCGGAAGTGCTCGGCGCGATCTGTGGCGTACCCGCCGCCGATATCCGCGCCGCCGCGCGCTTGTACGCCACCGGCGGCAACGCGGCGATCTACTACGGCCTGGGCGTCACCGAACACAGCCAGGGCAGCACCGCGGTGATGGGCATCGCCAACCTGGCCATGGCCACCGGCAACATCGGCCGCGAAGGGGTCGGGGTGAACCCGCTGCGGGGGCAGAACAACGTCCAGGGTTCCTGCGACATGGGCTCCTTCCCCCACGAACTGCCGGGCTACCGGCACATCTCCAACCAGGCGGTGCGCCAGGAGTTCGAGCAGGCCTGGAACGTCACCCTGCAAGCCGACCCCGGGCTGCGCATTCCCAACATGTTCGAAGCGGCCCTGGGCGGCAGCTTCAAGGGCCTGTACTGCCAGGGCGAGGACATCGCCCAGAGCGACCCCAACACCCAGCACGTGACCGCGGCCCTGTCGGCCATGGAATGCGTGGTGGTGCAGGACATCTTCCTCAACGAAACCGCCAAGTTCGCCCACGTGTTCCTGCCGGGCTCCTCGTTCCTGGAAAAAGACGGCACCTTCACCAACGCCGAACGGCGCATCTCCCGGGTGCGCAAGGTCATGGAGCCCCTGGGCGGCAAGGCCGACTGGGAAGGCACCCTGGCCCTGGCCGCAGCCCTGGGTTACCCGATGCACTACAACCATCCCTCGGAAATCATGGATGAGATCGCCCGCCTGACCCCGACCTTCACCGGTGTCAGCTACGCCAGCCTGGACCGCCACGGCAGTCTGCAATGGCCGTGCAACGACGCCGCGCCGGACGGTACGCCAACCATGCACATCGACGAGTTCGTGCGCGGCAAGGGCCGTTTCATGCTCACCGGCTACGTGCCCACCGACGAAAAGGTCAACGGCCGCTACCCGCTGCTGCTGACCACCGGCCGCATCCTCAGCCAGTACAACGTCGGCGCCCAGACCCGGCGCACCGACAACGTCGCCTGGCACGCCGAGGACCGTCTGGAAATCCACCCCACCGACGCCGAGAGCCGGGGCATCAACGAAGGCAACTGGGTGGGCATCGGCAGCCGCGCCGGGCAGACCGTGCTGCGGGCCCGGGTTACCGAGCGGGTAGCGCCGGGGGTGGTCTACACCACCTTCCACTTCCCCGAATCGGGGGCCAACGTGATCACCACCGACAACTCCGACTGGGCCACCAACTGTCCGGAGTATAAGGTCACGGCGGTGGAAGTCAGCCGCGTCTACCACCCTTCCGAATGGCAGAAGCGCTACCAGGCCTTCAGTGAAGAACAGCAGAGTCTGCTGGACAAGCGCGGCCGGTCCCGGGGCGGCAAGGCGGAGGTGCGTCGATGAGTACCGCCAACCTGATCAAGATGGCCAACCAGATCGCCGCGTATTTTGCCAACGAGCCGGATCAGGCGCAGGCGGTGCTCAGCGTGCGCAATCACATGCAGATGTTCTGGACCCCGGCCATGCGCAAGGAACTATTGGCCTGGCAGACCGAGCAGCAAGGCGCCGAACTGCATCCGTTGGTCCAGCAAGCAGTACGTGACGCGGGCTGGGAGGCCTAGGCAAAAGCTCCCTGGCCGGCTAACCCCCGGCCAGGGACACTCACTGACCGGGGCAACGCCGATCCGCTGGAGGCCTGGACGGGACCGCCAGCGGCAGGGTTGCCCCCACGTAGGACGGCAGCTTCGGCGCGAAACGCGGCAGCATGTCGATCTGCCTTGGCTGCAGTGGACACTGCGGATAGTTGATGTTCGCCTGTTGATCGCTGCCGAAGCGCCCGGCCTTGGCCAAGCGCTTGCTGTCACCCTGGCAACCGGCATAGACCTCACGCACCTCGCCATTGGTGATCACCCGCAACTGCGCCGTCGGCACACCCAGGGGCGGCTCCGAATAAGGCTCCACCGGCTTGACGCTACAGGCGCCGAGCAACGACAGCAGCGCCAGCAAGGGAATATTTCCAGGTTTCATGACTGATCTTTCCATTGTCTGAAGCGGTATGAGCGGCTGAGCAGGCTATCGGCCGAGTGGGGGCCGTCTGCACTGAATCATCGGCTATCCGCCGATGATTCAAAGCCTCCTCGCGCTTGAGCCCCAGAGTGCCTGGGAACGCTAGGTATAGAGCCCGCATAGGCCCACGCAAAAATAGTCAGATTTCAGGGGTTTACAGAACCCCGCCAATCGCTATAATCGTCGCCCTAACACGCCGGTATAGCTCAGTTGGTAGAGCAACTGACTTGTAATCAGTAGGTCCCGGGTTCGACTCCTGGTGCCGGCACCATACAAAACAAAGCCCCTGCAGAAATGCAGGAGCTTTGTTGTTTTCGTGCTTCCGAAAAGCCTCACGTCATGTCGTGAGAGCGTCCACAAATTGTCCACATCTACGCTTTCGCTTCCTGGCATGCCCATCATGTTCGTCGAGACTGGGGATTTGCTCGTCGTCAACATACGACCTATGCCTCTAGCCATTTCGAGCAGGTCATTTGCATCGAACTTGATCGACACGCAACCAGAAGGACAAGGAGCGCCCACGTGGCAAGCACCCAGTAGAGCTCCCTCGAAGGGCCAAGGTGATGGAAGGTTGGATGAAAAACCCCGCCGAAGCGGGGCTCAAGGGTCAGACTCGCCTATTAGCGGCCTCATAGACTTCATCGTCGCGTCTGGCCCCAATGCACAGGACCAGCACGATCTCAGAACCTTGGATCCTATAGACGATGCGAACATCACCTGTCCGAATCCGGCGGTGACCGGCGAGAGCGCCGCGAAGGAGCTTGCCGATCTTGTCTGGCTCGCCTTCAACGATCCGCTCCCGGATCACCTTAAGGACTCTTTTTGCCTCAGCTCTACCTAACTGAGCAAGATCTTGCTCAACATCAGGGTGAAACCGAACGCTCCAGTTCATTGACTATTGCCTACTTGAAGCGAGCCTCCATGTCCTCAAGGCTCACTGTGTTCTGTTCGTCCAAAGTGGACAGGCGCTCAATGGCCAAACGCTCAGCGCGAAGATCTTCGAGTTCGTCCTGCAAAGCTTGGTAGGCGTCTACACCCACCAGCACAGCTGCTGGCTCGTTATCCTTGAAAATCACCAAATGAGTGACTTCACCGCTCGTAACTTCCTTCAGTTTCGCGCTAAAGCCTCGAACCATCGCTGTAGCGGACACTGCCTGCTCAGCTCGGTCTAGGAGTGCACTCATGCTCTATTGCCTCGATTCATCACTCAGTTCGTTCGTCTTTGTCAGTTCATTATCAGTCGGTGTTGCGGCACGCGCACCCTCAATATACGCAACATTATGCATACAACAATACACATCAAAAAATAACGATGAACGGAACCACGTGTGAACCTAACTGTTTTGGCTATCCATCTGCACCGCACTTCATGCTCCAATACCCGCCGATCCCCGTTGTACACAGGCCGCCCATGAAGTCCATTTCCCTATCGATCCTGACCCTGTTGCTCAACTCCCTGCTGTTCAGCGCTCCGGCCCTGGCCGGCGATGCCGAAGCCGGTGGCAAGCTGTTCAAGCGCTTGTGCAGCGGCTGCCACAATATCGGGCCTTCGGTGCGCAGTTCGTTCGGGCCGCAGCTCAACGGCATCATCGACCGGCCGGCAGGCAGTGCCACGGACTATCAATATTCAACCGCCATGAAGTCGTCGGGCATCGTCTGGAGCCGGGACAAGCTCATCCAGTACCTGGAAGATCCAAAAGCCGTGGTGCCCGGTACGCGGATGATTTTCTGGGGGCTGAGCGATGAAGAAAAAATCGATAATCTGCTGGCCTATCTGCAGACCTTCCCCTCCCCCTGATCCAAGCTCGTTTGCCTACAAGGATGTTTTGATGAAGTTTCCTCTGCTGTCGCTTGCCGCCACGGGCCTGGCCCTGGCTGCATTCATGCCCCAGTTGCAGGCCGCCGGTTTCGACTGCGCCAAGGCCTCTACCCGGGTGGAGAAAACCGTCTGCGATACGCCGACCCTGTCCGCCAAGGACGATGAGTTGAACCGCCGCTATAAGGAGCTCAAGCACCTGCAGGTGTTTCGCTTGTTGCAAACCCAGTGGCTGCGGGAAGTGCGCGACACCTGCATCGACAGCGACTGCCTGGAGTCGGCCTATCGGGCCCAGGTGAAAATGCTCACGCTGTTGCCGATCCCTCCGGCTCCCGGCAAAGGCGAGCTGCTGCCAATGGACCCCACCCATCAGTACCGCCTGCAGGACCCTGATGACTGGCAGCGTTTCACCCTGGCCAAGTTCACCGCCGCTCCGGCGCAAGGCGATCAGCAGATCGTCGACGCCCAGGTGCTGGATGGCGTGCTGCATGTGGTGCTGTTCGTCGGTCAGTACCAGAGGGGGCGGGAAGGCTATGTCGGCACCCTCTACGAATATGCCGATGACCAGCCCGGCCTGCATCCCATTGCCCGGGATATCGGCTTTGTCGGCTGGGCCTCTCCGGGGTCCAACGATCAGGGCCTGCGCTTCGCCGGCATCGTTGACGGGGTGTTTTACTACCGCCAGCGCAGCGGCGGCGAACTGCAGCAAGGCATGCGCTATCGCCTGGGCTCGCGCAGTGCTCCCGAAGCCAGCCAGCAGCTGTTCCAGTCGCTCTCCAACACCCTGCGTCATGCCCGGGCGCGGGTCGGCCAGGATCTGAATCAGGAGAACTACAGCCTGTCCCTGGACTACGACCGGCAGAGCAACAACACCTACTCCGAGAACGTCACCGAGCACAACGACGTCGAGGCCGGCTGGAGCATCGTCAATCCCACCTGGAGCGAAACCCGCCCGGTGATGTACTTCGATAACGAAGGGCCGCGGGCCTGTATCTGGCGGGTCGACGTGCAGTACAAGGTGCTGTCCAAGATCGTCCCGGAGCATGAGGCGATTTCAGCCCGTCCTGTGGATATCCATGGCCGTGAGGCGGTGGTGTACCTGGAAGGCGATCAGCTGAAGTTCGCGATCAATCCGGATGACTGACGGGCAAGGTTGCTGAACAAAAAGGCTCGCCATACGGCGAGCCTTTTTCATTGCGCCGGCAAGGCTTTGCTCAAGGCAGGCTGATCTTGTATTCGGCCAGCTTGGCCTGGTGCTGCGGTTCGACGTACTTCTGGTCCACCCGCTTGGCGAACTGGGTAAAGTCGGCGCGGGCATCGTCGGTCAGGCCCAGTTTTTCGTAGGCCAAACCCCGGTGGTAGAAGGCCCAGGCGTAGTCCGGCTGCTTTTGCAGGCCGGCGCTGTAGGCTTCGGCCGCCTCACGGTATTGGCCCAGGTCGTAGAGGGTCTGGCCCAGGTGGTAGTAGGTCGGCATGTTGAAGCCGCTGCCCTTGCCCGCCTCGCCCAGGTTGGCGTCGAGGTTGGACTGCACCAGTTCCAGGGCCTTTTGCGGGTTGCCCGATTCACGATAAAGACGGCTCAGGTCCAGCACCGCACGGGCATCGGGTTTGGGCCCCAGCTCGATGGATTTTTCCTTGGCGCTGATGGCTTCCGGGTAACGCTTGAAGCTGGCGTAGGCATCGGACTGCAACCAGTACACCAGGCTCTGCATCGGCTTGGACAGTTGGTTTTTCGACAGGCACAGGTCGGCCTCTTGCAGCACCACATCGAACTTCTCGGCCTTGGAAGCCTGGCCCACCAGGCGGCAATGGGCGTAGTTAATCTGGTCCTGGCTCTGCAGGCTGGCACAGCCAGTGACGGCAAGGGCACACACAAGCAGGATCGACCCGCGTACAGACAATGAAGGCATGTTTTTCAATCCAGCAGGTGAGCGTTGAGGTCAGGGCGATAGACCTGCAGCAGCGGCGCGGTAACCGTGCCCTGCAGGCTGCAGAAGATCGTGGTGCGATCCGAGATCGGCGCGCTGGCGATGCCTTTGTCGATGCTCAATACCCGCTCGACGAAACCGAACGGCGTGGCCACGCCGCCGCCGACCAGACCTTCGGTGCGCCAGCTGTCGATAGGGTCACCCACCCGGCGGATCTCCACCCGGACCATGGCGCTGCGGTCTGCCTTCAGGCGGTGGTTGTCCACCAGCAGAGGTTTGAGCGCTGCGGCCACTTCACGGGGCTCACCCTCGGCAATAAACCCCCAGAACAGCAGGTTACCCACCGACTTCAGCGACTGGGCTTCGTTGTAGTAGCCCACCAAGCGCACGCCGTTGACCAGCAGCGGCTGTTCGAACGCCTGGTAGCGTCCGCCTTCCTGCAAGGGGTTCAGGACCTTGGGCGCACTCACCGCGCCGTACTTGGCGACGGTCAAGGTCGCGGCCGGCAGTTGGGCGGTGTTCAGGCTCTGGAAAAACTGCGCATCGCAGCGTGAGAACTGGCTGAGCAACTGCTCGGATGCAGTCGCTGGCTGGCCGTGGGCGATGCTGGCGACGCTCAGCAGGCACAGGCCGGATAACAGGGTACGGAACATCGAAATCATCCGTGACAGGAAGGAGCCGCGGACTGTAGCAAGATTGATATCGACCAACCACTCGCCGAAAATCCCGCTGCCCCGTGACCAGGCCATTCATGGCCAGACCTCCCTGCCCCCAAGGACCACCCGCAGATGGAACTGTCAGAAAGACTACTGAAAATCCTCAAGAACAACCCCAGCTGGATCGGGCGGGTGTATGAGTCATTCATCATTTCGGCGATCAAGGACTTCGAGCGCAACAATCCGCCGGCCCATAGCCCTGACTTTAAGCCAGAGACCAACCGTAGGCCTTACGGTTACCTGCACAACAAGCTGTTCGACCCGGTCAGCGAAGACAATGGCGAAAGCGATGTGGCGGATATTTACTTTGGCTATCCGCAACCGCTCCTGGATTCGTGCAAGGTCACCACTGATCCCCTGAACGAAGACAAAGACTGGTTCTGCCGAACCACCTGGAACGGCTGGGCGGTGGAGGTCAAAACCAAGCTCGTCGACAAGACAGAGCGACCTCTTCGTCACCTGGCCTATGCCAACAAACTGAAAACCGCGCTGCCGGTGTCTCCCAAGGCAGCCTGGATGCAGACCCGCAACGGCAAGGAATTAACCAGTAATCAGCTCAAACGACGCTGGGCAGACCTCTACGTTTATATCCTCTACCAACTCGACGACGGTATTCCGGACTTCACGGGCGCTACCGGCACCTACATCATGGTGATCCCGACCTTCATCTTGAATGAAGCCTTGAAAGACACTGGCGAAAACGCGGAAACCATACAGCTCAACAAGCTCATGAAGGTTCTGGCCCCTCACCACCTGCGCTACTTCACCTACCTGACGGAACACATTCCAGGGAAAATGCTCCAGCTCGCCAGTGAACATTGGCAAGAAATGTTTGCCTACAAGCGCGAAGGCGACGCCTTGAAAAGACAGTGGTACGAAAACATCCACCTGCCCTCTCTGGCAAAACCCCGCAAGCGATAACCGAACATGAAAAAGCCCCGAACCAGTCGGGGCTTTTTTGCACGACAACCACCCAGAGTCAGGTGGTGATCAAACGCTCATCAGAACACGTTGATCGGGTAGTCGACGAACACACGCAGTTCGTTGCCACCTTTGTTGTACTCATACGACTTCTGCGACACACGCAGAACCGAGCTGCGCACTTTGACGCTCAGGTCCTTGGCCGGGCCGCTCTGCACCACGTACTTGAGCTGGTTGAAGATTTCTCGCTCGCTGCCACCCGTGCTGTTGACGGTGGTGATGTTGTCGCCACGTACGTAGGCCACGTTGTAGGTCAGGCCCGGTACGCCGAAAGCGCCGAAGTCCAGACCGTAGCCCAGTTGCCAGCTGCGTTCGTCTTCCGCGTTGAAGTCGGACCAGTAGGAGTTGGCCAGGTAGATGGTGTTGCCGCCATCACCCACATAGCCGGACTTCTGATAACCGCCATAGGCGTAGCCCAGGTGGCTGTCGCCGGTGCTGCGCTGATGGGCGACGGTGAACGAGTGCGGGCCAGTGGCGAAGGTCGCCGCCAGGCTCCAGATCTTGTTGTCCTGGCCGCCGGCGTTGAGGTCCTTGGCGAAGGATTTGTCCAGCTTGGTGCGGTAACCGTTGAAGTCCAGGGTCAGGGACTGATCGGTGGCCAGTGGGAACACGTAGTTCAGGTTCACGTATTGTTTCTTCAGCACGTCTTCGACGTCGGAAGCGTACAGCGCGCCCTTGAACTGTTCGGTGAACTGGTAGCTACCGCCCAATACGTTGATCGACTTCAGACCACCGCTGTCACGGCCTTCGGCGCTCTTGCGCGATTCGGCGGTGAAGTGACCGGCGTTCAGCTCCAGGCCCTTGATCTCCTTGGAGGTGATCAGGGTGCCGGTGTAGCTTTCCGGCAGCAGACGCGAGCTGTCGTAGTTGAGTACCGGCAGGGCCGGCATCTGGTCACCGTAGGTCAGCACAGTGTTGGACAGACGGAACTTGACCGCCGCACCGAACTTGCTCAGGTCATCGGCGGCGTTGCCGCTGTCGCCTTGCTTGAAGAAGTCGATACCGCCAGCGCCGCTGCGGCCCTTGCCGCCGTCCAGGCGCAGTGCGTACAGGCCGAAGGCGTCAACGCCCACGCCCACGGTGCCCTGGGTGAAACCCGAGGAGAAGGTGCCGATGGCAGCCTGGCCCCACTCGGCCTTGTCCTTGTTACCGTCTTTGTAGTCACGGTTGATGTAGGCGTTGCGCAGCAGCACTTTCAGGCTGCTGTCTTCGACGAAGCCCTTGGCATCGGCCTGGCCGTCGGCCATGGCCTGTGTAGCGCTCAAAATCCCCAGTGCAATCAAGCAGATCCGCTGTTTCGACATTTTATTTTCCTTATTACGGTTTGATGACGCGCTGTGAGCTCTTTCGGCTATGGCGTTTGAACGCTCTTCTACCGTCGAAACAAAAAAGCCCGACCGCGGGTGATCGCGACGGGCCTTTTATTATTCTGAAATATGGCTCTTGGCCACAGGCGTTGGGGGCGAATCCTATCTGCGCCCTGAACAACGTGTCAATTTCGTGAATCGTCTTTGAATAGCTGAAAATGTTCTAAGAACTTCGGGCTAGAGCATTGCCAGCTGCACGCTATGGCTGTCGACGAATTGTTCGAAGTGGGTGACTTTGCCGTTTTTGAGGGTCCACAAATGGGCCACTCGCACATCGATCGGCTTGCCCGAGGCCTTGTAGATGCCTTGGTAGTTGCCATAGGCGAACACCTTGTCGCCTTGGGCCACATAGTTTTCCACCTTGAAGGTGAAGTCCTGCCATTCCGAGCCCAGGCGCTTGAAAACATGCTCCAGCACCGCCTCGAAACCGACGTAGGTGCCGGCATAGGGAAAGCCCGCCGCTTCGGTCCAACGCGCATCCGGGGCCAGGGCCGCAGCGGTGTTGCGCGCATTTTCCTGGGAGTTGGCACCTTCATAGGTGCTTTTGATCAACGCTAGGTTATCCATGGGTGACTCCACGCAGGTCAGGTGAGATCAAAGCGCACAACCGTCCAGGCCACAGGCCTGGAGCGCGCCATGTTGAGGGTCGCTACTGGCCCCCTGGGAAGCCTTCAGCCACTGCGCGAAGGCCTCGGGCTTGCCCAGCCAGGGGCTGATGTCGAGCAACTGATAGCGACCGTCCCGCTCCAGCGCCAGGGTTGGGAAACCCTGGCCGCCAACTTTGGCCAGCAGCGCCCGGCTGCTCTTTATATGCTCGTCCAGCTCAAGGGCCACCGCCTGATCGTAGGCGACGGCGAACGGTTGTGGAGCAAACCCCAGGGTCTGCGCCAGTTCCAGCAGGACGTCGCGATCGGCAATCCGCCGGCCCTCCAGGTAATGAGCCGTCTGCAGGCGCCCCAGCAATTCCAGTCCACGACCGCCCAGGGCCTCGGCGGCCAATACAGCAGCGATCGGCGGTGCCGAGTCGAACACTGCCGTGTGGTCACGCAATAGACCCTCGAAATAGGCCTCGCCAAAAGGTTGCCCTGTGTACTCGGCAATGCGTCGGTCATGGGGCATGACGTAATCACGCAACTGCGGCGACACCGGCTGGCGGTTGCGACCGGTCATCATGCCACCGGCATGGGCCACCACCGGCACCACTGCCTGGGCAGCCTGGACCAGTGGCTTGGCGCCATAGCACCAACCGCACAGCGGGTCATAAATGTAGTGAAGGGTGGCCGAGGACATAAGGGACTCCAACAGGATCTTGAGCATTCGATGGCCCGCAGACTATGCCCCGCACGCCAGGGGAAAAACCTCGAAATGGCTTTTAGTCTGTTGCTGTATCCGGTCGAATCAGTCTGTTTAGCCTGTGTATGCGGGCAGATACGGCGCCGACACAATTAGAAACAATAGTGCAAAGGAACTTTTAGCGAATAATTAACATAAGTAAATAGCACGCATTATCATTCGCACCCCTTGACTCACCTTCCTTTCGGATGCGCTTCAGATGCCTGCCCATTTCCGCCTTACGCCCCTGTCACTGGGACTCTGCACCCTGCTGACCGCCGGTTTTGCCTGTGCTGCCAGCACCACCCTGCCAACGACCTCCATCAGCGCCGAAGCCGAGGCCGACCCCGACGATCCCCGGGTCAAGGAAGTCAGCACCGCGACCCGCACCGCCACCGCCGCGCGCTATGTGCCCCAGGCCATCGACACGATCAAGACCGCCAACGTCCTGGACTACGGCCACAACGATCTGGGCAGCGCCCTGAGCGGCATTCCCAACGTCAGCAGCGGCTCCGACACCCGCTTCGACAGCCTGCGGATTCGGGGTTTCGATGCCAGCAACGACTTCTACCTGGACGGCATCCGCGACGACAGCCAGTACGTGCGCGACCTGCACAACATCGAGCGCATCGAAGTGCTCAAGGGCCCGGCGGCCGTGCTCTACGGCCGTGGCAGCCAGGGTGGCATCGTCAACCGGGTGAGCAAGCTGCCGGAGTTCGGCCGCCGCTCCAGCGTCGAAGTCCAGGGCGGCAGCCAGGACCTGCGCAGCCTGTACGCCGACCTCAGTGCCGATCCGACGGAGAACCTCAGCCTGCGCCTGAACCTGGGCAATCAGGACCAGAACAGTTTCCGCGACGGCGTCAGTGGCAATCGCCAGCTGTTCGCACCGTCCATGAGCTGGCAACTGACCCCGGAGCTGAACTGGCTGGTGCAGTACGAATACAGCCGCTACAACCGCACCCCGGACCGCGGCATTACCAGCCTCAACGGACGCCCGGCGAACGTCGGTCGGGAAACCACCTACGGCGACCACCGCGACTACATCGACGACAAATCCCAGTCCTTGCGCTCCAAGCTGACCTACGAGCTCAACGACAGCTGGCAACTGCGCCACACCTTGGGGGTATTCAAGCTCGACAGTGACTTCGACAACACCTACCAGACCGGCTACAACGCCAGCACCGGCAAGGTGCAGCGCCAACGCTGGCAGCAGGATCTGAAGACGCGCAACATCTACAACAACACCGAACTCGAAGGCCGCTTCGACACCTTTGGCCTGGAACACCGCCTGCTCACCGGCATCGAGATCGGCAGCCAGCGCCGCGACCCGATCCTCTACAACCCTGCCACCACAGGCCCCGGCAGCCAGGCCGTGCCCGCCGTCGACCTGTACAACCCCAACCCATACCAGAGCCATACCGGGCGCATGCAAGTCTGGAGCAACAACCACACCGAGGTCGAAAGCCGGGCGCTCTACGTGCAGGACCAACTGCGCCTGAACGATCAATGGCAATTGCTCGCCGGCCTGCGCTACGACAACTTCGATGTCGAGACCACCAATCGCAAGAACGGCGTCTCCGACAGCCGTGACAGCAACAGTGTCAGCCCGCGCCTGGGGGTAGTCTGGACGCCGCTGGAGCACCACTCGTTCTATGCCTCGTGGAGCAAGTCGTTCTCGCCGGTGGGCGGCGGCCTGATCGGTATCACCCCGAACGCCGCCGGTAACGGCAACGACCTGAGTCCGGAGCTGACCCGACAGAAGGAAGTCGGGGTCAAGAGCGACTGGCTAGGCGAGCGCCTGAGCACCACCCTGGCGGTGTATGAGCTGGAGCTCTACAACCGTCGCACCCGCGATCTGCTGGACCCCAGTATCACCTTGCTCACCGGCCTGCAACGCTCCCGGGGTATCGAGTTGACTGCCAACGGCAAGCTCGTCGGCAACTGGTACCTGCGCGGCGGCATCGGCCTGCAGGACGCGGTGGTGGTCAAGGACAACAACGGTTTCGAAGACAAGCGCGTGAACAACGTGGCCAAGCGCAACGGCAGCCTGTTCATCACCTGGAAACCGGAACTGGGCTGGTACGCCGAGACCGGCCTGACCCTGGTGGGCGACCGCTACGCCGATGGCGCCAACACCGTGGTGCTGCCGGGCTACGGCCGTTGGGACGCCCTGGCCGGCTACCGGCACAAGGACTGGGACGTGCGCGCGGCGCTGAACAACATCGCTGACCGCGAGTACTACAGCTCCGCCACCAGTGCCTTCCAGATCCAGCCGGGGGAGCCCCGTAGCCTGGTGGTCACTGGCAACTACCGCTTCTAAACGACCGGCCAAAAAAAAGCGCTGCCATCCCGGCAGCGCTTTTTACAATCCGTCGTTTTCTATCCTTTCACCACATCCCACAGTGCCTGCAGTTCCGCCTCGCTGAGCAATCCAGCGGGGTAACGCTCAACGATGATCCGGCGCGGATCAGGTTCCCTGATCTGACGCGTTCCATTGGACTTCAACCATTGCGCCAGAACCTGCAGCGACTCGTTATTCATTGCCAAGGGATGGGGTGCCCGCTCGCTGACCATATTCATTCCAGCGCTCTCTCCTGGTATCTGAGCGGCCTAACTTATCCAAGGTTTATGACAGAACAACAAAAGTTCCACCTGTCTCAGAATCACCACGAAGCAGATACAAGAGCTATGCCAAAGTGCCAGGTGGCTCGACGTACGGCCATGAAAAAGCCCGCAACCCATCTGGGCTGCGGGCTTGCTGAAAAGCACCAGGTGCGGAATCGGTCCGACGCCGTCAAACAGGCAACACTATCTGTTACAACGGCACTCAAATTCGCTGCGGCGCGGGCTGCTGTTGGGTAAGGCAATGGATATTGCCGCCACCCAGTAACAGTTCGCGCCCCGGCACCATCACCACTTCATGCTCGGGAAACAATTCCTGGAGGATGGCCTTGGCCGGTGCATCCATCGGGTCGTCAAAACTCGGCGCAATGATCCCGCCGTTGACGATCAGGAAGTTCACGTAGGAACCCGCCAGGCGCACGGAGGGATTACGCTCCTGGCTGCCTTGCACGGCATCGACACCGGCGCATTCCTCTTCGGTGGCATACAAGGGACCGGGAATCGGCATCTTGTGCACCTTGAAAGTGCGGCCCTTGGCGTCGCGGGTGTTTTCCAGCACCTGCATGGCCGCTCGGCAGCGGGGGTAGTTCGGGTCCTGGGGATCGTCGGTCCAGGCCAGCAGCACTTCGCCCGGGCGCACGTAGCAGCAGAAGTTATCCACATGGCCGTCGGTTTCGTCGTTGTACAGGCCATCCGGCAGCCAGACGATCTGCTCCACCGCCAGGTGCTCGCGCAATACCGCCTCGATCTGCTCACGGGACAGATGCGGGTTGCGGTTGTGATTGAGCAAGCATTCCTCGGTGGTGATCAGCGTGCCTTCGCCGTCGACGTGAATCGAACCGCCCTCGAGCACGAAGCCTTCGGTGCGGTACTCCTGGCAACGCTCGATCTCCAGCACCTTGCTGGCCACCTGCTCGTCACGGTTCCACGGCGCATAGAGGCCGCCTTCGAAGCCGCCCCAGGCGTTGAAGCCCCAGTGCACACCACGCACTTCGCCGCTGTGGTTGATGACGAAAGTCGGACCGGTGTCGCGGACCCAGGCGTCATCGCTGGACATCTCCACCACGCGGATGTTGGGTACGTCCAGGCGCGCCCGGGCATTTTCATACTGGCCCGCTGAGACGGCCACGGTCACCGGTTCGAAGCGGGCAATGGCCTTGGCCACCGCCGCGTGGGCGGCCTGGGCCGGCTTGCCGCCCAGGCGCCAGTTGTCCGGACGCTCGGGCCAGATCATCCAGGTTTGGGTCTGGGTCGCCCATTCGGCCGGCATGTAGAAACCGTCGGCGCACGGCGTGCTGTGCAAAGTGCTCATAGTGTTCAGGACTCCAGGGAACCGTCGAGGGTTTTCAGCGCGCCATAGAGGTTCGGACGACGGTCACGGAAACTGCCCCAGGCGCTGCGGATGTGCTCGAGCTCGTCGAGGTCGAAGCTGTGCACAAGGATACCTTCTTCGGTTTGGTTGAGCTCCTGAACCTTCTCGCCGAACTGATTGGCGATAAAGGACGAACCGTAGAAGGTGATGTCGTAACCGTCCTGCTCTTCGTTGCCGATGCGGTTGCTGGCGATCAACGGCATCAGGTTGGCCCCGGCATGCCCCTGTTGCACTCGCTGCCAGTGGTCGCGGGAGGAAATGCTCTGGTCGTGGGGCTCGCTGCCGATGGCGGTCGGGTAGAAGAGGATTTCCGCGCCTTGCAACGCCATGCTGCGGGCGCACTCGGGGAACCACTGGTCCCAGCAGATGCCCACGCCGATCTTCGCGTAGCGGGTGTTCCACACCTTGAAGCCGGTATCGCCCGGGTTGAAGTAGTACTTCTCGTGGTAGCCGGGGCCATCCGGGATATGGCTTTTCCGATAAATCCCCAGGTTGCTGCCATCGGCATCGATGATCGCGATGCTGTTGAATCGCGCACGCCCCGCCAGCTCGTAGAAGCTGATGGGCAGCACCACTTGCAACTCCCTGGCAACTTTCTGGAAGTGCGCGATGGCGACGTTGCTATCGACCGTGGTGGCCAGTTGCAGGTAGTCCGGGTTGGGCTTCTGGCAAAAATACGGGGCCTCGAACAACTCCTGGATCAGGATGATCTGCGCACCTTTGGCGGCGGCTTCACGGACCAGTTTTTCGGCGGTTTCCAGATTGGCCTCAAGGTCCCAGGAACAAGCCATCTGGGTAGCGGCGACGGTAACGATTCGGCTCATGGAACAACTCCCGGGCAATGGACGCGGTCGATGACAACGGATAGGAAAAGGACGGGGCACGACAAGGTCGCGCCTGACGACGGCCACTTTATATCCGATAAATATCGACTTTAGAAGCCGAAGAATTCTTAACCGCGAAAAATATCCGACAAAATACCGATAACAATCGAATAATCACAAACACATTCGCCGGCAAGCCGGCCCCCACAGAAAGGTGTAGGAGCCGGCTTGCCGGCGAATGGAGATGAACGCAAGCGAACGACGAGCCCTTACAGATCTTCGCCCAGCACCTTGTCCAGCATGTCGACGAAGAAATCCACGCTTTGCCGGCTGGTGACCATCGGCGGCTTGATCTTGAGGATGTTCAAGTGATCGCCGGTGGGTTGCATGAAGATCCCCAGTTCCCGCAGGCGATCACACAGCAGGGTGGTCTCCTCGGTGGCCGGTTCCAGGGTCTGGTGATTGCGGATCAGCTCCAGCCCCAGGTAGAAACCGGAGCCATGCACCGCACCCACCAGGGGATGCAGATCCTTGAGCGCCTCCAGGCGTTGCCTGAAATGTTCACCCACCACCCGGGCGTTCTCCCAGAGGCCCTCCTCCTGCATCACATCCAGCACGGCGATGCCGATGCGGCAACTGACCGGGCTGCCACCGGATGAAGAGAAGAAGTAGCCCTCGGCCTCCAGCGCCTCGGCAATCTCGCGACGGGTGATCACCGCCCCAAGGGGCTGACCGTTGCCCATGCCCTTGGCCATGGTGATGATGTCCGGCACCACGCCCTGCTCTTCAAAGCCCCAGAAGAACTTGCCCATGCGGCCATAGCCCACCTGGACCTCATCGGCGATGCACACGCCACCCCGGGCCCGAACCCGTTCGTAGACTTCCTGCAGATAACCCGGCGGCAGCGAGATGCCCCCGGCATTGCCGTACACCGGCTCACAAATGAACCCGGCCAACTGGCGATGCTGCTCATCCAGCTTGTGCAACTGCTGGTCGACGCTGCGCAGGTACTGCGGTGTGCTGTCCTGGCCGCGGAACTCGCCGCGATAGGTGTTGGGCGCCGTCACCGGGTGCACCCAGTCGGGACGGCTGGTGAGGGCCTGGGGATTGTCGGCGATGGAGGTCGACACCGCGTCGGCCGCCACCGACCAGCCGTGATAGGCCTCCAGCACGCTGAGCATGTCGCGCCCGCCGCTGTAGGCCCAGGCCAGGCGAATCGCCAGATCGTTGGCTTCGGTGCCGCTGTTGACCAGAAACACCCGATCCATGGAGTCCGGCGCCAGGGCCAGCAGGCGCTCGGAGAACTCGGCGATCGCAGCATAGTGAAAACGCGAGTTGGTATTGAGCAGCGACCATTGGCGCGCCGCCTCGGCGGCCATGCGTGGGTGACCGTGGCCGAGCACCGCGACGTTGTTGAGCATGTCCAGATAGGACCGCCCTTGCATGTCGATCAGGTGATTGCGCCAGCCGCGCTCGATCCGCGGCGGGTCGACGTAGTAGTGCTTTTGCGAGCGGGCAAAGCTGGCATCGCGACGCTCCAGCAGGGTCTGCGGGTCCAGCTCCGGCTCGGCATCACAGGCCAGCCCCAGCAGCGCGGCCGGAGAAGGGCACAGCGCCTGCCAGGCAGGCGCCCGGGAAGGCGTACAGAACAGCGGCGGATCCAGCTCGGCCGCTCGACACAGCTGTACCTTGAGCCGACCGTCGGCTACCACGGCCCCCAGCACCTGCCCCTTGACCAGGGCCGCCCCCGGGTGCAACGACGGCTCGACGCCCCACAAGCGCACGCTCAACGCCGGGCCATCCAGGCGCAGCAGGCCGTTCTCGGCACGGTGCAGCACACCGGCGAACGGTGCTTCTACCGGCGTGCCTGCCGGCACTTGCAACTGCACATGCAACGGGCAGGTTTGCGGCTCCAGGGCGCTGTCGGGGCAGGTCCGCGACAAGCGGTACTGGCCATAGCGACTGGCGGCCAGGCCATGGGCAACAGCGGCTTCGGCCAACAGGCGATCATCGATCCCCGGCTGCTCCCAATTGCCGGCTTCGAAGTGCGGGCTGAGCACGCCCAGGTCGATCAGGGCGAACTCGCGCCCTACCAGGCTCGGCAGCAGCGGAACGAAGCCGTCACTGCCAATGGCCGGCAGCGACTCCCCGACAGCGCTGAGAATGGCCGCTTCCATGAACTCGAAAGACACGGAGCTGGCGACCCGGAAAATCTCCCACTCGTGGTGCAAATTGGCGCGGCTGTAGGCGTTGCCCGGATCGATGCTGACCTGCTGCTCGCCACTGAGCACCAGCACCGCGGCGCGGGCCACGATCAATGGCCAGAGCGCCAGCAGCTCGGCCCGTTGCAGCGGGTTGACCTGGTGATAGGCCTGGATCGCCGGCAGGATGCGCAGCGGATCGCCCTCGGCGTGATGCAGCAGTGCGGCGCACGTCACCGACAGATCGGTGATGCGCCAGGTACGGATCAGGTCGCCGAAATCGATCACTCCCTGCAACTGCCAACGGCGCGCGGCATCCCGCTGCCAGACCACGTTGTCGTCGGTGATGTCCATGTGGATCGCCTGTACCGGCAACTGTTCCTGCAGGGGCTGCAGCCGACGTTCGGCGCGCTGCGCGGTGTCAGCGATCAAGGCCCGTTGCTGCGGGTCCTGGATGACTGGCAACAAATGCCCGATCAGCGCCTGGGCATGCCGGGCATCCCATTGCAGGGTGCGTTCGAGCCCCGGATGCTGGAAACCTTCCAAAGCCAGGTCCATCTGCCCGCAGAGCCGGCCCAGGCCCGCCACCAGCTCGTTCCCCAGGTGCGGCAGGTGGGTCAGGGAGCGACCCTCTATATAGTCGAGCAACCGCACGTGCAGCGCTTGCCCGGCAATCTCCAGGGACAGCAGGTCCGTACCGTTTTTGGCCGGAATCACCCTGGGCACTCGCAGATCGGGGTATTGCTGCAGGTGCTTGAGGCCCGCGTGCTGCGCTTGCAACTCCAGGGCCGAGTAGTCGCCGCGGCAGATCTTCAGGACAAAGCGGCCCCGGGGACTGTCGAGGCGATAGTTGAGGTCCTGCTGGCTGCCCAGAGACTGCAAGGTGCCTTGCAGACCGTAATGGGTTTCCAGCAACTCCAGCGCTTGCTGTGCAGTGACCTGTGGGCTGGGCAGACTGGCGCGGTGGATCAAGGTGGCGAGCAACATACAACGATCCCTGGAATTGTTATAAGCCGCTTATATCGCCATTGCCCAAGGCGTTACGCAAGCCCAAAGAACGGGAAACAGACAGGCACCGTCCCCGCCTCAACCCTGCACTTTGCGAAATTTCCGACCGCTCGCGGTGAAATCGACTGATGGCGCCTATTGCGCCTAAGACGTCGTGTCGACAAGCTATGCTGCATTTTTTGCAGTAAATGATCGTTTTCAAGGACACAGGCCCTCCAACATGCGCATTCTCGTCACCGGCGGAGCCGGATTCATCGGCTCGGCTCTGGTCCGCCATCTGATCCAGCACACAGAACACGAAGTGCTGAACCTCGACAAACTGACCTACGCAGGCAACCTGGAGTCGCTGCACAGCATCGCCAGCGACAGCCGCTACGAATTCGTCAAGGCCGATATCGTCGACCAGGCCACCGTCAGTGCGGTGCTCGCACGCTTCCAGCCCCACGCGATCATGCACCTGGCGGCCGAGTCCCATGTCGACCGCTCCATCGACGGGCCGTCCGACTTCATCCAGACCAATATCGTCGGCACCTACAGCCTGCTGGAGGCAACCCGCGCTTACTGGCAGAAACTGCCTGAAGCGGAAAAGGCCGCTTTGCGCTTCCACCATATTTCCACCGACGAGGTCTATGGCGACCTGCACGGCGTCGACGACCTGTTCACCGAAACCACGCCCTACGCCCCCAGTTCGCCCTACTCCGCCAGCAAGGCTGCGTCCGACCATCTGGTCCGCGCCTGGCAGCGTACCTATGGCCTGCCGGTGCTGATCACCAACTGCTCCAACAACTATGGCCCGTTCCACTTTCCCGAGAAGTTGATCCCCCTGGTGATTCTCAACGCCCTCGCAGGCAAGCCGCTGCCGGTCTATGGCAATGGCCAGCAAGTGCGCGACTGGCTGTATGTCGAGGATCACGCTCGGGCGCTGTACAAGGTGGTGACCGAGGGTGTGGTCGGCGAGACTTACAACATCGGCGGCCATAACGAGCAGAAGAACATCGACGTGGTACGCGGCATCTGCAGCCTGCTGGAAGAACTGGCCCCGCAAAAACCCCCGGGCGTTGCCCACTACGCCGACCTGATCACCTTCGTCCAGGACCGCCCGGGCCACGACCTGCGCTACGCCATCGATGCCGGCAAGATCGAGCGGGAACTGGGCTGGGTGCCGGAAGAAACCTTCACCAGCGGACTGCGCAAGACTGTGCAGTGGTACCTGGAAAACCTCGAGTGGTGCCGTCGAGTACAGGACGGCAGCTACCAGGGCGAACGCCTGGGTTCCACCGACATCAAGGATCTGATTGCATGATTAAAGGCATTGTTCTGGCGGGCGGCTCCGGCACCCGTCTGCACCCCATCACCCTCGGTGTCTCCAAGCAACTGCTGCCGATCTACGACAAGCCGATGATCTATTACCCGATCTCGGTACTGATGCTGGCCGGCATCCAGGACATCCTGATCATCTCCACCCCCCAGGACTTGCCGCAGTACCGCAACCTGCTGGGTGACGGCAGCCAGTTCGGCGTGCGCTTGAGCTATGCCGAACAACCTTCACCGGATGGCCTGGCCCAGGCGTTCCTGATCGGCGAAGAGTTCATCGGCAATGACCCGGTGTGCCTGATCCTGGGCGACAACATCTTCCACGGACAGTACTTCGGCGAACAGCTGTGCGCTGCCGCCAAGCGCAGCTCCGGCGCTACGGTGTTCGGTTACTGGGTCAAGGACCCGGAGCGCTTCGGGGTCATCGACTTCGACAGCGAAGGCCGCGCCCTGTCCATCGAAGAGAAACCCAAGAAACCGAAATCCAGCTACGCGGTCACGGGTCTGTATTTCTATGACAACGACGTGGTGCAGATCGCCAAGGCAGTCAAGCCGTCGCCCCGTGGCGAACTGGAGATCACCGACGTCAACAACGCCTACCTCAAGCGTGGCGATCTGCATGTGGAGCGCTTTGGCCGGGGCTTTGCCTGGCTCGACACCGGCACCCACGATAGCCTGCTGGAGGCCTCGCAGTACGTGCAGACCATCGAGCACCGTCAGGGTTTGAAGGTCGCCTGTCTGGAGGAAATCGCCTACCAGAACCAATGGATCAGCCGTGAGCATCTGCTGGAGCGCGCCGCCTACTTTGGCAAGACCGGCTATGGCCAGTACCTCTTCACCCTGGCCGGGGAGACGCAATGAAGATCATTCCCACCGACCTGCCCGGCGTGCTGATCATCGAGCCCAAGGTGTTCGGCGACGAGCGTGGGTTTTTCTACGAGAGTTTCAATGCCAAGGCTTTCGCCGACGCCACCGGCCTGGATACTCAGTTCGTTCAGGACAACCATTCACGCTCGCAAAAAGGCGTGCTGCGTGGCCTGCACTATCAGTTGCAGAACACCCAGGGAAAACTGGTACGCGTGACACAGGGCGAAGTGCTCGATGTGGCTGTCGATATCCGTCGCAGCTCAGCACACTTTGGTCAATGGGTCGCCGTACGCCTCTCGGCCGAGAACCATCGCCAGCTTTGGGTTCCCGAAGGGTTCGCCCACGGTTTCGTGGTGCTCAGCGACTTTGCCGAGTTCCTCTACAAGACCACCGACTATTACAATCCCGCCGCCGAGCGCAGCATTCGCTGGGACGATCCGACCCTGGCCATTGACTGGGAACTCACCGAGCCCCCGCAATTGTCCGCCAAGGATCAGGCCGGCAGCCTGCTGGTCGAGGCCGATCTGTTCCCATGAGCACTCCCCTGAAAATCCTCATCAGCGGCCAGCACGGCCAGGTTTCCCGCGAGCTGCAGCAGCGGCTCGGCGACCTGGGCGAACTGGTGGTCCTTGGTCGAGACCAACTGGACCTGAGCCACCCGGAACAGATTCGCCAGCAGGTCCGCGCCATTGCTCCGCATCTGATCATCAACGCCGCCGCCCACACCGCCGTCGATCAGGCCGAAAGCGAGCCGGAGCTGGCCTTTGCGATCAACGCCACGGCCCCCGGGATCTTCGCCGAGGAAGCCCGGGCACTGGGTGTGCCACTGATTCACTACTCCACCGACTACGTGTTCGATGGCCACAAGGACACGCCCTATGTAGAGGAGGACGAGCCCAATCCGTTGGGGGTCTACGGCCAGAGCAAGCTGGCGGGCGAACGGGCCATCAACCTGGTACAGGGCCAGCACCTGATCCTGCGCACCAGCTGGGTCTATTCCAGCCATGGCAAGAACTTCCTGCTGACCATGCAGCGCCTGCTGCAGGAACGACCCGAGCTGCGGGTGGTGGCCGACCAGATCGGCGCGCCCACCTGGGCCGGCACCATCGCCAACAGCACGCGCGCCCTGATCGAACGCTGGCAGTCCGGGAATCAAGGCGCCTGGGGCACCTATCACCTCACCGCCCACGGCGAGACCTCCTGGTTCGGTTTCGCCCAGGCCATCGGCGAGCAGTTGCTGGCCCTGGACAAGCCTTGTGCGGTGCTCGAAGCCATCCCCTCCAGTGCTTACCCGACCCCGGCTCCCCGGCCGCTGAACTCACGCCTGGACTGCAGCCGCCTGGCTCGGGAATGGGGCGTGACCCAGCCGGACTGGCGCAGCGCACTGCGCGAGTGTCTTGCCGAGCAGGGCTAGGCATAATGCGCCTGTATCCACAGGCGCCCTTTCCATGACCGCACCTCTTCCCCGTCGTCCCCGCTGGCGCAGCCTGGCCCTGCTGGCCCTGTGCCTGGCGCCGTTGCTGTGGCCGCTGGAGCACTTGGCCGAGCGCTACTATCGCAACGAGCTGACCAGCCAGAATCGCCAGACCCTCGACCTCTACGTGGCCAACCTGCTGGGCACCCTGCACCGCTACGAAGTGCTGCCGCAGATCCTCGGCGACCTGCCGGCGCTGCGGGCGGTGCTGGGGGCCCCGGACGACGGCGTGACCCAGGGCAACGCCAACCGCCTGCTGAAAAACATCAGCGCCCAGACCGGCGCCGAAGTCATGTACCTGATGGACACCAACGGTAAGACCCTGGCGGCCTCCAACTGGGACAAGCACGACAGTTTCGTCGGGCGCAATTTCGCCTTCCGCCCCTATTTCAGCGAAGCCATGGCCGGACGCCTGGGACGGTTCTTCGGCCAGGGCACCACCTCGGCCAAGCGTGGCTACTTCTTCGCCGCTGCAGTACGCGACGGCGAACGGATGCTGGGCGTGCTGGTGGTCAAGGTGGACTTGGACCATACCGAAAGCCTGTGGGGCAAGACCCCGGAACAATTGCTGCTGACCGACCACAATGGTGTGGTGATCCTCACCTCGCGTCCTGAATGGCGCTTTCGTGCGACCCGACCACTGAGCGACGAGGAACGCCAGGCCATCGTCGCCATCCAGCCCTACCCAACCCGAGATCCGCGCCCACTGAGCCTCAATCCCGATGCCTGGCTGACCCAGACCCAGCAGATCGAGGAAACCCGCTGGAGCGTCAGCATCCTCGCCCCGCGCACCCTGATCGATCGCCCGGTGCGCACCGTGGTGGCGGTCGGCGCCGCTGCGCTGCTGGTGCTGATGCTGCTGCTCGGCCTGATGATGCAGCGCCGCCGCCACTACCTGGAGCGGATCGCCTTCGAAGCCAAGGCCCGGCGTGAGCTGGAAAGGCGCGTAGCCGAACGCACCAGCGATCTGGAGAGCCTCAACCGGCGCTTGAAACAGGAAGTGCTGGAACGCGAAACCGCCCAACAGGAACTGGTGCGCGCCCAGGACAATCTGGTCCAGGCCGGCAAGCTCTCGGCCCTAGGCACCATGTCGGCGAGCATCAGTCACGAACTCAACCAGCCCCTGGCCGCCATCCGCAGCTACGCGGAAAACGCCGAAGTGCTGCTGGACCACCAACGCACCGATGACGCCCGGGGCAACCTCAAGCTGATCAGCGAACTGACCGGGCGCATGGCCTCGATCATCGCCCACCTGCGGGCCTTCGCCCGGCGCGATCACCACGCCCCGGAAAGCGTCGCCCTGCAACCGGCCCTGGACGATGCCCTGGCCCTGCTGGCCAAGCGTCGCCGGGCCATGGAAGTGGAGCTGATCCGCGACCTGCCAGCCGCTACCCTGTGGGTCGAGGCCGGGGAAACCCGCCTGCGCCAGGTCCTCGGCAACCTGCTGGCCAACGCCCTCGACGCCCTGACCGAAAAGGGCCCGCCGCGCAAACTCTGGCTGAGTGCCGAGTCCACCGCCACAGGCGTCAATCTGTACATCCGCGACAACGGCCCGGGCTTCTGCATGGAGGCGCTGGGCCGCGCCGGCGAGCCGTTCTACACCACCAAGACACGGACCCAGGGCCTGGGCCTGGGCCTGGCGATCTGCGACACCCTGATGCGCGCCTTTGGCGGTGAACTGTCGTTCGCCAACCACCGTGAAGGCGGCGCCCTGATCACCCTGCGCCTGCGTGCCGGGGCCCCCGGCGTGAGCCTGCAGCCCTCCGAGGATCGCGGGGTATGAAACGCAGCGACAACTCGTTAGCCACCACGCCCGGCCCAACAATGCTGGCCACGACACGACCTGGAAAGTGACCGATGACCCGTCCCGACAGCCTCGACCCTCAGCTGCAAGTGGTGTTGATCGACGACGATCCGCACCTGCGTCAGGCCCTGAGCCAGACCCTGGACCTGGCCGGGCTCAAGGTGTTGTCCCTGGCCGAGGCCCAGGGCCTGGCCCCGCGCCTGGAGCGGGACTGGCCGGGGGTGGTGGTCAGCGACATCCGCATGCCCGGCATGGATGGCCTGGAACTGCTCAACCAATTGCATGCCCAGGACCCCGAGCTGCCAGTGCTGCTGATCACCGGTCACGGCGATGTGCCCCTGGCCGTGCAGGCGATGCGCGCCGGTGCCTATGACTTTCTGGAAAAGCCCTTCGCCAGCGATGCCCTGCTCGATAGTGTGCGCCGCGCCCTGGACTGGCGGCGCCTGGTGCTGGACAACCGCAGCCTGCGCCTGGCCCTCAGCGACCGCCAGGAACTGAGCGCGCGGCTGGTGGGTCAGTCAGCGCCGATGCTGCGTCTGCGCCAGCAGATCGGCGCCCTGGCGGCGACCCGCGCCGATGTGCTGATCCTGGGTGAAACCGGCGCCGGCAAAGAAGTGGTAGCCCGCGCCCTGCATGACCTCTCGGGGCGGCGCAACGGGCCGTTCGTGGCGATCAACGCCGGAGCATTGGCCGAGTCGGTGGTGGAAAGCGAACTGTTCGGCCACGAACCGGGAGCCTTCACCGGCGCGCAGAAACGCCGCATCGGCAAGTTCGAATTCGCCAACGGCGGCACCCTGTTCCTCGACGAAATCGAAAGCATGAGCCTGGATGTCCAGGTCAAGCTGCTGCGCCTGCTGCAGGAGCGGGTGGTGGAACGCCTGGGGGGCAACCAGCTGATCCCCCTGGACATCCGCATCATCGCCGCGACCAAGGAAGACCTGCGCCAGGCCGCGGACCAGGGCCGCTTCCGCGCCGACCTTTACTACCGCCTGAACGTGGCCCCGTTGCGCATTCCGCCACTGCGCGAGCGAGGCGAGGACATACTGATGCTGTTCCAGCACTTTGCCGACGAGGCCAGTACCCGCCACGGCCTGCCACCCCAGGAACTGCAACCCGGGCATCGTGCCCTGCTGTTGCGCCATAGCTGGCCGGGCAACGTGCGGGAACTGCAGAACGCTGCTGAGCGCTTCGCCCTGGGTCTGGAACTGGCCCTGGACAACAACGAGCCGGAGCAGGCTGCCATCGCCTCCCCGACGTTGATTGCCGGCGGTCTGAGCGAACAGGTGGAACACTTCGAAAA
Organism: Pseudomonas sp. BLCC-B112; assembly: GCF_028550695.1. Lineage (NCBI taxonomy): Bacteria > Pseudomonadati > Pseudomonadota > Gammaproteobacteria > Pseudomonadales > Pseudomonadaceae > Pseudomonas > Pseudomonas sp. BLCC-B112. The sequence goes on from NZ_JAQQGK010000005.1 coordinate 496,519, forward strand.
GAGCCTGATCGCCGCCGAACTGACGCAACCCCACAGTTCGATGCGCAGCCTTGCCCAGGCCCTGGGCATTCCACGCAAGACCCTGCACGACAAGCTGCGCAAACACGGCTTGAGCTTCGCCGACGGCGGCGCCAGCCACTCCAGCGATGAATCCGAATGAGCCGCACCGTCAACCCTTCGTCCCTTGAGGCCCGTGCATGAACCGCGACAGTCGCTACCTGGAATCCATCCTTCACCACGACATTCCCCTGACCCGGGACATGGGCCTGAAGGTGCTCGACTGGCAGGCGCAGCAACTGCGCCTGCAACTGCCGCTGGACGCCAACGTCAACCACAAGAGCACCATGTTCGGCGGCAGCCTGTACTGCGGTGCGGTGCTGGCCGGTTGGGGCTGGCTGCATTTGCGGCTCAAGGAAGAAGGGATAGATGACGGGCATATCGTCATCCAGGAAGGGCAGATCAGTTACCCGCTACCGGTCACCGGCGATGCGGTGGCGATCTGCACCGCGCCTGATGACAAGCTCTGGAAGAAGTTCCTTGCGATGTACCAGCGCCACGGTCGTGCCCGCCTGACCTTGCACAGCCGTGTGGTCAACGTCGGCAGCGAAGACGACGCCGTACGCTTTGCCGGTCAGTACGTCCTGCACCGCTGACCCGTTTCGCAACCTGCTCAAATCTGTAGGAGCTGGCTTGCCAGCGAAGAGGCCGGAAATGCTTGCACAGGGCTCAAGGGCCCCTTCGCCGGCAAGCCGGCTCCTACACAAAAGGTGGCAGAGGCAAGTCGCCGTGGGGCGATCAGGCGCGGGCCAGCTCCAGCAGTTTGCCGCGCCACGGAGCCTTGGCCGGCAGCGCCAGGAAGAAGCCGTTGAGCAATGACTCCCGCGGTGGATAGCAGAACGGCGCACCGGCAAGATCCAGCACTTCGCCACCCGCCCCTTCGAGTACACCCTGGGCCGCCGCGGTGTCCCATTGGGAAGTCGGCGCCAGGCGCGGATAACAGTCCGCCGCGCCTTCGGCCAGCAGGCAGAACTTCAGCGAGCTGCCGATATTGGCCAATTGCAATTCACCCAGGGCAGCACTCAAGCCACCCAACAAGCGCTCCTGCTCCGGGCTCGAATGGCGCCGACTGGCCACCACGGTAAAGGCCTCGCCAACACCTGGCTGTTCACGCACCTGGATCGCTTGCGGCGCCTGCCCCTGATCCACACGCCAGGCGCCAAGGCCAGCACCACCGAGATAACAACGGCCATTGGTGGGCATCGACACCACGCCAAACACCACACGCCCCTCTTCGATCAGGGCGATGTTGACGGTGAACTCTTCACTGCCGGAAATGAACTCCTTGGTGCCATCCAGCGGGTCCACCAGCCACCAGCGCTGCCAACCGGCCCGAGTGGTCTGGGGAATGTCGGCATCTTCTTCGGACAGCACCGGGATGCTCGGGTCCAACGCCGTCAGGCCAGCCACGATCAAGTGATGGGCCGCAAGGTCGGCGGCGGTCACCGGCGACTCGTCAGCCTTGTGGTTGACCGCCACGTCGGCGCGCCAGAACGGCAGGATCGCATCGCCAGCGCGCAAGGCCAGCTCGGCCACCGGCGCCAATAAAGGATGGGGAAAATTCATCGCGTTCATGCTCATGCTGGAAAGGCTCCGCGCTGGCTCAGCAGGTCGCGGGTCAGGTACAGCGCGGCCAGGGCCCGGCCTTCGCTGAATTGAGGATTCTGCGCCAGGCTGGCCAGCTCGCGCAGGTTGACCTTGTCGACCCGCATCGGCTCCGGCTCATCGCCCTCCAGGCGCTCTTCATACAAATCGGTGGCCAACACCACCTGGATCTTCTGGCTCATGTAGCCCGGGGACAGCGACAGCTCGGTCAGATGCTCCAGTTGCCGCGCGCCAAACCCGGCTTCCTCCTTGAGTTCACGCTCGGCCGCCGCCAGCACATCTTCACCCGGCTCGATCAGGCCCTTGGGCAGTGACAGTTCGTAGGCGTCGGTACCGCCGCAATACTCCTCCACCAGCACCGCATGCTCGGCATCGAGCATGGCCACGATCATCACCGCGCCATAACCCGCCCCTTTGCCTACCAGGCGCTCATAGGTGCGCTCGACGCCATTGGAAAACCGCAACTGCACCTCTTCGACACAGAACAGACGACTGGTGGCGACGATCTCGCGGGCGAGTACAGTGGGTTTCTGGCGCATAGCGGGCTCCTTGGCGATAGCGGGTTACTATACAGACTGTTTTCTTACCGCTGGAGAAGTGTTCAATGGCCCTGCTGCCCTGGTGCGATATCGATACCGTCCTGCTGGATATGGACGGCACCCTGCTGGACCTGCACTACGACAACCACTTCTGGATGGAACACTTGCCCCAGCGCTACGCCGAGTTGCACGGGGTCAGCCTGGCCATGGCCGAGCTGGAACTGCAACCGCTGTTCGAACGCAACGCTGGCCAATTGCAGTGGTATTGCCTGGACTTCTGGAGTACCGAGCTTGCGCTCTCGGTGCGTGAACTGAAGCTGGAGACGGCTCACCTGATCGCCCTGCGACCGGATGCCGACACCTTTCTCGCGGCGATCAAGAAAGCCGGCAAGCGGGTGATCCTGATCACCAACGCTCATCGTGATTCCTTGTCATTGAAGCTGGAGCGGATCGAGCTGGCGCCTTACTTCGAGCGCCTGATCAGTTCCCACGACTACGGGTTCCCCAAGGAGAATCCACAGTTCTGGGATGCACTGCAGGCCGATATTCAGTTCGATCCGGCCCGCAGCCTGTTTATCGACGACACCCTGCCGATTCTGCGCAGCGCGCGGGATTTCGGCGTAGCGCAGTTGCTCGCGGTGAGCCAGCCGGACAGCCGCAAAGGGCCGAAGGATACGGCGGAGTTCGCGGCGGTGGGAGATTACCGGGAACTGATCGAAGGGCTGTGAAACCCTTCGCGGGCGATCCCGCTCCGGCACTGGGAGCGGCATCGCCGGCGAAGAGGGTCGATCATTCAGGGATGCGCAACACCTGGCCCGGGTAGATCTTGTCCGGGTGGGACAGCAGCGGCTTGTTGGCCTCGAAGATCTTGTTGTACTTGTTGGCGTCGCCGTATTGCACCTTGGCGATGGCGCTCAGGGTATCGCCCTTCTTCACGGTGACGAACACCGCAGAAACCACCACGGGACCGGTCACCGTAATCTGGTCCTCGACACTGCTGACACCGGCGATGTTGCCCAGGGCCAGAAGGATTTTTTCCTTCTCTTCCTGGCTCGCCACCTCACCGCTGACGATCACCTTGTCGCCTTCCACCGTGGCATGGACATTGGGATTGCCCAGGCCGACCTTTTCGATGTGCTCCTTGAGCTGCTCGCTGGCATTGGCATTGCCCGGGGTCAGCAGGTCGATCAGTTTTTCACCGGCTTCTTTCACAAAGCTGAAAATGCTCATGTCGCACACTCCTTGGTTGATAGATCCAGACGCGAAAGACTAGACCAGCCTGGAACAATGAGGTTCCCGGGCGACCAATGACCCAAGGCCCAGCCACCACGGTAGAATCCCGGCCTTTTGCCGCTCCGGAGCGAAGATGGACCTCAAGCAGCTGAAATTCCTCATCGCCCTCGACGAAACCCGCCACTTCGGCCAGGCCGCCGCGCGCTGTCATATCACCCAGCCAACCCTGTCCATGCGCCTGCGCAGCCTCGAGGAAGAACTCGACCTGCCCCTGGTCAACCGTGGCCAGCGCTTCGAAGGCTTTACCGCTCCTGGCGAACGGGTGCTGGCCTGGGCCCGGAGCGTCATGACCGCCTATGACGGCTTGCTGGCAGAGGCCGCCGCGTGCCGGGGCAATCTGGTGGGCACCCTGCGCCTGGGGGTGGTGCCGCTGTCGAGCTTCGACCCTCTGCCGTTGATGCAGCGCCTGCATGCCGAACACCCGAACCTGCGCTTCGAACTCTCGTCACTGAGCTCGGAGCAGATCCTCGAACAGTTGGCGAGCAATCGTCTGGACCTGGGCGTGTCCTACCTGGATCGCCTGGACAGCGAGCACTTCGACTTCCTGACCCTGGACCCGACCCACATGGGCCTGCTCTATGACCAGCGGTATTTCAGCTTCGGCGAACAGCCCTTGAGCTGGGAGGCGCTGATCGAGTTGCCCCTGGGCCTGCTCACCAGCGGCATGCACTTTCGCCAGTCCATCGACCACCACTTCCACATTCGCGGGCTGCAGCCGCAACCGGTACTGCAGACCGATGCCGTCCATCAATTACTGCGCATGGTCCACGGCGGCCTGTGCTGCGCAGTGATGCCCCTGGACAGCGGCCTGGAGATCGTCACCGAACACTTGCGCCTGCATCCCATCGCCGACGCCCAAACCCTGGCCCGCCTGGGCCTGATCATGCGCCGCAGCGCGCCGCGCTCAGCCCTGGCGCAAGCCTGCTTTACCCTCTACCAGGAATCCTTCAGCCCTTCTTGATCGACGCCATCTATCAATAGATCAGTACTAGCAATTAGACGCGACACAATGCCGCGCTTAGTCTTGGGACCCGATGGCCGCTGGTCCCTCATTCAATGCCAGCCCAGGCAACTCCCGCCCTCGCGCTCGGCGCCAGCCAGACCCACAGACGCCTTGAGCGCCCGCCAGCGCAGACACCCGCCAGGCCGGGCAATGGCCGCGTCATCACCGCCTCAACCTTGTCCACCTGCCGCAGAACCGTGCGCCGCGGGTCCACAGCCCCGCGATGGAGAACCCCTGTGAGTACACACAACCAAGCCGATCAGACACCCGTTGCCCGCTACAAGCCCTACAAGGGCCCGGCCGGTGGCTGGGGTGCCCTGATCAGCGTGGCCCTGGCCTGGCTGACCAGCGACAACGCCCTGAAGAACATCCGCATGATGCTCAAGACCAACCAGAACGGCGGCTTCGACTGCCCGGGCTGCGCCTGGGGCGATTCGCCGGAAAGCGGCATGGTCAAATTCTGCGAGAACGGCGCCAAGGCGGTGAACTGGGAAGCCACCAAGCGCCGGGTAGACGCGGCCTTCTTCGCCAAGCACAGCGTCACCTCCCTGCTGGAACAAAGTGATTACTGGCTGGAGTACCAGGGCCGGCTGACCGAGCCGATGCGCTACAACGCCGAAACCGACCGCTACCAACCCATCAGCTGGGAAAACGCCTTCAGCCTGATCGCCCAGCACCTGCACAACCTGCCCAGCCCGGACATGGCCGAGTTCTATACCTCGGGCCGGGCCAGCAACGAAGCGGCGTACCTGTATCAACTGTTCGTCCGCGCCTACGGCACCAACAACTTCCCCGACTGTTCGAACATGTGCCACGAGGCCAGCGGCGTAGCCCTGGCGCAAAGCGTCGGGGTCGGCAAAGGCACCGTGACCTTCGACGATTTCGAACATGCGGACGCGATTTTCGTCTGGGGCCAGAACCCCGGCACCAACCACCCGCGGATGCTCGAACCGCTGCGCGAAGCGGTGAAACGCGGTGCCCAAGTGGTGTGTATCAACCCGCTAAAAGAGCGTGGCTTGGAACGCTTCCAGCATCCGCAGAACCCGCTCGAAATGCTCACCAACGGCAATCGCCCGACCAACACCGCCTACTTCCGCCCGGCCCTGGGCGGCGACATGGCGCTGCTGCGCGGCATGGCCAAGTTCCTCCTGCAATGGGAACGCGATGCGCAGAAAGCCGGCGCAGAATCGGTGTTCGACCACGACTTCCTCAATGCCCACACCGCCCACGTCCTCGATTACCTGGGCACCCTCGACGACACCCCTTGGGAGCAGATAGTCGAGCAGTCCGGCCTGACCCTGGTGGAAATCGAGCAGGCAGCGCGCATGTACGCCAAGGGCAAGAACGTGATCATGTGCTGGGCCATGGGCATCACCCAGCACCGCCACTCGGTGCCGACCATCCAGGAAATCGCCAACCTGATGCTGCTGCGGGGCAACGTCGGCAAGCCCGGCGCCGGGCTATGCCCGGTGCGTGGCCACAGCAACGTGCAGGGCGACCGCACCATGGGCATCAACGAGCGCCCGCCGGTGGCCTTCCTCGATGCCCTGGAGCGGCGCTTCCAGTTCAAAGTGCCGCGCGACAACGGCCACAACGTGGTCGAGGCGATCCACGCCATGCTCGAAGGCCGCTCCAAGGTGTTCATCGGCCTGGGCGGCAACTTTGCCCAGGCCACCCCGGACAGCCCGCGGACCTTCCAGGCCCTGAGCAATTGCGACCTCACCGTGCAGATCAGCACCAAGCTCAACCGCAGCCACCTGGCCCACGGCAAGGACGCGCTGATCCTGCCGTGCCTGGGTCGCACCGACATCGACCTGCAGGCCGGCGGCCCGCAAGCGGTGACCGTGGAAGACTCCTTCAGCATGGTCCACGCCTCCAACGGCCAATTGCAGCCACTGTCGTCGCAGATGCGCTCCGAGCCGTGGATCGTCGCGGGCATGGCTGCCGCGACCCTGGGCAGCCAGCCGGTGGACTGGAACTGGCTGGCGGCGGATTACGGGCGTATCCGCGACCTGATCGCCGATACCATTCCCGGCTTCAAGGACTTCAATGAACGACTCAAGCACCCGGGCGGTTTCTACCTGGGCAACAGCGCCGGTTCGCGCCAGTGGAACACCCCTTCGGGTCGGGCCAATTTCCGCGCCAACCTGCTGCCCAAGGACCTGATCCACGAACGCACCCGGGCCACCGGCCAACTGCCGGATCTGATCCTGCAGTCCATGCGTTCCCACGATCAGTACAACACCACCATCTACGGCCTCGATGACCGCTACCGCGGGGTCAAGGGCCAGCGCGACGTGCTGTTCGCCAACGAAGCGGACATCATCCGCCTGGGCTTCAAGCCGGGGCAGAAAGCCGACATCGTTTCCCTGTGGGATGACGGCCGCGAGCGTCGGGTCAAGGGCTTCACCTTGCTGGCCTTCGACATCCCGGCCGGCCAGGCTGCAGCCTACTACCCGGAAGTGAACCCGCTGGTGCCCCTGGAAAGCACCGGCGACGGCAGCCACACCCCGACGTCCAAGTTCATCGCCATCCGCCTTGAGGCGGCCAGCGACAACGGCCTGATCATGGCTCGCTCGGCCTGATTCATGAGTTGAGGGCCTCTGCGCTGGCAAGCCAGCTCCTACAGTTAGCGCGTGAATCGTAGGAGCCGGCTTGCCGGCGAAAGCCGCTGCGCAGCCTTGAACCGCAGGCACAAAAAAGGCCGCTTTGTTAACAAAGCGGCCATTCCGAAGTAACTAAAGACCGGCGAAATTCACTTAAGTTCCACAATAAAAACAGTAAGTTACGAGATTGTGTACAACTCGTGCTATTCGTCGGATTTCGTTTGTAAGCGGCGTGGCCCGGCCTCAGGATCGCGCCGTCATCCCTTTGAGGCTCCTGTATGAAGTTCTCCTCGATTCTCTTGTTGTCCCTTGGCCTGGTCAGCGGCGTTGCCTCTGCCGGTGGCACCGTTGAAGCTGGTGTGGGCGGCGCATTGGGTGGGGTTCTAGGCTCGGTGGTCGGTCAGCAGATCGGCGGCAACACCGGTTCGGCCATTGGTGCGGCCCTGGGCGGTGCCGGCGGTAGCGCGGTGGGTGCGGACAAACGCAGCCGTGGCCAGGCAGCCATTGGTGGCGCCCTGGGCGCAGCCGGCGGCAACGTGGTAGGCCGCAGCATGGGCGGCAATACCGGCAGCCTGATCGGCGCCGCGGCAGGCGGTGGCGCCGGCGGTGCACTGGGCAACTACATGGGCAACGAAAGCGCCCGGGAAGATCGCGACTACCGTGGTCGCGATGACCGCCGCTACTACCGCGACGGCCACCGTGGCCGTGGCCATGCCTACGGGCATCGCAAGCACCGTCACTATCGCGACTGACCCCCCGCCCTGTAGCCGCTGCCGCAGGCTGCGCACGAGGCCGCAGGCCTCGCCAAGCCAGGCGCTGCGGTGGGTCAGTTGCCCCGCGGATTCAGGTTTGGCGTCTCCTGCGGAGCCGATCGCAGCCTTCGGCAGCGGCTACAAGTGCCAGTGCCGGGGTTGAGATCGAGTATCGAAGTTCACGCCAGCAGCAGGCGCTCCAGAGCCGCTCGCAATGCGGGCGGAATCGGCACCGGCTGGTTCGACCGCCGATCGACGAATACATGGACGAAACGTCCAGCCGCACAGGCATCCGCCTCTCCCGCCTTGAACACCGCCAGTTCGTACTGCACCGAACTGTTGCCCAGCTTGCCGACCCGCAGGCCGATCTCGATACGTTCGGGAAAGGCGATGGACGCAAAGTAGTCGCAGGCCGAGCTGACCACGAATCCCACCACCTCGCCATCATGGATATCCAGGCCGCCCTGTTCGATCAGGTAGGTGTTCACCGCCGTGTCGAAGAAGCTGTAGTAGGTGACGTTATTCACATGGCCGTAGACGTCGTTGTCGTGCCAGCGGGTGATGATCGGCTGGAAGTGGCGATAGTCGCCACGTTGCGGCATAGGCTCGGACATCGGGGCTCTCTCCCTTGGATTGAAGGCCGGGCGATCGGTTGATCGCCCGGCATTTCACCGCAGACAGCCAAGCCTGGGCAAACCCTTTTGCGTCCATTGCACCGGTGGCTTGTCAGGCGGCCAGATGAGCCTCGCACCACTCACGCACGGCAGCGTATGGATAGTCCTCCAGTGCCGCGAACCCGGGAATGCTGCGGGCCTTGAGCTTGGTGAACAAAGGCACGCTGATGCCGCAGAGAAAGCGCGTCAGCCGCTCTGCGCCCGGCACATCGCCGGTGTGCTGCTGATGCCTGTGGATAAAATCGCCGCACAACCCGTTGAAGTTTTTATCCACAAGCGCGGGCAACGCGGGTGGCTCCGGCAGTCGTGCCACCTGGCCGTGACAGACCGAGCAATGCCCACAACGCTGGGGCGCCTGATCGTCACCAAAATACTGCGCCAGGCGTTGCCCCAGGCACTGTTCGGTGGCGAACAGGTCGAGCATGGCGTGAATCCGCGCTATTTCGCTGCCTTCGTGCCGGGTGAAATAAGCATGCAGATCAGTGCTCAAGGCAGCGGCATCGAAGTGGGTTTGCAGCAGGCTGTAGACCTCGGTCATCTGCTTGCTTTCCAGCTCCACCCAACCCTTCTCCTGGAAATAATCCAGGGCCTTGACCACCCGGTTGCGCGGCGCCTGGTACTGCTCGTAGAGCGCGTCGAAATTCACCGTGGCCCAGGTCCGGGCCCGGCTGGAGGTGTTGATGATGGCCTGGACAAAGTCCCGGCGCTCGCCTTCGAAACGCGCCAGCAAGGCCTCGGGCTCCAGCAGCAACTTGAAGCGGTACTCGGCGAAATAGGCATAGCGTGGGGCGATCAGGCCCCGCAGTTCCAACTGCACCAACAGGGTCTTGAGCGGCAACTGGCGGATGTTGCTCTGGTCCGCCAGGGGCCCGAGCAGGAACTCCCATTGTCCTTCCGCCACCGAGGCCTGCAGTTCATCCAGCACACAGCGGATGCCGCTCAACTCCGGGGTGTCGCCATAGACGAAGTTCTCCAGCACGTTGAGGCTGTCGCGGTTGGCCAGCACCAGGCAGTCCGAAGGCTGGCCGTCGCGCCCGGCGCGGCCGATTTCCTGGCTGTAGTTCTCGATGGACTTGGGCAGATCGAAGTGCACCACGTTACGGATGTCGCTCTTGTCGATGCCCATACCGAAGGCGATGGTGGCGACGATGCAGTTACTGCGCCCTTCCATGAACCGGCGCTGGATCGACTCGCGCTGATCGTGGGGCAGACCCGCGTGGTAGGCCTCGGCGGCGATACCCTGGCGGCTCAAGTGCTCGGCGATCTGTTCGGCGGTCTTTTGCAGGGTCACGTAGACAATGCTTGGCTGCCCGGCCCGTTCACCCATCCACTGCACCAGGCGCCGGCGCTTGTCCGCGCCGCGCACCGGTTCCACCAGCAGGTTGAGGTTGGGCCGGTAGAAGCCGGTGGTCACCACGTCGGCAGCATCAATGGCGAACTTGGCCTGCATATCGGCGATCACCTTGGGCGTCGCCGTGGCCGTCAGCAGCAGGGCCTGGGGAATGTTGAACTGGCGCTGGTAGTCCGGCAGTTTCAGGTAGTCGGGACGGAAGTTGTGGCCCCATTCGGAGATGCAGTGGGCCTCGTCCACCACCAGCAGGGAGATGGGCACCTGCTGCAAGAAATTGCGGAAGCGCTCGTTCTTCAAACGCTCCACCGAGATCATCAGGATCTTCAGTTCACCGGAGCGGGCCCGGGCCATGACGTCATTGGCTGCATCGCGGCTCTGGGCCGAATCAATGCTGGCGGCGGCAATGCCATGACGCTGGAGAAAGGCCAACTGATCCTGCATCAACGCCAGCAGCGGCGAGACCACCAGAGTCAGGTGCGGCAGCAGCAAGGCCGGCAATTGGTAGCACAGGGACTTGCCGGAGCCGGTGGGAAAGATTGCCGCCGCCGAGCGCCCAGCCAGCACCGCACTGACTGCGGCCTCCTGACCCGGACGAAACTGTGGATAACCGAAGACCTGTTCGAGGGTGCTGTGCATAAGGGTCACTCCTTTGACCGCTGACCTGTCCTTGAAGACTAGCGGCACAGGTCGGCGGTTCGAGAAAAGGTCGCAGGAAAACAGATACCGGATGATACCGGGCGGGAGCACTTTCACCGGCAAGCCGGCTCCTACCCAGGAGTCGGCTGGCCGACAAAAGGGAGCCTGGGCCTAGCGCAAGGTTCGGCAGTCCAGCCATCGCACACCATTGTGCCGATTGGCCTCAAGCAGTGCCGGCACCGCCTGGGCGGCCTTGGCGTGGGTGTCATGGAACAGGATGATGCCGCGCCGCCAGAGCAGCATCAGGGTCTGCACCCGCTGGGCTGCTGCTGCGGCGCTGACCTTTTTGCTCCAGTCCTGGGAGTCGATGTTCCACAGCATCAGTTGCAGCCCCTGGGCCTTGAAGAAGTCGGCACTGTCAGCGCGTCGCTGCCCATAGGGCGGACGAAACAGCGGCTGGTATTCATCCGCCAGAGTGCGGTTGGCCAGGTTTGCGCTGTGGATCACCGAATGCTGCCACTCGCTCCACGAGGCGTGGGACTTGTGTTCCCAACCGTGTACGCCCACACACTGGCCATCGTACAACTGGCGCATCTGCCCTGCCGAAGATTGACTCAGGCGCGCCTGAAACGAGTCCCCCAGAACAAAGAACAGGCTATGCAGATCCTTGGATCGCAGCACATCGATCAGTTGATCGGTATGCCCACCCCGCAGGCTCGGCCCGTCATCGAAGGTCAGCAGAAACTCCCGGTCCGCCAGCTCGTCCCCCAGGCGTTCCGTCGGCCCCATGCGCTGGATCTCGCTGCTGACGATGGGGAACAGCGCCGCCAGGCGCAGTTGCTCGTTCAGGTACTGCTGATGAAACCGGGTGCTGGCCTCGGCCCACGCCCCATAAGTGGATTTACTCTCCCCGGTAAAACTGGCCACCAGTTGCCGCAGCTCACCGAGATTGCGTACAGGGAGGCAGAACGGCGTACCTTCACAGTCCCGGCTGGCCAAGCGGTAGTTGTTCAACAGCAACTCCCAGAAGCGCTGGCGCACCTGATTCACTGACTTCAGATCCAGTTGCCTGACTCCTAGCCGCTGCTTCAAGGCTTGTTCGTCCAAGGCTTCGCTGGCCAGCAGCGCTTTGCCGAACATCAGAATCTCGCCCCGTGAGGCGGTGTCGAATTCCGCCGTGCTGGTCAGGGCATTCGGCCAGCCACTGCGGTCGATGGTGGCGAACACCTGCGGCCCGGCCGCCCGGGCCACGCCGCTGGACAGACACAGCGCCAGCAGCCAGGGGAGAACACCAATTCGCATACCAACCTCCATAAATGCACAACGCGCCACTGTCGGCGCGTTGTGGAGATAACTTCTGCCTGTGTGATCAGCGGTTTTGCAGCCGCTCAATGGCCTTGTCATACACCGGGTTGGCCTTTTGTTCCCGGGCTTTGTGGTAGTGCTCAAGCGCCATGGCCAACTGCCCGGCGTCTTCATAGATGCGCGCCATGTCGTAGTAGGCACTGGCGCGAATGGTCGATGCGGCCGGGCCACTGGCCAGGGCGATGGCCTTGCGGTCCGCGGCTATGGCGTCGTCGGGGCGGCTGTTCTTGCGATTGGCCAGGGCCAGGTTGCTGTAGGCCTGGGCAAAGCCCGGGTCGAGCTCGATGGCTTCGCTGTAGAGGATCCGCGCCCCGCCGAAATCGCCCTTGCGGTAGGACTCCTCGCCTTTAAGGTTGAGGCTCTTGGCATCCACCGGCCCGAAGTCCGCGCCCACCACTTCATCGATGGACTTGGCATTTTCCAGCAGCGGGTCGAGCACGCTCATGACCGATTCCGGCTCCTCGCTGCCTAGCAGCAGCCGATCGATATCCTGCAGGCGGCCATCGGCGGTCAGGCGAAACACCACCCACAGATTGCCCTTGCGGTTCTGCGGCACGCGGTAGCTGCGGATCAGCGCAGGGCCTTTATAGACAAAGACCCGCGCCTGGCTGCGGCCCAGGCGCAACGCTTCGTAGCTGGTGCTGTTGGTGAAGTCGTGCACGGCAAAGACGTAGGCGTCGCCCGGCACACGCTGGTCGATGGTGATGGTTTCCGGGCGGCTGCTGTCGCTGCTGTCCGATTCCAGGCGAGCTCCGGGCCCCTTGCCGGTGGCGAAGTACAACAGCTTGTGGGGATAACTCAGATGGGCATCGAGGTCCTCCCCCGGCTCGCTCCAGCTCAGCACTATTCGCAGGCTTTCCGGGTTGTCCAGCAGCGGACTCAGGGCGTAATTCAACCCCTGGCACGGGCACTTGGCCCGCAGGTCGGCGTAGCCGGTTTTACGGATCAGCAACTCACTGGCCGGCGAATCGGCCACCTGAGCCGTCAGGGTGACCCGGCCCTGGGCATCGGTGCTGCCTGCAACCTGAGTCGCGCCCTGTTGCACCTGCACCTGGGCATCGGCCAGCGGCGCGCCCTTGGCCAGCGCATCCAGCACCTGGATCGACAGCGCCTGAGCCTGTACCGAGCTCGCCAGCATCCCTAGCCACAACAGCGCCGCAAGGCGAAAAAAAGCCATAACAAAATCCCTGTAAATAAGGGTGACCGGGCCTCTGCCCCGGCCCACCAGCCAGCGGCGAACCATACACAGTTTTGCCCGCCAATGCTCGGTCCAACCAGGGAAATACCGGGCAAAAAAACAGTGCCGATCTCTCGAAATGGCCCGCTGGCGCAACCACTTGGTGACTTGCAACTCAGCCGGAGAATCACCGTACACTCCACCTTCTCAAACGCCGCAAGTGAACTCCGATCATGCAACTGGCCCCCAGCTTTCCCGACGACGCCACCATGCGCCAACTGCTGCAGTTGCTGCATGAAGAAATCGGCCTACCCGAGCGCAAGACCCTGCGCCTGAGCACCGCCATCAACCTCGACCTGGGCTGCGACGGCGCCGATGCCCGGCATTTGCTGCAGGCCCTGGAAGAGCAGTTCGTGATCGATTTTGTCGACTTCGACAGCTATCGCTACTTCCAGCCAGAAGGCTTCGACCCATTTCAGAAACGCCGGGCCAAGGGCCGGGGCGACAAGGTGCCGCTGACCATCGGCATGCTGTACCAGGCGATCAGGCAACAGCGCTGGGACACCCAGGTGCTGGAAGCGCTCTAACCCCGGCAGGGTCAAATCCAACCTCGAACAACATCCGCGGCAGCGCCCTGACCCGCCCGGGAACGAACTGGCGCACCCGCAATTAAGTGCTAATATTCTGGCAGTTTTAGTTAGAAAACCCCGGAATAATGGCATATGGCTAAGAAGACCGCCCCACTCCTGCCCGCCACAAGCAAGCTGCTGGATGCCTTTGGTGAACGCCTGAAACTGGCTCGGCTGCGGCGCAAGCTGACCGCCAAGCAAGTGGCCGAACGCGCGGGCATGTCACTGACCACACTGCGCTCCCTGGAATCGGGCGGGTCCGGCGTGACCATGGGGGCCTACCTGTCGGTGATGCAGGTGCTGGGGCTGGAAAGAGACCTGGAGCAACTGGCAGCCCGCGATGAACTGGGCCGCCAGTTGCAAGATGCCCGGCTCTTGCCGGGAGACAACAACGCGCCAGGCAAAGCGCGCCGGCCCCCCAGCCTGCGTTCGGCCAAGGCGCCTGCTGCCGGCCTGAGCCTGCATGAAGCCGCGGCCGAACCGATCCTCCCTGCGCCGCCCTCGGCGGACTTCCCGATCAATACCCAGTCGCTGAGCAGCCTGCTGCAGCCCGCGAAAAAGCCCGCGCCAAGGATGGATGAGCCATGACCCTGATCGCCGTCTATGCCGATTGGGAGTCTTTGGGCGGGCCAAGGCGACTGGGCTGGCTGCATGTCGGGACCGTCCGCGCTGCCAGCGTCTTCGAGTTCGAATATGACCCTGCCGCGCTGCTCGATCCCGAGCTGACCCGCATTACCCTGGACCCGCGCATCGGGCGATTCGCCGGCCGGCAATTCAGCAGCCAGCAGCAAAACCGCTTTGGCGTGTTTGCCGACTCAAGCCCCGATCGCTGGGGCCATCTGCTGATGCAACGCCGGCTGGAACGGGACATCCGCGAAGGCCTGGCGCCTGCCGGCACCCGCCTGCAGGACGCCGACCTGCTGCTGGGCGTGCACGATCTGTATCGCGTCGGCGCCCTACGCTACCGCCTCGATGACCAAGGCCCGTTCCTGGATGATCGCGACGGCCTCGCGGCGCCACCCTTCGTCGAACTGCGGGCCCTGGAACAGGCCAGCCGCGCCCTGGAGAATGATCCGCACAACAGCGCCGCCGACGGCGGCCAATGGTTACGCATGCTGATAGCACCGGGGGGATCACTGGGCGGTGCCCGCCCCAAAGCCAGCGTCGCCGACGACAAGGGCCACCTGTGGATCGCCAAGTTTCCCAGCGTCCGCGACGAACATGACGTCGGCGCCTGGGAGATGCTGCTCAACGCCCTGGCCAGCCACTGCGGCTTGCGGGTTCCCGAGGCCATGGCGCAACGCTTCGCCAGCGACCAGCACTGTTTCATGGTCAAGCGCTTCGACCGCACCGAAGCGGGCGGCCGGCTGCACTTTGCCTCGGCCATGACCCTCACCGATCGCAGCGACGGCGACGACGCCTCCACCGGCGCCAGCTACCTGGAACTGGCCGAAGTACTGATCGCCCACGGCGCGCAAACCCGTACCGACCTGCGTGAACTGTGGTCGCGCATGGTCTTCAACCTGCTGGTGTCCAACAGCGACGACCACCTGCGCAACCATGGCTTCATGCTCGAACCCGGACGCGGCTGGCGCCTGTCCCCGGCCTACGACATGAACCCCTGCGCCCACGCCAACGGGCTGAAACTCAACATCAGCGAAGCCGACAATGCGCTGGACCTTGATCTGGCAAGGGAAGTAGCGGCATATTTCCGCCTCGGTCGTGCAGAGGCAGAAGGCATCATCGAACACTGCCAGAGCGTGGTTCGCCAATGGCCCACCCTGGCCCAGGCCCTGGGGCTGTCCCGGCGTGAACAAGAACGCATGGCCCCGGCGTTTCGACTCGCACAGCAGTAAACAGCACGGCCGTTGGACTCCGCCAACCCGTCAATCGACAAGGACAGTCAGTGGACGTATTGATGGGCTTGCTCGCCGCCCTGCTCTGGGGCGGCACCGATTTTCTCGTGGGGCTCAACGTCCGCGCCGTGGGCGTGAAACGGGCAGTGTTCTTCAGCCAGAGCCTGGGGTTCATCCTGATGAGCCTGCTGCTGGTGATCTTTCCCGCCATCCTCTACAAGGCCCTGGCCGCGCCCGCGCAAGTCTGGCTGATGGGCGTGGTCGCCGCGGCCTTTACCGTCTCCGGCGCCCTGGCCCTGGGCAAGGCGTTCGCCCTGGGCAAAGCCTCCATCGTCGCCCCATTGGTGACCTCCTACGGCGTGGTCACCACCCTGCTGTCCTGGGCCAGCGGCGAACAGATCAGCCTGCTGCAACTCATGTGCATCCTGTTGTGCGTGATCGGCGTCATCCTCTCCAGCCTGCACTCGGACAGCAAACTGCCCCACAGCACCGCCGCCGGCCGCTCGATCTTCTTCGCCCTGCTCTCGGCCGTTCTGTACGGCACCAGCTTCTGGCTACAGGGCCGCTACACCCTGCCGCAACTGGGGCCGATCAGCATGCTCTGGCTGGGCTACGCGGTGGGCAGCGGCGTGATGCTACTGATGGTGCTCAAAGTCGTGGACGGGCTGAAGATCCCGCCGCTGAAGAACTGCGGCCTGCTGGCCTCCACCAGCCTGATGAACCTGGGCGCCTTCTTCGCCTTTTCCTGGGGCGCCATGAGCGGCTCGGTGTCGGTGGTGACGGTGATCAGCACCCTGTCCGGCGGCATCGCTGCGGTGCTGGGCTATGTGTTCTTCAAGGAGCGGCTGACGGCGGTGCAAGTGACTGGCGTGGTGCTGGTGTTGCTCGGGGCGTTGGTGTTGCACCTGAAGACGTGAGGCGAAGGGCTATTCGCAGCCCATAAAAGACCTGCCCTACAGAGTGCGTCGAATTGGGCTGATGGAGAGCACTGAGCGATCGAGCCTATAGTTCGGACATCGCTGAAAGATACAGCGAGCGGGTTTGGTCACCCGAGAACAGCAAAACGCACCACTCCTCACGGGTGCATCTGTTTACGACCTAAAGCGACCCATACCATGAACGCAATGAACCTTGATCGAACCCGCTATCAACCGCTCAAGAGCAACTTCACCGACACTGCGGCCCTAGTAATCGATACCCAGGCCGATGCCCTGGACCTGCATAGCTGCGCAAGACAACGCCTACGGGCGGCCTCCGACTTACTGGAAACCCTCACCTGCCTGAGCTTTGATCAGGCGGACAGCAAAGACACCACCCACGTCGTCAACGCGCTTTATCTGTTGGTGCAGGACGGCTGTGATCTGTTGGAACACGCCCACTTGCGCATGCCCTGAGCCGCTCCGATCTCAAATAGCAGGTACAAAAAAGCCGCCCCGAAGGGCGGCTTTTTCATGGCAGGTCGAAGCTTACAGCTTTGGACCGGCAGCCTTGATCGCGTCGCTCACGTCGAACTTCTTGAAGTTCTCGATGAACAGGCCGGCCAAGGCCTTGGCGGCTTCGTCGTAGGCCGCTTTGTCAGCCCAGGTGTTGCGTGGGTTGAGCAGGCCGGTCTCGACGCCCGGTACGGCTTTCGGCACGTCCAGGTTGACGATGTCCAGGTGCTCGGTCTCGGCACCGATCAGCGCGCCGCTCTGGATCGCTGCAATCACGCCACGGGTGGTGGGGATGTTGAAGCGTTTGCCCACGCCGTAGCCACCGCCGGTCCAGCCGGTGTTGACCAGGTAGACCTTGGAGCCGAAGCCGCGGATGCGCTTGATCAGCAGCTCGGCATATTCGCCCGCCGGACGCGGGAAGAACGGGGCGCCGAAGCAGGTGGAGAAGGTCGACTTGATGCCCGAGCCCGAACCCATTTCAGTCGAGCCCACCAGCGCGGTGTAGCCAGACAGGAAGTGGTAGGCGGCTTGTTCTTCGCTGAGGATCGACACCGGTGGCAGTACGCCGGTCAGGTCGCAGGTCAGGAAGATCACGGCATTAGGCTCGCCACCGAGGTTCTTCGGTGCGCGTTTTTCGATCAGCTCGCGCGGGTAAGCAGCGCGGCTGTTCTGGGTCAGGCTGTCGTCGGCGTAGTCGGCTTTCTTGGTGACCGGGTCGATCACCACGTTTTCCAGTACGGCGCCGTGCTGGATGGCTTTCCAGATCACCGGCTCGTTCTTTTCCGACAGGTCGATGCACTTGGCATAGCAACCGCCTTCGATGTTGAACACCACGCCCACGCCCCAGCCGTGTTCGTCGTCACCGATCAGGTAACGGCTTTCGTCGGCGGACAGGGTGGTTTTGCCGGTGCCCGACAGACCGAAGAACAGGGTCACGTCGCCGTCTTCGCCCATGTTGGCGGCGCAGTGCATTGGCAGCACGTCGGCAGCTGGCAGCAGGAAGTTCTGCACGGAGAACAGGGCTTTCTTCATTTCACCGGCGTAGCGCATGCCGGCGATCAGCACTTTCTTGGCCGCGAAGTTGAGGATCACGGTGCCATCGGAGTTGGTGCCATCGCGCTCAGGCTCGCAAACGAAGTTTGGCGCGTTGAGGATCTGCCACTCGTCTTTGCCACCGGCGTTGTACTGCTCGGGGTTGATGAACAGGCAACGGCCGAACAGGTTGTGCCAGGCAGTCTCGGTGGTCATTTTCACTGGCAGGTAGTGCGCCGGATCGGAACCTACATGCACGTGGGAAACAAAACGCTCGCGCTCGCCCAGGTAGGCTTCAACGCGGTCCCACAGGGCGTCGAACTTGGCCGCCGGGAACTTGCGGTTGATCGGGCCCCAGGCGATAGCGTCCTGGGTGGTGGGCTCTTCAACGATGAAACGGTCCACTGGCGAACGGCCGGTACGATGACCGGTGCGAACCACCAGAGCGCCGGTATCGGCCAGTTCGCCCTCACCGCGGTTCAGGGCTTCTTTGACCAGATCATCCACACTCAGATCGGTGTACACGGCGTTATTGGCTTGCGTCATGAGGTTCCCCGTCGGCCAGTGGCCGAGTGCTCCAAACGTTTTGTAGTAGAAACTCGCGCACTACTACCGCGAAAAAAGTGCGCCGGATTATGCCAGAAAAGCCCAAAAATAGTAGGGTCCTCCCGTCAGTACGGCGTAATTCCGGCGTTTGCCAGGTGATTTACCTGCGCTGAACCGTTTTAGTGACGAGTATCTGACGGCGTGTCGACGCCCGCACCGGCAAACAATTGCGTGATATCGGCGGCATCGAACAGATAACGCTCGTTGCAGAACTGGCAATCGATCTCGATGCTGCCGCCATGTTCCACCACCAGTTCCTGAGCATCTTCGAGCCCCAGGCTGACCAGCGCGTTGCCCGAACGCTCGCGGGAGCAGCTGCAGCGGAAGCGCAGCGGTTGCACGTCGAACAGGCGCACGGCTTCTTCGTGGTACAGGCGGTGCAGCACGGTTTCGTTGTCCAGGCTCAGCAGTTCATCGGCGGTCAAAGTGCTGGCCAGGGCGGTGAGGTGCTGCCAATTAGCTTCGCGTTCTTCCGGATCGCGCAGGCGGTCGGCAGGCAGTTGTTGCAGGAGCAGGCCGCGGGCATTGCGGCCGTCGGCGTAGAGCCAGAAACGGGTGCCGGTCTGCTGCGACATGACGAAGTAGTTGGTGAAGCATTCGGCCAGGGTGGCGCCGTCCAGGTCGACGATGCCCTGGTAACGCTGGCCCTGGGTCGGGTCCACGGTCAGGGCCAGGACGCCGTTGGGCATCATGTCGGCAAGGGTTGCGTCAGGGGCGATCTGCGACGCGTCGTAGCGAGCCAGGCCGCGTATCTCGCGGTTGCTGGAGCACTCGATCATCAGCAACGGCACCGGGCCTTCGGAGCGGGCCTGGAGAATCAGCAAGCCATCGAACTTCAAGGTGCCAACCAGCAACGATGCCGCCGCCATCAGCTCGCCGAGCAGTTGTGCCACCGGCTCGGGATAGGAATGTTTGGCGAGGACTTCAGCGTAACTGCGCTCCAGCGCCACCAGCTCGCCGCGGGCGTCGCTCTCATCAAAGATGAAGCGTTGAGTGAAGTCGGTATCCGGCAAATCAGTCATAGGTCTGGGTATCTGAATGATGACAAAAAGGTTACAAGCACCGAAAATTGCGGTTTTGCACCATGAAGGTGCAGTTTTTGCGGTGATTGGAGATATTTTATGAACAATCCGGGTTTGTTCCAAGCAAGGTGGAACCTCGGCAAGCTGGTTCTGTGCAATTTACTCCCTTTGGCCCTGCTGGGATTCTGGTTGTGGCCAACCGGGCAGATGTACTGCCTTATGTTCGACGAGTGGCTGTTCCGTCACCTCAACACTCCCCTTGCAACAAACTCCACCTGGCTGCACATCTGGGCCGTGGCCAGCCTGCGCCCCTTCGATATCGTGGTGGGGCTGA
The DNA here is from genome assembly GCF_028550695.1 of Pseudomonas sp. BLCC-B112. Lineage (NCBI taxonomy): Bacteria > Pseudomonadati > Pseudomonadota > Gammaproteobacteria > Pseudomonadales > Pseudomonadaceae > Pseudomonas > Pseudomonas sp. BLCC-B112. Next base: position 516,489 of record NZ_JAQQGK010000005.1, read on the forward strand.
TCATGCTCGGCCTGCTGATTCGCGGTGATTGGGTGTTCAAGGCGGTGGACGTGCGCCGGGCGTTTTTCGGCTTCCTGTCGATCCTGATTCTTATGGTGGTGATTCGCGCGCTGTTTTCCAAGCTGGTGGCGCTGATGAACTGGCAACACAACAGCCCGTCCATGGTGCTCGAAGGTGCCGTGCACATGAGCGACTACTTCCCCGGCTGGGAAAAGACCTGGGAACTCAAGGACCGCTCCAGCCAGAGCTTCCCCGGCGACCACGCTTCAGTGCTACTGATCTGGGGCCTGTTCATGGGCATGTTCAGCCGCAGCGTCGGCCAGTTCCTGATCGTCTGGGGCCTGACCCTGCTGTTCATGATGCCGCGCCTGGTGGCGGGCGCGCACTGGGGCCAGGACGACTACATCGGCGGCGTGCTGCTGGCGGTGCTGGCCTTGGGTTGGGGCTACTACACGCCGTATGCGGCACGGATGTCGAACTTCCTGCTGCGCCTGACACACCCGCTATTCAAGCTGATGACCCGGATGCCGGTGCTCTCGCGCATGAGTGTGGTCCGCTCCAGCAGCCTGCTGCGCTGATCAGACCTGTAGGAGCCGGCTTGCCGGCGAATGGCCCCTTGATGACGCCTTCGCCGGCAAGCCGGCTCCTACGCTTTCACTCGTGGCTGCTGCCGTGGAACTTGAACAGATCACGGCGCTGCTTCTTGCTCGGTTTGCCGTCGGTGCTGACCCCCAGGGCGCCAGCCTTGCGCTGGGCCGCTGCGGTTTCACGCTTGGCGATGCTGGCTTCGGTTTCCGTGTAGAGCGTCTGCGCTTCGGGCGCGCCACGACGGACGATGGAAAGCGCCTGGACCACCACGGTGCGCTCGTCGAAGCCGGCGCGAATCTGGTACTCGTCACCTACCCGCGGCTCCTTGCCCGGCTTGCAGCGCTCGCCACGGTGATGCACCTTGCCGCTTTCAATAGCCGCCTTGGCCAGGGCGCGGGTCTTGTAGAAGCGCGCCGCCCACAGCCATTTATCCAGACGAACCTTGTCCTCTTCTTCCTGCTTGTGCGCCACTGGAATTCCTCTTGCTGAAAAATGTCGCAACTGTACGGCCCGCCTACGGGCTCTCATAAATCCTGCCACTCACCTAAAATAACCCAGGTTGCGTCCTGACACGCGAGGAGTCCCCGTGACTGATTTCCCCACTTCCCTGACCTCGCCGGACAACCGCTGCGAAGGCTGCCAAAAAAGCCCGCCACTGGGCTTCGATTTTTCCTTCGCCTATCAACCCATAGTCGATCTGCGCGACCGCTCGATCTTTGCCCATGAAGCCCTGGTGCGCGGGGTCAATGGCGAAGGCGCCCACACCGTGCTGGACCAGGTCGACGACAGCAACCGCTATCGTTTCGACCAGCGCTGCCGGACCCTGGCCATCACCACGGCCGCGCAGATGGGGATGCAAAGCCACCTGTCGATCAACTTCATGCCCAACGCCGTGTACCGTCCGGAACTGTGCATCCGCACGACCCTGGAAGCCGCCCGCGCCCAGCACTTTCCCCTGGACCGGCTGATTTTCGAAACCCTGGAAAGCCAGCACGTAGATAACAGTCGCCATTTGACCCATATTCTGCGTGAATACCGCGAATTCGGCTTCAAGACCGCCATCGATGACTTCGGCGCGGGGTACTCGGGGCTGAACTTGCTGGCGAATTTCCAACCCGACCTGATCAAGCTCGACATGGCGCTGATTCGCGATGTCGACCAGGATCGCGTACGCCAGGCGATCGTTCGCGGGATTGTCACAATCTGTGCGGAGTTGGGCGTTACAGTCATTGCCGAAGGCATTGAAAGCGCTGGTGAACGGGACTTTCTCAGCGACTGTGGAATTTATCTGATGCAGGGTTACTGGTTCGCCAAACCTGCATTCAAAGCCCTGGCCGAGGTTCCGGTCGCGGCCTGGAAAAGCTAATTGCGGATTTCCCCTATTTGAAGACTTTTGACCATTTGACCGTTGTCGGTCTGCGCGAGTGGGTGGCGCTTCCTGATCTGGGAGTGGCCGGCCTGCGCGCCAAGATCGATACCGGGGCCAGTACCTCCAGCCTGCATGCCACCGAGATCGAGCCCTTCGAGCGCGACGGTGAACAGTGGGTGCGTTTCAATGCCCACTTGGGCAGTGTGGTGCAGTTGCGTCACCGGCGTTGCGAAGCGCCGCTGGTGGCGATGAAAACCATTAAAAGCTCCAACGGCCAGGCTCAGGTGCGCTATGTGATCAGCACCACCCTGGCCCTGGGCGATCGCGTATGGCGGGTGGAATTCACCCTCGCCTGCCGCAAGGCCATGCGCTATCGCCTGCTGCTGGGTTCCAAGGCGCTGATCGACGGCCAGTTGGTGGTCAATCCGGGCATCAAATACGTACAAGACAAACCGGTGTTCCCGGTATCCACTACCTCTGCCACAGGTGTTGCATGAAGATCGCTGTGCTGTCGCGTAACCCGCGTCTGTATTCCACTCGTCGTCTGGTCGAAGCCGGCACCGAGCGTGGCCATGAAATGGTAGTGGTCGACACCCTGCGCGCCTACATGAACATCGCCAGCCACAAGCCGCAGATCCACTACCGCGGCAAGCCCCTGGAAGGCTTCGATGCGGTGATCCCGCGGATTGGTGCCTCGGTGACCTTCTATGGCTGCGCGGTGCTGCGCCAGTTCGAAATGATGGGAGTCTTCCCGCTCAACGAGTCGGTGGCCATCGCCCGCTCCCGGGACAAACTGCGCTCGCTGCAACTGCTGTCGCGGCGCGGCATCGGCCTGCCAGTGACCGGCTTTGCCCACTCGCCGGACGACATTCCCGACCTGATCGAAATGGTCAACGGCGCGCCCCTGGTGATCAAGGTGCTGGAAGGCACCCAGGGCATCGGCGTGGTGCTGTGTGAAACCGCCACTGCGGCGGAATCGGTGATCGAGGCCTTCATGGGCCTGAAGCAGAACATCATGGTCCAGGAGTACATCAAGGAAGCCGGCGGCGCCGACATTCGCTGCTTCGTGGTGGGCGACAAGGTGATCGCGGCGATGAAGCGCCAGGCCAAGCCGGGGGAGTTCCGCTCCAACCTGCATCGTGGCGGCAGCGCCAGCCTGATCAAGATCACCCCGGAAGAACGCATGACCGCGCTGCGGGCAGCCAAGGTCATGGGCCTGAGCGTGGCGGGGGTGGATATCCTGCGCTCCAATCACGGGCCGCTGGTGATGGAAGTCAATTCCTCGCCAGGCCTGGAAGGCATCGAAACCACCACCGGCAAGAATGTGGCAGGGATCATCATCGAACACATCGAGAAAAATGGCGGGCCGAACATGACCCGGACCAAGGGTAAAGGCTAAGGGGTACGCTCGATCGGCGGCCCCTGTAGCCACTGCCGCAGGCTGTGACCGGCTGCGCAGCAGTCGCGCTTGCGGGCCGCGCAAGGGCCTTCGGCCCTTATCGCAGCCTGCGGCAGCGGCTACAGGTGATCAGTCCGCATCGCGTGGCAGCAACAAGCCCAAAGGCAAGCGCACTCGCGCTTCCAGGCCGCCATCGGGACGGTTGCGCAGTTCGACGTTGCCGCCGTGCATGGCGGCAATCCGCTTGACGATGGCCAGGCCCAGGCCGGTGCCCTTGCCACCCCGGGCACGGTCGCCACGGGTGAAGGGGTTGAAGATCGCCTCCAGTTCGGACGGATCGATCCCCGCGCCGCGGTCCATCACACTCAGCACCACATACGGCGCATTGGTGTCACCGGACACATAGGCCGCCACTTCGACATCCGTTCCCGCGTGATTCAAGGCGTTGCCAATCAGGTTGTTGAGCAGACGCTTCATCGATACCCGACGCAGCGGGAACGGCTGGATCGGTTCCAGGCGCAGGTGCACCCGCTCCTGGTTCTGGTTGTAGGGCGCGGCCACCTCACGCACCAGATCACTCAAGTCCACCTCTTCCACCGACTCGTCGCGGCCGTCGCGGATGAAGGCCAGGAACTGATCGAGAATGGCGTCCATGTCCTCGATATCCCGCACCATGTCGTCGGTCAGGTCGGTGTGCGCGCCCATCAACTCCAGCGACAGGCGCAAGCGGGTCAGCGGCGTGCGCAGGTCGTGGGACACCCCCGCCAACATCAGCTCCCGTTCACGCCCCGCCTGCTCCACATCCTCGGCCATCTGGTTGAAGGCGCGGTACACCTCGGTCATCTCGCTCGGCGTATCGCTGATCGGCAGGCGCACGCTGCGCCCCTGACCCAGTTGCCGGGCAGCGTAGACGAGGCGCTTGAGCGGTTGGTTGAGCTGGCTGACGAAGATCCACGCCGAGGCGGTGGATAACAGGCCGATGGCCAGGAACCAGCCCAGCACGCTCCAGATCTTTTGCCCCCGCAGCGGATGCGGATACAGCGGCACCTTGAGCCAGCCATCCCCCAGGCTCGGGGCCCGCACCCAGAGCGCCGGCGGTGCATGCATGCGCAGGCGCACTTCGGTGTCGGCACCCAACTCGGCCTGCATCTGGCGCTGATAAATCTCACTGTAGGGCCAATGCTGCTCGCCGGCCGGCACACCGCTGCCCACCACCTTGATCAGCCCTGCGGCTTCGGCGATCTGGTCGCGGTTGGATTCGTCGGCGGCCCAATAGGCGCGCAGGGTCAGGGCCACGCCGTGGCTGTACTGCCGGTCCACCAGCACGTCCTCGTTCATCAACAGATAAACCAGGGTCAATGCCTTGGAAAACAGCACCACGATCAGCACCAGCCACAGGGTGCGGGAGAAGAAACTCTGGGGGAACCACAGCGGGGTTTTCATAACAGCCACTACACACTTTGCAGGAGCGACTCGCGCTCGCAGAGTTGCGGAATGCGAACGCCCGGGTCGTTACCGGCCCGGGCGTTCGCTCCTACAAATCACCTATCACTTGGTCGCGGTGCCATCCGGCACGAAGACATAACCCACGCCCCAGACGGTCTGGATATAGCGCGGTTTGGAAGGATCGGGCTCGATCATCCGCCGCAGGCGGGAGATCTGCACGTCGATGGAACGCTCCAGGGCATCCCACTCGCGGCCACGGGCCAGGTTCATCAGTTTGTCGCGGGTCAGCGGCTGGCGGGCGTTCATCACCAGGGCCTTGAGTACCGCGAACTCACCGGTGGTGAGCATGTGCACTTCATCGCCACGCTTGAGTTCACGAGTGGCCAGGGACAGTTCGTAGTCACCGAAGGTCACGCTTTCGTCTTCGCTGCCCGGCGCACCCGGCACCGGAGCCGACTGACGACGCAGCACGGCCTTGACCCGGGCCATCAGCTCGTCAGGGTTGAACGGCTTGGCCAGGTAATCGTCGGCACCCAGCTCCAGGCCCTTGATGCGGCTCAGCTCGTCGCCCTTGGCGGTGAGCATGATGATCGGAATCTGGTTGTTGGCACTGCGCAGTCGGCGGCAGGCGGTCAGGCCGTCTTCGCCGGGCAGCATCAGGTCGAGGACCACCAGGTTGAACACTTCGCGACCCAACAGACGGTCCATTTGCTCGGTGTTCGGTACCGCGCGGGCACGGTAGCCCTTGCTGACGAAAAAACGCTCCAGCAGGCTGCTCAGCCCCGGATCGTCGTCAACAATAAGAATTTTTTCGCCTTCAGCAGTTTGTGCAGTGCTGCTCATTGGATGCTCCTCTAATCTCGGTGCGCATTATGGCGTAGCTGCCGTTATACGCACCGTGTGCATTGTTAGCAGATTTTTCCTCTATCGCCAGCAAACCCGCTGTCGGCCTGAGGCTGGCCATCACCCCGAAGACCGTAACGCTGGGTATAATGCGCCGCCTTTTGTGTTGGGCAATATCTGATCAGTACGCCTGCGGCCAGTTTTTTTATTTGCCTGGGCCGGCAGTATTTTTTCGATTTCACGGGTCAACAGCCAGCCTTTTGATCCAGGTGGCGGCGCGGGCCAGGCCGCTCAACCAGACTCGCCGGGCCTTATTTTCGTGCCCGCGGGCCTGCTTTCACACATTTGTCAGGTGGTTTTATGGACAGCATCAACAGCCGCATTGCCGAGGAACTCGGCGTACGCCCACAACAGGTCGAAGCGGCCGTCGCTCTATTGGATGAAGGCTCCACCGTGCCCTTCATCGCCCGTTACCGGAAAGAGGTCACCGGCAGCCTCGATGACACTCAACTGCGTCATCTGGAAGAGCGCCTGCGCTACCTGCGAGAACTCGACGAACGGCGGATCAGCATCCTCGCCAGCATCGAAGAGCAGGGCAAGCTGACCCCGGAGCTGGCTCGCGACATCAAGCTGGCCGACACCAAGACCCGCCTCGAAGACCTGTACCTGCCTTATAAGCAGAAGCGCCGCACCAAGGGCCAGATCGCCCTGGAAGCCGGCCTCGGCGAACTGGCGGATGGCCTGTTCAACGACCCAAGCCTGACTCCGGAAGCCGAAGCCGCCCGCTTCGTCAACGCCGACAAAGGCGTGGCCGACGTCAAGGCCGCCCTGGAAGGCGCCAAGTACATCCTCATGGAGCGCTTCGCCGAAGACGCGGGTTTGCTGGACAAGCTGCGTAACTTCCTCAAGCAGGAAGCCACCCTCTGCGCCCGCGTGGTCGCCGGCAAGGAAGAGGAAGGCGCCAAGTTCCGCGACTACTTCGAACACGACGAACCGCTGAAAAGCATGCCGTCGCACCGCGCCCTGGCGATTTTCCGTGGCCGCAACGAAGGCATTCTCAGCTCCGCGCTGAAAGTCGGTGACGAGCTGCCGGGCACCATGCACCCCTGCGAAGGCATGATCGGCCAGCACGTGGGCATCCAGAACCAGAACCGCCCCGCCGACAAATGGCTGGGTGAAGTGGTGCGCTGGACCTGGAAGGTCAAGCTCTACACCCACCTGGAAACCGACCTGCTGGGCGAGTTGCGCGACAACGCGGAAACCGAGGCGATCAACGTCTTCGCCCACAACCTGCACGACCTGCTGCTGGCCGCTCCGGCCGGCCCGCGCGCCACCCTGGGCCTGGACCCGGGCCTGCGCACCGGCTGCAAAGTGGCGGTGGTGGATGCCACCGGCAAGCTGCTGGATCACGCCACCGTCTACCCGCACGTGCCGCACAACAAGTGGGACCAGACCCTGGGCATCCTGGCCGCGCTGTGCGCCAAGCACTCGGTGGACCTGATCGCCATCGGCAACGGCACCGCCAGCCGCGAGACCGACAAGCTGGCCACCGAACTGATCAAAAAATACCCGGCCATGAAGATGACCAAGGTCATGGTGTCCGAAGCCGGTGCATCGGTGTACTCGGCCTCGGAGCTGGCGGCCAAGGAGTTCCCGGACCTGGACGTGTCGATCCGTGGCGCCGTATCCATCGCCCGCCGCCTGCAGGACCCACTGGCGGAACTGGTGAAGATCGATCCGAAATCCATCGGTGTCGGCCAGTACCAGCACGACGTGTCGCAGTTGAAACTGGCCCGCGGCCTGGACGCCGTGGTCGAGGACTGCGTGAACGCCGTCGGCGTCGACGTCAACACCGCTTCCGTGGCCCTGCTGGCGCGGATCTCCGGCCTGAATGCGACCCTGGCGCAGAACATCGTCAGCCACCGCGACGAACACGGTGCCTTCAAGACCCGCGCCGCGCTGAAAAAGGTCGCGCGCCTGGGTGAGAAAACCTTCGAACAGGCCGCCGGCTTCTTGCGCGTCATGAACGGCGACAACCCGCTGGACGCCTCGGCGGTGCACCCGGAAGCCTACCCACTGGTGCAGCGCATCGCCGCCGACACCGGCCGCGACATTCGCTCGTTGATTGGTGACAGCGGCTTCCTCAAGCGCCTGGATCCGAAGAAATTCACCGACGAAACCTTCGGCCTGCCCACCGTCACCGACATCCTCCAGGAACTGGACAAGCCCGGCCGCGACCCGCGCCCCGAGTTCAAGACCGCCGAGTTCCAGGACGGCGTGGAAGACCTCAAGGACCTGCAACTGGGGATGATCCTCGAAGGCGTGGTGACCAACGTCACCAACTTCGGTGCCTTCGTCGACATCGGCGTGCACCAGGACGGCCTGGTGCACATCTCGGCGCTGTCGGAGAAGTTCATCAAGGACCCGCGTGAAGCGGTGAAGGCCGGCGACGTGGTGAAAGTGAAAGTCATGGAAGTCGACATTCCGCGTAAACGCGTGGGCCTGTCGATGCGCATGAGCGACACCCCGGGCGAGAAGATCGACGGCGCTCGCGGTTCCCGTCCAGGCTCGGCGCCGCGCTCCTCCCAGGGCAACGCACCACGCAAGGAAACCACCGCGGCCGCCCCGAGCAACAACGCCATGGCCTCGCTGTTCGCCAACGCCAAGCAGTTGAAGAAACGCTGATGCAGATCCCTGCCGGCCTGACCGAAAGCGCCTTCAGCCAATTGCTCGGCTGCCGCCTGCAACGCCTGGAAACCGGCGAGGCGGACGTCGCCCTGGAGCTGACCCCGCAGCTGCGCAATCGCGGGCAAAAGCTGCACGGCGGGGCGATCTTCAGCTTGGTGGACATTGCCATGGGGCTGGCCTGTTCCAGCACCCACGGCTTTGACCAGCAGAGCGCCACCATCGAGTGCAAGATCAACTACATCCGCGCCGTGGCCGAGGGTGAAGTGCTGTGCCGGGCCAAGGTGATCCACCCCGGCCGCCGTACCCTGGTGGTGGAAGCGGACGTGATCCAGGGCGACAAACTGGTCGCAAAAGCACAAGGCACCTTCGCCGTCCTATAGCTCCCTGTCATGAATTTGGGTTAATTTCGGCGCTGCGAAAGCGGCGTCGGAGTTTTTTGCCTGCGCTAAAGCCAGATTCAGGGATGAAGGATTGGCGTTTTCAAGCGAGTCGGCTTGACTCAAAAACCAGGCGAAAACGCCAGTTTTAACTTCACCCTTGTAGACCGTCCTGCCCACCCCCATATTGGGGCGACTGACGCGTGAAGGAATCCAACTTGAGCGAACTTCTCAACCGCCGCCTGGCTCTGCTCGGCGAGCGCGCTAACCTCTCCCTGCTCGAGCAGTGCCTGCACGGTATCGAACGTGAATGCCTGCGTGTTACCGGCGAAGGCCGCCTGGCACAGACCCCGCACCCGGAAGAACTGGGTTCCGCGCTGACCAACGAACAGATCACCACCGACTATTCCGAGTCGCTGCTGGAGTTCATCACCCCGGCCCTCACGGACCCGGCGGACACCCTGGCCAGCCTCGACAAGATTCATCGTTTCGCTTACAGCAAGCTCGGCAACGAGTACCTGTGGAGTCCATCGATGCCGTGCCCGTTGCCGGCCGAGGAAGACATCCCGATCGCCTACTACGGCACCTCCAACATCGGTCAGCTCAAGTACGTGTACCGCAAGGGCCTGGCCCTGCGCTACGGCAAGACCATGCAGTGCATTGCCGGGATCCACTACAACTTTTCCCTGCCGGAACAGCTGTGGCCGCTGCTCAAGCAAGCCGAAGGCTTCGTCGGCAGCGACCGGGACTACCAGTCTTCGGCCTATATCGCGCTGATCCGCAATTTCCGTCGCTACAGCTGGCTGTTGATGTACCTGTTCGGTGCTTCGCCGGCCCTGGACGCGGGCTTCCTGCGCGGCCGCTCGCACCAGCTGGAACAGCTGGACGCCGAGACCCTGTACCTGCCCTACGCCACCAGCCTGCGCATGAGCGACCTGGGCTACCAGAGCCAGGCTCAGGCCGGCCTGACCCCTTGCTACAACGATCTGAACAGCTACACCGACAGCCTGCGCAAGGCCGTGGCCACGCCCTACGCGCCTTACGTGGCGGTCGGCACCCACAAGGATGGCGAGTGGGTGCAACTGAACACCAACATCCTGCAGATCGAAAACGAGTACTACTCCAACATCCGCCCCAAACGCGTGACCTACACCGGTGAGCGGCCGATCCAGGCGCTGATGGCCCGGGGCATCCAGTACGTCGAAGTGCGTTGCCTGGACATCAACCCGTTCCTGCCCCTGGGCATCGACCTGCAGGAAGCCCGCTTCCTCGACGCCTTCCTGCTGTACTGCGCGCTCAACGACAGCCCGTTGTTCGAGAACAACGAGTGCGGCAACGCCACCTCCAACTTCCTCGCCGTGGTCAAGGAAGGCCGGCGTCCGGGCCTGCAACTGCAACGCCAGGGCCAGCCGGTGGAGATGAAGGAATGGGCCGCCGAACTGCTGGAGCAGATCGCGCCACTGGCTGCCCTGCTCGACCAGAGCCACGGCAGCAACGTGCACAGCAAGGCCCTGGACGCCCAGCTGGCCAAGGTCAAGGATTCATCCCTGACCCCATCGGCCCAGGTGCTGGCGGCCATGAGCGAGCACAAGGAGAGCTTCAGCCAGTTCTCCCTGCGCCAGAGCCAGGTGCATGCCGAGCACTTCCGCAGCCAGGCCCTGAGCAAGGAAGAGCAAGCCGCCTTCGAAGACGCGGCTCGCAAATCCCTGGAGCAGCAGACCGAGCTTGAGCAAAACGAAGTGGGTGATTTCGACGTGTTCGTCGGCGCCTACCAGGCCAGCATCCTGGCCATCAGCAACTAGGGCCATGGCGAGGGCGCCTGCTCCCGCTAGGTCGGCCGGCCGTCCGCGGCGCAGCCCCTGCCAAACCTGGCGACCGGGTATTCCTGCATAAGCGCGTGGCCTGAGCTGGGGGCCGCGTTGCAGCCCGACGAGAGCCGGCGCCCTCGCCGTAACACTTGTCTGGCTACGGCCACGAATTTCACCTCATAAGCTAATGCAAATAAGTTATTTATTTCTGCATTCTTAGATCATTTAGTCTCCTCCCACGCCGATCACCGGCCGCCTATGAGGAGCACCCCATGAAACTGCATTTCCCCCTTCGCCTCCTGGCGGCCGCGTCCCTGGCCGCTGCGAGTTTCTTTGCCCAGGCGGCCGACGTCACCGTCGCCTACCAGACCACCGTCGACCCGGCCAAGGTCGCGCAAGCCGACGGCAGCTATGAAAAAGCCACCCAGGCCAAGATCAACTGGCGCAAATTCGACAACGGCGCCGACGTCATCGCCGCCATCGCTTCCGGCGATGTGCAGATCGGCTACCTAGGCTCCAGCCCGCTGACCGCCGCCATCACCCGCAAGGTGCCGGTGCAAACCTTCCTCATCGCCACCCAGATCGGCGCCGCTGAAGCCCTGGTGGCCCGCGACGGTTCCGCGATCAACAGCCCTCAGGACCTGATCGGTAAAAAAGTCGCCGTGCCCTTCGTTTCCACCGGCCACTACAGCCTGCTGGCGGCGCTGAAGCACTGGAACATCGACCCCTCTAAAGTGCAGATCCTCAACCTCGCGCCACCGGCGATCATCGCCGCCTGGAAGCGCGGCGATATCGACGCCACCTACGTCTGGGACCCGGCCCTGGGCGTGGCCAAGGAAAACGGCAAGGTGCTGATCACCTCCGGTGAGCTGGCCAAGTTCGGCGCGCCGACTTTCGACGCCTGGATCGTGCGCAAGGATTTTGCCGAGAAGCACCCACAAATCGTCAGCGCCTTCGCCAAGGTGACCCTGGAGGCCTACGCCCAGTACCGCAAGGACCCGCAAGCCTGGCTGGCCAACCAGGGCAACGTCGACAAGCTGGTCAAGCTCTCCGGGGCCAAGGCCAGCGATATCCCGCTGCTGCTGCAAGGCAACGTCTACCCACTGGCCGCCGACCAGGTGCTCAGCCTCGGCGCCCCGACCACCAAGGCCATCACCGACACCGCGGTGTTCCTCAAGGAACAAGGCAAGGTCGAGGCGGTACTGCCGGACTACGCCCCCTACGTCAGCGCCAAGTTCATCCCTGAATAACCCGCGACCGGACAGGAGAGAGCCGTCATGGCCTTGCTACAACTGGAGCGCATCAGCGCACAGTACCCCGGCGCCGCCGAACCGGTGCTGGCGGATATTTCCCTGACCCTGGGGCCACAGCAACTGCTGGTCGCCCTGGGGCCTTCCGGCAGCGGCAAGACCTCGCTGCTGAACCTGATTGCCGGGTTCGTCGATCCCAGCGCCGGGCGCATCAGCCTCGACGGTGTGCCGGTCAAGGGCCCCAGCGCCGAGCGTGGCGTGGTGTTCCAGGACGACGCCCTGCTGCCCTGGCAGGACGTGCTGGGCAACGTCGCCTTCGGCCTGGAACTGGCCGGCATCGCCCGGGATCAACGCGAAGCCCGGGCGCGGGAGATGCTCGCCCTGGTGGACCTGGCCGGCTTCGACAAACGCCGCATCTGGCAACTCTCCGGTGGACAGAAACAGCGCGTGGGCCTGGCCCGCGCCCTGGCTGCCGACCCGCGCGTGCTGCTGATGGATGAACCCTTCGGCGCCCTGGATGCCTTCACCCGCGAGCAGATGCAGGAGCTGTTGCTGCAAGTCTGGCGGCGCACCGCCAAACCGGTGTTCCTGATTACCCACGACATCGAGGAAGCAGTGTTCCTGGCCACCGACCTGATCCTCCTGGCACCCAACCCGGGGCAGATTGTCGAGCGCCTGAGCCTGGACTTCGGCCAGCGCTACGCCGCCGGCGAGTCGGCGCGGGCGATCAAGTCCGACCCGCTGTTCATCGAAACCCGCGAGCACGTGCTGTCCCGGGTGTTCTCCCAACGCAGCGCCACCCAGCAGCAGGAGCGCCCATGAGCAGCTACGAGATTCCCGCCACCACGACCCGTGATGCCAACCCGAAAGCGCCCCTGCCGGTGCGTCGTAGCCTGAGCACCCGCTGGATCAGCGTGCTGACTCTGATCGCCCTGCTGGCCCTGTGGTGGGCGGTCACTGCCAGCGGCCTGATCGAACCGCTGTTCCTGCCGCCCCCTGCCGCCGTATTGCAAAAGGGCTGGTTGCTGGCCACCAGCGGCTACATGGATTCCACCCTCTGGCAGCACCTGGCAGCCAGCCTGCAGCGCATCGGCCTGGCCCTGGGCTTTGCCGTGCTGACGGCGATTCCGGTGGGCATCGCCATTGGCGCCAACCGCATCGCCCGGGGCGTGCTCGACCCTTTGATCGAGTTCTACCGGCCGATTCCGCCACTGGCCTATCTGCCGCTGATCGTCATCTGGTGCGGTATTGGCGAGCTGTCCAAGGTGCTGCTGATTTATCTGGCGATCTTCGCCCCGATTGCCATCGCCACCGCCACCGGCGTGCGCACCGTCGACCCGGCCAAGCTGCGCGCCGCCCAGTCCCTGGGCGCGACCCGGGCGCAGTTGATTCGCCACGTGATCCTGCCCAGCGCCCTGCCGGACATTCTCACCGGCGTACGCATCGGCCTGGGCGTGGGCTGGTCGACCCTGGTGGCGGCGGAGCTGATTGCCGCCACCAGCGGCCTGGGCTTCATGGTGCAATCCGCGGCGCAGTTCCTGGTCACCGATGTGGTGCTGCTGGGGATACTGGTGATTGCCCTGATCGCCTTCGCCATGGAAATGGGCCTGCGCGCCCTGCAACGCAAGCTGGTGCCCTGGCACGGCCAATCCCACTGACCTGCGTGCGCCGCCTGCCCCGCACGCGGTTCACCTGTAGCCGCTGCCGAGCCCTCGCGAGGCTGCGACCGAGCGCGTAGCGCTCGCAGCAATCGATGAGGAAGGCCTCGTTGCATGGGTTTGCATCTACTGCGCCGCCGTTCGCAGCCTCGCCAAGGCTCGACAGCGGCTACAGGGTCACGACACCGCCAGCGCAACCGTTTTTTAGTTTGATGCAGATAAACCGAATCCGACCACGCCAACAAATGGGCGCCGAACAAGAGAACGACCATGAGCCTGACCATCACCCCTTTAAGCTCCGCCCTCGGCGCCCAGATCAGTGGCGTCGATATCAGCCAACCGCTCAGCGTCGAACAGCGCGACGCCATCGAGCAGGCGCTGCTCAGGCATCAAGTGCTGTTCTTCCGCGACCAGCCGATCACCCCACAGCAACAAGCGCGCTTCGCCGCCCACTTCGGTGACCTGCACATTCACCCGATCTACCCCAATGTGCCGGAACAGCCGGAAATACTGATCCTCGACACCGCTGAAACCGACGTGCGCGACAACGCCATCTGGCACACCGACGTGACCTTCCTGCCAACCCCGGCCCTGGGCGCGGTGCTCAGCGCCAAGCTGCTGCCGCCGTTCGGCGGCGACACGTTGTGGGCCAGCGGCATCGCCGCCTACGAGGCCTTGTCCGAGCCACTGAAGAACCTGCTGCAGGGCCTGACCGCCACCCACGAGTTCATCAAGTCTTTCCCTCTGGAACGCTTCGGCAACACCCCCGAAGACCTGGCGCGCTGGGAGGAAGCACGGCGCAAGAACCCGCCGCTGTCGCACCCGGTGATCCGTACCCATCCGGTGAGCGGCCGCCAGTCGCTGTTCGTCAACGACGGCTTCACCACCCGGATCAACGAACTATCGGAGAGCGAAAGCGAGGCCATCCTCAAGCTGCTGTTTGCCCACGCCACCCGCCCGGAGTTCACCATCCGCTGGCGCTGGCAGGAAAACGACGTGGCGTTCTGGGACAACCGCGTGACCCAGCACTATGCCGTGGACAACTACCGTCCACAGCGCCGGGTGATGCAGCGCGCGACCATTCTGGGGGATGTGCCGTTCTTTCGCTGAAACGCGGGGAGATGCAGCAGGCCCCGGCCCCGCTGAATGAGCGACGCCGGGGACAGCGGGCTATTTGACGCTGGAGGGAGCTTTCTTCTTGCGATTGCCGATATGAATCGCCTGGCCATTCACCGACAAGGCAGCTTCATGCAGGGCTTCGGACAGGGTCGGGTGGGAGAACACCATCATTCCCAGGTCTTCAGCGCTGGTGCCAAACTCCATGCCGATCGCGCCTTCCTGGACCAGTTCCGCAGCGCCCGGGCCGATCACATGCACCCCAAGTACCCGGTCGGTGCTGGCATCGGCAATGACCTTGACCAACCCGGCGGTGTCGTTGGCCGCCATGGCCCGGCTGCTGGCGGAGAACGGGAAGGTGCCGATGTTCAGCTCGATGCCCTGGGCCTTGAGGGCCTGTTCGGTCTGGCCAACCCAGGCGATTTCCGGGTGGGTGTAGATCACTGACGGGATCAGCTCGTAATTGAGCGGATGGTGATGCCCGGCAAGGCTCTCGGCCACCATCACCCCCTCCTCCGACGCCTTGTGCGCCAGCATCGGGCCGCGCACCACGTCGCCAATGGCGAACACCCCAGGCACGCTGGTCAGGCACTGGCCATCGACATGAATAAAGCCGCGCTCGTCCAACTGCACACCGCTGTCGGCGGCCAGCAGATCGGTGGTCAGGGGCCGACGACCCACGGCGACAATCAGGCGGTCGAAGGTCTGCTGCTTGTCCTCGCCGCCCTCGCTGAGGCTGACCTTGACGCTGTCGCCTTGCACTTCGGACGCCGTCACCCGGGCCCCCAGGCGGATATCCAGGCCTTGCTTGCCAAAGATCTTCTGCGCCTCCTTGGCGATCTGCACGTCCACTGCCGGCAGGAAGCTGTCGAGGGCTTCGAGCACCGTCACTTCGGCGCCCAGGCGGGCCCAGACCGAGCCCAGTTCCAGGCCGATGACGCCGGCGCCGATCACCCCGAGGCGCTTGGGCACGTGGGTGAATTCCAGGGCTCCGGTGGAGTCGACGATCACCTTGTCGGTCAGCGGTGCGGCGGCGATGTCGATGGGGCGGGAGCCGGGGGCGAGGATGATGCTGGGGGCACTGATGCGCTGGGTGCTGCCGTCGGCCGCGGTGACTTCCACTTCCTTGTTGGCCAGCAACTTGCCGTGACCTTCCAGCAGGGCCACGCCATTGGCCTTGAACAACGAGGCGATGCCGCCGTTGAAATTGCGCACCACGTTGTCCTTGCGCGCCAGCATGGCCGGCACATCCATCTGCGGATTGCGGATGCCAATGCCGTGCACTTCAAAACCGTTGCGCGCCTCGTAATAGTGATGAGAGCTGTCCAGCAATGCCTTGGAAGGAATGCAGCCCACATTGAGGCAGGTGCCACCCAGGGCGGTCTTGCCGTCCTTGCCCTTGTAGCGCTCGATACAGACCGTCTTCAATCCCAGCTGCGCCGCCCGGATCGCCGCGACATAGCCGCCAGGACCCGCGCCGATCACGATCACATCGTATTGTTCACTCATAGATTGCCGTCCTTTGCACAGACAAACTCGACCACAGCTCCCATGGTCGCCCTGTCCTTGAGAATTTTCAGGTGGCCAAGCCCGCGGGTTTGCAGGACTTGCCGGTGACGCAAGCCTTCAGCGAAGGATTGCAGGTCATCTGCCGGGACTTCCTGATCCTGCTGGTCATGCACCAGCAGCACCGGGATATCCACCTGGTGGCCATAACGACTGACCGCCAGGCTGCGCATGTCCTTCTGATAGCGTTGCTCAACCAGAAGTTGCATGCGTTGTCTGACGTCATCGTTGATCCACAGAAATGCCGCAAAACGCCGAACGACGTTTTCGATGTCGGCCGGCGCAGCCACCAGCACCGCCCGCTCGAAGCCCTTGCCGACCGGGGTGCTCAAGGCATACCCGGCGGCAGCCCCGCCCAGGGAGTGCCCGATCACCGTGTCGAACGGCCCCAGCTGTTGCTGCACCTGATCCAGCATGCTGACGAAGGTCGGCAGCGACGCTTGCCGACCGCCGCTGCCGCCATGGCCGATGCAGTCGAAGGACAGCACTTCACAGCCCTCCTCCAGCAACAGCGGAATCAGGTACTGCCACTGGGTACTGGCGCCACTCCAGCCATGCACCAGCACCACCCGGCGCCGGACCTGCTGCGGGGTCCAGCGGAAACAACGCAGCCGCCCTTCCTCGGTTTCCAGGTCCTGCACCGTGGCGCTGGGCAGCGTCAGCGGAAAATGCTGGCGCAGCCGTTGTGGCGTGGTGAACAGCTTCAGCGCTCGCGTTGCAGCACGCCGAGGGAGCAGCCGCGACTCCATCCAGAAGCTGCAACGCAGCAGCCCCAGAACCCCGTTGTAAATGCCCTTGAAGAGCATTTTCTTGAAGCTGCTACGCCGGCCCTTGGCGGGTGCCGACGCTTGCTCTTGGGTCGCCATCTTGCTTCCTCATCGACTACAGGGTTCAGCGCTGGATTACAGCTTCACCATGTTGAAATCCAACTTGCTCACGCCGCATTCCGGACAGGTCCAGTCTTCGGCAATGTCATCCCAGGCAGTGCCCGGAGGCACCCCCGAATCGGGATCGCCCAGCCGTTGATCGTAGATCCAGCCGCAGATCAGGCACATCCACAGGCCGGACTCGGTCACGGCGCTTTCAGCATAGGTCGTCATGGGTGGTTAACCATCGTCAAAAGGTTGTGCGTTGTGCTCATGCGCTGGCCTGAGCCACTTCGGCCACCTTGATGTTCTGTACAAGGAACTGCGCCACCTGCTCCAGCACCGCGGCATCGGAGAGAATGCGCACATGGCCGAGCCCGGACACTGGCTCCAGCTTCGCCCAAGGCATCAGCGTGGTGATCTGCTGCGCTTCGCAGAACGGCACGATCGGGTCGTTGAGGTCGTGCAGCACCAGGGTCGGCAACTGCAGGCCGTTGCCCAGGGCCGGGATGTCCCAGTGCTGGACCGGCACGCCGTTGCGCTTCCACAGTTCACGGTGCATGGCCTGGACCACCGCCGGCTTGAGCTTGAGGTAACCGTTGGCCCAGCGCTGGATCACCACCGGCAGGTTGGCCGGCGAGCCCAGCAGGCACAGGGCCTTGATCCGGTGGGTCTCGGCCAGCTCCGCCAGGGCCCCGGTGGCGGCGATACCGCCCAGGGAGTGGGCGACGATTCCCACCACGTCACCCAGGGCGACGATGGCTGCTTTCACCGCGTCCTTGAACTCGGTCATGGTGCTCAAGGAGCCCGGCGAGATGCCGTGGGCCGGTGCATCGAAGGTCGCGACCTTGAAGCCTTGGCGCTGCAGGACGCGAGTGAAGGAGTACAGGCTGCGACTGTCTGCGCCCCAGCCATGGACCAGGAGGATGGTCTGGTCGCCCGTGCCCCATTGATAGCCGTGAGGAACGCCGGCGATGCCCTTGATATGGAAACGCTGGGCGCCCAGGGGGCTCATTTCCTTGTCGGGTTGCTTGATGTATTCCCGGGTGTAGCCGAACAGATCCGTGGCCTTGGCACCGGCGCTGTCCACCGAGAGCGACCCCAGAATGCCCATGTAGCTGCGCAGCAGCTGCTGCTTCAGGGTCAGAGGACTGTTGGCCGCCTTGGCGCCCGGCGTGTTCTGCCCCTCGGCGGCCTGGGCCGGCCGGTCAAAGGACTCATAGAAGCCATTGACCGGGTCGTACAGGTGACAGTTGCGCGCCACGTGCCAGACATCCTGCACGGTCATGGGTTTTTCCCTGACCATCCCTGGGAAGGCGCTCTTCAACGCTGCCTGGGCTTCGGGCAGGTTGTAGTGGGGAATGATCGGCGCCACGTGGTGCGCGGTGTGCACCGAAATGTAGTGGGTCAGGAACAGCAGCCACTTGGGGTACATGTAGTCAGTGGTCAGCAGCAGTCGGCTGCTGTTGAAGCTCCAGTGCTCCTTGGTCAGGAACGGAGTCTCATCGCTGATGTGGTGCATCATGGTGGTCAGGCTGAACCAGGCATGGGTCGCCAGCCACGGGGCAACGAAGTACAGGAACAGCCCGGTGAAGCCGGTGAAGTACACCAGGGTCGGCAGGTAGATCAGCGCAGCCACCACCATGAACAGGATCGAACGACGCACTTCGTTGCGCGCTTCGAGCTTGTGGAACATGGACGGACGGAAGCCCGAGTGGCGCTGGTAGTTGACCGTGCCCAGCCAGAACAGCCAGGTGCGGGTGCTGCTGTAGACCAGCTTGTCCCACCAGGGCATGGCGTCGTACTGCACGCGCAGTACCGGGCGCCAGTCGACGTCCATTTCCAGGTTGTTGGTGTTGGCGTGGTGCATGTTGTGCATGTGGCGCCAGCCGTGGAACGGGTAGAGCAACGGCAGCAAGGCGATATGCCCGAGAATGTGGTTGAAGCTGCGATTGCGCGAGAACGAGTTGTGCCCGCAATCGTGGGCCACACAGAACAGGCCCCAGCCGCCCAGGCCCGCCACCAACCACAGCGGCAGGTAGAACATCCAGTGCACGTGGGCGACCGCCACTATCGCACCGATGTAGAGCATGTAGCTGACGACGAAGCTGAGCATCCCGCGCCAGACCCGAGGCTGATACAGGTGCTTGGGGATTGCGTCCGTCAGGCGCAGGCCTTCGATCTCCTGTGAGCGTCGAAGCAGGTCATTGAATTTATCGTTTTTTTGCGAAGGCATCTGTGCAATGGCCATGGCCAAGCTCCTGCGAAGTCAAACTTCGGATGTGGTCAGTTCGTTGGCCAGGTATTTGGACAAGTCATCGATGCTGGAGTATTCGAACAGCAAGGCCGGGGACAGGCGCTGCTCCATGAACTTCTCCAGGTCGCCCGCCACCTTCACCGCCACCAGCGAGTCAAGGCCGTAGGACTCGAAGCTGCGGGCAGTATCGACCTGGGACGGATCGATCTTCAGCAGCGTGCCCATCTTCTGCACCAGCCAATGCTTGATGCTCTCTTCGTTGAGTTCGACCGCCGCCTGTTTTTTCTCCGAGAAGCTCAGAGTGCTCAGCAAATTGGAAATGAAGTTGGACATAGGATCTTCCTTGATGAGTAGGGTGGTTTACAGATCAGACGATCCCGTTGTTCAGGATGCGGCCTGACGCTTACGGACTTTGTCGATCATTGCCTGGGACGGTGAACGCAGGTCTGAGACCAGTCTCAGCTTGCCCATTAACGCCAGTGTCCAGCCCGACAAGTCGGGCTCCCACCAATGCACTCCATGCCGGTACCAGGCAGGGAATGCGTGGTGATTGTTTTGCAGCCCCTCGCCAAAGGTGAGGAACGCGACAATCCAGTTGTTGGTGCTCTGGTCGTGGGTCACGAACGGCCGGGCGCCATAGCGGTGGCAGATGGAGCCCACGCACCAGGCCGCCTGGTTGGCCACGAAGATCCGCGCCAGGCCGCCGAAGATCAGGCCGCTCCAGGCACCGGACCAGCTCTGGGTGACCAGGCCGCCGATGATCCCCGGCAACACCACGCCCAGGGCGACCCAGAACAGGTAGGTCTGGTTGTAGAAGAACAGCCGACGGTCACGCAGGATGTCGGGGGCAAAGAAGTTCCAGCTCGACATGTCCGGCGCCAGCATCCACGGCATGTGCGCATGCCACAGGCCCTTGGCGCGCTCCAGGCGGCTCTGGCCCATGAGATTGGGCGAATGCGGATCACCGTGCTGGTCGCTGTAGGTGTGATGCCGGCGATGGGTGGTGACCCAGAACAGGATCGGCCCCTGGGCCGCCATGGAGCCGGCGATCAGCATCAGGCTGCTCATCAGACGCGAGGTCTTGAACGCGCGATGGGCCAGGTAGCGGTGATAGCCCATGGAGACGCCGAACATCTGGATCGCGTAGAACAACCCGAAGAGGATGAAGTCCAGGGCGTGCACCTGACCGGTGACCCACAAGCGGATCGCCTCGAAGGCACCGAACAGGGGCACCAGCATCACCGCCAGCGCAATGCGGGCCTTGGTTCTGGCGGCTGCCGGACTCAGCTGCGCGACACCGCTGATCTCTGGAGTCGCCGTGGTTGTGAGGATCTCGTCCATGAATAGCTTCCTGTGAGGTAAGGACCGGCAATCAGCTTTCTGTAGGTTCTGCAGCAACCGGCGCACCAGGACGCTTCACGTCCCAAGCCAGGCCGCACAAGGCCAGCAACTCGATGAACCAGCCACCGATATCCAGCTGCCAGGGCTTGAGCCCGGCGTGGGCCAGCGCCGGAAAGGCGTGGTGGTTGTTGTGCCAACCGCCACCGACCGTTGGAATCGCCAGCCAGAACACGTTGCGGCTGGTGTCCCGGGTCGGGTGGTCACGGCCACCGACCCGATGGGCGAAGGAGTTGATGCACCAGGTGGCGTGGTCCACCAGAAAGATCCGCACAAAGCCGCCCCACAGCAGGCCACTCAGGGCGCCTTCCCAACTGCGGGTAATCAACCCGCACACCAGGGTCGGAAGCAGCAGGCCGAGGATGATCCACAGGTAGTAGCGCTGGTTGATCTGCATGATCAGCCGGTCGCGAATCAGGTCGGGAACGAACTGGCTCCAGTTCTGCTTTCTCAGGCTGAACAGCCAGCCCAGGTGGGCGTGCCACCAGCCTTGGATATTGCCGACAAAGCCTTCCTTGAGCGGACGCGGCGAGTGCGGGTCGCCTTCCTTGTCGGTGAAGGCGTGATGCTGGCGGTGGGTGGCCGCCCAGAACAGGATCGGGCCCTGGGCTGCCATCGAACCGGCGATACCGAAAAACGCGGTGACCACCGGGCCGGCCTTGAACGCATGGTGGGAAAAGAAGCGGTGCATCCCCACTTCCACCCCCAGGGCGGTCAGCAGGTACATGCTGGCCAGTGCACCAAACTCCAGCCAGCCAATGCCCTGCTGCCAGGCCAGGACCAGTGCGACCAGGGTGCCCACTGCCGGCACACCGACGGTCAGCCAGGCCAGTTGACGCTCGCGATGACCGGTACGGTCGATATGAGGATTCATGGCCGTCATGACAGAGCATCCGTAGGGGTTTTAAGAGGTTGTGCCGTGGCCGCTGCGGCCGAACGTCCGGCGCCGTAGCGCGCCAGGCTGTCGTTGAGCAGGGCCTGCCGAGTGGCCTGACGCTGGACCTTGCCGCTGGTGGTCAGCGGGATGCCGCCCATGGGCGCCAGATGAATACGCGCCGGGGACACGCCAAACTGGCTGACCAGGGTGCTGGTGATCAGCTGGCGCAGTTGTTCCTGCTGGGCTTCGTCGAGTTTTTCGCTGCGCTTGATCTCGACCACGATCGCCAACTGCTCCTGCTGGCCGTTATCCACGCCCACCGCCACGCAACCATTGCTGCGGATGCGCGGGTCCGCGCTCTCGACCGCCAGTTCCAGGTCCTGGGGATACAGGTTGCGACCGGCAATGATGATCAGATCCTTGAGGCGGCCGGTGACAAACAGCTCATCCCGATACAAGGCCCCCAGGTCGCCAGTGCGCATGAAATGTCCGTCGACGCCCGGCAACTGGGCGCGGAACACTTGCTCGCTCAGCGCCTCCTTGCCCCAGTAACCAGCACCCACGTTATCGCCCTGGACCCAGATCTCGCCGATCTGGCCGTCGGCGACCGGCTGCAGGCTGACGGGATCGACAATCGCCAGGCGCAAGCCCGGGGCCACCCGCCCGCTGCTGACCAATGGCAAGGCGAACCCATCTTCGGCGTCGACAATGGCCAAGGTTCCGATGGCGAGCTGGTCCCGATCCACCTGGGTATTGAATGCCGGTTGGTCATGGGGTTTGCCCGAGACCAGCACCGTCGCCTCGGCCAGTCCATAGCAGGGGCCCAGGGCCGCAGGGTTGAAGCCGGCGGCAGCGAAGCGCTCGGAGAAGCGCGCCAGGGTGCTTTGCCGGACCGGTTCGGCCCCACAGTAGATGGCCTTGAGCTTGCTCAGGTCGAGGGCTGCCAGCTCGTCATCGGTAATGTTTTCAACACACAGATCAAAGGCGAAGTTCGGCGCGATGGTGACGTCGGCGCCATACCTGGACACCGCATCCAGCCAGCGCAATGGCCGCTGGACAAAATGCCCGGGGCTGATGAGCACAGTCGGAAAGGCGTCGTAGATCGGCTGCAATATGCCGCCCATCAGGCCCATGTCGTGATAGGGCGGCAGCCAGCTGCAACCCACGCGATCCTGGGCCTTGCCCATCCACTGGCTGGCGCTGCGGCAATTGCTGTAGAGGTTGGCGTGGGTCAGCATCACGCCCTTGGGTGCGGAGGTAGAACCCGAGGTGTATTGCAGCAGGGCCAATTGACCGGGGGTCACAGCCTGCGCCTGCCAAGAGGCATTCTCCGTGGCCAGCTCTTGCGGATCGACCCATTGCGGCGCGGGTACATCATCCTGCAACAAGGCGTTGACCCGTTCCTGGGAGCGCATGAAACGCGAGCTGGTCAGCACGATTTGCGGATGGGCGTCGGCGCAGATCAACGCCAGGCGCTCCAGGCCTCGGGTCCCCACTGGCGGGAAAGCGGGAATCGCCACCGCACCGGCCAGGAACAGACCGAACAGGGAAACGATGTAGTCGATACCGGTCTCGAACAGCATCAGCACCCGTTTTCCCCGGGGCTCGAAAATCTGCAGCGCCGCGGCCAATCGTTGACTACGCTGCCACAGTTCGGCGTAGCTGATGGCCGCCTCCTCTTGCTCGCCATCGAGCAAGTGGATAAAGGCGGTTGCATCAGGTTGAAGCCAGGCGCGATAAGCCAGTACTTCGGTAACCGAACTTAAACATTCGATTCCCAAGGTGCCGGCCAGCGACAAATCATCAACTGCTAAGTGCGCTGAGAAGGTCTGATTAACATCATTTAGATAATCACGAGGCACGGCGTAGTTCATTCAAAATCCTTTTTAAATGGAGAGCCATATATTGACCTAATGGTCGTTTATTATTTTCAGCACTAAGGAACCGAACAAACACCCCTAACGAGGGGAGCTCTTACTAGGCAGTAGACAAGATGTCATTTTATTGACAGGGCGAAGCATTCACTTAATGAATGCCTATTTTCTTATATGTCCCACTGGGAATAGCGTGGGCAGAGAAAGTTAGATTTGGACGCGTTGAGAAGTCTGCCACCAGCTTGTATATTTTGCTAATGCACAAATGGACACTTACAGGGAGAAAATGGACATGGATGTGCTCACGTTGATCGCGCTGGAAGGAGCCATGGGGTCAAGTGTGGCGATCACCTTGGATGTGCTGCGTACTGCCAACCAGATCGCCGAAGTCATGGGACGCCCCACCATTACCTGGAAGATCATCGGCAGCAGTGAATCCGTACGAATGCGCAATGGCATGCGCCTGGATGCACTGCCACTGGACAGCGCCCAGACCATTGAAGGCAACATGCTGGTCATCCCCGGGCTGGGGCTGGAAAACACCCAGGAGCTGGATTTCTTTGGCTGTCGCCGGGAAAAGCGGCAGCCGGGCCTCAGTCAGTCCACCGAGCTCATTGCCCGGCTCGGGCACAACGACATCCACAAGCTGAGCAAGCTGGTGCAAGAACACCACCTGCGCGGGCGACAGACTGCGGCGTCCTGCTCGGCGGTTTTCGTCCTGGGGGAGGCAGGGATTCTCGAGGGCCGCACCGTCACCACCCACTGGCAACTGTACGAGACCTTCAAGCAGCGTTATCCCGAGGCGATACTCGACACAAAGCGCATGCTTATTCATGACGGAAATATGATTACTGCTGGCGCAGGCATGTCGCAAATGGATCTGATGCTTTATGTACTGCGCAATAAGATGGGTAATCAAATTGCCGAGCTGACCATGCGCTATCTGCTGATAGATGGTCGGCCTGCGCAATATCACTACATGGCCCTATCCAACTTACAAACAGAAAATCGCGAAGTGCTGATGCTGGAAAAGTTCATCGAGGACTGCCTGCCCAACGTTCCTCCATTGAGCACCATTGCCGAGCACTTGCGCATCACCGAGAAGACCTTATCGCGCAGAATCCGTAGCGCCACGGGTAAGCCGCCCATGGCCTTCATTCAGAAAGTTCGCCTGCAACATGTTCAAAGCTTATTGGAAACTACCAACATGAGCATTGAAGAAGTTGCCTTCAAAGTAGGCTATTCCGACGCGACGGCACTACGTCGATTGATGTGGAAAAACATGGGCTGCACGCCGAGCCAGTTGCGCAAGGCCAGGTCCGGCCCGCCGATCATCTGATCAGCGCGCACTGGAGCCATCACTTGTCATCCTCGGCCGTGCCTGGCGCAGCCGGGGGAACCTTGCACAGCGGCACCAGCAGCAGCGCCACCACGAACATCATCGCCATCAGGCGGAATACATCGCCAAACGCCAGGGTCAAGGCTTCACGCCCCACCAATCTGCCAAGAATGCCCTGGGCCATGAGGAATGCGTGGCTGGAGTCAGGCGTATCGGCGGCGATCTTCAGGGCCAACTGCCCCATCAGTTCCTGGGCCGCAACCGCCTTGGCACCCAAGGATTCCGACAGACGCAGCCCCTGGGTTCGGGCGTCGTCCTGCAGCCAGGTGTTGACCGTTGCAATGCCAATGGCGCCCCCCAGGTTGCGCATCAGGTTGAACAGGCCGGAGGCCTGACGCAATTCCACGCCCTGGAATGAACTCAAGGCCATGTTCACACTGGGAACGATGCAGAGCATCAGGAACAGGCCGCGGGCAACTTGAGGAACCAGCAGCTCATCGAATCCCCAGTTGGACGTGACCCGGGAGGTCAGCCACAAGCTCAGCGCCAGGCCCAGAAAGCCCACCGAAATGATCAAGCGTCGATCAACCTTCTCCGAAGCCCGGGCGGCAATGATCGTACTCACCAGTTGCCCGATTCCCACGACGAAAACGGTGGTGCCGATTTCCAGGCTGTCGAAACCCCGCACTCGTCCGAGAAACACCGGGACCAGATAAGTCGAGGAATACAGGCCAAAGCCAATCACCAGGTTCAACAGGCAGGCGATGGAAAAGGTCCGATCGCGAAAGGGCACCAACGACACAATCGGGTTATTCGAATACAGCGAACGCTCGATAAACAAACCAAAGGAGACAATGGAAACCCAGGCGGCAATGACAATCCCGCTATCGCTGAACCAGTCCTTGCGCGGCCCCTCTTCCAGCACGTACTCGAAGCATCCCAGTGCCAGGGCCATGGCCACGAAGTGCAGCCAGTCGATCCGCCGCAACATCGACAGATCGGGGCGATCCACATCGATCAGCAGCGCCGCACCAATGCAGATCAGCAGCCCCGGCAGCACGTTGATAAAGAAGATCCAGCGCCAGTCCAGATAGAAGGTCACCAGCCCGCCCACCGTGGGGCCCAGCGTCGGCGCCAGCACCGCTGTCATGCCGAGGATGGCCGGGACCATCGCCCGCTGCTTGCCCTCGAATAGCACGAAACCCACGGCAAACACCGTAGGCACCATGGCCCCGCCGGCGAAGCCTTGCAGGGCCCGCAATACAATCATCGATTCGATGTTCCAGGCCATCCCGCAGCCAATGCTGAACAAGGTAAAAAATGCCGCACTGACAGAGAACAGCCAGCGGGTGGAAATCGCCTGGGCGAGGAATGCCGAGAAGGGAATCATGATCAGTTCGGCGATCAGATAGGCGGTCTGCACCCAGCTCACTTCATCAGGGCCGGCACTGAGTCCGGCCTGCACATCGTTCAGGGATGCCGCCACGATCTGGATATCGATCAACGCCATGAACATGCCAAAGGCCATGATGGTGAAGACCAGAAACTTGCGTCGGGTGGACTGTTGACCAGGCTGGGCGCCCGCGTCAGGGAGGTCGGATACGCTTGTCGTCACGGTAGGTACTTCCCTGTAGTATTGCGACCGCCATATTAATATTATGATCGTAATTCAAAACAGCATGGAGCTTCAACATGGAGCAGAGCACCCAGACTCAGAACGCCATCCTGCAAGCCACGCAAGAGACGGAAAAGCCGCGCAAGCGCTCCAAACGGCCTCTGATCGCTGGTGCCATTGCCATGACCTTGGTGGCGGTCGGAGTGGCCTGGGTGCTGATGGCGCCTTCAACTGAAGCCACCGACGACGCCTACATCGCCGCCGATGCCACCTCCGTCGCACCACGGGTTCATGGCCTGGTGACCGAAGTCCTGGTCAAGGACCACCAGACTGTGACGGCCGGACAGCCCCTGGTGCGCATCAACAGCGAAGAGTTCGATAGCCGAGTCGCCCTGGCCGAAGGCGATCTCGCCGACAATCAAGCCCAGGTCGCCCTGGCTGAAGCAGCCCTGACGATCCAGGATGCCGAACAGCGCCTGGCCAACGCTCGGGTGCTGGCGGCGCGCACCTCAATCCGCACCAACCAGGCCGAGTCCAAGCGCGCAGGGGCGGAACGTAACCGTTTCGACACCCTGGTCACTACCGGTGCTGTGGCGCGCAACGAAGTCGAGAAATACAGCACTCAGGCGATCTCGGCAGAGCAAGGTCTCGCCTATGCCCAAGCCATGCTGCAAGTGGCGGAAAACGACCTTGCTGTCACTTCAGCCCAACGCGAACGCTTGCAGGCGCAGCTGCAAATGGCCAAGGCCAAGGTGGTGACGGCGAAAGCCCGACTGGAGCTGGCGCAACAGGACCTGCGACACACCACTGTCTATGCGCCGATGGATGGCACCGTGGGCAATCGGCAGATTCAAGTGGGGGACTATGTGCAACCGGGCTCACGCCTGCTGACCCTGGTGCCGCTGCATGACCTTTATGTATTGGCCAACTTCAAGGAAACCCAGACTCAGCACATGTACCCGGGCCAATCCACCCGTATCAAGATCGATGCCTTGCCGGGCGTGAGTATCGTCGGCACCGTGGAAAGCCTGGCGCCGGGTTCAGGTTCGACCTTCGCCCTGCTGCCCTTTGAACCGGGAACCGGCAACTTCACCAAGATCGTGCAGCGGGTGCCGGTGCGCATTCGCTTCAACGCCGACCAACCGGGCCTCGAGCGCCTGCGGCCGGGTCTGTCGGTGACCGCCAAAGTCGATCTGGGAGACTCCCAGGAACGCGCAGTGGCCAGCACCCAGACCTCGCTGAAAGTCAGCACCAACACAGCCGCCCCGGCGCACTGACAGGGCCGGCAGCAGCTTCGCCCAGCGCCCCGCTCCAGGCGCCCAGACAGCCCCCGACAGATAACTCTGTTAAGGGCTGTTTGCTCAATGCAGATCCTGAAGGACCTACTCTGCCGTCGATGGCCTTTCCCACAGGTTGATCCGCCCCTCTTTGGCGAAATGATCGATTTCCGCCAGCTCCTCTACGGTAAAACTCAAGTTCTGCAACGCCCCGACATTCTCGATGATCTGCTCCGGTCGGCTCGCGCCAATCAGCGCCGAGGTCACCCGCGGGTCGCGCAGGGTCCACGCCAGGGCCAACTGCGCCAGGCTCTGGCCGCGATTCCTGGCGATCTCGTTGAGGGCCCGCACATGGGCGATATTGGCCTCGGACAAATGAGCGGCCTGCAACGAACCACCGCCCGGACGATTGACTCGCGCATCCTCGGGAATGCCATTGAGGTATTTGTCGGTTAGCAGCCCCTGGGCCAGCGGCGTAAAGGCGATGACCCCGACCCCAAGCTCGTCGGTGGTATCCAGCAAGTCCTTCTCCACCCAGCGGTTGAGCATGTTGTAGGCCGGCTGATGGATCAGCAACGGCACCTTCCACTCCTTGAGCAGCGCGGCGATTTCCCGGGTTTTCACCCCGGAGTAGGAAGAAATGCCGATGTACAGCGCCTTGCCCTGCTGCACCGCGCTGGCCAGGGCGCTGGCGGTTTCCTCCAGCGGGGTATCCGGGTCGAAACGATGGGAATAAAAGATATCCACATAGTCCAGGCCCAGGCGCTGCAGGCTCTGGTCCAGGCTGGCCAGCACATACTTGCGCGAGCCTCCGCCCTGGCCGTAAGGCCCTGGCCACATGTCCCAACCGGCCTTGCTGGAGATGATCAACTCATCGCGATAGGCCTTGAAGTCTTCCCGCAGCAGCCGGCCGAAATTGATCTCGGCACTGCCATAGGGCGGGCCATAGTTATTGGCCAGGTCGAAGTGATTGATGCCCAGGTCGAAAGCCGTGCGCAGCAAGGCGCGTTGGGTATCGATGGGCGTGCTGTCGCCAAAGTTGTGCCAAAGCCCCAGGGACAGCGCCGGCAGCACCAGGCCACTGCGTCCGACACGGCGATAGGGAATGGAGTCGTAGCGATTTTCGGCAGCTAGATAAGTCATCGAATCCTCTTTGGGTTGGGGTCAATCTGGAAGGGTTAACCTCGGCACACACATTGCCGGCCTTACTCACCGGCACACCACCGTGGGTACGGCCCTTCATACTCTGCTCTGAACAATCCACGCCACTGCAGTTCCGGAATCTCCTGCGCCGCAAAATCCTGCAACCCTGCCGGACGATGCGATACCCACTGCCGGAGGACTCAAATTTTTCCCGGGCACGACGCTTACGGTCAGCCATGACAACGAGCGTGCCAGGCATGATTTTCATGGATTACATACTAAATTCGTACTACCCGAGACACCCTTTCAGGTCGACGTAAAAGTCCTGGGCGCAGGCCAGGGAGGACCGCACAGTGAACACCACCTCAGCGGTTTGCACCGCCAGATCGCGCCCGCTCTCGAAGACCCGAGCTGGACAATCAGGGGATAACCCTGGGATGGCCGCGTCACATTCAACGGCCCTTTGATTGGGAAGATTGCCGCGAAACTGTCCAGTAAATGCGGTAACTGCAGGTTATCGTACTGACCACTCATCTTATCCCGGACACAGGCATCGCCCTGCCAATTGCCGCAAAGCCCGGTCACTAACTGATAGAACTCCGACACCCGACGATGAGGTGCGACATGTTGCTCACGACCTAAATTCGCGCGTCGACGGCATTGTCGGAGTTCACCCGATCCACCCCTTCCGCCCCCCTGAAAGAAGGACCTTCAGACCACTATACGTACTACGTATCACGGTACGTTATAGTTCTTAGCACTAGTGGCAATACGCCCCGTTCGCTCGATCACGGCCGCCAAGGCCCAGCGCACAACCAAGGGTTCGAAGAAGGTGGAGCGGGCCATGCGCTCGGCAATGGAGTCTGTGGCGCTTGCCAGGCTGTCGGCGACACACAGCGCATCAAAGCGACATGGCTCCGGCGATCTGCGCCAGTTCTTTATAGACCGCAAAACCCAGTCTTGCCTGGGCCGGCATATACGCATGACGCCAGGCAGCAAGGTGCTGACCGACAGCCATAAGGCAGGTCCCGAACTTGTTATGGCGGGGGGAACTGAGCACGGATGACTCCATGCTCATGCTGCAAAAGGGACAACCCCAAAGCTCGCCGTAGGAGCCGGTCGAAGCGCTCCGAGCTCGTCCAGGCTGCGCGGCTCACCGTGATGCGCCAAATAGCTCGGGCTGGCGCAGGTCACCTGTTGCAGATTCGCCACCCGTCGGGGGCAATCAGCGAGGGCGGCCGCATCGCCAACTTTTCCAGCAGCACCGCAGGCCTCAACCTGCCGGGCTATGCGCCGTACATCGCCAGCAAGGCCGCGGTGGAATCCCTGGCCCAGGTGTTCGCCAAGGAACTGCGCGGACGCCAGATCACGCTCAATGCCGTAGCGCCAGGGCCGGTGGCTAGCGAGCTGTTCGTAAAGGGCTAGAGCGAGGAACAAATGGCGAGTTTCGCCAAGATGCCGCCCCAGGAGCGCCTCGGCCAGCCGGAGGATATCGCCAACATCATCAGCTTCCTGGCAAGCCCGGCGGCGGCCTGGGTCAACGGACAGATTCTGCAGGCCAATGGCGGGCGGGTTTGACGCCTATGCTCGAAACACAAGCCCGTAAATCCATTCACCGGCAAGCGGTACGCCGCCTGGCCGCTCCTGCGAGGAGATGCCCATCATGCACACCACCATCATCATCACCTTCGGCCTGATCCTGCTGGCGCTGGTGCTGTTTATTGGCGAACGACTGGGCTTTGCCCGACAGACCTTGGGCTATGGATTTACTGGGTTGTGGCTGGCGTTGACGGTGATCAACGGCGCGGTGGGGATGGTCACCGCCCATCAGCCCCTGAGATCGGAACTGATGGTCGGCAGCCTGGTGTTTGCCGTGCCAGTGCTGGCCCTGGTGCTCTACTTGCTGTTCACCAGGGCCTGAGCGTCTGGCTTAGCGCACCAGATGCAGGAACTGCATGTGGCGTTCGTACTGGTCGAGGATGTCGTTGATGATCTGCTCCTTGGTGTAACCCATCAGATCGTAATCCTGACTGCCCTCGGCCAGATGCACCTCGGCCCGGTAGTAACGGCGGTTGCGCAGCTCTTTGGGGCCCATGCCACCACGGGCGAAGGACGGGGTGAAGTACCCACGCATCTGCACCTGATAGATGAACGGATGCTGGTCGCCATGGCCGATTTCCAGGCTCACGCTGTCGTTGGCCGGGTCGGGCTGGGTCACCACGTTCAGGCCTTTCTCGACGAATACCGCGGTCACCTCTTCAATGGCCGGGCGCACCGTCTGATCAAGGAAGCGATACACCTCGTCCCGGGACGGGAAGTGCACCGCCTGGCTCAGGCGCTGGCGCCAGCCGCCCTTGCCGCGTCGCGAAGGCGCCACCGGGGCCAGGGAGTGCAGTTGGGCGATGCGCCGCTGCGATTCCAGGTAGAACGCCTTGTGCAGCCCCCACATCATCAACAGCAGAATCAGCGAGAACGGCAGCGAGGTCAGCACCACCGCCGACTTCAGCGAGTCGATGCTGCCAGCGAACAGCAACGCGCTGGTGACCAGCGCGGTCATCGCGCCCCAGAACACCCGCAGCCATTTCGGCCCGTCTTCATCGGCGTTGCCGCCCTTGGCCGACAGGGTCGAGAGCACCACGGTGCCGGAGTCCGCCGAGGTGACGAAGAACACGAAGCTGATGAACACCGTGACCGCGATCACGGTCTTGCTCCAGGGGTAGGTTTCCAGCAGCAGGTAGAGGGTCATCGACGGGTTGTCGATGGCCGACAGGCCCAGGGCGCTCATGCCGTGGTTGAGCACCTGGTCGATGGCGCTGTTACCGAAGATCGACATCCACGCCAGGGTGAAGCCCAGGGGAATCAGCAGCACGCCAAAGACGAACTCACGAATGGTCCGGCCCCGGGAAATCCGTGCGATGAACAGCCCCACGAAGGGCGACCAGGCAATCCACCAGGCCCAGTAGAACACCGTCCAACCGCCCAGCCAGTCGCTGGGCTTGTTGTAGGCGTAAACGTCGAAACTCTTGGTCGGCAAGGCGCCCAGGTAGTCCCCCAGGTTCTGGATCAGGGTGTTGAGCAGGTGCTGGGTTGGGCCGGCGAACAGCACGAACAGCAGCAGCGCCACCGCCAGCAGCATGTTGATGTCGGACATCACCCGCACGCCCTTGTCGACTCCCGACACCGCAACAATGATCGCCGCGCCCATCATCAAGGTGATCAGGCCGACCTGAATCCACTGGGTGTGAGCGATGCCGAACAGGTAGTCGAGGCCGGAGTTCAGGTGCAGCACACCAAAGCCCATGTCGGCACCCAGGCCGAACACCGTAGCGATGATGCCGAAGCCGTCCACCGCATAGCCGATGGGGCCGTTGATGCGCTTGCCGATCAGCGGATACAGCGCCGAACGCAGGGCCAGCGGCAGGTTATGCCGGTAGGCAAAGTAGGCCAGGGCCATGCCGACGAAGGCGAACACCCCCCAGCCGTGCAGGCCCCAGTGCAGGAACAGCAACTGCATGCCCTGACGCGCCGCCTCGGCAGTGCCGGCCTCACCCTGGGGCGGTTGCAGCATGTGGGTCAGGGGCTCGGAGACGCAGAAGAAGAACAGGGTGATGCTGATCCCGGCGGCGAACAGCATGCCGGCCCAGGACAGGTAACTGAACTCGGGTTCGTCGTGGTCGGCACCGAGCTTGATCTTGCCGTAGCCGGACAAGGCGGTGACCACCACGAAGACCAGGTACAGGGTCATCGCCAGCATGTAGTACCAGCCGACCGTGTTGGCCGCCCAGTTTTGCGCCGCCAGGAGCCAGGCGCCGGCCTGCTCGGGCATGGAAATCACCACCACGCCGAAGATCAGGATAAAGCTCGCGGCGAAGTAGAACACCGGAGGGTTCATGCGAATCAGAGTATTCGCGGAGCTGGATGGCGCACTCATGAAGGGTGCACCTCGAAGGGATGAAACACGGCTGAAATGTACGGACTCAGCAAAGGCAAGCCTCCTGTTGTGAGCGGGCAGCGAACCACCGGTTTAACTTGAACGAGCGTTCAAGTTAAACATGGATAGGCGGTCGAGGACTAATCGCAGGGCTCAGCGGTACTGTTCAGTACGCTAGCTCAGGGAAGGGTATGACGTATGTCGGACGCAATCGTTCAGCAGAAAAAACGCTGCCCGCACGCGGTGCCGGTGCCGCTGCCGCTGCCGCTGCCGCTGCCGCAGGCTGCGCGGGGTTTGGGCGGCACACCGGCGCGGCGAGATTGAAGCCGCTGAAATTCGGCGGCTCATCGACAAGCAAGGTCCTGCGGACCTTTTCGCAGCCTCGCAGGCTCGGCAGCGGCTACAAGAAGCCGCTGCAGCGGGAGGCATGGGCGCCTCTGTAGCCGCTGCCGCAGGCTGCGCCAGGCACCGCAGGGGCCTCGGCGGTGGTGGAATCGCCGGCGAGCCTGCGGCTCGTTCGCCGCCTTCGGCAGCGGCTACAGAAGGCCTGTCCTACTTTTGCGAGCCGTCATCGTGCTGCAGGTTGGCCTGGGTCAGGTTGCAACCGGCCGGCACGCTGCGGGTCAGCCAGACGTTGCCGCCAATGGTCGAACCCTTGCCGATGGTGATGCGCCCCAGGATGGTCGCGCCGGCATAGATCACCACGTCGTCCTCGACGATCGGGTGACGCGGGTGACCCTTCTGCAACTGGCCGTCTTCGTCCGCCGGGAAGCGCTTGGCCCCCAGGGTCACCGCCTGGTAGATGCGCACCCGCTCGCCGATGATCGCGGTCTCGCCGATCACCACACCCGTGCCGTGATCGATGAAGAAGCTGCGGCCGATCTGCGCCCCGGGGTGAATGTCGATGCCGGTGGCCGAGTGGGCGATTTCCGAACTGATCCGCGCCAGTAATGGCAGGCCGGCGCGATACAGATGATGCGCCAGACGGTGGTGAATCACCGCCAGGATGCCGGGGTAGCACAGCAGCACTTCATCCACGCTACGGGCCGCCGGATCACCGTGGTAGGCCGCCAGCACGTCGGTGTCCAGTAACACCCGCAGGCCGGGCAGGGCCAGGGCGAAGTCCTGGATCAGGCGAATCGCCTTGGCGTTGACCTCGGCGTCCGCCTCACCGTTCTGCCGGGCCACATAACGCAGTTCAAGACGCGCCTGGGCCAGCAAGGCATTGAGCGCCGCGTCCAGGGTGTGGCCGACGTAAAAGTCTTCACTCTCTTCGCGCAAATCCACCGGCCCCAGGCGCATGGGGAACAGCGCACCGCACAGGGCTTCAAGGATCTCTGCCATGGCCGCTCGCGACGGCAGTTCGCGCCCGCCCTGCTCACCACTGACCCGACCGTTGCGGCTACGCCACTGATCACGGGCATCACGCAGTTGGCCAACGATGGTCTGCAATTGCCAATGGCTGGAACGCTCGCTCACGATAAGACTCCTTACTCGGGCGGCCGGACAATCGGGCCGCGCAAACGGCGATCACTTTACGCCCCACCAGGGCGAGGTTTAAGAACTAATTGTTCGGCTCACAGCACTTTTTCGCATAAGCGATTGACGGTTGCCCGGGCAAATATCGCTGCCTATAGTCCCTGCACCTTCCCTGTTCCGTGCGGACTCATGATCAAACAACAGCTTGCCCGCTTTAATCGTCTGGACCTGCTCGGGTCTACCACCGCCTTGGAAAAACTCGAACGCCTGTCGGCCTGGATCGGGCGCGATATCTACGTCAAACGCGACGACACCACGCCTCTGGCCATGGGCGGCAACAAGCTGCGCAAGCTCGAATACCTGGCCGCCGACGCCCTGGCCCAGGGCGCCGACACCCTGATCACCGCCGGGGCCATCCAGTCCAACCACGTGCGCCAGACCGCCGCCCTGGCCGCCAAGCTGGGGCTGGGTTGCGTGGCCCTGCTGGAAAACCCCATCGGCACCGAAGACCCCAACTACCTGGGCAACGGCAACCGCCTGCTGCTGGATCTATTCGACGCCAAGGTCGAGTTGGTGGAGAACCTCGACCAGGCCGATGAACAGTTGCACGCCCTGGCCGCGCGCCTGCGCAGCAACGGCAAGACCCCCTACCTGGTGCCCATCGGCGGCTCCAATGCCCTGGGTGCCCTGGGTTACGTGCGGGCCGGCCTGGAGCTGGCGCAGCAGATCGAAGACAGCGGCCTGGAATTCGCCGCGGTGGTGCTGGCCTCCGGCAGCGCCGGCACCCACAGCGGCCTGGCCCTGGCCTTGAGCGAAGTGCTGCCACAGTTGCCGGTGATCGGCGTGACCGTCTCGCGCAGCGACGAGGATCAGCGGCCCAAGGTCCAGGGCCTGGCCGAACGCACCGCCGAACTGCTGGGGGTGAACCTGCCGGCGGCGTTCAACGTGCAACTGTGGGACGAATACTTCGCCCCTCGCTACGGCGAACCCAATGCCGGCACCCTGGCCGCGGTCAAGTTGCTGGCCAGCCAGGAAGGCCTGTTACTCGACCCGGTGTACACCGGCAAAGCCATGGCCGGCCTGCTGGACGGCGTCGGTCGCCAGCGTTTCAACGATGGCCCGATCATCTTCCTGCACACCGGTGGCGCCCCGGCCCTGTTCGCCTACCCCGGCGCCTTCGCGTAGGAAGTGAAGTTTTGTCTAGGAGCCGGCTTGCCGGCGAAGAGGCCCGTAAGCCTTGCGCCGTCCTCGACGGCGCCTTCGCTGGCAAGCCAGTTCCTACGAGGGAGGAGATTGCTCGTGGACAACCAAACAAAAAAGAATAACAAAGTGAATTTATATTATTTTTAAAACTATAAACGCCGCTTTATAGTCGCGCCGCAGGCTGATTTGCCCAAAGACGCATACGCTGCATTAAGGCAGGATAAAGCGTCACGCTCGGCTCACCGATTGGCCTGCATCTCCCACCGGCATCGTGCATAAGAAAACTCACAGGGGCTTGTCATGAATTTTTCCGTACTGCGTCGCAATCTGCTGATCGGCACACTGGGCCTGGCCCTCGGTGCCGGACTGATGGGACAAGCGGTTGCCGGCGAGCAACTGCAGAAAATCAAGGATGCGGGAGTGATCAACGTTGGCCTGGAAGGCACGTATCCACCTTTCAGCTTCGTCGACGAAAACGGCAAGCTGGCCGGCTTCGAAGTGGAGTTCTCCGAAGCCCTGGCGAACAAGCTCGGGGTCAAGGTCAAGCTGCAACCAACCAAGTGGGACGGCATCCTCGCGGCCCTGGAATCCAAGCGCCTGGACGCGGTGATCAACCAGGTGACCATCTCTGAAGAGCGCAAGAAAAAATACGATTTCTCCACCCCCTACACCGTCTCCGGGATCCAGGCCCTGACCCAGAAAAAGGATGACGGCAAGTTCAAGACCGCTGCCGACCTGGGTGGCCACAAGGTCGGCGTGGGCCTGGGCACCAACTACGAGCAATGGCTCAAGGACAACGTCCCGACCGCCATCATCAAGACCTACGACGATGACCCGACCAAGTACCAGGACCTGCGCGTAGGCCGTATCGACGCCATCCTGGTGGACCGTCTGGCCGCCTTCGAGCTGATCAAGAAAACCAAGGACACCCTGGTGGTCTCCGGCGAACCCTTCTCCCGCCAGGAAGCCGGTGTGGCCCTGCGCAAAGGCGAACCCGAGCTGCTGGCCGCGGTGAACAAGGCCATCGAGGAACTGCGGGCCGATGGCACGCTGAAAAAACTCTCGGAGAAATACTTCAACGCTGACGTCACCCAATAATGGAAGCAGGTCTGCAACTGGCGCTGGATTCAGCGCCATTTCTCCTCAAGGGCGCGTATTACACGGTCATCCTCAGCCTCGGCGGCATGTTTTTCGGACTGCTGCTGGGCTTTGGCCTGGCCTTGATGCGGCTGTCGCGCTTCAAGCTGGTGAGCTGGATTGCCCGGGTCTACGTGTCGTTCTTTCGCGGCACGCCGCTGTTGGTGCAGCTGTTCGTGATCTATTACGGCCTGCCGCAACTGGGGCTGGAACTGGACCCGTTGCCCGCCGCGCTGATCGGCTTTTCCCTGAACATGGCGGCCTACGCCTGTGAAATCCTCAGGGCCGCCATCGGCTCCATCGAACGCGGTCAATGGGAAGCCGCCGCCAGCATCGGCATGACCCGCGCCCAGACCCTGCGCCGGGCGATCCTGCCGCAAGCCATGCGCACCGCCCTGCCGCCGCTGGGCAACAGCTTCATCTCCCTGGTCAAGGACACGGCCCTGGCCGCCACCATCCAGGTGCCGGAACTGTTCCGCCAGGCGCAGCTGATCACCGCCCGCACCTTCGAAATTTTCACCATGTATCTTGCCGCCGCGCTGATCTACTGGATTCTCGCCAGCGTGCTCGCGCACCTGCAGAACCGTCTGGAACAGCGGGTCAATCGGCACGACCAGGAGTCTTGAAACCATGATCGTGGTGGAAAAACTGACCAAGCAGTTCAAGGGCCAGACCGTACTCAATGGCATCGACCTGCAGGTCAAGGAAGGCGAAGTGATTGCCATCATCGGCCCCAGCGGTTCGGGCAAGACCACCTTCCTGCGCTGCCTGAACTTTCTTGAAGAACCAACCAGCGGCCGCATCCGCATCGGCGACATTGCCATCGACAGCAGCATCCCGCTGAGCCAGCAACAAAGCCGGATCCGCCAGCTGCGCCAGCAAGTGGGTTTCGTGTTCCAGAACTTCAACCTGTTCCCTCACCGCACCGCCCTGGAGAACGTCATCGAAGGCCCGCTGGTGGTGAAGAAGACCCCACGGGAGCAAGCCGTCGCCCTGGGTCGCGCGCTGCTGGCCAAGGTCGGCCTGGCGGGCAAGGAAGACAGCTACCCCAGGCGCCTGTCCGGTGGCCAGCAGCAACGCGTGGCGATTGCCCGGGCCCTGGCCATGGAACCCCGGGTGATCCTGTTCGACGAACCGACCTCGGCCCTGGACCCGGAACTGGTGGGCGAAGTCCTCGCTACCATCCGCAGCCTGGCCGAAGAGAAGCGCACCATGGTCATCGTCACCCACGAAATGGGCTTCGCCCGGGACGTGGCCAACCGGGTGATCTTCTTCGACAAGGGCGTGATCGTCGAACAGGGCGAAGCCAAGGCGCTGTTCGCCAACCCTCAGCAAGAACGCACCCGACAGTTTCTCAGCAAGCTCCTCGGCACCTCGACCTGAGGCGCCCAAACGGCCCGCCCAAAACCTCCCCCTGTAGCCGCTGCCGAGCTTGCGAGGCTGCGACAAGGCCGCCAGGCCTTCAGCGGTCTTGAGAGCCTGCGCCCGCGCTGCGGTCGTTCGCAGGCTCGACAGCGGCTACAGAAGCGCACCGCTGCCAGGATTCAACCCTTCTATTCATATTCCTAAAAGTTAGTTTATTTAATTTTTATACGCGCTTAGGGTATATGCACCGGACCACCGGACATTCTTGATTCTGATTTCGCCGCATGACGCGGCCTATCCAAAAGATGTGAGGTAGGTATGGTCCGGAACACAATCACCCCAGTGCAGATCGCCAGGGCATTGCGTGCAGCCAAGGAGTGGCGCTGATGTCCAGTCTGGTTGAAGCACAGGTCCAGAGCGATCTGGATATTGCCCCCCTTTTGTTGCCCGCACGGGTTCTGCGCAACGACGCCGAAGCCCTGCAAGCCGCCCATGAACTGGCCGACGCGGCCCGCCAGCAGGCCGCTCAACGCGACCGCCAGCGCAAGCTGCCCTGGGCGCAGATCGAACAATTCACCCGCAGCGGCCTGGGCAGTATTTCCATCCCCCGCGCCTACGGCGGGCCACGGGTGTCCTTCGTCACCCTGGCCGAAGTCTTCGCGATCATTTCCGCGGCCGACCCGGCCCTGGGGCAGATCCCGCAGAACCAGTTCGGCATCCTCGGCCTGATTCTCGGCTGCGGCAGCGAGCGGCAGAAGAAACAGCTGCTGCAGAGCGTCCTGGAAGGCTGGCGCATCGGCAATGCCGGCCCGGAACGCGGCACCAAGAACACCCTGGAACTCAAGGCGCGGATCACCAAAGACGCCGACGGCCATGTGATCAACGGCCAGAAGTTCTACTCCACCGGCGCCCTGTTCGCCCACTGGGTAGCGGTCAAGGCACTCAACGAGGAAGGCCGCCAGGTGCTGGCCTTCGTCCGCCGCGGCACCCCAGGCTTGCGCATCGTCGACGACTGGTCCGGCTTCGGTCAGCGCACCACCGCCAGCGGCACCATCCTGCTCAACGATGTGCGGGTCGAGTCCGAGCTGGTGCTGGACAACTGGCGGATCAACGAATCGCCGAATATCCAGGGCGCGGTGTCGCAACTGATCCAGGCCGCCATCGACGCCGGCATCGCCCGGGAAGCCGTGGCCGATGCCATCCGCTTTGTGCGTGAACGGGCCCGCCCGTGGATCGACGCCAACGTCGAGCGCGCCAGCGACGACCTGTATGTGATCGCCGAGATCGGCAAGCTGCAGATCGAACTGCACGCCGCCGAGGCTCTGCTGCGCAAGGCCGGCCAGGTGCTGGATCAGGTCAGCGCGGCGCCGATCACCGCCGAGTCCGCCGCCCGCGCTTCCATCGCCGTAGCCGAAGCCAAGGTGCTGACCACCGAGATCTCGCTGCTGGCCAGCGAAAAGCTCTTCGAGCTGGCTGGCAGCCGCGCCACCCTCGCCGAATTCAACCTCGATCGTCACTGGCGCAATGCCCGGGTGCACACCCTGCACGACCCGGTGCGCTGGAAGTACCACGCCGTCGGCGCCTACCACCTGAACGGCACGCTGCCGGCCCGGCATTCCTGGATTTAACCGCCCAGAACGCTTTTGACCAGATCTCTGGAGAAACACATGTCTCTTGCTCAACACGTCGCGGTCATCACCAGCGACGAACAAGCCCTGATTGTCGCCAGCGACCTGGCGGAAGATTTCAAACGCGACAGCGCCCTGCGCGACCGTGAACGGCGCCTGCCCCATCCCGAGCTGGAAGCCTTCACCCGCTC
The DNA here is from genome assembly GCF_028550695.1 of Pseudomonas sp. BLCC-B112. Taxonomy (NCBI): domain Bacteria; kingdom Pseudomonadati; phylum Pseudomonadota; class Gammaproteobacteria; order Pseudomonadales; family Pseudomonadaceae; genus Pseudomonas; species Pseudomonas sp. BLCC-B112. Next base: position 556,177 of record NZ_JAQQGK010000005.1, read on the forward strand.
CGGTCTGTGGGGCATCAGCGTGCCCAAGGAATACGGCGGCGCCGGGGTGTCCAACGTTACCCTGGCCAAGGTCATCGCCCTGATCGCCGAGGCCGACGCCTCCCTGGGGCAGATCCCGCAGAACCATTTCTACGCCCTGGAAGTGCTGCGGGTGAACGGCAGCGAGCCGCAGAAGCAGCGGTTGTACGCCGAAGTCCTGGCCGGCCGCCGTTTCGGTAATGCCCTGGCCGAGCTGGGCACCAAGACCGCCCACGACCGCACCACCCGCCTGAGCCGCGACAGCAGCGGCCAGGGCTACCGCATCGACGGGCGCAAGTTCTACGCCACGGGCGCCATCTACGCCCAGCGCATTCCCACCTCGGTGGTGGATGAACACGGCGTGCAGCAACTGGCCTTCGTCCCCGCCGAGGCCCAGGGCCTGAGCGTGATCGACGACTGGAGCGGCTTCGGCCAGCGCACCACCGGCAGCGGCTCGGTGCTTTTTGAAAACGTCGCGGTGGACGAAGCCGATGTGGTGCCGTTCCAGAGCGCCTTCGAACGCCCGACCCCGGTCGGTCCCCTGGCGCAGATCCTCCACGCCGCCATCGACACCGGCATCGCCCGCGCCGCCTATGAAGACGCCCTGCGCTTCGTGCGGACCAAGACCCGGCCCTGGATCGACTCCGGCAACGACAAAGCCACGCAAGACCCGCTGACCCTCAAGAGCTTCGGCCACCTGAGCATCCGCCTGCACGCCACCGAGGCCCTGCTGGAGCGCGCCGGGGAATTCCTCGACCGGGCCCAGGCCGAGACCAATGCCGACACCGTGGCCGCCGCCTCCATCGCCGTGGCCGAGGCCCGCGCCCTGAGCACGGAAATCTCCCTGGCCGCCGGCAGCACCCTGTTCGAACTGGCGGGCAGCCAGGCGACCCTGGCCGAGCACGGCCTGGACCGCCACTGGCGCAACGCACGGGTGCACACCCTGCACGACCCGGTGCGCTGGAAGTACCACGCGGTGGGCAACTACTACCTCAACCAGCAGAACCCGCCACTGCGGGGGACCATTTGATGGCCGCGCCTGAAATCGCCAAGAAAAAGATCCTGCTCAACGCCTTCAACATGAACTGCGTGGGACACATCAACCACGGCCTGTGGACCCATCCACGGGACCATTCGACCCAGTACAAGACCCTCGAATACTGGACCGAATTGGCTCAATTGCTGGAGCGCGGACTGTTCGACGGGCTGTTCATCGCCGACATCGTCGGGGTCTACGACGTCTACCAGAACTCGGTGGACGTGCCCCTCAAGGAGTCGATCCAGCTGCCGGTCAACGACCCGCTGCTGCTGGTTTCGGCCATGGCGGCAGTGACCAAGAACCTGGGCTTCGGCCTCACCGCCAACCTCACCTACGAGGCGCCCTACCTGTTCGCCCGGCGCCTTTCCACCCTCGACCACCTGAGCCGTGGCCGGGTCGGCTGGAACATCGTCACCGGCTACCTGAACAGCGCCGCCCAGGCCATGGGTCTGAAGGAGCAGATCGAACACGACCGTCGCTACGACCAGGCCGACGAGTACCTGGAGGTGCTGTACAAACTCTGGGAAGGCAGTTGGGAAGACGACGCGGTCCTCAACGACCGCGAGCAGCGCATCTATGCCCAGCCGGACAAAGTGCACAAGGTCGAGCACCAGGGCGAGTTCTATCAGGTCAGCGGTTATCACCTGTGCGAGCCATCACCGCAGCGCACCCCGGTGCTGTTCCAGGCCGGCAGCTCGGATCGCGGCCTGCTGTTCGCCGGGCGCCACGCCGAGTGCGTGTTCATCAGTGGGCAGAACAAGGCCGCGACCAAGGCCCAGGTGGACAAGGTCCGCGCCAGCGCCGTGGCCGCCGGGCGCAATCCCGAGGACATCAAGGTGTTCATGGGCCTCAACGTGATCGTCGGCGAGACCGAGGAACTGGCCTGGAACAAACATGCCGAGTACCGCCGTTACGCCAGCGCCGAAGCCGGAGTGGCGCATTTTTCCGCGTCCACCGGGATCGATTTTTCCCAGTACGAGATCGACGAGCCCATCCAGTACGTGAAGAGCAATGCCATCCAGTCGGCCACCAAGCACCTGCAAAACAACGACTGGACCCGGCGCAAGCTGCTGGAGCAGCACACCCTGGGCGGCCGCTACTTCACCGTGGTCGGCTCACCGCAGCAGGTGGCCGACGAGCTGGAATCCTGGATCGCCGAAACCGGTCTGGACGGCTTCAACCTGACCCGCATCGTCACCCCGGAAAGCTACGTCGACTTCATCGATCTGGTGATCCCCGAGCTGCAGCGGCGCGGCTCCTACAAGACCGCCTACGACGACGGCACCCTGCGGGAAAAACTGTTCCACGAAGGCCGCAAATTGCCGCAACGACACACCGGCGCGGCTTACCGCCGCTGAGACGAGGTGGCTCTGCCGAGCCGCCGTGGCTGGAACTCTTGTGGCGAGGGCGCTTGCTCCCTCGCCACAGACAGCGGTCTTCGCCACACCCAAACGCAATTGTTCAACCTCCTCATTCGGATTGACTGGAAGTAACCATCATGAAAACCACGCTCCTGCGCCACCCGGTCAAAGCCCTGGCCCTCGCCCTCGGCCTGTTCAGCAGCGCCGTCTTCGCCGCCGACGCGCCGCTCAAGGTCGGCACCACCGCCGCCTTTGCCATTCCCCTGGAAGCGGCCGTTGCCGAAGCCGGCAAGCAGGGCCTGAAAGTCGAACTGGTGGAATTCACCGACTGGATCGCGCCCAACGTTAGTCTCGCCGCCGGCGATATCGACGTGAACTACTTCCAGCACATTCCGTTCCTGGAAAACGCCAAGGCAGCCGCCGGTTTCGATCTGCTGCCCTTCGCCCCGGGGATCATCAACAACGTCGGCCTGTACTCGAAGAAATACAAAAGCTTCGACGAACTGCCACAAGGCGCCAGCGTGGCCATCGCCAACGACCCGATCAACAGCGGCCGTGGCCTGCAACTGCTGGCCAAGGCCGGGCTGATCACCCTCAAGCCGGGCGTGGGCTACAAGGCCACCGAAGAAGACATCGTCAGCAACCCGAAGCAGATCAAGATCCTCCAGGTCGAAGCCGTGCAACTGGTGCGCGCCTATGACGACGCCGATCTGGTCCAGGGCTATCCGGCCTACATCCGCCTGGCCAAGACCTTCGATGCCGGTTCGGCGCTGCTGTTCGACGGCCTGGACCACAAGGAATACGTGATTCAGTTCGTGATCCAGCCCAAGAGCAAGAACGACCCGCGGCTGATCAAGTTCGTCGATATCTACCAGCACTCGCCAGCCGTTCGGGCTGCCCTGGATAAAGCCCACGGCAAGCTCTACCAAGCCGGCTGGGAAGGTTGAGATGAGTGTCGCGACGCTACAGCGCAAGCTGCCGGAACCGGCGCCCCAGCGTGCCGAGCAGACCGAGCTGCACCCCGAACTGAACCGCGCCCAGGTGCGTTTCATCGGCCTGGGCAAGACCTACCAGGGCCAGCAGGGCCTGGTGCAGGCCCTGCACGGCATCGACCTTTCGATCCAGCGCGGTGAGGTGTTCGGCATCATCGGCCGCAGCGGCGCCGGCAAGTCGTCACTGATCCGCACCATCAACCGCCTGGAGCAACCCAGCAGCGGCCGGGTGCTGATCGATCAGGTGGACATCGGCGACTTCGACGAAGACCGCCTGGTGGCCCTGCGCCGACGCATCGGCATGATCTTCCAGCACTTCAACCTGATGTCGGCCAAGACCGTGTGGCACAACGTCGAGCTGCCGCTGAAGGTCGCCGGGGTGCCCAAGGCCGAGCGCGAGCGCAAGGTCCGCGAGCTACTGGAACTGGTGGGCCTCAAGGACAAGCACCAGGCCTACCCGGCGCAGTTGTCCGGCGGCCAGAAACAACGGGTGGGGATCGCCCGGGCCCTGGTCCACGATCCCGAGATCCTGCTGTGCGACGAAGCCACTTCGGCCCTGGACCCGGAAACCACCCAGTCGATCCTTGGCCTGCTGAAAGAGATCAATCAGCGCCTGGGCCTGACCATCATCCTCATCACCCACGAGATGGCGGTGATTCGCGAGATCTGCGACCGGGTGGTGGTGCTGGAACATGGACGCATCGTCGAACAGGGACCGGTCAGGGAAGTCTTCGGCCACCCGCAACACGAGGTCAGCAAGACCCTGCTGGCGCCCTTGCAGCACGGCCTGCCGCCAGAGCTGCAAAGCCGTTTGCACAGCCAGCCGACGGCGGCCGACGCGGCGCTGGTGCTGAGCCTGCGTTTCACCGGCGTCAAGCATGAAGAGCCGGACCTGGCGGCGCTGTTCGGCGCCCTGGGCGGTCGCGTGCGCCTGCTGCAAGGCGGCGTGGAACGCATCCAGGGCCACGCCCTGGGACAACTGCTGCTGGCGGTCCAGGGCTCGTCCCTGAGCGCCGAGGAACTGCGCCAGCGCGCGGGGCACTGGGCACAACAGGTGGAGATACTGGGCTATGTGGTTTGATCGCTTGTTGCAGGGCATTCTCGACACCCTGCTGATGGTCGGCGTGTCCTCGCTGATTGCCCTGCTGGCGGGGATTCCCCTGGCGGTGATCCTGGTCACCAGCGGCAAGGGCGGGATCTATGAAGCGCCGAACCTGAACCGGGCGCTGGGGGCCTTTGTGAACCTGTTTCGCTCGATTCCGTTCCTGATCCTGATGGTGGCGCTGATCCCCTTTACCCGGCTGATCGTCGGCACCACCTACGGCGTGTGGGCGGCGGTGGTGCCGCTGACCATCGCCGCCACGCCGTTCTTTGCGCGCATTGCCGAAGTGAGCCTGCGGGAAGTCGATCACGGCCTGATCGAAGCCGCCCAGGCCATGGGCTGCCGACGCTGGCACATCGTCTGGCACGTGCTGCTGCCTGAAGCGCTGCCGGGCATCGTCGGCGGTTTCACCATCACCCTGGTGACCATGATCAACTCCTCGGCCATGGCCGGGGCGATTGGCGCGGGCGGGCTGGGGGACATTGCCTACCGCTACGGTTACCAGCGTTTCGACAGCCAGATCATGCTCACGGTGATCGTGCTGCTGGTGATCCTGGTGGCGGCGATCCAGCTGGGCGGCGACCGTTTGGCGCGGGTGCTGAACAAGCGCTAGTGGCACCCCGTGTAGCCGCTGCCGCAGGCTGCGACAAGGTCCGCAGGACCTTCCGAGGCCCTCAAGAGCGGCGTCTCCTGCGGAGCCGTTCGCAGCCTTCGGCAGCGGCTACAGGGTGCATGGGGTATATTCGGGCCATTCCTCTTCACGCCATGCAGCCCGCCATGAAACTTGCTCCAGACGACCTAGACACCATCACCGCCACCACCCTCGGCCACTACCAGCAGGTGGCCGAAGACTTTCGTGAAGGCACCCGCGACCACGACGTCAGCCAGAACATCGACGCGCTGCTGCGGCATATCCAGGGCCCGGCGCCCTTCAGCGTGCTGGATTTTGGCTGCGGCCCGGGGCGTGATCTGCAAACCTTTACCCGCCTGGGCCATATCGCCATCGGCCTCGACGGCTGTGAGCGCTTTGCCCAGATGGCCCGGGACGACAGCGGCTGCGAAGTCTGGCAGCAGGACTTTCTCAAGCTTGATCTGCCCGCGGCCCGCTTCGACGGCATCTTCGCCAACGCAGTGCTGTTTCATATTCCCCGCCAGGAACTGCCACGGGTGCTCAAGCAACTGCATGCGAGCCTCAAGGACGGCGGCGTGCTGTTCAGCTCCAACCCGCGCGGCGACAACCAGGAAGGCTGGAACGGCCCGCGCTATGGCGCCTACCACGACCTCGCAAGCTGGCAGGCGTTGCTGACTGAGGCAGGCTTTGTCGAGCTGGAGCATTACTACCGTCCCGCCGGCCTGCCCCGGGAACAGCAACCCTGGCTGGCCAGCGTCTGGCGCAAGGCCTGAGCCCTCCTGCCCCACTCCCCCCGTAGGCGCCGGCTTGCCGGCGAAGGCGTTTCCGGATCAAGCGCTCGCCTCCCGGGCCCCTTCGCTGGCAAGCCAGCTCCTACGGAAATAGCCAGCTCCTACGAGGCCGTGGGGCGAGTGCGGTCAGTGTCTTGGCTCGGCTCCTTGATTTTGTACCAGGCCACGTACAGCGCCGGGAGGAACAGCAAGGTCAGCAAGGTGGCAACGATGATGCCGCCAATCATGGCGTAGGCCATCGGCCCCCAGAACACTTCCCGGGCAATCGGGATCATCCCCAGGCTGGCCGCTGCGGCGGTCAGCAGGATAGGTCGACGCCGATGGTGGGTGGCTTCCAGTACCGCGTCCCAGGGGTGATAACCCTCGCGCTCGTATTCGTCGATCTGGGTCACCAGGATCACCGAGTTGCGGATGATGATGCCGATCAGCGCGAGAATCCCGAGGATCGCCACAAAGCCCATGGGCGTGCCGGTGGGCACCAGGGCCAGGACCACGCCAATCAGCCCCAGGGGCGCCACGCTGGCCACCAGGAACAGCTTCTGCACGCTGTGCAACTGGATCATCAGGAAGGTCGCCATGAGGAACAGCATCAGCGGCACCACCTTGGCAATCGGACCCTGGGCCTTGCTGCTTTCCTCAACGGTGCCGCCGGTGGCCACCGAGTAGCCGGCAGGCAACTGCGCGGCAAACTGGTCGATGTCCGGCTGCAATTGCTTGACCAGGTCGGTGGGCTGGATCGCGTCGCGCACCGCCGCCTTGATGGTGATGGTGGGTTTGCGGTCGCGGCGCCACACCAGCGGCTGCTCCAGTTCGTAGCCCACCGTGGCGAAGGCCAGCAGCGGAATCGAGGTGCCATTGGGGGTGACGATCTGCAGGTTCTGCAGGGTTTCCGGTGAGTCGCGCTCACTGTCGTCGGCACGGCCGACCACGTTGATCAGGTAGATGTCGTCATGCACCTGGGTCACGGTGGAACCGCTGACGATGCTGTTCATCAGTCGCGCCACATCTTCCGAGGACAGCCCCAGTTGCCGTGCCTTGTCCTGGGCGATGTCGATGCGCAGCACTTTGCCGGGCTCGTTCCAGTCGTAGATGATCTCGCCGATGTGCGGGTTCTGGTCCAGTTCGGTGGCCAGGTCGATGGCGTGCTTGCGCACCTGGTCGATGTCCTTGCCGCTGACCCGGTACTGGATCGGCCGCCCTACCGGCGGACCCATTTCCAGGGCCTGCACATAGCTGCCGATGCCGACGAAGTCTTCGCGCAGGCGCTTGCGCAAACGCTCGGTCAGAGCCGTGCGCTGCTCCAGGCCCTTGCTGACGATCACCAGCTGGGCGTAGTACGGATTCTGCAGTTGCTGGTCCAGGGGCAGGTAGAAACGGATCGCGCCTTCGCCGATGTAAGTGCTCCAGCGCTCGATGTCCGGGTCGTCCTTGAGGGTCGCTTCCAACCGATCCACGGCCATGCGGGTCTCGTCGATCGAGGCGTTCTGCGGCAGGTTGAGGTCCACCAGGATCTCCGGCCGGTCGGAAGACGGAAAGAACTGGTTCTGCACAAAACGCATGCCGAACACCGACGCGGCAAACAGCAGCACGGTGATGCCAATCGCCCACCAGCGGTTGCGCATGGCCCACAGCAGGCCGCCATTGAAGGCGCGACCGACGCGCCCCGGCTCCTCGGAGTGGGGTTTGACGTTGGTGCTGAGGATGTGGATGCCGATCACCGGGGCAAACAGCACCGCGACGATCCACGACACCAGCATGGCCACGGCGATCACCGCGAACAGGGTGAAGGTGTACTCACCAGCGGAGCTGGCGTTGAGGCCGATAGGCACGAAGCCGGCCACGGTCACCAGGGTCCCGGTGAGCATCGGGAAGGCGGTGGAGGTGTAGGCAAAGGTCGCCGCCTGCTCCTTGCTCTCGCCCTTCTCCAGGCGCGTGACCATCATTTCCACGGTGATCATGGCGTCGTCCACCAGCAGCCCCAGGGCGATGATCAAGGCCCCCAGGGAGATCCGCTGCATGGTGATGCCACTGTACTCCATGAACACGAAGACCATGGCCAGCACCAGCGGAATCGAGCAGGCCACCACCAGCCCGGCGCGCATCCCAAGGCTGATGAAGCTCACCACCAGGACGATGATCACCGCCTCGAACAAGGCGCTGGTGAAACCGCCCACCGCCTCCTGCACCACCTCGGCCTGATCCGAGACCTTGTGCACGCCGATACCGATTGGCAGATCGGCGGTCAGCTCATTCATGCGCGCATGCAGGGCCTTGCCGAAGTCCTGGATGTTGCCGCCCTTCTTCATGGCAATGGCCAGGCCGATGGCCGGCTGGCCATTGAAACGGAACAGCGGTGTGGCAGGGTCGACGTAGCCGCGACTGATGTCGGCGATGTCGGCCAGGCGATAGAAGCGGTCGTTGAGGCGCAGGTTGACCGTGGCCAGGTCCTTCTCCGAGGCGAACTGCCCCGAGGTGCGCACCGAGATCCGCTCCGGCCCGGCCTCGATCACCCCGGCCGGGGTCACCGCGTTCTGCGCTTGCAGGCTTTGCAGGACCTGGCGCTGGTCGATGCCCAGGGCCGCCAGCTTGCGCGTGGAAAAGTTCAGGTAGATGACTTCGTCCTGCTCACCGACCATCTCCACCTTGCCCAGGTTCGGCACTTCGCGGATCTCGGCGCGCACCTGCTCCACGTAGTCACGCAGTTGGCGCATGCTCAGGCCGTCGGCGGTGAAGGCGTAGATCGAACCGAACACATCGCCGAACTCATCGTTGAAACCCGGACCCTGCAAGCCCTGGGGGAAATCGCCGCGGATGTCGTTGATCTTCTTGCGCACCTGATACCAGATCTCGGGAATGTCCTTGGCACTGGTGGTGTCGCGCAGGTTGACGAACACCGTCGACTCGCCGGGGCGGGTGTAGCTTTTCACGTAGTCGAGCGAGTCCAGCTCTTCGAGTTTTTTCTCGATGCGGTCGGTGACCTGCTTCAGGGTTTCTTCCTGGGTCGCGCCGGGCCAGCGAGTCTGGATGACCATGGTCTTGATGGTGAAGGACGGGTCTTCCTCGCGCCCCAGGTTCAGGTAGGAAAACACCCCCATCAGCAGCGCAACAAACATCAGGTACCAGACGAAGGACTGATGCTTGATCGCCCACTCGGACAGGTTGAAGCTCCCTTTGCTGTCAGGCGTCATTGTGCGCGGCCCTCATCGACTTTGACTTTCTGCCCCGGCTTGAGGCTGTTGACCCCGGCGCTGACGATGCGCTCGCCGGGCTTGACCCCCTGGCCGATCAGCGCCGAATCGCTGTCGCGGCTGAGCACTTTGATCTCCCGGGGGGCGACGGTCTGGCTCTGCGGGTCGATGACCCAGATCCGGGTCTGGCCATCCACCTCTTGCAGGGCCGTCAGGGGCAACTCGGTGCGTGGCTCGATGGCCGAGCTCAGGGTCACGCTGATGGCGGTGCCCAGGCGAAAGGCCTCGGGAGTGTCCTTGAGGGTCAGGCGGGCGCGACGGGTACGGGTCGCGCTCTGGGCCTGGGGCTCGATCTCGCGCACGGTGGCCGTGGTGCTGATGCTCGGGTCGAGCTGGGCCGCGACCTTGAACTCCACATCCGCCGGCAGTTGATCCACCAGGGTTGCCGGCAGGTCGATCACCGCCTCCTTGATCTGCGGCCGGGCCAGGGTCACCACCTGCTGGCCGGCGGTCACCACCTGCCCGGCTTCGGCATTCCAGGCGGTGACCACGCCGCCGTGATCGCTGCGCAGTTGGCTGTAGTTGAGCTGGTCCTGGGCCTGGCGCACGGCCGCCTTGGCCTGGGCCAGGGAAGCGCCGGTGGTCTTCAGGTCGGTCTGGGCAATGTCCAGTTGCGCCTGAGCGCCGACGCCACGGTCGAACAGCTCCTGCTGGCGCCGGGCATTGGCCTGGGCGTTGATCCACTGCGCCTCGACCTTGGCCAAGTCACCCTGGGCGGCCCGCAGTTGGTTCTGCTGGTCGGTGGGATCGAGGGTCGCCAGCAAGTCCCCGGGCCCCACTTCGGCACCGACATCCACATTGCGGCTGGCAATCCGCCCCGGCACCCGAAAGCCCAGGTTGGTTTCAAAACGGGCCTGGATGTTGCCGGCAAAGCGCCCGAGGCTTTCCTCCGATTGCGGCGCCACCTGGATCGACAGCACCGGACGCACCGGCTCCGGCGCCGGCTCTTCCTTGGAGCAGCCCAGCAGCAAGAGGCTGGCCCATAACAACGGCAGCAGGCGCTTCATGGTTGTGCTCCCTGTTCCTTGGTCGGCCCGGCAATCTCGACCAACATCCCCGGGTGCAACAACTGCCCCCCGGCCACCACCACGTTCTCGCCGCCCTTGAGGCCGTCGCTGATGATCACCTGGCCGGTCAGGTAACGCCCGACCTTGACGCTGTGCAGCACGGTCTTGCCGTCCTCGCCCACCAGCCACACCGCCGGTTCGCTGAGGTTCTTGGTCAAGGCCGACCAAGGCAGCACCACCGTGGCCTTGCCGTGGGCCCGGGCGGTGGCACTGACCACCGAGCCCAGGTCCATGCCCGCCGGCAGCGAATCGAGCACCACCTTGACCTGCACCGTACCGCTCTGGGCCGAGACCACCGGGGTCACCTCGCGGACTTTGCCGGTGGTGGTCACCTTGGGGTTGTCCAGCAGGCTGACGTGGATGGTTTCCTGGCCCGGCGGCTGCATCAGCAGCGATTCGTAGACGTTGAACACCGCGTCGCGCTCGCCGTCCCGGGCCAGGCTGAAGATCGGCATGGTGGCCTGTACCACCTGGCCGACCTCGGCCTGACGCGCGGTGATCAACCCCGGCGCCTCGGCCACCAGTTCGGTGTAGCTCAACTGCTCGCGGGCATTGGCCAACTGCGCCTGGGCCGCGCTCAAGGCGCTCTGGCTGCTGCGCAGGGCGGCCTGGGCCGAATCGTATTCGCTCTGGCTGGTGTAGCCCTTGGGCAAGAGTTTCTGCTGGCGAACGAAGGCGGCACTGGCCTGCTTGACCCGTGCCTGTTCGGCAAACACCGCGGCAGCGGCGGAATCGACGTTGGTCTGCAAGTCCTTGGGATCGAGCCGGGCCAGTACCTGCTGGGCGGAAACCCGGTCGCCGACATCCACCAGACGCTGGATGATCTTGCCGCCGACGCGGAACGACAACTCGGTCTGCACCCGGGCCTGGACGTCACCGGTGAGGGTCACCGACGGGGCAAAATCGCTGCTCTGCACTTGCTGGATACGCACCCGCGGGCGTTCCTTCTCGGTCGGCTTTTCCGCTCCGCAGCCGCCGAGCAGCGCCAGCAGACTCAGCCCCACTATCCACCTCGATTTGAGACCAGCCATGCAGGCTCCTTGTGCTTGATCGTCGCGCCAGTGACGTTACGACTGTGAGCTTAGAACAGGGTTCAACCCTTGCACGCAGGTCTCATAAACAGGGCTTTCGTAGCGAGGACGCCAGCTCCCGCTCGGCCGGCCGACGCCCCTGGGCGCCGTAGTCGCCAGCCTTGCAGCGCACCCTGTCCGGGCAAACACAGCAGCGGTTTCGGAGGCGGCGGCGAGCAAGCTCCCGCTCTACAAATCAGGCACACTGCGCACCACGCAACAGGAGACCCGGCATGCTCAAGACCCTGGCGGTGGCCAATTACCGCTCCATCAACAAACTGGTGATGCCCCTCGGCCGACTGAACCTGATCACCGGCGCCAATGGCAGCGGCAAGTCCAATCTGTACCGGGCCCTGCGCCTGCTGGCAGAGACCGCCCAGGGCGGCGTGGTCAATGCCCTGGCCAAGGAAGGCGGGTTGGAATCGACCTTCTGGGCCGGGCCGGAACAGATCAGCCGGCGCATGAGCCAGGGTGAGGTCGCGATCCAGGGTGGACCGCGCAAGGCCGCCAGACGCCTGCAACTGGGCTTTGCCGGTGAGGACTTCGGTTATGCGATCAGCCTTGGGCTGCCGGACTCCAGCGGTCATTTCATGTTGCCCGGGCACAGCTTGCCGATTGCCTCGCGCTTCACTCTCGACCCGTGGATCAAGCGCGAGAGCATCTGGGGCGGGCCCCTGTATCGCTCGGCAAGCGCGCTGGTAGACCGCCAGGGACCGATGGTACGAGCCCGCGCGGGGCGTCAATGGGAGGTGCTGGCGCAGCATACGAGCAGCGGCGACAGCCTGTTCGACCGGGTGGGCAACCTGAGCTCATCGCCCGAGGTCCTGCATCTGCGCGAGCAGATTCGTGGCTGGCGTTTTTATGACCACTTGCGTACCGACAGCCAGGCCCCCGCGCGCCGACCGCAGCTGGGCACCCGCACCCCGGTGCTGCACCACGATGGCCGGGACCTGGCCGCGGCGTTGCAGACCATCATCGAGGTGGGCGATCAGCAGGCACTATACGAGAGCATCGCCGATGCCTTCCCGGATTCGCGGCTGGAAATCGATGCCGTTCCCGGGGGGTTGTTCGGCGTGCAGCTCCACCAGGAAGGCTTGTTGCGACCGCTGTCGGCGGCGGAACTGTCGGACGGCACCTTGCGCTACCTGTTGCTGGTAGCGGCCTTGCTGACTCCGCGGCCGCCAAGCCTGATGGTGCTCAACGAACCGGAGACCAGCCTGCACCCGGACCTGTTGCCGGCCCTGGCGCGCTTGATCATCAGGGCTTCAGAGCAGTGCCAGGTGTGGGTGGTGTCCCACGCCCGGCGCCTGATCGCGGCCTTGCAGGAAGACCCCGAATGCAACTGCATCGTGCTGGAGAAAGAGCTGGGCCAGACCGGCATCGTCGGCCAGCGCATGCTCGACGAACCGGCCTGGCACTGGCCCGACTGAAAATCGCGCCTCCCACACCCTGTAGCCGCTGCCGAAGGCTGCGATAAGGTCCGCAGGACCTTCCGAGGCCCTCAAGAGCGGCGTCTCCTTCGGAGCCGTTCGCAGCCTTCGGCAGCGGCTACACAGTGGATTCAGCAGCCGACAGTACGCCTCAGCCCTGCCATTTGCCGCCTTCGACAATCACGCTCTCAGGCGGGGTGTCATCGCTCAGCTCCTTGCGCACGTACTTGTCATACAGCTTGAGCAGGTATTTTTCTTCGCCCAGCTTGGCCAGTTCGGCATTCACCCAGTCCCGCAGTTCGATGTTGCCCTTCTTCACCGCCGGGGCAATCGGTGCCTGCTCGCCCAGGGTCTGGGGCAATACGCGGTAGCCCGGGTTCTGCTTGGACCAACTGAACAGGATCAGGTTGTCCTGGGCGTAGGCGTCGCCACGGCCATTGGCCAGGGCTTGCAGGGACTCGGTGTTTTTCTCGAACTTGAGCAGTTTCCAGTCCGGGTGGTTCTGGGTCAGCCAGATGTCTGCGGTGGTGCCGGTGGTGACGATGGTGGTGCGGCTTGCCAGGTCATCCAGGCTCTTCACCGGGCTGCCTTCGGGCACCAGGGCCTGCACCGCCACCTTGAGGTTGGGGTTGGTGAATTCCACCGCTTGCTTGCGCTCCGGGGTCACGGTCATGTTGGCCAGGATCAGGTCAACCTTGTCGCTCTGCAGGAAGGGAATGCGGCTGGCCGGTTCCACGGCGACGAACTCCACCTTGTTCTCGTCCCCCAACAGGTCCTTGGCGAACTGGCGGCCGATGTCGGTATCGAAGCCCACATAGCGCCCGGTCTCATCGACGAAACCGAACGGCGGCTTGTCGGTGAACACCCCGACGATCAGCTTGTCCCGGGCCTTGATCTTGTCCAGGTAACCGGCCGCCGGCGCGGCGCTGGCAGCGGTGGCCGCAGGCTTGGGTGCATCATTGGATTTGTCGCAGCCGGCCAGCAGGGCCAGACCGAACAGCGGCAGTAACAACAGCGAAGACTTGGCAGTTTTCATAAGAGCTCCAGTTCCTTTTTAGGGGCTTTCTTGGGCAGTGCTTCAACGAACGAGAACTTCTCCAGGAACTGCTGCGCGCGTGCGCTCTGCGGGTTGGTGAAGAAAGCCTCGGGGGTGTTCTGTTCCACGATGCGCCCGCCATCCATGAACACGATGCGGTCGGCCACGGCCCGGGCGAAGGCCATTTCATGGGTGACGATCAACAGGGTCATGCCGTCCCGGGCCAGGCCCTGGATCACCTGCAGCACTTCCTTGACCATCTCCGGATCAAGGGCCGCGGTGACCTCATCGAACAGCATCACCTGGGGGTTCATGCACAACGAGCGGACGATGGCGATGCGTTGCTGCTGGCCGCCGGACAGCTGCCGGGGAAAGGCCTCGCGCTTGTCCAGCAGGCCCACCCGCTCCAGCAGCGCTTCGGCCTGGGCCCGAGCTTCGCGGGGCTCGCGCTTTTGCACCTTGAGCGGCCCCAGGAGGAGGTTGTCCAGCACGTTCATGTGGGGGAACAGGTGATAGCTCTGGAACACCATGCCGATCTGCTGGCGCACCTGACGCCAGTCGGTGTCGGGGCTGAGCAGCTCGCGCCCGGCGAAACGCAGATGGCCGCTGTGGGCGCTTTCCAGGCCGTTGAGGCAGCGCAGCAGAGTGCTCTTGCCGCAGCCGCTGGGGCCGAGGATGACGATCACCTCCCCTGCGGCCACGCTGAGGTCGACCTCCTTGAGCACCTGCTGCGGGCCAAAGAATTTGTTGAAACCCTGAAACTCGATCAATGCGCTCATGCTTGCGTCCAGCGCCGCTCCAGCACGCGGGAGGCGGCCGACAGCGGGTAGCAGATAAAGAAGAAAAACAGGAACAGAACGCCGTAGATCAGCACCGATTCGTAGGTGCGCTCGATGATCTGCTGGCCGACCTTGATCACGTCCACCACGCCGATCAGTACCGCCAGGGAACTGGTCTTGATGATTCGCGTGTAGACGTTGATGGTCGGCGGCGTCATGCGCTTCAGCGCCTGGGGCAGCAAGACGTAGCCGTACAGCTGGGCACCGGAGAGGCCAATGGACAGACCCGCTTCACGCTGGCCCCGGGGCAGGGATTGCAGGGCCCCGCGCACTACCTCGCCGACTTCGCTGGCGCCCCACAGCGACAGCACCAGCACCGCGCAGGTGAAACTGGGAATGCTGAGGCCGAAGAAGATCGGAAAGCCGAAGAACAGCAGGTACAACCAGACCAGCACCGGGATCGCCCGGAACAGCTCCAGGTAGATTCGCAACGGTACATCCAGCACCTTGCGTTGCAGGCTGCGCAGCACGCCGTAGAGCACCCCGCCCAGGGTGCTGAAGGCAATGCTCAAAAGCGAAATCGACAAAGTCTGCACAGCGCCCCGGGCCAGTTGCGGCAAGGACACCAGCAACAGCTCAAGACCCGAACTGGCCATGTTGCAACCTCCTTTCCAGACGGCTGAGCAACAGCGACAGCGGCAAGAACAACAGCACGCAGATCAGCGTCAGCACCGCGAGCATTTCGTAGGTCTTGTAGTACAGGGCGATGTAGCTCTTGGTGGTGTAGAGAATCTCCGGCACCGCCACCGCCGAGACCACGGTGGTTTCCTTGAGCAGGAAAATGAAATTGGCGAACAGCGACGGCAGGCTGAGGATGCCGGCCTGAGGCAGGATCACGTAGCGCAGCAACTGCCACTGCGACAGGCCGATGGAGCGCCCCGATTCCAGCTGCGCCTGGGGCACGGCTTCCACCCCGGCGCGCAGCACTTCGGTGAGGTAGGCACCACCGAGAAAGGTCATGGTGATGATCGCCGCGGCAAAACCCGAGACCTTGATCCCCAGGGCCGGCAAGGCGAAGTAGACGAAGAACAGCTGGATCAACAGCGGTGTGTTGCGCGCCAGTTCCACGTACAGGCCGATCAGGCGGTGCAGGTAAGGGGTGCGAAACACCAGGACAGTGGCGTTGATCAGGGCTACCAGCAGCGAGGTGCCGATGGCGATCAGGCCGACCTGCAGGGTCACTCCCACGGCTTTGAGAAAGGCCGGCAGGGTGCTGAGGATAAAAGCGTAATCGAGGGTCATGAATCATCCTGAACGCCGCTGGGGTACAGCGACGGTGGTGCAGTCCGTGGGGCAGTGGGTAACCGCCCGGCTGCCGCGACTTTATAGCTATAAAAAGCAGAATTTAAATACCGTTAGAGCATATTGATATCACCCAAAAACCTAACCCGCGGATTTGCCGGGCTGGCGCCGGGCTACTACCTTTTCAACCGGGTCGAACGGAGCTTTCGCGCCCGCACCTCCACTGGACGCTACACCCCTCAAGGACGACCACCATGGCCGATACAAAGCCCCCGCAACCCCTGCCCCCCCATGAACTGATGAAGTGGCTGACGGCGTTGCGCCGCGCCACCCAAGCCACCGCCAAAAGCGCTCCACTTGTGTAAGCGCTGGCTTGTGTAGGAGCTGGCTTGCCAGCGAAGGCGCCCTTCAGGTTTGTACCCGGCCTGAGGACCTCTTCGCCGGCAAGCAGAACGCCGCCCGACCGACCCCTGCGGCTTTTGCCGACGCAATAAAAAACGCCGACGCTGTGATAGCCGTCGGCGTTCAAACCTTGAAGGGGTTTGTCGCTTCAGTAGCCTAGTTCATCAGAACGCCGGCAGTACCGCGCCGCTGTATTTCTTCTCGATGAAGGCTTTGACCTCTGGGCTGGTCAGGGCCTTGGCCAGCTTCTGGATCGCCGCGCTGTCCTTGTTGTCCGGACGGGCCACCAGGTAGTTCACGTAAGGCGAATCGGCGCCTTCGATGACCAGCGCATCCTTGGCCGGGTTCAGGCCCGCTTCCAGGGCGTAGTTGGTGTTGATCATGTCCAGGTCAACCTGATCCAGGACCCGTGGCAGCATGGCCGACTCAAGCTCCTTGAACTTGAAGTTGTGCGGGTTCTTGGCGATGTCCTTGGGCGTGGACACAGCATTCTTCGGGTCCTTGAGCTCGATCAGACCGGCCTTGTGCAGCAGGATCAGGGCACGGCCGCTGTTGCTGCCTTCGTTGGGGATGGCAATGGTGGCGCCATCTTTCAGCTCGGCCAGGGACTTGACCTTCTTCGAGTAGCCGCCGAAGGGTTCGACGTGCACACCGATCACGGTTTCCAGGTGAGTGCCCTTGCCCTCGTTGAAGTTCTTCAGGTACGGCAGGGTCTGGAAGTAGTTGGCGTCCAGACGCTTCTGATCGACCTGTACGTTGGGTTGCACGTAGTCGGTGAAAACCTTGATTTCCAGGTCCACGCCTTCCTTGGCCAGGGTGGGCTTGATCAGCTCGAGAATCTCGGCGTGGGGCACCGGGGTCGCGGCAACCACCAGCTTCTCGCCGGCCTGGGCAATACCGGCGCTCAGGGCTGCCGCCAGTGCGGTGAACAACAGAACTTTTTTCATGCAAGGTCCTTAGGTGTCGGGATCGACGACGGCTTCAAATGAGGTGCTTATCTGGGTGCCAGTGATGTGCCACTGCTGGCGTGAAGCGGACAATACCGAGATTTTTTATTCCCGAACAATATCTTTTATTCACGTTCATATTCCATTTTGTTCATACATCCCGCCCCACCACCGCGCCCGGTAGCCGCCAGCAGGCGCTTGAGGGCCTGGCGATCCGCGTCTGAATCGCTCTCGGCGATCTGCCGCAGCAGCTGCTCAATCTGCTCCAGCGGCGAACGCGTCGGCGGCAGGTTGAGGTGCTCCGGCAAGATCTCCTCGCCGCTGCTGACCAGCAGGGCAAAGTGAATGACGTTTTCCAGTTCACGGGTATTGCCCGGCCAGCTGTGGCGCTCCAGGGCCTGTTGCGCGGCTTCGCTGATCAGCGGCACCGGCAGGTCCAGGCGCTGGCTGTAGATCCCCAGGAAATACTCGGCCAGGGACTCGATATCCCCGACCCGCTCGCGCAGCGCCGGCAGCTCCAACTGGCCCTCGCTGAGGTAGCGGTACAGGCGCTCATGAAACTTGCCCGCCGCCACCGCCTGGGCCAAGTCGATGCTGGTGGCCGCCACCAGGCGCACATCCACCGGGCTCGGTTGCTGGGCACCGACCCTCGTCACTTCGTGGTTCTCCAGGGCTGCCAGCAGCTTGGTCTGAATCGGCAGCGGCAAGTCGCCGATCTCGTCCAGGTACAGGGTCCCGCCATTGGCCGAACCGAACCAGCCGGCCCGGCTGCTGGCGGAGCCGCTGAAGCTGCCGGCGGCGTAGCCGAATAGTTCGGCGTCGGCGTAGGTGGGGCTGATGGCGCCGCAGTTGACCGAGACAAACAGCCCGCTGCGGTCGCTGGCGCGGTGGATGTGTCGGGCCAGCAGTTCCTTGCCGGTGCCGGTTTCACCACGGATCAGCACCGAGATCGCACGGGGCGCCAGTTGCTCCAGCTCTTCACGCAGTTGTCGCGAACGTGGATCGACGAACACCAGCGCCTTGGCGCGGATGCTCAGGGGACTTTTTTCCGCATCGGGAAAGGTCAGCAGCGGCTGGCCGAATGGGGTGTGAGGACTCATGGCAGACTCCCGCCCAAAACCGCCTGAGGACGGGGGCGTTTAAACAGGGAAAATACGGTCAGGCACGACGCAGGGCGTGTTGTTCCATGCGGTTCTGCAGGCGATAGAGATAGGCGAATCCCTGCTCCCAGCGCTGGTGGCCGGACTTGACGTTGATATGCCCGGCTCCCGCCAGAATCCCGGCTTCGGCGCCCCAGTCACGGGCCAGTTCCAGGGCACGCGGCGCGCTGACGGCGCTGTCGTTGTCCGAACTCACCACCTGGCTGGGGAACGGCAGCAGGTCCCGGGGAATCGGCGCGAAATTGCGCAGGGCCGGCGCACAGGCCGCACGCTCGACATCCGCCGGCGCCACCAGCAGCGCACCGCGCACCTGGCGCAGCGCTGCCGCGGGCGCGCGCGCCGCCCAGTGGGCCACGGTGATGCAACCCAGGCTGTGGGCAATCAGGATCACCGGGGTGTCGTCGATGGCGATGGCTTCGGCCAGGGCCGCCACCCAGTCTTCACGGCGCGGCGTCAGCCAATCGGCCTGCTCCACCCGCGCACTGTTGGGCAGGCTGTTCTGCCAATGGGTTTGCCAATGATCTTCTGGCGATCCTTGCCAGCCCGGCACAATCAAGTAGCGAATGGATTCGTTGCGCATGGGGAACTCTCCTGCTGCGTGTCTGTTCCCGGACGAGTATAGGGAGGGGATTTATATTCGTTAAGGAATAAGAAGCTATTTATTAATACCCCAAAAGAATATAAGGCCTGCCTCCTTCAATCCTTTTGCCTGCGCGCAAACAATTCGTCGGCATCGAACTATCGGCCAAAAATATACGACTTTTTCTTGATCAAACCGGCTGGCTAGGATGAGAACCATCCGCCCCTGGGTGCGTCATTCCAAGACTGTCATGGGGGATAAACCTCAACTCATTTGAGGCGTGGCCGCGATGAACATCGGTGAACCTTGGATGTGGGCTGCTTTCATCGTCTTCGTCATCGCCGTACTGGCGCTTGACCTGTTTGTCTTCGGCGGACGCAAGGCCCATCGGGTTTCGGCCCGGGAGGCGCTGGCCTGGGTCATAGCCTGGGCCAGCCTGGCATTGGTCTTCGCCGGTCTGCTCTGGTGGTATCTGAACGATACGCTGGGTGCGCAAATCGCCCAGCGCAAAACCCTTGAGTTCCTCACCGGCTACCTGATCGAACAGTCACTGTCGATCGACAACATGTTCGTCTTCGTGATGATCTTCAGCTATTTCGCCGTACCGCCGCCATTGCAGCGGCGCGTGCTGCTGTACGGCGTACTCGGCGCCATCGTCATGCGTGCAGCGATGATTCTCGCCGGCGTCTGGCTGGTACAGGAGTTCGCCTGGCTGCTCTACGTCTTCGGAGTCCTGCTGGTCGTCACGGGCATCAAGATGCTGATCTTTGCCGAGCAACAACCCGACCTCGACAAAAACCCGATACTGCGCTGGATGCGCAAGCACTTGCGCGTCACCCAGGAGTTTCACGGCGAGCGTTTTTTTGTCATCCACAATGGCCTGCTCTGGGCAACGCCGATGTTCCTGGTGCTGGTGTTGATCGAGGCCAGCGACCTGATTTTTGCGGTCGATAGCATCCCGGCGATTTTCGCCGTGACCACCGATCCCTTCATCGTGTTCACCTCCAACATATTCGCCATCATGGGCCTGCGCGCCTTGTACTTCCTGCTCGCGGACATGGCTGAGCGGTTCCATCTGCTCAAGTACGGACTGGCCATAGTGCTGGTGTTTATCGGGAGCAAAATGCTGGCCGCGCCCTGGTTCCATATGCCGGTCCATTGGTCGCTGGCCATCGTCGGCGGCATCATCCTCAGTGCGGTGGTACTGAGCCTGACGCTGACCAGGGACAGAACACGCATCGCTGGCAAACCATGAGGTCTCAGGCACGCCCAGGAATACGCTAAAAGTGTCTGGCAAAAAATGGATTCCAGTGGAGATGCCAGTAACGTCATAAGGAACGGGGCCAACCAGCAGACCGTCACGGCCTATCAAATTGCGGCTTGACGCTTGCCACGGCCCTCAACTGCTCCTGTAATGCCTTTCCAGCCCGACTCAGGCCACTGCCGGCGTACAACGCCAGGCGCACGCCCTGGATATCCGGCAAACCGCTGGCGGCGTCGAGCATCCGATGGCCCTTGCCCAGCACCCGCACCGGCAACAGGCTGATGCCCAGGCCCGCCGCCACCGCCGAGCAGACACTGGCCAGGCTGGCGCTGGAATAGGCGATGCGCCACGGCCAGCCGCCGACTTCCAGGTGGTGGAGCATTTCCTGGCGATACAAACCGCCCACCGGGAACGCCACCAGCGGCAGCGGATCGCGGCCAAAGGCGGGCTGGCGAACGCTATCGACCCAGCACAGCGGCTCGGGCCAGGATTCCACGCAGTCATCGCTGTGGCCCATCTGCTTGACCAGCAACAGGTCGAACTCGCCACGGCGGAATTGGCGCTGCAATTCCGGTCCCAAACCACTGGTGACCTCCAGGCGCACCGCCGGATAGTCGCGGCCAAAGCGCGAGAGCATCGGCATCAGGCGCTCGGCGGCAAAGTCTTCCGGCACGCCCAGGCGCAGCACTTCCTCGCCGCGCTGGTTGATCAAGACGTCGCTGGCCTCCTCATGCAGAGCCAGGATGCGCCGGGCATAGGCCAGCAGGCGCTCGCCCTCCACCGTGGCCACCACCCGGCGCTGATCGCGGTCAAGCAACTGGCAGCCCAGGCTCTCCTCCAGGCGCCGCACCTGCTGGCTCACGGTGGACTGGGTCAAGTGCAGGCGCTCGGCCGCGCGGGTGAAGTTCTGGCAGTCGGCAACCGCCACGAAACTGCGCAGCAACACGGGATCGAACATTGCTCATCACCATTCTGATAGCCACTGATTGGCATGATTATATTTAATTTCAGAATACACAGGGCCGTCACCATACTTCCCTTTCATCAGCAGGAACGGGAGGTTCCCATGCCACTCAAGCGGTCCTTCAAACGCGGCCTGATGGCCATAAGTCTGCTAACGGCGGGGGTGGTCATGGCCAGCGACAACTCGCTGCTGGATGCAGTACGCAAGGGTCGGTTACAGCAGGTACAGCAGCTGATCCAGCAAGGCGTAGCCCTCGATGATCGTGGCCTGGACGGCAGCAGCCCACTGCTGCTGGCCACCCGCGACAACCGCATCGACATCGCCCGCGCGCTGATCGAAGCCGGGGCCGACGTCAACCGCAAGAACCTGATCCAGGACAGCCCCTACCTGCTGGCCGGCGCCAGCGGCCACAACGAAATCCTCAAGCTGACCCTGGCCCACGGCGCCGACCTCAAGAGCACCAACCGCTACGGCGGCACTGCCCTGATCCCGGCCTGCGAACGCGGCCATGTGGAAACCGTGCGTCTGCTGATCGAAGCCGGCGTCGACCTGAACCACGTCAACCACCTGGGCTGGACCTGCCTGATGGAAGCCATCGTGCTGTCCGACGGCGGCCCGGCGCACCAGCAGATCGTCGCCCAGCTGATTGCCGCCGGCGCCGACCTGAACCTGCCGGATCGTGCCGGTATCAGCCCGCTGCAACAGGCCGAGCGCCGTGGCCAGAGCGCCATTGCCAAGCTGCTGCGCGATGCCGGCGCGGCGTAACCCCAGCCCCCTTTGAAGGAGCCCTCCATGCACGACGATCAGCACTACCTGCAACAGGCCGTGGCACTGGCCCGGCGCAATGTCGAACAGGCCGGCCGCCCGTTCGGCGCGCTGCTGGTGCGCAACGGCCGGGTGCTGGCCGAGGCGGTGAATGAAATCCACCTCAGCCAGGACCCCACCGCCCACGCCGAAATGCTCGCCATCCGCGCCGCCAGCCAGCAACTGGGCCCGCGCCTGGACGACTGCGTGATCTACGCCAGCGGCCAGCCGTGCCCCATGTGCCTGGCCGCCATGTACCTGTGCGGCGTATCCCGCGCGGTGTTCGCCGCCAGCAATGAACAAGCAGAGCCGTTCGGCCTGTCCACCGCGGCCATCTACCAAGAGCTGAGCCAGCCCCTGGAAGCACAGCGCTTGCCGCTGCTGCACCTGCCCCAGGCGGCAATGACCGCCCTCTACCAGGACTGGCAGGCGCGCCATGCAGCGAACTGAATCGGCCTTCAAGACCGTCGCCGGCTGGGCGCTGCTGGTGTGCCTGGGCCTGAACCTGCGCCCCATCCTCAGCTCGGTCAGCCCGTTGCTCAACGAGATTCGCGGCGCCACCGGCATGAGCTTCCAGAGCAGCGCCTGGCTCACCAGCCTGCCGGTGATCTGCATGGGCCTGGTGGCCTTGCTCGGGGTACGGATCGAAGCCCGTCTCGGCGAACGCCGCGGCGTGTCCCTGGGTTTGCTGCTGGTGCTGCTGGCCTGCCTGGTGCGGCTGTTCTTCGGCCAGGCCGCGGCCTTGCTCGCCACCGCCCTGCTCGGCGGCGCCGGCGTGGCCTTGATCCAGGCCCTGGTGCCGGCGCTGATCAAGCGCCAGTTTCAACAGCGCGTGGCCCTGGCCATGGGCGTCTACTCGGCCTCGCTGATGGGCGGTGGTGGCATCGCCGCCCTGCTCAGCCCGCAGGTGGCCAGCCACTTCGCCCACTGGCAAATGGGGTTGGGCATCTGGGTGCTGCCAGCCATGGCCGCCCTGCTGCTGTGGCTGTGCCTGCCCCTGGGCGCAGGACGCCGCAACGGCCCCCCGGCGCCCCGGGCCGGGCTCTGGAACAACCGCCGCGCCTGGCTGCTGGCGTTGTACTTCGGCCTGGTGAACTGCGGCTACATGAGCATGGTGGCGTGGCTGCCGGCCTACTACCTGCAGCTGGGTTGGAGTGCTACCCAAAGCGGCTCGCTGCTGGCCTTCATGACGATTTTCCAAGTCACCGCAGCCCTGCTGATGCCGGCCCTGGCCCAGCGCAGCAGCGACCGCCGCCCGCTGCTGGGCATCAGCCTCGCGGCCCAGGCCGCAGGGTTTCTCGGGCTGGTGCTGTGGCCCTTGCAGAGCCCGCACCTGTGGGTAGCGCTGATCGGCTTCGGCCTCGGAGCGTGCTTTGCCCTGAGCCTGATCCTGACCCTGGATCACCGCCGCGATCCCCGGGAAGCCGGGCAACTGGCGGCTTTTGTCCAGGGCGTGGGTTTTCTGATCAACGCCGTCTCACCCTGGCTGAGCGGCTGGCTGCGGCAAGTCACCGGCAGCTTTGTCAGCGCCTGGTGGGTGTTGATCGTCGGTGTCCTGGCGATGCTGCTGTTGACGCGAATCTTCAGCCCGGCCAGTTATCAGGCCAGGGCCCAGCTCGACACAGCGCCACAACCGGCCTGACAGCGGTCCTCAAACCAACCGCCTGCCAGCACAGCAGGCGGCTTTCTTTGTGTCACAACAGAACCATTCGTCTTTTCGACCGGCTAAGATCGGCCGCCGACGCCACCCGCGCCAACGAATCCCCCACTCAGCACAGGACAATGGAGAAGACATGGACGCTAAAACGATCAGCCGCTGGGTAAAGAGCCTCGGGCTCAGCCATGCAGAACTGATCGCCCGGGGAGAACGCATCGAGACCCCGACGGACAAGATCTACGATGAATTCGAATGGCTGACCGTGATCGTCGAGCCCGGCCTGATGCTGGACTTCTGGGAAGACAGTCTGGTCCTGGAAAAGGTACTGATCGAGCTCATGCCTCTTGAACAGGGGCGCTCGTTCCACAGCGGCGAACTGCCCGCCCCGTTCTCACGCAGCATGACCCACGCCGATATTCGCGAGCTGCTGGGCACGCCCCTGCGCTCGGGGGAGCGCAGGCCATCAGCCGATGGGCAATGCATGCTCAATGCCTGGGAGAGCTACCGCCTGCCGGAGCCTCTGCATCCCAGTGCTCGGGTTGGATTCGTGTATAGCGCCGACATGCAGATCAGAGTCCTGTCGTTTGACTTGCTGGAGCCGCAGCGCGACTGATTCGCGCGACACCGCGTGGCTCTTGGAGACTTGCGGCGATCCGGTAGGCATTAGAGGCTCGGCGTGAGATCGCCAAGCAAGGCCCTGCGGTCTTTTTCGCAGCCTCGCAGGCTCGGCAGCGGCTACAGGGAACGTGGAGGACGACAGAGATAGGCCGGCCGGTAGGCTGCCGTCGGATTTTGATCTTGCTCTGGCTTTTGATCTGCCTGCCCCCTTAGACACGATGGCCGAACGCAGGCATTGAGCCGTGGGTAACCCGGCAGGACGCCGGGTTAGCCGCACTGGGCCAGGGATGGCCCATTGCGGCGGCCCACGGATCAATGCCGGAGTTCGGGCATGCCGAGCCTAGGCGAGGCACCGAGTGTAGGGGCAGGAGCCTTTGGTTACTTTGGGCTCTTCAAAGTGACTCGCTGTAAGAGCCATCCCTTTCAAGGTCTTGAGTAAAATCCGCTAAAACTCATTCAGGAAGATCCGAACGATGTGGGCCGATGTAC